>NZ_JBIRQU010000005.1:0-62178 GCF_044333355.1 Streptomyces sp. NPDC021012
AGCACCCCCCACCCCCCAACATCCGCAACAAGCTCATCCACAACGACACACCCCGCTGACCCACCCCCACACGATTACAAGCCCTGATTACCCGGCTCAGTCCGCGCATCTCCCGCCAACGCCCCTGCCCCGTATGCGCGTTCACCGACTCGATGGCGTTCGCCGTGCATACGACTCGCCTTGTTTCGATGTCGAATCGAAGAAAGAGAACGAACTCGCCCCAGGCGTTCTCCCGCAACCGCACGATCGCCGGATACTTTTTCCCCGCGTCTCGCAGAACTCCAGGAATCATTCCTTCGCGATGTCCTGGGTGGCGGCGGCGCAGGCGTGCTTGAGCACCTTCGGGATCTCGTCCCGGTCATGGCCCCGATCGGCTCCCGCCGATCCGGCCGCACGATCTCCGACACGGCGCCGCCGAGGCCACCGCGAAGCCCGTCCCCCTCCAGCGCAAGGCCGAGCAACAGAAAACCCCAGGTCACGGGAAATGTGACCTGGGGTTTCTCTGAGCCGCCTTCGGGATTCGAACCCGAGACCTACGCATTACGAGTGCGTTGCTCTGGCCAACTGAGCTAAGGCGGCACCGCTGCGTGTTCCCATGGTGGGTGCCGCAGCGTCGCCAAGTCTACACAGTTTCCGGAGGTGCTCCGACCACCCCCGGATCAGGCCTACGAGCAGCGCTTTCCGTCCGCGGGAGGGGTGCCTTCGAGGAGGTAGGTGTTGATGGCGGTGTCGATGCAGTCGCTGCCCCGGCCGTACGCGGTGTGGCCGTCGCCCTCGTAGGTCAGCAGGGTGCCGGAGGAGAGCTGCCCGGCGAGGGACTGGGCCCAGTGGTACGGGGTGGCCGGGTCGCGGGTGGTGCCGACGACGAGGATCGGGGCGGCGCCCTCGGCGGTGATGCGGTGCGGGCGGCCGGTGGGCGGGGTGGGCCAGTGGGTGCAGTTGAGGGCGGCCCAGGCGAGGCCCGCGCCGAAGACCGGGGAGGCCTTCTCGAAGGACGGGACGGCCTTCTCCACGTCGGCGGGGCCCTGGTAGGCGGGCGGGAGGTCCAGGCAGTTCACGGCGGAGTTCGCGAACATGAGGTTGGCGTACGAGCCGTCCGCCTCGCGCTCGTAGTAGCTGTCGGCCAGCGTGAGGAGGCCGGAGCCGTCCCCGCCGATCGCCTGGGCGAGGGCCTCGCGCAGCTGGGGCCAGGCGCCCTCGTCGTACATGGCGGCGATCACTCCGGTGGTGGCGAGGGACTCGCCGAGCGCGCGGCTCTCGCCCGTGGGCACCGGCTTGGCGTCCACGTCGCGGAAGAACTTCTTCAGCGCCGTCCCGGCCTCGGCGACCGACCCGGTGCCCAGGGGGCAGCCCTTCCTGCGGACGCAGTCGGCGGCGAAGGCGCGGAAGGAGGTCTCGAAGCCGCCGGTCTGGTCCCGGTTGAGGTCGAGCGCGGAGAGCGAGGGGTCCATCGCCCCGTCGAGGACGAGCCGGCCGACCCGGGCGGGGAAGAGCTCGGCGTAGGTGGCGCCGAGGAAGGTGCCGTACGACGCCCCCACGTACGTGAGCCTCTCGTCGCCGAGCACCGCCCGCAGGACGTCCATGTCACGGGCCGTCTCGACGGTGGAGACGTGGCCCAGGATCCGCCCGGACTTCTTCTCGCAGCCCGCCGCGAAGTCCTTGAAGGCCGCGCTGAGCGCGTTGACCTCCGCCGGGTCGTCGGGGGTCTGGTCGACCTGCGTGTACGTGTCCATCTGCGGGCCGCTCAGGCACTCCACGGGCTCGCTGCGGGCCACGCCGCGCGGGTCGACGGCCACCATGTCGTAGCGGGCGCGGACGGGCGCCGGGTAGCCGATGCCCGCGTACCCCTGGAGGTAGCCGACGGCGGAGCCGCCGGGGCCGCCCGGGTTGACCAGGAGCGAGCCGAGCCGCTTGCCGGGGCCGGTGGCCCGGACCCGGGAGACCGCGAGCTCGACCTCCTCCCCGTCCGGCTTCGCGTAGTCGAGCGGGGCGCGCAGGGTGGCGCACTGGAAGCCCTCGACGCCGCAGTCCCGCCACTTCAGCTTCTGGCCGTAGTACTTCTTCAGCTTCGGCGCCTCGGACGAGGGAGCGGCGGCGGAGCCGGACGCCGGCGCGGTCGTCCGGGGCGCGGCGGCGTCGCTCCCGCCCGAGCAGCCGGAGAGGATCAGCCCGGCGGCCGCGAGGGCCGTGGCGGACGTACGGAGCAAGCGCCTGGAGTCCATTCCCGGAGCGTATCCGGACCGGTACGGATCGTGTCCAATCGCCCGTCGGGTCCGGCCGGGGCGGGCTCTAGCCTCTCAGCGCCATCGTCATCGCCTCCACCGCGAGCAGGGGTGCCACGTTCCGGTCGAGGGCCTTGCGGCAGGCGAGGACCGCCTCGATGCGGCGGAGGGTGCGCTCGGGGGTGGTGTCGCGGGCGATCCGCTCCAGCGCGTCCCGCACGTCCGTGTTCGCCAGGGCCGAGCGGGAGCGGAGCTGGAGGGCCAGGACGTCGCGGTAGAAGCCGGTCAGGTCGGTGAGCGCGAGGTCCAGGCTGTCGCGCTGCGTCCGCGTCCTGCGCCGCTTCTGCCGCTCCTCCAGCTCCTTCATCGCCCCGGCGGTGCCGCGCGGCATCCGTCCGCCCTGCGCCGCGCCGAGGGCCGCCTTCAGCTCCTCGGTCTCCTTGACGTCGATCTCCTCCGCGACCTGCTTCGCGTCCTCCGCGGCCGCGTCGACCAGCTCCTGGGCCGCCTTGAGGCAGCCGCCGACGTCGTCGACCCGCAGCGGCAGCTTGAGGACGACGGACCGGCGCGCGCGGGCCCGCTCGTCGGTGGCGAGCCGCCGGGCCCGGTCGATGTGGCCCTGGGTGGCGCGGGCGGCGGCCTGCGCGGCCTCCGGCTCGATGCCGTCGCGCCGTACGAGCACGTCGGCGACGGCCTCCACCGGCGGGGTGCGCAGCGTCAGGTGGCGGCAGCGGGAGCGGATGGTGGGCAGCACGTCCTCCAGGGAGGGCGCGCAGAGCAGCCAGACCGTGCGCGGCGCGGGCTCCTCGACGGCCTTCAGGAGCACGTTCCCCGCGCCCTCGGTGAGCCGGTCCGCGTCCTCCAGGACGATGACCTGCCAGCGGCCGCCCGCCGGGGACAGCTGGGCGCGCCGGACGAGGTCGCGGGTCTCCTTCACGCCGATGGACAGCAGGTCCGTACGGACGATCTCGACGTCCGCGTGGGTGCCGACGAGGGTCGTGTGGCAGCCGTCGCAGAAGCCGCAGCCGGGGGCCCCGCCGAGCGCCCGGTCGGGGCTCACGCACTGCAGCGCGGCGGCGAAGGCGCGCGCCGCGGTCGCCCTGCCGGACCCGGGAGGGCCGGTGAAGAGCCAGGCGTGGGTCATCTTGGAGGCCTCGGGGGCCGGCTCTCCGGCGGCGTGGGCGGTCACGAGCGCGTCGGCGTCGCGCGCGGCGGCGGAGAGCTGCTCCTCGACCCGGCTCTGTCCGACCAGGTCGTCCCATACGGCCATGTCTGCCCCTCCTCAGGTACGTCCTCCATTGTGGGGCAGCGCTCTGACAACCCCCGCCGGGCTGTGGACAACCACCGCCCCGGGCCCCGCCCGGGCTGTGGAAAAAACCCGCTCGCCCCGAGCTCTCCCCAGGCTGTGGACCACCGCTCGCCCCGCGCCCCGCCGGGCTGTGGACGACCGCTCACGCCCCGCCGCGCGGCCTGGTCAGCCACAGCCCGGCCGCCGAGCCGAGCAGGACCGCGCCGGTGCAGACGCTCCCGACGACCTGGAGGGCTCCGGTCCAGCCGGCGAAGGAGCTGATGAAGACGTTGGCCAGGACGCTCGCGGCGAGCAGGAGCCAGAGAAGGGCGCGCATGGGATGCCTCCGTGCGGTGGATGGGTTCTCGGTCGTTCTCGGGTCGCTCCCGAGCACTCCTCGATGCTCGTCCCCGCCGGGCCCCCGCACAGCCGTGCCCGCTCCCGGAGCGATGGTGTAGCCCGCTCCACCGCCTGCCCCGGAACCGCCGCCTACCCTGGCTCCATGCGCGAGGTGATCAAGGAAGCGGTCAGGGCGTGGCGCCACCTCACGGTCGGCGCCGCGGTCTCCCTCCTCTGCTACCTGATGGCGGGCGTCGTCCTCTTCACCGCCCTCCTCACCCTCACGGTCATCGGCGCCGGGGTGCTCCCCGAGAGCGTGCTGCTGCTGCGCCGCCTCGCCGGCTGGGAGCGGCGCCGGACGGCCGCGTGGACCGGGACGGCCGTCCCGGAGGCGTACCTGCCGCTCGAAGGCCCGCTCCCCGCGCGCGTGCGGACCGCGGTCGGCGACCCGGGGACCCGGCAGGACCTGCTCTGGGCCGCCGCGCAGCTGCTGTACGGCCTGGTCCTCTGGTACCTCTCGCTGGTCCTCGCGGTGCCCGCGCTCCTGGTCGACGGCGTCTGGACCGGGCTCGCGGGACGGCGGCCGGTGCTGCTGCCGCTGATCGGCCGGCTCGCGCGCCTGGCGACCGACTGGTCGCGCGCGCTGCTCACGCCGGCCCCGTCGGCGGTCCGGGACGCCGCCCTCGCCGCCCGCATCGAGGAGCTCACGGCCACCCGGGCGGGCGCGGTCGCCGCGCACGGCGCCGAGCTGCGCCGGATCGAGCGCGACCTCCACGACGGCGCGCAGGCCCGTCTGGTGGCGCTGTCCATGCGGATCGGCCTCGCGAGGCGCGCGTACGACTCCGACCCCGCGACCGCGCGCAAGCTCCTCGACGACGCCCAGACGCAGGCCGAGGAGGCGCTGGCCGAGCTGCGGCACGTGGTGCGCGGCATCCACCCGCCGATCCTCACCGACCGCGGCCTGACCGGGGCGGTACGGGCGCTCGCCGCGAGCAGCGGCCTGGAGACGGCGGTCTCGGTGACCGGCCTCGGCGACCACGCGCAGGACGGCCCCCGCGCCCCCGCCGCCGTCGAGGCCGCCGCGTACTTCGTGGTCGCCGAGGCGCTCACGAACGCCGCGAAGCACAGCGGTGCCGCCCGCGCCTCCGTCTCCCTCGCCCGTGAACCGGCCGCCCTACGCGTGCGCGTGCGGGACGAGGGCCGCGGCGGGGCCGAGGCGGGCGAGGGCGGCGGCTCCGGTCTGACCGGCATGCGGCGGCGGGTCGCCGCGCTCGACGGCACCGTACGACTGACCAGCCCCGAAGGGGGCCCGACCGTGATCGAAGTGGAGCTTCCGTGCGTGTGGTGATCGCCGAGGACAACGCCCTCCTCAGGGAGGGCCTGGTCCTGCTGCTGACCTCGTCCGGCCACGAGGTCGCCGGGGTCGCGGCCACCGGCCCCGAGATCCTGCCGCTGCTCCTGGAGCACCGGCCGGACGTGGCCGTCCTCGACGTGCGGCTGCCGCCCGGCTTCCGCGACGAGGGGCTGCGGGCGGCGCTCGCGGCCCGCGAGCGGCTCCCGGAGCTGCCGGTGCTCGTGCTCTCGCAGTACGTGGAGGAGACGTACGCGGCCGAGCTCCTCGGCGGCGGCGCGCGCGGGGTCGGCTACCTCCTGAAGGACCGGGTGGGCCGGGTGGACGAGTTCCTGGACGCCCTGGAACGGGTCGCGTCCGGCGGTACGGCCCTGGACCCGGAGGTCGTCACCGAACTGATGGCCCGCCGCCGCGACGACCCGCTGGACTCCCTCACGCCCCGCGAGCGCGAGGCCCTCGCCCTGATGGCCCAGGGGCACGACAACGGCACGATCGCCCGCTCGATGGTGATCACCGAGCGGGCCGTGCACAAGCACATCGGGAACGTCTTCCTGAAGCTCGGCCTGCCGCCGACCGACAGCGGCGGCCACCGCCGGGTCCTCGCCGTCCTGGCCTACCTCAACGCGTAGGTCCCCTCCGTACGGCGACCGGCAGGAACACCCCCGCGACGACCGTGACGAGCACGACGCCCGCGATCGTGCCGGCCTGCGCGGGCGGCAGGTACGGCAGCCCGCCGGTGAACGCCCGGGCGAACGCGGCCAGCGGCAGCGCGCCCACCACGAGCCCCACGAGGAGGCCGGTCGCGGTCAGGAAGCCCGCCTCCAGGCCGAGCATCCGGCGCAGCTGACCGGCCGAGGCGCCGACCTGCCGCAGGAGTTCCAGCTCGCCGCGCCGCCCGGCGCCGATCAGGGCGAGGGTGCTCAGGACGGAGAGGAGGGTGAGCCCGCCGATCGCGGCGACGATCCCGCCGGAGACGAGCGCGTTCAGCTCGGCCCCGGGAGGGGTCACCGCCTCGGGGACGACGGGGGAGGTTCCGTGCGTGCTCGCCGCCAGCACGCGCGCGGGGTACGGATCGCTGGTGTGCGGGGCCAGTTCGGTCTTCGGCAGCAGGAACTCGCCGAGGGCGAGGGACCGTTCGTACACCGCGACCACCTCCAGGTGCTTCGGCGTCCCGTCTCCGAGCCGCAGCTCCACCGTCGAACCGGGCTTCACCTCAAGGGACTCGGCCATGTCCGCGCCCACCGCGACCGTGCCGGGCCGGCCGAGTCCGGACAGGTCGCCGGCGACGACGCCCGGGTCGAGCGTGCCCGCGAGCCCGTCGGCGTCCACGCCGAGGACCGGGAGCCGGTCGAGGCGCGGCGTTCCGGCCTCCGTGCGGGCCAGGACCACCGAGGAACGCAGCACGTCCGTGGCCGCCCGCACTCCCGGGAGCCTCCGCACGCGCTCCGCCGTCGTGCCGGTGAACGCGAGGTCGGCGGTGGTCGCGGCCCGCGCCTGCGCTGCCGCGGCCCGCTCCACGGTGGCGCCCGCCGAGAGCTGCACCAGCGCGAACGCGGTGACGAGGACGACGGGGACGAGCGCGGCCCCGAGCCGGCGCGAGTGCGCGGCCGCACCGGCGGCCGTGAGCCGCCCGGACGCCCCGCCCCACCGCCGGAACGGCCGGTCCAGGACCGCCATCGCGGCCCCCGCGATCCACGGCCCGAGCAGCGCGCACCCGGCGACCAGGGTCAGCACGGCCGCCCCGGCAGCGGCGGCGGCCGCGTCGCCGCCCTGGAGCGAGGCCGTCCCTGCCGCGCCCGCGCCGAGCACGAGCAGCACGATCCCGGCGACACGGCGGCCACCGCCCTTCCCCGGGCGCCCCGGCCGGCGGACCGCGAAGAGGACCACGAAGCGGGTGAGGCCCACCACGAGGGCGGCGACGGCGAGGGCGGCGGCGAACAGCCAGGGCGGGGTGGGCAGTTCGAGTCCCTCCGGTACGACTCCGGCACGGGCCCGCAGCGCCGACCACAGCGCCAGGAACACCGGCCCGGACGCGAGGGCGCCGAGCAGCGCCGCCGCCCCCGCCACACGGGTCACCTCCCGGCCCGCCGCTCCCCGCACCTGCCGGGGCGTCGCGCCGGCCGAGAGCAGCAGTTCCCGCTCGGCGGCGCGCTGCTGGAGGGCCTGCGCGACGAGCGAGGCGAGGACGAGTACGGCGACCAGGACGAGGTTCGCGGCGACGGCGGCGAGGAGTTCGAGGAGATCCGCGCGCGCGGGCCGCGCGCCGAGGTGCTCGGCGCCGCCCCGGCCGTCCCCGGTGAGGGCCCGCAGCGGCCGCCCGGCGGCGGTGTCCTTCAGCCCGGCCCCGTCCAGGGCGACCCGTACGCGCGCGTGGAGGGTGTCCACGGGGACGCCGGGCTCGGCGAGGACCCCGACGGCGTCGACGGCACCGGGGTGCCCGGCGAGCCGCCGCGCCTCCCCCGCCGTGACGTACAGCGCGTCCGGTCCCTCGGCCACGCCGACGACCTCGCGGCCGGCGACGGTGTCCCCGACGGCGGCGCCGAGGCCCGCGCCCACGACGGCCTCCCCGTCCCGCCGGGGCTCCCGCCCGCCGGTCAGCCGGTACGGGGCGAGCCGGGCCGCCTCCCAGGAACGCCCGGGGTACGCGTGCGCGTGCGCGGCCCCTTCCCCCGCGGTCCCTTCCCGCGCGGCCTCCTCCCGCGCGGCCCCTTCCCGTACGACGAAGGTGTCGTCCGGGACCGCTTCCCGCACCCCCGGCACGGCCCGCAGGACGGCGACGGCCGCCTCGGGGACCCGTACCCGCTCGGTCAGGCCCGCCGTCTCGGTCCTCGGCTCGCTGCCCCACGGCGTGGCCGTCCAGCGGACCTCCTGGTCCCCGGCGACGACGACGGGCGCGGCGGCGTACCGCTCCACGCGCGCGTGGCCGAGCCCGACCGAGCCGAGCGCGAGCGCCAGGGCACCGAGCAGCGCGGAGGTGACGGCGACGGCCACGAACACGGCGGCCCACGCCTTGCGGTGGGCCCGCAGCGAGCGCGCGGCGAGCAACCGCACGGCGGGGTTCCCGAAACGGCGCACGGGCGGTTCTCCGCCCCGGCGCACGGGCAGTTCTCCGCTCCGGCTCATCGCGCCACCGCCAGGTGCCGCCCCGCCTCGCCGCAACCGCCGAGCATCTCCCGTACCCCCGCCTCGTCCGGACGGTCGAGGCGGCCCGCGATCCGGCCCCGCTCCAGGAACACGGCCTCGTCCGCCCAGGTGGCGGCGGTCGGGTCGTGGGTGACGAGGACGACCGTGCGTCCCCGCTCGTCGACCGCGCGCCTCAGCAGGGCGAGGACCCCGGCCGCCGTGACGGGGTCGAGGGCGGCGGTCGGCTCGTCGGCGAAGACGACCTCGGGCTCGTTGACCAGGGCGCGGGCGATCGCCACCCGCTGCCGCTGGCCGCCGGAGAGGTTCTCGGGCCGGTCCTCGGCCCGGTCGGCGAGCCCGACCGCGTCGAGGCCGGCCAAAGCGCGGGCGTCGAGCTCCCGGCCCTCGCGGGCCCCGGCGAGGAGCAGCGGCAGGATGACGTTCTCGCGCACGTTCAGGGCGGAGACGAGGTTGAGCGACTGGAAGACGAAGCCGATCCGGTCCCTCCGGAGCCGGGTCAGCCCGGCCGCCCTCAGGCTCGCGAGGTCGGTGCCCCCGATCCGTACCCGCCCGGCCGTCGGCCGTTCGAGCCCGGCCGCGCAGCGCAGCAGGGTGGACTTGCCGGACCCCGAGCGGCCCATCACGGCCAGGAGCCGCCCGCGCGGCACGACCAGGTCGACCCGGTCGAGCGCGGGCGCCCCGCCTCCGTACGTACGGCTCACCCCGGCCAGGGCGAGGGCGGCGCCGTTCTCCGTCACTGCTGTCGTCGTCATACCGGGAACGCTAGAAAAGCGCAGGTCACAGCGGTATGGGGCAGGCTGCCGGAGTGGGGGTGGAGCTGGCTCCACCCCCGTGGGGCTCAGCGGCGGCGGCGCGGGCCCCCGTCCTCGTCGTCGTGCGGGCCGAACAGCTCGTCCGCGAGGGTCGGGAGGTCGTCGAGCGGGGTCTCCTCGGCCCAGTCGGAGCGGCGGCGCGGCCGGCCGTTCTCGTCGAGCTGCGGCAGCTCCCGGGTCCGGTCGTTCGCACCGTGCGGCTCGTCACGGCCGTCACGCCCGTCGCGCTCGTCCCGGAAGATGCCCTGCGGCACCCGGTCGGCCGGGGCGGACGCCCGGGGGTCCCGTACGGAAGGCAGCACGGCGGTCTCGTCGACGGCCCGGGGGTCACGGATCTGCGGCATGACGGCGGTCTCCTCCTCGGGCCGCACGACCGGCGTCTCGACGGTGACCTCCTCCGGGGAGACCGTCGGCGCGTCCGGCTTCACGACCGGCGTCGGCACGGTGACCTCGCTCGCCGACTCCTGGACGGAACGAGCGGCGTGCTCCGCCGCCGCGCGCTCGGCGGTCGCCGTCCGCTCGGCCGCGGCCTTCTCCGCCGCGTCCCGCTCCCGGGCGGCCTTCTCCCGGGCCGCCTTCGCGGCCTCCGCACGCCGGGCGGCGGCGAGCTCCGCGGCGGCGCGCTCGGCCTCCGCACGCTCCGCGGCCGCCTTCGCGGCGGCCTCGGCGGCGATCTTCTCGGCGGCGGCCCTCGCCGCTGCCTCCTCCGCGGCCTTCGCGGCCGCGGCGGCCTCGGCCATCCGGCGGGCCTCCTCGGCGCGGAGCAGGGCCTCCTCGGCCTTGCGCTGCTTCTCCAGGCGGCGTTCCTCGGCCTCGGCCCGCAGCCGGGCCTCCTCCTCGGCCTCCTTGCGGAGCCGCTCGGCCTCCTCCTGGCGGGCCTTCTCCTCGGCCGCGAGGCGACGGGCCTCCTCCTCGGCGGCGAGCCGCTCCTCCTCGGCCCGGCGGCGCTCCTCCTCGGCCTTCCGCTCGGCCTCCAGGCGGCGCGCCTCTTCCTCCTCGCGCCGCTTGCGCTCCTCCTCCTCGGCGCGGAGCTTCGCGAGCTGCTCCTGCCGCTCGCGCTCCAGGCGCTCCTCCTCGGCCTTGCGGGCGGCCTCTTCCTCCGCCAGGCGCCGGGCTTCTTCCTCGGCCTTCCGGCGGGCCTCCTCGGCGGCCTTCACCTCGGCCTCGGAGAGCGGCAGCATCCGGTCGAGCCGGTGGCGCACGACGGTGGTGACGGCCTCCGGCTCCTGGCCGGCGTCGACGACGAGGTAGCGGCTGGGGTCGGCGGCGGCGAGGGCGAGGAATCCGGCCCGTACGCGCGCGTGGAACTCCGGCGGCTCGGACTCCAGCCGGTCCGGCGCCTCGGTGAACCGTTCCCGCGCGGTCTCCGGGGAGACGTCCAGGACCACCGTCAGGTGCGGCACGAGACCGTCCGTCGCCCAGCGCGAGATGCGGGCGATCTCCGTCGGGGACAGGTCGCGGCCCGCGCCCTGGTAGGCCACGGACGAGTCGATGTACCGGTCGGAGAGGACGATCGCGCCCCGCTCCAGGGCCGGACGGACCAGCGAGTCGACGTGCTCGGCGCGGTCGGCCGCGTACAGCAGGGCCTCGGCCCGGTTCGAGAGCCCCGCCGACGACACGTCGAGGAGGATCGAGCGGAGCCGCTTGCCGATCGGCGTGGCACCCGGCTCGCGGGTGACGACGACCTCGTGGCCCTTGGCGCGGATCCACTCGGCGAGCGCCTGGACCTGCGTGGACTTCCCGGCGCCGTCGCCGCCCTCCAGGGCGATGAAGAAACCGGTCGGGGACGGCGCCTGGACCGGGTCGGAGCCGCGCAGCGCGTCGCGCAGGTCGCGGCGGAGCGGGACGCCCGCCCGGTCGTCGGTCTTCGCGAGGACCAGCGCGGCCACCGGAAGCAGCAGGGCGCCGGCGAGGGCGAGCGTGAAGGCGGCCCCGCCGTGCGCGAAGACGAAGTCGCCGGAGGCGAGCCGGTGCGGCCCGATCGCGGCGGCGAGCAGCGGGGCGGCGAGCGCCCCGAGGCCCATGGCGACGCGCGCGGTGGCCTGGAGGTGCTCGGTGGTCCGGGCCCGGCGGGGCTCCTCGGTCTCCTGGTCGATCAGGGTGTGGCCGGTGTTCGCGGCCACCCCGGCCGCGTACCCGGCGAGGACCGCGAGGAACAGCACGGTCGCCGTGTCCGGGACCAGGCCCATCGCGATCAGCGCGACACCGGTGACGGCGATCGCGAGCGCGAGCAGCCGGCGCCGGGACAGCACCGGCAGGACGGAGCCCGCCGTGCGGATGCCGACGGCCGTCGCGCCGCTCAGCGCCAGGATCAGCAGGGCGTACGTGACGGGCCCACCGCCCAGGTCGTACGCGTCGAGCACCGCGAGGGACGCGGCCGCGGCGATCGCCCCGGCGACGGTGGCGGAGGCGAGGACGAGCAGCGGCAGGACACCGGTGCGGCCCCTGCCCTCGTCCGCGTCGGTCTTCCGCGTCGGCCGGCGCAGGCCCTCCAGGGGCGAGCGGGGCCGGGGCGTCTGCCCGCCGGGCAGCGCCATCGCGTACAGGACGGTGACGGAGGCGGCGAACAGTCCGGCGGCGACGTACGAGCCGAGGGCCGCCTGGTGCTGCGAGAACCAGTCGATCCCGGCACCCAGCAGGTTGCCGACGAGGGTGGCGACGAGCAGGACGGCGGCCGCGGCGGGCACGACCAGGAAGGAGGTCCGCTGGGACAGCCGGCGCAGCGCCCCGAGGTGGTCGGGCAGCGGCCGTACGGCGGCGCCCTCCAGCGGCGGGGCGGGCAGCAGCGCGGGCGCCGCGCCCTCGCGGCCGATGGTCCACAGGCGTTCGGCCGCGCCGGTGACGAAGACGGTGCCGAGCAGGTACCAGAGGGCGCTGCCGGGGGTCCAGTCGATCCACAGCGGCGCGATGATCAGCAGCGCGATCCGCAGCCCGTCGGCGCCGATCATGGTCCAGCGCCGGTCGAGCGGACCGGACGGCCCGGTGAGCGCGGTCAGCGGCCCGAGGAGCACGGCCCCGAAGAGGACCGAGGCGAGGAGGCGGGCGCCGACGACGGCCGCCACCGCGAACGCGGCCCCCCGGTAGCCGCCCCCGAGCGCGCCCTCGGCGACCGCGGCCTGGAGGCCGAGGAGGACGAGGACGAGGAGGGCGAGGGCGTCGGCGGTGCCGCCGACGACGTGGGCGCTCCACAGCCGGCGCAGCGGCTGATGGCGCAGGAGGGCGCGTACGGCGCGCTCCCGGGAATCCGCGACGAGTGCGGCGTCGGAATCACCCAGGCGGTCCGGCTGCTCCGCATCGCCCAGGCGGTCTGGCTGCTCTGCTCGCGTCATCCGTCCACCCTATCCGGACGACCTTGCTCCCCGCGGCCCGTGCCCGAACAAACGTAGGGGGGCGGGAGCACCGCTCCCACCCCCCTACCCGGGTCACTCGGGCTTGGCCGCCGCCGTCTTCTTGGCGGCGGTCTTCTTCGCCGTGGCCGTCTTCGCCGTCGTCGTCTTCTTCGCGGCGGTCTTCTTGACGGCCGTGGTCTTCTTCGCCGCCGCCGTCGTCTTCTTCGCCGCGGTCTTCTTGGCCGGGGCCTTCTTGGCGGCCTTCTTCGCCGGACCCTTGGCCCGCTTCTCGGCGAGCAGCTCGTAACCGCGCTCCGGCGTGATCGTCTCCACGCTGTCGCCGGTGCGCAGGGTGGCGTTCGTCTCGCCGTCCGTCACGTACGGGCCGAACCGCCCGTCCTTGACGACCACGGGCTTCTCGCTGACCGGGTCGGTGCCCAGCTCCTTCAGCGGCGGCTTGGCCGCGGCCCGGCCCCGCTGCTTCGGCTGCGCGTAGATCGCGAGGGCCTCTTCGAGGGTGATCGTGAAGAGCTGCTCCTCGTCCGTCAGCGACCGCGAGTCCGTGCCCTTCTTCAGGTACGGGCCGTAGCGGCCGTTCTGCGCGGTGATCTCGACGCCCTCGGCGTCCGTGCCCACGACCCGCGGCAGCGACATCAGGCGGAGCGCGTCCTCCAGGGTGACCGTGTCCAGGGCCATCGACTTGAAGAGGGAGGCCGTGCGCGGCTTCACCGCGTTCTTGCCGGTCTTCGGGGTGCCCTCGGGCAGGATCTCCGTCACGTACGGGCCGTAGCGGCCGTCCTTGGCGACGATCTGGTGGCCGCTGACCGGGTCCGTGCCCAGCTCGAAGTCGCCGCTCGGCTTGGCGAGCAGCTCCTCGGCGAGCTCGACGGTCAGCTCGTCGGGCGCCATGTCGTCGGGCACGTCGGCCCGCTGGTGGCCCTCCTGCTCCTTCTCGCCGCGCTCGACGTACGGGCCGTAGCGGCCGACGCGGAGCACGATGCCGTTGCCGACGGGGAAGGAGGAGATCTCGCGCGCGTCGATCGCGCCGAGGTCGGTGACGAGCTCCTTCAGACCACCGAGGTGGTCGCCGTCGCCGTTCCCGGCGTCCGCCGCGCCGCCCGTACCGCCGGACTCGCCCTCACCGAAGTAGAAGCGCTTCAGCCACGGCACGGACTGGGCCTCACCGCGCGCGATGCGGTCGAGGTCGTCCTCCATCCTGGCCGTGAAGTCGTAGTCGACGAGCCGCCCGAAGTGCTTCTCCAGGAGGTTGACGACGGCGAAGCTCAGGAAGGACGGGACGAGCGCCGTGCCCTTCTTGAAGACGTAGCCGCGGTCGAGGATGGTGCCGATGATCGAGGCGTACGTCGACGGGCGGCCGATCTCGCGCTCTTCCAGCTCCTTGACCAGCGAGGCCTCGGTGTAGCGGGCCGGCGGCTTGGTCGCGTGGCCGTCCGCCGTGATCTCGTCGGCGGTCAGCGCGTCGCCCTCGGCGACCTGCGGCAGGCGCCGCTCGCGGTCGTCGAGCTCCGCGTTCGGGTCGTCGGCCCCCTCCACGTACGCCTTCATGAAGCCGTGGAAGGTGATCGTCTTGCCGGACGCGCTGAACTCGGCGTCCCGGCCGTCGGCCGCCCGGCCGCCGATCTTCACCGTGACCGAGTTGCCGGTCGCGTCCTTCATCTGGGAGGCGACGGTCCGCTTCCAGATCAGCTCGTACAGCTTGAACTGGTCGCCCGTGAGGCCGGTCTCCGCCGGAGTGCGGAAACGATCACCCGAAGGCCGGATCGCCTCGTGCGCCTCCTGCGCGTTCTTGACCTTGCCCGCGTAGACGCGCGGCTTCTCCGGCAGGTAGTCGGCGCCGTACAGCTGCGTGACCTGCGCCCGCGCCGCCGCCACGGCGGTGTCGGAGAGGATCGTGGAGTCCGTACGCATGTAGGTGATGAAGCCGTTCTCGTACAGCTTCTGCGCCACCTGCATGGTCGCCTTCGCACCGAAGCCCAGCTTGCGGCTCGCCTCCTGCTGGAGGGTGGTGGTCCGGAAGGGGGCGTACGGGGAGCGGCGGTACGGCTTCGACTCGACCGAGCGCACCGAGAACGCGGTCTCGGCGAGCGCGGCGGCGAGCGCCCGCGCGTTCGCCTCGTCCAGGTGCAGCACGTTCGCGGTCTTCAGCTGCCCGTCGGCACCGAAGTCACGGCCCTGCGCGACGCGCCTGCCGTCGACCGTCGCGAGGCGCGCGACCAGCTGCGACGGGTCGGAGGCGTCACCGGCGCGGCCGGTGCCGAAGGTGCCGGTGAGGTCCCAGTACTCGGCGGAGCGGAAGGCGATGCGCTCGCGCTCCCGCTCGACGACGAGACGGGTGGCGACGGACTGCACGCGGCCCGCCGACAGCTTCGGCATGACCTTCTTCCACAGGACCGGCGAGACCTCGTAGCCGTACAGGCGGTCGAGGATGCGGCGGGTCTCCTGGGCGTCGACCATGCGCTGGTTCAGCTCGCGCGGGTTGGCGACGGCCTCGCGGATCGCGTCCTTGGTGATCTCGTGGAAGACCATCCGGTGGACCGGGACCTTGGGCTTCAGGACTTCCTGGAGGTGCCACGCGATGGCCTCGCCCTCGCGGTCCTCATCGGTGGCGAGGAAGAGCTCGTCGGACTCGGCGAGCAGCTCCTTGAGCTTCCTGACCTGCGCCTTCTTGTCGGCGTTGACGACATAGATGGGCTGGAAGTCATGCTCGACGTCGACCCCGAGGCGGCGCACCTCGCCGGTGTACTTCTCCGGCACCTCGGCGGCGCCGGAGGGGAGGTCGCGGATGTGCCCGACACTCGCCTCGACGACGTAGCCGGGGCCGAGGTAGCCCTTGATCGTCTTCGCCTTGGCAGGCGACTCGACGATGACGAGTCGGCGGCCGCCGTGTGCGGTCTCGCTGGTCGGGGACAACTTCGCTCTTCTCTCCGGATCGACACTCTCTAGGCGCGTACGGCACTGGCACGCACGGCAGCGGCACGGACGGTGACGCTCCCGTCGCTGCGGAGTGTGACGGTACAACCCGCCCCCGTGTCAAACGGCAAAAGCCCGCAACGGCCACTCGAACGGTAACCCGAGTCCTGGCATTCCTGCCGCCCGGACTCCCGGACGGGCGGGGCGGGTGTCCCGGCGGGCACCGTCGCCGGAGGGGTCGCGGACGGAGCCGGCGGAGGTGATCAGAGGCGGCCGAAGCACCAGAGGCCGAGGGCCAGGAAGACGGCGCCGGAGAGACTCGTCAGGGCGACCGCCGTGCGCGGGGCGACCCCGTGCGCGACGGGCTCACGGTGCAGCGTCCGCACGGTGGTCCACAGCAGCAGCGCGCCTCCGAACAGCGTGAACGCCGCCCCCGCGAAGATCGCCGGCCCGCTCTCCATGCCCGTCCCCCGTCCCCGTTCACGTGCGGCGTTCGCCCCCCGCACGGCCGAGGCTGACACCCCCGGGCATCGGGAGCGCGAACTCCGGGTGAACGGAGCGGGCCGGCCCGGACGGTTTCACGAAGATGGCCGGTAGTGGCCCGCCCCCCGGGGGGCCTCGGGGGGCCTCCCCCCGCCCCGCCCCCACCCCTCCCTCCCCTCGCGTCGTCCCTCGCGCCCTCGTCGATCGCGCCGTCGCGCCCTCGCGCCGTCGTCGAGCGCGCCGTCGCCCCCTCACGCCGTCGTGGATCGCGCCGTCGCCCCTTCGCGTCGTCGTCGAGCGCGCCGCCGTCACATCGTGTCGAGCGTGGCCCGGCGCCGGCTCCCCCGCTCGAAGGCCGCGAGGAGGACGACGGCGAGCAGCCCCCACCCGGCGCCGACCCCGAGCTCGGCCCCGAGCAGGCGTCCGTCCAGGCCGGTGCCCGCGCTCAGCCCGCGCGCCGCGTCCGCCGCGTGCGTGAGCGGCAGCAGCTCGCCGGCGACCCGCATCCACGCGGGCAGCGTCTCCCTCGGCACGGCGGCACCGGTCAGGAGCAGCAGCACCGAGCTGGCGACGTTCGACACCAGGAACACGTCGCGGAAACGCAGCCCGAGCGCCCCGAGCGCGAGCCCGAAGGCCGAGCAGGCGACCGCCGCGGCGAGCAGCACCACACCGAGCCCGGGGAGCGCCCCGGCGGGCACGGGCAACCCGAGGACGAGCGCGGCGGTGGTGAGCACGAAGGCACTGACGAACAGCCCGTTGAGGACGTACGGGAGGGCTCGTCCGAGCCAGAGCGGGACCCGGCGCCGGGGCGAGAGCAGGACGGCCCCGAGGGTGCCGTACCGGCGCTCGTTGGCGACGGCCATCGTGCCGCCGTACACGCAGGAGGCGGAAGCTGCGAGGACGGCGTTGCCCACGAGGTGGAAACGATCGTCGGCGACACCGAGTTCCCTGCCCAGGAAGACGAAGAAGAAAACCTGGAGGAGCGGTCCGACCAGCAGTGTTCCGATGAACATGGGCGGGGTCGTCCAGTTGAACAGGGCGCGGTACGAGATCGCCCCGCCGACCACGAGCAGCCGGGAGGAGGCGTGGAAGCGGAAGCCGAGGAGTCGGCACCGGAAGCGGAACATCCGACGGTGGCCTTTCAGGCGAGGGCGAGGGTGGCGGCGGCGCGGGCCCGGCGCTCCACCCGGCCGAGGACGAGGACGGCGGCGAGGGCGTATGCGGAGCCGAGGGCGAGGGCGGTGAGCAGGGGCGTGACGACCTCTCCGCCGGAGGTCGCCGCGTGCACGGCCCGCGCGCCCCAGGTCATGGGCAGCGCCCAGGACAGCGGATGCGTCCAGGCGGGCAGGACGTCGATCGGCACGAGGAGCCCGGACAGCAGCCAGACCGGCGTGTCGAGCGGGTTGGCGAGGGCGTTGGCGTTGCGGAGCAGGACGAAGGTCACCGCGAGGAGGAGCCCCGTCATGCCGAGCGAGAGCACGCACACCGGGACGGCGACCAGGAACAGCAGCGGGTGCGCGAAGTCGAGCGGCACGTCGAAGAGCAGGACGCCCCACAGGACGGTGGCCCCCATCGCGTACGTGCCGATGACGGCGGTCGCGAGGGTGATCGGCAGGAGCACGAGCGCGAGCGGGGTCGGCGCGGCGACGAGGGTCTCCAGGGTGCCCAGCCAGCGCTGGTTCTGCACGGCGCCGCCCGAGCCGAAGAGGACCGAGCCCCAGATGCCCATGAGTCCGGCGCCGACGGAGGCGGTGAGCAGCCGGTCGGGGTCGCCGGCGGCGCGGAACAGGTAGACGGCGAGGGTGGCGTAGACGAGGGGGACGAGGACGGCGAAGGTGATCTCGATCGGGGAGCGCGACATGTACGAGACGTGGGTGCGTATCCCGACCGCGATCAGGCGCGGGACGCGGGTCATACGGGCTGCTCCGTCCGTGCCGTCTCCTCCACGATCGCGATGTAGGCGTCCTCCAGGGAGGGTTCGCGGCTGACGACCCGTCCGATCCGGACGCCGTCGAGGGCGGCCAGGACGGGGGCGTGCAGCTCGGCGCCGCGGTCCGTCTGGACGCTGACGGTCTGGACCGTGCCCCGGTCCTCGGCGGACACGCCCCGTACGCCGGGCACCCGCCGGATCCGGTCGAGGGCCTCTTCGCCCGCCCCGTACGCCTCGATGTCGAGGACGTCCCGGTCCCCGACGCGGGACTTGAGGCTGTCGGGGGTGCCGAGGGCGCGGATCCGGCCGCCGGCGATGACGGCGATGCGGTCGCAGAGTTCGTCGGCCTCGGCCATGTAGTGGGTGGTGAGCAGGATGGTGGTGCCGACGGCTGCCAGGTCGGCGACGGTGCGGCGCAGGTCGCGGGCGGCGACGGGGTCGACGCCGATGGACGGCTCGTCGAGGAAGAGGACGTCGGGGCGGTGGAGGAGGCCGCGGGCGATGTGGAGGCGCTGCCTCATGCCGCGCGAGTAGCCCTCGACGCGTTCCTTCTCCCGGCCCGCGAGGCCGACGAGGTCGAGGAGTTCGGCGATGCGGCGTCTCTGGTCGCGGGCGGGGACGCCGTACAGCTCGGCGAAGTAGCGGAGGTTGTCGAGTGCGGAGAGCCGGTCGTACAGGCCCCGGTCGCCGCCGAAGACGTATCCGATCCTGCGGCGTACGGCGACGGGGTCGCGAGCCACGTCGTGGCCGAACACCCGGGCCGTGCCGGAGGTCGGCAGCAGCAGGGTGTTGAGCATCTTGATGGTGGTGGTCTTCCCCGCGCCGTTGGGCCCGAGCAGGCCGAACAGCTCTCCCGGCGCCACCTCGAAGGTGACCCCGCGCACGGCCTCGGTCCCGGTCCGCCGGGACCTCGGCCATCCGGTCCTGCTGGTGTAGGTGCGGCGCAGCGCGTCCGCCTCGATTGCGAGCATGCGCCGGACGGTACGAGCGGGCGGAAGGGCCGGGCCATCGATTCGGGAGGCCCCGAATCGTCGGGCCGCGGCGGTGGTCTCGTCAGGCCACGGCGGTGAGGACGTCCTGTCCGGCGAGGAGCGCGAGCAGCGAACGGCCCGTGTCCGTCAGCTGGTAGTACACCGAGCGTCCGACGCGGTGACGGGTGACGACTCCGGCTTCCGAGAGCACCGACAGGTGCTCGGAGACGGTGCTGGGCGCGAGGCCGAGCCGGTCGGCGAGGCCGGCCGTGGTCAGGGGTCCGCCCAGTTCCCGCAGGACCGCCGCCCGGCCCCGGCCGAGCATGAGCCCGAGCCGGTCCTCGGCGACGGGCTCGACGGGTTCGCGCAGCGCGGCGGCACCCCGGGCCTGGAAGGAGAGCGCGAAGACCTCGGGGTCGTCGGTCGAGTAGAGCCGGCAGCCCTCCGCGAAGACGAGCGGCACGAGGACGAGGCGCCGCTCCCCGGGCGCGTACGCGGTGTCGATGTGCTTGGTCAGTTCGAGTACGGGCGGCTGCCACCGGCCCCGGCTCTCCAGGCCCTCGAACAGCGCGTCGACGCCCTCGGTGGCGAACGTCCTGGCGCGGACGAGGACTTCGTCCTCGACGAGTCGGCGCATCGTCGGCCAGTAGGGCTCGATCGCGCCCTCCCAGTAGGCGGCGTACGCGTCGGCGAGCGCCGCGCAGGCCGCCTCCGGGTCCTTCAGGTACGGCTGGAGGAAGGGCGCGTCGGCCATGCCGGGGTAGCAGACCTCCACCTGGGCGCGGACGAACTCCGGGTCGGTGGCCCGCAGCGCGGCGAGCTCCTCGTGCACGTGGACCGTGCCGAAGGGCCGGGGCAGCAGGAAGTCGGAGACCTCGTGCCGCTCCCGGACGAACAGGTCCCACAGCGGGCGGAGCCGGTCGTCCTCGCGCCACACCTCGCGCGCCTGCCCGACCCACTCCTGGTACGGCCAGGAGGGGTGCCGGTGGGGCTGTGCGAGGTGCATCGCGCAGAACGCGTCGCGCAGCGGGCTGATCGCGATCCGGGTCGCCCCGAGCGAGGCCTCGTCCAGTTCGATCCGTATCAAGCACCGCTCCCTTCGGCCCCGGACGGCTCCGTCTCCGGCAGCAGGGAGCCGGGGATCAGGAAGCCCTCCTCGACGAGCAGCCGGATCGCCTGCGGGGTGCGGTCCCGCAGTACGACCGGGTCCTCGCCCATCAGCTGCCCGATCGCGTCGAGGATGCGGCCCGCGCTGAGCGTGCCGTCGCAGACGCCGGCGAACCCGGCGCCGACGTGGTCGACCTTGGTGGCGCGGCGCATGCCCCGGTTCTGCCGGAGCACCACGTGCTCGGGGTCTTCGGCGCCCGGCAGTCCGACCTGCTCCTGCACGACCTCGGGCGCGAGGGTGAAGCTGTCGGCGAGGAGCGCGGCGTCGTCGTGGCGGCGCAGGTAGTCCTGGCGCTCGAAGTGGGCGCGGACGGTGGGGCCGAGGGGCTGCTCGACGGGGTGCGGCCATTCCTCGACGACGATCGAGGGCTCGACGGCGCCGGAGGCCACGGCCTCGCTCCGCCGGATCGTGATCCAGCCGAATCCCACGGCTCGGGTCTTGCTCGCCTCGAACTCGTCCAGCCAGCGGTCGTACGCCGCCCGGTAGGCGGCCGGGTCGCCGCGGTGGTCGCCGCTGTCGCGCAGCCACAGCTCCGTGTACTGGGTGATGTCCTGGACCTCGCGCTGCACGATCCAGGCGTCGCAGCCGCGCGGCACCCAGGACCGCAGCCGCTCCTGCCACTCCTCGCCCTCGACGTGCTGCCAGTTGGCGAGGAACTGGGCGTATCCGCCGTCGTTGAGCCGCTCCCCGGCCTGCCGCACGAGCGTGCGGCACAGGTCGTCGCCGCTCATCCCGCCGTCCCGGTAGGTGAGGCCGGCGCCGGGGGAGATCACGAACGGCGGGTTGGAGACGATCAGGTCGTACGTGTCGCCGTCGACGGGCTCGAAGAGCGAGCCGGTCAGCAGCTCGGCCTCCCGGGCCCCGGAGAGGGCGAGGGTGAGCCGGGTGAAGTCCAGGGCGCGCGGGTTGAGGTCGGTGGCGGTGACCAGGGTGGCGTGCTGGGCGGCGTGCAGTGCCTGGATGCCGGAGCCGGTGCCGAGGTCGAGCGCGGAGGAGACCGGCGTGCGGACCGTGATGCCGGCGAGGGTGGTGGAGGCGCCGCCGACGCCGAGGACGACCCCTTCGTCCTTCTTCCCGATGCCGCCGGCGCCGCCGACGGCGCAGCCCAGGTCGGAGACGATGAACCAGTCCTCGCCGTCCGGTCCGCCGTACGGCCGGACGTCGACCGTGGCGCGCACGGTGCCGTCCTCGCGGACCGCCCAGCCGTCGGCGAGGGCCTCGTCGAGCGGGAGCGCGGCGGCGGCGCGGTCGGCCGCGACGGGCTCCTGGAGCAGGAAGAGCCGGACGAGGGTCTCCAGCGGGGAGTCGCCGCGGGTGGCGCGCAGGGCGGGCACGGTCTCGCTGCGGGCGAGCGCCGCGTAGGCCGGGGCGCCGAGCAGGTCGAGCAGGCCGTCGGCGGTGAAGTCGGCGGCGAGCAGTGCCTCGCGCAGACGGGCGGCGTGCGCGGGCACCGGGAGGCGGGAAGACAGGCTGGTCGTACTCACCGCTCCATTGTGACGGCCACCACCGACATCCGGGCGGGCGACCCGGCGACGGGCGCCCGATCACCGCCGCCACCGGGCCGCGCGCCGCCGTCACCGAGGCCGCTCACCATCGTCACCAGGGCCGTTCTCCGCCCGTCACCGGGCCGCGCCCCGCCCGTCACCGGGCCGCGCCCCGCCCGTCACCGGGCCGCGCCCCGCCCGTCGCCGGGGCTGGTCGCCGCCGTCGACGGGCCGGTCGGCCGGGTCCTACTCCCCGGTCTTGGGGGACTCGGACTTCTTGGCCGGCTCGGCGGACGGCTTGGCGGACGGCTTCGTGCTCGGGGCCGAGGAGCCGGAGCCGGTGTCGGAGCCGGCGTTCGGGGAGGCGGTCGCCTTCGGCGGGACCGAGGCCGTGGGCTTCTGGCAGCCGGGCTGCTTGGCCATCGCCTGGCCCAGCTCGCCGTCCTCCAGCTTGGACAGGGCGTTCTGGTCCATCTTCTCGATCTTGGTCAGGCCGTCGGCGACGCCCTGGAGGCCGTCCGCGAACTTCTGCTGGTTCGTCGGGTCCAGCGCGTCGACCTGCTTCTTGAGCCCCTCGTAGGCCACCGCGGTGGCGTTGAGCTCCTTGATCGCGTCCTGCTTGACCTTCTCGCCGTTCTCGACGGGCGGGGCGCCGGCGGCCTCGACGGCCTTCGCGAGGGCGCGGTCGGCGTTCGCGATGTCCTGGAACGCCTTGGAGTCGGCGGCCTGGATCTCGGCCGGCTTGCTGTCGGCGGCGGTCGAGATGATGATCTGGTGGGCGTCGGCCCGCTTCTGGATCTGGGGCTTGGCCTGGTCGCAGAAGGTCTTCGCCCAGTCACCCACCTTGTCGCCCTCGTCGGAGCTGCATCCCGACAGCGCGAGCACCAGTACCGCGCCGCCGGACAGTGCGGCCGCAAGCTTCTTGTTCAACGGATCGGTCCCTTCCAAGGCTCTCGGCCCCGGAACATACACGCCGAACGGGCTACTTCCACCTTTCGTACGACAGGTTCCTCCTACATTGCCACCTTTTGAACCAAGCGATGATCGGCCCGACCACCCCGGAAACAGCCGGAAATGAGACGGACGCCACGTCAGGACACGGCCACCGAACGCCTCTTGGAGACCCGGACCGCGGCGACCACCACGAGGAGCGCGACCGCCGCGACCGCCGCCCGCAGTCCGGCGCTCGCGTCGACGCCGTAGCTGAACCGCACGACCGCCGGGGCGATGAGCAGCGCGACCAGGTTCATCACCTTCAGGAGCGGGTTGATCGCCGGGCCCGCCGTGTCCTTGAACGGGTCGCCGACCGTGTCCCCGATCACGGTCGCCTCGTGCGCCTCGCTGCCCTTGCCGCCGTGGTGGCCGTCCTCGACCAGCTTCTTCGCGTTGTCCCAGGCGCCACCGGAGTTGGCGAGGAAGACCGCCATCAGCGCGCCCGCTCCGATCGCCCCGGCGAGGTACGCGCCGAGCGGGCCGACACCGAGCGCGAAGCCGACCGCGATCGGGGCCATCACGGCGAGCAGTCCGGGCGTGGCGAGTTCCCGCAGCGCGTCCTTGGTGCAGATGTCGACGACCCGCCCGTACTCCGGTTTCTCGGTGAAGTTCATGATCCCGGGGTGTTCGAGGAACTGCCGCCGGACTTCGTAGACGACCGATCCGGCGGACCGGGAGACGGCGTTGATCGCGAGCCCGGAGAAGAGGAAGACGACGGACGCGCCGAGGATCAGCCCGAAGAGGTTGTTGGGCTGGGAGATGTCCATGGAGAGCGTCGCCTCGCTGAACTTCCCTGCCTTCCCGGCTTCCCCGACGTCGGTGATCGCGGTCGCGATGGCGTCCCGGTACGAGCCGAAGAGCGCGGAGGCCGCGAGGACGGCGGTGGCGATCGCGATGCCCTTGGTGATGGCCTTCGTGGTGTTGCCGACGGCGTCGAGGTCGGTGAGGACCTGCGCGCCCGCCCCCGTGACGTCCCCGGACATCTCCGCGATGCCCTGGGCGTTGTCGGCGACCGGACCGAAGGTGTCCATGGCGACGATCACGCCGACGGTGGTGAGCAGCCCCGTCCCCGCGAGGGCCACCGCGAACAGCGCCAACGTGATCGAGGCGCCGCCGAGCAGGAACGCCCCGTAGACGGTGAGCCCGATCAGCAGGGCCGTGTAGACGGCGGACTCCATGCCGAGTGCCACGCCCGCGAGGACGACCGTCGCCGGGCCGGTGAGCGAGGACTTCCCGATGTCCCTGACCGGTCGCCGGCTCGTCTCGGTGAAGTAGCCGGTGAGCTGCTGGATGAGGGCGGCGAGGACGATGCCGAGGGCGACCGCGACCAGGGCGAGGACCCGCGGGTCGCCGCCGTGGCGGTGGATGCCCGGCTCGGTGACGCCTTCGAGCTCGGCGTACGAGGACGGCAGGTACGCGAACGCGGCGACGGCGACGAGCGCCAGCGAGATCACCGCCGAGACCAGGAATCCGCGGTTGATCGCGCTCATCCCGCCGCGGTCGGCGCGCCTCGGGGCGACCGTGAGGATGCCGATCACGGCGGTGACCACGCCGATCGCCGGCACCATCAGGGGGAACGCGAGCCCGTGGTCTCCGAAGGCCGCCTTGCCGAGGATGAGCGCGGCGACCAGGGTCACGGCGTACGACTCGAAGAGGTCGGCGGCCATGCCGGCGCAGTCGCCGACGTTGTCGCCCACGTTGTCGGCGATGGTGGCGGCGTTGCGCGGGTCGTCCTCGGGGATGCCCTGTTCGACCTTGCCGACGAGGTCGGCGCCGACGTCGGCGGCCTTGGTGAAGATGCCGCCGCCCACCCGCATGAACATGGCGATGAGCGCGGCGCCCAGGCCGAACCCCTCCAGGACCTTGGGTGCGTCGGCGGCGTAGACGAGGACGACGCAGGCGGCCCCGAGCAGTCCGAGGCCGACCGTGCACATGCCGACGACCCCGCCCGTACGGAACGCGATCCGCATGGCCCGGTGTGCGACCTCGTTCAGGTCCTTCTCGGGTTCGCCGGGTGCCGGGGTGGCCTCCCTGGCCGCGGCGGCGACCCGCACGTTGGCCCGGACGGCGAGCCGCATGCCGAGGTAGCCGGTGACCGCCGAGAACAGGGCCCCGACCAGGAAGAACAGGGAACGTCCGGCACGCTGCGACCAGTTGTCGGCGGGCAGCAGCATCAGCAGGAAGAACACGGCGGCCGCGAAGACGGCGAGGGTCCGCAGCTGCCGGGCGAGGTAGGCGTTGGCACCCTCCTGCACGGCGGCGGCGATCTCCTTCATCCTCTCGGTGCCCTCACCGGCCGCGAGCACCTGGCGGACGAGGAGCCGCGCGACGACCAGCGCGGCGAGGGCGACGGCCGCGACGACGAACACGATCGTCCGGTTCCCGCTCGTGAGCACCGCCGCGGCGAGAGATGTGGGGTACATGGACGGATCATAGGGAGACAAACCGGCACATACGGGGATGCGCCGTTCGTGGGCGAGGACGCCTGACACAACGGAAGAGGCCCCGCACCGCGGGGCCTCTTCTCTTCGTACGTGCACGGCTCGTACGGATACGGCCCATACAGGTACGGCTCGTGCTTGTAGGGCTCAGGACAGGATGTCCGCCGAGGTCACCGGCCAGCTCATCCGGATGGTGCCGCCGTCCTCGCCGGCGCTCACCTCGACGTCGTCGACGAGCCCGCGGATCACCGCGAGCCCCATCTCGTCCTCGCCGCCGGCGTCGTCGAAGTCCTCGGCCGGGGCCGCGGCCCGCGCGCCGGGGACACCGGCGGCATCGGCCGCCGCCACCCCCGCACCCGGCACCTCGTCGCCGACCTCGATGGAGAACGTCTTCTCCTCCTCGGTCAGGACGACCCGGATGGGGGTCGTGACGTCGTTGCTGCGGTGCAGCCCGACCGCGCGGGAACAGGCCTCACCGACAGCGAGACGCACCTCGTCGAGGACGGCCTCGTCCACACCCGCCCGGCGCGCGACCGCGGCCGCCACCAGGCGGGCCGTGCGGACGTGCTCGGGCTGGGCGCTGAAGCGGAGTTCAACGGTGGCCATACGAACCCCCTGGGCTCAGTCGACGGCGTTGACGGCCTCGTCGACCGAGGTGTGGATCGGGAACACCTTGGTGAGACCCGTGATCCGGAAAATCTTGAGAATGCGCTCCTGGTTGCAGACCAGACGCAGCGAGCCCTCGTGCGCGCGCACGCGCTTCAGGCCGCCGACGAGCACGCCGAGGCCGGTGGAGTCGAGGAAGTCCACGCCCTCCATGTCGACGACCAGGTGGTAGCTGCCGTCGTTCACCAACTCGACCAGCTGCTCGCGCAGCTTCGGCGCGGTATACACATCAATCTCGCCACCGACCTCGACGACCGTACGGTCGCCGGCAGAGCCGGACACATTGCGAGTCGACAGGGACAGGTCCACGGATCCTCCAGCACCTTGCTATCGGGCGATCGTCCCCTCGGGCCTCCGGGGCGGAGCCGAGGAACGGAACGCCAGCCGCGATGGCATTCAATCACTTACCAGCAGCCATGCACGACGCCTTGGAAGCATTGTCCGTCATGGCAGTGACACACTCGGTGCCGATGGCCAAGAATCACCGCCCCCGTCGTCCGGCCGGGGAAACGGGCAGCCGCCCCTCTCCCGGCACGGTCCTCGACCGGCTCTCCTCGGGCGAGAGCCGGTCCGCGCGCATCACCCATACGGAGCACATGCCCGCCCGGGAGGGCCGCCATGCCGTCTGGCCGCACCGCATCCGCCCCGAGGTGATCGCGGCGATCCAGGCGGCCGGCATCGAGCACCCCTGGGCGCACCAGGCGGAGGCCGCCGAGCACGCCCTGGACGGCGAGTCCGTGGTGATCGCCACGGGCACCGCCTCGGGCAAGTCGCTCGCCTACCTCGCCCCGGTCCTCAGCACCCTCCTGGACGGCTCGGAGGCCCCGAACGGCCGCGGCGCCACCGCCCTCTACCTGGCGCCCACCAAGGCCCTCGCCGCCGACCAGCGGCGCGCCGTACGGGAACTGGCCGCCCCGCTCGGCAACCGGATCCGCCCCGCCGTCTACGACGGCGACACGCCCGTCGAGGAGCGCGAATGGGTCCGGCAGTACGCGAACCACGTGCTCACCAACCCCGACATGCTGCACCGGGGCATACTCCCCTCCCACCCCAGGTGGTCCTCCTTCCTGCGCTCCCTGCGCTACGTCGTGATCGACGAGTGCCACACCTACCGGGGCGTCTTCGGCTCCCACGTCGCCCAGGTGCTGCGCCGTCTGCGCCGGATCTGCGCCCGGTACGGCTCCGAACCCGTCTTCCTCCTCGCCTCGGCCACCTCCGCCGAACCCGCCCTGGCCGCCGGCCGCCTCACCGGCCTGCCGGTCACCGAGGTCTCCGACGACGCCTCCCCGCGCGGCGAACTGGTCTTCGCCCTGTGGGAGCCGCCGCTGACCGAGCTGCACGGCGAGCGCGGCGCGCCCGTCCGCCGCACCGCCACCGCCGAGACCGCCGACCTGCTGACCGACCTGACCCGGCAGGGCGTCCGCTCGGTCGCCTTCGTCCGCTCCCGGCGCGGCGCCGAGCTGATCTCGGTGATCGCCCAGGAACGGCTGGCCGAGACCGACCGCGCGCTCGCCGGCCGCGTCGCCGCCTACCGGGGCGGCTACCTGCCCGAGGAGCGCCGCGCCCTGGAGCGGGCCCTGCACTCCGGCGAGCTCCTCGGGCTGGCCGCCACGACCGCCCTGGAACTGGGCGTGGACGTCTCCGGCCTGGACGCCGTCCTGATCGCCGGCTACCCCGGCACCCGGGCCTCCCTGTGGCAGCAGGCGGGCCGCGCCGGCCGCTCGGGCGAGGGCGCCCTCGCGATCCTGGTCGCCCGGGACGACCCGCTGGACACCTTCCTCGTCCACCACCCGGAGGCGATCTTCGAGCAGCCGGTCGAGACGACCGTCCTGGACCCCGACAACCCCTACGTCCTCGCCCCCCATCTGTGCGCCGCCGCCGCGGAGCTCCCGCTGACCGAACCGGACCTGGCCCTCTTCGGCCCGGCCGCACCGGACCTGCTGCCCCAGCTGGAAGGCGCCGGGCTGCTGCGCCGCCGCTCCACCGGCTGGTACTGGACCCGCCGCGAACGGGCCGCCGACCTCACCGACATCCGGGGCGGCGGCGGCAGCCCCGTCCGGATCGTGGAGGCCGGCACCGGCCGCCTCCTCGGCACGGTCGACGAGGCCGCCTCCCACACCGCCGTCCACGAGGGCGCCGTCCACCTCCACCAGGGCCGCACCTATCTGGTGCGGGAGCTCGACCTCAAGGACTCCGTGGCCCTCGTCGAGGAGGCCGTCCCCCCGTACTCCACCACCGCCCGCGACACCACCTCCATCTCCGTCCTCGACACCGACATCGAGATCCCCTGGGGAGCCGGCCGCCTCTGCTACGGCTCCGTCGAGGTCACCAACCAGGTCGTCTCCTTCCTCCGCCGCCGTCTGATCACCGGGGAGGTGCTCGGCGAGACCAAGCTCGACCTGCCGCCCCGCACCCTGCGCACCCGGGCCGTGTGGTGGACGGTCACCGAGGACCAGCTCGACGCCGCCCGGATCACCCCCGAGATCCTCGGCGGCGCCCTGCACGCCGCCGAGCACGCCTCCATCGGCATGCTGCCGCTCTTCGCCACCTGCGACCGCTGGGACATCGGCGGCGTCTCCGTACCCCTCCACCCCGACACCCTGCTGCCCACCGTCTTCGTGTACGACGGGCACCCGGGAGGCGCGGGCTTCGCCGAACGCGCCTTCCACACCGCCCGCGCCTGGCTGACGGCCACCCGGGAGGCCATCGCCTCCTGCGAGTGCGAGGCGGGCTGCCCCTCCTGCATCCAGTCCCCGAAGTGCGGCAACGGCAACGATCCGCTCCACAAACGCGGCGCCGTCCGCCTCCTCACGGAACTCCTGAAGGAAGCCCCGGAGCCATCCCCGGGCCCCTCTCAGAACCCGTCTCAGGAGTCGACCCGGGGCCCTGCCCCGGAGCCGTCTCCGGCGGCGGAGGCTGCCCCGGAGGACCCGCCCGCGACCTGACCTCCGGCCGGTACGGCCCGTGCACGCTCCTGGCGGTCACCTCCGCGATCCCGTCCCGCACCACGCACCGTGCCAGCTCGGCGCCCTGCGCGACGGCCACCCGGGAGGCCGCGTCGCATGCCACGGCCTCACCCCACAGGGCCCGGTCGGCGGCGGCGAGGGCGGCCAGGTCGGCGGCCCCACCGGCCCGGTGCCTGGCCGCCACGGCCTGCCCCAGCACCAGCACCGCCCCGAACACCACGCACAACGCGCACGCCGCGAACGCCGCCCACACGGTCGCCGCCCCACGGTCCCCACCCCCGCCGGCCCGCTGAGCCACTCTCCGGCCCACAGCCCAGGCCGCCCACCGACCGGCACCCCAGCCCACCGGCCGAACGGCTCTCCGACCGGAGTCCCGGTGCCCCGGGCGGATACGGCCGGGGGTGGCGGCCCGGCGTTCGGGGGCCGTCATGGCGCTCCCCCGGCCACCGCGTCCTCGGCGAGGGCCGCCGCGCCGGCTCTCAGGGTGACTCCCATGCCCCGGGGGCCCGGGGCCGCCGCTTCCACCGTCACCCGCCACAGGTCGCCCTCCCTCGCCACCGACACCCGGGCCCCCTCGGGCGCGGCGGCCCGGGCGGCCGCCTCGGCGGAGGTCACCGGTTCCGAGCGGGCCGCCGCCCTCGCCCCCGCCCGTGCCGCGTCCACGCACCGGATCTGCGCGGCGGCCGCGGCCAGCGCCCAGAGCAGGGTCACCGTGAACAGGGCGAGGACGGGCAGGACCATCGCCGCCTCCACCGTCACGAACCCCCGGTCAGAACGGCGCATCGAGAGCCTTCCCGATCACCGACTCCAAGGCTCCAGAGACCGCCCCGCTGGTCACGATCTTGTAGAGCACGGCGGCGAACGCCGCCGCGGCGATCGTCCCCACCGCGTACTCGGACGTCGTCATCCCCGCGTCGCGTCGCGCGGCCGCCCGTCGTGCCGCCCACCAACCGCGCAGCCACACCTTGACCGCCATACCGACCTCCTCGTCCGGCCCTGCCGGGCCTGTCGTGTGTTCGCTCTTGTCGCCAGTCGTGTTCATCCGTCGTGCTTCATCCGTCGTGCTTCATCCGTCCAGCAGCCCCGCCGCGAGGCCGATCACCACCGGGGCCACCCCCACCGCCAGGAAGGCGGGAAGGAAACAGAGCCCCACGGGCGCGCTGATCAGGACCTGGGCCCGGCGTGCCCGGGCCGCCGCGGCGCGGGCGCGGGTGGCGCGGAGGGCGGTCGCGTGCCTGGCGACGGCCTCCGCCGCCGGCGCTCCCGAGGAACCGGCCCGCTCCATGCAGCGGGCCAGTCCTTCGGCGCCCGGTATCGCACCGAACCTCCCCCACACCTCGGCCGGTTCGCCGCCGAGCCGCAGTTCCGCGGCCGTGCGGGCCAGGCGTTCGCCGAGCGGTCCGCCGAGCGACCGGCCCACCGCCTCAGCCGCCGCTCCGGGCCCGGCTCCGGAGGCGGCGCAGGCCGCCAACAGATCTGCGGCGAGCGGAAGATGGTGCGCCGCCTCCTCGTCGCCGGTGGACGGCACGGCCTTCCTCGTAGCCCGCCATCTCATCCCTGCGGCTGTCAGGGCCCCGGCGCACAAGCCGCCGATCCCGCCGAACAGCACCCAGCCGATGCCGACTCCCGCGAGAGGCGGCAACCAGAGCCCCATCCACGGCGGCAGCGCGCCTCGGGCCTTCCGGAGGCGTGGTTCCGGGCTCGGGAGAAGGCCTCCCGCTCGCCGTCGTGTCCGGCGCGCCCGCAGCCCGCGCAGCACCTCCAGGGCGCCCTGCGCGCACACGACCACCGCCAGGGCCAGGAGGCCCACCACCCGAACGACGTCCGGTGTCATGCCCGTTCCCCTCCTCGTACGATCCGCGCGGCCCACCACAGTCCGGCCGCTTCCAGCGCCCCGCCCACGGCCAGGCAGCCCAGGCCGGCCGGCGTGTGCAGCAGCACCCGCAGCGGGTCGGCGCCCAGGGCGGCGCCGAGGGCGAGTCCGGCCGCCGGGAGCAGTGCGAGGACGGTCACCGTGGCCCAGGCGCCGGCCAGTTCGGCCCGTAGGCGGTCGCGCTGCTCGCGGTGGTCCCGCAGGGCGGCCTCCAGCCGGTCGAGTCCGGCAGCCAGGCCCGCGCCTCCGTCCACGGCCACCTGCCAGCAGGCCGCCATGCCCGCGAGCCCGTCGGCGCCGTCCTGCCGGGCCGCCCGCCGCAGTGCCTCGGGCACGTCCCCGCCGAACCGGGCCGCTGCGAGGACCGGTGCCTCCGCGGCGCCGAGCGCGCCCGTCTCGCGGGCCGCGAAGGACAGCGCCTGCGCGGGCTGCCAGCCGGCCCTCAGCTCCCCGACGACCGCCCCGCACAGGGCCACCACCCGCTCGGCCCGCGCTTCCCGTTCCTTTCGGCGCCCGGCGGCCCTCAGTCGCCGCCCCACGAGGGGCACCGCGAGCGCCCCCGCCACCAGCGGCAGCGGTGACTCGCCGAGGAGGGCGAGAACCCCCGCCACCGGCAGGCACAGCCATGCGCGCCGCTCCTTCAGCACGGCCCACCACCGCGCGACCGCCGCCGGCCACTCATCGCCGCCTCGCCCGCCGGGCGCTCCACCGGCGAGCACCGCCCGCGCCCGCCCCGCACCGCGCCGCCGCTCGGCCGCCCACCACAGGGCGAGCACCGCGCAGAGCGTCGCCGCCCCGTGTGCCACGCCCCTCACCTGGACCAGTTCCACTGTCACCGCGCTCCCCCTCCGATCAATGCCCTCAGCCGCTCCCAGCCCCGCTCCCGCTCGAACCCGGCCGCGCCCCACCGCAACGCGGGCACCGTCCGGACCAGGCCGTCCCGGTCCCGCTCCAGGACGTGTGCCTCGGCGATCCGCCGCCGCCCGTCCCGGTTCCGTACGACGTGCAGCACGATCGACAGGCCCGCGCCCAGCTGGCTGTGCAGGGCGGCCCGGTCGAGTCCGGCCGCCGTTCCCAGGGCTTCGAGCCGCGCGGGCACGTCCGCCGCCGTATTGGCATGGACGGTTCCGCAACCGCCTTCGTGGCCCGTGTTGAGAGCGGCCAGCAGGTCCACCGCCTCGCCGCCTCTGACCTCGCCGACCACCAGCCGGTCGGGGCGCATCCGGAGCGCCTGGCGGACCAGGTCCCGCAAGGTGACGAGCCCGGCGCCCTCCTGGTTCGCCGGGCGCGCCTCCAGGCGCACCACGTGCGGGTGGTCCGGCCGCAGTTCCGCCGAGTCCTCGGCGATCACGATCCGCTCCCGCTCCCCCACGAGCCCGAGGAGCGAGGCGAGGAGCGTGGTCTTGCCCGTCCCGGTGCCGCCGCTGACGAGGTACGACACGCGGGCGTCGATCAGGGCCCGGAGGATCGGGGCGCCGTCCGGCGGGACGGTGCCCGCCGCGACCAGTTCCTCCAGGGAGAAGGCGCGCGGGCGGACCACCCGCAGTGACAGGCAGGTCGAGCCGACCGCGACCGGCGGCAGTACCGCATGCATCCGGGTGCCGTCGGGGAGCCGGGCGTCGACCCAGGGCCGGGCATCGTCGAGCCTGCGCCCGGCCACCGCGGCGAGCCGCTGCGCGAGCCGGCGGACGGCGGCGGCGTCGGGGAAGGACACCGGGGCCCGTTCCAGACCGGTGCCCCTGTCCACCCACACCCGGTCGGGTGCGGAGACCAGGACGTCGGTGACCGCCGGATCGGCGAGCAGCGGCTCCAGCGGACCGGTGCCGATCAGCTCGCACCTCAGCTCCTCGGCCGCGCCGAGCACTTCCGCGTCGCCGAGCAGCCTGCCCTGGGCCCGCAGCGCCGCCGCCACGCGCGCCGGGGTGGGCTCGGCCCCGCTCGCCGCGAGCCGCTGCCGCACGGCGTCGAGGAGCCCCGCCCCGCCGCCCTCGGCCCGGGACGCGCCCCCTGCCCCGGTCATGCCGCACCGCCGGCGCGCTCCCAGAAGGCGGTGCAGAACCGGCCGAGGGGACCCCGGGGCTCGGCTCCCGGCGGCACCCCCGCGTCCTGGTCGGCCACGATCCCCGGGTCGTAAGGGAGTTCACCGGCGAGGGCCAGCCGCAGCGCGTCGGCGACCCATCGCTCGTCGAGCCCCGACGCGTACGGCCCGCGGACCACGGCGCGCAGGTCGCGCACGGCCGGGCCGATCGTCGAGACCATCCGGTGGGCGGCCGCGAGGGCCCTCAACTCCCCGGGGACGACGAGCAGTCCGAGGTCGAGCTGGGCCAGGGCCTCGGTGACCGAAGAATCGGTCCCGCGCGGCAGGTCGACCACGACGGCCCCGCCCCGGCGGCGCGCGGCGGCGAGCACGGACCGCACGGCCTCGGGCGGCACCGGCGCGGCCGGCTCCCGGCCCCAGCTGAGCACCCGGACCCCGCGCACCGACGGCAGGGACTCCTCCAGGGCTCCGCCGGCCAGTCGGCCCTTGGAGGCGGCGAAGTCGGGCCATCGTCTGCCCTCCTCGCGCTCACCGCCGAGCAACACGTCGAGCCCTCCTCCCAGCGGGTCGCCGTCGACGAGCAGCGTGCGGTGCCCGGCCCTCGCGGCGGCCAGCGCGAGACCGCACGCCAGGGTGGAGGCTCCCGCGCCGCCCCGGCCGCCGACGACGCCGACCGTCAGTGCCGGCCGGTCCGCGCCCTCGGCCGCGTCGGCCAGGCGGTCGACGAGGACGCTCTCGGCGCCCGGGAGGTTCAGCACGCTCTCCGCGCCGATCTCGACCGCCAGCCGCCACAGCTCCGGATCGTCCCGGTCACGGCCGACGAGGAGGGTCCCCGGCCGGCGCACCGCTCCCCGACAGCGGGCCGCGGCGTCGTCGCCGACCAGGACGAGCGGTGGATCGGTCCAGCTCGCCCGCCGCTCCGGCACCCGGTGGTGGACCTCGGGCTCGACCCCGGCCGCGGCGCACAGCCGCAGGAGGTCGTCGAGCAGCCCGAGGTCCTCGGTGACGATCAGCGGCCCGGCCCGGCGCGGTCCGTCCCCCGCCGGCGAGCCCGCTCCCCGCGCCCCGGTCTCCCGCGGCTCCGGTCCCCTCAGGCCCCGTGCCCACGCCGCCGGACCGCGGGTCGTACCCCCCGTCCCGGAAGTCCTGGAAGTCTCCATGGCGCACACCCCTCTCGTGATTCCTGCCGTCCGCGAACTTCGCGACAGGAATCACCGTGGGGCCGTCCCGGAAATCGTGCCGATCTTGCCGAAAAACTGTGGATAAGCGGGGGGCTGTGAATAACTCCACCACCCCTCCGGGGACTGTCCGGAACGCAGCCCACCGATTACTGTGAGTGATGAATCGAGGGGCGGGCGGGGCCTCGATCAGCTCATGACCGATACGCGTAAGGAAGGGAGCAGCCGATGGCACGCAGAGCCAAAACGGCTCCGGACATGCGACGACCCCCGCCGGGGGGGAGAGCGGGGGTCGTCTCTCCGGCCGACTCGGGGGGGGAGGAGCCGGACCGGGTTAGCACGGTCGCGAACGATCCGTGACTTCCATGGTGTACCCGAGAGCCTTCTCAGGCAAACCCACGCGCCCCAGCGTACGCCGAATGGCGGGCACCTATGCTCGGGCTCGTGGAAAACCACTCCTTGCCGCGCACAGCCGCCTTCTTTGACCTGGACAAGACGGTCATTGCGAAGTCATCGACGCTGACCTTCAGCAAGTCCTTCTACCGGGGCGGACTGATCAGCCGCCGCGCCGCCCTGCGGACGGCCTACATCCAGTTCGTCTTCCTGGTGGGCGGAGCCGATCACGACCAGATGGAGCGGATGCGTGAATATCTTTCCGCGCTCTGCAAAGGCTGGAACGTCGCCCAGGTGAAGGAGCTCGTCGCCGAGACCCTCCACGATCTGATCGACCCGATCATCTACGACGAAGCGGCGTCCCTCATCGAGGAACACCACGCCGCCGGCCGCGACGTCGTGATCGTCTCGACCTCCGGTGCCGAGGTCGTCGAGCCGATCGGCGAGATGCTCGGCGCCGACCGGGTCGTCGCCACCCGGATGGTGGTCGGCGAGGACGGGTGCTTCACCGGGGAAGTGGAGTACTACGCCTACGGGCCGACGAAGGCGGAGGCTGTCCGGGAGCTCGCGGAGTCGGAGGGCTACGACCTCTCGCGCTGCTACGCGTACAGCGATTCGGCGACCGACATCCCCATGCTGGAAGCCGTCGGCCATCCGTACGCGGTCAATCCCGACCGGACGCTGCGCCGTGAGGCCGTGGCGCGGGAATGGCCCGTGCTCGCCTTCGAAAAGCCGGTGCGTCTCAAGCAGCGACTGCCGGAGTTCCGGATGCCGCCCCGCCCCACGCTGGTCGCCGCGGCGGCGGTGGGAGCGGCAGCCGTCGGGGCCGGACTCGTCTGGTACGCGGCCCGGCGCCGGCAGTCCGCCCTCACCCAGCGGCTCGCCGGGGAATTTGCCCGGATTTGAACGATTGGCCGAGAAGCGGATCCACCACTTTCGCTTCCACCCGGACAGGAGTAGAAAGGAATCAGGCCCGCGAGACCGAGGACATCCGAGAGGATCACCTGTTGAGCATGAAGGCCCCACGGACCTAAGCACTGAAACCGGGCACCCACGCGACGTCGACCCGTCGATTACGGGCCAGCCGCACCAGGCCACGGGCAAAGTTCCCGGCCTGATGGGCACATATCGAGGACGCTTGGTAACTGGGTGGACGTGCCAGCGGCGGTACCAGGATTGGTGCCGCCGCAACCCATTTCGAACCCGGGCCGTATCCCCGGCCCCGGCCCGGCCCGTATCCCCGGCCTCGGCCCGGCCCAGACCCCTCCCGGCTCAGGCCCTTCCCCAAAGCCCGAGGTCCGAGGCCCCAACCCAAGGGCCCGAGGCCCCAAAGCCCCGATCCCCCGAAGGGCCCGGCTTCTCAGGCGGCGCCGCGCTGGAGGGCTTCGCAGACGGCCGTCGACTCACGGACTCCCAGCTCGACCGAGCGGCCGCAGTGCGCGATCCAGGCACCCACGCCGTCCGGGGTGCCCGAGAGGTACCCCTCGAACGCGGCGAGGTACGCGGCCCGGCCCTGCTCCGCGTGGCCGACCTCGGCCGGGCAGATCGCCTTGGGGTCGAGACCGCTGCCGACCAGCGTGATCCGCTCCGCCGCCCGTGCGACCAGACCGTTGTACGAGGTGAACGGGCGCAGCGCGAGCAGCTCGCCGTGGACCACAGCAGCCGTCACGAGCGCCGGGGCCTCGCTGCCGGCGACGATCAGCTCGGCGAGCCCGTCGAGCCGTCCCGCGACCTCTGCGGGCGTCGGCAGCGGGGCGTCGACCAGCGGTTCGTCGACCGTCTCACCGTCCAGCCGGGGGCGGCCCACGGAGTCGCCGGGGCCCGTGCCTCCCGGGACGCCCGCGTCCCCGGCCGCGACCAGGTGGAGCCGGGCGAGCACGCGCAGCGGCGACTGGCGCCAGATGGAGAGCAGCTGCCCGGCCTCGGCGCCGAGGCGCAGGGCGGCGCCGACCGTGCGGGCCTCGGCGTCGGCGCTGAAGTCGGTGCGCCGGCGGACCTCTTCCAGGGCCCAGTCGGCCCCGGACAGGGCGGCCGAGCCGCGCGCGCCGCGCAGGGCCGCCTCGGAGGAGATCTCGTTGCTGCGGCGGCGCATCACGCGGTGGCCGTAGACCCGGTCGACGGCCTTGCGTACGGAGTCCACCGCTTCGGCGACGCCCGGCAGGGAGCCGAGCGCGGCCAAGGGGTCAGAGGCGTGCGTACTCATAAGTAGGGAGGCTACGCGCCTCAGGGGCCCGCCCCACGATGGAGTGGTCTTCTTCACGCACCTTGACCACGAGGAGCTAGCGTGCCACTACGCTAGGTGAACATGAAGATCGCTTTCGTGGGGAAGGGCGGCAGCGGCAAGACCACGCTGTCCTCGCTCTTCATCCGCCACCTCGCCGCCAACGAAGCACCGGTCGTCGCCGTCGACGCCGACATCAACCAGCACCTGGGCGCCGCGCTCGGCCTGCCCGAGGCGGAGGCCGCCGCGCTGCCCGCGATGGGTGCGCACCTGCCGCTCATCAAGGAGTACCTGCGGGGCAGCAATCCGCGGATCGCCTCCGCCGACACGATGATCAAGACGACGCCGCCCGGGGAGGGTTCGCGGCTGCTGAGGGTCCGCGAGGACAACCCGGTGTACGAGGCGTGCGCGCGTACGGTCCGGCTCGACGACGGCGAGATCCGGCTGATGGCGACCGGCCCCTTCACGGAGTCGGACCTCGGGGTCTCCTGCTACCACTCGAAGGTCGGCGCGGTGGAGCTCTGCCTCAACCACCTGGTCGACGGGGCCGACGAGTACGTGGTCGTCGACATGACGGCGGGTTCGGACTCGTTCGCCTCCGGTCTCTTCACCCGCTTCGACATGACCTTCCTGGTCGCCGAGCCGACCCGCAAGGGCGTCTCGGTCTACCGCCAGTACAAGGAGTACGCGCGGGACTTCGGCGTGGCGCTGAAGGTCGTCGGCAACAAGGTGCAGGGGCAGGACGACCTCGACTTCCTGCGCGAGGAGGTGGGCGAGGACCTGCTCGTGACGGTGGGGCACTCGGACTGGGTCCGCGCGATGGAGAAGGGCCGTCCGCCGCGCTTCGAGCTTCTGGAGGCGGAGAACCGCATGGCGCTCCAGGCCCTCCAGGACGCGGCGGACGACTCGTACGCCCACCGCGACTGGGAGCGCTACACGCGCCAGATGGTCCACTTCCACCTGCGCAACGCGGAGAGCTGGGGCAACGCCAAGACCGGGGCCGATCTGGCGGCGCAGGTCGACCCCGGGTTCGTCCTGGACGAGGCGCTCGCCGTGCCGCAGTTCGGCTGAGGGCACCGGGCGGGGCGGAGGGGCGGGGCGGGGCGAGAGGAACCGGGGCGGGAGGAACCGGGGTCGGCCTGGCGACGCGGGTCGACCCCGGGTTCGTACGGGAGAGAAGGCTCAGTGCCGCCCGCCCGCCGGGGCGGCGGGCGGCCGGGCCGACAGGAAGGCCTGCCAGCCGCCCTGCGGGGCCTCGCCGACCTTCAACGTGCGCATCTTGGCGATGACTTCGGGGTCCTGGGCGTCGAGCCAGTCGGCGAGCTGGCGGAAGGAGACGCACTTGACGTCCTTCTGCACGCAGACGGTGGCGATGGTCTCCTCGACGGCCCGCATGTAGACGCCGCCGTTCCAGGACTCGAAGTGGTTGCCGATGATGAGCGGCGCACGGTTGCCCTTGTAGGAGCGGTCGAAGGCCTGCACCAGGCCGTCCCGCATCTGGTCGCCCCAGTACTCGCGCTGCGACGGGTCGCCCTGGGTCGTGCCCGGGGACTGGTTCACCAGGAAGTTGTAGTCCATGGAGAGCGTCTGGAAGGCGCGGCCCGGGACGGGCACGAGCTGCATCGACAGGTCCCACAGGCCCTGGTCCTTCTTGGGCCAGATCTGGTCGTTGACGCCGCTGGTGTCATAGCGGAAGCCCATCTGCGACGCGGCCTCGACGAAGTTCTTCCGGCCCTCCAGGCAGGGGGTGCGGGCGCCGACGAGTTCCTTGTCGTAGTCGAAGGGCAGTGGCTGCTCGGCGCGCAGGCCGGCGTTCGTCCGCCAGTTCTTGACGAAGGACTTGGCCTGGTTGATCTCGCTCTTCCACTCCTCGACGGACCAGTTCCCGACGCCGCCGTCGGGGCCGCAGAAGTGGCCGTTGAAGTGGGTGCCGATCTCGTTGCCCTCCTGCCACGCGCCGCGCAGTTCGCGGACGGTGGCGCGGATGCCCTCGACGTCGTTGAAGCCGATGTCGGAGCGGCCGGCGCTGTGCTGCGGCGGGTCGTAGAGCTCCTTCTTCTCCTCCGGCAGGAGGTACACGCCGCTGAGGAAGTACGTCATCTTGGCGTCGTACTTCCTGCCGACCGCGCGGAAGTGGGAGAACAGCTTCTGGCTGTCCTCGCCCGCGCCGTCCCACGAGAAGACCACGAACTGCGGCGGGGTCTCGCCGGGCTTGAGCCTGTGCCAGACGGGCTGGTGGGGCTGGGCGCCGGTGAAGGCGGTCGAACCGTCGCCGATCAGCCGGGGTGCGCTCTGCGGGGCCGCGGCCGGGCCCTTCCTGGCGCCCGCGGCCGCACCGCCCGGTGCGCCCTTCGTGGTGGTGCCGCCGGAGTCCGAGCAGCCTGCGAGGCCGGCGGCGAGGGTGAGGGTCAGGGCGCCGACGGTGAGCGCCTTCCTCCGGACAGTGGTCGTTCTGCGGGCGGCTGACATCCGCGCACCTTTCCTCAGATCCTCGGATTTCCCTACAAGCGGCGCCAACGTCGCACCACGAGGACCGGAGGGCGTCAACGACAAGCCGGTTTACGCACGCTCTGTCACCGGAACCGGTGAATTATTGCCCTGTTTGCCCTGAAAATAATGCCGCAGTCTTTACTCTCCATTACGATCCATTTACCGAGCGTTGATCCCCTGTTCTGGGGGCCTCGCCGGGAATCCCGCCGCTGCACCCCGCACGAGCCGCGACCGCGCTGCCCCGGAGGAGACGGGAATGACCCTCTACGCCCCTGCCCGCACGACCAGCCGACCCCGGATCCAGCGGCCCCACAGCCCGCCGGAGGGGCCGCGCCGCTTCCGCTTCCCCCTCGCCGGCGCCGACCTCTCCGCGTCCGTCGCCGTCTTCCTGATCGCGCTGCCGCTCTCCCTCGGCATCGCGCTCGCCACCGGAGCCCCGCTCCAGTCCGGCCTGGTCGCCGCCGCCGTCGGCGGCCTCGTCGCCGGCCGGTTCGGCGGCTCCCCGCTCCAGGTGAGCGGCCCCGCCGCCGGACTCACCGTCGTGACCGCCGAGCTCATCCAGCGGTACGGCTGGCGCACCACCTGCGCCATCACCGTCCTCGCCGGCCTCACCCAACTCGCCCTGTCGGCCCTGCGCGTGGCCCGCTCGGCACTCGCCGTCTCGCCCGCGATCGTGCACGGCATGCTGGCCGGCATCGGCGTCACCATCGCCCTCGCCCAGCTCCACATCGTGCTCGGCGGCACCCCGCAGAGCTCCGCCGTCGACAACGCCCTCGGTCTGCCCGCCCAGTTGGCGCGCGCGCACCCGGCCACGCTGACCATCAGCGCCCTCACCGTGGCCGTGCTGCTGTGCTGGCCCCGGTTGCCGGGCCGCGCGGGACGGCTCGTACGGAAGGTTCCGGCCGCGCTCGTCGCGGTGGCCGGGGCGACGGCCGTGGCCGCCTTCGCCGGACTCGCCGTGCCCCGCGTGGACCTGCCGTCCTGGAGCAGTCACGCGCTGCCCGGCCTGCCCGAGGGCCCGGTCCTCGGCATCGCGGCGGGCGTGCTCACGATCACCCTCGTCACCAGCGTGCAGTCACTGCTGTCGGCCGTGGCGGTCGACAAGCTGGTCGCCACCCGGGCGGACCACGGCAAGGGCGTCCCCCGCTCCCGCCTCGACCGCGAGCTCGCCGGACAGGGCGCGGCCAACGTGGTCTCCGGGGCGCTCGGCGGCCTCCCGGTCGCCGGGGTCGCGGTCCGCAGCGTCGCCAACGTCTCGGCGGGCGCGGTGAGCCGCGCCTCGACCATGCTGCACGGCCTGTGGATCGTGCTCGCGGCCCTGCTGCTCGTGCCGGTGCTCGACCTGATCCCGCTGGCCGCGCTCGCCGCGCTCGTCATGGTGGTCGGCATCCAGATGGTGAGCATCACCCACATCCGTACGGTGACGCGCCACCGCGAGGTCGTCGTCTACGCGGTGACGCTGGCCGGTGTCGTCCTCGTCGGCATCCTGGAGGGCGTCGCCCTCGGCATCGCCGTGGCCATCGCGGTCGCCCTGCACCGGCTGGCCCGCACCCGGATCACCCGCGAGGAGCGGGACGGGCGCCAACTGCTGCGCGTCCGTGGCCAGCTGACCTTCCTCGCCGTGCCCCGGCTCAGCCGGGCCCTGCACCAGCTGCCGCAGGGCTCCGACGTGGTGGTCGAGCTCGACGGGTCCTTCATGGACCACGCCGCCTACGAGGCGCTGAGCGACTGGACCACCGGGCACCTCGCCCACGGCGGGACGGTCGAGACGACCGGCCCCACCGGTGTCCGGATCGCCGAGCCCGCCCCCGTCACCGCCTCCGCCGCGCACCCCTGCTGCCGACCCTGGACGCCCTGGCACAACCACCAGTGCGGGGAGGCGCAGCCCTCGGAGAACGGGCCGGCGACGACCGGGCCGGAGACGACCGGAGCGGAGGCGAGCGGACCGGAGACGAGCAGACCGACGACGGGGCTTCACCTGGCGAGCGGCATCGGGAAGTTCCAGCGGAACACCGCCCCACTGGTGCGGGAGGAGCTCGCGCGGCTCGCCCGGGAGGGGCAGCGGCCCTCGCAGCTCTTCCTGACCTGCGCCGACTCCCGGCTCGTCACCAGCATGATCACCTCCAGCGGCCCCGGCGACCTCTTCACCGTGCGCAACGTGGGCAACCTCGTCCCGCTCCCCGGCGAGGAGAGCGGGGACGACTCGGTGGCGGCGGCGATCGAGTACGCGGTGGAGGTGCTGCGGGTCTCGTCGATCACCGTCTGCGGCCACTCCGGCTGCGGTGCGATGCAGGCCCTGCTGAGCGGCAGCCCGGACGACCCGCCGACCCCGCTCCGCCGCTGGCTGCGCCACGGCAGACCCAGCCTGGAGCGGATGGCGAGTCGACGCCATGCCTGGGCCCGGATCTCCGGGCGCCTGCCGGCCGACGCGGTCGAGCAGCTCTGCCTGACCAATGTGGTCCAGCAACTGGAGCACCTGAGGGCGTACGAGTCGGTCGCGCGCCGACTGGCCGAGGGCACGCTCACGCTGCACGGCGTGTACTTCCACGTGGGCGAGGCGCAGGCGTACCTGCTCTCCGGGACGGACGAGGTGCACAGCTACGACGACGTCTTCACCCAGGTCGTGCCGACGGACCAGCTCGAAACGGCACGCGCGTCCTGAACCTTCCGGCCGCTCCGGCCGTGAGACTGTGTGGCCCCTTCTCCCACCGCTCGGGAAGAAGGGGCCACTTCGCGTCAAGCCGCTCACAGGTCTAAACCAATTCCCTGGAGGCTCTTGTCACCCGGCCGTCTGACTGATGAGCTATGACGCGGGACACATACGCACAGAGGACGCCCTGGGAAAGGGAGATGTCGTGAGCAACGAATCCTTGGCCAACCTGCTCAAGGAAGAGCGGCGGTTCGCGCCGCCCACCGAGCTGGCCGCGGACGCCAATGTGACGGCGGAGGCGTACGAGCAGGCCAAGGCGGACAGGCTGGGTTTCTGGGCCGAGCAGGCCAGGCGTCTCAGCTGGGCCACCGAGCCGACCGAGACCCTCGACTGGTCGAACCCGCCGTTCGCCAAGTGGTTCGCCGACGGTGAGCTGAACGTGGCGTACAACTGCGTCGACCGGCACGTCGAGGCCGGCCACGGCGACCGGGTCGCCATCCACTTCGAGGGCGAGCCCGGCGACAGCCGCGCCCTCACCTACGCCGAGCTCAAGGACGAGGTCTCGAAGGCCGCCAACGCCCTGACCGAGCTGGGCGTCCGCAAGGGCGACCGGGTCGCCGTCTACCTGCCGATGATCCCCGAGGCGGCCATCACGATGCTGGCCTGCGCCCGTGTCGGCGCCGCCCACTCGGTGGTCTTCGGCGGCTTCTCGGCCGACGCCGTGGCCTCCCGCATCCAGGACGCCGACGCCAAGCTGGTCGTCACCGCCGACGGCGGCTACCGCCGCGGCAAGCCGAGCGCCCTCAAGCCGGCCATCGACGAGGCCGTCGCCAAGTGCCCGCAGGTCGAGCACGTCCTCGTGGTCCGCCGTACGGGCCAGGACACCGCCTTCACCGAGGGCCGGGACGTCTGGTGGGACGACATCGTCGCCCGCCAGTCCACCGAGCACACCCCGGAGGCGTTCCCGGCGGAGCACCCGCTCTTCATCCTGTACACCTCGGGCACCACGGGGAAGCCGAAGGGCATCCTGCACACCTCCGGCGGCTACCTCACCCAGGCCGCCTACACCCACCACGCCGTCTTCGACCTCAAGCCGGAGAGCGACGTCTACTGGTGCACCGCCGACATCGGCTGGGTCACCGGACACTCGTACATCGTCTACGGCCCGCTGGCCAACGGCGCGACGCAGGTCATGTACGAGGGCACCCCGGACACCCCGCACCAGGGCCGGTTCTGGGAGATCGTGCAGAAGTACGGCGTCACGATCCTCTACACGGCGCCCACCGCGATCCGCACGTTCATGAAGTGGGGAGACGACATCCCCGCGAAGTTCGACCTCTCCAGCCTCCGCGTGCTGGGCTCGGTCGGCGAGCCGATCAACCCCGAGGCCTGGGTCTGGTACCGCGAGCACATCGGCGCGAACAAGACCCCGATCGTGGACACCTGGTGGCAGACCGAGACCGGCGCGATGATGATCTCGCCGCTGCCGGGCGTCACCGAGACCAAGCCGGGCTCCGCGCAGCGCCCGCTGCCGGGCATCTCCGCCACCGTCGTGGACGACGAGGCGAACGAGGTCCCGAACGGCGGCGGCGGTTACCTGGTCCTCACCGAGCCGTGGCCGTCGATGCTCCGCACCATCTGGGGCGACGACCAGCGCTACATCGACACGTACTGGTCCCGCTTCGAGGGCAAGTACTTCGCCGGTGACGGCGCCAAGAAGGACGAGGACGGCGACATCTGGCTGCTGGGCCGGGTCGACGACGTCATGCTCGTCTCGGGTCACAACATCTCGACCACCGAGGTCGAGTCGGCCCTCGTCTCGCACCCGTCCGTCGCCGAGGCGGCCGTCGTCGGCGCCGCCGACGAGACCACCGGTCAGGCGATCGTCGCCTTCGTCATCCTGCGGGGCACGGCGAGCGAGGACGAGGGTCTGGTCGCCGAGCTGCGCAACCACGTCGGCGCGACCCTCGGCCCGATCGCCAAGCCGAAGCGGATCCTGCCGGTGGCGGAGCTGCCGAAGACCCGCTCGGGCAAGATCATGCGCCGTCTGCTGCGCGACGTCGCGGAGAACCGCGAGCTGGGCGACGTCACCACCCTGACCGACTCCTCGGTCATGTCGCTCATCCAGAACCAGCTGCCGGCCGCCCCCAGCGAGGACTGAGCCCCTCCCGCACACGGAAGCGCCCGCCCCGAGCCACCGCTCGGGGCGGGCGCTTCCGTGTGCACGGGCGCTTCCACGGGCAGGGCAAAACGCCTCTTACCCACCTAAAGTGAATCCCGCCGGACACACCCCGAGCTCGTTAGGTAAAGTAAGGATCGCGTCAGGAACGCGACAGAAAGACCTAGGTGCGCCGGGAAGTCTGGTCGGCATGTGCTCTGCCCTGCCCACCGACCGGAGGTCCCCCCAGTGTCCGCCCCCAGCGACCGCAAGTTCCTCGGACGGCTCTCCCTCCCCGAGCGCCGCTACCTCGCCGACGCGCTGCGCACCGAGACCGTCGGCGGCGTCCTGCTGCTCCTCGCCGCCGTCGCCGCCCTCGTCTGGGCGAACAGCCCGCTCAGCGACAGCTACGAGGCCGTACGGGACTTCCACATAGGCCCCGCCGCCCTCGGCCTCGACCTGTCGGTCCAGCACTGGGCCGCGGACGGCCTCCTCGCGGTCTTCTTCTTCGTCGCCGGCATCGAGCTCAAGCGCGAGCTGGTCGCGGGCGAGCTGCGCGACCCCAAGGCCGCCATGCTCCCCGTCGTCGCCGCGCTCTGCGGCATGGCGGCCCCCGCCCTCGTCTACGCCCTGGTCAACGCCGTCGGCGGCGGCTCCATGGACGGCTGGGCCGTGCCCACCGCGACCGACATCGCCTTCGCGCTCGCCGTCCTCGCCGTCATCGGCACCTCGCTGCCGTCCGCGCTGCGCGCCTTCCTGCTCACCCTCGCCGTCGTCGACGACCTGTTCGCGATCCTGATCATCGCGATCTTCTTCACCAGCGACCTGAACTTCGCCGCGCTGGGCGGCGCCGTCGCCGGACTCGTCGTCTTCTGGCTGCTGCTCCGCAAGGAAGTCCGCGGCTGGTACGTGTACGTGCCGCTGGCCCTGGTCATCTGGGGCCTGATGTACAACAGCGGCGTCCACGCCACCATCGCCGGCGTCGCCATGGGCCTGATGCTCCGCTGCACCACCAGGGAGGGCGAGGAGCACTCCCCCGGCGAGCACATCGAGCACCTGGTCCGGCCGCTCTCGGCCGGTCTCGCCGTGCCCCTCTTCGCGCTCTTCTCCGCCGGTGTGAGCGTCTCCGGCGGCGCGCTCCACGACGTCTTCACCCAGCCGGTCACCCTCGGCGTGGTCCTCGGTCTCGTCGTCGGCAAGGCGATCGGCATCTTCGGCGGCACCTGGCTCGCCGCCCGCTTCACTCGGGCGGAGCTCAACCCGGACCTGAGCTGGCCGGACGTGTTCGCCGTCGCCACCCTCGCCGGGATCGGCTTCACCGTCTCCCTCCTCATCGGCGAACTCGCCTTCGCCGGGGACGCCGTCCTGACCGACGAGGTGAAGGCCGCCGTCCTGACCGGCTCGCTCATCGCGGCCGTCCTCGCCTCCGTCCTGCTGAAGCTGCGGGTCCGGAAGTACCAGGCGCTCGTCTCCGACGAGGAGCGCGACGAGGACGAGGACGGCATCCCCGACATCTACGAGCAGGACAACCCGGAGTACCACCTGCGGATGGCCGAGATCTACGAGCGGAAGGCCGCGGAGCACCGGGAGCGCGCCCAACTGGCGGGGGCATCGCGCGACGAGGCCGACCGTCCGGCATGATCTGATTCGGACCGTAGAAGAGGACTCGCACCACAAGAAGAGGACCTCGGACCGCAGAAGAGAAGAGGGAGCAGCGATGAGCGACCCGTTCGACGGAACCGAGCGCAGCCTCGGCCAGCTGGTCGCCTCGGCGACCGCCGAGATGTCCGCGCTGGTGCACGACGAGATCGCCCTGGCCAAGGCCGAACTGCGGCAGGACGTCAAGCGCGGCGCGCTCGGCAGCATCATGGGCATCGGCGCCCTCGTGGTGCTGCTGTTCTCGCTGCCGATGCTGAGCTTCGCGCTCGCGTACGCCATCAACACCTGGACCGGCGGGCACAACGGCAACGGGGGCTGGAACCTCGTCTGGTGCTTCCTGCTGTCCTTCGCGTTCAACGTGCTGCTGGCGGGCCTCCTCGGAGCGATCGCCGTCGCCAAGTTCAAGAAGGTCAAGCCGCCGGAGAGGTCCATCGCCTCCGCCAAGCAGACGGCGGCGATCATGGGGAACGCGAAGCCGCACCCCCGTCCGGAGCAGCGTCCGGCGCTTGAGAAGGCATCCGCTGTGGGACGCTCGTCCGTATGACCCTCCCCGAGAGCAGCAGCGGCAACGGCGGGCCCGTACGGCTCGACGGGCCGTGGACGCACCGTGACGTGGCCGCCAACGGCGCCCGCTTCCACATCGCCGAGATGGGCGACGGCCCGCTGGTGCTGCTCCTGCACGGCTTCCCGCAGTTCTGGTGGACCTGGCGCCACCAGCTGCCCGCCCTGGCCGAGGCCGGGTTCCGGGCGGTCGCGATGGACCTGCGCGGGGTCGGCGGCAGCGACCGTACGCCGCGGGGTTACGACCCCGCCAACCTGGCGCTCGACATCACCGGCGTCATCCGCTCCCTGGGCGAGCCGGACGCGGCGCTCGTCGGGCACGACCTGGGCGGCTACCTCGCCTGGACGGCCGCCGTGATGCGGCCGAAACTGGTGCGCCGGCTCGTGGTCTCCTCGATGCCGCACCCGCGCCGCTGGCGCTCGGCGATGCTCTCCGACTTCGCCCAGTCGCGGGCCGGCTCGCACGTGTGGGGCTTCCAGCGGCCGTGGCTGCCGGAGCGTCAGCTCGTCGCGGACGACGGGGCGCTCGTGGGTGAGCTGATCCGGGACTGGTCGGGGCCGAGGCCGGTCGACGAGGAGGCCGTCGAGGTGTACCGGCGGGCGATGTGCGTCCCGTCGACGGCGCACTGCTCGATCGAGCCGTACCGCTGGATGGTGCGGTCGCTCGCCCGCCCGGACGGCATCCAGTTCAACCGGCGCATGAAGCGGCCGGTGCGGGTGCCGACGCTGCATCTGCACGGCTCCCTGGATCCGGTGATGCGGACCCGCAGCGCCGCCGGGTCCGGCGAGTACGTGGAGGCGCCGTACCGCTGGCGGCTCTTCGACGGCCTCGGGCACTTCCCGCACGAGGAGGACCCGGTGGCCTTCACCACGGAGCTCGTCAGCTGGCTGAAGGATCCCGAGCCCGACCGCTGAGCCTTTGTCACGGCCGCGTCGGGGTACAGGCGTCCGTCGAACGGCCATGTGCCCCCCGCATACTCCAATTGGCGGGCCCGGAAGCGGTTACCGACCTCGGACCCCGGGCAGACGTCGAGGTATGGGCTGGACGCACGACTACGGTGACACGACAGCACGCGACCGCCGCTCGGCCACGGGGCCGGGCTCCCGCGAGCGGGGTGGCCCGCCGGACCAGGGCGCGGGGCAGGTGGGGATCTCCCGTATCCTCCGCCGCCGGGCCCGCTGGGTCTCGGCCCGGCTCCGGCACCCCAGAGACACCGCGTAGGGCCCCTGTCAGGCCTGGCTCAGAGGGCGCAGCCCTGGGTGTCGACCTGCTGGTCGGCGGTCCGGCCGCGCTCGATGTCCTCGCGGATCTCGTCGACCGTCAGGGCGTATCCGGTGTTCGCGTCGTCGAGGGAGCGGGCGAAGATCACGCCGTACACCTCGCCGTCCTCGGTGAGGAGCGGGCCGCCGGAGTTGCCCTGGCGGACCGTCGCGTACAGCGAGTAGACGTCCCTGCGCACCTCGTCGCGGTGGTAGATGTCGGGACCCTTGGCGCTGATGCGTCCCCGCACGCGGGCCGAGCGGACGTCGTACGAGCCGTTCTCCGGGAATCCGGCGACGATCGCGTCGTCGCCGCTACGGGCGTCCTCGTCGGTGAAGGCCAGCGGAGTGGCCCTGAGGCCCGGCACGTCCAGGACGGCGATGTCGCGCTGCCAGTCGTAGAGGACGACCTTGGCGTCGTAGAGCCTGCCCTCGCCGCCTATCTGGACGGTCGGTTCGTCGACGCCTCCGACGACGTGGGCGTTGGTCATGACGCGGCGGTCGGCGAAGACGAAGCCGGTGCCTTCGAGGACCTTGCCGCAGCTCTGCGCGGTGCCGACGACCTTCACGATGGAGCGCTGCGCGCGGGCGGCGACGGGGCTGTCCGCGAGCGCCGGGTCGGGCGGGGTGACCTGGGTGATCGGCTCGTTCGCGAAGGGGCTGAAGACCTGGGGGAAGCCGCTGCGGGCCAGGGTGGAGCTGAAGTCCTCGAACCAGCTGGAGGCCTGATCCGGCATCACCTGCTCCACGCCGAGCAGCACCTTGGAGTTCCGCACCTCCTTGCCCAGGGTGGGCAGCGACGTACGGGCGAGGGCGGAGCCGATGAGCCAGGCCACGAGCAGCATCGCGACGACGTTGACGAGGGCGCCGCCGGTGGCGTCCAGGGCGCGGGCCGGTGACCAGGTGATGTGGCGGCGCAGTTTGTTGCCGAGGTGGGTGGTGAAGGCCTGGCCGATGGAGGCGCAGACGATGACCGCCATCACGAAGACGACGGTGGCCGTGGTCGAGACCTCGCTGTTGTCCGTCAGCTGGTCCCAGAGGATCGGGAGCAGCAGGACGGCGACGAGACCGCCGCCGAGGAAACCGATCACCGACAGGATGCCGACCACGAATCCCTGGCGGTAGCCGATGATCGCGAACCACACGGCGGCGAGCAGCAACAGGATGTCCAGCACGTTCACCGTCAGTAGCCTCGCAGATTCGTTTCCGGTCGCCCGGGGTCGGTCGGTCCGCCCGAGGGCCGGCCCGGGAGCCAGCCTGTCATGACCGCCAGTCGAGCGGGACCTTCTTGGACCGGTCCCAGGGGCGCTCCCAGCCGGCGAAATGGAGCAGCTTGTCGATGACGCCGGCCGTGAAACCCCAGACCAGAGCGGATGCGACGAGGAACGCGGGGCCCTCGTGGCCGAGCGGGTGCACGGCGGTCGCGCGGTTCGCGGGGTCCGTGAGATCCGCCACGGGGACGGTGAAGACGCGGGCGGTCTCGGCGGGGTCGACGACGCCGACCGGGCTGGGCTCGCGCCACCAGCCGAGGACCGGGGTGACGACGAAGCCGCTGACCGGGATGTAGAGCCGGGGCAGCACGCCGAAGAGCTGCACGCCCGCCGGGTCGAGGCCGGTCTCCTCCTGGGCCTCGCGCAGGGCGGCGCGCAGCAGCCCGCCGTCCGCCGGGTCGCCGTCCTCGGGGTCGAGGGCGCCGCCGGGGAAGGAGGGCTGTCCGGCGTGCGAGCGGAGGCTGCCGGAGCGCTCCATGAGGAGCAGCTCGGGGCCGCGCTCGCCCTCGCTGAAGAGGACGAGGACGGCGGACTGGCGGCCGTCGCCGCTCTCGGGCGGCAGGAAGCGGCTCAGCTGCTCGGGCCGGACCGTGCGGGCGGCCCGGTCGACGGGCGCGAGCCAGTCGGGCAGCCCGTCGCGGCTGAGCAGGCCGGCCGGGCCGGGCCCGTGGATGTCTTCGTCAGTGCGCGTCATAGGCACCCCCGTGGTTCACAACGCGATCGGTGGACGGGTTCGTTCCCGGGGTTCGCTCCCGGCGTTCGTCCCTGGGGTTCGTTCCCAGGGTTCGCTCCCGGGGCTCGTCGCCGGCGTTCAGGCGTCATCGTCCGGCGCGGCGGCGCCGCCCAGGGGGAGCGCCGGGCGGCCGGGGTAGTCGGGCGGCGGGTTGAGCCGCTGGCCGGGGAGGCCGCCCTTCTCGTACTTGAGCAGCTTCCTCGCCTTCTCGGGGTCGGTCTCGCCCTCTCCGTACGAGGGGCAGAGGTGGGTGATCGGGCAGGCGCCGCAGGCGGGCTTGCGGGCGTGGCAGATCCGCCGGCCGTGGAAGATCACCCGGTGCGAGAGCATCGTCCACTCGCTCTTCGGGAAGATCTCGGCGACCTCGGCCTCGATCTTCACCGGGTCGTCGGACTCGGTCCAGCGCCAGCGCCGGGCGAGGCGCATGAAGTGGGTGTCGACGGTGATGCCGGGGACCCCGAAGGCGTTGCCGAGGACGACGAAGGCGGTCTTGCGGCCGACGCCGGGGAGCTTGACGAGGTCCTCCAGGCGGCCGGGGACCTCGCCTCCGAAGTCGTCCCGGAGGGCGGCGGCCAAGCCCATGATCGACTTGGTCTTGGCGCGGAAGAAGCCGGTCGGCCGGATCAGCTCCTCGACCTCCTCGGGCACGGCGGCGGCGAGGTCCTCGGGGGTGGGGTACTTCGCGAAGAGGGCGGGGGTGGTCTGGTTGACCCGCAGGTCGGTGGTCTGGGCGGAGAGGACCGTGGCGACGAGCAGCTCGAAGGAGTTGCGGAAGTCGAGTTCCGGGTGGGCGTACGGGTAGACCTCGGCCAGTTCGCGGTTGATCCGGTGCGCCCGGCGGACCATCGCGAGCCTCGACTCGGGCTTGGCGGGCTTGGCGGCCGCGGCGGGCTTCGAGGGCTTGGCGGACTTCGAGGGCTTGGTGGCGGCAGCCTTGCCCGACGCGGCGGGCTTCGCGGCTGCGGCGGCCTTCGAAGGCTTGGCGGGCGCGGCGGGCGTGCTGGGCGCGGCGGGGTCGACCGGCCCCACGGGCTTCCGTTTTGCGGCTTTCGCCCGTTTCGACACGCCGTGTTCGCCCACAGCGGAATTACCTTCGGCCGACACTCTTTCAGCCCCCTTGGCCTGCGCTCTCACCGGCGAGTTGGACACCCGGCCAGCCTAGGCGCCGACACCGACATCCGCCCCGGTCACCGCCGATCGGAGCCCAATCGGGCACCTGGCGTACGACCGGGCGGCTCGGTGCGTCAAACTTGTTGTGATTGATCGCACTGTTTTGTGCGTCCGGCATCATGGGACCCAGGTCCTTTGAGCAGGTCGACAGTAGGAGAGAACTCGTGGACGACGTTCTGCGGCGCGCCCCGCTCTTCGCGGCGCTCGATGACGAGCAGGCTGCCGAGCTGCGCGCCTCGATGAGTGAGGCGACGCTCGCCCGTGGCGACGCGCTCTTCCACGAGGGCGACCCCGGCGACCGCCTGTACGTGGTGACCGAGGGCAAGGTGAAGCTGCACCGCACCTCCCCCGACGGCCGCGAGAACATGCTGGCCGTCCTCGGCCCCGGCGAGCTCATCGGCGAGCTGTCCCTCTTCGACCCGGGCCCGCGCACCGCCACGGCGACCGCGCTGACCGAGGTCAAGCTGCTCGGCCTCGGCCACGGCGACCTCCAGCCCTGGCTGAACGCCCGCCCCGAGGTGGCCACCGCGCTGCTGCGCGCCGTCGCCCGCCGACTGCGCAAGACCAACGACCAGATGTCCGACCTGGTCTTCTCCGACGTCCCGGGCCGTGTCGCCCGCGCGCTCCTCGACCTGTCGCGCCGCTTCGGCGTGCAGTCGGAGGAGGGCATCCACGTCGTCCACGACCTCACCCAGGAGGAGCTGGCCCAGCTGGTCGGCGCCTCCCGCGAGACGGTCAACAAGGCGCTCGCCGACTTCGCCCAGCGCGGCTGGCTGCGCCTTGAGGCCCGCGCCGTGATCCTGCTGGACGTGGAGCGCCTCGCGAAGCGCTCGCGCTAGTACCCAGGCATACGCGGAAGGCCGCCCCGGTCGTCGGACCGGGGCGGCCTTCCGCGTGTGTGCGAGGCGGGGGTCAGCGCTTCGAGCCGTCCACGATCACCGGGGCGGAGCCGCCGCTCCCGCAGGGCACCGCGTAGACCGGGTTCTTCGCCGCGGCCTCCCGGTACGCGTCGATGCACTGGTTCATCAGGACCTTGTCCGTCAGCGAGTCGTTGAGGATCTTGTTGGCGCGGGCGATGCCCTCCGCCTCGATGCGGCGCCGGTCGGCCTCGGCCTTCGCCGTGCGGGAGGCCTCCAGGGCCCGCTCGGTGGCCTGCTCCTGCTGGATCTTGCGGTCGATCTGGGCCTGGAGGGAGTCCGAGGGCTTCACGTTGCGCAGGTTGACCGTGGTCACGTCGATGCCGCGCGGGGCCAGGCGCTCCTTGATGAGGCGGCCGATCTCGGCGTTGATCCCCTCGCGGTCGGAGGCGTAGCCCTGCTCGCTCGTGTAGTGGGCGAAGACGTTGCGGACGATCTCGCGGCTGTCGGGGTAGACGAGCCGCTGCTGGATGGCGTCCTCGCTGCCCGCGAGCTTGTACAGCTCGACGGCCTTGGCCTGGTCGACGGCCCACTTCACCGTCACCTCGGCGTACATGACGCCGCCCTGCGAGGAGCGGACCTCGACCACGTCCTTGTCGGAGAGGTTGAGGTCGACCGGGCGGGTGGAGAAGGTCGTGACGTCCGTGAACGGCGACTTCATGTGCATGCCCGAGGTCATCGGCGAACCCACCTTGCCGAAGGCGACCGGCACGCCCACCTCGTACGCGCTGATCACGTACGTCATGCTCACGATCAGCGAGAAGACGCCGGCCAGGACCGCGCCCAGGGCGCCGAACTTCAGCCCCGCGGAGTCGTTGGCGCGGCCGACGAAGAAGAGCACCACTGCGGCTATGACCAGCAGGATGGCGATGACGAACACGGGCGTTCCCCCCGAAAGCTACGGCCAGAAGTAAGCGGAGCGTAAAACATTGGTCAGGAACACCCAAGGGCCGGGGCCCCCTCGGGACAGGATCGTGACGCCCCGCGGACCAGGGGCGGAGCAGCCCCTAGGCCAGACCACGCTCCCGCAGGTACTCCAGCTGCGCCCGTACGGACAGCTCGGCCGCCGGCCACAGCGAGCGGTCCACGTCCGCGTACACATGGGCGACGACCTCCGCCGCCGTACGGTGCCCGGCCGCGACCGCCGTCTCGACCTGCGCCAGCCGGCTCGCCCGGTGCGCGAGGTAGAACTCCACGGCCCCCTGCGCGTCCTCCAGGACCGGCCCGTGCCCCGGCAGGACCGTGTGCACCCCGTCGTCGACGGTCAGCGAGCGCAGCCGCCGCAGCGAGTCCAGATAGTCGCCGAGCCGCCCGTCCGGGTGCGCGACCATCGTCGTCCCGCGCCCCAGGATCGTGTCCCCCGTCAGCACCGCGCGGTCGGCCGGCAGGTGGAAGGAGAGCGAGTCCGAGGTGTGCCCGGGGGTCGGGACGACCCTCAGCTCCAAGCCGCCGACCGTCACCACGTCCCCCGCGCCGAGGCCCTCGTCGCCGAGGCGCAGCGCCGGGTCGAGGGCCCGCACGGCCGTCCCGGTCAGCTCCGCGAACCGGCCCGCGCCCTCCGCGTGGTCCGGGTGACCGTGGGTCAGCAGGGTCAGCGCGACCCGCTTGCCGAGCTTCTCCGCGGTGTCGATCACATGGCGCAGATGGTCCTCGTCGAGCGGTCCCGGGTCGACGACGACCGCGAGGCCGGAGCCCGGCTCGGAGAGCAGCCAGGTGTTGGTGCCGTCGAGGGTCATCGCGGAGGGGTTCGGCGCCAGGACGTTCACGGCGCGCTCGGTCGCGGGCCCGGAGACCACGAGCCCGCGCGGCTGCCCGGGCAGGGCGGCGGCGTCACTCATGCCGCACCCCCTGTGGCCCCGGTGGCTCCGGTGGCCCCTGCGGGGATGACCTTGGTGAACTCCTCGTGCCCCGGCCAGCTCAGGACCAGCTCGTCGCCCTCCAGGCGCGCCTGCGCGAGGACGGGGGTCATGTCCTGCCGCTCCGCCGCCGCCAGCGCCTCGGCGGCCGTTCCGTACGGCTCCAGGGTGCGCAGGGTGGAGATCGTCGGCGGCATCATCGTCAGCTCGCCCCGGTCGTAGCCGGCCGCGGCCTGTGCCGGGCGGATCCAGACCGTGCGGTCCGCCTCCCCGGAGACGTCCCGGGTGCGCTGCCCGGCCGGGAGCGCGGCCACGAAGAACCAGGTGTCGTACCGGCGCTGCTCGAACTCGGGGGTGATCCAGCGGGCCCACGCGCCGAGGAGGTCCGAGCGCAGGACGAGCCCGCGCCGGTCCAGGAAGTCGGCGAAGGACAGCTCCCGGGCGACGAGCGCCTCCCGGTCCCGCTCCCAGTCCGCGCCGGTCGTGTCGCCGACGACGCCGTCCGCGGTCTCCCCGGCGAGCAGCACGCCCGCCTCCTCGAAGGTCTCGCGCACGGCGGCGCAGACCACGGCCTGCGCCTGCGCCGGGTCGTCGAGGCCGAGCCGGTCCGCCCACATCTCCAGGGACGGGCCCGCCCAGCGCACCGGCTGCTCGTCGCGCGGGTCGACACCGCCGCCCGGGTAGGCGTACGCGCCGCCCGCGAAGGCCATCGAGGTGCGGCGGCGCAGCATGTGGACGTCGGGCCCCGCGGCCCCGTCCCGCAGGAGCAGCACGGTGGCGGCGCGCCGGGGCGTCACCGGGGTGAGCTCACCGGCGGCGAGGGCCCGGATGCGGTCGGGCCACTCCGGCGGGTACCACTGACCGTTCGACTGCTTCGACTGACCATTCGACATGGCCGGATGCTATGCGCAAGCATCGGAATGCACGAGAGCCGGTTTCCCACGCCTGTGGAAAACCGGCTCTCCGCATCCGTTCCGGATGTCAGGCCTCGACGAGCTCGACCTGGACCTCGACCTCAACCGGCGCGTCGAGCGGCAGCACGGCCACGCCGACGGCGCTGCGGGCGTGCACGCCCTTCTCGCCGAGGATCTCGCCGAGCAGCTCGCTGGCGCCGTTGATGACGGCGGGCTGGCCGGTGAAGTCGGCGGCGGAGGCGACGAAGCCGACGACCTTCACGACGCGCTTGATGCGGTCGAGGTCACCGGCGACCGACTTCACGGCCGCGAGCGCGTTGAGCGCGCAGGTGGCGGCGAGCTCCTTGGCCTCCTCCGGCGTGACCTCGGCGCCGACCTTGCCGGTCACGGGAAGCTTGCCCGCCACCATCGGGAGCTGGCCCGAGGTGTACACGTACACGCCGGACTGCACGGCCGGCTGGTAGGACGCGAGCGGCGGCACGACCTCGGGCAGGGTCAGGCCGAGCTCGGCGATCCGCGCCTCGACGGCCCCGCTCACGACTTGGCCCGCTTCAGGTAGGCCACGAGCTGCTCGGGGTTGTTCGGCCCGGGCACGACCTGGACGAGCTCCCAGCCGTCCTCGCCCCAGGTGTCCAGAATCTGCTTGGTCGCGTGCACCAGAAGCGGCACCGTGACGTACTCCCACTTGGTCATGGGGCCGACTGTATCCGCTGCCGCCCCGGCTCCCGTCCCGGCTCCCCCGAGGCCGCCCCTAGGTGGCTTCTCCGGGGCGGCCTGCTGATTGCGCGCGGCCGCCAGTGGTTAGGCTCGACAACGTGAGCAGGCTCCAGGTCGTCAGCGGCAAGGGCGGTACCGGTAAGACGACGGTCGCCGCCGCCCTCGCCCTCGCCCTCGCGACGGAGGGGAAGCGGACCCTCCTCGTCGAGGTCGAAGGCAGGCAGGGCATCGCACAGGTCTTCGAGACGGAAGCCCTTCCGTACGAGGAGCGCAAGATCGCCGTCGCGCCGGGCGGCGGTGAGGTGTTCGCGCTGGCGATCGACGCCGAGCGCGCGCTCCTCGACTACCTCCAGATGTTCTACAAACTGGGCGGGGCGGGGCGGGCCCTGAAGAAGCTCGGCGCGATCGACTTCGCGACGACGATAGCGCCGGGCGTCCGGGACGTGCTGCTGACCGGCAAGGCGTGCGAGGCGGTCCGGCGCCGGGAGAAGGACGGCCGCCCCACCTATGACCACGTGGTCATGGACGCGCCGCCCACCGGCCGCATCACCCGCTTCCTCAACGTGAACGACGAGGTCGCGGGCCTGGCCAGGATCGGCCCGATACACAACCAGGCGCAGGCCGTCATGCGGGTCCTCAAGTCCCCGGAGACGGCGGTGCACCTGGTGACCCTCCTGGAGGAGATGCCGGTCCAGGAGACCGCGGACGGCATCGCGGAGCTGAGGGCCGCCGAGCTGCCGGTGGGCAGGGTCGTGGTGAACATGGTCCGCCCGCACGTCCTCGACGAGGCGGCGGTACGGGCCGCCTCCGGCGACCACCGCGAGGCGATCGCGCGGACCCTGGCCTCCGTCGGCGTCACGGGCGGCACCGCCCTGGTCGAGCCGCTCCTCGGCCAGGCGGCCGAGCACGCGCGGCGGGTGGAGCTGGAGCGGACGCAGCGCGCGGTCCTGGACGGCGTCGGCGTCCCCTCGTACGAACTCCCCTTCCTCGGGGACGGGGCGGACATCGCCGGGCTCTACCGGCTGGCGAAGGAACTGCGGAAGCAAGGGGTGGGCGCGTGACGAAGAAAGCGGGCGCCGAGCCGGCCGACGCCGGGAGCAGCGGCGCCGGGGCGGGCACCACCGGGCCGGGTCGCGGCGCTGGGGCGGACGCCACCGAGCCGGGTCACGCCACCAAGCCGGGTCGCGCCGCCGAGCCGGGCCGCGGCGCCGGCGCGGGCGCGGGCGTCACCGAACCGGGCCCTGGCCCCGAACCGGGTCACGCCACCGAGCCGGGTCACGGCGCCGAGCCGGGTCACGGCGCCGAGCCGGGTCCCGCCACCGAGCGCGGGATCGATCGTGCGCCGGTTCTGGAGCTCGACCCGCTGATCGACGATCGCGGGACGCGCATCATCGTCTGCTGCGGCGCGGGCGGGGTCGGGAAGACGACCACGGCGGCGGCGCTCGGGGTGCGGGCGGCGGAGCGGGGGCGGCGGGTCGTCGTGCTCACCATCGACCCGGCGCGCCGGCTCGCCCAGTCCATGGGCATCGACTCCCTCGACAACACGCCCCGCAAGGTCGAGGGCATCAAGGGGTCCGACGGCGGCGAACTGCACGCCATGATGCTGGACATGAAGCGGACCTTCGACGAGATCGTCGAGGCGCATGCGGATCCCGAGCGGGCGCGGGCGATTCTGGAGAACCCCTTCTACCAGTCCCTGTCGGCCGGATTCGCCGGTACGCAGGAGTACATGGCGATGGAGAAGCTGGGCCAGCTCCGGGCCCGCGACGAGTGGGACCTGATCGTCGTCGACACCCCGCCGTCCCGGTCCGCGCTGGACTTCCTGGACGCGCCGAAGCGGCTCGGGTCCTTCCTCGACGGGAAGTTCATCAAGCTGCTCATGGCCCCGGCGAAGGTGGGCGGCCGGGCCGGGATGAAGTTCCTCAACGTCGGCATGTCGATGATGACGGGGACCCTGGGGAAGCTGCTGGGAGGTCAGTTCCTCAAGGACGTGCAGACGTTCGTGGCGGCGATGGACACGATGTTCGGCGGGTTCCGGACCCGCGCGGACGCCACGTACAAGCTGCTCCAGGCCCCGGGTACGGCCTTCCTCGTGGTCGCGACGCCGGAGCGGGACGCGCTGCGCGAGGCCGCGTACTTCGTGGAGCGGCTGGCCGCGGAGGAGATGCCGCTGGCCGGCCTCGTCCTCAACCGCGTCCACGGCAGTGGTGCCGCCCTGCTGTCGGCCGAGCGGGCGCGGGCCGCCGCGGAAAATCTTGACGAGGGGCGCATTGTGGATCAGGGGGGCGGGAAGGCTGGACACGGTGGCTCCCCGGCCACCGGAACCGAGCGCAAGCCCGAGCCCGACCCCGAGCACGAGCCGAACGATCTCGCCACCGCCGCCGCACTGTCCGTATCCGAGGCTGCCCCCACAGCCGACCCGGCACAGGAAACACCGGCACAGCAGACAGACACACCGGACGTCGACGTCCGTCAGCTCACCGCGGGACTTCTGCGCCTCCATGCCGAGCGCATGCGGGTGCTCGCGCGTGAGCAGCGCACGCGCGACCGCTTCACCGCGCTCCACCCCGAGGTGGCGGTGACCGAAGTGGCCGCCCTGCCCGGCGATGTGCACGACCTCGCCGGGCTGCGGGCCATCGGTGACCGGCTCATGGCGGGGCAGGCGCCCTCGGCCTGAGCCGTCTCGCGTACGAGTACCCGTATCCGTACTCGTACCCGCGTCTCTTGCCCGTGTTCAGTACGCGCTTCTTGCCAGTGCTCCGTACGCGGTCTTGTCCGTGCCGCGTACGCGTCGGGGCTCCGTGCCGCGTACGTGTCAGGACTCCCCTGCTCCGTACGCGTCGGGGCTAGCCGACCGCCGCGTACGCCTCGTACGTCGCGTCGTCGTCGATCGCCACGGGCAGCAGGCCCGCTCCCCGCTCGTACTCCGTCCGCGCGGTCTCCAGGAGCCGGCGCCACGAGGTGACGGTCGGCCTCCGGCGCAGCAGGGCGCGGCGCTCTCGCTCCGTCATGCCGCCCCACACGCCGAACTCCACGCGGTTGTCGAGGGCGTCGGCGAGGCACTCGGTCCGCACCGGGCATCCGGTGCACACCGCCTTTGCCCTGTTCTGCGCCGCTCCCTGTACGAAAAGTTCATCCGGATCGGTAGTGCGGCAGGCCGCCTGCGCACTCCAGTCAGCTACCCAGCCCATACCGGCGCCGTCCTCTCCCGAATCGAGGCTCCCCCACGGCGGCAGCGGCATATTCACCGCTGCCAGTTGGGACGTTACGGAAGGTGGGCACAGCGCAACACCCCCTTCGGGCCCAATCTTGAATGGCCCGAACGGACTATGCGTGCGCGTCAGATCACCCAGGGGAGTGATCGAAAGACATGCGTGAGATACCGGACATATCTCTCGTACATGCCCTTCTTCGATGGGGCCACTTCGGGCACCGTGTGACGCATGAGCCGGAATCGGACACGAGATTCCCGTGTTTCGGGGTCACGGGAATTCATACCGATGTCACGCACGGGTCTTGATGCGAGACCACACTGCTGTGACAGTTGGGAGCAGCTTAGGCCAAGGCATATACGTGTGTCCGGCGAATGAGAACGTAGGCTGCCCCCATGGCAAAGAAGCGCTCGGGCGGTGGTCTGACCGGGACCCAGCAGGCCGCCAAGTTCCTCGGTGTCAGTGTGCTCGCCGGAGCCGTGCTGGCGGGCATCGCCCTGCCCGCGGCCGGCGCACTCGGGCTGGCCGCGAAGGGCACGGTGGAGGGGTTCGACGAGATCCCCTCCAATCTGAAGACCCCACCGCTGAGTCAGCGCACCACGATCCTGGACGCCGAGGGCGGTCTGATCGCCACGGTGTACTCGCGGGACCGGAAGGTCGTGCCGATCGACAAGATCTCCCCGTACATGCAGAAGGCGATCGTCGCTATCGAGGACGGGCGCTTCTACGAGCACGGGGCGATCGACCTCAAGGGCGTGCTGCGCGCCATCAACCGCAACGCGCAGTCGGGCGGGGTCTCGCAGGGCGCGTCCACGCTGACCCAGCAGTACGTGAAGAACGTCTTCGTCGAGGAGGCCGGTGACGACCCCGAGAAGGTCGCGCAGGCCACCCAGCAGACCATCGGCCGCAAGGTCCGCGAGCTGAAGTTCGCGATCCAGGTCGAGGAGGAGCTGGGCAAGAAGAAGATCCTGGAGAACTACCTCAACATCACCTTCTTCGGGCAGCAGGCCTACGGCATCGAGGCCGCCTCCCAGCGCTACTTCTCCAAGCACGCCGCCGATCTGGACCTGGGCGAGGCCGCGATGATGGCCGGCCTGGTCCAGTCGCCGAGCCGCTACGACCCGATCAACGACATCCAGGAAGCCACCAAGCGCCGCAACGTGGTCCTCCAGCGGATGGCCGACGTGAAGGACATCAGCCAGGCCGAGGCGGACGCGGCGAAGGCCAAGCCGATCAAGCTGAAGGTCAAGACCCCGAAGAACGGCTGCATCACCGCCGTCGACGGCGCCGGCTTCTTCTGCGACTACGTCCGCAAGACGATCCTCAACGACCCGGTCTTCGGCAAGACCTCCGAGGAGCGGTCGAAGCTGTGGAACCTGGGCGGTCTCACCATCAGGACCACGCTCGACCCGCGCGCGCAGGCCGCCGCCAACGAGGCCGCCATCGCCAAGGTCAACAAGGACGACCCGGTCGCCGCCTCGGTGGTGCAGGTCCAGCCCAAGACCGGCCGCATCCTGTCGATGGGCCAGTCCCGCCCGTACGGCCTGGACCAGAAGCAGCACCAGACCACGCTGAACCTCGCCGTCGGCAGCAGGATGGGCGGCACGACGTACGGCTTCCAGGTCGGCTCGACCTTCAAGCCGATCACCGCCGCCGCGGCCCTGGAGAAGGGCATCAGCCCGGCGACGAGCTTCAACGACCCGTCGAAGATCAACATCAGCGAGAGCGAGTACACCCGCTGCGACGGCAAGCCCTCCGGTTACGCGAACTGGGAGGTGAGCAACGAGATGGAGTCGGAGAAGGGCCTCTTCGACATGACGAGCGCCCTCGGCAAGTCCATCAACACCTACTTCGCCAAGCTGGAGCAGATGGCCGGTCTCTGCGAGACGCTGACGATGGCGAAGAACGTCGGTTACGAGCGCGAGCTGGGCAAGCCCATCAAGCAGAGCCCCTCCGTCACCCTCGGCAGCATCGAGTCCACCCCGCTCGACATGGCGTCCGTCTACGCGACCTTCGCCAACCGCGGCATCTACTGCACCCCGGTGGCCATCGAGTCGATCAAGGCCGCCAACGGCGACAAGCTGAACGTGCCGCAGACCAAGTGCACGCGGGCCATGAGCGACCGGACCGCCGACACCGTCAACCAGATGCTGAAGGGCGTCGTCGAGGACGGCACCGGTACGCGGGCCGGCCTCAGCGACCGCGACAACGCGGGCAAGACCGGTACGACCAACGACCGCAAGGACGCCTGGTTCGTCGGCTACACCCCGAACCTGTCCACCGCCGTCTGGGTCGGTGACGACGTCGGCGAGAAGAAGTCGATGTACGACATCACCATCGGCGGCGAGTACTACGACAAGGTCTGCGGTGGCTGCCTCCCCGGCCCCATCTGGAAGATCGCGATGACGGGCGCCCTGGACGCCGGCGAGACGCCGAGCTTCGTCTCCGTCTCCGTGCCGCGGGCCGAGAAGCCCAAGGACGAGGAGAAGCCGGGCGGCGAGGGCCCGAACAAGCCCCGCAAGCCCGCCGACGCCAAGCCCGGGGACACCACGCCGACGACCGACCCGCTCCCCGGCGGGATCACGATCCCGCCGAACCTGATCGGCGGCGGGCACGGCGGCCGCAAGCCCGGCCACTGACGCACCCCTGACACGAGGAAGGGCGCCCCACCCAGGTGGGGCGCCCTTCCTCGTACGTGCTCCGCGCGGATCAGCCCGCGAGCAGCTTCTTCACCGCGGCGGCGACGCGGCCGCCCTCGGCCTGGCCGGCCACCTTCGGGTTCACGATCTTCATGACGGCGCCCATGGCGCGCGGGCCCTCGGCGCCCGCCGCCTTCGCCTCCTCGACGGCCGCCGCGACGATGGAGTCGAGCTCCTCGTCGCCGAGCTGCTTCGGCAGGTACGCGTCGAGGATCTCGCCCTCGGCCAGCTCGCGCTCGGCGGACTCGGCGCGACCGCCCTGGGCGAAGGCGTCCGCGGCCTCGCGGCGCTTCTTCGCCTCCTTCGCGATCACCTTCTGCACCTCGTCGTCGGAGAGTTCGCGCTTGGTCTTGCCCGCGACCTCCTCCTTGTTGACGGCGGCGATGGTCATCCGCAGGGTCGAGGAGCGCAGTTCGTCGCGCCCCTTGATCGCGGCGGTGAGGTCTTCCTGAAGCTTGGCCTTGAGCGTGGTCATGGGGTCAAGTGTGGCAGGTGGTCCACCCGTACCGCCCGCGCATTTCGGCTCGGCGGGTCTGCGACGATGGGGGGATGCGCGCACGGTACGGGATCCCCCTGAAGATCACGGCAGGCCTCACGGCGACGGCTGCGGCCGGAATCGTCTACGCGGCCGGCTTCGAGGCCCGCTCCTTCCGGCTCCGCCGGGTGACGGTCCCGGTCCTCCCGCGCGGCATGCGCGACCTGCGGGTCCTCCAGGTCTCCGACATCCACATGGTGAGCGGCCAGCGCAAGAAGCGCGCCTGGCTGCAGTCCCTCGCGGGGCTCCGCCCGGACTTCGTCGTCAACACCGGCGACAACCTCTCCGACACGCAGGCCGTGCCGGAGGTCCTCGACGCGCTCGGGCCGCTGATGGAGTTCCCCGGCGTGTACGTCTTCGGCTCCAACGACTACTACGGGCCGACGCCGCGCAACCCCGCCCGGTACCTGAAGGAGAAGGTCCAGGGCCGCCACGGGCTCAACGGCAACCCGCCGGTCGTCGGCGCCGTGCACAACCCGTGGGAGGACATGAAGGACGCCTTCGACGCGGCGGGCTGGGTGGACCTCACCAACACCCGCGGCCGGCTGAAGCTGCCGCAGGCCGAGCTCGCCTTCACCGGCCTGGACGACCCGCACATCAAGCGCGACCGGTACGCCCGGGTGGCCGGCGGCCCCGACGCCTCGGCCGACTTCACGGTGGGCGTCGTGCACGCCCCGTACCTGCGCTCGCTCGACGCCTTCACGGCCGACGGGTACGAACTGATCCTCGCCGGGCACACCCACGGCGGGCAGCTGTGCATCCCCTTCTACGGGGCGCTCGTCACCAACTGCGACCTGGACACGGACCGGGTGAAGGGGCTCTCCACGCACACGGTCGCGGACCGGACCTCCTACCTCCACGTCTCCGCGGGCTGCGGCACCAACCGGTACACCCCGGTCCGCTTCGCCTGCCCGCCCGAGGCCACCCTGCTCACCCTGACGGCGCGCGCCTGAGCCCTTACGGTGGGGGCATGATCACGCCTCGCACCGGTGCCGTGCCGGCCTCCGCCGTCATACCCCCCGCCGGGGGCCCCCCCCCGGGGGGGGGGGGGGGGGGGGGGGGGGGCCCGGCCCCCGCCCCGGGGCCGGGGAAAACCTGTGTGTTTGGGGGCGAGGGGGGGGGGGCGGTGGAAATTACCAAGTAGGGCCGAAAACT
>NZ_JBIRQU010000005.1:62188-626527 GCF_044333355.1 Streptomyces sp. NPDC021012
CGCGGGCCGGCCCCTCCCTGTGGTTTTGGGTGGGCTACTTCACCCCGCGCGCCCGGGGGGCGGGGCCGGCCCCCCCCCACCCCCCCCCGGCGGCCCGCCCCCCGGGGGGGGCGCCCTTCCGTGGTCTGATCGCCCTGTCCGCGGCGACGGGCATCGTCATCGAGTGCGTGTACGGGGACGTGCTCGTCGTCCTGAGCTTCTTCACGATCTGGTCCAACATCCTGGTCGCCGCCGTCCTCGGCCTCGGCGCCGTCCGGGCCTGGACCCGCCGCCCGCCGCTGCCCGCGCTGTGGACCGGCGGGGTGCTGCTCTGCATCGCGGTCGTCGGCCTCGTCTTCCACCTGGTCCTCGACAACGAGGCGAGCGAGTTCAACCAGGCCGCCGAGATCGCCCGCCTGACCGGCGCGAAGGCCGTCGCCAACCAGCTCCTCCACACCGTGACCCCCCTCGGCACGGCCCTCGACTTCCTCCTGCTCACGGCACCCGGCGCCCTCCGGTGGCGCCACGCCGCCCAGTGGCTCGCGGCCCCGCTCCTCTACTTCGCCTTCGCCCTGGTCCGCGGCGAGCTGATCTCCCCCGACGCGCCGACCCGCTACACGTACCCCTTCCTCGACGTGACCGTCCACGGCTACGCCGGCGTCCTCACCAACGCCGTCGTCCTCGGCGCGGCCTTCTACGCCCTCGGTCTGGCGATCGTCGGCCTGGACCGCATCCGACCTGCCCCGAGGTCCCCCGAATACCGGATTTCGCCTCAGCGCGCGCGTGGGCTAAAGTAAGCGATGTCGCCGGGACGGGAAGACCGAAACAGCGACATCGGGGTGTAGCGCAGCTTGGCAGCGCGCTTCGTTCGGGACGAAGAGGTCGTGGGTTCAAATCCCGCCACCCCGACAGCCGCAAGACCTGATCAGGGGCCTGATCCGAGACATCGGATCAGGCCCCTGAGTGGTTTCCGGGGCGCCTCGGGATCCGGGGTCAGCCCCGGGCGAGGGGGGTTGGCGGGCGTCTGGATGATGTGGTCATGACTGACACTTCTCGCCGTAGTCTGCTCGCCGCGCTGACCGCCACCGCCGCCGCGGTCCCCCTGTCGTCCCTGATCGCCGGTCCGGCTCATGCCGCGCAGGCGGGCGCGCCGGCGGCGGCGCCCGCTCTGTCCCCGCTCGCCGGACCCGCGTCCGGACTCGGCGCGCCCCGCTCCGCGGTGACCATCACGGACCTCGGTGCCGACTGGTTCACTTCCGTCGCTCTCGGCACGCTCAGCGCCAACGTGCTGGCCGGTACTCCCGCCCGTACCGAGGTCACGTCCGGTGGCAAGCGGGTCGCGTTGCTGACGCACGGCGCGCGCACGGTGCTGCTTCCCGGGCCCGAGCGGACGTTCACCGAGAACAAGCGGCCCTTCGTGGACGACTTCCAGCGGACCCTGCCGGACCCGGCTCTTCCCGAGGCCGACCGCGTGTACTGGGGCACCGCTCCCGGCGGCGGCGGGTGGACCACCCTCGGCGGCGCCGCCTCCGACTACTCGGTGACCCCGGGTGCCGGCGTCATCAACCTGACCACGGACTACGCGAGCCGCCACGCGAGTGTCCGCGACGGGGAGATCACCGACGTCGACGTGCGGTCGGTGGCCAAGTTCGACAAGGTGCCCACCGGTCAGGCGTGTTCGTACGCCCTGTCCTTCGGTTACCAGGACTCGCACAACAACTACCGGGCCCGGCTGTCCTTCACGACCACGGGCGCCGTCGAGCTCCGTGTCGAGAAGGAGGTCGCCGACGCCGTCACGCAGCTGGTACCGGTCGTCTCCCTGGCCACCGGCGTCGCCGCCGGCACCAACTGGACCATACGGGTCCGCCGTGAAGGCACCAGGATCCAGGCCAAGGCCTGGCGGACGGACACCACCGAGCCGGCCGCCTGGACCGCCGAGGTCGACGACGCCACCTTCGGCAAGGGCCGGGTGGGCCTCCGGGCCCTCGCCAACTCCGGCTGCACCAACCTGCCGATCAAGCTCACCGTCAGCCGCTTCGAGGTCACCGCCGCCACCTGGGAGACCCTGCCGACCGTCACCCACACCGACTGGGTGCGCGTCCTGGACCAGCCGTTCGACGGCACCTGGACTCCGGCGCTGGAGGCGCGGATCCGCGCCTGGGCCGGCTCGACCGCGCCCGACGTCCTCGCCTACGCGGCGATGTTCCTCCCGGACGCCCCCGCCGTGACCGCGGGTGCGGGTGCCGCGGCGGGCAAGCAGGTCCTCGGCCAGGCCGGCTACGGCTACCTCGACCCGCAGGGCAACCGCTACGAGGGCGCCGACTTCCACGAGTACATGAACCTCGGCTGGACCTTCCCGGACGGCACCTACACCGGCCCGTCCAGCAAGCAGGTCGGCAACCTGGACTGCTCCGGCTACACCCGCATGGTGTTCGGCTACCACCACCAGGTCCCGATGGCGGCCGGGGCCGACACCTCCAGGACGCGGCTGCCGCGCAAGTCCCGCGACATGGTGGACTACGCCCCGGGGGCCCGCATCGACCAGACGACCGGCAGCACCCCGCCCGCCGCGACCCTGCTGCAGCCGGGTGACCTGGTCCTCTTCAACGCCGACTCCGGCGACGACAACGTGACCGTCACGGTCGACCACGTCGGCATCTACCTGGGCAAGGACACGAACGGCAAGCGCCGCTTCCTCTCCAGCCGCAAGACCGGAAACGGCCCGACCATGGCGGACCTGGCGGGCTCCTCCACCCTGGACGGCACGGGCACGTACGCCACGAAGCTCCACACCGTGCACCGCATCTGACGCACGGTCCACCGGGCGGCCGCCGTTCCGCGGTGGCCGCCCGGCAGGGGCCCTAGATCACCGGCGGGCGGCCCAGGCGGGTCATGTGGAGGACCGTCGTCCAGCGCATCGGGGTGCGGGGGCCGCAGGAGCGGCGGACGCCCTCCGCGAAGCCGCCGAACCAGGCCTTCAGGCCCGGCAGGGAGCGGGTGCGGGCGAGGGTGAGGAGGGTCCAGACGCCGAGGTAGACGGGGACGAGGAGGGCCGGGAGGTTGCGCTTGGCCAGCCAGACGCGGTTGCGGGCGGTCATGCGGTAGTAGACGGCGTGCCGGGCCGGGCTGGTCTTCGGGTGCTGGAGCAGCAGCTTCGGCTCGTAGATGACCTTCCAGCCCGCGTCCAGGGCGCGCCAGGCGAGGTCGGTCTCCTCGTGGGTGAAGAAGAAGTCCTCCGGCCAGCCGCCGATCTCGTCCAGCATGCGCATCGACAGGCCGTGGCCGCCGCCGAGGAAGGTGGTCACCTCGCCGCCGCGCAGCGGGTCCTTCGCGCCGAGGCGCGGGATGTGACGGCGCTGCGTCTCGCCCGTCTCGTCGGCGATGCGGAACGAGACGACGCCGAGGGTCGGGTCCCCGTCGTACAGGTCCGCCAGGCGGCGGAAGACGTCCTTGTCGACGAGGAGGCCGTCGTCGTCGAGGTCCACGACGATGTCGACGTCGCCGAAGGACCGCAGCGTCTCGATCGCGACGTTGCGGCCGCCGGAGACGCCCCGGTTCTCGGGCAGTTCGACCCCGGTGACGCCCTCGGGCAGGGCCGGGAGCGACCCGGTGCCGTTGCCGACGACGACGATCCGGGCGGCGGGCTCGTCCTGCCCCGCCACGGCGTCGAGCAGGGCCCGCAGCTCGGCCGGGCGCGTGCCCATCGTCAGTACCGCCACACCCACACGAGGTCGCGCCACGACCCACTCCGTCCCATGTCCGCTGTCCGCAGCTGTCCGCCGCTGCCCGCTGCTGTCTGCCGTTGTCCGCAGCCGTCTGCCGGAAACCGCTCCGGGCCGCGATGCTAACCGCCTGGGGACACCTTCCGTTCACCAGGACCACGGGTGTCGTGCACCGCTCCGGGGCCCGGAGGGGGGAGCGCGGCGAACGGCGGGGGCGGGCGGCTCTACGCTGGTTCCCTTCCGTCAGGTTGATCGATCGTCGAAAGGGTGGTCTCCAGGTGCTGGTCGCGGACCGATATCGGCTTCATGTGTGTATCGGCCGGGGCGGCATGGGCGAGGTGTGGCAGGCCACCGACGAGGTGCTGGGGCGGCCCGTGGCCGTGAAGCTGATGCTGGCCCAGTCGACCGATCCCTCCGCCGGCGACCGCTTCCGCCTTGAGGCGCAGACCGCCGCGCGGCTGAGCCATCCGCACGTGGTGGGCGTCTTCGACTTCGGCACGTGGGACGGAAAGCTGTTCCTGGTCATGGAGTTGGTGGAGGGCGACAGCCTCCAGGGGAGCCCCTCCGAGCCGATGGTCCTGCCCGCCGAGCGGGTCGCGGTGGTCGCCGCGCACGCCGCCGCCGGGCTCGCGGCCGCGCACCGGCAGGGCGTGGTGCACCGGGACATCAAGCCGGGGAACCTGCTCGTCGACGCCGAGGGCACGGTGAAGCTGGCCGACTTCGGCATCGCGCGGTTCGTCGACGACCCCTCGGCCGCGCTGACGACGACCGGTCAGATCGTCGGCACCGGGCTCTACCTCGCGCCCGAGCGGGCCCTCGGGCAGCCCGCCTCGCCCGCCTCCGACGTGTACTCGCTGGGCTGCGTGCTCTACCAACTGACCACCGGGCGCCCGCCGTTCCGCGCGGACACGGCGACGGCCCTGCTGTACCAGCACATCGACACCCCGCCGGTGCCGCCGAGCCGCCTCGGCGCGGTGCTGCCGCCGGAGTTCGAGGCGTACCTGCTGAGCCTGCTCGCCAAGCAGCCGGAGCAGCGGCCCTCGGCGCAGGCGATCGCGGACTGGTTCTCCTCCGGCGCCTGGCGTTCCTACCCCGGGGCGGCCCCCGTCCGGCCCCCGGCACCGCACCAGCCCGTCGGACACGTCCCGGGCCAGGCCCACGCACCGCATCAGCCCGCCGGGGCCGCCCCCCTGCCGATGCCGGCGCCGGTGCACACGCCCGCGCCGACCCCGCTGCCCGTGAACCGGCCGCCGGCGACCCGGCCCGGCTCCCCCGCGCCCGCGTCCCGGCGGCGCCAGAGCCCGGCGGCGAGCACCGGCGGCGCGCTCGCGGAGCTCTCCCGGCGCCGCCCGCGCAAGACGGCGGCGGTGGCCGGGGCGATCGCCTTCGTGGTCTTCCTGATCATCGGGATGGCCTGGCTGTCGTAGGGCGCCGCACCCGGCTCAGTAAAGCCTTCTCAGTACAGAGCCCCTCCTCAGTACAGCCTCGGCGCCATCACGTGCGGCTCCTCGTCCCCCTCCGCGAGCAACATGCAGCGCGGTACGCCGGGCCCCGGGGTCGCCCGTACGGTCACCGGCGTCGGCGGGTCGGTCGGCAGCTCGATCACGAGGGTGACCGGCCGGTCGTCGCGGGACGTGGCGTGGCCGGTCTCCTTGCCGTCGACGAGGACCTCGACGACGGGGGTGTGCCCGGTCTGGACGGTGGCGGAGACCGAGTGCCCGAGGTAGTCGATGTGGAAGTGGTGCCGCGCTCTCATGGGCCGCCTCCGTACCGCCGGGGTGGGGCGCGTACCTCCAGCGTAGGCACGGTCCGCCGCTCCCGCCGCTCCTGCTTCTCCGAAGTGCGGCCGTAGTACCCCGGTGTTCAGATGGACCGGTACGCCGACCACCGCCCGTGCGGAACGGAGCACCTGGCACATGAGCGACACCCTGCCCTCCTTCGGGGACACCGCCGACTTCGAGAACGCCGACCGGGGCTTCCTGGGCTCCCTCGTCCCCGGTGTGGTGCAGGCCGAGGACGGCCGCGTGATCTGGGACAACGACGCCTACGCCTTCCTCAAGGGCGACTGCCCGGACACCGCGCACCCCAGTCTGTGGCGGCAGGGGCAGCTCTCCGCACGGCAGGGCCTGTACGAGGTCACCGCGGGGATCTACCAGGTCCGCGGCCTGGACATCTCCAACATGACGCTCGTCGAGGGCGAGCGCGGGGTGATCGTCATCGACCCGCTGATCTCCGTGGAGACGGCGGCCGCCGCCCTCGCGCTCTACCGGGAGCACCGGGGCGACCGGCCGGTCACCGGCGTGATCTACACCCATTCGCACGGCGACCACTTCGGCGGGGTTCGCGGCGTCCTCCCGCACGGAACCGAGGCGGGCGTCCCGGTCCTCGCGCCCGCCGGGTTCCTGGAGCACGCGGTCAGCGAGAACGTGTACGCGGGCACCGCGATGACCCGCCGGGCCAGCTTCATGTACGGCGTCGGCCTCCCGAAGGCCCCCGACGGGCAGATCGGCGTGGGCCTCGGCCAGGCCACCTCCACCGGCACGATCAGCCTGATCCCGCCGACCGTGGACATCACGGAGACCGGGCAGCAGGAGACGGTCGACGGGGTGCGGATCGTCTTCCAGCTGACGCCGGGCACCGAGGCCCCGGCCGAGATGAACTTCCTCTTCCCCGACCAGCGCGCCCTGTGCCTGGCGGAGAACGCCACGCACAACATGCACAACGTGCTCACCCTGCGCGGCGCGGTCGTCCGAGACTCCCGGATCTGGGCCCACTACCTGGACGAGGCGATCGAGTACTTCCACGGGCAGTACGACGTCGGCTTCGCCTCCCACCACTGGCCGACCTGGGGCCACGACAACGTGGTGCGGTTCCTGGCCGAGCAGCGCGACCTCTACGCGTACCTGCACGACCAGACCCTCCGGCTGCTCAACGAGGGGTGGACCGGCACCGAGATCGCCGAGCGGATCGAGCTGCCGCCCGCCCTGCAGAAGGCCTGGCACGCCCGCGGCTACTACGGCTCCCTGAACCACAACAGCAAGGCGGTCTACCAGCGGTACCTCGGCTGGTACGACGGCAACCCGGCCCACCTCTGGGAGCACCCGCCGGTGGAGCTCGCGCAGCGGTACGTGGCCGTGGCCGGCGGCCCCGCCGAGGCGATCTCCAAGGCCCGCCGGTACCTCGCGATCGGCGATCCGCGCTTCGCCGCGACCCTCCTCAACCACGTAGTCTTCGCCGACCCCGGGAACGAGGAGGCGAAGCAGGCCCTCGCCACGGTGTACGAGGAGCTCGGGTACGGCGCCGAGAACGCGACCTGGCGGAACTTCTACCTGCGCGGCGCCCAGGAGCTCCGGCAGGGCGTCACGGGCGACATGGTCGACATGGGCAACCCCGAGATGGCGATGGCCCTCACCGTCCCCATGCTGATCGACTCGATCGCCATCGCGATCGACGGGCCGCGCGCCTGGGACGAGGACCTGACGATCGACCTGGTGCTCCTCGACGGCCCCACGGACGCGGGCGAGCGGCACCGGCTCACCCTGCACAACGGCGCCCTCACCCACCGGGTGGTCGCCGAACCCCGGACGCCCGCCGGACTGACCCTCAGCCTCGGGAAGGCCCAGCTGCTCGGCCTCCTCGCCGGGAAGAGCCTCCAGGAGCTGGGGATCGGGGTGGAGGGCGACCCGGCCCTGCTCGCCCGGCTCTTCTCGTACGTGACGAAGCCCGACGCCCAGTTCCCGATCGTCACTCCCTGAGCGATCGTCACTCCCCGAGTGATCGTCACTCCCTGAGAGATCGTCGTCCCTGACCGGCGGAGGAGTCACCGCATGAGCCACGCCAGGAAGCCCAGCAGGATCAGCATCAGGCAGATCCCCAGGTTGACCACCTTGTACTGGAGGAAGACCGCGACGAACTCCCGGATCGTCGCCGAGGGCCAGAAGTAGGCGGCGGTCGGCGAGCCCACCACCTGGCCGTCGATCCCCGCCCGGCGGGCCATGAGAGCGGCCCGGAAGGCGTGGAAGTTGTTGGTGACGATCACGCAGGAGGAGCCGGGTCTGTCCCGCTCCATCAGCTCCTTGCTGAGGAGCATGTTCTCCTCGGTCGTGCGCGAGCGGTCCTCGCGCACGACCGCCCCGGCCGGGAAGCCGCCGTCGATCAGGTAGTCGGCCATCGCATGCGACTCGGGCAGCTCCTCGTCGGGCCCCTGGCCGCCGGAGGTGATGAGGACGGGCGCGTCCCCGCCCCGGGCGGCCAGCGTCTCGTACACCTGCCGGCCCCGGTCCAGGCGGCTCGCGAGGAGCGGCGGCACGCGGCGGCCGCCGATCAGACCCGAGCCGAGGACCACGACGTAGTCGGCGTCGCGGCGGATCCGCATCCGGCCGTACAGGAACGCGTAGCCGACGAAGCAGAGGAAGAGGAACGAGACGTAGCCGAGCACCAGCAGGGTGGTGCCGGCGATCACGCCCAGGGTCCACGAGCGGGTGGCGGCCGCCGTCGCCGTCAGGGCCATCACCCCGAACATGCCGAGTCCGGCGAGCAGCGCCAGCAGGTTGGCCGGGCGTCTGCCCTCCTTGCGGACCATCTTCACGCCGTTCGCGCAGAGCAGCCCGGCGAGGACGACCGGGCCGAGGCCCAGCACGAGCAGCAGGAGGATCATCACGGTCTCGGCGACACCGGGCGGGGCGTCGTCGATCCCCGCGAGGAGACCCAGACCGAGGAAGGTGACGGCGAGGCCGAGGTACACGGCATTGCCGAAGCGGCGCCGGTCGCGCAGCACACCGACCCCGAAGAGCAGCAGGAACAAGGCAGCCACGACGAAGGCGAACATGCGGACATCGTAGGCATCGGGCCGAAAACCGGCGGGGCGCCTGTGGACAACCCGGGCGGCCCGGCTCTAGCCCTCACCCGCCAGTGTGAACAGGCCGCGCCTCGCCCCCTCTTCGTAGGCGCTCCGCAGCTCCGGGTCGACGAGCAGCGCCCCGAGGGCCTCCTCGCCGCGGGCCCGCGTCACCACGCAGTACTCCGCGGGCCGGTACGAGGAGTCGAAGACCGAGGTCCGCAACAGGTCTACCGCGCCCAGGAGATGGGCCGCCGATCGGCGCCGGCCCTGCATCGCCCGCAACTGGGCCAGGAGTTCCGCCGCGCAGGCCGCGCCCACCGCGGAACCGAGCCGCAGGTGCTCGCGCAGGGCCCGCCTCGCGTACTCCGAAGCGCGCTGCCGGTCCCCGTCCCAGGCGCCGAGTTCGGCCCGTACGTGGTTCGCCCAGGCCTCGGCGAACATGTCACGGCCCACCCAGGCCCGCCGGCTCTCCCGGTCCAGGTCCCCCTGGTCCAGCGCCTCCTGCGCGGCCTCCGGATCGGAGCGGCACAGGGAGAGCGCGAGCCCGACCCAGCAGGCCCGCCGGGACGGCCCGAACTCCGGGTGCTCCTCCATCAGCGCGAGGGCCTCCCGGAACTCGGCCGCCGCCGCGCGGGTACGCCCCTGGTAGAGGGCGGTCGAGCCGCGCAGATGGGCGAGGAGCGCCAGACAGCGTTCGTCGCCGTCCCGTACGGCCGCCGCCCAGGCCTGGGCGAGGAGCGGGTCGGCGTCCTCGGGGCGGCCCGACTCCAGCTCCAGGAAGGCGGCGAGCCACAGGGCACGGGCGGACGGCGGCCCCGAGTGCAGGCTGAGGGCGTGCCGCAGCCGGACGCGGCCCTCGGCGATCCGCCCGCAGACCACCCACAGGAACCACAGGGACACCGCGATCTCGACGGCCGTGTCGGCCTCGGCGCTCGGCGAGAGCGGCGCGGTCGTCGGATCCATGGCGGCGGCCAGGTCCGGGAGTTCACGCAGCGCCAGGTCCCGGGCGTCGATCTGACGGCCCCGCTGCCACCATTCGGCGGCCCGCCGGGCCACCTTCACGCACCACCGGCGGTGGTGCAGGAGGACGGCCCAGCGGTCGCCGCGCGCGGTGAGCCGGCGGGCGCCGACGGCCCGCATCGGGTGCGGCATCCAGTAGCGGGGCAGGCCGTCCTCGCCGTCGAACAGGTCGTCGACGGGCAGGAGGGCGAGGGGCGCGAGCCGGTCCAGGACCGCCTGGACCTCCCCGGCGGGCAGCGTGCCGGAGGCGCAGACCTCGCGGACGGCCTCCCGGCCGAAGGCGCCCTCGAAGACGGAGAGCCGCTCCCACAGGAGCTGTTCGGCGGGGCCGCAGCTCTCGTAGCCGCGCTCGGCGGCGGCGATCTGTTCGAGGCCGACGTCCTCGCCCCACAGGCGCTCGGTCTCGGATGGTTCTCCTGCCCACATGTGTCCCAGCCCCCGTGTCACTCCTCCGCCCTTCTCCTGTGACATAGGACGGATCCCATGGAAATCAGCCTGCCTCGCGGCTTGAATGCATGTGCCCTGTGGTCCACATCCTGGGGCCTTCCCGTGCCCGAACCCAGGGTTTCCCCGGGATCGACCAAGGAGGCACATGCATACCAGGGAATCCGTCCTGGGGGAGGTGGATCTGGCGCTGATCCACGCACTGCAGATAGCGCCCCGCGCCAGCTGGACCCAGCTCTCCGGCGTCCTCGCCGTGAGCCCGGACACCCTCGCCCGGCGCTGGGAGACCCTCACCTCCGGGGGGTACGCCTGGAGTTCGATGCTCGCCGCCCGCCGCGGCACCGCGGCCACCCTGTACGCGTGGGTGGAGCTGGAATGCGCCGCCGGTGCCACCGACAGCACCGCGAGCGAGGTCTCGGACGACCCGTACACCCTCGGCGTCCACCAGGTGACCGGCGACGCCGACCTGGTGCTGCTCGTCAACTGCCCGGACCTGCACTCCCTCGACGGATACCTCGCCGGACGGGTGCGACGGCTCCCCGGGGTGCTCAGGGCCCGCACCCAGGTCGTCACCCAGCTGCACAACCGCCCGTACCGCTCGCGGATCGAGCAGCTCACCCCGGGGCAGGCGCAGCAGCTCGCCGAGATCACCGGCGGCGACCGGCGGACCCGGACCCCCGCGCGCGCGTACCCGCTCGTCACGGAGCTCGACCGGCGGATCGTCGCGGAACTGGCGGGGGACGCCCGGCGCAGCGCCGCCGAACTGGCCCGGCAGTGCGGCACGAGCGAGTCGACCGTACGCCGCAGGCTGGACGCCCTCGGCGCGGTCGGCGCCCTCCACCACCACTGCCTGCCTGCCCCGCGCTTCTCCGGCCGGCCCGTGTGGGCGCTGGTCACGGCGGACGTGCCGCCCCTGGACGTGGCCGAGTCGGTGGCCTCCCTGGGCCGGCTGCGCCAGACCCGCGTGGTCACCTCGGTCACCGGGCCGCACAACCTGGCCCTCGCCATGTGGCTCCGGACCGTCGAGGAGCTCCACGACGTGACGGCGGCCCTCGTGCGGGCCGCGCCGGCGCTGCGGATCACCGGCACCTCGGTCGCGCTGCGCACCCACAAGATCGGCGCGCAGGTCCTCGGCCCGGACGGGCGCCGCACCCATCACGTACGGCCCGACACCACCCCCTGACAGGGCGCCCGGGGCGTGTTCTGATGGCCCCATGGAGTTCGCCGTGTTCGTGACGCTGCCCGGCCTGGTCATCCTGCTGACCGTGATCGCCTTCGCCGACCAGCTCCTCCGCATGACCGGACGCGGCAAGCGCACCGGGACGGTCTCCTCGACGGGCTTCGAGCAGCTGCACGCCACCTTCTCGCAGGGCAAGCAGAACGAGCTCAAGGAGCGGCAGAGCGCGCTCGTGCTGCGCGACGACGAGGAGGACGGCGCCCCGCCGCGCCACTCGACGGTGGACCTCGGCGGCGGGCGCGCCGTCATCAGGATCAGGCGGTGACCGGGATCGGGCGGGGCCGGACGGTCAGGTGGTGACCGGGATCAGGCGGCCCTGGACGGTCAGGCGGGCCTGGACGCCTTGATCGAGTACATCAGGGGGATGCGGGGGCGGTCCGCGGGGAAGCGGTAGTAGCCGTCCTCGTGCCGCTGGAGGGCTCCGTAGCGGGGGAAGAGCGAGGCGTCGTGCTCGTGCAGGAACTCGATGCGCAGGCCCGCCCTCGCCAGCGCCGTGACGACCTCGCCGACCGGGTGCACCCACTCCACGCTGCGGTTGTGGACGGTGACGGCGTCGAGGTCGGCGTACGTCCCCGGGGTGGTGTCCACCCACGGATCGCGGACGAAGTAGTCGTGCACGACCCGGCTGCCGGTCTCGTCGTCGAGCGAGTCGGTCAGCGGATGGAACTCGGCGACGTAGAGGAAGCCGCCCGGGGCGACGAGCGAGGCGGCGGTGTCCGCCCAGCGGTCGAGGTCGGGCAGCCAGTTCAGCGCCCCGGTGCCGGTGTAGACGATGTCGTACGACCGGTCGGGGACGGCCTCGGCGGCGTCGTACACGTCGGCGGCGACGAACGCGGCCCGCTCCTGCGGGAGGCCCAGGTCGGCGGCGAGCGAACGGGCGGCCTCGACGGCCGGCTCGGAGAAGTCCAGGCCGACGACCTGGGAGGCGCCGTGCCGGGCCCAGGAGAGGGTGTCCAGGCCGATGTGGCACTGGAGGTGGAGGAGGGAGCGTCCGGTGACGTCACCGACCTCCGCGAGCTCGAAGTCCCGCAGGGCGTCCTTGCCCGCGCGGAAGGCGTCGAGGTCGTAGAACTCGCTGGCGGCGTGGATCGGGACGCGCTCGTCCCACTTGGCGCGGTTGGCCTCTAGCCAGTCCTCGGGCGTCGGAGAGTACATGTCGGCGAGGTTATCCACAGGCTGCGGAGGACGCGACCCGATTGTCGGCGGCGCGGAGCATGATGGATGCCATGACTACCGAGAGCAAGCACATCGACACCCCGGTCTGGGAGCAGCGCTTCCGGGCACCCCGTGTCTCCCTGCCCGAGTGGGCCGAGGAGGCCCCGGACCGCTCACTGTTCGTGTCCAACGCGACCGGGACGTACGAGCTGTACGCCTGGGACCGGGCGAGCGGCGAGCAGCGGCAGGTGACGGACCGGCCGAACGGGACGACGGACGGCACGCTGTCGCCGGACGGCGCCTCGATCTGGTGGTTCGCGGACACCGACGGGGACGAGTTCGGGGTGTGGATGCGCCAGCCGTTCGAGGGCGGCGCGGACGAGCCGGCCGTGCCCGGCCTCGAAGCCTCCTACCCGGCGGGCCTCGCCATCGGCCGGGAGGGCACGCTCGTGGTGGGCCGCTCCACGGACGAGGAAGGTTCGACGGTCCATCTCGTACGGCCCGGGGCCGACGCCCCGGTCGAGATCTACCGGCACCGGGAGTCGGCCGGCGTCGGCGACCTGTCGTACGACGGCTCGCTGATCGCGATCGAGCACACGGAGCACGGGGACGCGATGCACTCGGCGCTGCGGGTGCTGCGCGCCTCGGACGCGGGTGTGGTGGCCGAGCTCGACGACACCAAGGGCGGTACGGAGGAGCTGGGGCTGACGGTCCTCGGCTTCGCCCCGCTGGCCGGGGACACCCGGCTGCTCGTCGGCCACCAGCGGCGCGGCCGCTGGGAGCCGATGCTGTGGGACGTGGCGACGGGCACCGAGACCGATCTGCGGCTCGACCTGCCGGGCGACGTGTCGGCCGAGTGGTATCCGGACGGCTCGGGCCTGCTGATCGTGCACGGCTTCGAGGCCCGCAGCGAGCTGTGGCGGTACGAGATCGCGACCGGCGCCCTGGTGCGGGTGGAGACCCCGGCCGGTTCGGTGTCGAGCGCGACGGCCCGGCCGGACGGTTCCGTGGAGTACCTGTGGTCCTCGGCGGCCGAGCCGCCGGTGGTGCGCTCCACGGCCGGCGGTGTCGTCCTCGATCCGCCCGGTCCGAAGGCGCCGCCGTCGGTGCCGGTGGAGGACGTGTGGGTGGAGGGGCCCGGCGGCCGGGTCCACGCGCTGGTGCAGCGCCCGGCGGAGGGCGAGGGCCCCTTCCCGACGGTCTTCGAGGTGCACGGCGGCCCCGCCTGGCACGACAGCGACGCCTTCGCCTCGGGCCCGGCGGCCTGGGTGGACCACGGGTACGCGGTGGTGCGGGTCAACTACCGGGGCTCCACGGGGTACGGCCGGGAGTGGACGGACGCGCTCAAGCACCGGGTGGGTCTGATCGAGCTGGAGGACATCGCGGCGGTCCGTGCCTGGGCGGTGGCGAGCGGTCTCGCGGACCCGTCGCGCCTGGTCCTGTCCGGCGGCTCCTGGGGCGGGTACCTCACCCTCCTCGGTCTGGGCACCCAGCCGGACGACTGGGCGGTCGGTCTGGCGGCGGTCCCGGTCGCGGACTACGTCACGGCGTACGAGGACGAGATGGAGGCCCTCAAGGCGCTGGACCGGACGCTGCTCGGAGGCTCGCCGGAGGAGGTGCCCGAGCGGTACGCGGCCTCGTCGCCGCTGACGTACGTGGACGCGGTGAAGGCCCCGGTGCACGTGTCGGCCGGCGTCAACGACCCGCGCTGCCCGATCCGGCAGATCGACAACTACGTCGACCGGCTCGCGGCCCGGGGCGCGGTCCACGAGGTCTACCGGTACGACGCGGGCCACGGCTCGCTGGTGGTGGAGGAGCGGATCAAGCAGGTCGCCCTGGACCTGGACTTCACGGCGAGACACCTGGGGACCCGGGCGTCGGAGGGCTGAGCCGGCTTGCGTACGGTGGGGGGTGTGTACCGGTTCCTGATGACGCCCCGCTGGTGGGGGATCAACGTCTTCGTCCTCCTCGCGATCCCGTTCTGCGTGTTCATGGGGACGTGGCAGCTCGGCAAGTTCGAGGACCGCGTGAAGTCCCACCAGGAGGCCGAGCAGCGGCCCCCCGCGAGCTCGCTGAAGGCCGAGGCGCTGGACTCGCTCCTGCCGGTCGACAAGGAGACCTCGGGACGCTCGGCCGAGGCGCGCGGCCGGTTCGGGGAGCAGTTCCTCGTGCCGGACCGCGAGCTGGACGGCCGGACCGGCTCGTACGTCCTGACGCTGCTGAAGACCGACGGCGGACGGTCGCTGCCGGTGGTGCGGGGCTGGCTCCCCCCGGGCGCGAAGGCCCCCGCCCCGCCGTCCGGCGAGGTCACGGTGGTGGGTGCGCTCCAGGCCTCGGAGAACCCGGGCACGAAGGGCGTCGTCACGGCGGGCGGGCTGCCGGAGGGGCAGCTCGGCATGATCAGCGCGGCGTCTCTGGTGAACGTGGTCACGGACGACGTCTACGACGCCTGGATCACCCTCGCGGACTCCCCCGCCGGTCTCACGCCGGTCCCGGCGGCGGCCGCGGAGGGCACGAGCCTGGACGCGAAGGCCTTCCAGAACCTCGGCTACACGGCGGAGTGGTTCGTCTTCGCGGGCTTCGTCGTCTTCATGTGGTTCCGCCTCGTCCGCCGCGAGGCGGAAGCCTCCCGCGACGCGGCGCTGGGCCTGTAGGACTGGACTTCCCAGTCCCCCAGGTCGCCGGGCCCCAGACTGCAGGCCCCCCAGGTCGCAGGCCGCCGGGCCCTCAGTCCCCCAGACCGCAGTCCCCCAGACCGCAGGCCGCCGGGCCCCCGCCCCCAGGCCACCGGGCCCCAGGCCCTCAGTCCCCCAGGCCACCGGGCCCCAGTCCCCCAGACCCCCAGACCGCCGAGCCCCCAGGCCCGCAAGCCCCCGGGCTCGCAGGCCCCCGGGCCCCCAGGCCGCCGGACCCCCCAGGGCCTCTCGGTCCCAGGGGTCCGGTGCGGGGTCGGGGTCAGGCGGTGGGGAGGGCGCCGGTGCGGTAGATGGTGCCGGCGCAGGCGTTCGGGATGACGGCCGAGGCCGTGGGGCCGCCCGAGGAGGCGGTGTGGCTGACCACGACGCTGCCGTCCGCCGGGGCGCCGTCCTCGAAGAGCAGCTGGGGTGCCACGCCCGAGCCCGCTTCCGTGCCGGCGCCCGTGCCCGTGCCGCCGCCGCTCTCGGTGCCGCCCGCCCCGCTCGTCGGGTCGTCCGTCGGACGGGGCTGCGTCGGGGTCGGGGTCGGCGTCGGGGTCGGGGTGACGGGCGGCTCGGTCGGGGTGGGCGTGACGGGCGGCTCGGTCGGGGTCGTCGGGCAGGTCTCGCTCGGCACCCAGACGAACTTCACCTCGTAGCTGTCCTGCGGCTTCAGGACGAGCGCGGAGGACTCCTGCGAGGAGTCGGGCAGTCCGCTGCCGTCGCCCGGGGTGTGCCGGACCACCGAGATCCGCGCCGGGTCGGCCGCCCCGCGGGCCTCGACGCCGACGGTGCCCGAGCCGTCCACGACGCAGGCCGCGCCGGAGATGTTGGCGATGCGGAAGGTGCCGTGGACCTTGCCCTCGGCGTCGGTCCCGTCGGCGCCCGCCCCGGTGACGCCGAGCTGGTCGGCGGCGCACTGCGGGACGGAGCCGGGGTCGACGCCCAGCGTCCCCCGCGGGCTCGCGCCGGAGGCGCCGGCTCCCGGGCGCTGCGGCTTGCCGGAGGCGTCGGCCCCGCCCGGGCTGGGCGAGACGCCGCCCGCGGGGGCCGTGGAGCTCTTGCCGCCGACGACGCCGGTCTCGGTGCCGGTGCCGCCCTGGGCCTGCTCGCCGTGGCCCGCGTTCACGGGGTTGGCGGCGGAGAGGCCGCCCGAGGCGGCGACGTGCACGAAGGCGGGGACGGCGGTGCCGATGAGGACGGCGGCGGCCGCGGCGCCGACGAGGGCCTGCCGCTTGCGGGCGCGCCGCGCGGGCACGGCGCGGCGCAGGTGCTCCAGCGAGCCGTGGGAGGGCTCCAGGCCGCTCACGGCGTCCTGGAACAGCCGCCGCAGCGCGAGTTCGTCGTCGCCCTCACCGGTGCCGGGCTCGATCTTCACCATGCGCTGTCCACTCGGCTCGTCACGTTCATCCAGGGCGTCAGGGGTCTCGGAGGCGCCGCCGTCCGTCTCGGAGGCACCGCCGTCCGTCTCGACGACATGCCTCTCGGGGGCGTCGTCGCCGTCACGGTTCTCGTGGGCCACGCCGTCCCCGCCACGTGCCTCGCTCATGTCGTCGCTCCCATCGCGACGCGCAGCGCCGCGATGCCCCGCGAACCGTACGCCTTCACCGAGCCCAGGGAGATGCCGAGCGTCTCGGCGACCTGGACCTCGGTCATGTCGGAGAAGTACCGCAGGGCGAGGACCTCGCGCTGGCGCCGCTGGAGGCCGCGCATCGCCTTGATCAGGTCCTCGCGCTCCAGCTGCTCGTACGCCCCCTCCTCCGCGCTGGCCATGTCCGGCATCGGCTTGGACAGCAGCTTCAGGCCGAGGATGCGGCGGCGCAGCGCGGACCGGGAGAGGTTGACCACGGTCTGGCGCAGGTAGGCGAGCGTCTTCTCGGGCTCACGGACCCGCTTGCGGGCCGAGTGGACGCGGATGAAGGCCTCCTGGACGACGTCCTCGCAGGAGGCGGTGTCGTCGAGGAGCAGCGCGGCGAGTCCGAGCAGCGACCGGTAGTGGGCGCGGTAGGTCTCGGTCAGGTGGTCGACGGTGGTCCCGGCGGCCGGGGCGCTCTCGGCGCTCTTGCGGGGCGACGGGATGCCGTCGACTCCGCCGGTGCGGGCTCCGGTGGGCACGGGGGCGATCACCGGCATGCCGCCGAGTGCGCGCGGGCGCCGGAGCGGACGGACCGCCGTGCCGCGTACGGGGACGACGGCGCCGCTCCGCACGGGGAGCACCGCCGTGCCTCCGCCGCGCAGCGGGGCGATGGTCGCGATGTCGAGTACCTCTGCCACGCCTGTTGGACACGCTTCCCCCCGGAAGGGTTGTACGCGTGCACCACCTTTTTCGACGGCGAGTCGTTCGTCCCCATGCGTAACCGTTCTCCCCCGATGCCCCGCCTCCGGCGTGTCCCGCGCCACACGGTCGTGGGTGCACGCAGAGACGCGCCCCGCCCAACTCTGGTTGCAGTACGGGGGAAGTGCATCGTCGAACACGGCATCGCCGCAGTTCAAGGGGTATCTGACGCCTTTTTGCTCACAGCTCTTTCACAGATCCCACAAATCCGTGACAAGGGATTCCGCGATCTGAAGCGCGTTCAGGGCGGCGCCCTTGCGGAGGTTGTCGGCGCAGACGAAGAAGTCGAGGGCGCGCTCGTCGTCGAGGGAGCGCCGGACCCGGCCGACCCAGGCGGGGTCGGTGCCGACGACGTCGGCGGGGGTGGGGAAGTCGCCCGCGGCCGGGTCGTCGTAGAGCACGACCCCGGGCGAGGTCGCGAGGACCTCGTGGGCGCGGCCGACGGGGACGGGGTGCTCGAAGCGGGCGTGGACGGAGACGGAGTGCCCGGTGACGACGGGGACGCGCACGCAGGTGGCGGCGATCCGGAGGCGGTCCAGGCCGAGGACGCGCCGGGTCTCGTCCCGTACGCGCTCCTCCTCGGTGGAGGCCCCGTCGGCGCCGGGGGTGCCCGACCAGGGCAGGACGTTGAGCGCGAGGGGGCCGGGGAAGGGGCCGGTGGTGTCGCCGACGGCCCGCCGCACGTCTCCGGGGTGGGTGCCGAGGTCGCCGCCGCCGGCCACCAGGCCGAGCTGGGCGCGGAGCGCGTCGACGCCGGCCTGTCCGGCGCCGGAGGCGGCCTGCTGGGCGGTGACGACCAGTTCGGCGAGCCCGAACTCGGCGTGCAGGGCGCCCACGGCGACGATCAGCGCGAGGGTGGTGCAGCCGGGTCCGGCGACGATGCCCCGGGGGCGCACCCGGGCGGCGTGGGCGTTGATCTCGGGGACGACGAGGGGGACGTCGGGGTCCGCCCGGAAGGCGGCGGAGGTGTCCACGACGACGGCGCCCTTGGAGACGGCGACGGGCGCCCAGCGGGCGGCGACGTCCTCGGGGACCAGGAACAGCGCCAGGTCGACGCCGTCGAAGACCTCTTCGTCCAGCGCGAGGATCTCGCACTCCTCCCCGCGCACGGCGGCCTTGTGGCCGGCCGAGCGCGGGGAGGAGACGAGGCGTATCTCGCCCCAGACGTCCGCGTGGTGCGTGAGCATCTGGAGCATCACCGAGCCGACCGCCCCGGTCGCTCCCACGACCGCGAGCGTCGGCTTCGGGGTCATCGTCCGGTGCCTCCGTAGACGACGGCCTCGTCCGAGTCGCTGTCCAGGCCGAAGGCGCTGTGGACGGCGCGCACGGCCTCGTTGACGTCGTCGGCGCGGGTGACGACCGAGATGCGGATCTCGGAGGTCGAGATGAGCTCGATGTTCACACCGGCGTCGGAGAGCGCCTTGAAGAAGTCGGCGGTGACGCCCGGGTTGGTCTTCATCCCGGCGCCGACCAGGGAGATCTTGCCGATCTGGTCGTCGTAGCGCAGCGAGTCGAAGCCGATCGCGCCCTTCGCCTTCTCCAGGGCGTCGATGGCCTTGCGGCCCTCGGCCTTGGGGAGGGTGAAGGAGATGTCCGTGAGGCCGGTGGAGGCGGCGGACACGTTCTGCACGATCATGTCGATGTTGATCTCGGCGTCCGCGACGGCGCGGAAGATGGCCGCGGCCTCGCCCGGCTTGTCCGGCACGCCGACGACGGTGATCTTCGCCTCGGAGGTGTCGTGGGCGACACCCGAGATGATGGCCTGCTCCACCTTCTGGTCCTTTGCGTCGGAGAGCGGTTCGTTGCTGACCCAGGTGCCCTGGAGTCCCGAGAAGGACGAGCGGACGTGGATCGGGATGTTGTAGCGGCGCGCGTACTCGACGCAGCGGTGCAGCAGCACCTTGGAGCCGGAGGCGGCGAGCTCCAGCATGTCCTCGAAGGAGATCCAGTCGATCTTCTTCGCCTTCTTCACGACGCGCGGGTCGGCCGTGAACACGCCGTCGACGTCGGTGTAGATCTCGCAGACCTCGGCGTCGAGCGCCGCGGCGAGCGCCACGGCGGTCGTGTCGGAACCGCCACGGCCCAGCGTGGTGATGTCCTTCTTGTCCTGGCTGACGCCCTGGAAGCCCGCGACGATGGCGATGTTGCCCTCGTCGAGGGCGGTGCGGATCCGGCCCGGCGTGACATCGATGATGCGCGCTTTGTTGTGGACCGAGTCGGTGATGACACCCGCCTGGCTGCCCGTGAACGACTGGGCCTCGTGGCCCAGGTTTTTGATCGCCATGGCCAGCAGGGCCATGGAGATCCGCTCTCCGGCGGTCAGCAGCATGTCGAACTCACGTCCGGCAGGGATCGGGGATACCTGCTCGGCGAGATCGATCAACTCGTCCGTCGTGTCGCCCATCGCGGAAACCACGACGACCACCTGGTGGCCGTTCTTCTTGGCGTCCACGATCCGCTTGGCGACGCGCTTGATGCCTTCGGCATCGGCAACGGAGGAGCCTCCGTACTTCTGCACGACAAGGCCCACGTGCGCTCCTCGCTCAGTCTGTGCCGCAGCAGGCGCTGCGATCGACTCAGTTTATCGAGGGCCCCGGAAACGCCCGTGTGATATCGGATGGTGAGACGTGCCGCTCAGGGAATGATCACGCCGCTCCTGTCGGTGATCGGTCGGCGATCTGTCGGTGGGCCCCGCCACGGTGGGGACACCACCCACGGAGACAGGGTGGGGACCCCGCCCACGGAGACGCGGTGGGACACCACCCACGGAGAGCAGAGGAGCCGATCATGGACCAGACCCTGGTGGACCGGATGCGCACCTACCTGGACGCGGGCCTCGCCATGGACGTCGAGGCGCTGGACGGGCTGTACGACCCCGCCTTCGAGAACGTCCGCTGCGACGAGGAGGGCCGGACCGTGACCCTCACGAAGGACATGTTCATGGCCCGGTTCCGCGCCCTGAGGGAGCAGGGCGTGACCGTCGGGGAGTCCGTCGACGACGCGAGCTTCCTCACGACCAGCGCGTACGACGCGTACGGCTCGATCGTGATGCGCCGCGTGAAGGACGGACTGCCCGTCCTCTACACCTTCGTCTGGCGGCGCGACCCCCGGGGCGGCTGGGGGACGCTGCTGCGCGAGTTCACGTACGAGAAGGACGTCAGCCACCTCGTACGGCTCATGGAGCGGGCTACTTCTTGAGGGACCGCAGCCCCAGCGGCGTCCCGATCTCCTCCAGCATCACGCGGCCCGCCTCCTCGGCGAGGTCGTCCTCGGTGAGGTCCTCGTCGGTGTCGAGGCCGTCGAGGGCCGCGAGGGGCTGGTCGAGGCGGACGTGGGCGACGAGGGACTGGAGGGCGCGGAGGGTGGCCGAGGCGGTCGGGCCCCAGTTGGAGAAGTACGAGAACTGCCACCACCACAGCGCCTCGCTCGTGCGGCCCGCGCGGTAGTGGGCGAGGCCGTGGCGCAGGTCGGTGACGATGTCGGCGAGGTTGTCGGAGATCCGGGCCGGGACGGGCGCCTTGCGCGGCTCGTACGGGTCGAAGACCTCGGAGAAGACGTCGACCGGGTCCAGCATCACCGCGAACCGCTCGCGCAGCTCGTCGACGTCCGGCTCCGGGCCCGTGTCCGTCTCGTACCGCTCGTCCGGGACGATGTCCTCGTGCGCGCCCAGCCGGCCGCCCGCGAGGAGCAGCTGGCTGATCTCCAGGAGCAGGAAGGGCACGGCGCTGTCCGGCTCGTCGCCCTTGGCGACCTCGGTCGTCGCGACGATGAAGCTCTCGATCGAGTCGGCGATCTGGACCGCGAAGTCGTCCGGGTCCTGCGTGACGGAGTGGAGTGTGGCGTCAGACATCGAGCAGCCTCCCTGAGAGCGCGCGGGCGAGCACGCCGGCCCTGTCGTCATACATCTAGCAGCCTCCGCCCCTCGAAGGCACGGCCGAGGGTCACCTCGTCGGCGTACTCCAGGTCGCCGCCGACCGGGAGTCCGCTGGCGAGCCGGGTGACCTTCAGTCCCATGGGCTTGATCATCCGCGCCAGGTACGTCGCGGTGGCCTCGCCCTCCAGGTTCGGGTCGGTCGCGAGGATCAGCTCGGTGACGGTGCCGTCCGCGAGCCGCGCGAGCAGCTCGCGGATGCGCAGGTCGTCCGGGCCGACGCCCTCGATCGGGCTGATCGCGCCGCCGAGGACGTGGTACCGGCCGCGGAACTCGCGGGTCCGCTCGATCGCCACGACGTCCTTGGGCTCCTCGACCACGCAGATGACGGTGAGGTCGCGGCGCGGGTCGCGGCAGATGTTGCACTGCTCCTGCTGCGCCACGTTCCCGCAGACCGCGCAGAACCTGACCTTCTCCTTGACCTCCAGGAGCGCGTGCGCGAGGCGGCGCACGTCCGTGGGCTCCGCCTGGAGCACGTGGAAGGCGATCCGCTGCGCGCTCTTGGGACCGACGCCGGGCAGCCTGCCCAGTTCGTCGATGAGGTCCTGAACCACGCCTTCGTACACCTTCAGCGCCCTTCTCGGAAGTGCTTGATTCTTACGGTAGTGGCTGGAAGCGAGCCTTAGAAGGGGCTCAGAAGCCCAGGCCCGACATGCCGCCCATGCCCTGCGCCAGCGGGCCGAGCTTGGCCTGCTGGAGCTGCTGCGCGTTCTCGTTGGCCGCCTGGACGGCGGCGACGATCAGGTCGGCCAGCGTCTCGGTGTCCTCCGGGTCGACGGCCTTGGGGTCGATGACCAGGCCGCGGAGCTCGCCGGAGCCGGTGACGGTCGCCTTCACCAGGCCGCCGCCCGCCTGCCCGTCGACCTCGGTCGCGGCGAGCTCCGCCTGCGCGCGGGCGAGGTCCTGCTGCATCTTCTGGGCCTGCTGGAGGAGCTGCTGCATGTTGGGCTGGCCACCACCGGGGATCACGGTCACTCACTCCTACTGGTCATCGGAACGCCCCGACCGGTCATCGGAACGTCGGTATCCCGAGCCTACGTGCTCCCCGAGCGGGGTGCCGACGCAACTCTTTCGAGTGAGAAACTGCGGGCTCCTCTACCTGATCAAGACCCTCTTGAGGGCGGAAATCCCGGGAATCCGGGCCCGTCGCCCACCATTCGGCGGTAGGAAGGGCAGGCACCACGTGCACCGCACGTCACAGAAGGACACGAGCGCTGAGCTGAACAGAGGAGTCCCCCGGTGAGCCAGCAGCCGGAGATGCAGCCGCCGGGGCCCCCCGGGGGAGACGCCACCCACGATCTGACCGGTACGCCGTTCCCCCTGGGCGACTGGGGCGAGCCGGCCGAACGGCTCGACGAGCTGTACCGCTGGGTCGAGTCGAACGCCCTGCGCACCATCGAGTGGTACCTCTCCGACCGCGTCTGGAAGCGCCGGGCCGCCCGGGTCCTGCGGATCGGCACGGCCGCCGGGGTGGTCGCGGGGGCCGCGCTGCCCCTGCTCGACGTGACCCGGGTCGCCGGGGGCCTCGCGGGCTGGGGGTACCTGTCGCTGCTGCTCGGGGCCGCCTGCCTGGCCTGCGACCGGTTCTTCGGCCTGACGTCCGGATGGATGAGGGACGTGGCCACGGCGCAGGCCGTGCAGCGCCGCCTCCAGGCGCTCCAGTTCGACTGGGCCTCGGAGAGCGTCCGGGAGGTCCTGGGCCCCACGGAGGGCACGGCGAGCGAGGCGGCCGAGCGATGTCTCGGCGTGCTGCGCCGCTTCTCGGAGGACGTGACGGAGCTGGTACGGGCGGAGACCGCCGACTGGATGGTCGAGTTCCGCTCGGGCCCGGCGCCGCTGGCGCTCCAGTCGGCGGGGGTCGTCCCGGCCCGGCCGGAGATCCCCCACCCCTCGGGCCGCTTCCCGCTGCCGCCGGGCACCCGCCCGAACATGCCGCGCCAGCGGCCCCCGGAGACCCGCTAGGTCCCGGGGGCCGGAGGGCTCAGCTCAGGATGATCATCGAGCCCTGGGCGAGGCTCCGGGTCGCCGCCGCGTGCAGGCCCAGCCACACGTGCCGCTCCCGGGCGAAGGGATGGTCCTCGTACGGGACGGCCGCGGCCGGCTCCTCCAGGGTGGTGGGCCGGTCCGGCGGCCGCGGGGCCGCCGGCGGGTTCGCCGGGTCGATGCCGATCGAGGGCGCCACGAACTCCAGCTCGCGCAGGAGGCCGTACGAGGAGCCGAGCGGCCCGCCGCCTTCGAGGAGCTCGTCGCTGGCGAGCGGCACCGGGAAGTCCACCGGCACGTACGCGCCCGCGTGGTCGTAGTGCCAGACCAGGTGGGACTGCTGGGCGGTCGCCTCGAACATCTCCAGGAGCTGTTCGTAGTCCCCGCCGAGCGCGCCGACCGGCTCGACCGGCAGCCCGCACATCTGGAGCAGGTAGGCGCGGCGCAGGAAGTGCAGGGCCTCGTAGTCGAAGCCGGCGACGGGCGCGACGTCCCCGGAGAGCCCCGGCATGTACGCGTAGACGGGCACGGTCGGCAGGCCCGAGGCGCTCAGCACGGCGTCGTAGGCGGCTATCTCTTCGGCGAAGGGATTGTCGGGGCTGTGGCACAGCACGTCGACGAGGGGGACCAGCCACAGGTCACAGGCCAAGGGAGGCTCGCTCTCCGTCAGTTGCAGGGACGGCCAGGGTAGTCGGCCGGGCCGACGACGCCCACCCGCTGACCACCTGCCCCCGCGGGCCCGTCCTCAACCGGACGGCACGTCAGCGGGTCCGCGCCTCCAGGCGGTCCGCCCACTCCAGGGAGTGCGCGTTGTAGGCCCGTACGACGTCGACGGCCGCTTCCGAGTCGCCCCGGGTGATCGCGTCGACCAGCTCCACGTGGCCGCTCCACAGCCAGCCGAGGACGTCCCGCTCGGAGCGCAGGTAGGGCACGGAGAAGACCCAGGCCTGGACGCGGAGGCGATGCAGGAAGTCGGCGAGGTGGTCGTTGGCGGAGACGAGCCGGCCCAGCTCGCGCCAGTAGCGGATGTCGTAGCCGATGAGGACGTCGAGGTCCCCGGCGCGGGCGGCGCGGGCGGCGGCCTCGCCCCGGCGTCGTATGGAGACGAGCGCGAGCCCGATGCCGTGGTCGGGCTCCGGGGGCACGGTCCGCGGCGCGTGGCGGCGGAAGATGCCGTCGACGACGAGCATCCGGGCCTCGACCATGTCCCGGTAGTCGGCGATCGAGTACTGGTGGACGCGGAAGCCGCGGTGCTGGTCGGAGTCGAGGAGGCCCTGCGCGCAGAGGTCGACGAGGGCTTCGCGGACGGGCGTCGCGGAGACGCCGTACTGCTCGGCGATCTGCTTGACGGTGAACTCCTCGCCCGGCTGGAGACGGCCTGCGAGCACTTCGTCACGCAGCGCGTCCGCAATCTGCTGTCGCAAGGTGTTGCGCGTGACAGCTCCGCTCGCGGGCATGGGTCGGCCCCCTCCGTCCGGTTTCGGACACCCTAGTCCAGGCGGAGGGGACCTCCTCGTTTCGCGGTCAGACGGTGTGCTCGTCGGCCACCGAGAGGGCCGCGTCGAGGGCCGCGAGACCCTCCTTGACCTCCGCCTCGGAGGCGTTGCAGGCGGGAACCGCGTGGGTGCGGTTCATGTTGATGAAGGGCCACAGGCCGTTCTTCTTCGCCGCGGCGCCGAAGGCGGCCATCGGCGCGTTGGCCTCGCCGGCCGCGTTGTACGGGACGAGCGGCTCGCGCGTCTCCCTGTTCTTGACCAGGTCGAGGGCCCAGAAGACGCCCATGCCGCGGACCTCGCCGACGGACGGGTGGCGCTCGGCGAGCTCGCGCAGGCCGGGGCCGAGGACGTTCTCGCCGAGGTGGGCGGCGTGCTCGACGACCTTCTCGTCGGCCATCACGTTGATGGTGGCGACGGCGGCGGCGCAGGCCAGCGGGTGACCGGAGTAGGTCAGGCCGCCGGGGTAGGGCCGCTTGTCGAAGGTGGCGGCGATCTCGGCGTTGATGGCGACGCCGCCGAGCGGCACGTAGCCGGAGTTCACGCCCTTGGCGAAGGTCATCAGGTCGGGCACGACGTCGAAGTGCTCCGAGGCGAACCACTTGCCCGTACGGCCGAAGCCCGCCATGACCTCGTCGAGGATGAAGACGATGCCGTACTTGTCGCAGATCTCGCGGACGCCGGCGAGGTAGCCGGGCGGCGGGGTCATGATGCCGGCGGTGCCGGGCACGGTCTCCAGGATGATCGCGGCGATCGTCGCCGGACCCTCGAAGGCGATCGTGTCCTCCAGGTGCTGGAGGGCCCGCGCGCTCTCCTCCGCCTCGGTGGTGGCGTAGAAGGGCGAGCGGTACAGGAACGGCGCCCAGAAGCGCACGACGCCCGCGGAGCCCGTGTCGGAGGCCCAGCGGCGCGGGTCACCGGTCAGGTTGATCGCGGTGGAGGTGGCGCCGTGGTACGAGCGGAAGGCGGAGAGCACCTTGTGGCGGCCCGTGTGCAGGCGGGCCATGCGGACGGCGTTCTCGACGGCCTCGGCGCCGCCGTTGGTGAAGAAGATCTTGTCCAGGTCGCCCGGGGTCCGCTCGGCGATGAGGCGTGCGGCCTCGGAGCGGACGTCCACGGCGAAGGCGGGCGCGAAGGTCGCGAGCTTCCCGGCCTGTTCCTGGATCGCGGCGACGACCTTGGGGTGCTGGTAGCCGATGTTCGTGTAGACGAGACCGCTGGTGAAGTCCAGGTAGCGGTTGCCGTCGTAGTCCCAGAAGTACGAACCCTCCGCGCCGGCGACGGCGAGCGGGTCGATCAGTCCCTGTGCGGACCAGGAGTGGAAGACGTGCGCGCGGTCGGCGGCCTTGACGGCCGCGCCCGCCTGAGGATCGGGTTCGACATGAGGGGTCATGGGTCCGAGGGTAAGGAACCGCAGGTGGGACGGGCCATGACCATCTTGTCCATCGAGACCGGGGCGGACCCGACACCTTGCTGGGCCGTCCCGTACGCCTCCGGCTTACCTATGCTGCACGGCATGTACACGCCCGGCAGGAGTGCCGCCACGACGCTCACCGGCTGGGGCATGGTCCTCAGCGCCGGGGCGGCCGTGCTCGTCTCCCTCGCGGGGGTCTCCCCGCACGCGCCGCTCATACCCGCGCCGGCCCTCGCCGGCCTCTCGGCCCTCTTCGCCACCGCCTGGGTGGTCGCCTCGTACCGGTCCTCCACCCGCACCCGGGACCCGCTGTCCAAGCCGTACCGGGAGACCCGCCGGCCGAACCCCGCCCTGCGGTACGTGTTCGGCTTCGGCGTCGCCCTCGCCACCGCCGCCGCGCTCATGACGGTCTTCACCATCGACAGCGCCTACGGCCGCGAGACCGAGCGCCTGGAGGCCGCCGGGTACGACGAGTACCGGGTCCCCGTGGTCCGGCTCGCGGGCGATCCCGTCTTCCACGAGGGCGACCAGGACCAGGACCCGTACTACACCACCGACCTCGTCCTGCGGATCCCGTACGAGTCGGGTCCGCGCGAGGTCACCGTCCCCGGCATGTACACCCGCTTCGAGCCGCCCGTGGCCGGCCGCACGAAGGTGGACGTGTACTTCGCGCCCCGCGACCCCGAGGGGCCCGTCGTCGAGGACGGCCGACGCGAGACGACCTGGACCCACCTCCTCGTGTTCGCCTTCTGGGGCGCCCCCTGGACCCTGGTCGCGGGCGGGATCCTCTCCGGCTGCATGGACGACGACGAGGTGCACGGGCTGCGCCGCTTCGAACCGGCAGTCCACCTCCCCGCCCTCGGCATCCTCCTCACCGGCCTGGCTCTGCTGCTGCCGGTGGCCCTGGAGTTCGAGGCGGCGGGCCACGCCCACCTCCCCGCCCTCCTCGCCGTCCCGACCCCGGCCCTGGCCTTCACGTGGCTGGTCAAGCGGGGCTGAACCGGCCGGAATCCGCGCTCACGGCGTCCGCCCGACACGCCCCGGCCAGGAGCTCCGACATGACGCTCCGCAGCAGCAGCGGGTGCACGAACCGGTCCGCGCACGTCGGCGGGAAGCGCCACGACAGCGGCCAGGTCCTCCCGGTGAGCGCCGGCACCGGTACGTAGCTCACGTGCGCCGGTCCCGCGTTGAAGCGCGTCACCCCGCGCGGCCACGCCCGGCGCGCCGTCGAACCCGGCGGCACGAGGAAATACACCCCGCGCCGACCGTTCGCCTCCATGACGACGGGCCCCGGGTCTCCCCCCGTCAGCGCCTCCATCCAGTCGGCCAGCCGACGCCCTTCGTCACCGTCCACGCGAACGGCGTCGAATTGTACGCCCGCCTTACGGAGTTGGAATCCGGAAACTGGAATCCAATCCACCTTCACTTCCCGATTCTCTTCAATCACGACACTATGTTCCCGCGTCGGCGCTAGCGTTTTCCACGACTGCGGCGGGCGCGTCGACACCCCCTTGACCTGCGTCAACACGCCACCTGTGCAGTCGAATTCGGCGGGGAGCAGTTGAGACCGGTTGAGACCGGTTGAGTTCGAATGGGGAGCATGAATGGCACGAGCCGAAAACAAGGAAACGGTCGGCCCTGCGGCCCGTATGGCGGCCTCCGTGGCCAAGCGATTGCGCCTTAAGAGGGGGTGGACCCAGGAGTATCTGGGAGCGCAAATGGGCTTCACCGGCGCGGCCATCAGCGCCATGGAGCGCCTCATCCACCCGGTGAGCGACGACATGCTCGTCCAGCTCGAACGCGTCCTCGGCGGCGGCACGGGCATCTTCGACGAGATGCGGGAGCTCGTACGACTGGAGAAGCTGCCGGAGCAGTTCCGGGAGTACGCGTCGATCGAGCAGAAGGCGGTGGCGTTGTGGCTGTACGCCAATCACGTCGTGCATGGGCTGTTCCAGACGGAGGGGTACGCGCACGCGTTGATCGCGGGCGGGCATCCGGAGCCGACGCCGGAGCGGACCGATGAGCTGGTCGTCGCCCGCATGGACCGGAAGAAGCTGTTCGACCGGAAGCCGGTGTGCCAGATCGAGCTGATCCTCGACGAGTCCGTGCTGCGGCGGCCGATCGGCGGTGAGGAGGTCCTGCGGGAGCAGTTGCTGTACTTGGCCGAGTGCGCCCGGAGGAAGAACGTGAACCTTCAGGTACTCCCGCTGGACGCGGGGCTGGGAGGGGAGTACGCGGGCGACCGAGGCATGATGAACCTCGTCGAGACCCCGGAGCACGACCACGTGACCTTCCTGGAGATCCAGGGGGAGAGCCTGCTGATCACCGACCGGACGAAGGTCAGTATCCACCGGCAGCGGTATGCGAAGATCCGGGCACAGGCCCTGGATCCGCGCAGGTCGCTGGGCCTCATCGAGGAGTTGGCGGGAGCACGGAGATGAACGACACCCTGCACTGGTTCAAGTCCAGCTACAGCGACAGCGGTGGCGGGGACTGCGTCGAGGTCGCCTTCGCGTGGCGCAAGTCCTCGTACAGCAGCGACAGCGGTGGCAACTGCGTAGAAGTCGCCACCTGCCCCCATGCCGTCCATCTCCGTGACTCCAAGGTCAACGACGGGCCCACGTTCGCCGTGGAGCCCGCCGCGTGGACCGCGTTCCTGGGATGGGCTGACCGCTAGCAGTACAGGTTCGCCCCTGCGGGGACGCCCAGGATCTGGGTGAACTGCTGGTACTTGGTGACCCGGCTCTGGACCTGGGCCGGGTTGCCGCCGTTGCACTCCAGGCTGCCGTTGATGGCCCAGATGGTCTGGCCGAAGCCGGCGCCGTTGACCATGGCGTTGTGGGCGGTCATGGTGCCGGGGCCCTTCTGGGTGTTCCAGTACCAGAGGCCGGTCTGCATGGCGACGGACGGGTCCTGCTCGACGCGCCAGGGGTTGTTCAGGAGGTCGATGCCGAGGGCGTCACCGGCGGCCTTGTAGTTGAAGTTCCAGGAGAGCTGGATGGGGCCGCGGCCGTAGTACGCGGACTGGCCGGCGGGGCAGCCGTAGGGCTGGGTCGTGTCGCAGTAGTGGGGGTAGTTGGCGGTGTTCTGCTCGACGATGTAGTAGAGCCCGCCGGTCTCGTGGGAGACGTTGGCGAGGAAGGCGGCGGCCTCCTGCTTCTTCACGGTGTCGGTGCCGGTGGTGGCGAAGCCGGGGTAGGCCTTCAGGGCGGCCACGAGGCCCGCGTACGTGTAGAAGGGGTTCCTGTTCGGGAACATCTGGTTGAACTGGGCCTCGGAGACGACGAATCCGGAGGGGTTCGGGTCCGTGCCGCCCCCGCTGGTGCCGCAGACGCCCTCGTCGCGCCAGACGTCGGAGGAGCCGGGGCGCTCGTTCTGGGTCCACCACTTGGCGTACCAGTTGTGGCCGTTGTACGAGGCGGTCATGCCGCCTGTGTAGACGCTGCCCGAGTTCCAGGCGGCGACGCAGGCGGGGGCGGCGCCCGCCGGGGCTGTGGGGAGGAGGACGGCGAGGCCGAGGGCCGTACAGAGCGCGGCCAGCAGGGTGACCAACTTACGCAGCATGGTGCGTACTTCCTTCCGGGTGGGGTCCGGGTGGGAAGCCACAGCGAAGCGCGATTGGTCTGTACCCGTCAAGGTCTAGACCAGAAAACGACCCCACGCGTCGTGGGGTCGGTGGGGTCGCTCTCCGGTCCTACGGGTCCTACGGGTCCTACGGGTCCTACGGGTCCTACGGTCTTACGCGGCCAGTTGCACCGTCAGTTCCTTCGCCAGGGACTCGGCCGTCGCGAGGGACTCCGCGCGGGAGGCCTCGAAGAGCGGGACGAGGTCGGCCATCGCGGGGACGACCGGGGCGAGGGTCAGCTCGGGGGTGATGAAGGTGACGTCCAGGCCGAGGTCGCTGCCGAGGACGTACCGCAGGTAGCCCTCCACGTAGTCGTGGCCGTGCATCGGGGTGCCCTCGCGGTAGGAGCCGCCCCGGCTGGTCACGACGACGGTGCGCTTGCCCGCGAGGGAGCGGTGCGCGGTCCTCGACGTGCGGCCGCCGGCGATGACGTGGTCGATCCAGGCCTTCAGGGTGGAGGGGATCGCGTAGTTGTACATCGGGGCGCCGAGGAGGATCACGTCCGCCCGCTCGGCCTCCTCGATCAGCCTCCCCCGGAGGGCGAACGCGGCCCGCTGCTCCGGGGAGTGGTCGGCGGGGTCGGTGTTGCCCGCGTAGTAGGCGGCGGCCTCCAGGTGGGGGACCGGGTCCGTCGCGAGGTCCCGGTAGATCACCCTCCCTCCGGGGTTCTCCGCCTCCCAGGACGCGCGGAAGGCGGCGGTGACGGCGCGGGAGTGGGAGTTCTCGCCGGCGAAGGACGTGTCGATGTGGAGCAGCGTGGCCATGGGGATCGTCTCCTGGGTCTCACAGGGGCTGGTGAGAAGGATCTTTCTTCCTCAACCAAACTTGAGGTCCAGCCCCTGTGACCCGGATCACCCCAGGGTCGTTCAGATCATCAGGATCATGCGGCCCGGCCGGTGCCCCGCCTCCGCCCTGCGGTGCGCCTCCGCGACCTCCTCCAGGGGCATCACGTCCGCCACCCGGGTGATGAGCTGCCGGTCCGCCACCTTCCGCAGGCTCTCCGCGAGCCGGGGGGCGTCCGGCACGGCCCGTACGGTCTCGACGCGGATGTCCCGCTCGGCGACCGGGACCCGGTCGGGGGCCAGCGCGGCGAACGCGCCGCCGGCCTTGACGACCGGGAGGAGCGCCTGGCCGACGAGCGCCCCGTCGAAGACCGCGTCGACCCCGTCCGGGTCGCCCGCGAGGACCTTCGCGACGACGTCCTCCGGGAGGCCGCGCGTGACGACGTGGTCCGCGCCGAGGACGCGCAGTTCGGGTTCGTCGCCCTCGTGGGCGACGGCCACCACGCGCAGCCCGGCGGCATGGGCGTACTGGACCGCCAGGCGGCCCACCACGGCGCTCGCGCCGGTCACGAGGAGTGCCGATCCCGCCGGGAGGTCGAGCCGTTCCAGGCCCTGCTGGGCGGTGGCCGAGGCCAGCGGCAGGGAGGCGGCCACCGTGAAGTCGACGTCGTCCGGGATCGGGGCCAGCCACGCGGGGTCGGCCCAGATGATCTCGGCGTACGTGCCGTCGCCCGTCAGCATCTCGAACCAGGGCACGAAACCGGCCACACGGGCGCCGGTCGTCAGCACCGGGTCCCCGGGCACGGGATCGAGCAGCTTGCCCGCGAAGTCCGTCCCCAGGACGAACGGGGGCCTGAGGTCGCCGACCGCGTCGGCGTACCGGCCCGCGCGGATCCGCAGGTCCGCCTGGTTCACGCCTGCCGCCTTCAGCCGCACCCGGACCTTGCCCGGCACGGCCCCGGCCTCCGGCTCGGGCCGGCGGGCCATCCTGAGGACCTCGGGTCCTCCGTAGGCGGTCACTTCGACGACACGCATGGAGCGCATGGGGTACTCCTCACACGGAAGGCCCCCTCGTGGCCATTACACCCACGCTCCGGAGCCGCCAGCAACCTCTGCCCACCCACCCGAGTGGCCGTCCCCGAGCGCCGTCTCCGAACGTCGTCCCTGAACGAACGGCGAAGTCCAGGTGGCCGCCCGCTACACCCCTCCCGGCCTCGTACAGACGTCCGTACCGTCCCGGCCATGGAGTGGATAACACCGGAGAACCTCATCGCCGTGGGGACGGCCCTCATCGGTGTCCTGGTCACGTTCGCCGTCGTCTGGATCGACCGGTTCTCGCCGCAGCGCAAGCGGCTCGGCTACCGCGTGCAGCTCAACACCCCGCTCCACCGCGAGGACAACCAGGACAGCGAGGTCATGACCGTGCGGGAGGGCCAGGTCGTGGGGATGGCCGCGCCCGCCGACGGCTCCACGCTCGTCCTCCTCCGCATCGAGAACGACCGCGAGCTCGACATCGGCTCCGAGGACTACGGCGCCTCCGCCGAGCCCCACGGGCTGAGGATCACCTTCGGCGAGCGGACCGTCCAGGGCGTCGTCGCCACCGTCCCCGCCGGCTGGGTCTCGGTCCGGGACGACCTGGAGCGCGCCCCCGCCCTCGGCCGCGACGGCAACGCGGTCCTCGTCCCCAAGGTGGCCCTGGAGCGCGGCCAGTACTTCAAACTGCTCGTCCAGCTCTCCGGCGGCGTCGCCGACCGCGACGTCAAGATCGCCGGAAGCCTCCAGGGCGGCTCCATCCGGCGCAACAGGAGCACCACCCCCGACGAGAAGCCGGCCAGGTTCAGCCCGACCGCCCGGAACGTCGTCATCATCCTCACCGTCTGCGTCATGACCCTCGCCGCGATCATCGTCCGCGAGCAGACCCCGCCGCCCATCGGCTGCGCCCGGGGCGCCCTGACCCTCACCGGCTCCACGGCCTTCGCGCCCGCGCTGCGGGAGGTCGCGAAGCAGTACGAGGAGGACTGCGAGGGCTCCACCGTGACCGTCGACGTGCACGGCTCGACCGCCGGGATCCGGGAGCTGGCCCAGGCCGGGAAGGAGAGGGGCTCGATCATCGCCTTCTCCGACGGGCGCAAGCCGAACGGCTTCCCCGAGCTGCGGGAGAACAGGGTCGCCGTCTCCCTCTTCACCCTCGTCCTCAACGACGGCGTCCCCGTCGACGACCTCACCCTGGACCAGGTCCGCCGGATCTACCGGGGCGAGATCACCGACTGGAAGCAGATCGTCCCGAGCCTCGACCGGCCGGTGCTCCTGGTCAGCCGGGACGCCAACTCCGGCACCCGGCAGGTCTTCCAGCGCCGGGTCCTCGACTTCAACGAGCCCGCCAACTCCTCCCAGGACTGCCTGACGCTCGACGACCCCGCCTCCAGGGTGATCCGCTGCGAACTCGACTCCACCGACCAGGTCCTGGACACCGTCGCCAAACTCCCCGGCGCCGTCGGCTACTCCGAACTCCGCGCCACCGACAGGCGGAAGGGGCTGCACCGGGTGGCCGTGGACGGGCGGCGGCCCGTCGTGGAGGAACTGGGCGAGTCCGGCTATCCGTACCGGGAGATCGAGTACGCCTACACCCGGGGCCTGCCCCGGACCGACTCCCTGACCTCCAGCTTCCTCACCTACCTCCGGTCGGGGCGCGGCCAGGACGTCATCAGCGCCCACGGCCACCTGCCCTGCGCCACCCCGAAGGGGCTGAAGGCCTGCGGGGAGGGCTGACGGGGGGAATCGCGGGTCTGGCATGCTCTGGCGACGTGGAGTCATTGAACGCGGAAGATCCGGTCAGCGTCGGCCCGTTCCGCCTGATCGGGCGGCTCGGAGTCGGCGGGATGGGCCGGGTCTTCCTGGCGCGTTCGGCCGGCGGCCGGACCGTCGCGGTCAAGGTCGTGCACGCGGAGCTGGCCGCCCAGGAGGAGTTCCGGCGCCGGTTCGCCCGCGAGGTCGCCGCCCTGGAGCGGGTCGGCGGCGCCGGCACCGCGCCCGTCCTCGGCTCGGACACCACCGCCGACTCCCCGTGGGTCGCCATCGGATACGTACCGGGCCCCTCGCTGCGGACCGTCGTCGGCGACGAGTTCGGGCCGCTGCCGCCCGCGACCGTACGGGCCCTGGCCTCCGGTCTCGCCCGCGCCCTCGACCACATCCACGCCGCCGGACTCGTCCACCGCGACCTCAAGCCGTCGAACGTGCTGCTGACCGTCGACGGGCCGCGGATCATCGACTTCGGCATCGCCCGCGCCGTCGACCACGTCGCCGACGGCGGCGACCTGACCACCACCGGAGCCGTCGTCGGCTCCCCCGGCTACATGTCGCCCGAGCAGGTCCGCGGCGACCAGGTCTCGCCCGCCTCGGACGTCTTCTGCCTCGGCTCCGTCCTCGCGTACGCGGCGACCGGCCGCGCCCCCTTCGGCACGGCGGACAGCGGCGTCCACGCCACGATGTTCCGCATCGCCCACGACGAGCCCGACCTGACCGGCCTCCCGCCCGAGCTCTCCGGACTCATCCGGGCCTGCCTCGCCAAGGACCCGGCGGCCCGGCCCACGGCCACCGAGATCGTCGAGACCCTCCCGGTGGCCGACCCCTGGCTCCCGGCGGACGTCCTGGCGCGACTCGGACGGCACGCGGCGCAGCTCCTGGAGGCGGAGGGCAGCGGGAGTGGGAGCGGCAGTGGCACGAGGGTGTCCGAGACGCCCCCGCCGCCCTCGGGGCCGGGGAGCACGGTTCCCGCTTCCGCCGCGCCCGCACCCCGCCGCCGGGGCCGTACCGCGCTGCTCGCCGCCGTCACGGCCCTCGTCGTCGCGGCGGCGGCCGGCGTCGCGTACACGTACTGGCCCCGGGGCGGCGACACCGCGGGCGGTGGCAAGGGCGGGGGCGCCCGCACCGCCGGGATCGTGCCGGCCGCCTTCCTCGGGGCCTGGGAAGGCGTCCTCAAGGGCTCGGCGAACGCCCCGTACGAGACCAGCCGGATCGAGATCACCCAGGGCCCGGCAGGCGCCAAGGCCGCCGTCTACACCCACGTCACCGGGGAAGAGCTCTGCATCGGCCGGGCCTCGCTGATCTCCGCCACCGACGGCGAACTCGTCCTCGGCGAGGCCGAGATCACCGCGAGCGTCCCCGCCCGGCGCTGCACCCCGGCCGCCCGGCAGACGCTCACGCTGCGCTCGACCGACGTCGTCGAATGGGGCTCCGGCGTCGCCAGGGCCACCTTCCAGCGGGTCAAGGCGGGGGCGAACGTCGTCCCCGCCGCGTACGTCGGCACCTGGAAGCAGGCGCCGGACACGATCACCCAGCCCGAACCCGACCGCTGGTCCTACCGGGTCACCATCACCCAGGGCCCGGTCGGCGCCCCGCTCGTCCGCTACGAGCAGTCGTACCCGCGCGCGGACGCCGAGGGCAACTACCTCTCCGACGACGTCGACTGTGCCTCCACCGCCGTCGTCGGCGGCGCGGGCACCCTCCTCGTCATCGGCCCGGAGACCCGCGACCCGGACACCTGGGACCCGGACTGCGCCGAGAACGGCTCCGGCAACCTCCGCATCGTCCGGTACAAGGGCCAGGAACGGCTCCAGGTCTACGGGATGAGCGCGGACGGGGAACCGGCCGAGTTCGTCCGGGACTAGCTGTCCGGGACTAGCCGTCCGGGACTAGCTGTCCGGGACTAGCTGTCCGGGGCCCGCTGTACGACTTCGGCCGCCGCGCGCGCGTAGTCGTGGACCAGGGGGCGGGTGTCGTCGGCGCGCCAGGCGAGGGCGAAGCGGGTCGGGGAGACGCCGTCGACGGGGCGGACGACGACGCCGCCGCGGGTGAGCAGCGGGGCGTTGCCCTCGGCGACCAGGCAGATGCCGAGGCCGTCGACGAGGGCCTCGTACGTCTCGTCGGTGGAGCCGATCTCGGCGCCGATCCGGGCCGGGCGGCCGTCCCGCGCGTCCAGGGCCAGCCAGTGGTCGCGGAGTCCGGGGGCGACGTCGCCGGGCAGGGCGAGGAAGGGCTCGTCGAGGAGCTCGGCGAAGTCGATCCGCTCGCGGCCGGCCAGCGGGTGCCGCTCGGACAGGGCGATCAGGCGGGGTTCGGTGGCGGCGACGATCCAGCGGTAGCGCTCGGCGCCGACCAGCGGGAGCCAGACGAACGCAAGGTCGCTGGTGCGGTCGGCGAGCCCGGCGGTCGGGTCGTCCCAGCCGATCTGGCGCAGCCGGAGCCGGGCCGCCGGGTGCTTCCCGGTGAAGCGGGAGCGGATCGCGGGCAGCAGGCCGCTCCGGCCGGGGCTGGTCGACATGCCGATGACGAGGGTGGACTCCCGCGCGGCCCGCGCGGCGCGCACCGCGTCCTCCCCCTCCGCCCACGCGGCCAGCACCGCGCGCGCGTGCGGCAGCAGCGCCGTACCGACCTCGGTGAGGCGGACGCCCTGCCGGTCGCGGTCGAAGAGCGGGGCGCCGAGCTGCCGCTCCAGGGACCGGATCTGCTTGCTGAGCGCGGGCTGCGAGACGTACAGCCGCTCGGCGGCCCGCGTGAAGTGGAGCTCCTCGGCGACCGCGAGGAAGTACCGCAGTTCCCGCCCGTGCACATCCATGCCTTCTGGCTATCACGGCGGATCTTGGACGGACAACTCCCTTCGGGTGCAGGCTGGTTGCACAACGAACGAGGGGAATCAGGAACATGAGCAAGGTCTGGCTGATCACCGGCGCCAACAGCGGCTTCGGGCGCGCCTTCACCGAGGCGGCGGTCGCCGCCGGGGACGTCGTGGTCGCCGCCGCGCGCCGCGCGGGCACCCTGGACGACCTGGTCGCCGCCCACCCCGACCAGGTCCACGCCGTCACCCTGGACGTCACCGACCCGGCCGCCGTCGACCGCGTGGTGGCCGAGGTCGCCGAGCGGCACGGCCGCATCGACGTCCTCGTCAACAACGCGGGCCGCACCCACGTCGGTTCGGTCGAGGAGACCTCCGACGCCGAGCTGCGCTCCCTCTTCGACGTCCACGTCTTCGGACCCGCCGCCCTCACCCGCGCCGTCCTGCCGCACATGCGGGCCCGCCGCTCCGGCGCGATCGTGCAGCTCAGCAGCGTCGGCGGGCAGATGTCGATGGCCGGCTTCGGCGCGTACAGCGCGACGAAGTTCGCCCTGGAGGGCATGTCCGAGGCCCTCGCCGCCGAGGTCGGCCCCCTCGGCATCAAGGTCCTCGTCGTCGAACCCGGCGCCTTCCGCACCAGCCTCTTCGGCAACGGCAGCCTCAGCGGCGACACCATCGCCGACTACGCCGACACGGTCGGCGCCACCCGCGCCTTCGTCGAGGGCGGCGACGGCGGCCAAGCCGGCGACCCCGCCAAGGCCGCGGCGGCCGTCCTCGCCGCCCTGAACGCCGACGAGACGCCGCTGCGGCTGGCCCTCGGCGACGACTCCATCGACACGATCCACGCCCACCTCGACCAGGTCCGGGCGGACCTGAACGCGTGGGACAAGGTCGGGCGGGACACGAAGTTCGACGCGTAACCGGGCACGGCGAAGGGCCCGCACCCCGGCGAACCGGGGTGCGGGCCCTTCTGCACGCCCCTACAGGAAGGAGTTGATCTCGATCGTCTCGGTGCGGCCGGGGCCGACGCCGATCGCGGAGATCGGGGCGCCCGACATCTCCTCCAGGGCCTTCACATACGCCTGCGCGTTCTTCGGCAGGTCGGAGAAGGTCTTGGCCTTGGTGATGTCCTCGGACCAGCCCGGGAGCATCTCGTAGATCGGCTTCGCGTGGTGGAAGTCGGTCTGCGAGTAGGGCAGCTCCTCGACGCGCTTGCCGTCGATCTCGTACGCGACGCAGACCGGGATCTGCTCCCAGCCCGTCAGCACGTCGAGCTTGGTGAGGAAGAAGTCCGTCAGGCCGTTGACGCGGGTCGCGTAGCGGGCGATGACCGCGTCGAACCAGCCGCAGCGGCGGTCACGGCCGGTGGTGACGCCGCGCTCGCCGCCGATGCGGCGCAGGGCCTCGCCGTCCGCGTCGAAGAGCTCCGTCGGGAACGGGCCGGCGCCGACGCGGGTCGTGTACGCCTTGAGGATGCCGATGACGCGGGAGATCTTCGTCGGGCCGACGCCCGCACCCGTGCAGGCACCGCCGGCGGTCGGGTTCGAGGAGGTGACGAAGGGGTACGTGCCGTGGTCGACGTCGAGCAGGGTGCCCTGGCCGCCCTCGAAGAGCACGACCTTGTCCTCGTCGAGCGCGTTGTTGAGGATCAGGGTGGTGTCCGCGACGTACGGCTTGATCTGCTCCGCGTACTGGAGCATCTCCTCGACGATCTGCGCGGCGTCGATGGCGCGGCGGTTGTACAGCTTGGCGAGCAGCTGGTTCTTGCCCTCCAGCGCCGCCTCGACCTTCTGGGTGAGGATCGACTCGTCGTACAGGTCCTGGACCCGGATGCCGACGCGGTTGATCTTGTCGGCATAGGTCGGGCCGATGCCGCGGCCCGTGGTGCCGATCTTGCGCTTGCCGAGGAACCGTTCCGTCACCTTGTCGAGGGTGACGTTGTACGGGGTGATCAGGTGGGCGTTACCGCTGATCAGGAGCTTCGACGTGTCGACGCCGCGCTCGTTCAGTCCGCTCAGCTCGGAGAGCAGGACCGCCGGGTCGACGACGACACCGTTTCCGATCACCGGGGTGCACCCCGGGGAGAGGATTCCGGAAGGGAGGAGGTGCAGCGCGTACTTCTGGTCGCCTACGACGACCGTGTGGCCGGCGTTGTTGCCGCCCTGGTAACGCACCACGTAGTCCACGGATCCACCGAGCAGGTCGGTGGCCTTTCCCTTGCCCTCGTCACCCCACTGAGCACCGAGCAGCACAAGTGCGGGCACAGGCGTACACCCCTTCCGGGTGGGGCATGTCCAAGGTCAGGGGGCGTACGCCGCCTCACCGGTGTGCCCCGGAATAGACGAAGCCCCTGGCGCAATAGCGCAAGGGGCTCTTGCACAAAGATGCTACCCGAGGAAGGACCGAGGTGTCGGATCACGACCAGCTGCTGGTCATCGTCGACCCGGTCGCCCGCCGAATGGACGGCGAGTCCGTACGGATCGCGAAGGATGTGCTGTCCGCCGGCGCGGAGGCGAAGATCTGCCTGCCGGACGGCCCCGAGGAATTCTCCCGGGCCCTGGCCCGGCGCGGCTCCCGGCGTCCCGTCGTGCTCGGCGACGACCGCGCGCTGCTGCGCGCGGTGGCCCTGCTGCACCGCGAGCGGGAGCTCGCCGGCGGGGCCCTCTCGCTCGTCCCCATCGGCGCGCCGGACGCCCTGGAAGTGGCCCGCGCGCTCGGCGTGCCCCGCTCCACGCCGGCGGCGGCCCGGGCCGTCCTGCACGGGACCGTACGCCGCCTGGACCTGCTCGTCGACGACAGCGACGGCGTCGTCCTCGGCGACCTCCTGGTCCCGGGCGCGCCCCTGGCCGTCCCCGCCGCGCCCTCCGTCTGGGGCACCTGCCGCTCCCTCGTCCGCACGCTGGTCCGCCCGACCCCCGTGGCCACGGCCACGGCCCGGCTGCGGGTGGAGGCGGACGGGGTGCTGCTCGCCGACGTCGACGCCCCGGTGGAGGGCCTCACGGTCCGGCCCGCCGGCGGCGCCGCCGAGATCACCGTCCACCCGCTCGCCTCCCCCGCCCGGCACGCCACCGCCCGCACGGTGACGGTCTCGGGCCCCGACTTCCGCTACCGCGCGGACGGGCGGCTGACGGGGCCGGTGCGGCGGCGGACGTGGACGGTGCGGGCGGGGGCCTGGGGGCTGACACTTCCCGTGGAGGTCGCATAACGTCACGGGCGGGGATGATCGCTCAGGGGTGGGGGAACGTGCGATGACGCGTGCGGTGACGTCCGCGCTGGACGTCGAGCAGACGGCGTGGACGCTGGAGCGGTACCGGCGGAGAGGCGCCCTGCTGGTCGTCGCGGGAGCCGTGGCCCTCGTACTGGCCGTCGTCGTCGAGCTGCTGGTCGCGGACACGTGGGCCTCCGACGCGACCTACTGGTTCTTCGCGCCCGGGTTCCTGGCGCTGTGCTTCGGGATCGGCTCACGGGGCAACGCGCGGCGGATGCGGCGGACCCTCGGCGCGGGCACGTGGTCGGCGCACCCCGCCGTGGCGATCGGCAGCAGCCCGTACGCGACGAGCGTCGTCCTGCGCTCCCCCGACGGCGCCGAGGCCTGGCCGCTGACCGTGATCGCGACCCGGCAGCGGTACGAACTGCTGCGGCCGGGCCCGGACGGCACGCTGTGGTGGTGCGGCGACCCGCGCGTGGGCGGAGTCCTCGCGCCGCCCGGCGGCGGCGGAGCCCTGGTCCGGGCGAAGCCGATGCGCGGCGGGCGCGTGCGACGCCGGATCGTCGCGCGCGCGGAGGCCGAGGGGCTGATGCGCCGGGCGGCGCCCCGGCAGCCGCAGGGGCCGCTGTCCGCGCCCGTCACGGTGGACACCCCCTACGGCATCCCTGACATCCCCGACCTCCACGACCCCTACGACCGCATCTACGCCGCCCCCTACGACCTCCCCGACCACGACAACCCCGACGCCGCCCCCGACGACACCCCCTACGCCGCCATGGACCGGCCTCCCGTCATCGTGGACGGCGTCCTCATGGACCGCCCTCCCGTGCCCCTCGACTCGCCGCCCCCCGCCTCCGTGCCGACCTACGCCGTGCTCGCCGCGCACGCCGGGCGGCAGGCCGGCCCCCAGGGCAAGGCGCTCCGCCCGGAGGCGGACGTGAGCGAGGTGCCGTGGTGGCGGGTGCGGAGTCTGCGGCGGATCGCCGGGGTGCCCCGGGTCCTGGTCTCGCTCGCGTTCTGCGCGGCGCTGGGCGCGGCCGCGCTGACCGGGCCGCCGAAGGAGGACCTGCTGAAGCTGGGCGTCGCGGGCGTGCTGGCCCTGGGCGCCCTCGTGTACTCCTGCCACCAGCTGCTGACCGTCGGCCGCCCCACCGTACGGACGATGGCCCGGGCCGCGACCGCCTACCCGCCCCGCCTCCGCCGGTACGTCCTGCTGTACGACCCCCAGGGCGGCGCGCCCGTCCTGGTGACGTTCCCGGCGGCCGGCGGCCTGCACGCCCGGCCCGACGGGGTGATCCCGCTGATTCCGCCCGGCCCCCGGAAGGATCCGCGTCGCGGGCTTCCGGCCCTGCCCGTCGGCACGATCCGCCTGCACGGCTGGCACTGGCCGGACTTCACCCCGGACGGCCGCAAGGCGTTCGTCGTGCCCTGGATCGGGGGGCGCCCCCTGTGGCCGGCCGGACTGTACTGGGAGGACGACGGGCGGCCGGAGTTCACCGCGCTCCTGGAGCAGCTCGCCCCGCCGCTGGAGACCCGGGCGGGGACTCAGGACTCCTGAGCCCCGGTCGCCGCCGCGTCCTTGTGGGCGCGCCAGCGGTCCATGATCCCGGCCATCTCGCCGTGCAGGAAGGCGAAGAACTCGGCCGTCTCCGCGATGCGGCGGCCCGCCGCGCTGTCCGTCCCGAGGGTCGCGGCGCCCTCGTCGAGGACCTTCTCCCACCGGGTGAGGGTCTGGTCGCGGCGGGTGAAGGTCTCGTACCAGAGCTCGTTGTGGAGGACGTACCGCTCGCGGCGGGTGCCGGGGTCGCGCTCGCGGCTGACCATGCTGACCTGGGAGAGGTAGCGGATCGCGCCGGAGACGGCGGCCGGGCTGATCCGCAGCTGCTCGGCGAGCTCGGCCGAGGTCATGGAGGCCGTCTCGGAGGCGAGGAGCGCGGCGAAGACGCGGCTCGCCATGCGCTGCATGCCGGCGGTGGTCATCTCGGCGGCGAAGCGCTCGACGAAGCGGGAGACCGCCTCGTCCCCGGTCGTTTCCTTGGGCGTCGTCGTCATGTCCCCACTCTAAGCGCGAATTCACGCACTTCCTTAACTTCACAAGTTTGTGAAATGAGCGTACGTTCTGAAGCATGACGAAGGCCATCAGCGTCGTCGGACTCCACAAGTCCTTCGGGCGCACCCACGCCCTCGACGGCCTCGACCTCACCGTCGAGACCGGCGAGGTCCACGGCTTCCTCGGCCCCAACGGCGCCGGGAAGTCCACCACCATCCGAGTCCTCCTGGGCCTCCTCCGCGCCGACTCCGGCGCCACGCAGCTCCTCGGCCGCGACCCCTGGAAGGACGCCGTCGAGCTGCACCGCCGCATCGCGTACGTCCCCGGCGACGTGACCCTCTGGCGCAACCTCTCCGGCGGCGAGGTCATCGACCTGTACGGACGGCTGCGCGGCGGCGGGCTCGACCGGGCCCGGCGGGCGGAGCTGATCGAGCGCTTCGAGCTCGACCCCACCAAGAAGGGCCGCACCTACTCCAAGGGCAACCGGCAGAAGGTCGCCCTGGTCGCCGCCTTCGCCGCCGACGTCGACCTGCTCGTCCTCGACGAGCCGACCAGCGGCCTCGACCCGCTGATGGAGGAGGTCTTCCAGGACTGCGTGGAGGAGGCCCGTCGGCAGGGGCGGACGGTGCTGCTGTCCTCGCACATCCTCAGCGAGGTCGAGGCGCTCTGCGACCGGGTCAGCATCGTCCGCAAGGGCCGGACGGTGGAGTCGGGTTCGCTCGCGGAGCTGCGGCACCTGACCCGCACCAGCGTCACCGCCGAACTCGCCGGACCGCCCGACGGCCTGGCCCACCTGCCCGGCGTGCACGGCTTCGACGCCCAGGGCAGCCGGGTGAGGTTCCAGGTCGACACCGACAAGCTCGACGCCGTCCTCCGCTCCCTCACCGAGTCCGGCGTACGGAGCCTGACCTCCACCCCGCCCACCCTGGAGGAGCTCTTCCTCCGGCACTACACGGACGAGGCGGCCTCCCGATGACGACCGGCACCGGCGTCCTCACCCGGCTCGCGCTGCGCCGCGACCGGCTGACGCTCCCCGTCTGGGCGCTCGTCACCGGCGGCCTGGTCGCGAGCGGCGCGGGCTCCCTGGGGGGGCTGTACGGCACGGCTGCAGAGCGGGTGCGGCTCGCCGCCTCGATGACCGCCAACAGCTCGATGCGCGCGATGTACGGACCGGTCTTCGGCGACTCCCTCGGCGGGCTCGTCGCCTGGCGCTTCGGCACCTTCGGCGCGGTCCTCGCCGCCGTCGCGAGCCTGATCGTGGTGGTCCGGCACACCCGCGAGGAGGAGGAGACGGGACGTCAGGAGATGCTGTCCGCCGGGGCGGTGGGCCGCAGGGCCCCGCTGACGGCGGCTCTCCTCGCCGCGCTCGTCCTCAACGCGGCCGTCGCCCTCCTCGTCACCGCCGGTCTCGCCGGGCAGGGCGCGGCCGGGGCGCTCGCGCTGGGCCTGGCGATCGGCGGCACCGGCATGGTCTTCGCGACGACGGCCGCGCTCGCCGCCCAGGTCACGGAGAGCGCGCGGCTCGCCAAGGGCCTGACGGCGGGCGTCCTGGGCCTGGCGTTCGCCCTGCGGGCGGCCGGTGACGCGGGCACGTCCGACGGCTCGTCCCTCCTGACCTGGCTCTCGCCGATCGGCTGGGCCGAACACGTCCGCGCGTACGCGGGCGAGCGCTGGTGGGTGCTGCTCCTGATCCTCGCGGCCGTCCTGGTGCAGACGGCGGCGGCGTACGCGCTGACCGCCCGCCGGGACGTCGGAGCGAGCTTCCTCGCGACCCGGCCCGGCCCGGCGGAGGGCCGCCTCGCTTCGGCCGGGGCGCTCGCGTGGCGGCTCCAGCGCGGCACGCTCCTCGGCTGGTCGCTCGGCTTCCTGCTCGGCGGGCTGGTCTTCGGCGGGATGGTCGAGGGCGCGGCCGACATCGTCGGCGACAACGAACGGGCCCGCGAGATCTTCGAGCGGATGGGCGGCCAGAGCGCGCTGACGGACGCGTTCCTCGCCACGATGGTCTCCCTCTTCGGGATGCTCGCGGCGCTGTACGCGGTCGGGTCCGTGCTGCGGCCCCACGGCGAGGAGACCTCGGGCCGCGCCGAACCGCTCCTCGCGAGCGCCCTCGGCCGGCTCCGCTGGGCCGCCGGGCACCTGGTGATCGCCTTCGGCGGCGCGGCCCTGATCCTGCTCCTCGCCGGACTCGGCCTGTCCCTCTCGTACGGACACGACCCCGGCCCGATCCTGGGCGCCGCGCTCGTCCAGCTCCCCGCCGTCTGGACGCTCGCCGGGCTCGCCGTCCTGCTCTGGGGCGCCACCCCGAAGGCCGCGACCGCCGCATGGGCCGCGGCCGGGCTCTCCCTGGCCCTCGGCTGGATCGGCCCGGCCCTCGGCCTCCCCCAGACCGTCCTGAACCTCTCACCCTTCGGCCACCTGCCGAAGCTGCCGGGCCCGGAGATGGCCTGGGCCCCGGTCCTGACCCTCACCGCCCTGGCGGCGGCCCTGACGGGGGCGGGGCTGGCGGGGCTGCGGCGGAGGGACGTGGCGGGCTGAGGTCTGCGGTACTGAGGGACGGCCTCGTACTGAGGGTCGGTGCCGTACTGAGGGTCGGTCCCGTGCTGAGGAGCGGTCCCGTACTGAGGAGCGGTCCCGTACTGAGGAGCGGTCCCGTACTGAGGAGCGGCGGTACTGAGGGTCGGCCCCGTACTGGGGCCCGGGCGTACTGAGGCGCGGCGGTGCCGAGGCGCGAACGTACCGAGGCGCGGCAGTGTCGAGGCCTGGCCGTGCCGAGGCCCGGCGGTACCGAGGCCCGGACGTGCCGAGGCCCGGACGTACCGAGGCCCGGCGGTGCCGAGGCCCGGGCGGGCGCCTCAGGGTCGCGACGCGGGCATGAGGGTGCGGGCCAGTACCTCCAGCGCCTCCGTGACCTCGCGGAGGCGCTGCGGGTCGTCGGACCCCAGCGCGGCGGCGAGCGCGCCTTCGATCCTGGTGGCCCGCACCTCCGCCACGCGCGCGGACGCCTCCGCGGCCGGGCGCACGAGCACCCGGCGCCGGTCGGCGGGGTCCGGCACGGCCAGCACCGAACCGGCCTCCTTCAAGCGGGCCACGGCCGTGGACACCTGACTCTGCGGCAGCCCGGTCCGCGCGGCGATCTCGCCGACGGCGCTGTCGGGGTGGGCGGCGATGTCCCCGGCGACGATCAGCACCAGCCGGGCACTGCCGGCGTACCGGGCCTCGCCGCCGGGCGGCTCGGGCAGCGACTCCTCGCCGAGCTTCATCAGGACGCGGCCCAGGAGGAACAGTTCGGCTCCATTCACCCCGTCAACATACATCCAACTCGATTCATCCATCCTGATGCATCGAGATTGATGTATCGAGTTGGATGGAATAACGTTGGCGAGGAGGACGGAGGGCGCGAAGCCCGCCGCACACGAAGGGGGAGAACCATGACCACGACGCCGGCCACGACGACCGCGACCACCGGCACGCTCGACGTTCCGGGGGCGGTCCTGCACTACCAGGTGCGGGGCACCGGGCCGACGCTGCTGATCTCGCAGAGCGGGGAGGGCGACGCCGACCGCAGCACTGACCTCGTGGCCCGGCTCACCGACTCGTACCGCGTGATCACCTACGACCGCCGCGGCCTCTCCCGCAGCAGGCTCGACGCCCCGGAGCGGGGGGCGACGCTGGTCGAGCACGCCGACGACGTCCAGCGCCTCCTCGCCGCCCTCACCGACGCGCCCGTCCTGATGCTCGGCTGCAGCCTGGGGGCCGTCATCGGGCTGCACGCGGCCGTGCGCCACCCCGGCCTGATCCGGACGCTCGTCGCCCACGAGCCCGTCGCCCCGCGTCTGCTGCCGGACCGGGAGCGCGCCCACCACGAGCGGGAGCTCACCGCCCTCCAGGAGCTGTACGACCGGGAAGGCCTCTCCGTCGCACTGCCGGAGATCGCCCGGACCCTGGGCATAGACCCGAGCCACGCCGACGCCGAGCCGGGCCTGACGCCCCAGCCGATGAACGCCCTGCGCGTCGCCAACTTCGACCACTTCATCCGCCACGACTTCACCGCGGTCGTCCACGACACGCTGGACCCCGCCGCGCTGGCGCACACCGCCACGCGCATCGTCCCCGCCGTCGGCCGGACCACCCCGCACACCGTCTTCGACCACCGGTGCGCGGTCTCCCTGGCGGAGCTCGTCGGCGAGGAGCCGGTGGAGTTCCCCGGCGGGCACAACGGGAACACCAGCCACCCGGAGGCGTACGCGAGCCGCCTCCGCCAGGTCCTGGCGGAGGCCTCATGACCTCACACCTCCACGAGCAGCTCCTCGAAGCCCCGGATGACGTACCCCGGCTTCCACACCGGGTCGGCGGCGAGCTTCAGACCCGGCGCCTGCCGGAGCAGCTCGCCGAAGACGGCGGTCAGTTCGAGGCGGGCGAGCGGGGCGCCGAGGCAGTAGTGGATGCCGGCGCCGAAGGTGATGTGCGGGTTGTCGGCCCGTTCGAGGTCGAGGACGTCGGCGGTGGGGCCGAAGCGGGCGGGGTCGCGGTTGGCGGAGCCAAAGAGGAGGGCGACCTCGGAGCCGCGCGGGAGGGTGACGTCGCCGAGCTCGATGTCGTCGAGGACCCAGCGCTCGAACATCTGGAGCGGGGTGTCGTAGCGCAGCAGCTCCTCCACAGCTGTGGACAAGTTCTCCGGATCCGGCCGGACGTCGTGTCTGAGCAGGGTCCACCAGCCGTTGACCGTGGTGTTGACGGTGGCCTCGTGGCCCGCGTTGAGGAGCAGGACGCAGGTGGAGACCATCTCCTGTTCCGTCAGCTCCTCCACCGCGATCAGGGACGAGATCAGGTCGTCCCCCGGGCTCTTCCGCCGCCGCGCGATCAGCTCCCGCAGGTACTCCGAGAACTCGATCGAGGCGCGGACCGCACGCCGGGCCGTCTCCTCCGACGGATTCAGCTCGAACATCCCGCAGATCGCCGCCGACCAGGGCCGCAGCATCCCCCGCTCCTCGTCCTCCGCCGGGACGCCGAGCATCTCGGCGATCACCGCCACCGGCAGCGGCTCGGCGACGGCGGACAGCAGATCGCCGCCGCCCGCCGCCACCAGGTCGCCGACGAGCCCGGCGGCCAGGCGCCGTACGGTCGGCGCCAGGTTCTCCACGGTCCTCGGCGTGAACGCCTTCGAGACCAGCCGCCGGATCCGGGTGTGGTCGGCCGCCTCCAGATCCAGCAGCCCGTGGTCGTTGAGCGTGTGGAAGGGCTCGTACGCGGCGTCCGGAGGCGTCCGCCCGAACTCCTCGTGCGTGAACCGATGGGTGTACGTCCGGCCGAGGCGCCGGTCCCGAAGGAGCGCGGACACGTCCTCGTGGTGCGGGATCAGCCACTGGCGGGTGGGACCGTGCCAGTGGGCGCGCCCGCTGGCGCGCAACCGGGCGTAGGCGGGATAGGGATCGGCGACGAACTCCGCCGACCAGGGGTCGTACACAGCGTCAACAGCGTCCATGACCGGACGTTACCCCCACGGCGCGCCGCAAAGGCCCCTCAGCCGCTTGGGCCGCCTCAGCCGCCGACGCGGACCAGGCCCGCCTCGTACGCGAAGACCGCCGCCTGGGTGCGGTCGCGCAGGCCCAGCTTCACCAGGATGCGGCTGACGTGCGTCTTGATGGTCGACTCGGCGACGACGAGGTGGTCGGCGATCTCGGCGTTCGACAGGCCCTGGGCGATGAGGACGAGGACCTCCGTCTCCCGCTCGGTCAGCTCCCCGATCTGCGCCATCGCCGGCGGCCGCGGAGACGTCCCCGGGGCCTTCGCGAACTCGGTGATCAGCCGCTTCGTGACGGTCGGCGCGAGCAGCGCCTCGCCGGAGGCGACCACCCGCACGCCCTCCGCGAGCTGCCGGGCCGAGGCGTCCTTGAGGAGGAAGCCGGAGGCCCCGGCGCGCAGCGCCTGGTACACGTACTCGTCGAGGTCGAAGGTCGTCAGGACGAGCACCTTCGCCTCCGCGTCGGCGGCGACGATCTCCCGGGTGGCCTCGATGCCGTTCAGCTCGGGCATCCGGATGTCCATGAGGACCACGTCGGGGCGGAGGGCGGCGACCTGTGCGATCGCCTCCCGCCCGTTGACCGCCTCGCCGACGACCTCGATGTCCGGCATGGCGCCCAGCAGCACCGAGAAGCCCTCGCGGACCATCATCTGGTCGTCGACGATCAGGACACGGATCACGTCTGCTGCTCCTCACGGCTCACGGGCACGAAGGCCGCCACCTCGTAGCCACCGTCCTCGGTCGCCTCGGCCGTCATCTCCCCGCCCAGCATCGTCACACGCTCCCGCATGCCGGTGATGCCGTGCCCGGCGCCCGGGGAGGGCTTCACGAGGCCGCGCGCCGCACCGTTGGCGATGCGCAGCCCGAGGCCGCCGAGGACATAACTGACCTCGACCTTCGCGGCGGCGCCCGGGGCGTGCCGCAGGACGTTCGACAGGGCCTCCTGGACGATCCGGTACGCGGAGAGCTCCACGCCCTGCGGCAGCTCGCGCACGGCGCCGGTCACCGTCTTCTCGACGTCGAGCCCGGCCTCGCGGACGTTGGCGACGAGCGCGTCGAGGTCGGCGAGGGTCGGCTGCGGGGCGTCGGGGGCCTCGTAGTCCTCGGCCCGGACGACCCCGAGGATGCGGCGCAGTTCGGTCAGCGCGGCGACGGCGTTCTCCCGGATGGTGAGGAAGGCCTGCTCCAGCTCCGGCGGCGGGTTCTCCACCCGGTAGGGCGCGGCCTCCGCCTGGATGGCGACCACCGACATGTGATGGGCGACGACGTCGTGCAGCTCCCGGGCGATGGTCGTCCGCTCCTCCAGGACCGTCCGCTTGGAGATCTCCTGGAGGGTGACGGTCTGCTGGGCGGTGACCTCGCGGTCGGCCTGACGACGCACCTGGAAGACCGTGACGGTGAGGAGGACGAGGGCCGCGACGAACAGCATCGGCACCGAGTCGGAGCCGCGCCCGACCCCGAGGAACACCCCGGCGAACAGGCAGTAGGCGGCCGTCACCACCCACATCCACGCGGCCGTACGGGGCCGGGTGCGGGCGGCGACGACGGCGAGGACCACCAGGTGCGCGGCGAGCGAGTTCACCGCCCAGGGCCAGCCGGCCTCGTATCCGGCGATGTATCCCACGAAGGGGGCCGACGCGAGCGAGGCCCAGAAGGCGAAGACCGGCCGGACCAGGGTGAGCAGCACGATCGCGGCCGGTGCGGCGGTGGTCACGAACGCCAGCAGGCCGAAGGCGTAGTAGATCCGCTCGTACCCCATGCCGAAGACGATCACCGCGCAGAACGCGACGAAGGCGTGCGGGAGGAGGCCCGCGTAGATCCGTATCCGCTCCGGCAGGAAGCGGGTCGGCCCCCGTTCCACGTCCATGCGCGGCAGGGGCCGGTAGGCGAAGGCGTCGTGGAAGAGGTCCGCGCGCAGCCCGCCGAGCGCGTCCTGCGCCAGGCGGAGCTCGGGGCTGCGGCTCGTCTCGGTGGTCTGCGTCTGGGTCACGCGAACCACCGTACGGGCGGCGGGGGACCCGGTCGTCCCGCTGGATGCGGATCCTTCCGGGTCCCCCTTGAGGACTAGGGCCGCTTACAGGACCTGGTTGAACCTGGAGCCGTCGCCCTCGTACACCAGCGTCCCCTGACGGCTGAAGGGCGCGGTGACGGAGCCCGTCGAACGGTAGACGGACGTGCCGCCCGCCCCGTACGCGATCAGGTCCGGGCGGCCGTCGTTGTCGAGGTCACCGGCGCCGACGAGCTGGGAGAACGCGTTCCAGCCGGCGCCGATCCTCACGCGGGTGGCAAAGCCGCCGCGGCCGTTGCCCTGGTACAGCCAGAGGACACCTGCGGTGTCGCGGGCGACCAGGTCCCCGGCGGCGGTGCCGGCGATGTTCCCGACGGCGGTCAGCTGGTTGTAGACCTGCCAGCCGCCGCCGACCTTCACCCGGGCCGCGTACGGCTTCGCGTAGCTGCCCGTGCCCTTGTAGAACCACAGGACGCCGGCGCCGTCCGTGGCCACCAGGTCGGCCTTGCCGTCGCCGTCGAGGTCCGAGCCTCCGGCGAGCTTGTTGTAGATCTGCCAGCCCGTGCCGACCTTCACCCGGGTGGCGAACGTGCCGTCGCCCTTGCCGAGGTACAGCCACTGCACACCGGAGCCGTCGACCGCTATCAGGTCGCCGGTGGCGGCGCCACCCACGTTGCCGACGGACTCGACCTGCTTGTAGATCTGCCACCCCGGGCCGATCTTCGTCCGCTTCGCCGGGTTCACCTGGCCGTTCACCGGACGGTCCCGCAGGTCGTCGCGCCACAGCACGCCGGCGGCGTCCCGGGCGAGGAGGTCGGTGGAACCGTTGTCGTTGTAGTCGTGCGGGTTGGCCGTGCGGGACACGGAGATCTGCTGGCCCACGGAGGCCACCGCATCGCCCGTGTGATCGTCGAGGACCGCCACGGCCTCCACCGTGTACTCGCCGTTGGGCAGGTCCTCCGCCTTCGTGTCGTCGAAGAGGTCGTGCCACATGCCGTCCCAGGTGACGGAGAAGCGGTTGCCGGCGACCGGGGTCTTCAGTTCGGCGACGAACGCTCCGCCCGTGGCGATGTGCTTGACGGTGACCAGGATGTCCGCGTCGGGGCGCGACAGCGTCCAGCTCAGGGTCGTCTGGCCGCCCGACTTGTCGAAGTCCACCGCGCGGGGGATGTCGACCTGCTGGAACGTGAGGGGGATGACCGGCGGCTTGCCCGTGGCCGCCACCTTGGCGACCGTCGGGGAGCCGTCCTCCGCGGCCGTGACGCGGAACAGCCCGTCGCCCCCGGCGGCACTGCTGCCGCGCAGCACCGCGCTGCCGTCGGTCGAGGAGGCCACGCCCGAGGCCGAGACGCCGAGCTCGCGGATCTCGCCGGTGGTCAGGGAGACGGCCTTGGCGGGCGTCTCGGGGTTGCCGTAGACCAGCCACTCGCCCACGAGCGTGCTGTACCACTCGTCGAGGTGGGAGCCGAGGACGGTCTCCTTCCGCTCGCCCGTCTTGCGGTCGACGGAGGTGATGTAGTCACCGGTGCCGGACTTGTAGCCGAACCAGGTCACGTGGGAGGCGGAGACGTTCAGGCCGCCGTAGCCGTATCCCGACTCGGGGGCGGCGTAGGTCGCGGTCACCGTCCCGGCGGCCACGTCGACCAGGGCCCGGCCGCCGGTGCGCTTGTCCGCCGGTCCCGTCTCGTAGCCGACGAGGACGGAGCCGCCCTTGGCCGGCGAGCCGAAGAAGTCGGTGGCGTCCGCGGGCAGCCCGGAGACCTTGCGGTGGGTCGTCGTGGCGCCGTCCTTGGTGACGACGTGCAGTTCCTTCGTGCCATCCGCGTTCGTGATCTGCGCGAGCACGCTCGTCGGGCTCAGCACGACCACGAAGTTGCCGTTCAGCGCGCCGAGGTCGATGTCGACGCCCGGGGCGGAGGGGGTGGCCATGTTCCGCAGGGTGATCGAACGGAACTCGGCGCCCCAGCTGGCGTCACCGAGGACGACCACGTCGCCGGCGCCCAGGGCCCAGCCCTTGGGCGACTGGAGAGAGACCGCGGCGCCGCCGTCGTACGGCGTCCACAGCAGGTTCCGGGTGGTGTCGGCGGCGAAGGAGTAGCTGAGGAAGCCGGAGGTGCCGACACCTCCGAGCTGGGAGCCCTCGGGGAAGACGGCGAGGGCGTCAGCCTGTTCGGCCGACGCCGAGGTCGCCGCGAAGGCGGTCGGCGCGGTGGCGAGCGTGCCGGCGCCCACGGCCGTGACGGCGAGGACGGCCGTGACGGCGGAGGCGAGACGGATGCCGGTGGTGCGGAACTGCAAGGTGAACCCCCACGAGAAGATCGGACACGGGAGTGCCGTGCCCGATGAGACCCGCGACCTGCTCGCATGGTTGTACGAGTGGACAGGGGAATTCCGGTTCACCAGGCGAGTTGGGCGATCTCCTCCGCCACCACCGCGCACGCGTCCGCCGCCGGGTCGATCAGCGGGAAGTGGCCGATGCCCTCCAGGAGCGTCAGGCCGACCTCCTCGCCCGCCTTCGCCGCCGCCTCCGCGTACGCCTCGGCCACCGCGTACGGGACGACGATGTCCTCGCGGCCCTGGACGAGGGTCGTCGCGATGCCCGTCGGGAGGAGGACGGAGGGGTCCGCGGCCGCCGCGCGCGCCGCGTACTCCGCCTCGCCGCCCAGGAGTTCGGTGACCGCGCCGCCGCACACGCCCAGCTCCACCGCCCGCCCGAAGTGGGCGATCGGGGCGAGGGCGACGACCCCGCGCAGCTCCGGCGGGGCGGGCAGGCGCCACGGGGAGCCGGCGGGCAGGACGTGCCGGGCGGCCGCCCACAGCGCGAGGTGGCCGCCCGCCGAGTGGCCGGTGAGGACGGTCCGCCGCGGGTCGGCCTGCGGAAGGTGCGCGGCGGCCAGCTCCGGCAGGGCGTCCAGCGCCGCCGCCACGTCGTCGAAGGTCTCCGGCCAGCGCCCGGCGACCGGGGCCGTGGCGCCCTGGTGGGGAAGGCCGGGTCCGCGCCGGTACTCGACGCTCGCCACGGCGAAGCCCCGGCGGGCCAGGAAGTCCACGAAGGGAGTCAGGTGCCACCGGTCGTAGGGTGCCCGCCAGGCGCCGCCGTGCAGGGCGACGACGAGCGGGGCCAGGGTGCGCCCGTCACGCGGGGCGTAGAAGTCGACCACCTGGTCCGGGTGGTCGCCGTACGCGGCGGTGGCGTCCGGTGCGACGGCCGGGTGCGAGAAGGCCGACGCCTCTTCGGCGGCATCGCGCGCGGCGGGGTCCGGCATGTGTTCCAACCTCTCGGGTGCGGGGCCGAATTGGCCTGACCTGCGGGGACGGTACCAGCACCGGAACCCCCGCAGATCGGCCGATGATCGGACCTACGCCCCGGGGACGTCCCTCAGGACCTCCGCGAGGACCCGGGCCGCCCGCTCCGCGTCCGCGAAGCCGACGTACAGCGGGGTGAAGCCGAACCGCAGGATGTCGGGCCGGCGCAGGTCCCCGACGATCCCGCGCTTGATCAGCTCGGTCATGACGGCGGGCGCCTCCGCGCAGCGCAGCGCCACCTGGCTGCCGCGCTCGGCATGCGTCCCGGGGGTCACGGAGGTGACGCGGCCCTCGGGGGCGTACGCCTCGACGCACTCCAGGAAGAAGTCCGTCAGGGCGAGGGACTTGGACCGCACGTCCTCGATCGCGACCCCGTCCCAGACGTCGAGCGCCGCTTCGAGGGCCAGCATGGAGAGGATGTCGGGCGTGCCGACCCGGCCCCGGAGCGCGCCGGCCGCCGCCTCGTAGCCGGGGGTCATGCCGAAGGGGTCGGCGTGCGAGTTCCAGCCGGGCAGCGGCGAGTCGAAGGCGGCCTGGTGGCGCTCGGCGACGTACAGGTACGCGGGCGAACCGGGGCCGCCGTTCAGGTACTTGTAGGTGCAGCCGACGGCCAGGTCGACCCCGTGCGCGTCCAGGCCGACGGGCAGCGCGCCCGCGCTGTGGCACAGGTCCCAGACGGCGAGCGCGCCCGCCGCGTGGAGCGCGGCGGTGATGCCCGGCAGGTCCTGGAGCCGGCCCGTGCGGTAGTCGACGTGGTTGACGAGCGCGAGGGCCGTGCGCCCGCTCGCGGCGGCCGCCATGTCGGCCGGGTCGCAGGGCACGATCTCGTGGCCCGTCATCCGCGCCGCGGACCGCGCGATGTACCCGTCCGTGGGAAAGGTCGTCGCGTCGACGAGGATCTCGTTCCGGTCCTCACCGCTCAGCCGGGCGGCGGCGACGACCGCCTTGAAGACGTTCACGCTCGTCGAGTCGCCGACCACGATCCGCCCCGGGGCGGCGCCCACGATCGGGGCGATCCGGTCGCCGATCCGCTCGGGCGCGGTCCACCAGCCGGACTCGTCCCAGGAGCGGATGCGCAGCTCGCCCCACTCGCGGGTGATGACGTCGGCCATGCGGGCGGGGACGTGCGCGGGCAGGGCGCCGAGCGAGTTGCCGTCGAGGTAGACGGTCTCCTCGTCCAGGGCGAACTTCGCGCGGTGCCCGGCCAGTGGGTCGGCCGCGTCGAGACGCGCGGCCTTCTCCTCGTACGACTCAGACATGGCTGCGGGCCGTCCAGAGCTCGGGGAAGACGTTCTTCTGGGCCCGCTTCTCCAGCCAGGCCACGCCGGCGGAGCCGCCGGTGCCGGTCTTCGAGCCCATCGCGCGGCGGGTCGCGACCAGGTGGTCGTTGCGCCAGCGCCAGACCAGTTCGGCGACGTCGCTGAGGGCCTCGCCGAGCCGGACGAGCTCGCCGTTCTGGTCGGCGTCCGCGTATATCCCGGCCCAGACCTTCTCGACCTCGGGCGAGGGCTCGTACCGCTGCGCCAGGTCACGGCCGAGCACCGAAGCCGGTACGGGCAGGCCGCGGCGGGCGAGGAGCGCGAGGACCTCGTCGTACAGGCTCGGCTCGTGGAGCGCCTTCTCCAGCTCGGCGTGGACGCGGGGCGCGCCCCGGTGCGGGACGAGCATGGACGCGGACTTCTCGCCGAGCAGGAACTCCATCCGCCGGTACATCGCCGACTGGAAGCCGGAGCCCTCGCCGAGCGCCGCCCGGTAGGCGTTGAACTGGCCGGGGGTGAGCTGGGCGAGCGGACGCCAGGAGTGGTTGAGCGCCTCCAGCTCGCGCACGGAGCGCTTGAGCGCGTCCATCGCGACGGGGACGCGGTCCTCGCGCAGGGCGCGGCTCGCGGTCTCCCACTCGTGGACGATCACCGTGAACCACAGCTCCATGACCTGGGTCGTGACCAGGAAGACCATCTCGCCGGGGTCGTCCGAGCGGAGGTGCTGGAGGTGGGTGAGGACGTCCGCCTGGACGTAGTCCTCGTACGGCGTCGTGCCCGCGAAGTCGAGGTTCGGTGCGTCGACGACCGATCCGGCTCCGGAGGCATCGGGAGAGGGGAAGGCTGACATTTCTGTCTCCTCGATACGTGCTACCGGGTAGCGGTCCGCTCCACCGTGCGCACGGTGCGCCACGGGAGCTCCGGTCCCCTCGGGAGGCCCGCTTCGGCGCGCGCGTCCCAAGCGCATCATGACACGAATCGGAGTTCGATCAACAGGGACGCCCTTCCCTCCGCGGCGGGAGGGAAGGGCGTCCGGTCGTGCTCCGAGGACGTCAGCCGAGCGTCTCCGCCGCGGTCTCCGAGGAGTCCCGCAGGAAGGTCGTGCAGCGCTCGTACTCGTCCTTCTCGCCGATGTCGCCGGCCGCCCGGGCCAGGGCGTGCAGGGCGCGCAGGAAGCCGCGGTTCGGCTCGTGCTCCCACGGCACCGGGCCGTGGCCCTTCCAGCCGTTGCGGCGCAGCGCGTCGAGGCCGCGGTGGTAGCCGGTGCGGGCGTAGGCGTACGACTCGACGACCGAGCCGCGCTCGTAGGCGTCGTCGGCGAGCCGGGCCCAGGCGAGCGAGGAGGTCGGGTACTTCGCGGCGACGTCCGCCGGCGCCGTGCCGTTCGCGAGCAGCTCGCGCGGCCCCGGGTCGTCGGGCAGGTGGGTGGGGGCCGGTCCCCCCAGGAGGTTCTCGTGGATGGCCATGGGCCCAGTCTGCCTCAGGAGCCCCCGCCAGGGACCACGTCCCACCTCAGGAGCCCCCGCCAAGGACCGCGCCCCACCCCAGGAGCCCCCGCCAAGGACCGCGCCCCATCTCAGGAGCCCCCGCCAAGGACCGCGCCCCGCCCCGGCCCGTCTCCTCCGCGGGGTCAGCCCGCCTCCTCCGCGGGGGTGTCGCGCTCCCCCGGGTCGAGCGGCGGGGACTGCACCCCGCAGTGGACCCTGCACTCCGGGTGGCAGTCCGCCGCCGCGGCCGGGGTCCGCATGGTCGTCCAGGCGAGGACCGCGCCCACCACCAGGATCCCCGCGCACATCGGCATCGCCCGCCGGAACGTCGCCCCGAACTCCTCCGCCGAGCGGTACGCCTCCGGGCCCATCCCGGCGAGCAGCGGCAGCGCGGCCACCGCGATCAGCCCGGCCGCGCGGGCGGCGGCGTTGTTGATGCCGCTCGCGAGGCCCGCCCGGGACACGTCCACCGAGGCGAGGACGGTCGCGGTCAGCGGCGCGACCAGGGTCGTCATGCCGAGCCCCAGGACGAGCATCGCCGGCAGCACGTCCGTCAGGTACGAGGCGTCCTCCCCGACCCGCAGCATCAGCAGCATTCCGGCGGCGCACAGCAGCGGCCCCACGGTGAGCGGGATCCGGGGCCCGATCCGCTCCCCCAGCTCCCCGGACCTCGCCGAGAGCAGCAGCATGATCACGGTCGTCGGCAGCAGGGCCATGCCGGCGCCGAGCGCCGAGTAGCCGGAGACCACCTGGAGCTGGAGGGCCGCCAGGAAGAAGAAGCCGCCGAACGCCGCGTACACGCAGAGGGTGACCAGGTTGACCGCGGTGAACATGCGGGAGCGGAAGATCGACAGCGGCACCATCGCCCGCTCCCCGCGCCGCCGCTCCACCGCCGTGAAGCCGGCCCCGACCAGCACCCCGGCCACCCCGGCCCACCAGGCCGCGCCGATCAGCGCGTACGTGACGAGCGCCAGCGCCGCCGCGCCCAGGACCGCGCCGAGCACGTCGAACCGGCCGTGCGCGGTCTCGTCCCGGGACTCCGGGACGTGCCGCAGGGCGACGGGCACGCAGAGGGCGGCGAGCGGCACGTTCAGCAGGAACACCCACCGCCAGCCGGGGCCGTCCACCAGCCAGCCGCCCACGAACGGCCCGATCGCCGCGCCCACCCCGCCGAAGCCCGACCAGAGGCCGACGGCCCGCGCCCGGTCGTCCGGGTGGAAGCTCGCCTGGATCAGCGCGAGGGAGCCGGGCGTGAGCAGCGCCCCGCCGACGCCCTGGAGGGCGCGGGCCCCGATCAGCACCCCGGCGTTCGGGGCGAGCCCGCACAGCAGGGAGGCGAGCGCGAACCACACCACGCCGACGACGAAGACCTTCCGCCGCCCGAACCGGTCGCCGAGCGAGCCGCCGAGCAGGATCAGCCCGGCCAGCGTCAGCATGTAGGCGTTGACCGTCCACTGGAGGACGGCGAGGTCGGCGCCCAGGTCCTCGCCGATGTGCGGCAGGGCGACATTGACGACGGTCGAGTCGAGCAGCGCCATCCCGGAGCCGAGGACGGTGGTGAAGACGATCCAGCGTCCCGTCCCGGAGCTCATCCGCACGTCCCGCACACCCATGCCAGCATGGTCCCGCGAAGCGGGGGCTTCCGCCCGCCGACGCCTCAGTCCGCCCGCCGACGCCTCAGTCCGTCCGCAAGACGCCTCAGTCCGTCCGCAGCCGGTTCGCCGCGCGGACCAGCGCGTCCACGCCCCGCTCGGCCTTGCTCCGGGGGCAGCCGACGTTGAGCCGGACGAAGCCGGGCGTGCCGTAGACCCCGCCCGGCATGATCGCGACCTTCTCCACGGCCACCAGCTCCTCCTGGAGCCGGGCCTCCTCGATGCCGAGCGGCCGCAGGTCGATCCAGGCCAGGTAGCCGGCCGGCGGGGGCATCCAGTCGACGCCCGGCAGCGCGGCCAGCCGGTCCCGGAGCAGCTCCATCGTGCCCGCCACGTACGCGCGCAGCTCGTCCAGCCAGGCCGCACCCTGCCGGTAGGCGGCGATGTGCGCGGTCAGGGAGAGGACGGCGGGGGAGGCGAGGCCCTCGCCGGTCTCCATGCGCCGGACGAAGGCCTCGCGCTCGTCGGGGTCGCCGACCATGCCGTACGAGCCGGAGAGGGCGGGGAAGTTGAAGGCCTTCGTGCCGGAGGTGACCAGGGCCCAGCGGCGGCCCCGCCCCGGCTCGGCGATCCGCGTCCAGGGCACGTGCCGGTGGCCTTCGGCCGTCAGGTCGGCGTGGATCTCGTCGCTGACGACGGCCGCGCCGTGCCGCTCGGCCAGCTCGGCGAAGACGGTGAGCTCCTCCTCGGTCCACACCCGGCCGGTCGGGTTGTGCGGGGAGCAGAGCAGCAGCATCCGGCTGTCCGGCCGGGCCAGCTCGCGTTCCAGGGCCTCCGGGTCGCCGACCGGGACGCCCCGCAGCTCGCGCCCGAGCCCGGTGACGGCCTTGCGGAAGCCGTCGTACGTGGGGGTGTGGACGACGACGCCGTCGCCGGGCGCGGTCCACATCTGGAGGAGCTGCGAGAGCTGGGAGAGCACGGAGGGCGCGTACACCAGCGACCCGGGGTCGATCTCGGTGCCGTACCGGCTCGCGTACCAGTGGCGGATCGCCTCGCGGAACTCCCCGAGCCGCCAGTCCGTGTAGCCGAAGACCCCGTGGTCCACGCGCTCGCGCAGGGCCGCGAGGACCTCCGGCGGGGAGGCGAAGTCCATGTCGGAGATGGTGAAGGGCAGCAGGTCGGGGACGCCGAAGCGGTCCGCGATGCCGTCCCACTGGACGGACCAGGTCCCGTGCCGGTCTATCTCCCGGTCGAAGTCGTACGCCACGCGGTCATCCTCCAGACATGACGAGGGCCCGGCCCCCCGAGAGGTGACCGGGCCCGTCGCTCACAGGCTTACTTCAGCTTCGTGCCGGCCGAGCGCAGCGCGACGCAGGCCTCGCCGACGCGGGCGGCCATGCCGGCCTCGGCCAGCTTGCCCCAGGTGCGCGGGTCGTAGGTGGACTTCTTGCCGACCTCGCCGTCGACCTTCAGGACGCCGTCGTAGTTGCGGAACATGTGGTCCACGACCGGGCGGGTGAAGGCGTACTGGGTGTCGGTGTCGAGGTTCATCTTCACGACGCCGTTCTCAAGCGCGGTGGCGATCTCCTCGGCCGTCGAGCCCGAGCCGCCGTGGAAGACGAAGTCGAACGGGTCGGCCTTGCCGAACTTGGCGGCGACACCGGCCTGGAGGTCCTTGAGGAGCTCGGGGCGGAGCACGACGTTGCCCGGCTTGTAGACGCCGTGGACGTTGCCGAAGGACGCGGCGAGCAGGTAGCGGCCCTTCTCGCCCAGGCCGAGGGCCTCGGCGGTGCGGATGGCGTCCTCGACGGTGGTGTACAGCTCGTCGTTGATCTCGTGGCTGACGCCGTCCTCCTCGCCGCCGGTCGGGGTGATCTCGACCTCAAGGATGATCTTGGCGGCGGCGGCCTTCGCGAGCAGCTCCTGGCCGATGGCCAGGTTGTCGGCGAGGGTCTCGGCGGAGCCGTCCCACATGTGCGACTGGAACAGCGGGTTCTCGCCACGGGCGACGCGCTCGGCGGAGACCTCCAGGAGCGGGCGGACGTAGCCGTCCAGCTTGTCCTTCGGGCAGTGGTCGGTGTGGAGGGCGACCGTGATGTCGTACTTCGCGGCGACGATGTGCGCGAACTCGGCCAGGGCAACGGCGCCCGTGACCATGTCCTTGTTGTACTGACCGCCCAGGAACTCGGCACCGCCGGTCGAGATCTGGATGATGCCGTCGCTCTCGGCCTCCGCGAAGCCGCGCAGCGCAGCGTGCAGGGTCTGGGACGAGGTCACGTTGATGGCCGGGTAGGCGAACTTGCCTGCCTTCGCCCGGTCGAGCATCTCGTTGTAGACCTCGGGGGTTGCGATGGGCATTCGTCCGCTCCTTGTGATGTGCGGGGTGTGTGCGTTGCTGTCCCTGACCTAGGGGCGACGTCATCGTCGCGGCCCATCTTTCCAGACTCTTGTACGGGCTCCCACGGGCGCGGCACACCGAAGGGCGGGGTGTTTCACGTGAAACACCCCGCCCTTGGGGAAAAACGCAGGTCAGGACCGCTCTGGCGGGGGTCCGGGACCTAAGTCACGACTTCGCGGCGGTTACGCCAGGCCGAGCTCGTCCAGCGCGTACGCGTAGAGGTACGGAACGCCCGCCGTGCCGCTGATCTTCTCGCCGGCTCCGGTGGCCCGGTCCACGATCGTGGCGACGGCGACGACCTCGGCGCCGGCCGCGCGCGCCGCCTCGACGGCGGTCAGCGGCGAGCCGCCGGTGGTGGAGGTGTCCTCGACGATCAGGACACGACGGCCCTTGATGTCCGGGCCCTCGACCTGACGCTGCATCCCGTGGGCCTTGGCGGCCTTGCGGACGACGAAGGCGTCGAGCCGCTCGCCCCGCGCGGCGGCGGCGTGCAGCATCGAGGTCGCGACCGGGTCGGCGCCCAGCGTCAGGCCGCCGACCGCGTCGAAGTCGAGGTCCTTGGTCAGTTCGAGCATGACCTGGCCGACCAGCGGCGAAGCCGCACCGTCCAGCGTGATCCGGCGCAGGTCCACGTAGTAGTCGGCTTCCAGACCCGAGGAGAGGGTCACCTTGCCGTGCACCACGGCCTTGTCCTTGATCTGCTGGAGCAGCTCAGCGCGTACGTCAGTCATGCCACTGAGCTTAAAGCCGCCGCCAGCTCCAGGTGCTCGCGACCTCCAGGGGGTCGATGGGGGTGACCAGGCGCGGGTGGGTGTTGAGGCCGTTCGGCGGGCCGGACTGCGGCTCGACGCAGACCGCCTCGGCCGGCTCGTCGTAGATCACGACCCACTCGGCGCGGCTGGCGACCTTCAGCTCCAGCTCCTCCGGCCAGGTGAGGGTGACGTCGACGCCGTCGGGCATCCCGAAGCAGTCGTCCCAGGGGCCCGGGAGGGGGTCGATGCGGCGGCCGGTGGGGAGGTGGTCGTCGCCGCGCTCCTCCTGCCAGGCGGGCGTGAAGTCGATCCGCACGTCCTGACCGCCCTGGCCCAGGTTGCGCAGGAACCAGGGGTGCCAGCCGGCCTGCGCCGGGAAGGAGTCCTCGTAGGTCTCCACGCCGAAGGTGAGGGTGAGGGAGTCCTCGGACAGTTCGAAGACCTGGGTGACGCGGCCCTTGTACGGCCAGGGGTCGCCGAGCTCGCAGGTGAAGACGGCCTCGGTCGCGGAGGTCCGGGCGGTCTTCCAGGCGATGTCCCGGACGGTGCCGTGGATGGCGTGCGGGGGCGCGGTGACCGGCAGCTGGTGTGTGGTGGCGCCGTTGCGGAAGCGGCCGAGCGCGGTCCGGCCGCACCAGGGCACCATCGGGAAGCTGCCGTACCGCTCGCCCTGGCGCAGCACCTCGGTGCCGCCGATGCGCAGGCTCTCGATCCGGCAGCCGTGGTCGGGGTTGATGGTCAACTCGGCGTCGCCCGCCGTCAGTCGCGTCTGCGTGGTCACGCTCCGACCCTAGCCGTGCCGGGGCCGTTTCAACGACGGCGGCGCAGCGCCCGGCCGACGACGACGGCGGAGGCCAGGGCGAGGGCCGCGGCCGGGGCGATCCAGCGCAGGGTGGCGCCGGCGCTCGACGTCTCGGGGGCGGGGACGGGGGCGTACCGGCCGCGCGGCGGGGCGTGGTCGACCTCCTCGGCGCTCCGCCCGATCATGGTGCGGCGGGCGTGGGCGGCCTCGGCGGCGGGCTGCGGAGCGGGGAACTCGATCGGGGCGTCGACCAGCCCCTCACCCGGGCCGTCCCCGCCCGGGCCGTCGCCCAGGCCCTCGCCGAAGTCCTCGCCGAGGAAGGGGTCGAGGGAGGACGGTGGCACCGGCGCGTCGGAGGCGGAGCCCCGTCCCGAAGGCTCCTCGACGCCGTCGTCGACCCCGTCGTCATCGGAGTCGGCATCGGTGTCGTCGCCGGCCTCGGCACCGGTGTCGGCGGCGTCCCCGGACTGCTCCTCCGCGAGCGCGGCCACCGCCTCCACGAACTTGTCGAGGAGCTTGGCGCCCGCCGTGGAGCGCGCCTCGTCCGTCGCCTCGGCGAGCCGGCCGGTCGCCGTGAGGGCGCCGGTGAAGCTGAGGCTGGTGCCCTCGGCCACCGGGGTGAGGACGACGGTGAGGGACAGCTCGGCCGAGCCCTTGCCCCGGGCCTCGGTGCCCTCGCCCTCGTAGGTGATGGCGCCGTCCCGCTCGATGACCCGCAGGGCGCCCCGGTAGGTGATGGTGTTGCCGCCGACCCGCACCTTGAGGCGGCCCGTGAGGGGGCCGGCCGCCGCGTCGGCGTCCCGCTGGAGACCGGGCACGCAGCGCACCACGCGGGCCGGGTCCGCGAGCGTCGCGCGCAGGGCCTCGGCCGGGACGGGGACGAACACCTCATGCTCCATGGAAGCCGAGCCTACTCAGGGCGGGGCGCGGCGTCGCCTGTTTGCGCCGGGTGGCGGGTCAGGCCCCGTACCGGGGGTGCACCAGGGTCGAGGGCGGCGGTTCGGCGCCCCGGGTGCGTTCGGCGCGGCGCGCCGCGCGCTCCAGGACCCCGGGGCCGAGCGAGCGCAGCCGGGGCGCGTCGGGGGCGAGGCCGAGGGCGGGCGGCCGGTCGCCCCGTACGGCCAGGAGGAAGCCCCAGTCCCCCGGCCCCCGCTCCGTGCCGCCGGTGCGGTCGGCGCGGTCGGGTCCGGCGGCGAAGCCGGGGGCGCGGCCGCTCGCGCTGTACGGGCGGGTCGCGAAGCCGGCGGCGCGCAGGGTGGCGTCGACGGTCCAGTAGGTGCGGGGCCGGTCGGTGGCCGATCCGGCGTGCACGGCGAACCGTCCGGAGTCGGTGAGCACCCCGGCCACCAGGCCGTAGAACTCCTCCGAGTAGAGCTTGGTGCTGGGGGTGATCCCCGGGTCGGGAAGGTCGGAGATCACCACGTCGTACCGTTCCTGCAGACGATCGGCGGCGCCCCTCAGCCAGCGGAAGGCGTCCGCGTAGACGACGTGGACGCGCGGGTCGCGGAAGGCCTGGGCGTTGAGCGCGGCGAGCGCCGGGTCCGTACGGGCGAGGCGGACGACGCCCGGGTCGAGTTCGACGACGGTGACGGAGCGGGCCCCGGCGTAGCGCAGGACCTCGCGGGCGGCCATGCCGTCGCCGCCGCCGACGATCAGCACGCGCGCGTGCGGGCCGTTCATCGCGGGGTGGACGAGCGCCTCGTGGTAGCGGTACTCGTCCCGGCCGGAGACCCGGAGGCGTCCGTCGAGGAACAGGTCGGGGAGCTCCTCGCGGCCCCCGGTCACGACGACCTCCTGGAGCTCGGTGTGGACGGCGACCCGCACCCGCTCCCCGTACACGGCCCGGCGCGCGGCCTGTTCGAAGTCGTCGACGAGGACGGTCGCGGTGGCGAGGACGGCGAGGACGCCCACGTTCACCGCGACGAGCAGCGCGCGGGACCGGCGGGTCAGGTCGTGGCGGAACACCCAGAGGACCAGGCCGCCGCCCGCGACGGCGTTGACCGCGCCGGTGACGAGCGCGCCGGTGAGCTGGCCGAGCCAGGGCAGCAGCAGGAAGGGGAAGGCGAGGCCGCCGACGAGCGCGCCGACGTAGTCGGCGGCGAAGAGGTCGGCGACCGTCCCGGCGGCGTCGTCCTCGTCCCCGAGCGAGGCCTGCCGTCCGGCCCGCCCGACCCGCCTCTTCCCCGGAGCGCCGTCCCCCGGGGAGCCCCGTCCCGCCCGCTGTATGAGCGACATCAGGAGCGGGATCTCGGCCCCGATGAGCACGCCGATCGCGAGCGAGAACGCCACCAGGACGTACCGCGATTCGCCGAGCCAGGCGAAGGCCGCGTACAGCACCATCGCCGAGCAGCCGCCGATCAGCGCGAGCCCGGCCTCGACCAGGCCGAAGCCGACGGCGGCACGGCAGCGCAGCCGCTTGGCGAGGAGCGAGCCCACGCCCATCGCGAAGACCATCACGGAGAGCACGACGGAGGCCTGGGTGACCGAGTCGCCGATCAGGTACGACGCGAGGGCGACCAGTTCGAGTTCGTAGACCAGGCCGCAGGCGGCGCAGACGAAGACGACCGCGAGGACCGGGAACCGCACCGCTTCGCGCGGCGGCCGCACGGACCGCCGCGGGGGCGGCCGGCGCACCCTCTTGGGTGGCATGGTCACGGTCGGCTCGATCATGCCCGTAACGCTACGTCACGACTGTCGCACCCCTTGTCACCCACACGAGTGCACATGGGGCTCCGGGAGGGCGCATCAGAGCGTTGCGGGCATACGTGCGCCGAGACGGGTCCTGGTCACCACCAACTGCCCCTCCTGCGGGTAGGCATGCCAGGTGCGCCACCGCACCTGGCCCTCGTGGCGCTGCGCGAGCATCGCCGTGAAGGCATGCGGGGAGCCGGGAAAGGTCCCCGCGAGCCCGTTGGGGTGGTCGGCGACGAGCGCGAGGAGCTCCTGCGCGCGGCCCGCGAAGGCGCCCTGCGACATCGTCTCGACGCGCGCCGCGAATTCGTACTCCCATTCGCCGACGCGCTTGGACACGCCGAGCGGGAGCGGGGTGCTGCTGCCGGGCATACAGGCCACGGTCTCCGAGCAGCGGCGCCCCTCCTCCTCCAGGAGGACCTGATGGGAGGCGCCGAGCAGCCTCAACTGGAGCTTGGCGCCGGAGAGTTCGAGATCGAGCACGGCGAGCGCGGGCAGCGGCTCGCGCCCGAGGGCCCAGGCCAGATCGGCCGCGCGCGTATCGGTGTAAGAGGTCTTCAGGGTGGTGAGCATGGGTCGGCTCCGCAAACACGGTTTGACGGGTGGGCCGGGGGCGCCCCGGAGAAGGGTTCTACGGGAGTGGGGAATCGCCGGCTCGGGTCCACACACGGTCCGAGGGCTGTCTCTGTCAGGAGCGAGAGAACCACGGACGCCGGGCGACTCGCAGCGTTTTTACCCAACTTGCTGTGTTTTCCAACCCCTTCGGGGCCCCAACAGCTCACTTGTTCAATCAGCTGCCGCCGCCGCAGCCACCACCGCCACAGCCGGACCCGCAGGAGCCTCCGCCGCAGGAGCTGCCGCCGCCACAGCCGCCCCCGCCACCGCCGTCGGCCCAGCTGCTGCCGCCGCCCTTGCGCCCGCCACGCCGCTTGCGGCCCCCCGACTTCCTGCCGGAGACCAGGAAGATCACCACCAGTGCGAAGACGATCAGGATCACGAATTCCATCTGTACTACCCCCGTTCTTCTGTGCGAGGGGGATGCCCGGTCCGACGCCCCGTCAAAGCGCACTTGAGCAAGTCCAGAGCTTGGCCCCAGGATGGCCGCCATGACACGACCGCTGCTCAATCGCCGCCTCGCCGAGTTCGGGACGACGATCTTCGCCGAGATGTCCGCGCTCGCCGCCAGGACGGGGTCGATCAACCTCGGCCAGGGCTTCCCCGACACCGACGGCCCGGAGGAGATCCGGGAGGCGGCGGTCCGCGCCCTGCGGGACGGCCGCGGCAACCAGTACCCGCCCGGCCCCGGCGTCCCCGAGCTGCGCTCGGCCATCGCCGACCACCAGCGGGAACGGTACGGCCTCGCGTACGACCCCGACACCGAGGTCCTCGTCACGGCGGGCGCCACCGAGGCCATCGCGGCGGCCCTGCTCGCCCTGGTCGAGCCGGGCGACGAGGTCATCGCCCTGGAGCCCTACTACGACTCGTACGCGGCGAGCATCGCGATGGCCGGCGGCAGCCGGGTCCCCGTCACCCTCCGCCCCCACGAGGGCGCCTACGTCCTCGACCTCGACGAGCTGCGCGCCGCCGTCACCGACCGGACCCGGCTGATCCTGCTCAACACCCCGCACAACCCCACCGGCACGGTCCTCACCCGCGCCGAACTGACCGCCGTCGCCGAGCTCGCCGTCGAGCGGGACCTGCTCGTCGTCACGGACGAGGTGTACGAGCACCTGGTCTTCGACGGGGCCGAGCACCTCCCGATCGCGAGCCTCCCCGGGATGCGCGAGCGCACGGTCACCATCGGCTCGGCCGGCAAGACCTTCTCCTTCACCGGCTGGAAGGTCGGCTGGGTCACCGCGAGCCCGGAGCTGACCTCCGCCGTCCGCTCGGCCAAGCAGTTCCTCACGTACGTCTCCTCGGGCCCCTTCCAGTACGCCGTCGCCGAGGCCCTGCGCCTCCCGGCCGCCTACTTCGAGGGCCTGCGCGCCGATCTGAGCGCCAAGCGGGACCTGCTGAGCGAGGGACTCGCGCAGGCGGGCTTCGAGGTCTACCGGCCGGCCGGCACCTACTTCGTCACCACCGACATCCGCCCCCTCGGCGCCACCGACGGCTTCGCCTTCTGCCGCTCGCTGCCGGAGCGCGCCGGGGTCGTCGCCATCCCCAACGCCGTCTTCTACGACCACCGCGAGGCCGGCGCCCCCTTCGTCCGTTTCGCCTTCTGCAAGAAGACCGAGGTGCTCGAGGAGGCCGTCTCGCGCCTGAAGGCCCTCGGCGCCTGAGAGGCCGTTCGGCCGGTCGGGGGCGTGCCCGCGCGCGCCCCCCGGGCGCCGGGACGATCGTCGGGTAGACCGATTTACCGGGTAACGATCGGTCTCCCCGCGCCCGGAGGTGCACCCTGTCCGCCGAGACACTCGACCGCCCGGCGGCCCCGCCGGCCCCGGTCCGCAGCGGGCCCCGCGCCCCGGACCGGGGCCCGCTGCGCCGGGCGCTGCCCGCGCTCGGTCTGTTCGCCGCCGCCCGGCTCACCGGACTGCTCGTCCTCACCCTGTGGGCCCGGCACTCCGGCCGCTCGCCCCGGGCGCTCCTCGCGACCTCCTGGGACTCCGAGTGGTACGCCGGGATCGCCGCGCACGGCTACGGGCGCGTCCTCCACGGCGCCCACGGCATGGTCCTGGACGACCTGGCGTTCTTCCCGCTCTACCCGGCGCTCGTCCGGGCCGTGACCACCGTCCTCCCCGTCACCGGGGGCACCGCCGGGCTGCTGCTCTCCTGGACGGCCGCCGGGGCCGCCGCCTGGGGCGTCTACCTGGTCGGGGAGCGGCTGCGGGGCCGCGCGACCGCGACCGTGCTCGTGCTCCTGTGGGGGCTGCTGCCGCACTCGGTCGTGCTGACCATGGCGTACACGGAGCCGGTGATGACCGCGTTCGCCGCCTGGGCGCTGTACGCGCTGCTGACCCGGCGGTGGCTGGGAGCGGCCGCCCTCGCGGGCCTCGCCGGTCTCACCCGGCCGAACGGGGTCGCGGTCGCCGCCGCCGTCCTGGCCGCCGTCGGCTGCGAGCTGTGGCGGACCCGGGGCCGGTGCGGGCCCCGCGTCTGGGCGGCGGGCCTGCTCGCGCCGGCGGGCTGGCTCTCGTACGTGCTCTGGGTGGGCGTCCGGAGAAACGATCCGCTCGGCGGCTACTTCGCGGTGCAGGCCGGCTGGACCTCCCGCTTCGACCTCGGCCGGGGCGCCCTCGTCTTCGTACGGGACATGCTGAGCGGCCCCACGCAGTTCGGCTTCGCGATGGCCCTGCTCATCACCGGCGCGGCGGTGCTGCTCTTCGCGCTGCTCGTGTCCGGGGAGCGGCCGCCGCCGCCCGTGCTGGTCCACACGGCGGTGCTCGTGCTCATCGCCGTCGGCGGCTCGGGCTTCTTCGAGTCGAAGCCGCGGTTCCTGCTGCCGGCCTTCCCGCTGCTGCTGCCGCTCGCGGCGGCGCTGACGAAAGCCCGGCCGAGGGCCGCGGTCCTGGTGGTCGCGGCCCTGGCCGGGCTGTCGTTCTGCTACGGGGCGTACGCCCTCACGCTCGCGCGCATGGCGATCTGAGACGCCGGGCTACGGAGGGGGCTCAGGCCTCCTCGTCGCCCGCGGCCTTCTCCTCGGGGGACTCCAGGCCGAACTGCTCGACGATCCACTTGTCGAACTCGATGGAGGCGCGGACCCAGCTGACCGTGGAGGACACGAAGTGCTCCAGGGAGACACCGGTGCCGATCAGCATCTGGGCCTCGCCGATGAGGCGGAGGGTGGCGGAGCCGTCCTCCTCCTCGTGCAGGTGCGTGTACACCTTGGGCCACAGGGTGCGGCGGTTCCAGTCGTCGATCGCGTCGAGGATCTTCGCGCGGTCGTCGGCGGAGTGCGGGCGGTCGTAGAACGTCCGCACCGAGAAGACCTGCTGCTCGCCCTCGCCGCGGAACATGAAGTACGTGCGGAACTCCTCCCACGGCGCCGCGAGGTCACCCTCGTCGTCGACGACGTACTTGAGTTCCATCTGCTCGAGGAGCTGCTTGACGAGGTCCTGGTCGGGGACGACGGGGCCCGCCGGTCCTGCGGCCTGAGGCTGGGGCTGGCCCCCGAAATTCGGAATCGAGGACGGGTCGATGCTCACCGTGTTTTTCCCTTCGTACGGATGTCGCCATCCTCCCCCATGCCGGGCGGTACGTGGCAAGCCCCACCGCCCGCGATCCGCTGCGGGCTGACAAGATCCCGCCGCCGGTGGTGGGGCCTGCCCCGGCCGTCAGCCGGACACTAGCCTGCCGCGCCCACGATCAGACCGTCCTCGAAGCGGTCCACGCGGACCGTGTCGCCGTCGACGACCTCGCCCGCGAGGATCTCCCTGGCGAGCCGGTCGCCGATCGCCGTCTGGATCAGGCGGCGCAGCGGCCTGGCGCCGTACGCGGGGTCGTTGCCCTCCTCGGCGAGCCACTCCAGGGCCGCCGGGGTGACGTCCAGGGTGAGGCGCCGCTCGGCGAGCCGCTTGGCGAGCCGGTCGATCTGGAGCTGCGCGATGCGGCCCAGCTCGGCCCGGTCGAGCGCCGAGAAGACGACGAGGTCGTCCAGACGGTTGAGGAACTCCGGCTTGAAACTGGCCCGCACGACCTCCAGGACCTGCTGCTTCTTCACGTCCTCCGAGGTCAGCGGCTCCACGAGGAACTGGCTGCCCAGGTTCGAGGTGAGGATCAGGATGGTGTTGCGGAAGTCCACCGTCCGGCCCTGCCCGTCGGTCAGGCGGCCGTCGTCCAGGACCTGGAGCAGGACGTCGAAGACCTCCGGGTGCGCCTTCTCCACCTCGTCGAGCAGGACCACGCTGTACGGGCGGCGGCGGACCGCCTCCGTGAGCTGGCCGCCCTCCTCGTAGCCGACGTAGCCGGGAGGCGCGCCGACCAGTCGGGCGACGGAGTGCTTCTCGCCGTACTCCGACATGTCGATGCGGACCATGGCCCGCTCGTCGTCGAAGAGGAAGTCCGCGAGCGCCTTCGCCAGCTCGGTCTTGCCGACGCCGGTCGGGCCGAGGAAGAGGAAGGAGCCGGTGGGCCGGTCGGGGTCGGCGATCCCGGCGCGGGTGCGGCGCACCGCGTCGGAGACGGCCCGCACGGCCTCGGACTGGCCGATGAGCCGCTTGCCGAGCTCGTCCTCCATGCGGAGCAGCTTCTGCGTCTCGCCCTCCAGGAGGCGGCCGGCGGGGATGCCGGTCCAGGAGCCGACCACGTCCGCGATGTCGTCGGGGCCGACCTCCTCCTTAACCATCGTGTCCTTGGACGCCTCCTGCTGGGCCTCCGCCTCGGTGGCGGCCTCCAGCTCCCGCTCCAGGCCGGGGATCTCCCCGTACAGCAGCTTGGAGGCGGTGTCGAAGTCGCCGTCGCGCTGGGCGCGCTCGGCGCGGCCGCGGGTCTCGTCGAGGCGCTCCTTCAGCTCGCCGACCCGGTTGAGGGACTGCTTCTCCTTCTCCCAGCGGGCGGTGAGGCCGCGCAGCTCCTCCTCGCGGTCGGCGAGGTCCCGCCGCAGCTTCTCCAGGCGCTGCTTGCTCGCCGCGTCCGTCTCGTTCTTCAGAGCCAGCTCCTCCATGCGGAGCCGGTCCACGGAGCGCTGGAGCTCGTCGATCTCGACGGGCGAGGAGTCGATCTCCATGCGGAGCCGGGAGGCCGCCTCGTCGACGAGGTCGATGGCCTTGTCGGGGAGGAAACGGGAGGTGATGTACCGGTCGGAGAGGGTTGCGGCGGCCACCAGGGCGGAGTCGTTGATCTGCACCTTGTGGTGGGCCTCGTACCGGCCCTTGAGGCCGCGGAGGATCGCGATGGTGTCCTCGACGGTCGGCTCGGCGACCAGGACCTGCTGGAAGCGGCGCTCCAGGGCGGGGTCCTTCTCGATCCGCTCGCGGTACTCGTCGAGGGTGGTCGCGCCGACCATGCGGAGCTCGCCGCGGGCCAGCATCGGCTTGAGCATGTTGCCGGCGTCCATGGCGGAGTCGCCGCCGGCGCCCGCGCCGACGACCGTGTGCAGCTCGTCGATGAAGGTGATGATCTGGCCGTCGCTCTCCTTGATCTCGGAGAGGACGGTCTTCAGGCGCTCCTCGAACTCGCCGCGGTACTTCGCGCCCGCGACCATCGCGCCGAGGTCGAGGGAGACCAGCCGCTTGTTCTTCAGGGACTCGGGCACGTCGCCCTTCACGATCCGCTGGGCGAGGCCCTCGACGACGGCGGTCTTGCCGACGCCGGGCTCACCGATGAGGACCGGGTTGTTCTTGGTGCGGCGGGACAGCACCTGGACGACGCGACGGATCTCGTGGTCGCGGCCGATGACCGGGTCCAGCCTGCCTTCGCGCGCGGCGGCGGTGAAGTCCGTGCCGAACTTCTCCAGCGCCTTGTACTGCCCCTCCGGGTCGGGTGTGGTCACCCGGCGTCCTCCCCTGCTCTTCTCGAACGCGTCGAGCAGCTTCCTCGCGCTCGCGCCCTGCGCGTCGAGGATCTCACCGGCCTGGCCGCCCTTGGCGGCGATGGCCACGAGCAGGTGCTCGGTCGACAGGAAGTCGTCGCCGAGCTCCTTGGCGCGCTTGTCGGCGTCGGCGATGACGGCGAGGAAGTCGCGGTTGGGCTGCGGGGGCGCGACCGTGGACCCGGTGACGCTCGGCAGGGCGGCGAGCAGCCGCTCCGCGCCGGCGCGCACGACGGCCTGGTCGGCCCCGACGGCGGCCAGCAGGTCGGTGATGTTCTCGTTGTCCTGACCGGCCAGGAGGGCAAGGAGTAGGTGGGCGGGGGTCAGGTCGGCGTGCCCTTCGGACACGGCGCGGCTGCTCGCCGCGTTGATCGCGTCCCGGCTCCTGTTGGTCAGTTCGGCGTCCACGTGCGGTGCTCCTCCTCGAACGTCGTGGGTCCACTTCTCTCTATGACCCTTCCAACGTACACAAAGTTGAGTCTATTCCGCTCAAGGTTTTGGTGGGAGCTCCGCCACGGGTAGTTTCCGGGCATGGCCACAGACCCCAGGAACCCGTCCGACTCGTACCTGAGCTTCTGGCGCGAGTACCACATGTGCACCCTGACCACCCCGCGCCCGGACGGCACGCCGCACGTCGTCGCGGTCGGCGTCACGTACGACCCCGAGGGCGGGTACGCGCGCGTGATCACCAACAAGAACAGCCGGAAGGTCGCCAACGTCCTGGCGGCGGGCGCGGAGGGCGCGCGGGTCGCGGTCTGCCAGGTCGACAAGGGGCGCTGGGCCACCCTGGAGGGCGTCGCCCGGATCCGTACGGAGGCCGAGGCGGTCGCGGACGCCGTCGCCCGCTACGCCGAGCGCTACGGGCGCGTGCCGAGCCCGAACCCGGACCGGGTCGTCATCGAGATCGCCCTCACCCGGGCGATGGGCCGCGCCTGACCGTCCGCACGGAAACGCACAGCGGCGCCATCGCGTTTCAGGTCCGCGATGGCGCCGCTGTGTGGGGGAAGTGCCGGAGCGATCTACAACGACGGGGGAATCGCTCAGGCACTGCGGGGGGTGGCGGTGATGGTCTCGGGTTCGATCAGCTGGTGGTCCCGCTGGTCGAGATTGACGAAGATCATGCCGTACCGGATGGCACAGCGGATGGGCTGCGGAGCGCCTCGGGGGCGGCGCAGGCAGCGGTACGCGCGGACGTCCTCGTCCTGTCCGCGGGCGACGACGATCGGCTCTCCGAAGAGCGTGACCTTCAGCGAGTCGCCACGGTGGGGGATTGCCGTGGCGAGGTCGACGAAGTGCCAGCCGGAGCGATAGGCCGAGGCCATCTCCCGGCGGAACCTGGAGTCATCGGGAACATTCATGTGCCCGTCTAGCTCCAGCCGGGATCCTGCACGGGGGCCACGCTCCAGCCCGGGTCGTCCACCACGGTGGGGGCCGCGAAGTGCCAGCCCGGGTCGAGCGGGGCGGCCTGCACGTGCGCCGGATCCGAGTGCCAGCCCGGGTCGAGGGCCACTCCCGCACCCACCGTGGCGGCCGCGATGAAGGCGACTCCGGCCGCCGCGCGTATGAGCTTCTTCATCATCACCGAGCAACCTCACTTGAAGGCAACGTCTCTTTTCCAACCCCCGCGAGTAAGACGATGGCCTACTCTCTGCGCCTGCACCACCAAACCCATGCATCATGTTCCTGAGATGCAGGAGCCTGGGGGTGTACATATGCGGAAACAAGCGGACGAAACAGGTCACCCACATTCGCACGCGGAACTGTGCGAAGCGGGCTCCGAGCTGTACGCGGCCGCTCTGCGGACCGGACGAATACCCCGGTCAGAGGCGGTCGAGGCACCGTGCCTCCTCGACCTCTCACTGCTCCACCCCGACCCGGACGACGCGCAGTGGCTCCGTCCGGTTCCCCCCTCCGCAGCGCTCGCCCAGCTGCTCCAGCCGATCGAACGGGAGATCCTCGACCGCCGGCGGCGCACCGTCGCCCTGTCCGACGCCTTCGAGCCGTTCATGGCCATCAGCGCCCACGACTCCCCCGCCACACACGCCATCAACGTCCTCGAGGGCATCGACCGCATCAACGCCACCCTCGACCGCGTCGTGGCCAACTGCCGCAGCGAGCTCCTCACCGTCCAGCCGGGCGGCGGCCGCCCCGCGCAGGCCCTCAGCGAGGCCCTCGACCGCGTCTCCCCGCTCCTGGGCCGCGGCATCAACATGCGCACGCTCTACCAGCACACCGCGCGCCACACCGAGCTCACGCTGACCTATCTGGAGCACGTGGGCCCCGAGGTCCAGGTCCGCACCCTCGAAGAGATCATCGACCGGCTGATCATCGTCGACCGCGAGGTCGCCTTCATCCCGGCCCGCAGCGACCGCCAGGTGGCCCTGGAGCTGCGCCACCCCGGCCTCGTCGCCTACCTCTGCGGCGTCTTCGACCAGTTCTGGCAGCTGGCGGTGCCGATCCGGGAGGAGATCCCGTACGACATCAAGACCGACGGCATCGGCGGCGTCCAGCGGTCCATCGCCAGGCTCCTCGTCGAGGGCCACGTCGACGAGGCCATCGCCCGGCGGCTCGGGATGAACGTACGGACCTGCCGGGCGCACATCGCCAAACTCGCCGCCGCCCTCGGCAGCGGCAGCCGGGCACAACTCGGCTATCTGATCGCCCAGTCGGGGATCCTCGAACGGGACAACTGAAAGAGGCCCCCTCCACCCGCGGGTGGAGGGGGCCTCTTCCGGACAGAAGCCCAGGCAGAAGCGAAGGGCTACTCGCCGCGCTTCGGGCGCCACACCACGAGGGCGCTCGCCTGCTGCACGTCGGTGTACGGGACCAGGTCCCGGCGGTACGAGGCGTGCACCTGGGCCTCGCGCTGGCGCAGCGTCGCCGCCGCGCCCTCGACCGCCGCCGACAGCTCGGACACCCGTGCCTGGAGCGCCGCGACCTGGTTCTCCAGTTCGATGATCCGCTTGATCCCGGCCAGGTTGATGCCCTCGTCCTGCGACAGCTGCTGCACCTGGCGGAGCAGCTCGATGTCACGGGCCGAGTAGCGCCGCCCGCGGCCCGCCGTGCGGTCCGGGGAGACCAGACCGAGCCGGTCGTACTGCCGCAGGGTCTGCGGGTGCAGACCGGAGAGCTGGGCCGCCACCGAGATGACGTACACGGGGCTCTCGTCGGTCAGCTCGTACGGATTGCGTCTCACCGGGTCACGCTCCCTTCGCGGCCTGGAACAGCTCGGCCCTCGGGTCCGCGGAGGCGGTCGCCTCGCGGAAGGTCTCCAGGGCCTCGCGTGCCTTGTCGTCGAGCTCCTTCGGCACCGCGACCTCGACCGTCACGAGGAGGTCGCCGCGCGTGCCGTCCTTGCGGACCGCGCCCTTGCCCCGGGCGCGCATGGTCCGGCCGTTCGGGGTGCCCGCGGGCAGCTTGAGGGTGACAGCGGGGCCGCCGAGGGTCGGGACCTTGATCTCGCCGCCGAGCGCCGCCTCCACGAAGGAGACCGGCACCGTGACGGTGAGGTTGTCGTCCCTGCGGCCGAAGACCGGGTGCTCGTCGACGTGCACGACGACGTACAGGTCGCCGTTGGGTCCGCCGCGCTCGCCCGGCGCTCCCTTGCCGCGGAGACGGATCTTCTGGTTGTCGCTGACGCCCGCGGGGATGCGGACCTGCATGGTGCGGGAGGACTTGGCCCGCCCGCTGCCCTTGCAGACCTCGCAGGGGTTCTCGGCGATGAGGCCGCGGCCCTTGCAGTCCACGCAGGGGTCGGTGAGCGAGAAGCCGCCGCCGCTGCCGCGCGAGACCTGCCCGGTGCCGACGCAGGTCGGGCACACGCGGGGCGTGCCGTTCTTGTCGCCGGTGCCGGAGCACGCCGTGCACGGCTGCTGGCTGGACATCCGCAGCGGGACGGTCGCGCCCTCGATGGCCTCGGTGAAGCTGAGCGTCACCTCGGACTCGATGTCCTGGCCGCGCCGCGGCTGGGTGCGGGCGCCCGCTCCCCCGCCGCGGTTGAACAGGCCGCCGAAGACGTCGCCGATGCCGCCGCCGCCGAAGCCGCCGCCCGCCCCGCCCTGGGCGCCCCCGAAGAGGTCGCCCAGGTCGAAGTTGAACGAGCCGCCGCCGGGGCCGCCGGCCCTGAAGCCGCCGTTCCCGAAGAGGGCGCGGGCGTCGTCGTACTCCTTGCGCTTCTTGGGGTCTCCGATGACGTCGTTCGCCTCGGAGATCTCCTTGAAGCGCGCCTCGGCGCTCGCGTCACCCTTGTTGGCGTCCGGATGGTTCTCGCGGGCGAGCTTCCGGTACGCCTTCTTGATCTCGGCCTCGGTGGCGTCCTTGGGGACGCCGAGAACCTTGTAGTAGTCCTTCTCGACGAAGTCCTTCGTGCTCATCGACGTCCCTCCTCCCGCGCACGGGTACGGCTGTTACTCGCTGTCCTTCTCGGACTTCTCGGACTTGCTGCCGGAGTCCTCCGACTCCTCGGCCTTCCCCTGCGCCCCGGGCTGGGGCTCGGCGACGGCCACGCGGGCGGGCCGGATGGTCCGCTCGCCGATCCGGTACCCCGGCTGCAGGATCGCCACGCAGGTCGTCTCGGTGACGTCCGGCGCGTACGAGTGCATCAGGGCCTCGTGGATCGTCGGGTCGAAGGGCTCGCCCTCCTTGCCGAACTGCTGCAGACCCATCTTGGCGACGACGGTCTCCAGCGATTCGGCCACCGACTTGAACCCGCCCACGAGCTCGCCGTGGTCCCGGGCCCGGCCGACGTCGTCGAGGACGGGCAGGAGCTCGGACAGGAGGCTCGCGACGGCGATCTCCTTGACCGTGACCCGGTCCCGCTCCACGCGGCGGCGGTAGTTCTGGTACTCGGCCTGGAGCCGCTGGAGGTCGCCCGTGCGCTCGGTGAGCGCCGTACGGGCCTGGTCCAGCTGCGCCAGCAGGGCTACATCCGTAGCGTCCCCGGCCGGGGCCGCCGAGTCCTCCGAGGAGGACTCGACGGTCTCGGCGGCGTCGTCAGCGGTGGCGCCGGAGGGGACGTCGGGCTTCTCCTCGAAGCCCGGGGTCTCCTCGGTCACGCCTGGCCGCCCTTCTCGTCGTCCACGATCTCGGCGTCGACGACGTCGTCGTCGGCCTTCGGGGCCTCGCCGCCGGCGGCCTGGGCGCCCTGGTCGGCGTACAGCGCCTGGCCGAGCTTCTGGGAGACGGCCGCGACCTTCTCGGTGGCGGTGCGGATCTCGGCGGTGTCCTCGCCCTTGAGCTTCTCCTTCAGCTCGCCGAGCGCGGTCTCGACCTCGGTCTTGACCTCGGCCGGGATCTTCTCCTCGTTGTCCTTGATGAACTTCTCCGTCTGGTAGACGAGCTGCTCACCCTGGTTGCGGGTCTCGGCGGCCTCGCGGCGGCGGTGGTCCTCCTCCGCGTACTGCTCGGCCTCCTGGCGCATCCGGTCGACCTCGTCCTTCGGCAGCGAGGAGCCGCCGGTGACGGTCATCTTCTGCTCCTTGCCCGTGCCCAGGTCCTTCGCGGTCACGTGCATGATGCCGTTGGCGTCGATGTCGAAGGCGACCTCGATCTGCGGGACGCCGCGCGGGGCCGGCGGCAGACCGGTCAGCTCGAACATGCCGAGCTTCTTGTTGTACGCCGCGATCTCGCGCTCGCCCTGGTAGACCTGGATCTGCACGGACGGCTGGTTGTCCTCGGCCGTCGTGAAGATCTCGGACCGCTTGGTCGGGATCGTGGTGTTGCGCTCGATGAGCTTGGTCATGATGCCGCCCTTGGTCTCGATGCCGAGGGACAGCGGGGTCACGTCGAGGAGCAGGACGTCCTTGACCTCACCCTTGAGGACACCGGCCTGGAGCGCGGCGCCGATGGCGACGACCTCGTCCGGGTTGACGCCCTTGTTGGCCTCGCGGCCACCGGTCAGCTCCTTGACGAGCTCGGCGACGGCCGGCATACGGGTCGAGCCACCGACGAGAACGACGTGGTCGATCTCCTTGAGGGCGATGCCCGCGTCCTTGATGACGTTGTGGAACGGCACCTTGCAGCGCTCGAGCAGGTCCGAGGTGAGCTGCTGGAACTGGGCGCGCGTGAGCTTCTCGTCCAGGTGCAGCGGGCCCTCGGCGGAGGCCGTGATGTAGGGCAGGTTGATCGTGGTCTCGGTCGAGGACGAGAGCTCGATCTTCGCCTTCTCCGCGGCCTCGCGGAGACGCTGGAGAGCCATCTTGTCCTTGGCCAGGTCCACGCCGTGGCCGTTCTGGAACTGCGTCACCAGGTAGTCGACGACGCGCTGGTCCCAGTCGTCACCACCGAGGTGGTTGTCACCGTTGGTGGCCTTCACCTCGACGACGCCGTCGCCGATCTCCAGGAGGGACACGTCGAAGGTGCCGCCACCGAGGTCGAAGACGAGGATCGTCTGGTCGTCCTTGTCGAGGCCGTAGGCCAGGGCGGCCGCGGTCGGCTCGTTGACGATGCGCAGGACGTTGAGGCCCGCGATCTCACCGGCCTCCTTGGTGGCCTGACGCTCGGAGTCGTTGAAGTACGCCGGGACGGTGATGACCGCGTCGACGACCTTCTCGCCCAGGTACGCCTCGGCGTCGCGCTTGAGCTTCTGCAGGATGAAGGCGCTCATCTGCTGCGGGTTGAAGCTCTTGCCGTCGATGTCGATCTTCCAGTCGGTGCCCATGTGGCGCTTGACCGACCGGATGGTCCTGTCGACGTTGGTGACGGCCTGACGCTTGGCCACCTCGCCGACGAGCACCTCGCCGTTCTTCGCGAAGGCGACGACGGACGGCGTGGTCCTGGCGCCCTCGGCGTTGGTGATGACGGTGGGCTCGCCGCCTTCCAGAACGCTGACGACGGAGTTAGTCGTGCCCAGGTCGATGCCGACCGCACGTGCCATTTCGATTCCTCCAGCTGACTGACTTGAGTGGAACTGACTCAAGGATGCACGACGAACCCGGGCGCGTCAACAGACCTGAGCGTGGTCGACTCAACTCTTCGCCGAGCCCACCACTCAAAGAGCGCGCCGCTCCCCCGTTTGACCGGTTTCGCGTGAGAGGGTCCGGACATAGTCAGGACATATCCCGCATCCCCTGTCCCAGGATCCCCGCCGAAGGGTGTGAGCGCATGACGGCGAAGCGCGCGTTCGACGTGGCGGGCGGGCTCGTCCTGCTCCTCGCACTCGCGCCCCTGATCGCCTGGGCCGCCCTCTCCGTCACCCTCGGCGGGAGCGGCCCGGTCCTGCGCCGCCGGACGGTGGCCGGCCTGGCGGGGCGGCCCTTCACGATGCTGACCTTCCGCACGAGGAGCCCGCTGGCCGCGCTGCCGCTCCTCCTCCACGTGGTCACGGGCCGGATGTCGCTGGTCGGGCCGTGCCCGCTGACCCCGGGCCACCGCGAGTGCGCGGGCGAGGGCCGGCGCCGGCTCTCCGTACGTCCGGGGGTGACGGGACCGTGGCAGATCAGCGGCCGCTCGGAGCTGCCGTGGGAGGAGCGCGAGCTGCTCGATCTCCACTATGTGGACCACCACTGGCTGGGGATGGATCTGCTGATCCTTGCGCGTACGCTTCCAGCAGTCCGCAGGCGTCGCACGGCGAGGCTTGCCTGAGAGGGCAAGGTTTGCCTGAGCGACACATATCACCGCGAGCGCCGCTACAGCGCGGCGCCGCGACCGGGTAATCTCAGCGGGAACTCCATAAGTTACCGCTTAGTAGGCCCGCCCGAGGAGCCCGTCATGCAACTCGCCGCGATCATCGTGTCGATCGCCATCACGGTGGTGGCCGTCGCGCTGTTCGGCCGCGCCATCGTGCAGATCTACCGCTTCGTGCGGCTCGGCCAGCCGGTCCCCGCCGGCACCCGCACCGGAGACCCCAAGGCCCGCACCATCACGCTGGTCAAGGAATTCCTCGGCCACACGCGCATGAACCGCTGGGGCATCGTCGGCTTCGCGCACTGGTTCGTCGCGGTGGGCTTCTTCTCGCTGCTCCTCACGATCGTGAACGCCTTCGGCCAGCTCTTCCAGGCCGACTGGCTCATCCCGATCATCGGCGACTGGCTGCCGTACGAGATCTTCACCGAGTTCCTCGGCCTGATGACGGTCCTGGGCATCGTGACCCTCATCGTCATCCGCCAGCTGAGCAAGCCGACCAAGGCCGGCCGCAAGTCCCGCTTCGCCGGCTCCAAGACCGGCCAGGCGTACTTCGTCGAGGCCGTCATCCTGATCGTCGGCGTCTGCATCATGACGCTCCGCGCCCTCGAAGGCGTCCAGCACGACGTGACGAGCTGGGAGCCCGGCTTCTTCGCCTCGTACCCGCTGATCGCGCTGCTCGACGGCCTGGACCTGAGCACGATCCAGTACCTCACCTACTTCTTCGCGTGCCTCAAGATCGTCACGTCCTTCACCTGGATGATCACGGTCTCGCTCAACACCAACATGGGCGTCGCCTGGCACCGCTTCCTCGGCTTCCCGAACATCTGGTTCAAGCGCAACGCCAACGGCTCCACCGCCCTGGGCGCGCTCCAGCCGATGACCACGGCCGGCAAGGAGATCGACTGGGAGGACCCGGCCGAGGACGCCGTCTTCGGCGTCTCCCAGGTCGAGCAGTTCTCCTGGAAGGGCATCCTCGACTTCTCCACCTGCACCGAGTGCGGCCGCTGCCAGTCGCAGTGCCCCGCCTGGAACACGGGCAAGCCGCTCTCCCCCAAGCTCCTCATCATGTCCCTCCGGGACCACGCCCACGCCAAGGCGCCGTACCTGCTCGCGGGCGGCGGCAAGGACATGGAGGGCAACGAGAAGGCCACGGAGGAGCAGCTCAAGGACGTCCCCGCCGCCGCCCTCGCCGAGGCCGAGCGCCCCCTCATCGGCACCGCCGAGGAGAACGGCGTCATCGACCCGGACGTCCTGTGGTCCTGCACCACCTGCGGCGCCTGCGTCGAGCAGTGCCCGGTCGACATCGAGCACATCGACCACATCGTCGACATGCGCCGCTACCAGGTGATGATCGAGTCCGCGTTCCCGTCCGAGGCGGGCACGATGCTCAAGAACCTGGAGAAGAAGGGCAACCCCTGGGGCCTGGCCAAGAAGCAGCGCGTCGAGTGGACCAAGGAGGTCGACTTCGAGGTCCCGATCGTCGGCAAGGACGTCGAGGACCTCACCGAGGTCGACTACCTCTACTGGGTCGGCTGCGCCGGCGCCCTGGAGGACCGCGCCAAGAAGACCACCAAGGCCTTCGCGGAGCTGCTCCACATCGCGGGCGTCAAGTTCGCGATCATGGGCGGCGAGGAGAAGTGCACGGGTGACTCCCCGCGCCGCCTGGGCAACGAGCCGCTGTTCCAGCAGCTGGGCGCCGAGAACGTCGCGATGCTGAACATGGCGTTCGGCGAGGACGACGAGGACGAGTCGACGAAGAAGCCGAAGTCGGCGAAGAAGATCGTCTCGACCTGCCCGCACTGCTTCAACACCATCGCCAACGAGTACCCGCAGCTCGGCGGCGAGTACGAGGTCATCCACCACACCCAGCTGCTCCAGCACCTCATCGACGAGGGCAAGCTGATCCCGGTGACCCCGGTCGAGGGCCTCATCACCTACCACGACCCCTGCTACCTGGGCCGTCACAACAAGGTCTACACGCCGCCGCGCGAGATCATGTCCGCCGTCCCGGGCCTGCGCCAGCAGGAGATGCACCGCCACAAGGAGCGCGGCTTCTGCTGCGGCGCCGGTGGTGCCCGGATGTGGATGGAGGAGCGGATCGGCAAGCGCATCAACAACGAGCGCGTCGACGAGGCCCTGTCCCTCAACCCGGACATCGTCTCCACCGCCTGCCCGTTCTGCCTCGTCATGCTCACGGACTCCGTGAACGGCAAGAAGAACGAGGGCAAGGCCAAGGAGTCCGTCACCGTCGTGGACGTCGCCCAGCTGCTCCTCGACTCGGTGAAGACCCCGGTCGAGCCGGAGGAGGAGCCGGCGGCCGAGGAGCCGGAGCCGGCCGTCTGAACCCGGACCCGACGTGAGAGGGGCCGCCCCGCGCCGTGCGCGCGGGGCGGCCCCTTTTTCCTCCGGAGGTCCCCCTAGGGGATGTCACAGGTCAGTGGCAAGGCCGGACCTGGGGAGCGCCCGCACGTCGAAAGCGGGTACGTTCGACGACGTGGCTGGATTCAGGAACGGACGCGGCCGGGACAACCGCCCCCCGCAGCACCCGCAACAACAACCGCAGCAGGCGCCGTACGGGCACAACGCGGCCCCGCCGCCGTACCCGCAGCAGCAGTGGCAGCAGCAGCCGCCGCAGGGGCAGCAGTACGGGCAGCAGGGGCGTCAGCAGCAGTACGGCCGACAGGCGGGTCAGCGGCCCTACGGCCAGCAGGCGGGTCAGCAGTCCTACGGTCAGCAGGCGGGTCAGCAGCAGCCCTACGGGGAGCCGGAGTACTTCGGCGACCCCTACGGCGGCCAGCCGGGGCACCAGCAGCACGCGGCGGCGGCGAACAACCCGGGCCACACCCAGATGTTCAGCGTCGACGACCCGTACGCCCAGGGCGGCCCGGCGCCCGCCCCCGTACCGACGGCCCCCCGCCTCCCCTGGAAGCAGCTGCTCAGCGGCATCGTGCTCCGCCCGGCGGACACGTTCCTGCGGGCGCGGGACCACGCCGTCTGGGGCCCGGCGCTGATCGTCACGTTCCTCTACGGGGTCCTCGCGATCTTCGGCTTCGAGAAGGACGGCAAGGAGACGCTCGACCCGACGGTCTCGGCCGCCCTGATGACGGCCCTCGCCTTCGTGCTCGGCGGCCTGATCCTGGGCACGGTCACCCACACCCTCGCGCGCCAGCTGGGCGGTGACGGCGCCTGGCAGCCCACGGTCGGCCTGTCGATGCTGATCATGTCGATCACGGACACGCCCCGCCTGGTCTTCGCGGCCTTCCTCGGCGCCGAGAACGGCCTGGTCCAGGTCCTCGGCTGGGCGACCTGGCTGGCGGCGGGCGCCCTGTTCACGGTGATGGTGAGCCGCTCCCACGACCTCCCGTGGCCCAAGGCACTGGGCGCGTCGGCGATCCAGCTGGTGGCCCTGCTGAGCCTGATCAAACTGGGCACGCTCTAAGGCCCGACGAAAACGCCCCCACCGCATGCGCGGTGGGGGCGTTTCTCGTATCCGGGGGGATCAGGCGTCGAGAACCTGGCCCTCGCGCTTCACGACGGGCGGCTCGACCGACCAGGGGAAGTTGATCCACTCGTCGGTCTTCTTCCACACGTACTCGCACTTCACGAGGGAGTGGGACTTCTCGTAGATGACGGCGGAGCGGACCTCGGCGACGTGGTCGACGCAGAAGTCGTGGACGAGCTTCAGCGTCTTGCCCGTGTCGGCGACGTCGTCGGTGATGAGCACCTTCTTGTCGCTGAAGTCGATCGCGTCCGGGACGGGCGCGAGCATGACGGGCATCTCCAGCGTGGTCCCGACGCCCGTGTAGAACTCCACGTTCACCAGGTGGATGTTCTTGCAGTCCAGCGCGTAGGCCAGACCGCCGGCGACGAAGACGCCGCCGCGCGCGATGGAGAGCACGATGTCCGGCTCGTAGCCGTCGTCGGCGATGGTCTGCGCCAGCTCGCGGACGGCGGTGCCGAAGCCCTCGTACGTCAGGTTCTCGCGTACCTCACTCATGCCTGCGACCGCCTCACACCTGGGTCCGATGGAAGTTCATGTAGGAACGGGAGGCCGTCGGCCCCCGCTGGCCCTGGTACCGGGAGCCGTACCGCTCGCTCCCGTACGGGAACTCGGCGGGCGAGCTCAGCCGGAACATGCACAGCTGGCCGATCTTCATCCCCGGCCAGAGCTTGATCGGCAGGGTCGCGAGGTTCGACAGCTCCAGGGTCACGTGCCCCGAGAAACCGGGGTCGATGAACCCGGCGGTCGAGTGCGTGACCAGCCCGAGCCGCCCGAGGGAGCTCTTCCCCTCCAGCCGCGAGGCAATGTCGTCCGGCAGGGTGATGACCTCGTAGGTCGAGGCGAGCACGAACTCGCCCGGGTGCAGGATGAACGCCTCGTCGCCCTCCGGCTCGACCTCACGCGTCAGGTCGAGCTGCTCGACGGCGGGGTCGATGTGGGGGTAGCGGTGGTTCTCGAACACCCGGAAGAAGCGGTCAAGCCTCACGTCGATGCTCGAGGGCTGCACCATGGATTCGTCGTACGGGTCGATACGCACCCGTCCGGCATCGATCTCGGCCCGGATGTCCTTGTCTGAGAGAAGCACGCCCCCACGATACGCACGATACGCAGAGGGCGCGGACCTGCCCCGATCGGCAAGCGCCCGCGCCCCGGCCCCTCACCGCTCAGCGCCGCCCGGCCTCCACCGGCACCGCATGCCGCAGCCGCGCACACCGCGGACACCGGATCAGCCGCCCGGGCCCGATCCTCCCGGCACCGAGCTGCTGAAGCGGGAACGAGGCGGTACTGAACACATGCCCTTCGGCACAACGGACGACGGTGCGCTCCATCGAACCCATCAAGTCCCTTCCCCTACACGTGTGGTGGACGATCAGCCACATTAGGGGATGAAGAAGGCGCCCTCCACGCGGCACTCCGCCCCACGCCGAACGCGTGAACTTCGCCTCAAGTGGCGCATGGGGTACAGTGTGCAACGATGCGGCACGGATCACCCGGCCGTTGCGCGGATGTAGTTTAATGGTAGAACATGAGCTTCCCAAGCTTATAGCGCGGGTTCGATTCCCGTCATCCGCTCTTCACACGAAGCCCCAGGTCAGCGACCTGGGGCTTCCTTGTTGTCTAGACCTCTTGGGGGCTCCTCCCGCACCACCTACGCGGCGCCATAGCGTCGCGCGGGTGCGCCTCTGGCTGGAGCCTGAGGCGCAACCGCGGCAGACCCTGGGGCGGCTCGGCCGGGAGACGCTCGCACGCGCACGGGACTCGGCAGGCCTGGACCGTCTCCCGTCCGAGGTCAGCCTCCGGGAAGTCCGCCACAGGGCCCATCGCGAGGACTGAACCGCTTTTACCCTCCACTCGGAACGACCTGGTCCTGCGGGGCGGGTAGCTCCGGTCTTCCCTGGGCGGGTACGGATCCCGATCCTGTGGCCCGGCCGGGTGCCGGCTGCCGCATTCCGGTGCGCCGTGCCGCACGGCGCCACAGTCGGGGCAGGAAGGTGTAGAAGCGGTCGGGCAGGAACACGGCGTCCGCGATGATCATCGCGCCGGAGAAGAGCGGCAGCCCCATGAGTACGGCGATGCCGATGTGCATCCCGAGCAGCACGGCAAGGACGGGATACTTGAGCCGGCCGAAGAGTACGAACGGGAAGGCGACCTGGACGAGCACCGTGACGTAGCCGGTGATCGCGATCACCATCGGGAAATCGTCCACGAGGTGGGAGAGCGCGGGCCAGGGCTGGAACAGTTCGAGGTTCAGCGCGTAGTGCAGAGCGGTGCCGCCGCCCCAGGTGGAACCCTGGACCTTGTACAGGCCTGCCGATCCGTAGAGGAAGCAGACCTGTGCGGCGATGACGAAGACGCCGCAGTTGTGCACCACGGTGGTCAAGGTGACGCGGGCGTGGCGGAGTTCCTGCGCGTACAAGCCCCGCACCGGCTCCGGCACGTCGCCCGCACGAGCCGACTTGAGCCGGTCGCGGCGTGCGTCCAGGGACCAGCGCCGACCACACGCGGTCAGGACGAGGTACATCGCCATCAGCAGGACCAGGTTGTCACCCCCGTCCGTCATGAAGATCGACCTCGCGTGGAACGAGATCACCACGACGGCGAAGAGGACGGACATGACGCGGGTCCGCCAGCCCAGGATGAACAGTACGGACGTGACGACGGCCATCGCGTAGCAGAACTCGAAATAGGCGGGGCTGTCGGACAGGATCAGGACGCTGTTCCAGCCCGTCTGCTCGAAGAGCTGTTCCGCCAGCGCAGGCGTCCAAGGGGACTCGGGTCCCCAGATCTCTCCACGGTGCGGGAACTCGCGGAGCAGGAAGACCAGGTAGAGCAGCCCGTAGCCGATGCGCAGCACCGAGGCGGCATACAAGGACACCGGGCGGCCGGTGAGGAGGGCCCACAGAGCGCTGACCTGGCCGAGGAGCCACTGATGGGCGGCACCGATGAGCGAAGTCCCCTGATTCGGCGGGAGTTGGGGTGCGGCTGCCGCCGAGGAGGGCCTGGAGGGCTGCTCATTTCCCATGGGGGGTCACCTTCCACCAGGGCAGGAGCCGGTTCTCGGTGGGTACCGGCGGGCGGCTACCGGCGGCTGTGCCGGGAGCGGCGATGGGCGTCGTGACGACCCGAAGCTGAACGAAGTCGAACGTGTCGCCACCGTGGCGGGCGGCGAAGCGGTCCGCGGCGATATTGCGCAGGTACTTCTGCATCATCACCGCCCGTTCCGAGCGTGCCGTGTCACTTCCTCCGTGCGTCTCGACATAGGAGCTCCAGGCGCGGCGCAAGAGGTTCTGAGCCGTGTGGCTCGGAAATGCGTTGTGGTCGACTGCGGCATTGTCCACGGCGGCCAGGTCGAACCAGGGGCTCACTCGTACCGATCCGTCGGAGGCCGTTCGTGCAGTTCTCGCCAGGACCTTCCGGTTGAAGGAATCGGGGTCCGGGGCGAAAAGTCGCCAATTCTGCTCGAAAAGGGGGTACACCCACCCGTTGACCTGTGGGCTGTACCGCTTCGACACGGGGTTGGAGGGGGCTACGTGAAGGAACACCATGACGACATGGACCAGCGTGGTCACCAGACACAGGGCCACGGCCGTGCGCAGCCCCACTCTCAGTGCCCGGACCCTCATGGGCCGTCTGTCCGGCGGGGTCGCTCTGTCGTGTTCTGGTGGCAGGGGGGCCGGATCGGAACCGCACTGCTGAAGTTCCTGCACGGCCGCTGTTTCGATTCCGCTCGACACCGCCCACCCTGTCCTTCGCGTATGCGCTGCTCGCGCCTGAGTCTCTGCGTCTCTCACCGGCGGCGCACGACGGAACCGCTGAGGATTCCGCCGCGCGCCGTCATCCGATGAACGGTCTTATGCGGCCTGCTGCTCAGCCCTCGTGGACCGCGGGCTTGTCGGCGTAGCCGTAGTGCCCGTCAGCCTGCTCACCGTGGTCGCCGTAGTCGCCGTGGTCGCCGTGGTCGCCGTGCTCCGGCTTGCCGGGCCCCTCGTCGTGCCCGTGCTCCGGCCCACCGTGCTCGGGCCCACCATGCTCCGGACCGCCGTGCTCCGGACCGCCGTGCTCCGGCTTGCCGCCGTTCCCGCCGGTGACGTTCCCTCCGGTGATGGAGCCGCCGGTCGTGTTGCCGGCACTGTTGCCCGACGTGTTACCACCAGTGGTGTTCCCGGCGGTGTTGCCCACGGTGTTCCCGGAGGTGTTGCCCGCGATGTTCCCCGAGGTGCCGCCGCCCACCAGGTTGACGCTGGGCCCGCCGATGAGGGTGCCGCCGATCAGACCCAGAGTCGTACCCGTCGTCGCCCCGGTGGTCCCTCCGGTCGTCGTTCCGGTCGTCGTTCCGGTCGTCGTTCCCGTCGTCGCGCCGGTCGTCGTACCGCCGGTGGCGCACCCGCCGAGGAAGATCCTGTTGTTGTTGAGCGTCACCTCACCGTTGCGGGCCAGTGCCCGGCCCTCGACGCTCGCCCCCTGGTTCACGAAGATCGAGGTCAGGGCCATGATGGTGCCCACGAAGGTGGAGGTGGTGCCGAGGGTCGCCGAACTCCCGATCTGCCAGTAGACATTGCACGGCGAAGCACCGTTGGTGAGGAGGATCCTGCTGTTGGATGCCGTCGTCAGGGCTTCGGGAATCTGGAACACCCAGACCGCGTTGGGGTTTCCCCCGGCGTTCAGGATCAGGTCACCGGTGAGGCCGACACCGGAGGTGGCCCTGTGGACGCCGGGAAGCAGCTCCTGACCCCCGCCGATTCCTGCGGCGAGCGGGAAGTCCGGCGCCTGGCCCGTGAGTTGGCCGGCCGCGTTGTTGTACGCCACGATCAGATCGCTCTTGGCCTGGGCGGCCGCGGCGTCCGCGGGGTGCACAGCGCCGAGTACCAGGCCGGGCGGGAAGCCGGTGATGGCCGGGTTCGGGTGCGTCCCGAGGTCGTGATCGAGCACCGAGTTGCCGGTGTTGGTGACTCCCTGCCCTGCCAGGACGGAGTAGCTGGCGGTCGTGCCCAGAGGTACGGGCGTCGCGATGGCAAGTGCCTGCGTCGACGTGACGGCGACCATGGCGGCGGCAACTGCTGTGGCGAGGGCCGAGGCCAGCCCGCCGGACAGAATGCGGCGCTGAGTCGTTCGAGGGATGTGCAGCTTGATCAAGAGGCCATTTTCTGTGGGGGGCCATGGCACACGCCGGGCCTACGGATCACCCGGGGCGCCTTCTAGCTGTGGCCGCATATTACGCATGAAAATTTGCGCACCCGCGCAGGCCGAAAAAGAGGAGGGGGATGAATATAAAAACATTCAACGCCGCGGGGTGTGATGAAAATACGCAATCCCGCGCCGCCGACGATTCGGAACATCGCCGGATGAGTGAAATTCGATCAGTTCACACGAAGCGACACCGCACACCTGTCCTGAAACCGACCCCGATGTGAACACGGATGTACGCCGACCGGGTCGAATCAGGACCGCTGCGGCATGGGCGTGGCGCGCCCGGGGGCGAAAAGCGCAACGAGGCGCGGCAGCAGCGGCGGGTTCTTCCCGGTGCCGGCCGCGTGTGGAGGAGCAGCGGTTCCGGGGCACCGTCGCAGCCCGGCGCGTCGCCCTCGGGGTTCAGGACGCGTAGAGCTTGATGGCGTCGGTGATGAAGTGCCGGCTCTGCTCCGGGGCGAGGGCCAGCGCCCGCAGTCGGGCGTGCGTCACGCTGTACTGCTGTACGTCGGACGCCTTCGCCAGGCAGAGGCCGCTGGTGAACCTCTCCAGATACACCACCGCCTCACGGGTGTCGGAGAACTCCAGGAGGGAGAACTGTCCCGTCAGCCCCGGGTGAGCGCCTGCGCTGTGGGGGAGCACCTCGACGGTGATGTGCGGTTCTGTGCTGAGCGCGTGCAGGTGCTCCAGTTGCTCGCGCATGATCTCCCGGCTGCCGACGACGCGCCGCAGGGCCGATTCGTCCAGGACGACCCACAGATGCAACCGGCGGGCGGGGTCATAGATCCGGTGCTGACGACGAAGTTGCACCTTCAGCCGCGCGGCGGACTGGTCGACCGTGACGAGAGGGATCGTTTCCTCAATGACCGCGGCGGCGTAGGCGGGGGTCTGCAGCAGGCCGGGGATCACCATGGACTCGTACGCCCGGATGGAGGTGGCGACCGCCTCCAGGTCGAGATGGACGCTGTGGGGGATGTCGCCGTAGGAGTGCCACCAGCCCTGTCGGCTCGACTCCCTGGCCAGCGCAGTCAGGTGGTCGACAAGATGCTGGTCGGTGACGCCGTAGAGAACGCAGAGATCGCGTACGTCGCGGGGGCCGACCGCACGGCGACCCGTCTCCATGTGACTGACCTTGGCCTGGGAGATCAGCAGTTCCGCCGCGACCTGCGTGCCGGTCATACCGCGGTCCTTACGGAGCCGGCGCAGCTCCGCCCCCAGTCGTCGTCCTGTGACGGTGGGGTTGTTGTTCGCCGCCATGGGCGGTGTACCTCCGGCTCCAAGCCACCACGTGCACGAGCAGATTGGCATGGAGCACCGGTTGTTGATCACGCGCCGTGCCGCCGATGTCGTGTGTCGGAAAAAGGATTGTGCCGATGTAACGTGCCCGGCGTCGCCCGTACGAACCAGCGCACCGCCAAGCGTCGAGCCGGCGATGATCAGCGCGACCACAACGATCAGCAGGCAGAACAGTCCTTCGGCGACCGCGCCGATGATGCCCAGCACGATCGCGGCGATGACGACCGTGCCCCATCCGTGCCCTTCTGAACGGTGAACAGCGGTCGACACGGGTATCGCCGGACCGCCGAAAGGAGCCGCGAGAAGGGGAGTTTCCCCAGGTCAGACACCTTATGATCGGCGTCGGCGACGGTGATTCCCAAGCTTATAGCGCGGGTTCGATTCCCGTCATCCGCTCTTCTACGAAGCCCCAGGTCAGAGACCTGGGGCTTCATCGTTGTCGCCCGACCGCTCCGTGCGGCCCGGAGCAGAAGGCCGCCGGTCAGTTCCCTCCTCCGCGCCCGTCTATGCAGGCGTCTTCGAGGACGGCTCGGTGCACGTCCTGGATGAGGTGCTGTTGCGCTTCGGTGAGACCGCAGGGAATGGCTGGTCCTGAGCCGGGCTCATCCCGTTCCCCCCAGATGACCAGGCTGTCGAGGATGCTCTGGTCGGGCCCGCCCAGCACGGACGCGACGGACGAGGCGGCGCGGTTGAAGCGGTGGGCACCGACAGGGCCGTCAGCGGCGACGGTGTGGCCGTGGAGGCCGGGGCCGCCCCAGCCGGCATGCTGGATGCCGAAGGTGGAGAGAGTAGTGCGGGGCAGGCCGCCGATCTGGCCCGGCGTACCGGGAACGCCTTCGTGGAAGTGCAGGAGTCCGTCGGGACTGATCAGCGCGTAGGTACCGGCCATGGGAACGCCTGGTCTCGTGCGTCCGGTTGGCGTGATCCGCGAGCGGCGGTGTGCCGTGACGGTGCCGGGACGGGACGGAACGGGGGAACGCGCCTGTCTGCCCGCCGAGGGGCTGCTTCCACCCTCTCTCGTTCTCCGGCCGGAGGCCACTGTCCGGGATATCGGAACGGCTTCTCCGGCCCTCCCGGGCCCGCGGACCGGCGGACGGCACGTCACCGGGCGTACTCCGGGCGACCGGTCTCGGGCGCGGTAGCGTCGGGCTCCGCTCAGAAGCACTGCGCGGTCGGTGCCTCCCGTGCCCGGGGCTTCGGGGCGGGCGCTCCGGCCGTCAGGAGGGTTCGGCGGTTACGTCCGCCGGGGACCGCACAGCGGTGTCCTCGGCGATGTCCGCCGGAGTCTTGTCCTGCTGTGCGGCGGCTGTTTCGCGGGCCAGGAAGGTGCCGAGTTCGCCGATGGTGCTCATGAGAGGGGCAGGGAAGACGACGGTGCTGTTCTTGTCCACCCCGATCTCGACCAAGCTCTGCAGGTTGCGCAGCTGGAGGGCGAGCGGGTGGGACATCATGATGTCGGAGGCGTCGCCAAGTGCCGCCGCGGCCATCGATTCGCCCTCGGCACTGATGATCTTGGCCCTCTTCTCCCGCTCGGCCTCTGCCTGGCGCGCCATGGCGCGCTTCATGCTCTCGGGCAGCTGGATGTCCTTCAGCTCGACCAGGGTGACCTCGACGCCCCAGTCGGCGGTGGTGACGTCGAGGATCTCGCGGATGTCGGTGTTGATGCGGTCGGTCTCCGAGAGGGTCTCGTCGAGGGTGTGCTGCCCGACGACCTTGCGCAGGGTGGTCTGCGCGATCTGGTTGATGGCCGCGCCGACGTTCTCGACGGCGATGACGGACTTCACGGCGTCGACGACGCGGTAGTAGGCGACCGCGGAGACGTCGACGCTGACGTTGTCGCGGGTGATGATGCCCTGGGACTGGATGGGCATGGTGACGATCCGCAACGACACCCGGTGCAGAACGTCCACGAACGGCACGATCAGCCGCAGTCCCGGTTCGCGGACACCGATCAGTCGGCCGAAACGGAACAGCACCCCCTTCTCGTACTGCCTGACGATCTTGATGGCCATCGCCAGCCCCACAACGGCGATCACGGCCAGGACGATCAGAACGACGATCAGAACGCCCACGATGCTGCTCCTCAGAACGAGGGCCCACGTCCCACCCGCGCGCGGCCCGTCAACGACGGCGACGAGCAAGAACTGCTCCTGGTCCGCCCGGAGGACCGCGCAGGCCCCTCGCGTGCGACGAGTCTCCCTTCCTTCACAGCATCGCGCGGTTCCGGACGCGGAACAGGGGCCGGATGGTCCACATATGTCCGCTCCCCTCCCGGATTCGTCGTGACGCGGAGGCGCGTCGCATGGTCATGGAAGCCTTCGGCCGCGGACCCTCGGACGGGCCGGCCTGCCGGCGGCTCATGCCCTCCTCCAGAAGCCCCGCGCCGGTTCGCACGACGTCTCACGGCGCACCACCCGACGTCCCCACGAGCGCACCAGGACCGTACGACATCCACTACGACCAGCATCCTGAGCAGGCCGAACCGGCCCGTGATCCGCAAGCTGATCGCCGATGGCCGACCGCCGCTCCCGGTCTCCTCCGAGTGTCCGGCCTTCGCGTGGTCCCCGGAGAGCCGTCCGGGAACCGCCGTTTCCCTGCGGGTCTGCGCATCGGCGGCCCGGATCTGGGCAGACGGCCCCGTAAGAGCTGGCGCCCTAGCTCGCGGAGAGGACCGACATGGCGGCCTCGATTCGACGGCACTGCACCATCCGTGGCCCGTGGGCCGCCGCCGAGGCACGCCGCGAGATGCACGGCCTCGTGGCCGATGCCCTCCTGGCGGGCGAGGCGGTCAGCGAGGTGACCGAGGCCGACGCGATGCTGGTGGTCAGCGAACTGGTGAGCAACGCCCTCCGTCATGCCGGAGGCGGATGCTCCGTGGACCTCACCCTGCGACCGGACGCCATGGACATCGACGTGAGCGATCAAAGCCGCGGACCACCGCATCCCAGGAGCCCCAGCCCTGACGGGGACGGCGGATACGGCTGGGGCATCATCGCCCGTCTGACCAGCGAGCTGACCGTGATGTGCCACGGAAGCGGCAAGACCGTCCATGCCCGGATCGACCTACCCCGCTGACAGACGATGACGCGGGGACGCACACTGGAAAAACAGCCGAAGGATCCTCAAGCCAGCTCACACAGGCGAGGGGGTCGAATGGTGATGGAAGCGAACGACCCACGAATCCCGAGCAGCGAGGCGCCGCGTGTCTCCCTCCACTCCGCGCGGCGCGTCTACCGAGCGGTGAACGGATACGCACGCGTCGAGCGTGTGGGCAACGAGGCATCCTCGACGTGGTTTCTCCGCGCGGCGGGCGAGTTCGACGCCGACACCGCCGCTTGCCTGCGCGAGGCAGTCGGCGATGCCCGCCGGGACGACGCCGAGCGAATCCTGCTCGATGTCTCCCAGGTGGGCTTCGGGGACTCCACCTTCCTCCACGCACTGGTCGAGGCGCATCGCGGACCCGCCGGGCTCGTCCTCGTCGGGCCGCTTCCCTTCCGGATCCGGCGCCTGTTCGAGATCACGGGCACTCTGCGTCTGTTCCCCCTCGCGACGGACCGCGGCGCCTCCGGCTTCGTCTGCTCCTTGCCCGTCTCTGATCAGGCCGGCTGCCGCGGCGGGCCCGCCGACCGTGGCGGCCCGGCGAGGAGGATCTCGGCGGCCTGAGTGGCGTTGTCGGCGTGGACGGCGCGGGCCATGGCCGTGCGGGCGGCCTCCGGTGGTGTGTCCGGCGGGACGACCATCAGGGAGAAGTGGTCGTTGTCGCCGCGGGTGACCAGGACGGTGTCGTCGCCGACGGGGAAGGAGTCGAGGTGCACGACCCGGCCGTCGACCACCAGGCGGGTCGGGATGCCGTTCCAGGCGGAGTCGTCCAGGCCGACCCGGGTGATGGGCCCGAGGTGCTCGGTCAGGGCGGTGATCAGCGGCGGGAGTTCCCGCTCGACGTCACGCGAGCGCGGCCACCACGCGCCGTCCAGAAGGCTCTGCCGGGACCCCGTCGTCTCCATCCGGAGCAGCGCGGTGCCCGGCCCGACCGACCGGTGGATCTCGTCCGGCAGGAGGCGCTGGGGCGCCGGGACGTGGTGGGGGGAAACGTTTGCGTCGGTCATGGTGGTCCGCCCGTCCACGGGTGGTGCCGCTTCCGCCCGGGTCGGTGCCGCAGCGGACGCCGGGCCGGCGGGCGGGGCGACGGCCCCGCACTTTCACCGTACTCCGGGAGGACGCGCGGACGCGCAGCTCTCCGTCGGGGAACCGATCGGCGCCCGGGCTCCGGACGTACCGTGGACGTATGGAGGCGTACCCGCCTCACTTCGGTCGCCCGGGCAGGCCCCGGCGGGAAGGACGGTGCCGTCCTGGACCGCAACGAGCCGGACGCCGAAGCCCCGCCGCCGCCGGGGACGCCGGACTCCGGATCGCCTCTGCCTCCACGGACGCCGCCCGCAGAGTGGCCGACACCCCGCGCCACCGTCTCGCCGACGGTGAGCAGCGCGGCTACCCCGCCCCGGGCAAGGGCACGGGCCTCCGTCTCACCGTCGACACCACCCGCACCGCCGGGCCGGGCCCGACTGACCACCGGCCGTCCCCAGCGGGGCACCGGGCCCCACGCCGAGGGACCCTGACCGGGCAGCCGGAGTCGGCGGATGCGCGTGGCGGCCCCGGCCTCCGCGAAGCATCCTGGAAGCCGCACCGCGATGCCGACGGATCCGCCCCCGTCCACCGGACCAGGGCGTCGCCCCGCCGCCCGCCTGGAGGCCCCGGATGACCGTCGGACCGCACGAGGACGGGGATCCCAACCGCTCGGAGAGCTTCGGGGAGATGCTGCTGGGCGGGCTCCTGGACCATGCCCACGCGCTGCCGCCCGACCGGGTGGGACCCGCCCTCGCCGATGCGGTGGCCCGGATCGGGGGCCGCGAGGTGCGGATCCTGCTCCAGGACTACGGGCAGCGGAATCTGGTCCCCCTCGCCGGGGACGGGCTGGAGGACGGCGATCCCCTGCCGATCGACGGTTCGGCGGCCGGCCGGTGCTTCCTCACCTCGCGCCCGGTCGAGAGGGCGCTGGCCGACGGGGTGCGGGTCCACATCCCGCTGCTGGACGGCGGCGACCAGGCCGGCGTCCTCGCCGTCACCCTGGACGCGGTCGACGACGACGCCCGCCGCATCCTGCGCAGGCTCGGCGCCCTGGCCGCCGCCACACTGCAGACCAAGAACGGCTACACCGACCTCTTCTTCCGCACCCGCCGCGGCGAACCGATGAGCGTCGCCGCCGAGATCCAGTGGTCGCTCCTGCCGCCGCTCGCCATGACGATGCCCCGCGTCGCCGTCGCAGGAGTCCTGGAACCCGCCTACGACGTGGCCGGCGACAGCTTCGACTACGCCCTGAACGGCGACATCCTCCACCTCGCCATGATCGACGCCATGGGCCACGGCCTCGACGCCGCGACCATGGCGACCGTCGCCATCGGGGCCTACCGGCACGCCCGCCGCACCAGCGTCGAACTCTCCGAGATCTACCTCTTCATGGACCGGGCCGTCGCCGAGCAGTTCGCCCCCGACCACTTCGTCACCGCCCAGATGCTGCGGCTCGACACCGACACCGGCCGCCTCCAGTGGGTCAACGCCGGACACCCCGCCCCCATGCTGATCCGCCACCACCGCGTCGTACGCCGCCTCGACAGCCCCACCACCCTCCCCGTCGGCTTCGGCGGAGACCAGCCGCAGGTCAGCGAGGTGGCACTGCTGCCCGGGGACCGGATTCTCTGCTTCACCGACGGCCTGGTCGAGGAACACGAGAGCGGGCAGGAGGAGTTCGGCGAGGACCAGCTGATCAACTGGGTGAATCAGCTGGACAGGGCGGACCGGGAGGTACACGCGGTGGCGCGGGACCTGTCCCACACCCTCAAGCGGGCACGTGGCGAGGCCACTTCGGACGACGCCACGCTCCTCCTGGTCGAGTGGCGCGGGTGACGGAGGGACGTGCCGCGGGGTGAGGTCACCGACGCCGACCGGGCGGATGCTCCCGGCCCGGGAAATCGGCTGGACGGACGCCACTCGTCCGCCCCCGGCGCGGAGTAGGCTGAAGGTACCGGGAGTAACTCGAACACCCGCTCCCACGCGGACGTCGTTTCCGGCGATCAAGACACTGGGCCGCCCTGCAGGGCGGCCCGGAGACGGGTCCGCGATCATGACCACCACCCTCGCACCCTCGCATTCGGCGCGCCTTTCGGTGACGCCGAAGACCACACTCGCCGGTCTCCTGGACGGCGCCTGGTGGCCTCGCTCGCGTGACCTCGCCGCTGAGCTTCCGCCCCTGGTCGACGCGCTGGAAGAGCGCTTCGGACGCATCACACGGGTCACGGTGAACCCCACCCGCTGGCCCGTCGTCCCGCACAAGGTCGCCGTCGCCGGGCACACCGTGCACGTCGGCTGGTTCACCGAACAGGATCCCGACAAGATGATCCTGCTCTCCTACACCGTCGGCCGCGTCGACCTGCTGGTGATACCGCCCGAGACCGAACCCGCCGCGGCCACCCGGCTCATGGCGGCCGCCGCCGTCCCCGGCAGCGTCCTCACCGCCGGTGTCCTGATGTCCGACGAAGCCGCGACCGGCCGTCGCATGCGCGACGCCCGCAGCGGCGAGGACGCCTGGGAGACGGACGGAGGAGCCGCCCTGCCGCCCCTCCGGCACCCGGTCGTCGGCGCGCGGATGATTCCGCTGCCGAAGAACACGCGGTGGTGACGACATGGAGACCCTGATCGCGCTCGCGGCCGTCGCCGTGCTGATCACGCTCGGCACGCGCCTTGTCCACCGGCTCAACGCCCAGCACGACGCACGCATCGCCGCCCGCCACTACAGCGACCCCTTCCCGGCCATCTTCCGACCGCCCGGTCACAGCCCCCACACGCCGACAGAGCAAGCCGCCCGCCGCAGGGCCACGGGCACCTGGCCCTGACCGCTCCAGAGACCACTCCTCCGACCGAAGGCCGCGGGTGGGGCACCCGACACCCGGGACAACCCACCCGCCGGCCTCTCGCTCGCCCGTGAAGGGACCACGCCCCTTGTACCGCACCGACACCGCGGCCCTGCCCTCGGCCGGACAGGCCGAGATCCGCATCGTCGCCGCCACCCCCGAAGCCGCCCGCGCGGTCGCCGAGGTGATCCGCCGCTCGTTCGCCGGGACGGAACAGCGCAGCTACCCCGTCCTCGACGGCGGCACCCGGCTCCACCTCTCCGTCGACACCGAAACCGCCGCAGAGCCCGCCCGCTCCTGGCTCACCACCAGCAGATCGTCTCCTCTCACCGGCACCCACGTCGACGAAGTCTGAGCGGAATCGGACCTTCACACGACGAAAGGACTCGGTCATGGCCACACTCCGCGAGCGACAGGGGTACCGCGACCGGATCCTGATCGCCCTCTACGAAGCCACCGCAGGCAACCGCCTCCTCGGCGTCCCGGGACGGAAGCTGCGCAACGACCTGCGCATCCCGGAGGAAGACCTGGCCGCCGCCTGCACCTACCTCACCGGCGAGGGCCTGATCAGCGTCGACTGGGAACCGGGCAACACACCCGCGATGGTCTCCCTCACCCACCAGGGAATCCTCCGCATGGAGGCCGAAGAACAAGAGCGCGGCTGAGCCGGACCACCCCGACGTCCCGCTCTCACCCGGCCCGCCCGGCCGAGAAGTCGTACGATTGAACACGGATCGAGCACGCTCACGTGTGACGATCCGGAAGGGCGGCCCCGACGGAGTGAATGCGCCGGGGCCGTTGTGACGACCGCCGCCAGGCCCGCGCACCCGGCGTCTCGGACGTGGCACCGGCCGGTACGTCGGCGCCCGTCGTCCCTCGCGACGCCAGTCAGCGCCGGCCCGGAGATCCGCCGTCGGGGCCCGCGCGCTGTCGCGGGCCCCAACCCCTTCCATCGTCTATTGCATGGTGCAGTGGAGCGGGGGCGCCAGGCGGCAGTGGATCAGGGTCCTGCGAGGTGCGGGTCGCGGAGGCGGGGCGGAACGGCGGTGCCCTGGTTCGCGCGGTTCCCCGTGTGCGAGGAGAACCGCTGCGAGCATCGGGACGCAGGTCAGGAGCAGGAACGTCATGACCGGCCTGCCGCCGTCAGGGAGCCGGCATGGGCCCGCTGCCGTCGTACTGGTGCAGCGGCGTTCAGAAGGTGCTGAACGGCCCGGGATCGGTTCGCGAGTCTGAGACGGCGTCCCTGCTGGGGCCACCAGTCGAGGACGGCCAGGAAGCCGGAGTCGCAGAAGGTGACCCGGGAGGTGTCCAGGACGAGCCCGGTGCAGCCGTCGTCGGCCGCCGAGGCCAGCAGTGCCCGCAGCGGGGCGGCGCTGAAGTGGTCGATCTCTCCGGCGAGGCGGAGGACCAGGGTGGTGCCGAGGGTGGTGCAGGAGTCGACGACTATGACACCGGGCGCGGTGTCCGCGCCCGAGTCGTGCACGACAGGAGCAGCGGGGGCGGCGAGAGCGGCGGACAGTATCGGTGCGGCGCTTGAAGTACTCACGTCCCCATCAACACCTCCCGCCCGGGGACGGGGAACGAGCCACGCGACCCTTTCACCCCATGTGACCAGCATCGATCCCCGACAAGGGGGAAAGATTCCACCCGAACGAGGCAGGCGGACGTCCATGACGCGACCGCTGTCCTCCGGAATCGCCGGGACCGCGCCCCGAGGGGGACCGGCTGTGAGGGGGAGCCGTCTCCCCGGGCACCCTGCTGGAAACCTGTTGCGTGCCCCTTCCGTGCCCTTCAAAGCGGTGAACAGCGGTCACCAGGGGTGCGGGCGGAACCCCTCGGAACACCCTGCGAAGATGCTTGCCCGCAGGTCAGAGGCCATATTGGCGGCCAAGGGGTCGGTGATTCCCAAGCTTATGGCGCGGGTTCGATTCCCCTCATCCGCTCTTCTACGAAGCCCCAGGTCAGCGACCTGGGGCTTTTCGTTTTGCTGTCGCGCCGGTCCAGCCGGTGCCGGCGGCCTGCACCCGGCCGGGGTCGGTGGACTCGTGCGCCGGGCGAAGGCCGTGCCGGGGAGCGCAGTGGTCGGGGGACGGATCGGGCAGGCGGTTGGGCCCAATGGCCCCCTGATCTGCCCTTCCGGTCTCTGGTGGCACCGTGCGCGCCGCGTCGAGGATCGGAGGTGAAGGCGGGTCGCCGCAGCAGGCGCGGAGGCCCCGAGGCAAGGAGGCGAGAACGATGGACGAGCTCGGGCGAGCGGAGTGGTTCGTCCTCGGCGTCACGGGCATGGCGCTGGCCACGGCCGCCCATGCCGCGGTCGGTGCGGCACACATCACCAGGGAGATGCTGCGGGCTTCGACCGGCGGGAACCCCGGTTCGGACGGTTCGGACTTCCAGGTGGACAGCGGCCCTGGCGGCTGGATCCTGTTCGGCACCCTGATCGTGGCGAGCGGAGCCATCTACCACGTCGTGTCCGGAGTCAGCACGGTCGTCAAGGAGATCGTGCACGTGACGCCTCGGTGAGCGGCCCCGACTCGACGCGGGCGGCACGAAGCCGGGAAGGCCCCTGCCGCCACGTGCCGGCAGTCGCGGTGAACAGCGGTCGGCCACGGACCCCCACGAGCAGCCAGAAATTCTCTAAAGCTGACGTTCCCGCAGGTAAGACGACATACGTACGCCCAAGTACCGGGTGATTTCAAAGCTTATGGCGCGGGTTCGATTCCCTTCATCCGCTCTTGAACGAAGGCCCAGTTCAGAGACCTGGGCCTTCGTTGTTGTCCGCAGCGTGAAGTTCGTGGCGATGCGGACGAAGGAGGAGGGCCGCACCCGTACGGGGGGGGAGGCCGGGTGTTGCCGCGGCCTCCCCTCCCCGCGTCCGGCGGGGTCAGAACACGAGGTCCGACGTGTTCGCGTTGACCTGCTCGAGGTACATGACCTCGCCGGTCCGGAACGGGACCTTCCAGTCGCCGGTGCTCTTGTACAGCTTCGGCGTCTGGTAGGACGCGCCGAGGCCCATGAGGTCGGGGCGCCCGTCGCCGTCCGCGTCACCGGCGGCGATCAGCGGGCGGAACGCGTTCCAGCCGCTGCCGATCTTCGTGCGGGGCGCGAACGAGCCGTCGCCCTTGCCCAGGTAGAGCCAGAGGGCACCGTCCTTGTCACGGGCGACGACATCGCCGGCGGTACCGCCCGCGATATTGCCGACGGCCGTGATGTCGTTGTAAATCCCCCAGCCGGTGCCGAGCTTCTTGCGGGGGAGGAACGGCTTCGTGGCGTTGCCGGTGCCGGTGTAGAGCCAGAGCACACCGGACCTGTCGGTGGCGAGCGCGTCCACGCGGCCGTCGTTGGTCAGGTCGCTGCCGGATGTGATCTTGTCGTAGACCTGCCAGCCACCACCGACCTGGACCCGGGCGGCGAAGTCGCCGGTGCCCTTGCCCTGGTACAGCCAGAGCACGCCGGACTTGTCGCGGGCCAGGAGGTCCCCGACCGGCGTGCCGCCCAGGTTGTCGGCGGCCTCGATCCGGTCGTAGACGCCCCAGCCCGAACCGAGGTAGGTCCTGGCCCCGGCCTCGTTGATGCCGCGCCACTCGTCGATCGGACGGTAGAAGAGGTCCGTGCGCCACAGGCGGCCGGCGGAGTCCCGGCTGAGCAGGTCGGGGCTGCCGTTGTCGTTGAAGTCGTGCGGCTGCGCCTTGCGGACGACCTTGAACGTACCGCCGGCGGTGACGGCCGGGCCGATGCCGTTGACCGGCTCTCCGGTCAACTCCCAGGTGTAGTCGCCGTTGGGGACGTCCTCGTCCCAGTTGTTGCCGACCCAGGCGAACGCCGGCGTGCTGCTGCTGGGCACCACGGTCAGGTCGTGGGTCTTCCCGGTCCGCACATGGCGGACGGTGAGCTTCGGGTTCCGCACCTGGCGGGACAGCGTCCACCTGAAGGTGAACCCGTCGACCTGGTCGAGGTCGAGGACCGCCGGGGGCACGGTGGAATCCGTGACGACGACCTCGGTGGGCTCGCCGGTCGCCGCGACCAGCTCGGCCTTCAGGGGCTCGCCGCCCGTGGCCGCGATCCGGTACATGCCCTCGCCCCGGCCGACGAGGCCACCGCGCGCGTACAGGCTGCCGTCGGGGGCGGACGTGAACTCGTAGGCGTGGTCGAGGACCTTCACCGTCGCCTTGGTGGTGACGTTGTAGGCGGTGATGGCGTGGTGGACGCTGGGCTGGACGAAGTCCATGCCGCCCTTCTGCCCGTACAGGACCCAGTCGCCGACCAGGCCGACCTGGAGGTTGCCGAGCGACGGCACCGGGGGCACCGGAGCCTCCTGCACGGTGCCGGTTGACCGGTCCGCGACGAAGACCCGGGGGCCCTGGTCCGTCGCCGAGCCGGTGGACCAGGCGGTGTGGGTCGCGGAGACCGCCTGTGCGCCGATCCCGGTGGCGCCGGGGGTGAGGACGCCGGTGGCGAGGTCGAGGAGGCCCCACTTGCCCAGCCCGTTCTGCGTGAAGGTGACCTTGGCGTGGGCGGGGGTGGCAGGCGTGACCATGACGGAGGCCGCGTCGGCGGGCAGGCCGGTGACCGTCACGGTGGGAGCCTCGTCGACGTGCTTGCGGAGCACCGTGCCCGCCTCGGTGACGATGGTCGTGAAGACGGCATCACCCGCCGCGCCCGCCCACTTCGCGTCACCCGTCAGGGAACCGACGGGGACCTCCAGGGATCCGTTCGTCGCCAGATTCCGCTGCGTGATCCCGTACGCGCCCCTGAAGACCAGGAAGTCGGTCGTCGGCGTCGACCGCAGGTACACGGCGCCGTCGTACGCCTGCCCGGTGCCGTCCGAATAGCGCCGGAAGGTCGTGATGCCGGTGTTGGAGGTCGTCAGGAAGCCGGCCACGCCGGCCCCGACGAGCCTGCTGCTCTTGGGGTACGCGATCGGATCCGTGGCCGTCGTCGCGTTCGCCACGAGTGCCCCGCCCGAGACCGAAGCGGCGTACGCGGGAGCGGTCAGGGCGGTCGCCCCGAGTGTGACGGCGAGAACGGTGGTGACGGCGCCGACGAGCCGCCGTCGCGTCGAACGGGTCAGGGGCACGGGCATTCCTCCCGAAAACATCAAGCGCACCATGCGCCTCACCAGTTCAGACACCCGAGCAGTCAGATGGTTGTACGTCTCCAGGGCCCGCATCCGGGATCCGGCAGGGCCGGGGCCCACGCCAACCCCCCGGGGCTATCCGGGGGGGGGGTTGTTTGGGGGGCCGGCGGGGGGGGGGGGCCCCCCCCCCCCCCGGCCCCCGCACCCCCCGCCCTCTACGTTTTTTTGCCGCCGCCCCGCCCCCCGCGCCCCCCCCGCGGCGCCCCCCCCCCCCCCCGCCGCGGGCGCCCGGGGGGGGGGGGGGGGGGGGGCCCCCGGCCCTGCCGGAGGGAGGCACCACCCCCTCCGCGTGCCCCGTCCCTCCGGAAAACTCCGCTCAGGGTGAATCAATATCTACGCTCGCGGACCGAGAGTTTAACGACTCCCGCGGGGAGAGTATTTACTCCGACACTCGGAGGGGGAAATTATTTACACGCCGAATCCCTGCGACGTGCTACTGTCGATCTCAGTTGCAGTTTTGGTACCCACAAAATCCAGGCATCCCTGTTCGATCCTCATGCGATCTTCATGACGCAGGAGATGCCTTGCACTTCCGGTCATCTTCCGGTCGGGGCATCATCGCGGCGACACGGAGTCCGCACAGTGCGGAATCCGACGTAATGCCCAAGGGAGAAATAGCATGGCTGCTGGTACCGTGAAGTGGTTCAACGCGGAAAAGGGATTCGGCTTCATCGAGCAGGACGGTGGCGGCCCCGACGTGTTCGCCCACTACTCGAACATCGCCGCCCAGGGCTTCCGCGAGCTGCTTGAAGGCCAGAAGGTCACCTTCGACATCGCGCAGGGCCAGAAGGGCCCGACGGCCGAGAACATCGTTCCCGCCTGAAACTGACGCGCAGTTCGTAGCTGGGGCCCGCATCCCTCGGGGTGCGGGCCCCAGCTGCACGCGTTTTCCGGCAGCGTTCCAGTGGCAGGGCGTCCGTCGACGACCGTTGCCCACGGGCCCCGGGAACATCGCCGCTTCGAACCCGCGTTCCGCAGGCGCCCCGGGATCCGGACGCCCGCTCCACGGCACCCCGGTTCGCGTTTAAGCGCCTGTGCGCCGGCACGAATTACAGGCGCGCGGAATTTCCTGCTCATTCCCATCGGCCCGTTCTTGCGGTTCCCCGCGCTGCTCCGATCCTGGGGGAATTTCTTGGTGACGTGCCGCATCAAGGAAGGTTCTGAATGAACCCCACGCGTACGAACAGCCGCTCCTCACGAGGCCGCCGACGCACCGGCGGCTCCGGGTTCGGTCCCAGCGTCGCTCCCGTCCGGGCCGGTCGCTTCGGTCCGTCCGCCCTCAGTCGTGCCGGAAGCCCGAGCCGTTCGGGCGGCCACAGCCGACGACCCGCCGCGGTACAGGGAGAGTTCGCCCTCCCGAAGACGATCACTCCCGCGCTGCCTTCCGTCGAGGCCTTCGGCGAGCTCGACATGCCCAGGGAGCTCCTGGCCGAGCTCACCGCGCAGGGCGTGTCCGTGCCGTTCCCGATCCAGGGCGCGACCCTGCCGAACTCCCTCGTGGGTCGTGACGTGCTGGGCCGCGGCCGGACCGGCTCCGGCAAGACGCTCGCCTTCGGCCTGGCGCTCCTCGCCCGCACCGCCGGGCAACGCGCCGAGCCCCGTCGACCGCTCGCCCTGGTCCTCGTCCCCACACGCGAGCTGGCCCAGCAGGTGACCGACGCCCTCACGCCCTACGCGCGCGCCGTCAGGCTGCGCCTGGCGACCGTGGTCGGCGGCATGCCCATCGGGCGCCAGGCCCGCGCCCTGCGCGGGGGTGCCGAAGTGGTCATCGCCACGCCCGGTCGCCTGGGGGACCTCATCGACCGGGGCGACTGCGGGCTGAGCCAGGTCGCGATCTCGGTCCTGGACGAGGCCGACCAGATGGCCGACATGGGATTCATGCCCCAGGTCACCGCTCTCCTGGACCAGGTGCGCGCCGAAGGCCAGCGGATGCTGTTCTCCGCCACCCTGGACCGCAACATCGACCTCCTGGTCCGCCGGTACCTCACCGACCCTGTCGTCCACTCCGTCGACGCCTCCCAGGGCGCGGTCACCACGATGGAACACCACCTCCTGCTCGTGCACGGCGCGGACAAGCACCGGGTGACGACGGAGATCGCGGCGCGCGAGAGCCGGGTGATCATGTTCCTGGACACCAAGCACGCCGTGGACCGGCTCACCCAGGACCTCCTCGACAGCGGGGTGCGCGCCGCGGCGCTCCACGGCGGCAAGTCCCAGCCCCAGCGCACCCGCACCCTCACCCAGTTCAAGACCGGACACGTCACCGTCCTGGTCGCCACGAACGTCGCCGCCCGCGGCATCCACGTCGACAACCTCGACCTCGTCGTCAACGTGGACCCGCCGACCGACCACAAGGACTACCTCCACCGCGGCGGCCGCACCGCCCGCGCGGGCGAGTCCGGCAGCGTCGTCACCCTGGTCACCTCCAGCCAGCGCCGCGGCCTGACCCGCCTCATGGACGACGCGGGCATCTCCCCCCGGATCACCCAGGTCCGCTCCGGCGAGGAAGCCCTCCACCGGATCACCGGCGCCCGGACCCCTTCCGGCGTCCCGGTCACGATCACCGCGCCGGCGCCCGCACCCGCGCCCGAGCGGCGCAAGCGCGGCCCGGTGTCCCGCGGTCGGCACGGTGCCACCGCGGCGGCCCGTCGCGCGAGCGCGCAGCGGTCCGGCACGTGAGTCGACGGCGGTCCGCGATCGTCCTGGCGGTCCGTACGTCACGCGATCAGCAAACCGATCCCATCCCCGCAGGAGGCATTGTGACGCCCGTTCAGACGCGGCCCCGCTCGGTGGACGCCACCCCCGCGGACAGGAAGGCGGACTGCGCCACGGACACGGCCGCACCGCGGGTCGGTGACGACATGACCGTGGAAGTGGCCCTGTCCGTCGTGATCAGTGCCCGCACGGGGCATCTGCTCATCTGTGACGACGACGGCCTGTGTACCCGGCTCGTCACCCGGGCCCAGCTCGCCGCCGTCCGTGACAGCAGCGCGTACACGGATCGCATCCGGCTGCGCGACGTCCCCGGCGACCACGGGCCGTCGCCCTCACCCCACATCCCGATGGCTCCCGCCGGACACCCGACGGGAAACGGTCGGAGCGGCACCCCGCCCGTGTCGGCCGGCCAGGGCCGCGCTCCGGTCGTCTTCGCCCCCGTCTGAACCGACTTCCCCCAGCCGGTCCCTTCTCCCGCTCCTCCTCCCTCTTCTCCCTCTTCTCCCTGTGAGGCACCATGCGTTGTGTCATCGCCCGGTTCCCCTTCGACCTGACCAAGAGCGGCGTCCTGGAGTCCATGAAGGGCGTCAAGCCCGAGCCGGTCACCGGCGCATCCGTGATCATCGGCCGCCGTACCTACCCCGCCAAGCAGGTCGGCCAGGTCATCACCCGCCAGGACCGCCGCGACTTCAGCGCCGACGAAGTCCTGAGGGCCATGGCCCGGCTCGGCTTCACCTGCCGCGGGCCTCACGACGCCGGAGCCCCCGCTCCCGGCCTCACCCCGGTCCAGCAGGCATCCACTCTGCTCGGCACATCGGCCGCCGCCTGACCGACACGGCCGGCGCGAGCCGCCACCGCGACAGCCAAGGGCCCGACCGGCACACGTGCCGGTCGGGCCCTTCCTCGTACGGCCGAGTTCCCGGCAGCGCCGTGTCGTGGGCGGAGTAGTTCAAGTCCCCCATGGTCCAGGCGGTGACCTCCACGATCGCGACGCGGTCCATCCCACCCGTCTCGGGGATCCCCGCCCTGCCCTGACCGTGCCGGCCGCACCACCCGGCGCCTGAGCTGCGGCGCCCGGCGGCTCTCCACGTCCTGAACCGGCGGCGAAGGACTGTCTCCCCTCTCCGTGCTCAAAAATCTATGTCGGCCAGAGTAGACATTCGGCTGTGCCGCGCGTACGGTTTCTCTCGTAACCCCGCGAGACAAGAGAGCCCGGCAGAGATGAACTGCCGGGCAGCAGTACCCGCAGGTGCAGTTGGCAGAACGGTGCGGTGGCGGAGTTCCGAAGCCAGGATTGTGGGAAGACGGCGACGGGACTGGCGACCGCACCGGGGGGCCCGCAGTGATCAGGGGCCGCCGCGAACGGGACCGCCGGCACGGAAATCCCGGCGCCCGTCAGTGCAGTACGCAGGAAAGCGGGACCAGCAGTACGCCCGCTGGAAAGCAGTTGATCGCCGACGGAAGAACGGAGGGACCGAGCGCCATCAGGATCGCCCGGGCGTAAGCCTTGAGCTCGGGTACCGCAGGACATCGATAGCGAGGTGGTCTCCGGTCAAGCAACCGCGATCCCCGGATGCCCGACAGTGTCTCGGTCGGGCGCACGGAAACAGAAGGCCGGTGCAGTATCGGTACCGGCAGATGGTGTAGTAGTTCCTCGGGGCCCTGGTGTCAGTACGGCACCAGGGCCCCTCCACGCGTTCATCGGAGAGGTGCAAGTGACAGCAGACAACTCCTACGACCGTCTCGACGACGACGACTACCCGGCCTACACGATGGGTCGGGCCGCCGAGATGATCGGCACCACCCAGGGATTCCTGCGCGCTCTCGGCGAAGCGCGCCTCATCACTCCACTCCGCTCCGCCGGCGGCCACCGCCGCTACTCCCGCTATCAGCTGCGCATCGCGGCTCGCGCCCGGGAGCTGGTCGACCAGGGCACCCCCATCGAGGCGGCCTGCCGCATCATCATCCTCGAAGACCAGCTCGAGGAAGCCCAGCGCATCAACGCCGAGTACCGCCGCGCCGCCGAATCCTCCTCCACGCCGCCCTCGGACTGAGTCCAGCGAGCCGGTCGGTACCGCCGCGCCCTGCTTCGATACGGGTTCCCACCCTCCGCGCCCGGCCGGTGCCCCGGGACAGTCGCTCGGGCTCGTCACCCTCCAGTGGAGCCCGCCCTGGTAGCCGGGCCCTCGGGCTCGGCGGCGGTGGGCGGAGCGGCGCGTGAGCCCGATGCCCCAGGTGGGGTCCGCCACGAGCAGCACGACACCGCACGACGTCGACCGCCGTGCCACAACGTGCCAGTGGCGGCGGTGACCAGCGATCGACAGGCGGCGGCCCCGGACAGTCCGCCCCCACCCTCGGCATCCATTTCCGCAGGTCAAACGCCGCATGCCGGCTCAAGCACCGGGTGGTTCCCAAGCTTATGGAGCGGGTTCGATTCCCGTCATCCACTCTTGAACGAAGCCCCGGGTCAGAGACCCGGGGCTTCGTCGTTGTCTGGAGCTGTCGGGGGCTGCCACGCCGTCCTGCCCCTGTGGGAGCCGGGCGACGAGGAGGCCGTGGCCGACAACGCACGACTCCTGACCCCTGGCGTATCGCCGGCCCAGGCGTCCCGGGGTGAGCACCAGGGGCTGACGATCCTCACCACGTCCGGCCTCACGCTGGACCTGTGGCGCATCGGGAACGTCTACGCGTCGCCGGACTCGCGCGACGCGGACCACGAGCACTTCGCACCGCTCTTCGAGGCGTCGGGGGGCCTCGGCCTGCACTCCGAGCCGGAGGAGTGCCTGGTGAGCGGTGACCAGGTCGTCATCATCGACCGGGTGCGGATCGCTCCGGCGTGGCGTGGGCCGGGCGGGGTCGGACGGTTGCCGATCGGCCGCATGCTCCGCCAGGTGGCCGGCCGGGCGGCGATCGTGGCGACCCATCCGTACCCGATCGACATCCCGGTCGGCGAACGGGACGACGCCACACGGGAAGCGCGGGAAAAGGCCGTGGTCCAGCGCGCTTGGCAGTCCTGGGGTTCGCGTCCTTCCGCGAGGAGGTGTCAAGGACGCGTCCCGAAGCAACCTTGGCCGACTTCGAGCGTCGCTTGCGTGACCGGGTCGACGCCCTGGAAGCGGAGCTTGAGGCGAACGAAAGCGCGGCCGGGCGGCCGTCTTCACCAAGCCCCTGCCGGGCCCCTCGCCGACCCCGAACGCCAGCGCGCGTTCAAGCACCGGGAGTCGCAGCGTCCTTCGAGCCACCGACGCTGAACTGCCCTGCCTCCGCGCTTACGGCCCGCGCTGAAGAACGCCAGGGGGCTGGAACGTGCGATGACGTCCCTGCTCGCCGATTTCAGGCTTCCCGAGCAGTGGGTTGCGACTCCATGGTTGCTCGTCGGGCCGCGCGGGCCTTCGCGGAGGGGGTGCCGGCGGCCCCGCGAGCCCACTCGACCCGTTCCCGGCCGCCGCCGTGCCGCGGCGGACCTCGGAGTCCGCCCCGTATCGCATAATGACAGGTTCTAGTCAAAGACTTGCCCAAGTGTCGGACGTCTCCGCCCGCTGGTGATCAGGTCTTCCCCGACAGCTGTACGACCACCCTTTTGTCGGAGGATCTGGTGTCAGCACCAACCCGTGGAAGACGATGGCTCACGATCTGCGCCATCACCGCATCCGCCGGACTCGTCGCGATACCCGCGAGCGCCGCACCCGGCGGGCACAACGACCCCTTCGGGGTCCGTACGCTCGACCGACTCGCCCAGGAGCGGCAGCAGTCGGCGGGGGCCATGAGCCCCACGCTGACGGCGGAAGAAGGCGACGACGGCAACGAGGCCGACGAGATCGCCGAGGGCGCCGACCAGTACGCCGAGGCCCGCACCTCGCCCGGCGTCGTCGCGCCGGGCGCATATGGCTCCGCATGGAACGCTCTGACCAATCTGACCGGCACCGACGGCAGTTGGCGGCACGTCACGAACCGCCCTTACGACTCCGACGACCCGCGCTACCGCGACATCGACTCCAACTCCAGCGGCGGCGCAGGCAAGGTCACCGGACGGATGGCCGCGGTGGCCGCCGACGACGACGGGTACGTGTACGCGGGCAGCGCGGGCGGCGGGGTGTGGCGGTCGCGCACCGGCGGCGGGCACTGGCAGCCCATCAGCGACCGGTTGCCTTCGCAGTCCACCGGCGCGCTCGCGCTCGACGGAACCGGGCGGCTCTGGCTGGGCACGGGCGAGGCCAACACCAACGCGGACGCCTACCTCGGCAGCGGCGTGTACGTGCTGTCCGACCCTCAGCACGGCACCTTCTCCGCACGCAGCCGGGTGGGCGGCGACGAGCTGGAGTCCACCACCGTCCGCCAACTGCGCTTCGGCGGCGGCAAGGTGTGGGCGGCGACCGGCAAGGGCGTGTGGAGCCACTCCACGAAGACGCTCAGCGGCGCCTGGAAGCTGGAGTTCGCCCCCAACCCCGATTACCTGCCGGGCGGTTCGAAGGCGAACGACGACAGCGCCGCGTACAAGAACATCGCCAACGACATCGCGATCGACCCGAAGGATCCCTCCAAGGTGATCCTCGCCGTCGGTTGGCGCAGCGGTGACGACTACAACGGCTTCTACACCAAGACCGGCGGCAGCTGGCAGCCGATCACTAGCGGCTTCGGCGACCTGCCGACCGACGCGGACAACGTCGGCACGGTCACCTTCGCCCGCTCCGCCGACGGCTCGCGCTACTACGCCGTCGACCAGTCGCCCGAGCAGATGGCCACCAACCCGGACAGCGGCCTCGGCGGCATCTACAGCGCCGCCTCGCCCTTCGGCCCCTGGAAGAAGATCGCCGGCTACGAGCAGCTGGCCGCCGACGGCTCGGCACTCACCTCCAGCGGCTACATGCCGGGCGTACAGGCCTGGTACAACCAGTTCCTGACCGTCGACCCGGCCGACCCCCAGCACGTGTACGCGGGCCTGGAGGAGGTCCACGAGACCAAGGACGGCGGCGCCACCTGGTCGGCCGTCGGCCCGTACTGGAACTTCGGCTTCGCCTGCTGGGCCATCGACCCCGCCAAGCAGACCGGCGACTGCCACCAGACCACCCACCCCGACCAGCACGGCGTCGCCATCGGCCGCTACCACGGCAAGAGCTTCGTGTACGTCGGCAACGACGGCGGCGTCTACAAGCGCCCGGTGAGCGGCGCCCAGGACGCCTCCGGTCACGCCACCGACTGGACCTCCCTCAACGACGGCACGATCGACACCCTGCAGTACTACTCGGTGGGCGTCGGCAAGGACCTCGACCACGGCGGCCTGTCCGTCACCGGCGGCCTGCAGGACAACGGCCAGTCCGTTCTGCGCAGCAACGACACCGTCATGGGCTCCAACTTCGGCGGCGACGGCGGCGACACCCTCACCGACCCCGCCAACGGCTGCAACATCGCCGAGGAGTACGTCTACCTCAGCGTCCAGATCACCCAGAACTGCGCGGTGAACGACGGAAGCTGGACCGGCGACGCCGCCAAGGCCACCTCGTACAACGTCGCCCCGGCCGACAACGCCACCAGCGAGGCCCGCTTCATCGCGCCCCTCGCCGCCGACATGAAGAACAGCTCGACGTGGATCGCGGGCGGCCGGCACGTCTGGGTGCAGACCAAGGGCTACGCCATCCGCAGCGGCAACGAGTGGCAGAGCGCGTACGACCTCGGCGCTCACCGCACCGCGACCGCCGTCGCGGCCTCGGGCGGCAAGGTCTACGCGGCCTGGTGCGGCCCCTGCAACAACCAGGGCTTCACCCGTGGCATCTCCGTCGGCAACGCCGACGGCACCGGCTGGCACGACGTGAACCTGCCCGTGGACGGAACCGTGCCCAACCGCTACCTCAGCGGCTTCGCCATCGACCCGGAGAACGCCGACCACGTCTACCTCGCGGTCAACGGCTTCTCCCGGCACTGGACCGAGGGCCCCGGCGCCGGCGTCGGCCACGTCTTCGAGTCCACCGACGGCGGCACCACCTGGAAGGACGTCTCCACCAACCTCCCCGACGTACCGGCCGACTCCGCGGTCGTCACGCCCAACGGCGGCCTCGCCCTCGCCACCGACCTCGGCGTCGTCTACCGCGCCCCGGGCCGCACGACCTGGCAGCGCCTCGGCTCGCTTCCCGCCGTCGCCGTGCTCCAGCTGAAGCTGGGCCCGGACGGCAGCACCCTGTACGCGGCCACGCACGGCCGCGGCATCTACTCGTTCAAGGTCCGCGACCTCGACTGACACGGTCGTCCAGCCGCCCGTGACACGGAGGGGTGAGCCCGGCTTCCCGGGGTCACCCCTCCTTCGCGTGGGGCACCACACTCACGCCGGGCGTGAAGGCGACACGCTCCGGATCCGCCACGTCCGGCGCCTCCACCAGCGCGGTGACCTCGGCCGCACCGGCGCGCGTGCTCGCGGCGGACGCCTCCCAGGAGGTCTTCGACGAGTACCTGACGCAGGACCCGCTCGGTCTCGCACCCGGCCCCGGCCCCTCGGCCTACGTGCACGACCCGCGCACCTGGGCCGACCCGCTGGGCCTCGCCCCTACGACCCGCTGCGCGAGGGGTACACCTCGTCGCCGGGGTTCGAGCGGGACCCCTGCCACCCCGACGTCGTCGAGCAGCGCATCAAGGAAAACCGCGACCGCCACGGCATCGACGTGGAGAACCCCCACCCGGGCCGACGGCCGGGGCAGCTGCACTTCCGGGACCGGAGCGACAAGGGTGCGAAGTGCCCGTTCGACTTCGAGTCCGGGAAGTTCGAGGGTCCCCCACGGAGCATCGAGAAGGCAGTCGGCAACAACCCCGCTTTCATCGCGGGCATCAGGAAGGGTCTCGCCGCACTCGGCGAAGGGTGGACGTGCGCACCAACCAGTGGATGAGGAAACTCCTGACGGACGCGGACCTCACCGGTCTCTCCCCGTCGGACGTCCCCCCGATGTTCCAGGAGGTCGTCGAGCGCGGCTGGTCGGTGACGGGGAGCGGTGCGCGGGTGCTGACCGACCTCCTCCCCGACCCTGCCGGGTCGTACTTCGACCGCCTGGCGGAGGAGACCACGGTCAACGGCCGCGGGATGACGGACTACGACCTCCCCACCGAGCCCGCCGCCGCCAACGAGCGCGCGAACGTGCTGCTGCGCCGCTGCCTCGCCTACGCCGCCGGCTGCCTGCGGGCGGCGCGCGACCACTTCGGCGACGACCGGGTGCGGGCGTACGTCTCCCTGTCCCTCGGCGGCCTCGACGACGACCTCCTGACCGCCCAGGTCACGTTCTGCACCCCCCTGCCGGACACCCCGCCCTACATCGCCGACCTCGAACAGGTGGGGGACGCCGCCGTGGCGGAGCTCTCCGTGCACGACCGCCCTGGCGGGGACGCGGCATGACGGGGGCATCCGTGCCACGACGTGACCGGAGCCGCCTCGCCGACGGCCGTGTCCGCGGGTCAGGTTCCGCTGTTCTCGGCGAGGGTGTGCGCGACGAGCGCGTTGGCGTGGCCGTGGCCCAGGCCGTGCTCGGTCTTGAGCCAGGAGACGAGCTCCATGTGCTTGGTCAGGGGTGAGGAGCGGATCTGGTCCTTCCACTCGGGGATCGGACGGCCGTACTTCTTCTCGATCGAGGGGAAGTAGCTGGCGGGGCCCTTCACGGGTTCGGTCATGGTGCTGGTTCCTGTCCACTAGTGCTTGATGATCTTGGATTGTCGCTCTGCCAGGGGGGTGGTCACCGCCGCTCGGGGGGCGTCGTGACCAGCAGTCGGGCGGTGACGGCGCTGAGTGCGAGCAGGCCGAGTCCCGCTCCGGCGGTGAAGGCCGCGACGGTGGCGGCGGAGGCGGCGAATCCGGCGAGGACGCCGACCGGCAGGAGGCGGGCGGCGAGGGCCCAGCCGCGCTGCCCGCGGGCGGCGAAGTGCCGGGCGAGTACGAGGAAGGCGGCGCACAGCGCGAGGTAGCCGACCGTCCCGGCGAGCATGTGGACGGTGCCGTGTGCGCTCAGCGAGGTGACCCGGTCCTCGGGAGCACCGGCGGGGAACCCGGCCCCCGGGTCGGCGCGGAAGACCCCGGCGACGAGGAACGAGGCGCCGAACACGCCGAGCAGCCGGGGCGCCCAGGTGCCGCCCGGCGTACCGCGCAGCGCCCGGCGCATCGCGAGCGCGCCGCCGATGACCAGCAGGCCGGTCAGCAGGAAGGCGGTGACCTGGATCCAGCCGAGGTCGCCGAGGCTGAGCTGGCTGAGGGCGTTGCGGGTGAAGTCGAACCCGTCCCGGGTCAGGCCCTGGGCCAGGCCCGCCGCGAGGAAGAGCGGGCCCGCCGCGATGCCGGCGGCCGGCAGGAGCCGTGAGGCCGGGCGGGCCGGGGACGGGGTCGCGGCGAGAACGGCCGGGGAGTCGAGCGTCTGGGACATGCGGAGGTCTCTCCTAGGCGTGGGCGTGGGCACGGGCGGGGCGGCCGGACGGGTCAGCGCGGCTGGGGGGTGTAGTGGGCCTCGATGACGCCGTTGGCGAAGGCGCGCGTGCCCGCCAGGCGCATGGGGATCTGCTCGCCGTCGGCGAGGGTGCGGCCGGTGCCGGCGATGACGGGCGCGATCTGCAGGTAGAGGTCGTCCAGCAGGCCGTTGCCCATGAGCCACTGGACGAGGGTGATGCTGCCGCCGACGTTGATGTTGCCGCCGGGCCGCTCCTTGAGGGCCCGGATCCGGCCGGCGATGTCGTCGCCCGTGATCAGGTGGCTGCCCTGCCACGGGCCGACCTCGGTGAGGGTGGAGGAGACGACGTACTTCGGAGCGGCGTTCAGCCAGTCGGCGGTGGGCACCTGCTCGCTGGTGACGTGCGGGAAGAACGAGCTCCACAGCTGGTAGGTGCCGCGGCCCAGCAGGGCGGTGTCGGCGTCGTCGAACAGCCGGGTCACCGCCTCGGCCGCCTCACCGGTGTTGTAGGGCATGCCCCACTTCTCCGGGCCCTCCACGACTCCGTCCAGAGACATGAACAGGCCCGCGACAATCTTCCGCATGGTTTCCCTCCCCGTGATGGCGCCGTGAGCGCCGTGATTGCGCGGTGAGCGCCCTGATTGCACCCCGCGATTCGGAACTGGACGGTACAGTACTCACACAGGAACTAGACTGTCCAGTACTCATTGAAGGAGACGCATGGACACCACCGGACAAGGCCGCTCGGCCCGCAAGCACCAGGCGATCATGGAGGCCGCGACCGCGGTGTTCCTGGAGAAGGGCTACGCCGGCACCAGCATGGACGACATCGCGAGACTGGCCGCGGTGTCCAAGCAGACCGTCTACAAGCACTTCTCCGACAAGGAGAAGCTCTTCGCCGACATCGTCCTGGCCACCACCGACCGGCTCGACACCGCGATCGACCTGCTGGCCGACGTCCCGACCGACGCCACCAACCTGGAGGAGAACCTGACCCTGCTCGCCCGCCGGTTCCTGACCACCCTCACCCATCCCCAGGTCATCCAGCTGCGGCGCCTGATCATCGCCAACGCCGACGTCTTCCCCGAGCTGGGCACCGAGTGGTACGAGAAGGGCTTCGAACGGGGGCTCTCGACGCTGGCCGCGACCTTCCGGCGACTGGCCGACGAAGGGCTGCTCCGCGTCGACGACGCACTCCTGGCCGCGAACCACTTCTCCGGGCTGCTGCTGTGGATCCCGGTGAACAAGGCCATGTTCACCGGCCGCTCCCAGCACACCGAGGCCGAACTCGACCGCTACGCCGCCGCCGGCGCCCGAGCCTTCCTCGCCGCCTACCGCCTACCGCCTGCCGCCGACCACTGACCGCTGTCCGCTGTCCGCTGTCCGCCCCACCGCGACAGCTGATCCTCCAGAACGGGAAAGAGGCCGCATGACCTGGTCCGAACGCACCGTGGAACGCGAGGGCGTCCGGCTGTCCTGCCGCGACTGGGGCGGATCGGGAACCCCCGTCGTCCTGCTGCACGGGCTCGCCGGGCACGCGGGCGAATGGGACGCCGTCGCCCGCGATCTGAGCCCCCGCCACCGGGTCGTCGCCGTCGACCAGCGCGGCCACGGCGCCAGTGAGCGCCACCCGCGGGACGTCTCCCGGGCCGCGTACGTCGGGGACGTCGTCGCCGTGCTCGAACAGCTCGGCCTCCGGCAGCCCGTCCTGGTGGGCCAGTCGCTGGGCGGGCACACCGCCATGCTCGCCGCCGCCGCGCACCCCGGGCTCTTCCGCGCCCTCGTCCTGGTGGAGGCCGGGCCGGGCGGGCCGAACCGCGACGTCCAGACGGAGATCGGGGGCTGGCTCGACGCCTGGCCCCGGCCGTTCCCCTCGCGGGAGGCCGCCGTCGAGTTCCTCGGCGGCGGCCCGGTCGGCGAGGGCTGGGCGGACGGCCTCGCGGAGCGCGACGGCGGCTGGTGGCCGCGCTTCGAACGCGACGTGCTGGTCGGGTCGTTGGCGGAGATCGCCCAGCGGTCCTTCTGGGACGAGTGGTCGCGGATCACCTGCCCGACCCTGGCCGTCCTCGGCCAGTCGGGGATCATCCCGCCCGAGGAGACCGGCGAGATGCTCCGGCTCCGCCCCGAGACCGTGGCCCTGAGCGTCCCCGGGACGGGACACGACGTCCACCTGGAGCGACCGGACGTCCTGCGGCACGTCCTCGGCGAGCTCCTCGGGGGACTCGCCTGAGCTGCTTCGAGCGGGGCTCCTCACGGCGAGCCGAGTGCTCCCCGGGGCCAGAACCGGGACAGGGACGACTCCTTGAACGGCTGGGGGCTCACGGTGAGGTCGCCGGTGAAGGGGCGGTCGAGCACCAGGACCAGGAGGAGGCTGAAGCCGATCAGGGCGGCGACGCTGGCCACGAAGAGGAACTGCGTCCTCAGGCTGCGGAGGCCGTAGAGGAAGGTCAGCGGGATGATCACCAGCGCGCCGCCGTAGACCAGGACCTGGAGCAGCACCGGGAGTTCGTTCGTGGCGAGGTTGATGCGTTCGCGCCGCATGGCGGCCGCGTCGTCGAGGCGGGTGACGGCCTCCCCGTAGAAGGTCTGGGCGCGCGCCGTGGGCGGCTCGTAGGCCTCCAGGGCGTCGTACACCGCCCCGAGCTTCCTGGACGTGACGTCGAAGCTCGGCCGTCCGTCGCGCATCCTCGGCCACTGCACGTCGACCACGGCGTGTACGTACTCGCCCACCGCCCTGTCGACCCGCGCCCGCTCCGCGGGCGGGAAGGACCGGGTGGTGCGGATGACCAGGGAGATGTCGGTGGCCTCCTGGGAGACCACGGTCTGGGTGTGGTCCAGCTGCGTCCACAGGGTGACGACCACGAACGCGAGGATGATCCCGTAGATCGCGCCGAACATGCCGAGGACGACGCCGGCCATGTCGTTGTGTTCGCCCTCGGCCAGGCGGGGGAACCGACGGCGGGCGAGCGCGCTGCCCGCGACGGCGACGAGCACGATCCCGCCGACCATCAGCAGGGCCAGCACGAACGTGCTCAGGTGGTTGAGCAGCCACAGCGCCACAAGCGGTCTCCTGGGGGGTACGTCACGAATGCCGGCGGTCGAGGTCGACGGCGGCCGGCCGCGCTCCCCGCCACTGCCGCCGCCGCTGCCGCCCGTCAGTTGTCGGGGACGACCAGGAACGTGGGCCGGTCCGGGTTCTCGGGGTCGATCAGGTCGACCGGGCCCTGGAGCCTGTACGCCTGGTTCTCCGGCGGGAACCCCGTGAGGCCGCTGCTGTCCATGCGGGCGGCGAGGGCGCGCGGCACGACGACCTGGTCGCCGCTCAGCGTGATCTCCCCCGCGTCGAGCCCTTGCGCCTCCGCCGCCTGGGCGAGCACGTCGGCGACGTCCTCGGCCGCCTGACCGTCCGCCGGAGCGATCCGGATCTCGTCCCTCATGTCGATCAGCTCTTTCCCGTCCGGCCGCCTCGGCGGCAGAGCACACGCCCCCGCCCAGCCTGGGGCCCGCCCGCGCGAGGACCGCCGCGCGATGCCCCGTGTCCGCCGGAAGGGGTTCGTACGGGGTACTCGGGGGGCCGCTGAACGGCCGTGACGGCCGGCCCCTTCCTCTCCCGCGCCGGTGGGCGGCGACTTCAGCCCGGCCAACTGACCGGCCCGGACAGGGGGCGGGGTGCCCGGCCGACGACGCGTCCCGCCCGCGCCCGGCCCCTGAGCCTCCGAGTCTCCGGGCCTCCGGTTCGGGGGCTCGGAACCTACGCCGTCGCCGGGACGGAGGACCACCAGGTCGAGGGGGCCGCGACGGTGTAGCCCAGGGACTCGTACAGAGGCCTGCCCAGCTTCGAGGCGGTGAGGGTGACCGGCAGGTCGGCCACGTGGGCGAGGGCGCCGAGCATGACGGCCCGGCCGACGCCGCGCGACCGGAAGGCCGTCGACGTACCGATCCAGTAGTGGCTGCCGATGCCGTCGTCCACGACGCTGACGCCGGCCCCCGCGGCCACGCCGTCGACCAGGGCGAGGAACACGTCCACGCCCGGCTGCTCGACCAGCGCCGCCGGGAACAGCCCGCCGGGGCGGTCGGGCTCGAATCCGTCCAGCTCGAAGCTCTCGATCACGATCCGCTCGGCCGCCTGGAGGTCCTCGGGCTTCTCCACCCGGAACACGTCGAGCGCCGGGGCGTCGACGGGGGCGGGCGGGCGCAGCATGACCGGCATCTGCCAGTTGCGCATGCCCAGGTGGTTCAGGTCGGTCGAGCTGAACGGGTCCTCGGCGGTCACCGGGCCCGAGGCGCGGCGCACCAGCTCGCTCAGCTCGGCGAGTTCGCCCGGGTCGAGGTCAGGCTCCTGGACCAGGACCCGCACACCGGCCCGCTCGCCGCCGTCGACCGCGACGAATCCGCGGCGCCGGACGACCTCGTTCCCCCGGGCCAGGCCGGTCGCGGTCCACAGGGCGGCGGAGTTGCGGGCCTGCCGCAGCGGCGCGTCGGCGAGGGTCACGGCCGTAGTAGATCTTGTCGTCATTGCGCCTACGCTAGTGCTCAATTGCCCCGTCCCACAGGCCAATTGCACACAGGACGACTGGGCCACCTTCGGGCTAGCGTGTGCCGCATGGACGAGAACGTGTGGGCGGGCGTACGGGAGCGGGTGCTCCGGCTCGCCGAACACCCCGAAGCGGACCAGGTCTTCGGCGCGCGGGGGCACGGCTTTCGGCTCGGTCCGGTCATGAGCGAGGAGCAGCTCCGGGCGCTGGAGGCGGAGCTCGGCACCGGTCTGCCCGCGCAGTACCGGGGTTTCCTCCTCCATGTCGGAGCGGGAGGAGCCGGTCCCCACTACGGCCTGATGACGCCGTCCCCGGGCGAGGACGGGTGGCAGTGGCGCGGCACCGGCCTCACCTTCTCCGCCCAGCCGACCACCGCCGGGTTCGCCGGCCGGCCCTTCGTGGCCGAGGCGCTGCAGGGCGAGCTCGACGAGCTCGACGCGCAGGAGCCCGAGGAGGACTCCTTCGCGAGCGACGAGGAGTTCCATCGCGCCCAGTCGGCCTGGAACGAGCGCTACGAGGAGCTGTACGACGCGCAGGAGGCGGGCGCGGTCTTCCTCGGCGAGCAGGGCTGCGGCTACACGTCGCTGCTGGTGATGACGGGCCCGCACCGGGGTGCCGTCTGGGAGGACCTGCGGGCGGCGGACCTGGGGATCCGGCCGACCGGGCACGACTTCGGCCACTGGTACAGGAGCTGGCTGGAGCGCGCCGAGCGACAGCTCGGCACCTGGCGGGGCGACGACGACGCGGTGGGGACGCGGGAGGCTGTCCGGGCCTCTCGAAAGGCCGGTTTCGGAGTGCTGGTGGACCGGGTGAGGGGGATGTTCCGATGAGCTGATCGACCGTGCGCTCCGCGGTCCCGCGTCACGAGGCCCCGCGTCACGAGGCCCCGCGTCACGAGGCCCCGCGTCACGAGCCGCAGGTGCCGACCGGCAGGAGTGCGGCCACCTCGCCCAGCGGGATGTCCACGGCCCGCCCGGCGTCCGCGACCTCCAGGCCCAGGACGCCCTCGCCGCTCGCCCGCAGGACGCCGCACCAGGTGCCCGAGGCGGTGGACACCTGGACCAGGGCCCCCGTCGCCGAGGCCGCTTCCTCTTCCTCCGGCCACCACGCCGTGCTGGCCGCGACGGCGACCAGGAGGACGGCGAGGAAGGTGAGGGCGATGCCGAGGCGCAGCCGCCGCCCGGCGCGTACCGCGTCCGTCGTCGGTCCCGCGTGCAGCGGCCAGGCGATCCGCGCCACGAGGTACGTCGCCGCGCACGCGACGCCGAGGGCCAGCAGCACCAGGACCCCGGCCACCGCCTCCACGACGCGCGGCGCCCCCGAGCCGCCCGTGCCGCCGCTCTTGATCGCCCCGCACAGCCCCGCGAAGCCCAGCACGGCGAGCTGGAGGGTCAGCCAGCCGCGCGCGGAGGTCTGCAGTCGTTCGCCCGCCTCGTCCGTCATGCCGTCAGGATGGCGAATCCCGGGGCGGGTCGGCGGCGCACACGCGGGCGAGGACCCCGTCTGGAGGGCGGTCCCCCCTCAGGCCGTCGCCCGCTTGAGGAGGGCGACGACGCGGTCCTCCGTGGCCCCTCTCAGGTACGGGGGGCGTGCAGCAGCAGCGTCCTCGCGCGTTCCGCACGGCGGGACAGTACGTAGTCGTAGGGCGATGCCCCGTACGCGAGGCGGAACCGGCGGCTCAGGAGGCCCGGGGGCAGGTCCGCGGCGCGGGCCAGCGCCAGGACGTCCAGGGGGCGGGCGTACTCCCGGTCGATGCGGTCGCGGACGCGGCGCATGCGGGTGAGGTCCTCCAGGTGCCGCGCCGTGGTGCGGGCCTGCGCCCAGCCGGGGCGGCACATCTAGCGGACTTCCTGGATGCGGATCAGGTTGCCCGCCGGGTCGCGGAAGGCGCAGTCGCGGATGCCGTACGGCTGGTCCGTCGGCTCCTGGACGACCTCGGCGTCCGTCGCCCGGACCTTCTCGAAGACGGAGTCGAGGTTCGGGGTGGCCAGGAGGATCCAGCCGTACGTGCCCTTGGCCATCATCTCGGTGATGGTGCGTCGCTCCTCCTCGGTGATGCCGGGATCGACGGCCGGCGGCGCGAGGAGGATCGACGTCCCCGGCTGCCCCACCGGGCCGACCGTGATCCACCGCATCCGGCCCTGGCCGACGTCGCTGCGGACCTCGAAGCCGAGGGCGTCCCGGTAGAAGGCCAGGGAGGCGTCCGGGTCGTCGTGCGGAAGGGCGCTGGTGTGAATGGTGATGTCCATGGACTTCACGCTAGTTCCGGGCCCCGGTTCCGCGCTTCTCGAATCCTGACCGGTGTCGGACGAAGTCCCCTCAGTGGTGGAATCCCGCGCGGTCGGCGTCCGACGGCACGCCCTTCTCCAGGCGTTCCAGGCAGTGGCGGATGTCCTGGGCCAGGAGGTCGACCTCGTCGCGGCCGATGCCGTGGCGGATCAGGACGCGCTGGATGACGGTCTCCTGCCGCTCGGGGGGCAGCGGGTAGGAGGGGACCTGCCAGCCGCGCATCCGGAGCTGGTCGGAGAGGTCGTACAGGCTGAAGCCCGCGCCCTCCGGGTCGGTGAGGGTGTACGAGACGGCGGGCAGCCCGCCCTGCCCGTCGTAGAGCAGCGTGAACGGGCCCATGTCCGCGATCTGTTCGGCGAGGTACCGGGCGGTCAGCGCGCACGCCTCCTGGACGCGCCGGTATCCGGCCCGCCCCAGCCGCAGGAAGTTGTAGTACTGGGCGACGATCTCGCCGCCGGGGCGGGAGAAGTTCAGGGCGAACGTCGGCATGTCGCCGCCCAGGTAGCTCACCCGGAAGACGAGGTCCTCCGGCAGCAGGTCGGCGGTCCGCCACACCGCCCAGCCCACGCCGAGCGGCGCGAGGCCGAACTTGTGGCCGGAGGCGTTGATGGAGGAGACCCGCGGCAGCCGGAAGTCCCAGACGAGGTCCCGGTGGAGGAACGGGGCGACGAAGCCGCCGCTCGCCGCGTCGACGTGGATCGGGACGTCGAGCCCCGTCTCCTGCTGGATCCGGTCGAGTTCCGCGGCCAGCTCGGCGACCGGCTCGTAGTCGCAGGTGTAGGTGACGCCGAGGATCGCGACGACGCCGATGGTGTTCTCGTCGACGTACTCCTTCAGCTGGTGCGGCCGCAGGCCGGTGGCGCCCGGCTCCAGCGGGATCTGACGCAGCTCGACGTCGAAGTAGCGGGCGAACTTGTCCCAGCAGATCTGCACGGGCCCGCAGACGAGGTTCGGCCGGTCCGTCGGCTTGCCCTCCTTGCGGCGCTTCTCCCGCCACCGCCACTTCAGGGCCAGGCCGCCGAGCATCGCGGCCTCGCTGGAGCCGGTGGTGGAGCAGCCGATCGCCGTGCCCTCGCCTGTCGCGCTCCCGGGGGCGTTCCACAGATCGGCCAGGATGTTCACGCACCGCGACTCGATCTCGGCGGTCTGCGGGTACTCGTCCTTGTCGATCATGTTCTTGTCGAGGCACTCGTTCATCAGCCGGCGGACCTCGTCGTCCGTCCACGTCGTGCAGAACGTCGCGAGGTTCTGCACCGAGTTGCCGTCGAGCAGCAGCTCGTTGTGGAGCATCGCGTAGACGACCGCGGGGATGTTCGACTCCTCCGGCATCCGGTGCTTCGGCAGGACGCGCTCGCTGAGCGCGGAGGCGAACACGTCCGTCGCCGCGTCAGCGCTCTGCGGGGCCTTCATCTCGTGGAGCGCCACAGTTTCCCCTTCGATCAAAGGTGTCGTCGACAGTCCTCTCATCAACCCACGGGGCCGGGCGGGGCGCCCGGCAGCGGCCGGGACCGTTGGCCCACCCGGGTGAGGGGTACGTCCAGGCCCTGTCCTGCGGCTTCCCCGACCAGTACGTTCCGGACGAAGTGGATCATCATCGGAAGGCTCCCACCTCATGACCTCTCGTACGATCAGCGCTCCCGACCAGCACACCGCAGCCTTCGCCGAAGCCTTCGAGGCCTACGACGACCTCCCCGAGCGCCTCATCGGGTACCCCGCCGTCTTCCACGCCCTCGGCATCGGCTCCTGTGCCGTCCGTACGGTCCTCGACTACGGCTGCGGGCCCGGCAAGGTCGCGACCCGGGTCGTCGAGGCCTCCGACGCGAGCGTGATCGCCGTCGACCGCTCGCCGCACATGCTGGAGATCGCCCGTACGCGGCGCCCGCACCCGCGGATCGACTACCGGGCGGCCGGGGACGGCGGTCTCGACGGCCTCGCCGACGGTTCCGTCGACGCCGCCATGGCCTGCTTCGTCTTCACCACCACCGGGGACATCGCCGACCTGCACGACATCGCCGCCGAGACGCACCGCGTGCTGCGCCCCGGCGGCCGGTTCGCCGTGCTCGACGCCAATCCGCGCACGGCGGGCATCCGGTTCTCCACCTTCCGCGGCGGCGAGCCCGGCCGGGTCTACACCAAGGGCGAGCGGCGGCGCTCCCGCCGGGAGCTGCCCGGCGGCGCGGCCCCGCTGGAGACGGTCGACCACCACTGGCCGTGCCAGACGTACCTGGACGTCCTCGGCAAGGCCGGGTTCACCGACCTGGACGTCCACGAGCCCGTCCTCACCCACCGCTCGGCGCTGCTCGGCGGCGATCCGGCGGAGGCCGGGCACCCGCCGTTCCTCGTGGTCTCCGGGGTCAGGTGACGGGCGTGGGACGACGGGCGTGGGACGACCGGCGCGGCGGTCAGCCGTCGGAGTAGCTGAAGTCCCCCACGGTCCAGGCGCTGACGTCCGCGATGGCGACGCGGTACATGCCGCCGGTCTCGGGCATCCCCACCGTGCCCTGGAGGATGCGGGCGAGGTGGAAGTGGAGGTGGGTGGGGGGCTCCACGGTCTTCAGCTCGTCCCGTACGGGGGAGAAGACCCCGGAGAACTCTCCGAGCCGGGCCGAGTCCGTCAGGACCTCCGACACCCGCTGTCTCCACAGGGCCTCCGGCGCGAGGCGCCCGGTGATGACCACTCCCCCCGCGACGACGGTCAGGGACATCTGGTTGCTCCGCCCGGACTCCACGGTGGCGGCGACGTCGACGAGCAACTCGTCAGGGATCGACATGGAAGACGAGTCTAGGCACACGGGGCAGGGGCGGGCCCCCTTGGGCGGCTCCTAAAGTGGCGCGGTGTCGTCCGCCCGGCTCGAACGGCTTCTAGAGCGGTGCCGTGTCGTCCGCCGGGAAGGCGGGGCCGTGGCCGGGGACGATGACGTCGGCGGCGGCGAGGACGCGGAGGCGCGAGTTCCGCAGGACCGTGTGGTCGGGGGCCACCGGGTCCTCCACGGGGCCGTTCGGCCGCCACCAGAGGTCGCCCACGAAGGCGACGACGCCCTCGCCGGTGCCCGCGAGGAGGGTGATGTCCTCGGCGCTGTGGCCGGGGGTGCGGATCAGCCTCAGCGACGGGGCGAGTTCGTGTCCCTCGGCGTCGCGGTCGGTCCACTGGTCGGCCTCGTAGACCGCCTTGTGGTCGTGGACGCGGGCCCGGCCGAAGAGGCCGACGTTCATGGTGTTGTCGGGGTGGTGGTGGCTCAGCACCACGTCGGTGATGTCGTCGGGGCCGAGGCCGAGCGCGGCGAGCGGGCCCAGGATCCGGTCGCGGCTCGCGACCATGCCGGGGTCGACGATCACGTGCCGGTCGCCGTCGCGGACGTACGAGACGGTGGCGGCGACCCCGGGGCCGGTGGAGAGGGTGTAGCCGGTGGTCAGGACCGTGTAGGTGGCGGTGCGGGCGGTGGGGGCGTCGCCGTGAGCGGGGAGGGCGTCGCCGTGAGCGGGGAGGGCGTCGCCGGGGAGGTTCTTCGTCGTCGTCATGGCCCCAAGTCTTCTGTGGGGCAAGGACCTTCACGAGTGGCCGTCCTGCCACTGATCGCGGGAATCGTGCCACACTGCCCCGGTGCCTTTCCTCACCGTCGCCGCCTACGCCCCGCACGGCGTCGGGATGCTCGGTGCCGGGATCGTCTCCGAGGTGTTCGACGCGCGCGGACAGGGCCTGCCCGCCTTCGACTTCGCGCTCTGCACCGACCGGCCCGGCCGGGTCCGTACCGATGTCGGGCTGCCGCTGGTCGTCGACCACGGCCTGGACCGGCTCGCCGGTGCCGATCTGGTGATCGCCCTGCCGTGGGCCGGTTTCCGTACGCCTCCGGCCCCCGCCGTGCTCGACGCGCTGACCGCCGCGCACGCGCGCGGGGCGCTGGTCGCGGCCCACTGCGTCGGGGCCTTCGCGCTCGCCGCGGCCGGGCTGCTCGACGGGCGGCGGGCCACCACCCACTGGCGGTTCGCCGGCCTCCTCGCCGAACGGCACACGGAGGTCGCCGTCGAACCCGACGCCCTCTACGTCGACCAGGGCACGGTCGTCACCGGCGCGGGCGCCGCCGCCGGCTTCGACCTGTGCCTGCACCTGCTGCGGCGGGAGTACGGGGCGGCCACGGCCAACGCCATCGCCCGGGACCTGGTGCTGCCGTCCCACCGCGACGGCGGCCAGGCCCAGTACCTGGCGACGCCCGTGCCCGAGGACAGCCGGGACGAGCGGCTCACCGAGGTCCTCGCCTGGGCCCGGGAGAACCTCCACCAGCCGCTGCCCGTCGCCGAGTTGGCCCGCAGGGCCCTGATGAGCCGGCGTTCCTTCGCCCGCCGCTTCGCGGCCTCGACCGGCACCACCCCGCACGCCTGGCTGCTCGGGCTGCGCCTCAGCCGCGCCGAGGAGCTCCTGGAGACGACGGAGCTCCCGGTGGAGGAGATCGCCCGCGCGGTCGGCTTCGGCAGCGCGGCGGTGCTCCGCGCCCAGTTCGTCCGCCGCCGGGGCGTGCCCCCGCGCACGTACCGCCGCTCCTTCGGCCGTACGCCCTGAGGCACGTACCCCACTCCGACGAGTGGTCCGGACCCGTCCCCCGTACGGCCGATACCGGTTGCCGGGCCCCCAGGGCCGTTCAAGGCTGAACCGACGTCCTGCGTACGTACGGGAGGGCCCCTTGAGCAGCCTCGACACACCGGCCGAAGTCCCCAGGCCGCGGGCCGCGGTGCGGACCGCCGCGCCCAGCACCATGACCTGGGTGACGCTCGCCCTGATGACGACGGCGTCGGTCGCGAGCCTGCGGGCCGCGCCGACGATGGCCGTCTACGGGCTGGCCTGCGTGTTCCTCTACCTCGTCCCGGCGATCGTGTTCCTGCTGCCGACCGCCCTGGTCTCCGCGGAGCTCGCCTCCGGCTGGAACGGCGGCGTCTACCGCTGGGTCGCCGAGGGGCTGTCCAAGCCGCTCGGATTCCTCGCGGTCTGGTGCCAGTTCGCGATGACGATCTTCTACTACCCGAGCCTGCTCGCGTTCGTCGCCTCGACCATCGCGTACGTCATCGACCCGTCCCTCGCCTCGAACGGCGTCTACACGGCGATCGTCATCATGGTCCTGTACTGGACCGGCGTCTGGGTCTCCTCGCGCGGCACCAAGGCCCTCGCGGGACTGTCCAGTTGGGGCCTGATCATCGGCACGCTCGTGCCGGGCACGATCCTCGTCGTGCTCGGCATGGTCTTCCTCGGCCAGGGCAACCCGTCCGCCGCGCCGATGGACTCCGGTCACCTGCTGCCGGAGTGGACCGGACTCGCCAGCCTGGTCCTGATCGTCAACAACTTCCTGTCGTACTCCGGCATGGAGATGAACGCGGTGCACGTCTCCTCGCTGAAGGATCCGGCGAAGGAGTACCCGAAGTCGATGTTCCTGGCGATGGGCCTCGTCCTGCTGATCTTCATCCTGCCCGCCCTGGCCATCAGCTGGGTCGTGCCGGCCGATCAGCTCAGCCTCACCGCCGGCGTGATGCAGGCCTTCGACGCCTTCTTCTCGTACTTCGACGTCGGCTGGATGACCCCGATCGCCGCCGTCATGCTGATCTCCGCCTCCCTGGCCGGCATGCTGACGTGGCTCGCCGGGCCGTCCAAGGGCCTCCTGGAGATCTCCCGCCAGGAGGGCTACCTGCCGCCGTTCCTGCAGAAGCTCAACAAGTTCGGCATCCAGCAGAACATCCTGGTCACCCAGGGCGTCGTGACCTCGGTCATCGCCCTGATGTACGCGCTCATCCCGAACGTGTCGAGCGTCTACTGGATCTTCTCCACGATCACCACGCAGGTGTACCTCATCGTGTACCTGCTGATGTTCGCCGCCGCGATGCGCCTGCGGAAGACACAGCCCGACCACCCCCGCGGCTACCGGGTGCCCGCCCTGGGCCTGGTCTGCACCGTGGGTCTGCTCGCCTCGCTCGCGGCGCTCGGCATCGGATTCGTACCGCCCTCCCAGTTCGGCGGCGGCAGCGTCTGGTCGTACGTCCTCTTCATCGCCTGCGGCCTGCTCGTCCTCGGCTTCCTGATCCCGTGGCTCTTCCTGAAGTTCCGCAAGCCGGACTGGCGCACCGCCGCCGCCTCCGGCACTTCGAGCGAGGGAGACCGGGCATGAGCCCCACCCGTTTCGCCTCCGAGCACAAGTGGATCTACTGGGGCGCGATCGTGCTCCTCGTCGGCCTCGCCGTCACCGGGGTCATCCGGTACGCGAGCGTGAAGAAGAACAACGAGACGCATGCCAAGGCCGAGCAGCTCCAGGAGGAGCTGGTGAAGGCCGGGTACCCCTCCCCCGACACCGACACCGTCCAGCAGCTGCTCGGCACCGACGGCGGCCCGGTCTGCGAGGACCCGGGCGGCGCCCTCAACACGGCGCTGTGGAAGATCCAGCAGGCCAACGGCGCCACGGGCCCCGGCATGCGGCCGGTCATCTCCGACACCAGGGCCGTCCAGGCCGAGCGGATCGTCCTGCAGGTCTACTGCCCGGACAAGCTCGACGACTTCGACGAAGAGCTGAAGGACCTCAAGACCGACGACACCGTCCGCCGGTGACGGGCGGCCCCGAGCCCGAGCACGCCCTCGATCCCGGCCCTGGTCCTCGTCCCGGGCACGGTCCCCACGCCGCCCCCGGGCACGGTCCCGACGCCGACCCCGGGGACGGCCCCGGCGCCCTGCACGACTTCCTCCGTGAACTCACGCGGTTCATGCTGACGTTCAGCGGAGAGGGCGCCGAGGGCGTCGACCGGGTCGTCCGGGGCGTCGCCCGTACGTACGGCGGCCGTGCCGAGACCGTGCTCGTCGCGGACGGCGCCGTGCTCTCCGTGACCGCCGGGGACCGCACGCTCACCTCGACCGTCACCGCCTTCCCCGACGTCTCCCGGCTCGACCGGGCGGTCGCGCTCAAGGAGTTCGTCGAGCGCGTACGGGACACCCGGCCGCCCCTGCCCGAGGCGGCGGCCGGGCTGCGGCGGATCGAGACGCTGCCCGCGACGGTGCCGCGCTGGGCGCGGGGCGTCGGCATCGTGCTGTTCTCCGTCGGGTTCGCGCCCGCCGTGCAGCCGACCTGGTACGAGATCGGCACCACCGCCCTCCTCGCCGCCCTGGTCGCGCTCCTGACCGTCCTGTCGGACCGGCGCCCGCGCCTCGCCCGCGTCCTGCCGCTGCTCGCCGCCGCCCTGGTCTCGCTGGTGACCCTGGGGCTGCTCCGGCCGGGCCAGGAGCACGGCGGCCCGGTGCTGATCATGCTTCCGGCGCTGTTCTTCTTCGTGCCCGGCGACCTGCTGAGCGCGGCCGCCGCCGAACTCGTCGGCGGTTTCCTGTCGACCGGCGCCGTCCGCCTCGTCTACGCCCTCGTCCTGCTCCTCCAGCTGTACGTGGGCGTCCTCCTGGGCGTGGCCGTCACCGGCACGCCGACGAGCGCGCTCCTCGACACGGCGCAGGACGCGGACCTGTCCCGCTGGGTGATCGTCGGGAGCTGGGCCGTCTTCACGGCGGGCCTGTTCCTGGCCTTCGGGGTGCCGTGGCGGCTCGCGGGCCCGGTGACGGGGCTCGTGTACCTGTCGCTCGGCGTCCAGGCGGCGGGCACGGCCCTGATCGGCGAGGTCGGCGGCACGTTCGTCGCCGCGATGGCCCTCGCGGTGGCCGCCGACCTGCTCTCCCGCCCCGCCGGACGCCCGCCCCGGCTGGTCCTCTTCCTGGGCGGCTTCTTCACCCTCACCGTCGGCTCGCTCGGCCTTCGGGCGCTCACCTCCCTGGCGGGCGGGCACGTCCTGCACGGCTTCCACGACCTCATGGACTTCCTCACGGTCGTCACGACGATCGCGGTCGGCCTCCTGGCGGGGGCGGCGCTCGTACCGGCGCGGGTGGAGAGGGAGTTCCCGAACGGCGGCCCCTAGGGTCCGCTCGGTTCGAACGGGTCGAAGCAGACGACCCGGCCGGGACCGCAGACCTCGGCGCCCGTCGGGATCTCCGTACGCTCCGGGAGCTCGTACGTCACGAACGTGATCGTCCTGCCCGAGGGGAACCTCACCGTGGCTTCCCTCGGCGGGGTCACGTGCTCCGGCGTCCCGCCGGTGAAGGCGAAGGGCCCGGCGGCGTTCTCGACGACGCTGACGGTGAGCCACATGACCGGCGGTCCCGCCTGATCGCCCACACCGTGCGGAGCGGCCCTGCCCACGTGCACGTAGCCCTGCGGCTTCCGCCCGGCCGCGAGGCCGAAGCACTCCCGGTCCGCGCCCCGCTCGCGGATCGACACCTGGCAGTACGTGTCGGCGTCCGGCATCCAGGCCAGGTCCCCCGTCCCCGCCGGCCGGCCGCGCCGCAGGACCGCCACGTCGGACAGCGCCGGGACGGCCGTATCCGCGGGGAAGACCTTCCACCTGCGGAAGGCCTCGACCAGCTTCGCGTCCTTCGCGGTGATCACCGCCGCGCCCAGCGGCGTGGCGGGGCCGCGCTCGGGCGGTTCGGGAGAGCGGGAGGAGGGAGGAGCGGAAGAGGCCCGGGCCTCAGGTGGAGGGGTGGCCCCCGTGCACCCGGTCGCGACGGCCAGCAATACACCCGCACTCACGCTCACAAGAAGCCCGCGCTTCATCGCTCACCCCCCGGTTGCGGGGATGGTAGCCGGGTGTTCAGGCGCTCGATACGGGTTTCGAGGGCGGCGCCTCCGCCGACTCCCCCGGCTCCTCCGCCAGGAAGGCCACCACCGCGAGCACGAAGACCAGGGCGAGGACGAGCCCCACGATGACCCAGGCGGTGGGGTGGGGCCAGAAGACGACCGCGGCGGCCGCCCCGGCGACGAGGATCCAGGTGATCCAGGTGCGGTAGCGCTGGACGAACGGGCCCACCGGACCGAGGCGCATGCCCGCGTGGTCGGCGAAGGACCGGCTCGCGTCGATCCCGGAGTGCCAGAAGCCCCGGACGAGGACGGCGGGGCGGCTGGGGCCGGAGAGCCAGGCGGCGAGGGCGACGACGATGCCCAGGGTGGCGTACACCCGCACCGAGGTGCGGAGGAAGCGGATCAGGGTGTCGTAGATGGAACTCGCCGCGCCCGGGGAGACGTTGGCGGGCAGGGCGTTCAGGTAGACCGTACGGAAGACGGTGAGGGCCACGCCGAGGACGATCGCCGCGACGGCGACGCCGAGGCCCGCGGCGACGAGGGTGCGGCGGCGGCGCACGGCGAGCAGCACACCGCCGGCGACGAGCAGGATCGCGATGACCGGCAGCCACACGCCCATCGTCTGGAGCAGCGCGAAGCCGGTCTTCACCTTGCCGATGTCCTCGGACTTGACCACCGTGAAGTCGGTGTGGATCTCGGGGATCTTGGCCGCGACGTCGAGGCCGGAGTCGACGAGCCGCTGCTTCACGCGGTCGATCACGGGCGCCAGGTCGATGGTGACCGTGTTCGTCTCGATCTTCACGGCCCCCTCGTCGCTGCCGGTCAGGGCGCGGTCGAGGGAGGTGTGGATCGCGCGGTTGGCGTCGGCCCAGATCGTCTGGAAGGCCGGGGAGGCGACGACGTCCTGCGCCCGCTCGTGGACGAAGCTGCCGACCGCGCTCTCCAGGGAGCCGCCCAGCTTGCCGAGGGCCTTGGCCGCCAGGGGCCGCTGGTCGGGCGCGACGCCCTCCAGGAGGGACTGCAGGTCGATGTGGTCCATGACGGCGTTCGTCACCCGGTTGGCCACGGCGGCCTGGACGTCCGGGTCCGAGGCGAGCGGCTTGACCGTCTGCACGTAGCGGTCGGTGTCGCCGAGGAGGTCCGCGGTCCAGGTGGAGACGATGCCGAGCGGGACGAGGATGCAGCCGATGACGATGAGCAGGGCGGAGAAGAAGGAGCGGACGCGGTGGTGGGGCGGCCGGGCGGTCGCCTTCTCCGCTTCCAGGGCGGCCACCCGGGCCCGGAGCAGGGCGAGTTCGTCACCGCTGTCGCCGGCCGCTGCACTCATGGCACCCACTCCTCACGTTCTGGACAAGTCAGGGCAATTCTCCAGAAGGGGGATGGTTCTGTCGCTCTGGGCGGCGCACAGGGGTGTACGCGATCATGCGGTCATGAAGCTGCGCTGCGCCGTACTCGACGACTACCAGGGCGTCGCCCTCACCTCCGCCGACTGGAGCCCGCTCGCCGACCGCGTGGACGTCCGCGTGCTGCGCGAGCACCTGACGGACCGGGACGCGCTCGTCGCCGCCGTCGAGGACTGCGAGGTCCTCGTGGTCATGCGGGAGCGGACCCCGGTCGACGCGGAGCTCCTCGCCCGCCTCCCCCGGCTCCGGCTGCTGATCACCTCCGGGATGCGCAACGCCTCGATCGACCTCGCCGCCTGCGCGGCGCGCGGCGTCACCGTCTGCGGCACCGCCAGCAGTTCCGAGCCGCCCACCGAACTGACCTGGGCGCTCCTCCTGGGTCTCGCCCGCCACGTACCCGCGGAGGCGCGGGCGGTACGGGAGGGTGGGCCGTGGCAGTCGACCGTCGGCTCCGACCTCGCCGGCCGGACGCTCGGCCTCGTCGGGCTCGGGAAGATCGGCGCCAAGGTGGCCCGCATCGGGCTCGCCTTCGGCATGGACGTCGCCGCGTGGAGCCCGAACCTGACGGAGCAGCGGGCCGCCGAGCACGGCGCACGGCTCGCGAAGGACCGGCTCGACCTGTTCTCGACCAGCGACTTCGTCTCCCTCCACCTGGTCCTCTCCGACCGCACCCGCGGCCTCGTCGGCGAACCCGAACTACGCGCGATGCGCCCCTCCTCCTACCTCCTCAACACCTCCCGCGCGGGCCTCGTCGACAGCGACGCCCTCCTGCGGGCCCTCCGCGAGGGCTGGATCGCCGGGGCGGGCCTCGACGTGTACGAAACCGAACCCCTCCCCGCCGACGACCCCCTCCGCACCCTCCCGAACGTCCTTGCCCTCCCCCATCTGGGCTACGTCACGGAGGCCAACTACGGGCGGTACTTCGGCGAGGCGGTGGAGAACATCGAGGCGTTCCTCGCGGGGTCGCCGGTACGCGAGTTGGGCTGAGCCCCCGCCCAGGCGCTAGTGCAGGCTCGTGCGGGCCAGGTCCAGGAACTCCGGTTCGGTGAGGCCGAGTTCGCGGGCCTCTGTCGCCGCCTCGCGGAGGAGGGAGAGGAGGCGGGCCCGGTGGGGGGCGGTGGCGCCGGGGACGATGAGGGCGCCGCGGCCGCGGCGGAGTTCGATGAGGCCCTCCTCGCGGAGCCGCTGGTAGCCGCGGAGGACGGTGTGGACGTTGACGCCGAGGGAGTCGGCGAGTTCGCGGGCGGCCGGGAGGCGTTCGCCGGGCGCGGCGGAGCCGTCGGCGAGGGCGCCCCGGACGCAGGCGGCGATCTGGTCGCCGAGGGGGACGGCGGAGGCCGGGTCGACACGGAAGAGCACGGTCAGACCTTCCCATGCCGCTCGGCGAGGGTGTTGAGGAGGGCGGCGGCGGTCCGCGCGTCGGGCACGGTGACGGCGAACTCGCGGCCGCCGGTCCGCCGTACGACGAGGGCCTCGCCGGAGCGCACCACGAGGCCCGTGCGGTGGGCCCTGACCCGGTAGCCCCAGCCGCCGAAGTCGCCCAGGGCGGAGATGTCCCGGGCGTCGGCGCCGGCGACCTCGTCGAGCGGGACGCGGACGCGGGGCCAGGAGGCGAACGAGGGGCGGACGGTGAGGCCGCGCCGGTCGACGGTGACCCTGATCCGGGCGAGGACGAGTCCGGGGAGGCCGACGACGAGGCCGAGGAGGCCGAGCAGCGCGGCCGGCCAGGGCGCGAGGAGCAGGACGGCGGGGGTCGCGACGAGGGCGAGCACCGCGAGGGCGGTGAGCGGCCGGGAGCCGGTGGCGCGGGTCCAGCCCGCGAGCTCGTGGGCGCCGAGCGCGAGCCGCGGGACGTCCGTGGCGGGGGTCTCGGCGTCCTCCGGCGGGACGAGCCGGGTCAGGGCCCAGCCGACGGCGGCGCACCCGCCCGCGACACCCGCCGCGACCGTGAGGTTGACCAGCGGCGATTCCACCCGGGCCGGGTCGGCGACGTCCGTGTTGTCCCGTACGAGGAGGGCGAAGAGCGTGCCGGTGAAGCCGGCCGTCGCCCAGGCCCCCCACAGCGCGGAGCGGCGGACGAGGAGCGTCCAGCCGGCGCCGAGGCCGAGGAGCAGGACCGTACTCACGAGGAGGAACGCGGCGCGGCCGGTGAAGCCGTCGGCGGTGCCCCCGGCGTCGAAGTGGGTGGCGAGCGGGTCGGGGAGCCGGTCGTACCGGAGGACGAGCAGCAGCTCGTACGCGGCGAGCGCGAGGACGAAGGGGAGCGCGGCGAGCGCGCGGAGACGGGGCGTGGCACGGTTCATGGAATCCTCCCTTGTTTGCACTCTACTAGAACAATGCGGGTTGGGGTCGGGCAGCGGCAGAAGATCTTCGAGATGCGGGCCGCCCGTACCGGTTGTCGACTTGGGCAGACGCAGACGAATGGGGAGATCTTCATGCGCCGCCGGCCCGCCACCAGGGCCTGGACCCGGCCGCCATCACGCGGACGATCCGCGACACGGCCGCCAACCCGGGCCAGGCCCTCAAACTGGGCCTCGGGAACGTCGACGCGGCGGCGGCCGTGAAGGCCGCCGCCGCGAAGAAGTAGCGCGTCGGGGATCGGGGCCCGGGACTCGGCGCTCGGGTCCCGGGGATCGGGTCTCAGCCCTCGGTCAGCACCGACCGCAGCGCCTCGGCGAACTCCGCCGGGGCGCCCTGCTGCCCGAACTCGCCGCCCAGGAAGCCGCCGTGGTGGCTCGGGAAGACGGCGACCGGGGTGCCGAGCCCCTCGGCGACGCCGACCGCCGCCCGCGCGGCGAACGTGCCCTCGGACTCCTTGCCGGCGGCGACGACGATCCGGGTCGGCGCGGCGCGCAGGGCGGTGAAGTCGGGGAGGTACGAGGTGCAGCCGCGCATGTTCTGCCCGAGCAGCGGGTCGCCGCGCGAGCCGTCGTCCTCGGCCGGGAACCCGAAGGTCTCGGGCGCGGGGAAGGGGCCCTCGGACCAGTCCGCCGGGACCGGGCCCTGGTGGCTCGTCAGGGCGATGAACCGCACCATGCCCGCGCCCCAGCCGTCCCGCAGATAGGTGGCGTGGACGTCCGCGCAGGCCGCGAGGGCCGCCTCGCGGTCCGGGAGGACCCGGGCCGTCGGCGGCTCGTGCGCGACGAGGGTGTGCACCAGGTCGCCGCGCCGGGCCACCAGGGCGAGGGCGTTGACCGCGCCGCCGCTGCTCGCGAAGACGTCCACGGGCCCGCCGCCGAGCGCCTCGATCAGCCGGGCGAGGTCGTCGGCGTGCTCCTCGGGGAGGTTCTCCGGGGCGCCGTCGGTGCGCTCGCTGCGGGACACCCCGCGCGGGTCGTACGTGACGACGGTGCGGTCGGTGAAGTGCGAGGCGAGCGTGGTGAAGCCGCTCGCGTCCATGGGCGAGCCGATCAGCAGCAGGGGACGCCCGTCGGTCCCGGTGCCGGGGCGCACGTCGTAGCGCAGGGTCGCGCCGGCGGCGTCCAGGGTCCGGGTGTCGGTCTCGGCCATGGTGGTCTCCTCACTGGTGGAACGGTCACGGGGTAGACCGTCCGCACCCCCGGAACTCATCGCCGAGAGCGATCTCCCTCCGGGTTTTCCTTCACACCTCTCTGGCGACTACTCGCCGCATTCGTGGACGGCCGGGTCCACGACGACGCGGTCCAGGAGGCCCCTCAGGAGGTGCTGTTCGGCCTCGGTGAGGTCGCCGAAGAGTTCACGCTCGGCCTCGCGCACGGCTTCGTCCATGCGCTCCAGGGTGGCGGTGCCGGCCGGGGTGATCTCGACGATGTGGCGGCGCCGGTCGGCCGGGTCGCGGCGGCGCTCGGCGAGCCCGGCCGCCTCCAACTCGTTGAGGATCGCGACGAGTTGGCTCGGGTCGATCTCCATCGCGACGGCGAGCTCGCGCTGGCTCGTGGCTCCGGGGGCGAGCTGCATCAGCGTCATCGCGTTGCGCGGGGGCAGCCCGGCGACGCCCAGGGCGGCGCGGATGCGGGCGCCGGTGAGCTCGCCGCGGAAGGAGAGGAGGAAGCCGAGGCGATCGGTCGGGAGTGCTGCCATGCCGTCCACCGTAACAACAACGTGATTGTGGAGCGAGAGAAATCGTTGTTACTCTTCAACGGTTTTCGTCCCCGGATCGTTGGAGCACCTCCATGTTCATCGCCTATGCCGTCGTCGCGGCCCTGCTCGCCCTCGCCTCACTCGGTTCCGCCTTCATGACGTTCACCAAGAACCCGCAGGTCATCGGCAACATGACCAAGGTGGGCGTGTCAGAGGGCGCACTGCCGTGGCTCGCGGCCGCGAAGGCCGCCGGCGCGCTCGGCCTGCTCGCGGGCCTCTTCGTCCCGCTCCTCGGCGAGGCCGCGGCCGTGGGCCTGGTGCTCTACTTCCTCGGTGCCGTCACCTCCCACCTGCGCGTGAAGGACTTCGAGCTGGCACCGGCGGCGGTTCTCGCCCTGGTCGCGGCGGCGGCACTGGTGCTGCGCATAGCCTCCGCCTGACCGCTCCACCATCAAGACGAGACGTATCGTCTTGCCAGGCCCCTCTGCGTGCCGTACTGTCGCTCAAACGAGACGCCACGTCTCGCGCCCGTGTCCCCGACGGCAGGAGGTCGCCCTTGTTCCGTGCCCGACTCACCGACGTCACCAAGCGCTACGACGACCGGTACGTCCGGAACCGGACCGTGCTCGACCGGGTCTCCCTCACCGTCCGCCCCGGCGAACGCCTCGGCGTCGTCGGCGACAACGGCTCCGGGAAGTCCACCCTCCTCCGGCTCCTCGCCGGCCTGGAGACCCCCGACAACGGCAGCGTGACCGTCGACTCCCCCGGCGGCCTCGGCCACCTCGCCCAGACCCTCGACCTCCCCGCGGATGCGACCGTCGGCGACGCCGTCGACCACGCGCTCGCGGAGATACGGGAGCTTGAGCGGGCGATCCGTACGGCCGAGACCGGGCTCGCCGCCACCGGCGACCTCGCCGGATACGCCGGGCTGCTCGCCGCCTACGAGGCCCGGGGCGGCGCCGGGGCCGACCGGCGCGTCGAGACCACCCTGCGGCGGCTCGGCGAACCCGGCCCGCTCGACCGCGCCCGGCCCCTCGGGACGCTCTCCGGCGGGCAGCGCGCCCGGCTCGCCCTCGCCGCCGTCCTCGCCGCCGAACCCGAACTGCTGCTGCTCGACGAGCCGACCAACGACCTCGACGACGAGGCCGTCGCCTGGCTGGAGGAGCGGCTGCGCGCCCACCGGGGCACGGTCGTGGCCGTCTCCCACGACCGGGTCTTCCTCGACCGCGTCGCCACCGCCGTCCTGGAGGTCGACGAGGACCGCCACACCGTGCGGCGGTACGGCGACGGCTACGGCGGCTACCTCGCCGGCCGCGCCGCCGAACGGGCCCGCAGACAACGGGAGCACGAGGAGTGGAAGGCCGAGCTCGCCCGCCACCGGGCGCTCGCCGACACGAACGTCGACCGGTTCTCCGCGATCCCCCGCAAGGCCCCGGCCGCGTTCAGCGGGGCGGGCGCCTTCCGGGCCCGGTCACGGGCGCACGGCGCGATGAGCCGCATCCGCTCCGCCCGCGAGAGACTCGCCCGGCTCACCGCCCACCCCGTCCCCGCACCGCCGGAACCGCTCCGGTTCCACGCGGACCTCACGGGAACGGGCGCGCCCGTCGACCTCACCGGGATACGCGTCGACGGCCGGCTCCACCTCGACGCGCTCCACCTCGACCCGGGCGAGCGCCTGCTGCTCACCGGCCCGAACGGCGCGGGAAAGACCACCCTCCTCCGGGTCCTGGCGGGCGAACTCGCCCCGGACGCGGGCACGGTGACCGTGCCCGCCCGGGTCGGGCTGCTCCGCCAGGACACGGCCCCACCCCTCGACCCCCGTACGGTGGGCGAGGCCTTCGGAGAGGGCCGCGAGGACGAACTGCTCGCCCTCGGGCTCTTCGCCGCCCGGGATCTGGCGACCCCGGTCCGGCTGCTTTCGGCGGGCCAGCGCCGCAAGCTGGAACTGGCCCGGCTCGTGACCTCCCCCGCCGATCTGCTCCTCCTCGACGAGCCGACCAACCACCTGGCCCCGGGCCTGGTGGAGGAGATCGAGGCCGCGCTCGCCCCCTACGCGGGCACGCTGGTGATCGTCAGCCACGACCGGCGGCTGAGGGAGGGGTACCGGGGCCGCGTCCTCGAACTGGCCCCGGCGCCCGTCAGGGCTTAGTCCTCGCCCTCCAGGTCGCCCTCCGTCTCCAGGAACACCTGCCGCAGGGCGGCCAGGGTCTCCGGGTCCGGCTTCTCCCACATGCCGCGCGACTCGGCTTCGAGGAGGCGCTCGGCGATGCCGTGCAGGGCCCAGGGGTTGGCCTCCTTGAGGAAGGCCTGGTTCGTCTCGTCGAGGACGTACTCCTGGGTGAGCTTGTCGTACATCCAGTCGGCGACGACACCCGTCGTCGCGTCGTACCCGAAGAGGTAGTCGACGGTCGCCGCCAGCTCGAACGCGCCCTTGTAGCCGTGGCGGCGCATCGCCTCGATCCAGCGCGGGTTGACCACGCGCGCGCGGAAGACGCGGGAGGTCTCCTCGACGAGGGTGCGGGTGCGGACGGTCTCCGGGCGGGTCGAGTCGCCGATGTACGCCTCGGGGGCCGTGCCCGTCAGCGCGCGGACGGTCGCGACCATGCCGCCGTGGTACTGGAAGTAGTCGTCGGAGTCGGCGATGTCGTGCTCGCGGGTGTCCGTGTTCTTCGCGGCGACGGCGATCCGCTTGTACGCGGTCTCCATCTCCTCCCGGGCCGGGCGGCCTTCGAGGCCACGGCCGTAGGCATAGCCGCCCCAGACCGTGTAGACCTCCGCGAGGTCGGCGTCCGTCCGCCAGTCCCGCGAGTCGATCAGCTGGAGGATGCCCGCGCCGTACGTGCCCGGACGCGAGCCGAAGATGCGGGTGGTGGCGCGCCGCTCGTCGCCGTGCTCGGCGAGGTCGGCCTGCGCGTGCGCCCGTACGTAGTTGTCCTCCGCCGGTTCGTCCAGGGAGGCGACCAGCCGCACCGCGTCGTCGAGGAGCCCGATGACGTGCGGGAAGGCGTCCCGGAAGAAACCCGAGATGCGCAGCGTCACGTCGATGCGCGGACGGCCCAGCTCGGCGAGCGGGATCGGCTCCAGGCCGTTCACGCGGCGCGAGGCCTCGTCCCACAGCGGGCGGACGCCGAGCAGGGCGAGCGCCTCGGCGACGTCGTCGCCGGCGGTGCGCATCGCGCTGGTGCCCCAGAGGGAGAGTCCGACGGAGGTCGGCCACTCGCCGTTGTCGGTGCGGTAGCGCTCCAGGAGCGAGTCGGCCAGCGCCTGGCCGGTCTCCCAGGCGAGCCGGGACGGCACGGCCTTCGGGTCGACCGAGTAGAAGTTCCGGCCGGTCGGCAGGACGTTGACCAGGCCACGGAGCGGGGAGCCGGACGGACCGGCCGGGACGAAGCCGCCGTTGAGCGCGTGCACGGCGTGGGCGAGCTCGTCGGTGGTGGCGGCGAGACGCGGCACGACCTGCTCGCAGGCGAAGCGGAGGACCGCCTGGACCTCGGGACCGTACGACGTGGGGATCGCCGCCACGTCCCAGCCCGCCGCCTCCATCGCCTCGACCAGCTCGCGGGCCTTCGCCTCCGCCTCGTCGGCGGTGGTGCGGGTCGCGGCCGACTCGTCCAGGCCCAGGGCCTCGCGCAGACCCGGGAGCGCCTGCGTACCGCCCCAGATCTGGCGGGCGCGCAGGATCGAGAGGACCAGGTTGACCCGGGCCTCACCCTCGGGCGCGCCACCGAGGACGTGCAGACCGTCCCTGATCTGGGCGTCCTTGACCTCGCACAGCCAGCCGTCGACGTGCAGCAGGAAGTCGTCGAAGCCGTCGTCCTCCGGGCGCTCCTCCAGACCGAGGTCGTGGTCGAGCTTGGCGGCCTGGATCAGGGTCCAGATCTGGGCGCGGATGGCCGGGAGCTTCGCCGGGTCCATCGAGCTGATCTGGGCGTACTCGTCGAGCAGCTGCTCCAGGCGCGCGATGTCGCCGTACGAGTCGGCGCGGGCCATCGGCGGCACCAGGTGGTCGACGAGCGTGGCGTGGACGCGCCGCTTCGCCTGGGTGCCCTCGCCCGGGTCGTTGACGAGGAACGGGTAGATCAGCGGGATGTCGCCGAGGGCCGCGTCGGGGCCGCAGGCGGCGGACAGGCCGGCGTTCTTGCCGGGCAGCCACTCCAGGTTGCCGTGCTTGCCCAGGTGGACCATGGCGTCGGCGCCGAAGCCGCCGTCCTCGGCGCGGGCGGCGATCCAGCGGTAGGCGGCCAGGTAGTGGTGGGACGGCGGGAGATCGGGGTCGTGGTAGATCGCGATCGGGTTCTCGCCGAAGCCGCGCGGCGGCTGGATGAGGACGAGGAGGTTCCCGCGCCGCAGGGCGGCGAGGACGATGTCGCCCTCCGGGTTGCGGGAGCGGTCGAGGAACATCTCGCCGGGCGCCGGGCCCCAGTGCTCCTCCACCTGCTCGCGGAGCTCGGCGGGCAGCGTCGCGTACCAGCGCTTGTAGTCGGCGGCCGGGATGCGGACCGGGTTCTTCGCGAGCTGCTCCTCGGTCAGCCAGTCCTGGTCGTGGCCACCGGCCTCGATGAGGGCGTAGATCAGCTCGTCGCCGTCGCCGGAGACGATGCCGGGGAGCTCGGCCTCGGGACCGAAGTCGTACCCCTCCGCGATCAGGCGCCGCAGCAGGGCGACGGCGGAGGCGGGGGTGTCGAGGCCGACCGCGTTGCCGATGCGGGAGTGCTTCGTCGGGTACGCGGAGAGGACGAGCGCGAGCTTCTTCTCGGCGTTCGGGATGTGGCGGAGCCGGGCGTGCCGGACGGCGATGCCGGCGACGCGGGCCGCGCGCTCGGCGTCGGCGACGTACGCGGGCAGGCCGTCCTCGTCGATCTCCTTGAAGGAGAACGGGACGGTGATGAGGCGGCCGTCGAACTCGGGCACGGCGACCTGGCTGGCGGCGTCCAGCGGGGACAGCCCCTCGTCGTTCTCCTCCCACGCCGACCGCGAACCCGTCAGGCACAGGGCCTGGAGGATCGGCACGTCGAGCGCGGCGAGCGCGCCCGCGTCCCAGGCCTCCTCGTCGCCTCCGGCCTGCGCCTCGGCGGGCTTGGTGCCACCGGCCGCGAGGACGGTGGTGACGATCGCGTCGGCCCCGCGCAGTACGGAGACGAGCTCCGCCTCGGGGGCGCGCAGGGACGCCACGTACAGCGGGAGGGCGCGGGCCCCGGCGTCCTCGATCGCGCCGCACAGGGCGTCGACGAAGGCGGTGTTCCCGCTCATGTGGTGGGCGCGGTAGTAGAGCACGGCCACGGTCGGGCCGGTCACGTCGGCCTTCGGCGTCCGCTCAAGGGGCCCCCAGGTGGGGGCGGCGGCCGGGGCCTCGAAGCCGTGGCCGGTGAGCAGGACGGTGTCGGAGAGGAAGCGGGCCAGCTGCTCCAGGTTCGCCGGGCCGCCGTGCGCCAGATAGGCGTGCGCCTCGGTGGCGACGCCGACGGGGACCGTGGAGGCCTCCATCAGCTGGGCGTCGGGAGCCTGTTCGCCGCTGAGCACGACGACCGGCTTCCCGGCGGCGCGGATCGCGTCCAGGCCCTCCTGCCAGGAGCGGACGCCGCCCAGGAGCCGTACGACGACCAGGTCGACGCCGTCGAGCAGGTCCGGGAGGTCGGCGAGCGGGAGCCGGGAGGGGTTGGCGAAGCGGTACTCCACCGGCCCTCCGGCCGCACGGGCGCTGAGCAGGTCGGTGTCGGAGTGCGACAGCAGCAGGAGCATGGCGAGCTCAGGCCTTCCTCGGGGTTGTCCGCGCCCCGGGTGGTCGTGTGGGATGGGGCCTCCCCTCGCTCGAGCGAAGCCGAGAGCTTGGGGAAGGGAGTTCCTGACTCACCCGTGCCATGGCTGGTACGGGCTCACAGTGGCGGGACCGCGCCGGATTCTCACCGGGCTTCCTCCCCGGGGTCCTGGGACCCCATGCCGCTCTGCATCCTAGATCGTGCCGTGGGCGGGCCCCAGGGAGCGTCGGGGTCGGCCGGATCACACCGGGGATCACACCGGGGCGCACGGCGACGACGCGGGCGGAGCGCCGGCGGCCCGGGAGCGCCGGAGGCGGCAAGCGCCGGCAGCCCGAACCACCGAGCGTCGGCAGGCATCGACGAACCCGGGGCGCCGAAGGGAGCAAGCCCCGGCAGGCCCGGAGCGCCAAGGACCGGCAAGCCCCAGCAGGCCCGGAGGGCCGGAAGTCGGCCGGATCACACCCGGTGGTCAGCCGGTTCCCCGTGGGTATGCTCGCCGCCATGCCGCCCACCCCACCCCCGACGCCCGAACCGGGCGAAGCTCGCGTACGGGACCGTGGCGACGCCTGCCCCGGGGCGCTGCGCCTGCATCCCGCCGACGACGGACGTCTGGCCCGACTGCGCCTGCCCGCAGGGCGCTTGACGGTACGTCAGACCGAGGTGCTGGCCCGTGCGGCCGAGGGTCTGGGCGACGGGCGGATCAGCATCACCTCGCGCGGCAACGCCGAGCTGCGCGGGCTCGGCGAGGGCTGCGGGGCCGAGCTCGCCGCGCTCCTCTCCGAGGCCGGTCTGCTGCCCTCCCCCACCCACGAGCGCGTCCGCAACATCGTGGCCTCGCCCGGCGCGGGGCTCGACGGACTCGGCTGCGCGGACGTGCAGTTGTGGGCGCGCGAGCTGGACGCCGCGCTGTGCGCGGAGCCCCGGGCGGCATCCCTTTCGGGACGGTTCCTGTTCGTCCTGGACGACGGGCGCGGGGACGTCGCCGGGCTCGGCGGCGATGTGAGCTTGGTCGCAGGACCGGACGGGTCCGCCCTCCTGCGCCTCGGCTCGCGGGCGTTCCGGGTGGCCGAGCCCGTCCGCGCCGCCCTCACCGCCGCCCTCGCGTTCCTCGACGCCGCCGAGGCCGCCGGGAACGGGGCCTGGCGGCCCCGCGAACTGCCCGAGGAGCACGTGCCCGACTGGGCCGGGGCCCTCGCGCGGGCCGGGATCACGGCGGAGCCCGTACCCGTACCGCCGCTTCCCGCGTCCCCGCCGCCCGCGCCCGGCCCGCTCGGCGAGCGCGCCCTGCACGTCCTCGCCCCGCTCGGCCGGCTGACCGCCGCCCAGCTGCGGGCCCTGGCCGACGGGGCCGAGGAGCTGCGGCTCACGCCCTGGCGCGGGGTGGTCGTCGTGGGAGCCGCCGACCGGCTGCCCGACCTGCCCGACCTGGCGGCGCACGGCCTGATCACCCGGCCCGAGCTGCCCTCGGTCGGGGTCAGCGCCTGCACCGGACGCCCCGGCTGCGCCAAGTCCCTCGCCGACGTACGGACGGACGCCGGGCTCGTCCGCCGAGGGGGCCTGCCCGTCCACTACTCCGGGTGCGAGCGCCGCTGCGGCCACCCGCACGGCACCTGGGTGGACGTCCTCGCGACCGGCGACGACACCTACCTGGTGGACGGCGTCCCCACTCCCCGTACCTCCCTGCCCGAAGCAGTGACCACGGCCCGCAGCCTGCCGACCCACACGAGATGAGCGAGAGCACCAGGATGTTCGACTACGAGAAGGACGGGACGGAGATCTACCGCCGGTCCTTTGCCACGATCCGCGCCGAGGCGGACCTCGCGGGCCTGCCCGCCGACGTCGCCCAGGTGGCGGTCCGGATGATCCACGCCTGCGGCATGACCGACCTCGTGCAGGACATCGCGTACTCGCCGGGCGTCGTCGCGAGCGCCCGCGCCGCCCTCCAGGCCGGCGCGCCCATCCTCTGCGACGCGCAGATGGTCGCCAGCGGCGTCACCCGCAAGCGGCTGCCCGCCGACAACGAGGTGCTCTGCGCCCTCTCCGACCCGGCCGTCCCCGGCCTGGCCGCCGAGCTCGGCACCACCCGCTCCGCCGCCGCCCTCGAACTGTGGCGGGACCGCCTCGAAGGCTCCGTCGTCGCCATCGGCAACGCCCCGACCGCCCTCTTCCACCTCCTGGAGATGATCGCGAAGGGCGCGGGGAAGCCCGCCGCCGTCCTCGGCATCCCGGTCGGCTTCATCGGCGCCGCCGAGTCGAAGGACGCGCTGGCCGAGAACACCCTCGGCCTCGACTACCTGGTCGTACGGGGCCGGCGCGGCGGCAGCGCGATGACGGCCGCCGCGCTCAACGCCCTCGCCCACGAAGCGGAGATCCAGAAGTGAGCACCGTGCCCGGCAAGCTGTACGGCGTGGGCCTCGGCCCCGGCGACCCGAACCTGATGACGGTGGCGGCGGTGAAGGCCATCGCCTCGGCCGACGTCGTGGCGTACCACTCGGCCCGCCACGGCCGCTCCATAGCCCGCTCCATCGCCGCCGAGCACCTCCGCGAGGACCACATCGAGGAGCGGCTGGTGTACCCGCTCACGGTGGAGACCACGGACCACCCGGGCGGCTACCGGGGCGCCCTGGACGACTTCTACGAGGAGGCCGCGGCCCGCCTCGCCGCGCACCTGGACGCCGGGCGCACCGTCGCCGTCCTCGCCGAGGGCGACCCGCTGTTCTACGGCTCGTACCAGCACATGCACAAGCGGCTCGCGGACCGCTACGACACGACCGTCATCCCCGGCGTGACCTCGGTGAGCGCCGCCGCCGCCCGGCTCGGCGAGCCGCTGTGCGAGGCGGAGGAGGTCCTCACGATCATCCCCGGCACCCTGCCGGAGGACGAGCTGACGGCCCGTCTCGCGGGCACCGACTCGGCGGTCGTGATGAAGCTGGGCCGCACCTTCCCGACGGTGCGGCGGGCCCTGGAGCGCGCGGGCCGCCTGGACGACGCCCGGTACGTGGAGCGCGCGTTCATGGCGGGCGAGCGCACGGAGAAGCTGACGGAGGTGGACCCGGCCTCGGTCCCGTACTTCTCCGTCGCCGTCCTCCCCTCCCGCATCGACCAGCAGCCCCCCGTACGGGAGAGGGGCGAGGTCACCGTCGTCGGCACCGGCCCCGCCGGGGCACCCTGGCTCACCCCCGAGTCGCGCGGCGCGCTCGTCAACGCCGACGTCCTCGTCGGCTACACCACCTACCTCGACCGGGTCCCCGTCCTGCGCCCCGGCCAGATCCGCCACGGCTCCGACAACAAGGTCGAGTCCGAGCGCGCCGAGTTCGCCCTCGACCTGGCCCGGCGCGGCCGCAAGGTCGCGGTCGTCTCCGGCGGCGACCCGGGCGTCTTCGCCATGGCGACGGCGGTCCTGGAGGTCGCCTGCGAACCGCAGTACGCGGACGTGCCCGTACGGGTCCTCCCGGGGGTGACGGCCGCCAACGCGGCCGCCGCAGCCGCGGGCGCCCCCCTCGGCCACGACTACGCCACCATCTCCCTCTCCGACCGCCTCAAGCCCTGGGACGTCATCGAGACCCGCCTCCGCGCCGCCGCCTCCGCCGACCTCGTCATCGCCCTCTACAACCCGGGCTCCAAGTCCCGCACCCACCAGGTCGCCGCCGCCCGCGACCTCCTCCTCGAACTCCGCGCCCCCGAGACCCCGGTCGTCGTCGCCCGCGACGTCGGTGGCCCGGAGCAGTCCGTCCGCGTCCTCACCCTCAAGACCCTGGACCCCTCCGAGGTCGACATGCGCACCCTCCTCCTCATCGGCTCCTCGCAGACCCGCGCGGTCGAGCGGGGCGACGGGCGCACGATCACGTGGACGCCGCGGCGGTACGGCTGACGGCCGGGGCATGAAATCCGAGGTGGGGGCGGGCACAACCCTTCCCCCACCTCGGGAGTCACACAGGAGTTCCCCGTTTCACATGCTTCACATAGGTCCGGAAAGGGCCCTCCCCCTGTGATGACTCGCACCCGGCTGAGCGCGCTGGCCACCGCGGCCGCCCTCGCCGCCTCCGGCGGTCTGCTGACCGCCACCCCGGCCGCAGCGGCCGTCACCTGCGCATCCCCGGTGTGGAAGGCGGAGTACTTCGCCAACCCCACCTTCACCGGTACGCCCAAGCTGACCGCGTGCGACAGCGCGATCGCCGAGAACTACGGCTACGGCGACCCGGCCGGCGTCACCCTGCCCACGGACAACTTCTCCGTCCGCTGGTCGGTGACCCGCGACTTCGGCTCCGGCGGCCCGTTCTCCTTCGCCGCCGAGACGCAGGACGGCATCCGCGTCTACCTCGACGGCGTCCGGAAGATCGACCTCTGGAAGAACGTCTCCACCACCCAGAAGAAGACGGTCAACCTCACCGTCCCGGCGGGCCGGCACACCCTCCGCGTCGACTACGTGGCGTGGACGGGCACGGCGAACGTCAAGTTCACCTACGCGCCCAACATCTCGTCCGTCGTCGACAAGGTCCGCCCGCTGGCGCCGACCGGTGCCACCGTCGCGTACGACAAGACCCTGAACAAGGCCACCCTGCGCTGGGCGGCCAACAAGGAGATGGACCTCTCCGGCTACCGCGTCTACCGCCGATTGAGCACCTCCACCACCTGGACGAAGATCAGCAGCGCCACCGCCCTCGTCACGGCCACGTCGTTCGTGAACTACCCGCCGCCGACGGGCCAGACGTACCTCTACGAGGTCCGTGCCGTCGACAAGGCCGGCAACGAGTCCTACGGCTCCGCCGACCTGACGGTCGTGTCCGTGGACAAAACCCCGACCGACGCCCCGACGGGCGTGACCGCGACCGACGACGCCACCGGCGTGTTCCTGGCGTGGCAGCCGGTCACGGGCGCGGCGACGTACACCGTGCACCGGCAGCGCACCGGCACCACCGACCCCGTCGCCCAGGTCGCGACCGGCGTCACCGCCACGAAGTGGACGGACACCGCCGTCACCGAGGAGACCGGCTACACGTACTGGGTCTCGGCCGTCGACGCCGCCGGGAACGCCTCGGCCCGCACCGCGGTCACCGCCACCCACGGTGACTACACCGCCCCCGCCCCGGTCGCCGGTCTCAAGGCGACCCCGCGCGAGGACGGCGTGTTCCTGGAGTGGACGCCGAACACCGAGCCCGACCTCAAGCGGTACGAGGTCTACAAGGCCGAGCAGGTGGACGACGGCGACGGCAACCTCATCTGGATCGCCCACCGCGTCGAGTACCTGCTGCCCACCGCCTCGTCCTTCCTCCACGAGAGCGCGGCGGACGGCGAGCACGTGCTCTACGGCGTGATCGCCTTCGACACCTCGGAGAACCAGATCTACGTCGACGACCCGAACATGAACTGGGTCGAGGTCACCGAACTCGGCACGCCCGTCAGCGAGTAGCGACCCACGCGGCGGCCTCCTCGGGGGTCGCCGCCGTCGGGACGCCCTCCGGGACCGGCGGGCGGCGGACCACGACCACCGGGAGACCCGCCTCGCGGGCCGCCGTCAGTTTCGGGGCGGTCGCCGCGCCGCCGCTGTCCTTCGTCACCACCACGTCGATCCGGTGCCGGGCCAGGAGTTCGCGTTCGCCGGCCAGGGTGAAGGGGCCCCGGTCGAGGAGGATCTCGGTGCGGGGCGGCATCGGGGTGTCCGGGGCGTCGACCGAGCGGACCAGGAACCACTGGGGGCAGGCCGCGAAGGCCGCCAGGCCCATGCGGCCGGTCGTCAGGAAGACGCGGTCGCCGAGGGTGGACAGGGCCCCGGCCGCCTCCTCCAGGGAGGCGGCCGAATGCCAGTCGTCGCCGTCGACCGGGACCCAACCCGGGCGGCGCAGGGCCAGCAGGGGAACATGGGCGGTGGCGGCCGCCCGGGCCGCGTTGAAGCTGATCCGCTCGGCGAAGGGATGGGTGGCGTCGATGACCGCGTCCACGGCCTGCTCCCGCACCCATGCGGCAAGCCCCTCCGGCCCCCCGAACCCGCCGATCCGGACCTCGCCCGCCGGCAGCCGCGGGCTCGCCACCCGCCCCGCGAGGGAGCTGGTCACCCGGACGCGGCCGTGCAGCAGTCCGGCGAGGGCGCGGGCCTCGGTGGTCCCGCCGAGAATGAGTACGTGCACAGGAGCCTCTTCGTGAGTACAGGCGGCGGGCGTGAGGCCCAACTCAAGCACACCGGCCTCCGGCCGGGCTGGACGACCGGTGCCTGCGCGACGGCGGCCACGACCGCCGCGTACACCGCGCTGCTCACCGGCGACTTCCCCGACCCGGTGACGATCACCCTGCCGAAGGGCCAGACGCCGTCCTTCGCGCTGACCGCCGAGTCCCTGGCGGGCGGCTCCGCCATGGCCGCCGTCGTCAAGGACGCGGGCGACGACCCGGACGTCACGCACGGGGCCGTGATCCGTTCGACGGTACGGCTCCTGCCGCCGGGTTCGGGCGTGGTGTTCCGCGCGGGCGAGGGCGTCGGCACCGTCACCCTGCCCGGGCTCCCCCTGGACGTCGGCGAACCCGCCATCAACCCCGTGCCCCGGCAGCTCATGCGCGAGCACGTGGCCGAGGTCGCCGCCCGGCACGGAGCGAGCGGCGACGTCGAGATCACCGTCTCCGTCGACAACGGCGCCGAGATCGCCCGCTCCACCTGGAACCCCCGCATCGGCATCCTCGGCGGCCTGTCGATCCTCGGCACGACCGGCGTCGTCGTCCCGTACTCCTGCTCCGCCTGGATCGACTCCATCCGCCGGGGCGTCGACGTGGCCCGCGCGGGCGGTCTGACCCACGTAGCGGGCTGTACGGGCTCGACCTCCGAGCGGACCGTCACCGAGATCTACGACCTGCCGGAGATCGCCCTCCTCGACATGGGCGACTTCGCGGGCGCCGTCCTCAAGTACATCCGCCGCCACCCCGTCGACCGGCTCACGATCTGCGGCGGCTTCGCCAAGCTCTCCAAGCTCGCCGCCGGGCACCTCGACCTCCACTCGGCCCGCTCCCAGGTCGACAAGGCCTTCCTCGCCGAGCTGGCCCGCACCGGCGGCGCGTCGGACGCGCTGGCGTCGGAGATCGCCGCCGCCAACACCGGCCTCGCCGCCCTCCGCCTCTGCGAGGCCGCCGCCGTGCCCCTGGGGGACCTGGTCGCCGCCCGCGCCCGCGACGAGGCCCTGGCCGTGCTGCGCGGGGCCCCGGTCGCGGTGGACGTGATCTGCGTCGACCGGGCGGGGACGGTCGTGGGGCGGTCGGAGCCCCAGGGGCCGGCGGGGTCGTAATCCGGGCGACAGCGCGGCGGCCGCCCGCCGAGAATCCGGGGATGACCGACTTCTCGCACAAGCCCACCCTCACCGGTGACCTGGTGACCCTCCGGCCCGTCACCGAGGCGGACGTGCCCGCGCTGCTGCCGCTGTTCGAGGACGCGGAGGTGACGCGGCTGACCGGCAGCCACCGGCGGTTCGACGAGGCGGAGCTGGTGCGGTGGTACGGCTCGCGGGGCGCGCAGGACGACCGGCTCGACCTCGCCGTGGTCGAGCGGGCGACCGGGCGGGTCGTCGGCGAGGCCGTCCTCCTGGACTGGGACCCCGCCAACGAGAGCTGCGCCTTCCGGATCTGCTTCGTCCCGGACGCCGTCGGCCGGGGCCTCGGCACGGAGGCGACCCGGTTGATCGTCGGCCACGGCTTCGAGGCGCTCGGCCTCTACCGGATCTGGCTGGAGGTCTACGCCTTCAACCCCCGCGCCCGCCGCGCCTACGAGAAGGCGGGCTTCCGCGCGGAGGGCGTGCTGCGGGGCGCGCTCCTGTGGGAGGGGGAGCGGGTGGACGCGACGGTGATGTCGGTGCTCGCGCCGGAGTGGGCCGGGGCCCGTCAGGCCGTCGGGTAGCCGATCTCCGCGATGTCCTCGGCGAGGTCGTCGAGCGTCACGTCCGGGTTGAGGGCGGACACCAGCTCGGGGGTGAGCGGGCGCAGGGCCAGGACGTGGCGTACGGCTTCCGGGTCGACCGGGGTCTCGTAGTAGTCCGACGCCCATGCGGCGTACGCCTCCGCCGTACGGTCCACGAGCAGGTGGAGGAGGCGGCCGGAGCCGTCCGGGTCCTCGCGGTCGTCGCCCGCGTCGGGGTACTCGACCGTGCCCGTGTGCCAGGCCGTGTCCGTCGGCTCGCGCCACAGGCAAGCGGTGGTCACGTGCACCCCGTCCTCGTCCGTGAACGCGGGCTCCGTCAGGTACTCCCGGAAGGCCTCCGGGACCCCGTCGAGCACCCCGGGCCAGGTCTGCCCGTCCGCGAGCGGCCCGAACGGGCTCAGCATCGACTCGTGGGCGAAGACGCGCGCGAACGCTCCCGCCGGGGAGAGGACGATCGTGTACTCGTCGCCCTGACCGTCCTTCATGGACGCCAGCTGCTCGGTCTCCGACCAGTGCGCGTCGAAGGAGTAGTACCGGTCCTCCCACTCCGGGCTGAGGACGGCGTCCAGCATCGCGAGCCCTCGGGAGTGGTCGCGGAGTTCCTCGATGCCCGGCAGCGCCCGGGCCACGTCGTAAACGGTCACGGGACCATTGAAGACCCCGGCACCGACATGCGGCCCCCCGGCCCCGAACCTAGGCTGGCCACGGCAGCATCCCCGACCGAGAGGGAGTCCGTCCCATGGCGAAGCGCGGCAACAAGAAGCGGGCCCGCAAGAAGAAGAAGGCGAACCACGGCAAGCGGCCCAACGCCTGAGGCACCGGGCCGCCGGGGTCGGGACCGTCAGCAGCTGTGGCGGTCCCGGGCCGGGTCGTACAGGTGGCTGTCGCGGAACTCCGAGGCGGCGAGCGTACGGCCCACGATGATGACGGCCGTCTTGGTGATGCCGGCTTCCTTCACCTGCTCGGCGATGTCCTCCAGCGTGCCGCGCAGGACCACCTCGTCCGGGCGGCTGGCCATGGCGACGACCGCCGCCGGGCAGTCCGCGCCGTAGTGCGGGACCAGCTCGGAGACGATGCGGTCGACGTAGCGCGCGCCGAGGTGGAGGACGAGCAGGGCGCCGCTGCGGCCGAGGGTGGCGAGGTCCTCGCCCTCCGGCATGGGGGTGGCCTGCTGGGCGATGCGGGTGAGGATGACCGTCTGGCCGACGGTGGGGACCGTCAGCTCGCGCTTGAGCGCGGCGGCGGCCGCCGCGAAGGCGGGGACGCCGGGCACGACCTCGTACGGGATGCCGGCCGCGTCGAGCCGCCGCATCTGCTCGGCGACCGCGCTGAACACCGACGGGTCGCCGGAGTGCAGCCGGGCCACGTCCTGCCCGGCCTCGTGGGCGGCGGTGATCTCGGCGACGATCTGGTCCAGGTCCATCTTCGCCGTGTCGACGAGCCTGGCGTCCGGCGGGCACTCGGCGAGGAGCTCGGTGGGGACGAGGGAGCCGGCGTAGAGGCAGACCCCGCACTTCGCGAGGGTCCGCGCGCCGCGCACGGTGATGAGGTCGGCCGCGCCGGGGCCCGCGCCGATGAAGTAGACGGTCATGAGTCGGTGGAACCCTTCGTTACGGACCACTGGGTGACGGGCATGGCCTGGCGCCAGCCGGTGAAGCCGCCCACGGGCACGGCGGCGGCGACGGCGAGCCGGACGAGTTCGCCGCCGTGGCGGCCGTACCACTGGGCGAGGAGCGCCTCGGATTCGAGCGTCACCGTGTTGGCGACGAGCCGGCCGCCGGGCGGCAGGGCCTCCCAGCAGGTGTCGAGGAGGCCGGGGGCGGTGAGGCCGCCGCCGATGAAGATCGCGTCGGGGGTCGGGAGTCCGGCCAGCGAGGCGGGGGCCGGGCCCGTGACGACGCGCAGGCCCGGTACGCCGAGGGCGTCGGCGTTGCGCGTGATGCGGGCGGCCCGTTCGGGGGACTTCTCGACGGCGACGGCGCGGCAGGAGCGGTGGGTCCTCATCCATTCGACACCGATGGAGCCGGAGCCGCCGCCGACGTCCCAGAGGAGTTCGCCGGGGGCGGGGGCGAGGGCGGCGAGGGTGGCGGCGCGGACGTACCGCTTGGTGAGCTGGCCGTCGTGCTCGTACGCCTCGTCCGGAAGTCCGGGCACGGCGCCGAGCCGGAGGGCGTCCGGGTCGCGTACGCAGTCGAGGGCGAGGACGTTGAGGGCGTCGGTGCGCTCGTGGGGCCAGTCGGCGGCGGTCCCGTCGAGGATCCGCTCGGCGGGGCCGCCGAGCTGTTCGAGGACCCGGATGCGGGTGCCGCCCCAGCCGGTCGTACGGAGCAGCTCCGCGACCCGCGCGGCCGTCCCGGCGCCTTCGCTGAGCACGAGGAGGCGGCGGCCGTCGTGGAGGGCGGCGGAGAGCGCGGCGAGGGGCCGGGCGACGAGCGAGACCGTCTCGGTGGCCTCCAGGGGCCAGCCGAGGCGGGCGCAGGCGTACGAGACGGAGGACGGGTGCGGGTGGACGCGCAGGCGGTCGGCGCCTGCGGCCCCGCTCTCCGCGAGGGTGCGGGCGATGCCGTGGAAGCTGGGGTCTCCGCTGGCCAGGACGGCGACCGCGCGGCCCTCGTGGGCGGCGAGCAGACCGGGGACGGCGGGGCGGAGCGGGGAGGGCCAGGTGATCCGCTCGCCGGCGCAGGCGTCGGCGGGGAGCAGGTCCAGCTGGCGGGGGGCGCCGATGAGGACCTCGGCGGCGCGCAGGACGCGGCGGGAGCTCTCGGGGAGCCCGTCCCAGCCGTCCGCGCCGATTCCGACGACCGACACCACCGATATCGCAGCGTTCACGTCGGGGACTCTACGTGAGCCCTGGTCGGGACCTACCTGACGGTCACTTCTGGGCGTTCTGGCCGACGTAGAAGAGGAGCCAGACGAAGCCGGCGAAGGCGTGCGTGGCGAAGACGTAGACGAAGACGCGGAGCATCACGCCGCGCTCTTTCCAGCGCTCGCTGTCGTGCGTCTTCTCGGTGGCCCGCTCGGTCGCCTTCTCGGTCATGGGGTCCAGGGTACGGGGGCGGAATAGGGAGGGGGGTGGCATCGTTGGAGCGGATAGTTTAAGCTTCAACCACTAATCAGGAACGCGAGAGGTGAGCACGATGCAGTTCGGGATCTTCACCGTCGGCGACGTGACGACCGACCCCACGACCGGCCGCACCCCCACGGAGCACGAGCGCATCAAGAACACCGTGGCGATCGCGCTCAAGGCCGAGGAGGTCGGGCTCGACGTCTTCGCGACCGGCGAGCACCACAACCCGCCGTTCGTGCCGTCCTCCCCGACGACCCTCCTCGGGCACATAGCCGCCCGCACGGAGAACCTGATCCTCTCCACCTCGACCACCCTGATCACCACCAACGACCCGGTGAAGATCGCCGAGGACTACGCGACCCTCCAGCACCTCGCCGACGGCCGCGTGGACCTGATGATGGGCCGAGGCAACACCGGCCCGGTCTACCCGTGGTTCGGCCAGGACATCCGCCAGGGCATCCCGCTCGCCATCGAGAACTACGCGCTCCTCCACAAGCTGTGGAGGGAGGACGTGGTCGACTGGGAGGGCAAGTTCCGCAGCGCCCTCCAGGGCTTCACGTCCACCCCGCGCCCGCTCGACGGCGTCCCGCCGTTCGTCTGGCACGGCTCCATCCGCTCCCCCGAGATCGCCGAGCAGGCGGCCTACTACGGCGACGGCTTCTTCGCGAACCACATCTTCTGGCCCAAGCAGCACACCGAGAAGATGGTCCGCCTCTACCGCCAGCGGTACGCGCACTACGGCCACGGCACGGCGGAGCAGGCCATCGTCGGCCTCGGCGGCCAGGTCTTCATGCGGAAGAACTCGCAGGACGCGGTACGGGAGTTCCGCCCGTACTTCGACAACGCGCCGGTCTACGGCCACGGCCCCTCCCTGGAGGAGTTCAGCCGCGAGACCCCGCTGACCGTCGGCTCCCCGCAGGAGGTCATCGAGCGCACCCTGTCCTTCCGCGACTACGTGGGCGACTACCAGCGCCAGCTGTTCCTCGTCGACCACGCGGGGCTTCCGCTGAAGACGGTCCTGGAGCAGCTCGACATCCTCGGCGAGGAGGTCGTCCCGGTCCTGCGCAAGGAGTTCGCGAACCTGCGGCCGGCCGGTGTCCCGGAGACCGCCCCGCTCCACCCCGCCGTCACCGCTTCCCAGGAGGTCTGACGCCATGCAGACGCTGAAGCTGGTCGCCGTGTCCGCCGGCCTGAGCTCCCCGTCCTCCACCCGGCTGCTCGCCGACCGCCTCCTCCAGGCGGCCCGGTACCGGCTCGCCGAGCAGGAGTACGCCGTCGACGTCGAGGTCGTCGAACTGCGCGACCTCGCCGTCGACATCGCGAAGAACTTCGTGACCGGCTTCCCGTCGGCGGCGCTGGAGGAGGCGATCGGGAAGGTGACGGCCGCGGACGGCGTCATCGCCGTCACCCCCGTCTTCACCGCCTCCTACAGCGGCCTGTTCAAGTCCTTCTTCGACCTGATCGACCCGACGGCGCTCACGGGTACGCCGGTCCTCCTCGGCGCGACCGGCGGCACCGCCCGCCACTCCCTCGTCCTCGACCACGCCCTCCGCCCCCTCTTCTCCTACCTCCGCGCCTCCGTCTCCCCCACCGCCGTCTACGCGGCCTCCGAGGACTGGGGCTCGGGCGGCGACGAGTACACGGAAGGCCTCCCTGCCCGCATCACCCGCGCGGGCACCGAATTCGCGGACACGGTGGCCGCGCGCCCCACCCGCCACTCCTCCGACGACTCCCTCATCCCCTTCGAACAGCAACTCGCCGACCTCCGCCTGAACTGACCCCGCCCGTTGTGGGCAATCGTTCCGCAGGGCGGAACGGGTGGGCACAACGGACCCGCGCCCTGCCGGCGCCAGAGGCTTACGCGCCTGAACCCGCACCCCATGCGAGCTGTGCACCGGGTGCGGGTCCAGGCCCGGAACGCGGAGGCGCCGCTCAAGGGCGCCGTCCCGTGTGCCCACCCGTCCCGCCCCAGCGGGACGATTGCCCACACGGCGGGTGGGAAGGGGCACCGCCCCGCCGGGCGCACGGCCCACACGGGCAGCGGGTGCGGCCCCCACACGAGGGCGGGGGCGAAGCGCACCGCCCCGCCGGGCGCGGGCCCCACACGGGCGGGGGCGGAGCCCCAGGCGGGTGCGGGCCCCACACGGGGCGGGACCGTCAGTACGGGGCAGGGCGGCCCTGGGCGTCCTCGTGGGTGTAGAAGAGGTAGTAGGCGGCGCCGCCGGCGACAGCCGCCACGATCAGCCCGAGCAGCACGGACGAGTAGATGCTCGCGCCGGTGACGCTGTAGAGGAAGCCGATGGCGATGCCGGAGAGGGCGCCCCAGGCGGCGGCGCGGGCCTCGCGGGGGAGGGCGCGGCCGTAGCGGCGGAGGGAGTAGAGGGCGACGGCGAGGACGACGGCGGAGATGAGGCCGAGCCAGAACTGGCCCCAGCTGAGCGCGCCGCCGTCGCGGGCGTTGACCTCGGCGTAGAGGCCGTAGAGGACGCCGGCCGTGACCGGGAATCCCCAGCCGTTCGTGCTGATCCGGCGCCCGGTCGGCGCCGCTGCGTGTGCGGCCATGGCAGGAGCTCCTCGTCTCTCGCCCCCCTGGTTGCCGTTCCCGCACCCTCCAGGGCACACCCCTGCCCCGCGCCCCGCAAGTGGATCAGCCGTCCGCCGCCACCGCCGCCAGGCGGGCCAGGGCCTCGTCGAGTACCGCGTGCGGCGGGGACGCGAGGCCCAGGCGGACCGCGTCGGGGGCGGTGCCGGGCCCCACCGCGAAGGCGCTGCCGGGGGTGACGGCCACGCCGGCGCGGGCGGCGGCCGCCGCGGTGAAGGTCTCCGCGCGCCAGGACGCGGGCAGCTCCCACCAGCAGTAGTACCCCTGGGGGGACGCCCGGAGGGTCTGGCCGGCGAGGCGGCGGAGGAGGAGGGCGTGCCGGGCCCGGGTGTCCGCGCGCTTGAGCGCGACCGCCTCGGCGACCGTCCCGTCCCCGGTCCAGCGCGTGGCGGCGGCGAGGGCGAGCCCGCCGGCGGTCCAGGCGCCGGAGCGCAGGGCGTCGGCGACGGCGGTGCGGAGACGGACCGGTGCCACGACGTAGCCGACGGTCAGTCCGGGGGCGAGCCGCTTGGAGAGGCTGTCGACGAGGAGGACCCGCTCGGGGGCGTGCGCGGCGAGCGGCGCGGGCGCGTCGGGGGCGAGGAAGGCCCAGGTGGTGTCCTCGACTGCCGTCAGGTCCAGGCGGCGGAGCAGCGCGGCGAGTTCGGCCCGGCGCTCCTCCCCGGCGGTGGTGGAGAGCGGGTTGTGGAGGGTGGGCTGGAGGTAGACGGCGGCGAGGGGCGCGGCCCGGTGGGTGGCCTCCAGGGCGTCGGGGCGCGCTCCCTCACCGTCGAGGGCGAGCGGGACCAGCCGGATGCCGAGCCGCTCGGCGACCGCTTTGACCAGCGGATACGTGAGCGCTTCGACGCCGAGGCGGCCGCCGGGCGGCACGAGTGCGGAGAGTGCGGCGGCGATGGCCTGGCGGGCGTTCCCGGCGAAGAGGACGCCGTCGGGGTCGGGGGCCCAGCCGGGCCGGGCGAGGACGGTCACCGCCGCCTCGCGGGCCTCGGGCGTGCCGGTGGCGGCGGCCGGGCGGGAGACGGCCTCGGCGAGGACGTCGGGCCGGGCGAGCGCCGTGAGGGCGCGGGCCATCAGCTCCGACTGGCCTTCGGCGGCCGGGTAGTTGAGCTGGAGGTCGACGGGCGCGGCGCCGGTCGCCTCGGCGAGCGCGGGGCCGGGCAGCGGGGGTGCGGCGCGGACGAAGGTGCCGCGTCCGACCTCGCCGACGACCAGGCCGCGGCGGGCCAGTTCTCCGTACACGCGGATGGCCGTGGAGTTCGCGATGCCGTGGCGGCGGGCGAAGACGCGCTGCGGCGGCAGCCGGTCGCCGGGGCGCAGCCGCCCGTCCCGTACGGCCGCCTCGACGCGGTCGGCGATCCTCCGGTACTCCTCCACGGGCCCCGCCCCCTCATTCCCCTCATTGCACCGAGAGCAAAGATCTTATTGCACCGAGCAGTTGGGGCTGCCTAGCCTTCCGTCATGCCCACCTTCTACGAGGACCGGGGCACCGGCCCCGCCCTCCTCCTCATCCACGGCCACCCCTTCGACCACACCATGTGGCAGCCGCAGATCGACCGCTTCTCCCGCGCCGGATACCGCGTCATCACCCCTGACCTGCGGGGTTACGGCGCCACGCCCCTCGGCCCCCGTACGGGGACGACCACCCTCGGCGACTTCGCCGAGGACCTCGTCGCCCTCCTCGACTCCCTGGAGATCGAGGAGTGCGTGGTCGCCGGCCTCTCCATGGGCGGCCAGATCGCCATGGAGCTCGTCCGCCGCCACCCCGGGCGGGTCCGGGGCCTCGTCCTCGCCGACACCTTCCCCGCCGCCGAGACCGAGGACGGCAGGAAGGACCGGAACGCCATGGCCGACCGGCTCCTGAGGGAGGGCATGCGCGGGTACGCCGACGAGGTACTGGACCGGATGGTCGCCCCGTACAACACGCACGCCGCGCCGCACGTCCACCGGATGATGTGCGCCACCGACCCGGTCGCGGCGGCGGCCGCCCTGCGCGGGCGGGCCGAGCGCCCCGACTACCGGGAGACGCTGGCGACGCTCGCGGTGCCCGCGCTCGTCGTCGTCGGCCGGGACGACACGTACACCCCGGTGGCGGACGCGGAGGAGATGCACGCGCTGCTGCCCCACTCCACGCTGACCGTGATCGAACGGGCCGCCCACCTGCCCAATCTGGAGCGGCCCGAGGAGTTCGACGCGGCCCTCGACGCCTTCCTCCGCTCACTCGTTCGGCCCACTTGAAAGTTCGGAATCGTACGAACGCTCCCACGATGGGGCCATGAGCCAGAACACCGCACCCCGCAAGGCGGCCCCCCAGCAGAGCACCTCCGGGGCCTGGGCCTCCGGAGGCACCCTCTTCGCCGGCGTCCTCATGCTGGTCACCGGCTTCATGGACGTCTTCCAGGGCATCGCCGGGATCGCCGAGGACGACGTCTACGCCCGCATCGGCGACTACGTCTTCAAGTTCAACCTCACCACCTGGGGCTGGATCCACCTGATCCTCGGCGTCATCGTCGCCGTCGCCGGCGTCGGCATCCTCAGGGGCGCCGAGTGGGGCCGGATCGCCGGCATCTCCCTGGCCTCGCTCAACGTCCTCTTCCAGTTCCTCTTCCTCCCCTACCAGCCGTGGTGGGCGCTCTTCTCCATGGCCATCTCGATCTTCGTGATCTGGGCGCTGGCCACGGACGACCAGTACGGCCCGGGCGAGACGTTCTGAGGCGCGGGCAGATGAGACGCACGACGGGAATCGCCCTCGCCGCCGCCGCCCTCCTCGTCTCCTTCACCGGCTGCGACAACGCGAAGGACAAGGCGGGCGAGATCGTCTCCTCCGCCACCGCGGCCGTCGCCTCGGCCGCCCAGGAGCAGATGGACAAGGTCAAGGACGGGGTGAACGCCACCGGCGACGTCAGCGCCGGCGCGACCAGCACCGACGGGGACCGCACGGTCGCGACCATCACCGCGACCAACCCCAAGGACGAGACCGCCGACTACACGATCATGGTCACCTTCCGGGACGGCGACGGCAATTTCCTCGACAGCGTCGTCATGAACATCGACGGCGTCGAACCCGGGAAGTCCAAGACCGGTACGGCACGCAGCAATCGGACGCTCTCGGGCACGACGAAGGCGGAGATCTCGCAGGCGCTGCGACACTGAGGCGCGTGGACCGAGCCCCCGCCCCGGAAGAACCCGCCCCTCAAGAACCCGCCCCCGCTTCCGCGGCACCCGAAGCGCCTCCCCTGCGGCCCAGGCACCGCCTCACCGCCTGGGCCGCGGGGCTGCTCCTGCTCGTGCCCGCCGTGGTCGCGGGCTGCCGAGCCCTCGACACGGACGCGGTCACGCCCGTCCCGCAGCTGCTCTCCTTCCTCCCCTGGCTCAGCGTCCCCGCCGCCCTCGGGGTGCTGCTCGCCGCCCTCGCCCGCCGCCGCGCCCTCGCCTTCACGGCCGTCGTCGTACTCGTCGCGACCGCCTGGAGCGCCCTGCCGTACATGCCGCAGACCGTCACCGCCTACGGCGGCCTGCCGCTCGCCCGGGTCCGCGTCCTCGCCGCCAACGTCGAGTTCGGCCAGGCCACCGAGTCGCTGATCGGCACGATCCGCCGCGAACGCCCCCAGCTGGTGTTCGTCTCCGAGTGCGACCACGTCTGCGGACACGCCCTCACCAGCACCTTCACCGCCGAGCTCCCCCACCACGCCTCGGTCGACTCCGGCGGCTCCGCCGGCTCGGTCCTGCTCAGCGCCTACCCGCTGAGCGACGAGGGGGTGATCCCGGCGGTGATGGGGATGCCGGGCGCCACGGCCGAGATCGCCGGCCGGGCCGTCCGCGTCCAGCTCGCCCACCCGATGCCGCCGCTGCCGGGCCAGGTGGACGTGTGGGAGAGGGAACTCGGCCGTCTCAGGAAGGCGGCCGCCGAGCGCCCGACCACCACCCCGCTCCTGCTCGCCGGGGACTTCAACGCCTCCCAGGACCACCACGCCTTCCGCGCCGTCCTCCGCGCGGGCCACGTCCAGGACGCCGCCCGGACGGCACGCACCAGCCGCACCCCGACCTGGCCCACGGAAGGCCCCCTGCCGCCGTACGTCCAGATCGACCACGTCCTGGTCAGCGACCACTTCTCCGTCGCCGCCGTCCGCTTCCCCGCCCTCCCCGGCTCCGACCACCGGGCCGTCCTCGCCGACCTCGACCTGCGGAGCCAGCGCTGATCCCCCACGCTGGAATGCATGGACAACGAGGAGATCCTTGACGACATCGGCGCCCTCGTCGAGGAGGAGCGCGCCCTGCGGCGACGCGCGGGCACCGGCGGCCTCCTCCCCGAGGAACGCGCCCGCCTCGCCGAGCTCGAAGTGCGCCTGGACCAGTGCTGGGACCTGCTGCGCCAGCGCCGCGCGAAAGCCGAGTTCGGCGAGGATCCGGACACGGCCGCCCTCCGCCCGGCCGCCGAGGTCGAGGCGTACCGCAACTGACACCTGCCCGGGCCCCCGGCGGCGGCGTCGTACGTTGGTCGCATGGCACGTCGCACGGCACGGAGCGCGGGACCCGCACGGATCGCACCGCCCGCATGGCTGACCGCCGGGCTGAGGCCCGCGCCCGCGCCGGTCCCGTGGGCGGCCGTCGTCCGGGCGGCGGTCGCGATGTCCGTGCCGCTGGCCGTGGGGCTGGCCGCCGGGAAGCCGGCGTACGGGGCGCTCGTGTCCATGGGGGCGCTCTCCGGGGTCATCGGGGACACCGCCGACGCCTACCGGATGCGGGTCTTCAACATCGCGGTGCCGCAGCTGTTCGGGGCGCTCGGGGTCACCCTGGGGACGCTGGTCTTCGGGGAGGGCTGGATCGCCGTCGCCGTCGTCACCCTCGTCGCCCTGGTCTCCGGGATGATCTCCTCGATCGGCGCGGTCGCCTCCGTCTCGGGGCTCCTCCTGCTGCTCAACGCCGTCGTCGGGGCCGGTCTGCCCATGCCCCACCCCTGGTGGAAGGCGCCCCTCCTCCTCACCCTCGGCGGCCTGTTCGTCCTCGTCCTCACCCTCCTCGGCTGGCCGGTGCGGCGGGCCGCGCCCGAGCGGGAGGCCGTCGCCGGGACCTACCGGGCCGTCGCCGAGCTGTACGAGGCCACCGGGACGGCCGCGTACGACGAGAAGCGGCAGGCCGTCACCGCCTCGCTCAACCAGTCGTACGACCTGGTGCTCGCGCGAAGGGCCCGCCAGCACGGCCGGGCGGGCTCCCTGGTGCGGATCCTCGCCCAGCTGAACGTCGTCATCCCGCTCGTCGAGGCCGCGCCCGCCGCCCATCTGCGGGCCCAGCTCTTCGGCCCGCTGCCGCCCGAGATCCCGGCGGCCGTGCGGGAGCTCGCCGACGCCGTCGAGGAGGGGCGCACCGGGGCGCCCGTACTCGCCCTGCCGACGCCCGAGCGGCCCGCCGAGAAGGCCGTGGACCACGCCCTGCGGCACGCGGCGGCCGTCGTGCACAAGGCCGACCCCGACGTGTACAACGTCGACGACCGGCTCGGGCGGCCCGCCGCGCTCCGCGTCCGCGCCCGCCGGGCCGCCCGCGCCGTCCTGTTCTCGGAGGCGTCCTGGCGGTACGGCCTGCGGCTCGCGCTCTGCATCGGCCTCGCCCAGGCCCTGGTGTCCCTCGTCCCCGTCCCCCGCTCGTACTGGGTCGCGCTCACCGTCACGTTCGTCATGAAGCCCGACTTCGGCTCGGTCTTCTCCCGGGCCGTGCTGCGCGCCGCCGGCACCGCCGCCGGAATCGTCCTCGCCGCCCTCGTCCTCGCCGAAGTGCCCCGGGGCTGGTGGGACGTTCCGGTGATGGCCGTGCTCGCGGCGCTGATCCCCGCCTCCTCCGCGAAGGGGTACGCCTTCCAGACCGCGGCCATCACCCCGGTGATCCTGCTGCTCTCCGACATCCTCAACCACCAGGGCTTCGACCTCGTCCTGCCCCGCCTGTACGACTCGCTCATCGGCTGCGGGATCGCCCTGGTCGCCGGCTATCTGCTCTGGCCCGAGTCCTGGCACTCCCGGGTCGGCGACCGGCTCGCGGACGCGGTCGCCGACACCGCCGCGTACGTGCGGCAGGCCTTCGGGGGCGAGGAGGACCACGGCGGCAGGCTGCGGGCGCGGCGGAAGCTCTACCGCGATCTGTCCACCGTCCGCTCCGAGTTCCAGCGGGCCCTGACCGAACCGCCGCCCACCGGCCCCCGCGCCGCCGCCTGGTGGCCGCTCGTCGTCGCCGTGGAGCGGATCGTGGACTCGACGACCGCGGCCAGGATCCGGGTCGACCACGGTGCCGCCGCGCCCGATCCGGCGGAGGTCGCCGCCGTCGAGCGGGAGTTGAGGGAGCTCGCGGACGGACTGCGCGGCACCGACACGCTCGTGGAGGTCCGCGCGGAGCTCCCCGGCGACGAGAACGGAGTCCTGGCACCGCTCCGCCGGGAGGTCGGCGCGGCCCGCGCCATCGCCGGTCCCGACCTGCGGTAAACCCCGTTCCGGGGGCGCACGGGAGGACTTACCGGCGGTCACGGAACGGAACCTTCCCCACCGCCGTTACCGGAATCCACCCGGGCGACTACGATGCGCTCGATTCACCCGTGATCCGCGCCCGCCGCCGCCGGCAACCGGCCCGGCGAGCACGCCACTCAGCCGTGCCCTGCCCCGCCTCGCCCCGCCTCAGCCTCCCCGCTCCCCGAGGACCCGCCATGCGCACCACCACGAACAGAGGTCTCCAGCCCAACGTCCTCGGCACCTTCGACACGATCGTGATGGCCGTCGCCGGCAGCGCCCCCGCCTATTCGCTGGCCGCGACCACCGCCGTCCTCTTCGGCGCGGTCGGCCTCGCCGGACCCGCCGCCCTGCTCTACTGCGCGATACCGATGCTCGGCATCGTCCTCGCGTACGCCCGCCTCGGCCGGATCGACGTCAACGCCGGCGCCGGATACTCCTGGGTGGGCCGCACCCTCCACCCCTTCCTCGGCTTCCTCTCCGGCTGGGCCCTCGTCTTCGCCGCCACCGTGTTCATGGTGGCCGGCTCGCTGCCCGCCGGCACCCTCACGCTCTCGCTGATCAGCCCCGGGCTCGCCGACTCGACCCCGCTCGCGGCGGCCGTCGGCGCCGGCTGGTTCCTGATGATGCTGCTCGTCGTCCTGGGCGGCGCCCGGCTCACTGTACGGGCGCAACTCGTGATGTCCGGCGTCGAGATGCTGATCCTGCTCGGCTTCGTCCTGGCCGCCGTCGCGCACCGGGGCCGGGCGACCGCCTTCGACTGGTCCTGGTTCGCCCTCGACCACTTCCACGGGCCGGACACCTTCGCCGCCGGGGCGCTGATCGCCGCGTTCTACTACTGGGGCTGGGACGTCACCAGCAACCTCAGCGAGGAGACCCGCGACAGCCGCCGCACCGCCGGACTCGCCGCGCTCGTCGGCGTCGGCTTCGTCTTCCTCCTCTTCGAGGCCTTCACCGTCGCCGTCAACGTCCTGCTGAGCGCCGAGGAGATCCGCGCCGCCGGACCCAACGTCCTCGCCGTCCTCGGCCAGGAGATCTGGCCGGGCGTCGGCGGCAAACTGCTCGTCGCGGCCGTCCTCCTGTCCACCGTCGCCACCCTGGAGACCACCCTCCTCCAGGTCACCCGCTCGCTCTTCGCGATGGGCCGCGACCGGACCCTGCCCGCCGCGCTCGGCCTCGTGCACCGCCGCTGGAACACCCCGTGGGTCGCGGTCGCCGCCGTCGGCGGCGCCGCCCTCCTGATGTTCGCCGCGGCCGCGGCCGCCGGCTCCGTGCAGCGCATCCTCAGCGACGCCGTCGCCGCGATCGGCCTCCAGATCGCCTTCTACTACGGCCTCGCGGGCATCGCCGCGATCGTCGCGTACAAGTCGGTCCTGTTCCGCTCCGTACCGAACTTCGTCCTCGGCGGGCTGTGGCCGATGCTCGGCTCCGCGTTCATGCTCTGGGCCTTCGCCGAATCGCTCAGCACCCTTTCCGCGACCGCCGTCACCATCGGCCTCGGCGGACTGCTCCTCGGCGTCGTCCCGCTGCTCGTGTACTGGCGCAAGGGCAGCGACTACTACCGCCCGGCCCGCCTGGACGCCGTCCGCGCCCTGGAGGCGGCGGCGGGCTCGGCCCCGGCCACGCGCCCGCGTACGGGAGCCCGCGACAAGAACTACGCGACGGACTTCTGACCGCGCCCGTACGGACGCGTCGACTTCCGACGCGGCGACCTCTCCCCACGGCAGCCGAACCCGAAGGAGGCCCCCGATGGCCGTACGCCGACGCTCCTTGCGCCCGGCGCGCCCGGAGCGCTTCGCACCCGACTTCGACCCGGACTTCGGGGACCGGGCGCTGACCGAGGCGCGCCACGACATCGTCATCGGCCGCTGGCAGGGCGTACGGGACCTGCTCGCCGCCACCGGCACGCACTGGGCGCGCCGCACCCACCGGCTGCGGCTCCTCTCGCACGCCGCCGCCGGCAGCTCCACCGTCGAGACCTGGCGGGCCGCCGAGCCCGGCAACCCCGACGCCGCCGTCCTGCGGGCCGCGACCGAGGTGGTACGGGTCTTCGACGCGGCCATCGCGGCCGGCCGGGGCGCGACCATCGAACGGGGCCGGATCGACGCGGCCGTCGACGCCTGCCGGGGCGCCGCCGAGGCCGCGCCGGAGGACCCGATGCCCTGGGTGTCGATGCTCTCGGTGGCCAGGCTGTACGAGGGCGGGGTGCCGCGCCGCGAACTGCGGCACTGGTTCGACGAGTTGCGGCGCCGCGACCCGTACAACACCGAGGGACACATCCAGGTCCTCCGCTACTGGTCCGCGCGGTGGCACGGCACGCACGGCAGCATGTACGACTTCGCCCGCGACGCGGCCGGCGTGGCGCCGCCCGGCTCCCCCCTGCCGGTCCTGGTGCAGGTGGCCCGCGTCGAGGAGTACCGCTACATCGCCGACGGGGCGCTCGGCCGGGGCCCGGTCCGCGGCTTCGACCAGCACTGGAAGCACGAACTGGCGGTGACCGAGCTGCGCCGCACCCACGCCCGCTGGATCGGCGAGCGGGAACCGGGGCAGCCGGTGGCCCCGGAGGAGATCGGCGACCTCAACTTCCTCGCGCACGCGGCCTGCTACGCGGGCCAGGTGGAGATCGCGCGGGAGCTGATGAGCCTGCTCGGCACCCGGGCGGCGTGGGTGCCGTGGGCGTACACGGGCGACCCGGAGGAGCAGTTCGTCAGATTCAGGGAGGGCCTGGGGGTGGAGTGACTCCCGGGCTCCTCGACGAGAGCAATGCTATGGGCGTAGATCCGCACCGGGGCGGCGCCGGAGTGAACGCCGCGTGAATGCACGACGACCGGGGCCGACCGGGTCATCGGAAGGGGAGGGGGTGGCCGCTAACCTTACGTGTCCGCCCTGGCCAGGGATGAAACGTCCCGAAACCCCCAGTACGGACATTCACACTGCACCCCTCACTCATGCGAAAGGGTTCGCCCATGGGTATTCGGAGCATGCTGCGCAAGGTCTTCGGCCGGGACCGCGAGGAATCCCCGGCAACCTCCGTCCCGCCCCAGACGCGTGAGACCCCGGAAACGGCCACTGCGCCGGAGCCTGCGGCTGCGGTTGCGGCTACCGCTTCGGCTTCGGTGGAGACCCCGGGTGCGGTGGAGACCCCTGCGGCTGAGGAGGCCCCCGCTCCCGAGGCGACCCCGGCCGCCCCGGAGGCCCCGGCCGCCCCGGTCGCCTCGGAAGCGGCTGCGCGCCGGGCGGCGGACGACCTGGTCGCTGCGGCCTTCGACAACCCGCAGATCCCCAAGGCCCGGACGGCTGAGGCCGAGGTGACGCCTGCGGCTCCGGCCGAGGAGCCGGAGGCTCCCGCCGAGGCCGTGGTGGACGCGCCGACGGCGCGGGACGCCGAGGAGCCGAAGGCTGCCGCTGCGGAGCCCGCCGCCGAGGCGGCGGAGCCGGAGGCGGACGCTGCGGACGGGCCGCAGGCCGAGGCCGTCGTCGCGGCGGAGCCGGAGACGGCCGCCGTCGTGGACGCGGACGCGTCCGAAGCCGCTCCGGAGGAGCAGGAGGCGGCCGAGCCCGCCGCCGACGTCGTCGCGAACGCCGACTCACCCGAGCCCGCTCCGGAGAAGCAGGAAGCGGCCGAGCCCGCCGCCGACGTCGTCGCGAACGCCAACGCACCCGAGCCCGCTCCGGAGGAGCAGGAAGCGGCCGAGCCCGCCGCCGACGTCGTCGCGAACGCCAACGCACCCGAGCCCGCTCCGGAGGAGCAGGAGGCGGCCGAGCCCGCCGCCGACGTCGTCGCGAACGCCGACGCACCCGAGCCCGCTCCGGAGGAGCAGGAGGCGGCCGAGCCCGTCGCCGACGTCGTCGCGGACGCCGACGCACCCGAGCCCGCTCCGGAGGAGCAGGAGGCGGCGGAGCCCGTCGCCGACGTCGTCGCGGACGCCGACGCACCCGAGCCCGCTCCGGAGGAGCAGGAGGTGGCCGAGCCCGCCGCCGACGTCGTCGCGAACGCCGACGCACCCGAGCCCGCTCCGGAGGAGCAGGAAGCGGCCGAGCCCGCCGCCGAGGCCACCGAGCCCGGGGCGGGCGCCGCCGACGAGCCGCAGGCCGAGGCAACCGCCCCGGCGGCGGAGCCGGAGGCCGACGCCGCCCCCGAGCCGGAGGCCCAGGCCGACGAGGCCCCGGCGGACACGCCCCCGGCCCCCGAAGCCCCCGCCGACGAGGCCCCGGTAGACGAGGCCCCGGCAGACGAGGCCCCGGCAGACGACCAGGCCGACCAGGTCGCCCTCACCCCCGCCCTCTCCCTCTCCTCCCTCAAGGCCGCCGCCCCGCACCTCGCGGACGCGTACAAGGCGGCCGGGGCGCAGCTGAAGAAGCAGGGGCTGACGGGGGCGCGGGCAGCCGTGTACCTGGTCGTGGACCGGTCGGGGTCGATGCGCGGGTACTTCAAGGACGGTTCCGTGCAGCGGCTCGCGGAGCAGGTCACCGCGCTGGCGGCGCACCTCGACGAGGAGGCCACCGTCACGACGGTGTTCTTCTCGACGGACATCGACGGCACGGTCGACCTGACCCCCGCCGAGCTCACCCCCACCCGCGTCGACGAGATCAACGGCACGCTGGGCCGCCTGGGCCGTACGAACTACCACCGGGCCGTCGAAGAGGTCCTGGCCCACCACGAGAAGAACGACCCGGCCCGCCCGGCGCTCGTCGTGTTCCAGACGGACGGCGCCCCGGAGTCGAAGACGGCCGCGACGCAGGCGCTCGCCGAGGCGGCGGACCGTCCGCTGCACTGGCGGTTCGTGGTCTGGGGCGAGGAGGACAACAAGGCCTTCGACTTCCTCCGGAAGCTCGACGGCACGCCCCGTACGGCGACGTACTTCGCGGGCGTGACCCCCGTCGAGACGGCGCACACGGCCTTCTACCGGGGCCTGCTCGCCGACCTGGAGTTCTAGGAGCCGACGGCGGGGGTGGCGGTGACCGGCAGGGTCACCGTCACCACCAGCCCGCCCCCGTCCCCGGCGCTCCGGGCGACGGCCCGCACGGCGCCCCCGTGCGCGAGGGCGATGGACCGCACGATGGAGAGCCCGAGCCCCGCGCCGGGCCCCATCCGGTCCCGCCCCTCCCCCCGCCGGAAGGGTTCGAAGAGCCCGTCGACGTCGTCCGGCGGGACGACCGGCCCGGTGTTGACGACGGTCAGGACCCCGGGCGCCTCGACCCGTACGCGGACCTCGCCCCCCGGCACGTTGTAGGCGACCGCGTTCGCGACGAGGTTCCGTACGAGCTGGGCGAGCAGCACCCGGCTCCCCCGTACGACACCGCCGTCTCCCCGCACGCACGCGTGCGCGTACTCCTCCTCGACGACGTCGCCGAACCGCACGTCCTCCCGTTCGGCGAGCCCGCGCTCGCTCCGCGCGAGGAGCAGGAGCCCGTCGATGAGGCGTTCGCTGCGAAGGTTGCTGTCGAGCAGGACCTGTCGCACGTCGCAGTTGTCGTCGAGACCCACCTGGATGGCGGCGCGCTGGGTGGCGAGCGGGGTGCGGAGCTCGTGGGAGGCGTTGGCGATGAACCGGCGCTGGCTGTCGAAGGCGGCCTCAAGGCGTCCGAGCAGCGCGTCCACCGTGTCGCCGAGCTCCTTGAGCTCGTCGTCGGGCCCCCGCACGTCGAGCCTCTCGTCGAGCCCGGAGAGCCGCCGGGCCCGAGCGGTCATCTCGTGAACGGGCCGCAGCACCCGCCCGGCGGTCCACCACCCCACCACCACCGCGCCGCAGGCCACCACCAGCAGCGCCATGCAGGACCACATGAGCATCTGCTCGCCGGCGGCCCGGCTGACGTCGTCGCCGATCCGGTACGCCTCGACGACGGCGACGTCGTCCGCCCCCGCCACGATCGCCTCGGCATCGGCGTCCGTACCGGCCCTGACCAGCAGGTTCACCAGGAGCAGCAGGACGGCTCCGAGGACGAGGAAGACGCCTCCGTAGACGAGCGCGATACGGGTACGGATGGTGGACCCGGCCCCGAGAAGCCCGGGGCGGCTCACAGCACGTACCCCACGCCCTGCACGGTCCGGACGAGCCCCGGCTCCCCGAGCTTCGCCCGCAGCTTGCTCATGCAGACGCGCACGGCCCCGGTGAAGGGGTCGGCGTGGGCGTCCCAGGCGCGTTCGAGGAGCTCCTCGGCGGAGACGACGGCACCGTCGGCCTCCAGGAGGATCTGGAGGACGGAGAACTCCTTGGGGGAGAGGTCGAGGTCCCGCCCGTCGCGGACGGCGGTCCGCCGGACGGTGTCCACGACGAGCCCGTCGCGTTCGAGGAGGGGCGGCAGGGCGGGCCGGGCGGAGCGCCGCCGGAGCGCGCGGACGCGGGAGACCAGCTCGGGGAAGTCGAAGGGCTTGCCGAGGTAGTCGTCGGCGCCGAGGTCGAGGCCCTCGACGCGGTCCTCGACGGCGGCGGAGGCGGTGAGCATGAGGATCCGCGTGGGCGATCCGGCGGCGACGAGCCGCCGGGCCACGTCGTCACCGTGTACACGGGGCAGGTCCCGGTCGAGGACGAGCACGTCGTACGCGTACAGACCGATCCGCTCCAGGGCGTCGTCCCCCGCGTGGACGGTGTCGACGGCGAACCCGGCCCGCCGCAGGCCGGTGGCGACGAGTGCGGCGAGGTCCCGCTCGTCCTCTGCTACGAGTACACGCATGGCGCTCATCATCCACAGCCCCGGGTTTACTGATGTGAGGGGATCTACATCCGCCCGTTAGGATTTCGACCATGGCGGCCACTGGATCCGAGAAGCAGGGGGCGAAGGCGTTCTACGTCACGACCCCCATTTACTACGTCAACGACGCTCCTCACCTGGGCCACGCCTATACGACCGTCGCAGGCGACGTGCTCACGCGCTGGCACCGTCAGCGCGGCGAGAAGGTGTGGTACCTCACCGGCACGGACGAGCACGGTCAGAAGATCATGCGCACCGCGGAGGCGAACAACGTCACGCCGCAGGAGTGGTGCGACAAGCTCGTCGAGGAGGCCTGGAAGCCCCTCTGGGAGCACCTGAACATCGCGAACGACGACTTCATCCGCACCACGCAGAAGCGTCACACCGACCGCGTGCAGGAGTTCGTGCAGGACCTGTACGACAAGGGCGAGATCTACAAGGGCGGGTACGAGGGCCCGTACTGCGTGGGCTGTGAGGAGTACAAGCTCCCGGGCGACCTCATCGAGGCCGAGGACGGCACGAAGCTGTGCCCGATCCACAAGAAGCCGGTGGAGATCCTCAAGGAGGAGAACTACTTCTTCAAGCTCAGCGAGTACGGCCCGAAGCTCCTGGAGTTCTACGAGGCGAACCCGGGCTTCATCCAGCCGGAGTCGGCGCGCAACGAGGTCGTGAACTTCGTCAAGCAGGGCCTGCAGGACCTGTCGATCTCGCGGTCGACGTTCGACTGGGGCATCCCGATCCCGTGGGACGAGAAGCACGTCATCTACGTGTGGGTCGACGCGCTCCTGAACTACGCGACGGCGGTCGGCTACAACGAGAACCCGGCGAAGTTCGAGGAGACGTTCCCGGCGAACACGCACCTCGTCGGCAAGGACATCCTGCGCTTCCACGCGGTGATCTGGCCGGCGATGCTGATGGCGCAGGGCCTGCCGGTTCCCGGCCGGGTCGCGGCCAACGGCTGGCTGATGGTCGGCGGCGAGAAGATGTCGAAGTCGAACCTGACGGGCATCAAGCCGCAGGACCTGACCTCTCACTTCGGCGTGGACGCGTACCGCTGGTACTTCCTGCGGGCGATCGCGTTCGGTTCGGACGGCTCGTTCTCGTGGGAGGACTTCACCGCCCGCTACACGAGCGAGCTGGCGAACGACTACGGCAACCTCGCCTCGCGCGTGGCGGCGATGGTCGGCAAGTACTTCGGCGGCGAGCTGCCGGCCTCGACGGCCGACGGCGACGCGGAGAAGGCGATCCACGAGGGCCTCGCCAAGGCCGTCGCGACGGCCGACGCGAAGATCGGCGAGGAGCTGGACTTCCAGGGCGGCATCCTGGCGATCTTCGACTTCGTGAAGCAGGTCAACGGCTACATCACGGAGCAGGAGCCGTGGAAGGTCGCCAAGGACGACTCGCCGGAGGGCAAGGCCCGCCTGGCGACGATCCTCTACACGGCCGCGGAGTCGCTCCGCGCGGTGGCGGTCCTGCTGAACCCGATCATGCCGGAGACCTCCCAGGCCCTCTGGGAGTCCCTCGGCGCCGAGGCCTCCCTGGGCGCCCTGGCCGACCAGCCGGTGCAGTCCTCCGGGACGTGGGGCCTGCTCCCGGCCGGCGCGACGGTGACGAAGGGCGCGGTGCTGTTCCCGCGCCTGGAGGACCCGAAGAAGGACTGACGTCCTGACGCCCTGACGCCCTGACGCCCTGACGCACGAAGAAGGCCGCCGTCCCCTGCTCGCAGGGGGCCGGCGGCCTTCTCGCTGCCCGCATCACCAGGTCAGGGCGAGGGCGGCGACGGCGGGCGCCATGTAGACGACCGGGAAGGGAGCGTGGGCGTACGCACGGGCCCGCAGCACGGTGATCACGGCCCCGGTGAAGTACAGGATCAGCCCGATCGCGGCGAGCGTCCCGATCACCGGGACGTAGAAGCCGACGACGAGCCCGACCGCCCCGGCCACCTTCGCCGCCCCCAGCCAGTTCCACGCGGCCCGCGGCACCCCGTACTGGGCCAGCGGCTCGACGGTGAACTTCGCCTTGAAGAAGATCGACGCCCCGGAGAACCCCGCCATGAACGCGGCGACGGCGGTGACGACGATGGCGGTGGTGGACATCTCGGCGAACATCTCGGGCTCCTTCAGCTGCCTCTTCCGTATCCGCCTCGACCGAGCCGGACACTGCACTGACGGACCCCGGACGGGATGTGTGACAGCCGTCGGAAAAAACTTCTCCGGCCGCGCACGGGGCCGGAACGTGACGCACCCGGGGAGCCGGCCTTGCGAGCCCGCGCGGCCTGGCACCAGCCTGTTCCCGACCGCAGCCGAGACACCGACCCGGGAGGGCCACGTGCCTGCCTCCGAGAACCCCGCCCTCTTCAGCAGGCTCCAGGTCTACGAGGTCGTGGGACCGGGCGAGGCCGCCGACGGAGGCCTCTGCATCGTCCGCTGCGTCGGGGGCACCGCCCGCGTCGGGCAGGTCTTCGTCCTGGAGCGCGACCAGGACACGGCGGGACCGGAAAACACGCTCGTCCTCGACCGCATCGAGAAGTACCGGCAGCCCCTGGAGTCCCTCGACCCCCCGCACAGCGCCGCCGTCCTCCTGTCCGGCGGCCCGCTCGACCGACTCCGCGCAGGGGACGTCCTCGTCTCCCACCCGGCCCCCGACTGGCACCGCAAGCTCGAAGCGAGCGGCCTCCGCGTCCTGGACCTCGACCGTGCCTCCCACCTCCCCGACGTCCCCCGTGCCCACCGCGCCTTCGCCGGCTACGAGGTCAAACCGACGGTCTCGGTCAGCCGTGACCTGCCCGACGCCGCGGCCGAACTCGACCGCCAGTGGAACTCCCTGACGACCTCCGCCCACCTCACGGACCCGGCCGGCGAGTTCTGCATGCTGGCCCCCGGCCCCGGCTCCCACGACATCGGCTGGATCCGCGTCAAGGACCCCATCGGCACCAACCTCCCCTCCCGCATCCTGGCCGCCACCGGCGACCCGGAGTTCCTGACCGTCTCCGTGGACGGGCAGACCATGTGCGCGGTGTCCGACGAGGAGTACGACCACTGGATCGTCATGCACCACTTCTCTGACGAGAACTGACGAGCCCGCCTGCTGGGGCCGCGCGTCGAGGACATCGCCCGCGCCCCCGCAGCCCGCGTGAGAGCGGGCTGCGGGTTCCCGCGTCCGTCAGCCGCCGACGACGGCGTACGAGACGAACCCGGCCCACGCGCCGGGCGTGAGCGCGAGCTGCGGGCCGCCGATGTTCTTGGAGTCGCGGACGTGGACGGTGGCGGGGGTGGCGGCCACCTCGACGCAGGACTCGCCATCGTTGCCACCGCTGTAGCTGCTCTTGAACCACGCCAGTTCGGAAGCGTCCCTGGCAGAGGCCTTGCGAATCATGTTTCTCCCAGCAGTTGCTCGATGAGGGCCAGCGACTCCCGTGGCGGGAGTGCCTGCGCCCGGATGGTGCCATATCGCAGCTCAAGGATGCGGAGCTGCTTGAGGTCGGTCACCGGACGCCCGCCGAACGCACCGTCGGAGCGCCCCACCGCCGTACCGTCCGCGAATTTCAGCAGTTCGATCCTGCCGTCCAGACCGGAGTGCACCTCGCAGTGCATCGGCATCACCTGAAGCGTGACATTACGCAAACGGCCCACCTCCAGCAGACGTTCGAGCTGCCTCCGCCACGCCATTGTGCCTCCGAGAGGGCGCCTCAGCGGAGCCTCTTCCAGCACGAAACCGATCGCGGGGGCGGGATCCCGCTCGAAGACGGACTGCCGGGCCACCCGAGCGGCCACCATCCGCTCCACATCGCTCTGCGAGTACGGAGGCTGCGCCGCCTCGATGGCGGCCCGGGCGTGTTCCGAGGTCTGCAACAGGCCGGCGATGATGTTGCACTCGTACACCCCGATCTCGACCGCCGTGGCCTCCATCTTCGCCAAGGCTCGGACCTTCTTCGGGTACCGCACCTTCGCGACGTCGTCCTTCATCGCCGCGATCAGCCCACCCGCGTCCAGGACCTCGTCGGCCTTGTCCAGATACTCGGGCCGGGGGATCCGCTTCCCGCCCTCGATCTTGTAGACGAGGTCCTCGCCGTAGCCGACCGCGATCCCGAAGTCCACGGCCCGCATCCCCACCGCTTCCCTCCGCAGTCTCAACTGCCGTCCCACGGTGGCGATGACGGCCAGTCCCCAGTCGTCGTCCGGGTCGACCTCCCACCCCGGCTCGTCCGCCTCGCTCTTGAGCTTCCGCACGCCGTCGTCCACCGACATACCGCACCCTTCCCTGGCCCCGTTTCATGGCGCGACACCCCTACCCTCCGCAGGCCTCCGGACAGGCCGGACAGCAGTGGACAAGCCCCGGACAGTGACCCTACGCATCGGAGTCGTCACTGTTCACGGTAGCCAGGGGCGGCCACGCTCGGTGATGTGAATCAGCAGAACACCACCCAACTCCTTTTCCCTGCACGTCACTTCAGCGTGCTCCTGTCACCCACGCCCCGCGGGGCCCGGCTCGCCCGGCTGCTCGCCGTCGAGTGGATGCGGGATCACGAGGTTCCTTACGGCGTGGCCGAGACCGCCACCCACGTCGTCGCGGAGCTCGCGGCGAACGCGGCGACGCACGGCCGGGTCGCCGGCCGGAGCTTCCGGCTCGGGCTTCTCACCCGGGAGGACGCTCTCCGGATCGAGGTGACGGACACCCGGGGCGAGGACCTTCCCCGCGTCCAACGCCCAGCCCCTGACGGGGACTCCGGGCGCGGGCTGCTGCTCGTCGAGGCGTTGGCGGACCGGTGGGGCGTGGAGACCGGCCCTTCGCCCCGAAAGACCGTATGGGCAGAAATCGATCTACCGCAACTCTGACCTGCGGAAACGGCCCACTCAGCCGAACTCCGGGAATGCGGCGTTCGGCTGGGCGGGACGTCTTCCAAAGCAACGAGCCGAGAGAAAGAACCCCCACCAAACCCCACCCTTTCCCTCCCACGTCGAAGGCTCACTCATGCGAGTGAATGACGCCAACTGGGCTGGATTCGGGAGGGGTTGCCTGCTTTACGCTCGGCTCGACCGGCATATGCCAACAGACATGCGTCGGCCCTCGCCGGGAGGGCAATCCCAGGACGAGGGCCTGACCACCATGGAAGGACCACTTCCTGATGGGTACTCGGAACACTAGCGCGCGCACCTCCGCCTCGTCCCGTAACGGCGCGAAAACCCACCCCAAGGCGCGTACATGCGCCCGTCCCGGAGGCGTCATGCACGACAACGGCCGCCACATCCGCCGCTTCACGGTGATCGGCAACCACCTCGCCCAGCACGCCGAGCTGTCGTTGACCGCCATCGGCCTCGCCGCGCACATCCAGTCGCTGCCCACCGGGTCCTGCGTCAGCATCAAGACCCTCGAAGGGAAGTTCCCGGAGGGGAGGAAGCGGATCAGCGACGCGCTGAACGAGCTGGAGGCCCACGGCTATCTGAGCCGGACGCGAGAGCGCCTGGCGGACGGGCGGATGGTCACCCGCACGGTCTCGCACAACATGCCGGGCCGGAAGACCGTCGAAGAACCGCCGGCGAAACCCGAGCTGCCCGCCCGCCGCCCGGACCCCCAGCGCAAGGCGCTCCCCGCCGTCCCGCAGCCCGCCTACCCGGCCCCGGACCTCCTGGTGACGGCACGCGCGATGCTCATCGACCTGCGCCGTGACGACCCGCGCCTGTACCTCTCCGCCACCGACGTGGACCACCTCGCCCCGGGCGTCGCCACCTGGCTGGAACGCCAGGTCACCCCGGAGTCCGTACGCCGGATCCTGACCTTCGCCCTCCCCCGGGAACAACTCCACCGCCCGGCCGCCCTCCTGGCCCACCGCCTCATCGCCCACCTCCCGCCCCTGCCGCCCTTCTGCTCCCCCGAACCGGGCGTCCAGCACCCCCTCCAGAACTGCGACATCTGCGACCGCGCCTACCGGGGCCCCGAACCGGGCACCTGCGCCGCCTGCGCGTCGGCGACCTGACAGGGTGGGCCACTCCTCGTTGCTCGCGCGAATGTTCGCCTGCCAGCCTGCGTGAGTGACTGAGCAGGGGGACGACAGGCCGGAGCCCCACCAGCTGTCACGGCTGGCGGAGTTGGCGAACGCACCGGCAGACGCACCGGCAGGCGTAGCGGTGCCGCCCGTACAGCCAAAACCGGAGCCGGATCCGGAGCCGCGACCGGCCGACGAGGCGGCGGCGACGAAGCGACGCGAGTTTGCGCGATTGCTCGGCGAATTCCGGCGTACCGCCGTCCTCGTACCGTTCGACGACCACGACAGCCTGTGGACCACGGACTTCAACGGGGTGCGGTGGATCTGCGCGTTCTCGGACGAGGAGGCGCTGGCCCGGTTCGCGGTCGCGCGCGGAGACGCGGCGCGGGAGTGGACGTACCGGACGGTCCTCGGCGCGCGGCTCCTCGACGTGATGGTGCCGATGCTGCCGGGGCCGGGAGGGGTCGCGCTGGACGCGGGCAGTGCGGACGGGGCAGACGACTCCGGGCGGTTCGACGAGCACATGGTCGTACGACGCGGCGGGCCGCCGTACGGAACTGACGTCCTCGGGCCGGACGCTGGCCTTCACCCACGACGCCGTCGGCCGTGAAGTCTCGCGTCGGGTAGCCGATTTCGCCGCCTTGGACTTCTCGTTCGACACCATGGGCCGCCTCACCGCGCAGGAGGTCACGGGCGGTTCGGGCCGCCGCCTCCAGCACCGCGCGGACGGCGGCCTCATCGGCATCACGGACACGCTCTCGGGCACCCGCAGCTTCGACCTGGACGCGGCCGGCCGTGTCACGGCCGTCCACGCCCACAACTGGACGGAGCGGTACGCCTACGACGACGCCGGCAACCAGACGGAGGCGTCCTGGCCGTCGACGCACCCGTCCCACTCGTCGACGGGAGCACGCGCTTACCAGGGCACGCGCATCACCAGCGCGGGTTCCGTCCGCTACGAACACGACGCCCAGGGCCGGATCGTCCTCCGCCAGAAGACCCGCCTCTCACGGAAGCCGGACACCTGGCGCTACGAGTGGGACGCGGAAGACCGCCTCACGGCGGTGACGACACCGGACGGCACGGTGTGGCGCTACGGGTACGACCCCTTGGGCCGCCGCATATCCAAGCAATCCCCGCTGGAGACGGTCCACTTCACCTGGGACGGCGCCACTCTCTGCGAGCAGACGACCGAGGACATCACCCTCACCTGGGACCACGCGGGCCTGCGCCCCCTGGCCCAGACGGAACGCCGCACGGGCCCGGACTCCACGGCCGAGCGCTTCTTCGCGATCGTCACCGACCTGATCGGCTCACCGACGGAACTGGTCTCCGAGTCGGGTGACGTGGCCTGGCGCACCCGCTCGGCTCTCTGGGGCACGACAACGTGGAACCGCGACGCCACGGCATATACACCGCTGCGCTTCCCTGGGCAGTATTTCGACCCCGAATCTGGCCTGCATTACAACTATTTCCGCTATTACGACCCGGAATTGTCCCGCTACCTCAGCCAGGACCCCCTGGGGCTGACCCCCGCCCCGAATCCGGCTACATACGTCCACAACCCACACAGATGGAGCGACCCGCTAGGACTTTCGCCCTGCCCCGACGAACGCGGTGAGTACGATTTCCGGCAACCAAATCCTCAGTTCCCACCTGACCAGGCCGCCGTAGACGCCATGAGGTCCGCCCCACGCGGTGGAAACATCGATTGCTCGGAGATTGCGGAACGAGTACTCGAGGGTTCTAGCGGCAACGGGAAGATCATCAACTTCACGCTCAGGGGAGGCGACGGCATAAACATCCCAGAGAATATGGGCTCAAAGGTGACGGATTATCGCTATCATGACGTATACACGGACGGTAGGTACGTATACGACCCAGCAATGAGCAGCGACCCCATTCCCTACGGGGACTACGAACGCGCGATTCGACTGAATAACCCTGGGAAGAAATTGATCGTCGGCAACGGCGGATACGACGGGCCTCTCTGGTGACGAAGAGAAAGGCATCGGACGCATGTCGGCACGTTTTCAGGTGGCGGGCAAGACAATCAGCCGTCTTGGGGCTTTGGAATGGTTCAAACTCAGTGTGAGTCGCCACCCCCAACTCGGCCATCTTCAAGTGCCTTACGTCGGTTGGCGGTTCGCCGAGCCCAGCAGTTCGAAGCTCCAGTTCGTCGAAGAGGCCGTGCGCACGACACCCACCCAGGTGGAGTGGCGCGTGGACACGTCCCGGAGAAACTGGCTTCTCGCTCCGGCGCGCATCCTGGGAGACGGTGCGAACCCGGCCGCCTCACCCGCCTTCGACGAACGCGTCGAGACGGCCACGCGGGACCAGGGTTTCTGCGCGCAGGCGTGGGACGACCTCGACGCGATCATACGAACGTTGGGCCAGCTCACCTCCGCGCGGGAGAACCCGCACGAGGGCTGAGCTGTTGCGGTTGCGCGGTCGGGATCCGCTGATCGTTCGCGCAGCCGAGAAACACCGGTGGGGCCCGGAACCGCATCCACGGTTCCAGGCCCCACCAGTGTCGAAAGCCGATTAGCGGCCCGCCTCCGGGTGGACCGACTCCGTGATCGGGCGGTCCTCCGTGACCTTCTTCTCGACGGGCTTGCGGAGCTGGATGTTCAGCTCGCGCAGGCGGGACTCGTCGAGCTCGGTCGGGGCGCCCATGAGGAGGTCCTGGCCGTTGCCGTTGAGGGGGAAGGCGATGATCTCGCGGATGTTGGGCTCGTCGGCGAGGAGCATGACGATGCGGTCGACGCCGGGGGCGATGCCGCCGTGCGGGGGGGCGCCGTACTCGAAGGCGCGGAGCATGCCGGCGAACTCGGACTCGACGGTCTCGCGGGAGTAGCCGGCGATCTCGAAGGCCTTGAACATGATCTCGGGCTCGTGGTTCCGGATGGCGCCGGAGGAGAGCTCGATGCCGTTGCAGACGATGTCGTACTGCCAGCCGAGGACGTCCAGCGGGTCCTGGGTCTCCAGGGCCTCGAGGCCGCCCTGCGGCATGGAGAACGGGTTGTGCGAGAAGTCGATCTTGCCGGTCTCCTCGTCCCGCTCGTACATCGGGAAGTCGACGATCCACGCGAAGCGGAAGACGTTCTCCTCGAACTGGCCGGCGCGCTTGGCGGCCTCGACCCGGACCGGGCCCATGATCTTGGAGACCTCGTCGAACTCGCCGGCGCCGAAGAAGATCGCGTGGCCGGGCTTCAGGCCGAGGCGCTCGGTGAGGACCTTGACGTTCTCCTCGGTGAGGAACTTGGCGATGGGGCCGGTGAGGGCGTTGTCCTCGCCGACGCGGACCCAGGCCAGGCCCTTCGCGCCGAGGGAGACCGCGAAGTCGCCGAGGGAGTCGAAGAACTTGCGCGGCTGGTCGCCGGTGTTCGGGACGGCGAGCGCGCGGACGTGCTTGCCGGCGAAGGCCTTGAACTCGGAGGCCTCGAAGACGTCGGAGATGTCGACGAGTTCGAGGTCGGTGCGCAGGTCCGGCTTGTCGTTGCCGTACTTCAGCATCGACTCGCGGAACGGGATGCGCGGGAAGGGGGAGGTGACGTGGCGGCCGCCGCCGAACTCCTCGAAGATCTCCGTCATGAGCTTCTCGATCGGCTGGAAGACGTCTTCCTGCTCGACGAAGCTCATCTCGACGTCGAGCTGGTAGAACTCGCCCGGCGAGCGGTCGGCGCGGGCGTCCTCGTCGCGGAAGCAGGGCGCGATCTGGAAGTACCGGTCGAAGCCGGAGATCATCAGCAGCTGCTTGAACTGCTGCGGCGCCTGCGGCAGCGCGTAGAACTTGCCCGGGTTCAGGCGGGACGGGACGACGAAGTCGCGGGCGCCCTCGGGGGAGGTCGCGGCGAGGATCGGGGTCGCCATCTCGTTGAAGCCGAGGGCCACCATCTTGGAGCGGATGGAGGCGATGACGGCGGAGCGCAGCATGATGTTGCGGTGCATGCGCTCGCGGCGCAGGTCGAGGAAGCGGTACTCCAGGCGCCGCTCCTCGTTGACGCCGTCGTCGGCGTTGATGGTGAAGGGGATCTGCTTGGCGGCGCCCAGGACCTCGACCTCGGCGGCCTCGATCTCGATCTCGCCGGTCGCGAGCTCCGGGTTGACGTTGTCGGCGCCACGGGAGACGACCTTGCCGTCCACGCGGACGACGGTCTCCTTGGTCAGCTTGTCGAGGACCTCGGCGGCGGGGGTGCCGGGCCGGGCGACGAGCTGCGTGATGCCGTAGTGGTCGCGCAGATCGATGAAGAGGATGCCGCCCAGGTCGCGCCGATTGTGCAGCCAGCCGCTCAGCCGGACGTCGGTGCCGACGTCAGAGGCGCGGAGCTCGCCGCAGGTGTGGGACCTGTACCGATGCATCGTCGTTCATCCAGTCTTCGGGATCTTGGGTCTGGGGCGCCGGCCGGACGTGAGCACTGTCACAGATGTCACAGGACACGCGGGCAGACCCACCCAGGGTACCGGCCGGGCCAAGATCGCATTTCGAATACTCTCGGTGGCGACCTGGTGTCCGATATTCATAAAGTGGGGCAATGCGCACCGAGGACGTCCTGGCCGCGATCGCGACCGGCCTGTGGCGCTGGGACAACGCGTCCGGGATCGTCTCGCTCGACGCAGAGGCCGCCCGGCTGCTCGGGCTGCCCGCCGAGCCCGTGCGGCTCAGCGAGGCGGCCGTGCGGTCGCGCTTCCACCCGGTGGACTGGAACGAGATCGACGGGGTGGTCAACCTCGCCGTCGCCGAGGGCACCCTCGCCGAGGCCCGGCTGCGGATCATGGACGAGCAGGGGCGGGTGCTCCGTACCGTACGGAGCAGGTCGAAGCCGCTGATCGAGGGGAACGACTACCAGCTGGTCGGCACCCTCCAGGAGGTCGCCGAGCAGCCGCCCGGCACCGCCGCCCGCACCCCGATCACCGGCGACTGGCGCCGCTCCCGCGAGGCCTTCCTGCTCGACGCGGGGCGGGCGCTCGCCGAGGCGCGGTCGACGGCCGAGGTGCTGCGGGTGGCGGCCTCGCTGTCGATGCCCGGTTTCTCGCCCGACGGGCTCGCCGTCTTCGGCGTGGCGGGCGACCGGCTGACGGTCATCGGCCACCACGGGCACAGCGAGGGCGACGAGGGGCCGTTCTCGTCGATGCCGCTGGACACGGACTATCCGGCGGCGGAGGTCGTACGGACCGGGCGGGCGATCTACCTGCCGACGCCGGAGGAGTACCTGCGGCGGTTCCCGATGACCTGGCCGCTCGCGCAGCGCTTCGGGCGCCGGTCGTGGGCCTTCGTGCCGCTCGTCGTCGCCGGGCGGACGATGGGCGCCTGGATGGCGGCCTTCAAGCACCCGGTGGCGTTCACGCCCGACGAGCGGTCGGTGCTGACGACGGTGGCGCGGATGCTCGCGCAGGCCCTCGCACGCGCGGGCGTGGCCGAGTCCGAGCGCGAGCTGTCGCTCGGGCTCCAGCGGACGATGATGCCGGTCCTCGGGCCCGGCATCCCCGGCATCCAGGTCGCCGCGCGGTACGTGCCGACCGGCGGCGGGCTCCAGGTCGGCGGCGACTGGTACGACATGATCCGGCTGCCCGGCGGCACCTCCCGCACCGGCGGGCGCGGCCCGGGCCGCATCGCCCTCGTCATCGGCGACGTCCAGGGGCACGACGTGCGGGCGGCCGGGCTGATGGGGCAGCTGCGGATCGCCCTGCGCGCGTACGCCTCCGAGGGCCACCGGCCGGACGCGGTGCTCTCGCGGGCCTCGCGCTTCCTGTACGGGATCACGGACGGGGACGACGGGGACGGGAACGGCGGCGGTCCGCGCTTCGCGACCTGCCTCTACCTGGAGGTCGACCTGGAGACGGGGACCGTCGACATCGCGCGGGCGGGGCATCCGGATCCGGCGGTGCGGATGAACGACGGAACGGTTCTGCTCCGGCCCACGGCCGGTGGCCTTCCGCTCGGCATCGACCCCGACACCGACTACCCCACCACCCGGCTCACCCTGGATCCCGGCGAGACGCTCATGATCTGCACCGACGGGCTCCTGGAGACCGGCGGGCACGACCTGGACAGCGGCTGGGAGCGGGTACGGAAGCTGCTGGAGTCCCACGACGGCGAGGACCTGGAGGGGCTCGCCGACGTCCTCGTGGAGGCCGTCCACGGGCCCGGATCGCACCACACGACGGGGCCGCTCGCCGACCGCCGTGAGGACGACATCGCCGTCCTGCTGCTCTCCCGCCGGCCCGCCGGCACCGTGCGCGAGGCCCCCCGCCGCACCCTCATGTCCATCGCCCAGGCCGAACCGGAACGCATCGCCGAGGCGCGCGAGCAGGTCCGGCAGCTGCTGCACGACTGGTCCGACGGGGACCAGCTCGACTCGGCCGTCCTCATGGTCTCCGAGATGGTCACGAACGTCCTCGTCCACACGGACGGCGACGCGCTCCTGGTGGCCGAGGTGGCGTGCGGCGAGAAGGCACGGCGGCTGCGCGTGGAGGTCTCCGACGGGAGCGACGAACTGCCGCACAAGCGACACCCGGGCGAGATGGCGTCGAGCGGGCGCGGACTGGTCCTGATGGAGATGCTGGCGGACGCGTGGGGGGTCGATCCTCGGGGCGAGGGCAAGGCGATCTGGTTCGAACTGAACGAACCGGATTCGGAGGGGGGCTGCTGCGGCTAGCCCGTTGTGGGCCCGCGCCCGCCGGAGCGGTGCCCCCGCCCGGACGGCGCCCAGCCGGGCGCGGGGTCGGAACGGGGCGCAGACTGGTTTCGTACGGTCGCGCGTGGGGGACAACGGAGCGCGCCATGGACACCCACAAGGTCGGCAGCGACACGACGGTGATCGCCGACAGTCTCGACGTCCCGGGCATCGGGCACGTCCCCGCCAACGCCTACGTCCTCACCGCCGCCGAACCCGTCGTCGTCGACACCGGGCTCTCGGTCGAGGACCGCGACTTCGTCGCCGCGCTCGGCGGGGTCATGGACCCGGCCGACGTCCGCTGGATCTGGCTCACCCACCCCGACCGGGACCACACCGGCGGCATCTTCGACCTGCTCGACGCGGCCCCACGCGCGCGCGTGGTCACGACCTTCCTCGGCTTCGGGATCATGACGACCGAGCGGGCACTGCCCATGGACCGGGTGTACTTCCTCAATCCGGGCCAGTCCCTCGACGTCGGCGACCGCACCCTGCACGCCTTCCGGCCGCCGCTCTTCGACAACCCCGCCACCGTCGGCTTCTACGACGACCGGACCCGGATCTGCTTCAGCTCCGACTGCTTCGGCGGTCCGATGCCGAGCGCCGAGCTCGCCGAGAGCGGGCACGCGAGCGACCTGAAGCCGGAGGAGCTGCGGCGGGCGCAGCTGCTGTGGGCGACGATCGACAGCCCGTGGGTGCACCTGGTGGACGCGGAGAAGTACCGGGCGTCGCTCGCCCCGCTGGCGGAGATGAACCCGGAGATCGTGCTGTGCACGCACCTGCCTCCGGCCGTACGGATGACGCGGCAGATGCTCGGCACGATCGCCGCCGCCCCGGACGCCGACCCGTTCGTCGGCCCCGACCAGGCGGCGCTCGAACAGCTCCTGGCCTCGTTCGAGGCGGGTGGGATGGCGGCGGCCTGAGGCCTGAGGCCTGTCGGACAGGTCTCAGGCCTCGTCCACGGGCTCCGGTGGTGCCCCGTACCGCGTCCGCAGCACCCCCAGGATCCCCGTCGCCGCCGCCGTCAGCGGTACGGCGAGCAGCATGCCCAGGACGCCCGCGACGGACGCCCCCGCGGTGATCGCCAGCATCACCACCGCCGGGTGCATCTGCACGGTCCTGCTCTGGACGAGGGGCTGGAGGACGTGGCCCTCGACGACCTGGACGGCCAGGACGACGCCGAGGACCCACAGCGCGATGGCGAAGCCGCGGTCGGCGAGGGCGACGAGGACGGCGATCGCCCCGGAGAGGAAGGCCCCGAGGTAGGGGATGTAGGCCGTCACGAAGACGAGCGCCGCCAGCCCCACCGCGCCGGGCACGTCGAGGACGACCAGGCCGATGCCGATGAGGACGGCGTCGACGAGGGCGATGAAGGTGGTGCCGCGCATGAAGCCCTCGACGGCCTCGAAGGCGCGGCGCGCCATGGCCTCGACGAGGTCGCCGGTGCCGCGGGGGGCGAGGGAGCGCAGGGCGCCGGCGGCCCGGTCGGAGTCCTTGAGGAAGAAGAAGATGAGGAACAGGGCGAGGACGCCGGTGGCGAGCATCTGGCCGACGACGCTGAGGCCGCTGATGACGCCGGAGGCGGCGGTGCCGCCGAACTCCCTGAGGAGTTTCTCGGCGTTCCCGGCGATGTCGTCGAGGGAGGTGCCGGCGGCGCCGAGGTGGTCGGCGATGTCGGTGGCGGCCTGCCGGAGCGAGGCGATGATCTGGTCGCCGGTCTCGACGAGGGCGGCGACGACGATGTACGTGGCGCCGCCGACGACCACGAGGACGGCGACGACGGTGAGCGCCGCGGCGAGGCCCCTGCGCACCTTCATCCGCAGCAGGCGCCGGTGGAGCGGGCCGAGGAGGGCGGCGCCGAGGATCGCGAGGAGGACGGGGGTGACGGCCGTCTTGAAGAGGACGCAGAGCCAGATGAAGACGGCGGCGACCCCGGCGGCGAGCAGCAGGACGACGCACCAGGCGGCGAACCGGCGGGCGGGTTCGGGGAGGAGCGGCGCTCGGCTGGTCTGCACCTCCTCACCGGACCACGCCCGTCGGCGTGTCGTCGCGCTCTGACAGCCGTACGGGTGACAGCCCGTCAGGGGTGCGGCCGGGGCACGGACGGCTACGCGCGTGGCCCGGTCCGCACGCCCACGGCCACGCGCGCGTGGGCACGCGCGTGGCACGCCCCGGGCCGTACGGGGCCGGGCCTCCGGCCCCGCCCCGTACCGACTCCTCCGTTACTCGCCCATCCCGTGCACCGCCGGGATCGTGCCGAGGCGGCCCGCCTGGAAGTCCTCGAAGGCCTGGCGGAGTTCGGCCTGGGTGTTCATGACGAACGGGCCGTAGTGGGCCATGGGCTCGCGGATGGGCTGTCCGCCGAGGAGCACGACCTCCAGGTCGGGGGTGTTCCCGTCCTGCTTCTCGTCGGCGCGGACGGTGAGGGCGCCGCCCTTGCCGAAGACGGCGGTCTGGCCCGTGTGGATCGGCCGCCGGTCGGTGCCGACGGTGCCGCGGCCGGCGAGGACGTACGCGAGGCCGTTGAAGTCCTCGCGCCAGGGGAGGTTGATCTCGGCGCCGGGGCGGAGGGTGGCGTGGATCATCGTGATGGGGGTGTGGGTGATGCCGGGGCCCTCGTGGCCGTCGAGCTCGCCGGCGATGACGCGGAGCAGCGCGCCGCCGTCGGGGGAGGTGAGGAGCTGGACCTGGCGGCCGCGGATGTCCTGGTAGCGGGGGGCCATCATCTTGTCGCTCGCGGGCAGGTTGACCCACAGCTGGAGGCCGTGGAAGAGGCCGCCGCTGACGACGAGGGACTCCGGCGGGGCCTCGATGTGGAGGAGGCCGGAGCCGGCGGTCATCCACTGGGTGTCACCGTTGGTGATGGTGCCGCCGCCACCGTTGGAGTCCTGGTGGTCGAAGGTCCCGTCGATGATGTAGGTGACGGTCTCGAAGCCGCGGTGGGGGTGCCAGGGCGTGCCCTTGGGCTCTCCGGGCGCGTACTCCACCTCGCCCATCTGGTCCATCATGATGAACGGGTCGAGGTACTGGTAGTTGATCCCGGCGAACGCGCGGCGCACCGGGAAGCCCTCGCCCTCGAAGCCCTGGGGGGCCGTGGTGACGGCGAGGACGGGGCGGGAGACGGCGTCGGCGGGGGCGGCGACGCGCGGCAGGGTGAGCGGGTTCTCGACAGTCACAGCGGGCATGACCGGACCTCCTTGGGTGCGACCTTGTACGTCCACTTTAGTTGAACGCTGAACTTTCTGCCACCCGGAACGCGGAACCGTTCCGCGTCATTCCCGGGCGTCCCGTCCGGACGGCCGAAAGCCGCCCACCCGTCCGAGTGAGCCACGCCCCCGCGCCCCCGGCCACTCGGGCACGCTGTCTCCGCCGGACAGACCTCCCGGCACCCCGACGGCCCCTGAAGGAGCCCGCATGTCGCACTACCCGGAGCACCTGAAGTACTCGAAGGACCACGAGTGGGTGGAGGTGACGGGCGACAGGCGCGTGCGCGTCGGCGTCACCTACTTCGCGCAGAAGCAGCTCGGCGACATCGTCTTCGTGGACGTCACGGCGATGGGCCGCGACGTCGAGGCGGGGGAGGAGTTCGGCACCGTGGAGTCGGTCAAGTCGGTGAGCGTGCTGTACGCGCCCGTCGCCGGCCGGGTGACGGCCAAGAACCCCGAGCTCGACGGTGAGCCCGAGCTGATCAACTCCGACCCGCACGGCGACGGCTGGATCATCGAGATCGAGACGTCCGGCACCGGCGCGCCGGCCGGACTGCTCGACGCCTCGCAGTACGCGGACCTCATCGCGGCGGAGGCGGAGTAGGCCGCACGGGGAACGGGCGGGCCCGGCGACCCCCGAAAGGGTGCCGGGCCCGCCCGTACACGTCCGTGCGGCCGCGTGCGCGCGTCCGCGCTTCCGTCGGCCGTACGGCTCAGCCGTACATCCGCCGCATCGCGTAGTCGACCATCTGCTCCACGGCCTTCGCGTCGAAGACCATGCGGTGGTCGCCCTCCATGTCGAGGACGAAGCCGTAGCCGGTCGGCAGCAGGTCGATCACCTCGGCGCCGGTGATCACGAAGTACTTCGACTCCTTGCCCGCGTACCGCCGCAGCTCCTTGAGCGAGGTGAACATCGGGATGACCGGCTGCTGGGTGTTGTGCAGGGCCAGGAAGCCGGGGTTGTCGCCGCGCGGGCAGTAGACCTTGGAGGTCGCGAAGATCTGCTGGAAGTCCTCGGGGGCCAGGGTGCCGGTCGTGAAGGCGCGTACGGCGTCCGCGAGGGAGGGCGGCGAGGGCTCGGGGTAGAGCGGGGGCTGCTGCTGGGCGTACCCACCGGGGACACCGCCCTGCATCCCGGCCTGCATGCCGCCCTGCGGCGGGTACTGCCCCTGCTGGGGAGGCGCGTACTGCTGCTGGGCACCCGGGTTCTGCTCGTAGCCGTACATGGGGCCAAGACTATCGAGCGGCGGGGCCACGGACAGGCGCACGGGTGCCTCTCGCCCCCTTCTTCGCACCGCACCCCCTCTCTTGCTAGGTTCGCGGAAGCAATCCGGCCACCACGGGGGTGACAGATGGCGCTGAACGCCAAATGGCAGGAAATCATCGGAGAACAACCCGCCGCGATGAGCCTCGCGGGGCTCCCCGCCCCCGACGGGGGAGGCGGAGGCGACCTCAAGGCGGACGTCGGCCCCTGGCACAGCGCCGGAAACACCGCGGGCGAGCTGCGGACCTCCACCTCGAACTCGGTCACCGACCTGGACACGGCCAACGAGGGCGTCACCGGCTCCACCGCCGGCTTCGACTCCTCCGCCGCGCTCGACGAGATCCTCGGCACCTGGAAGACCCGCCTCTCCGCCGTCCGCGACGAGTGCGGCCGGCTCGAAGGCGCCCTCAAGGCCGCCGGGCGGGACTTCGGCGAGCGCGAGGAGGACACCCGGCAGAAGGTGGCCGCCGAGGGCGCCCGCCAGTCAGGTCCTTCCCAGAAGAAGGAGGGCTGACCTCCGTGCCCACCTGGCAGCAGCTGCGCGACGTCAAGCTGAGCGAGTACACCGATGCCGCCGACGGCTGGGGCAAGGTCAGCTCCCGCGCCAACGCGGACAAGGACCGCGTGGACAACGGCGTGTTCGCCAAGATCCACGACACCCAGAAGGGCGAGGCGGCCACCAAGGCGAGCGGCGACGTCCAGCAGCTCTCCCGCAACTACCAGTACCTGCACACCGAGTGCGGCCTGATCCGTACGGCGCTCAACGGGCTCGCGGCCGAACTCGCCGCCCCGCAGAAGAAGCTGAAGCAGGCCCTTGAGGACGCGGAGAACCTGAAGTTCACCGTGAACCCCGACGGGACGGTGACCTACCCGACCCAGTCGTACGTCCTCGCCCCGGGCTCGAACACGGCGCACGACGGCGCCCCCTTCCCCTACCTCCCCGGCAAGGCCGAGGGCATCGGCAGCGCCGACGCCAACAAGGGCAAGGCCGAGGACATCGCCCAGCGCATCGGCGACGCCGTCCGGGAGGCCGCCGAGATCGACGGCCGCTACGCCGGAGTCCTGCGCAAGCTCAAGGCCGAGCCCGGCCTCACCGTCAGCGACGAGACCCTCGCGGACGCCGCCAAGGACACCAAGGCGATGCAGGACGCCGCCGGCAAGTACGCCGACGACGACAAGATCCCCCACGGCAAGTCCCCCAAGGAGAACGCCGACTGGTGGAACGGCCTGAGCCAGGAGCAGCGCGACGAGTACGCGACGCTCTACCCGGCCTCCATCGGCGCCCTGGACGGCATACCCTCCGCGGTCCGCGACGACGCCAACCGGATGGTCCTCGCGGAGACCCGCGCCCAGACCCAGCTCGACCTCAACGCCATCCCGAAGCAGCCCCAGGAGTACCTGCCGAACCCCAACGGCTCCTACCCGGCGGTCATCAAGAACCCCGAGTGGCGCGAGTGGAACGACAAGTACGGCGACCGGAAGAAGGAGCTGGAGGCGGACCTCAAGGGCATGAACGCCATCCAGGACCGCTTCGACCGCACCGGAAAGGCCGAGCGGCCCGGCGAGAAGCCGCTGCCCGAGGCGTACCTCCTCGGCTTCGACACCCAGGGCAACGGGCATGCGATCGTCGCCAACGGAAATCCGGACACCGCCACGCACACCGCGATGTACGTACCCGGCACCACGTCCAACCTGGAGGGCATCGGCGGCGACATCAAGCGCATGGAGACCCTCTGGCGGGCCAGCGACAACCTGGCGAACGGGCAGAGCGTGTCCACGATCACCTGGCTCGGCTACGACGCCCCGCAGAACATCGTCAAGGACGCCCCCTTCAGCCACTACGCGGACGACGGCGCCCCCAAGCTGAACAACTTCGTGGACGGCCTGCGCGCCACCCACCAGGGCGAGCCCTCGCACCTGACGGTCACCGGCCACAGCTACGGCTCCACGGTCATCGGCTCCGCCGCCCGCCAGGGGACGCTGCACGCCGACGACGTCTTCGTGGCGGGCAGCCCCGGCATGCAGGTGGGCAGCGCCACCGACCTGGACGTGCCCAAGGGCCACGTCTACGCGGCGGAGGCCGACAGCGACCCGTACCTCAAGGGGCTGCACCTGCCCGGCCCGCTCGGCGCCCTCACCGACGACAAGTACGGCGGCTTCAACGTCCCCTTCGTCACCAGCGACCCGGTGCCGGACATCGGTGGCTGGGGCCACGCGCCGAAGAAGGTCGACATCGACATCCTCCCCTCGTGGCTCGACGGCGACGGCATGAGCGTCGTGAAGCCCCTGACCCCCACCAACCCCGACTTCGGCGCGCACATCGTGGCCACGGACGGCTCCCGCGGCCACAGCGGCTACTGGGACAACGGCACCGAGAGCCTGAACAACCAGGCCCGTGTCGTCACCGGCCGGTACAAGGAAGTGACCTACCAGTGACCCTCCGCCCCTCCGGTTCCTCCGCGGCGCGCGGCGGCGCGCTCGCCGCCGCGGCCGCCCTCCTCCTGACGGGATGCAGCACCATGAGCAACGACGGCGGCAGCGGCCTGCCCTACGAGCCGCAGCACAAGACGGTCGCCGAGGCCAAGGACCTGGTCCGCGCCCAGTCCAGCGCGATCTACGACGCGGCCGGCCTGCGCGAGGCGAACAACGGCGCCCCCGACGCCGCGCCCTGCGACGGCGTGGACCACGGCTTCCGGGTCCGCCACTTCTGGTCGATGTACGGGCCGAACGCCGACGCCCTGAAGCAGGCCATGGACCGCCTGCACCAGGACCTGCCGGCCAAGGGCTGGAAGGTCCAGCGCTTCGCGCCGGCGAAGTCCGAGGCCAAGCAGCTCCAGCTGGACGTCGAGCACGAGAAGGAGCACCACACGGCGACGATCGAGCTGCTGCTCCCGTCGACGTACGAGGACGCCTCGAAGTGGGAGAAGGCCACCCGGGACAGCCTCTCGGTCTCGGTGACCTCGCCGTGCTACGTGGACCCGGCGTACAAGGTGGGTGACTGAGAGGCGCGGAGGGGCCACGGGGGGTGGCTGCGGTCCGCGTCACAGACATCCGGCCCGGATAGGGGTTGCCGTTATTACCGGTGGGTAGCATCATCGTAGAGAGCGTGAGCTACTCACCGGTAGTACGTCGTACGAAGAATCCGCCTCCCCGAGCCTTACGGAGCCGTCGCCATGGGGCACTACAAGTCGAATCTCCGCGACATCGAGTTCAACCTCTTCGAGGTCCTCGGCCGCGACAAGGTGTATGGCACCGGTCCGTTCGAGGAGATGGACGTCGAGACCGCCAAGAGCATCCTCGACGAGATCCGCCGTCTCGCCGAGAACGAGCTCGCGGAGTCCTTCGCCGACGCCGACCGCAACCCGCCGGTCTTCGACCCGGAGACCAACACCGCCCCCGTCCCGGCCACCTTCAAGAAGTCGTACAACGCCTTCATGGAGTCCGAGTACTGGCGTCTGGGCATCCCGGAGGAGATCGGCGGCACCGTCTCCCCCCGCTCCCTGATCTGGGCCTACGCGGAGCTGCTCCTCGGCTCGAACCCGGCCATCTGGATGTACTCCTCCGGCCCGGCCTTCGCCGGCATCCTCTACAACGAGGGCAACGAGGCGCAGAAGAAGGTCGCGCAGATCGCCGTCGAGAAGCGCTGGGGCTCCACCATGGTCCTCACCGAGCCCGACGCGGGCTCGGACGTCGGCGCCGGCCGCACCAAGGCCGTGCAGCAGGAGGACGGCTCCTGGCACATCGAGGGCGTCAAGCGCTTCATCACCTCCGGTGAGCACGACATGGAGGAGAACATCCTCCACTACGTCCTCGCCCGCCCCGAGGGCGCCGGCCCCGGCACCAAGGGCCTGAGCCTCTTCCTCGTCCCGAAGTACGAGTTCGACTGGGAGACCGGCGAGCTGGGCGCGCGCAACGGCGTCTACGCCACCAACGTCGAGCACAAGATGGGCCTCAAGGCCTCCAACACGTGCGAGATGACCTTCGGCGACAAGCACCCCGCCAAGGGCTGGCTGATCGGCGACAAGCACGACGGCATCCGCCAGATGTTCCTCATCATCGAGTTCGCCCGCATGATGGTCGGCACGAAGGCGATCTCCACCCTCTCCACGGGCTACCTCAACGCCCTGGAGTACGCCAAGGAGCGCGTCCAGGGCACCGACCTGGCGAACTTCATGGACAAGGCCGCCCCCAAGGTCACCATCACGCACCACCCCGACGTCCGCCGCTCGCTGATGACGCAGAAGGCGTACGCCGAGGGCATGCGCTCCCTCGTCCTCTACACGGCCTCCGTGCAGGACGAGATCGCGATCAAGGAGGCGGCCGGCGAGGACGCCAAGGCGCTGCACGGCCTGAACGACCTGCTGCTGCCGATCGTGAAGGGCTACGGCTCCGAGAAGGGCTACGAGCAGCTCGCGCAGTCGCTCCAGACCTTCGGCGGCTCCGGCTTCCTGCAGGAGTACCCGATCGAGCAGTACATCCGGGACGCCAAGATCGACACCCTCTACGAGGGCACCACGGCCATCCAGGGCCAGGACTTCTTCTTCCGCAAGATCGTCCGCGACCAGGGCGCCTCCCTGAACGCGCTGTCCGAGGAGATCAAGAAGTTCCTCGCGGTCGGCACCGGCGGCGAGGAGCTGGCCGGCGCCCGCGACGCGCTCGCCAAGGCCGCCGTCGACCTGGAGGGCATCGTCGGCAAGATGATCACCGACCTCACCGCCACCGGCGAGGACGTCAAGAACATCTACAAGGTCGGCCTGAACACCACCCGCCTGCTGCTCGCCTCCGGCGACGTCGTCGTCGGCTACCTGCTCCTCAAGGGCGCGGCCGTCGCCGCCGAGAAGCTGGCCGAGGGCGCGAACGCCAAGGACGTCGCCTTCTACCAGGGCAAGATCGCGGCCGCGAAGTTCTTCGCCGCCAACGTCCTGCCGGGCGTCTCCGCCGAGCGCGCGCTGGCCGAGGCCGTCGACGGCTCGCTCATGGACCTGGACGAGGCCGCGTTCTAAGACGCCCCTCGTCCTGCAGGCACGGCCCGTCCCCGGGGAGGGGGGCGGGCCGTCCTGCTGCCTGGGCACATCTTGGTCACCCTTTCCGGAGTCTGGTATTCCGTATGCGGTCCGTGCGTAAGGTGAACCCCATGAGCAGCGCAGCTTCCCGCCCCACCGCCGGCCCCTTCGACCGCGGACACACCGACGACCTGATGGCCTTTCTGACGGCCTCCCCCTCGCCGTACCACGCGGTGGCGACCGCCGCCGAGCGGCTGGAGAAGGTCGGCTTCCGGCGCGTCGAGGAGACCGCGGCCTGGGACGGGACGAGCGGCGGGAAGTACGTGATCCGCGGCGGCGCGATCATCGCCTGGTACGTGCCGGAGGGCGCCGCCGCCCACACCCCGTACCGGATCGTCGGCGCCCACACCGACTCCCCCAACCTGCGCGTCAAGCCGCGCCCCGACATGGGCGCCCAGGGCTGGCGCCAGGTCGCCGTCGAGGTCTACGGCGGAACCCTCCTCAACACCTGGCTCGACCGCGACCTCGGCCTCGCCGGCCGCCTCACCCTCCGCGACGGCAGCCACCACCTGGTCAACGTCGACCGGCCGCTGCTGCGCGTCCCGCAGCTCGCCATCCACCTCGACCGCTCGGTCAACGACGGCCTCAAGCTGGACCGCCAGCGCCACATGCAGCCCATCTGGGGCATCGGCGAGGTCCACGAGGGCGACCTGATCTCCTTCGTCGCCGCCGAGGCCGGCGTCGACGCCGAGGACGTCACCGGCTGGGACCTGATGGTCCACGCCGTCGACGCCCCCGCCTACCTGGGCCGCGACAACGAGCTCCTCGCCGGGCCGCGCATGGACAACCTGCTGTCCGTGCACGCCGCCGTCGCCGCGCTCGCCTCCCTCGCGGGCCGCGACGACCTCCCGTACATCCCGGTCCTCGCCGCCTTCGACCACGAGGAGAACGGCTCCGAGGCCGACACCGGCGCCCAGGGCCCCCTCCTCGGCAACGTCCTGGAGCGCTCGGTCTACGCCCGCGGCGGCTCCTACGAGGACCGGGCCCGCGCCTTCGCCGGCACCGTCTGCCTCTCCTCCGACACCGGCCACGCCGTCCACCCCAACTACGCGGAGCGCCACGACCCGACGCACCACCCGCGCGTCAACGGCGGCCCGATCCTCAAGGTGAACGTCAACCAGCGCTACGCCACCGACGGCAGCGGCCGCGCGGTGTTCGCCGCCGCCTGCGAGAAGGCGGGGGTGCCCTGGCAGTCCTTCGTCTCCAACAATGACATGCCCTGCGGCACCACGATCGGCCCGATCACCGCCGCCCGCCACGGCATCTCGACGGTCGACATCGGCGTCGCGATCCTCTCGATGCACAGCGCCCGCGAACTCTGCGGCGCGGACGACCCGTACCTCCTGGCGAACGCGCTGGTGGCGTTCCTGGAGGGCTGAGCACCACGGAAACATCCGCGAAAGCCCCCCGCTGAGAGCGTGGTCCTCATGGAACGTCATGAGGGCCCGCCCCGGGGGAAGTTCTTCGCCGTCCTCGCCGCCGCCGTGGTGCTCGCCGCGGCGGCGGCGGGAGCCGTGATCGCGCGCTACGACGGACGGCCCCCGTGGGGCACGGACATCGCGTACGAGGGCGGCTACCTGCAAGCCGTACGGATCGTGAAGTGGCGCGCCCTGCGCGAGGGCGAGTGCGCCGACATGGAACGGCAGGGGATGGGCGGCGACCGGGCCGTGCACGACCCGGCGGCCTGGGTGGAGGGGTGCCTGGACGGGGCCGCGGGGCGCCCGTCCAGGAACCAGGGGATCGTCCGCTGATCAGCCGTCCATGCCGGCGAGGATCAGCGGGAGGCGGGCGACGCCCGCCGCCGTGACCTTCACCGGGACGCCCCAGTCCTGCTGGTGGACGTGGCAGGCCGGGTACTCGTTGGCCGGGTCGTCGTCGCAGGAGGCGGCCATCGCGGAGACGTGCAGCACGCCCTCGGTGACCTCGGGGTTGAGGTCGAGCTCCCGGAAGAGGTCCGTCCCCGTGCCCTCGCCGCCGAGCAGCAGCTCCGGCGGGGTCGAGGAGACCAGCAGGCGGGTCGAGGGCCCGTACCGCTCGTCCAGCTTCTGCCCGGTCGGCGCCTGGAAGACGACGTCGAGGCGGAGCCGGCCGGGGGCGACCTCGGTGGCCTCGCGCTGCGTCCGGTAGGCGGCGGACTCGACCTGGACGGCCTCCTCGGGCAGCCGCAGCCGGGTCAGCCGGTGCCGGGCGGACTCGACGACCACGATGTCGCCGCCGACCAGGACGGCGTCGCTGGGCTCGCGCAGATCGGTGGCGAGGGTGGTGACCTCGCCGGTGGCGGGGTCGTAGCGGCGCAGGGCGTGGTTGTACGTGTCGGAGACGGCGACCGAGCCGTCGGGCAGGGCGGTCACGCCCAGCGGGTGCTGGAGCAGCGCCTGGTCGGCGGCGCCGTCCCGGTGCCCGAAGTCGAAGAGCCCGGTGCCGACGGCGGTGTGCACGACGCCTTCGGTGTCGATCCAGCGGACGGCGCTGGTCTCGGAGTCGGCGATCCACAGCCGGTCCTCGGTGGCGGCGAGCCCGGAGGGCTGCGCGAACCAGGCCTCGGCGGCGGGGCCGTCGACGAGCCCCTCGTTCGTCGTCCCGGCCGCGACCCCGACGGTCCGCGTCTCCGGGTCGTACGTCCACAGCTGGTGCACACCGGCCATGGCGATCCACACCTTGCCCTGCCACCAGGCGACGTCCCACGGCGAGGACAGGTCCACGTCGAGGGCCGGGCCGGAGGTCGGGGACCCCTGCCACCACTGCTTCCCGGTGCCGGCGACGAGCTCGATGGCCCCCGTCTCCGGGTCGTACGTCCGCAGGGCGTGGTTCACGGTGTCGGCGACGACGACCTTGCCGTCGGGCAGCAGCGCGAGGCCCTGCGGCTCCCGGAAGACGCCCTCGCCGATCCGCCGCACGACGGTCTCCCCGTCCTCGGCGAGCTCCACGAGCTGGTGCCGGGTGGTGTCGGAGACGAGGAAGTTCCCGCTGTCGAGCGTGATGGCCTTCCCGGGGAAGCGCAGGTCGGTCGCGACCGGCTCGGGCGCCACGTACGGCCCGTCCCCGCGCCGCAGCGTCCCCTTGGCCTCGTGCTCGGCCTCCAGCTCCTCGACGAGCGTCCGGATCGCGTTGGCGTGCCCCTCCCCGGCGTGCTGGGCGACGACGTACCCCTCGGGGTCGATCACGACGAGCGTCGGCCACGCGCGCACGGCGTACTGCTTCCAGGTCGCGAGCTCCGGATCGTCGAGGACGGGGTGGTGCACCTCGTACCGCTCGACGGCGTCGACGACGGCCTGGTGCTCGGCCTCGTGCACGAACTTCGGCGAGTGCACCCCGACGATCACGAGCGTGTCGCGGTGCTTCTCCTCCAGGTCCCGGAGCTCGTCGAGGACGTGCAGGCAGTTCACGCAGCAGAAGGTCCAGAAGTCGAGCAGAACGATCTTCCCTCGCAGATCGGCGAGGGTCAGCTCTTCTCCGCCGGTGTTCAGCCAGCCGCCCTTGCCGATCAGCTCGGGGGCGCGGACACGGGCACGTCGGGGCGCGGGGGTGGGCGCGGGAGCGTTCATGGGTCAAGGGTGCCGTACGGGTGGAAAGTGAGGGCCGGGCGGGGGGCCGGGGCGTGTCCCGGGAGGGGGTGGTCGGGGGACGGGCGGTGGCATGGGGCACATGACGCGTGCGGGCAGATCATCGGATTACCACCGCCGTCGGGTGAGCGGTGGACTGCTGATGGCGGTACTGCTCGTGCCGCCCGGCGCCGTCGCCTGGGCCGGCGGGGCCGGGGACGGGGCACTGCGGATGACCGTCACCGTGGCCGGGCGGACCGACAGCGCGGCACGGCCGCCGACCGTACGGGCCGGGACGCAGGTCGTGAAGCGGTACCGGCTGGTCAACCACGGCGAGGCGCACCTGTACGGCGTGCGGATCCTCGACCCGGGCGTGCCCGGCGGGGTCGTACGGTGCCCCCGGCGGACGCTCGGCGCGCTCCGGGAGTTCGAATGCGTCGCCCGCTTCCCCGCCCAGCCCGGGGCGCGCCTCGCCACCGCGCGGGCCGAGGGGGACATCCCGTCCCTCGGGCGCCGCATCAACGCCACCGCCCGCTCCGGGTACGACGGCGTCTCCGGGGCCCTCGCGCTCGGCGAGCGGGTCGTGGTCGGGGCCGGTGCGCCCGGAACGGCCGGACGGTCGGTCCACGCGGCCCCCGCCGGGACCGCGACCGTCACCTACACCGTGACCAACATCGGCAACCGGCCCGTCCACGCCGTACGCGTCGGGGACACCGCCCTCGGCCTCGGCCTCGGCACCGTCGACTGCGGCGGCACCGCGCCCGTCCTCTCCCCGGGCGCCTCGGTCCGCTGCACGGCCACCGTCCGCCGCCCGCCCGGCACCCACCGCAGCACCGGCCTCGCCACCGGCACCGACCGGGTCCCCACCTACGACGCCGCGGGCACCCTCGTCCCCGCCCCGGCCCTCACCGCCCGCTCGTCCGCCGTCTTCACGATCGCTTCGCCTGTGGTGGTGCGGGGGGTTGGTGGGGGTGGGGGTGGGGGAAGTGGGGGTGGGGGAGCTGGTGGGGTGGTGCCCGGGGCCGGTGGGGTCGGCGGGGCTGGTGGTGCCAGGGCGGCTGGTGCTGCTGGTGTCGCTGGTGCTGCCGGGTCTGCTGCGGCTTTCGGGACTCCTGGGGCTCTCGGGGTTCCTGGCGCGAGCGCAGCGGCCGGGACAGGGACAGGGACCGGAACTGGTGCCGGAGCCGGAACCGGTGCCGGGACCGGCACCGGAGGCGTACCCCCCGCCGTACGCCCCACCTCCCCCACCTCCCCCAAGCCCTCCGCCCCTGCCCGCGTCTCCCCTCCCCGGTCCGTCCCCGACCTGTCGGCGGCAGTGCCCGGCACAGGCACAGGCGGCGGCACCAGCACCGGCGGCGGCACCGGCACGGGCACCAGCGCCACCGCAGCCCGCCCGCCGCGGGCGCAGGCCGTGCGGGACGACGAGGGGTTCGTCGGGCGGTTGAGTCGGCGGGGGCGGGAGGCGAAGGAGTTCGGGGTCGTGATGATGTTGCTGCTGGTCCTGATCCCGGCGGCCGTCGCCGCGGCGCTCCTCGGCAACCGGGGGAAGTGACCGTGGCCCTGTTCGAGACGCTGTTCGTCGTCCTCGGGGTGGCGCTCGTCGCCGCCCTCGCCGTCTTCGCCAAGACCAGGCTCTTCCCGGTCGGCGAGGACGAGGAGCCGCGCGAGGACGTCGCCGAGTACATCGCGATGATGGTGTCGGTGCTGTACGCCGTCGTGCTCGGGATCTGTCTGGTCTCCGTCTGGGACACCCGCGCCTCCGCCGACGACCACGCGCAGACGGAGGCGAGCGCCCTGCACCAGGCGTACGCCCGTCACGTCGTCGACGTCGAATGGCCGCAGATGGCCGTCCGCGAGCCGCTCGGCGACTCCGGCTGGACGCTGCTCGCGCGGCTCCGGAAGGCGAGCGAGGTGGACGACTCGGCCAAGGTGCCGGAGCAGATCGCGGCCCAGGAGGTGCTGGCCCAGCTCGGGTACGTCGACGACGCGCGGCGGGGGCGGGAGGCGGCGGCGCAGGAGCGGCTGTCGCCCGTGCTGTGGACGGGGCTGCTGATCGGGGGCGTGCTGACGCTGGCGTTCATGTTCCTCTTCGGGATCAAGAGGAGTAGGACGCACGTGGTGATGGTGATGGGGCTCTCCGGGTTCATCGCCTTCACGGTGCTGCTGATCCATCAGCTCGACTCGCCGTTCGGGGAGATGCTCGGGGCGTCGCCGGACGCGTTCACCCGTTACTTCGGGTGAGAAGCGGGGCGGGCGGGGCAGACATAGGACCGTGAAATATCTCGTACGGGACAAGATCTTCGCGATCGGCGACGACTACTGGATCGAGGACGAGCGGGGCCGCCACGCCTTCCTCGTCGACGGCAAGGCCCTGCGGCTGCGCGACACCCTGGAGCTGAAGGACCCCGACGGACAGGTCCTCGTCACCCTGCGGCAGAAGATGTTCAGCCTCCGGGACGCGATGACGATCGAGCGGGACGAGCGGCCGCTCGCGACCGTCCGCCGCAAACGGCTCTCCCTGCTCCGCAACCACTACCGGGTGACGCTCGTCGACGGCACCGAACTGGACGTCAGCGGCCGTGTCCTGGACCGCGAGTTCACCGTCGAGTACGAGGGCGAGCTCCTGGCGCACATCTCCCGGCAGTGGTTCCACGTCCGCGAGACCTACGCGGTGAACGTCGTCCGCGAGGACGCGGACGCGGCCCTGCAGATCGCGGTCGCCGTGTGCGTCATCCGGATGGCCGAGCGGGAGCGGGAGGACTAGACGGCGAACGGACCGGCGGCCAGGTCGCCGACGTGCCGTCCGGCCTTGCGTGCCGCACCGTCACCACGGAAACATACGATGCACCTGCAAAGTGGCAAGCATTCTTCCATGGGGGCAGTGCGGTATGGGCTTTGACGAGGAATGGGCCGGAATACGATCCGACGCGACGGAACAGGCCCCCGTCGGAATGCGGTTGAACCAGCTCGACGGCGGCGGCGGTGGCGGTGCGGCGGGCGGGGCGCCCGATCTCGCCACCGCACCAGCAAAGAAGAAGGCCGCGGCGAACACGATCGAGACCGAGCTGGAGCCGAACACCGGCAAGGCCGCACAGTGGGCGGACGCCGCCACCACGGAGGCCGTCGGCGGCTTCACCGGCTGGGCGACCGCGGCCGGTCTGAAGACCGTCGAGACCACCTGGGACAAGCAGGTCAGGACGCTCCTCGCCCGGCTCGCCTCCGAGAAGACCGCCCTGCGCGGCACGGCGGACGCCTTCGGCCGGCAGGAGACCGACACCCGCGCCCGTCTCGCGGGGGTCCAGCCGGCCTCCCGCATCGGTCAGTACTGAGGGGGCGGCCCGTGCTGACGTACGCCGAGATCATGACGACCGACCTGGGCAAGCTCGCCACCGCCGCCGACAAGTGGGACGAGATGGCGGGCGAGCTGCACAAGGTGGAGGAGCGCTACCGGGACAGCGTGCAGTCGCTGACCACCGCGCAGACCTGGCTGGGCGAGAGCGCGACCGCCGCCCACACCAACTTCGCCGCCACCCGCTACGAGTACCAGGCGGCACAGACGCAGGCAAAGGCCACCGCGACGCTGCTGCGCAACGCCCACGAGCAGTTCACGGAGCTGAAGAAGCAGCTGGAGAACGCCCGTGCCGACGCCGTGAAGGCCGGCATGAAGGTCTCCGAGGCGGGAAGGGTCGCGTACGACTACGACCGGCTGACCCCCGAGGAGCGCAGCGCGCTGCACCACGACCCGGACGGCGCGAGGAGCGTCCGGGAGGCCGAGGCGTCCTGGGCCGAACATCTGGACGGCTGCGTCAAGGCCTTCGACGTCGCCGACCAGGACCTGAAGAAGGACCTGGAGGCCGTGGTCCGGGACGGCTACGGCGACAAGAACGACGAGACCCTCGGCACCGGCTTCAACGGTGACGCGGGCAAGATCGCCGCGGCCGACGACAAGGCCAAGGACGACCGGATGGACCTGGCCTGGCTGAAGATGAAGGACGACGAGACGCTCGACGACTACGTCCAGCGGCTCCAGCGCGACGGCATCGCCAAGCTCACCGGCAACGAGAAACTCGCCGATCTGGTCGACAAGTTCACCCGGGGCGCCATCACGGCGGGCGCCTTCTCCAGCGCCCTGACGGCCGCCGGCCTCTACTCGTACAAGCTGTCCAAGGCGCTACGGCCGCCGTTCACGCACCCGACCGCGCCCGGCACCTTCCTGTCGAAGCAGTTCAACATGCGGCTGGCGGGGGCCGCTCCGGGCAGTCTGCTCAGCAAGGTGCCGCCGGGGGTCGCGACCGCGATCACCGGCTCCGACGAGGCCGCCATGTACGGCGGGTTCATGCGCAACGGCGCCTTCTTCATGCCGACGGCCGCCGAGGCCAACCTGCTGAAGGTCGCGCAGAACGGCGGCCTCGCCAACGCGGCCAAGGCAGCGGGCTGGCTGCGCGGCGCGGGTGTCGTCGGCGGCGTGGCCGCCACCGCGTACGGCGTGGCCAACCTCGCCACGTACGACACGGACATGATCAAGGCGGACCCGGCGAAGTTCGCCACGGACCTCACCGGGACGGCCTTCAACGCCTCGCTGACCGCGCTGACCGTGGCCCCGAACCCGGTCACGCTCGGCCTCGCGGTCGGTACGGGCGTTGCGTACGGCGCGGCGCTGATCTGGGACAACCACGAGGCGATCGGGAAGGGCCTGGAGGCGGCCGGGGACTGGGTCGGCGACACGGCGTCCGACATCGGGAACGGGCTCAAGGACGGGGCGAAGAAGCTCGGCAGCGCGCTGAACCCCTTCGACTGAGCCCCTTCGACCGAGCCCCTTCGACTGCACAGGAGTTTGAGACAGATGCACATCCAGGTGACCCCCTTCGAACTCCAGGCGTGGAAGGAGGGGAACCGGCACGACTACCGCGCCGGCTGGAAGGGGGTCTCGCCGGAGTTCGGCGAGATCCTGCTGACCTGCCCCCTCCCCCGCACCTCCCCCGAGTCGCTCGTCTCGGAGGTGCGCGGCGGGCTGCTGCCGACCGCCTCCTTCGAGGCGCGCGGGATGCACGTCGAGGGGATGAAGCTGCCGGGCCTGAACCGGTCCACGCTGCGGGTCGGCGACCGGGTCGTGTACGTGGAGCGGAACCGTTTCGGCGCCACGCTGGAGCAGCGCGCCCTGGCGATGCGGTACGCGGGCGACCACTACCGGCTCGCGGCCCTCGACAAGCACGGCTACGTCCTGACCCGCGCCGCGGACGACGAGGACCCCGGCGTGCGGATCACCGTCCAGGAGACCGGGCGCGGCAAGGGCCGTCGGCTCTCCGTGCGGGTCGACGGGCGCGCCGAGGGCGGGGACCTGTCGCTCGCCCTGATCTTCGCGGGCGTGGACCGCTCCACGCTGACGCAGCTCGGCGCGGTGAAGGCCGGGCTGTCCCGCGTGACCCACTTCTGGACCGAGTCCCAGTACTGACCACCTGATGAGTGAGCGTGAGATGCCTTCCTTCGACGTGACCCGATCCCGTTTCCGGCTGAACGACGACGAGGTTTTCGTCCTCGCCCAGCTGGCGACCGGTCAGCCGGTCCCGGACTCCCTGGAGCCGGCGGCGGCGCGGCTGCGGGACGCCGGTCTTGTCAACGGGGCGGGGGAGCTGTCGGCCCTCCTGCTGCCGCTGATGAAGACCCTCGTGCAGCCGTCCGTGATCGTCTCCCTGGAGGCCGGCGGCCGGCAGGGCACCCTGCACCACGGGCTGCTGATCGGCGACGAGCACGTCGTGTGCCACGAGACCTGGCCGGGCGAGGAGGAGGCCGAGTACCGGCTCGTGGAGCCCAGGACCGTGGTGTGGACGCTCGCCGACCTGGTGGCCCTGCGGCAGTCGGGCGAGTTCGAGGGCGAGGAGGTCGTGGAGACGACGGTGGGCGTCCTGGAGGCCGGGCTCGCGGCCCTGGAGAAGGCCTCCGCGGAGCCCGGCGCGAACGAACGGGCGCTGGTCGCGGAGGCGCTGCGCGCGGCGGGAGGCACTTCCGTGACCGCCTCGACCGCCTCCCGGCTCGCGGACCTGATCGTCGAGCTCCGCTCCCAGTGGCGCATGACCGCCGCCTGGCAGGGCCGGCAGGACGGCGCCCAGGGCGTGGTCGCCCGCACGGTCGCCGCCTGGGACTGCGGCCCGCTCGGCTACTGGCTGCGCGAACTGCCCGCCGAGCCCCTCGCGGAGGGCGGCGCGCCCGCCGACGGCCCGTTCCGGCTGCGCCCGGTCACCCCGAAGCGCGTCTGGCAGGAACTGACCGCGCTGCTCCCGGACGCGACGGAGCTGCGCTAGTCGTCGTCCTCCGGGCCGTACTGCTCGAAGTCGATGGCCTCCAGCGGGTCCTCGTGGGGGCGTACGAGGCGGGGGAAGCCGTCCGTGACGAGTTCGCCGCGCAGCCAGGCGAGGAGGGTCGCGGTGAGGGTGCCGGTGAGGGGCGGGCCCTGGTCGGCGTGGCGCGGGACGACGATCAGGGGCCAGTCGTCGGGGGTGTCGCCCTCGGTGAGCCAGCACAGCTGGTCGCCGTCGATGGAGTCGGCGAAGGGCAGGAAGCCGCCGAGCTCGGGCCAGACGGCCAGCGGGTGGTACTGGGGGTGGTCGGCGCGCAGGCCCCGGTAGGCCTCGCCGTACCACTCCTCCGTGCCCGCCAGGTCGTAGTGCCCGGTGCCCAGCGGGGTGCTGAAGCGCAGCCACTGGCACCAGGCGCCGCCGCCGTACGCCTCCATCAGCCGGACGTACTCGGTGGGCAGGCGGGTGCCGAGCCGCTCGTACAGCCACTCCCAGCTCTGCTCGCCGAGGTACGGCTCCGCGGGCGGCGGGACCAGGGCGGTGAGGGTGTCGAGGCCGGTACCGCCGCCGGTGAGGGCCGCGCGCTGCTCGGGGGTCGGTTCGGGGCGGCGGGCCGGCGGGGTCCAGGCGGACAGTTCGCCGCCCGCCATGCCGCTGCGGGCGAGCCGCGGGCGCAGGCCGTCGGAGACGAAACCGGCGAGGGTGGGCAGGAGGGTGGTGCCGGGCCGGAGCCAGGGGTCCTTGCCGGAATTGGCGAGATCCTGCACATGGACGACGACGGGCCACTGGTCCGGGTCGTCCGAGGCGGTCGTGTCCCAGTAGAGCGTGTCGGCCCTGCGGGTGGCGCCGAAGGGGAGGACACCGGGGGCGGCCCGGCGGCCCTCCTCGACGAAGCGGCCGTAGTCGAAGAGGCGCGCGTCGCTCGCGAACGGCGTGTGCAGCCACAGCCGTTCGCCGATGTCGAGCGGACCGTACGCGGCGGCTATCGCCTTGTAGTCGGCGGGCAGGCGGAGGCCGGTCCACTCCTCGACCGCGTCCCAGTCGACGGGTGGGGCCGGTTCCTCGGGCGGCGGCCCGAAGAGCGCGGCGAAGGCGGCGAGGGCGGCCGTGGCGGGGTCGGTCACGGGGGTGGGGGCCTCTCGGTGGGGCTGGGTGGAGTGGGGTGGGGTGGGGGCTGAGCGGGGCGGCCCGGGCCGGGCAGCGCGGGGCCGGCCGGCCCCGGGCCGGGCCCGGCCGGCGGTGCTCAGAGGCGGCGGGGCCCGGCCCCGTAGTGCTCGGGCGCGGCGAGGCCCGGCCCTGCGGTGCTCGGGCGCGGCGAGGCCCGGGGCCCCACCGCGCTCAGGCACGCCACGGCGGGCGGGCGGCGCTCAGCCCCGTCGGATGCGCGGGGCCGCGATCCCCAGCACCCGGTCCTTGAGCGCCGGGAACTCCTCGCGGGTCGTGCGGACCTTCGCCGGGTCGAGGACGACGCGGAGGATCTCCTCGTCGGGACCGGCTTCGGCGAGGGTCTCGCCCCAGGGGTCGACGACGATCGAGTGACCGGCCTGTTCGACGCCCGCGTGGGTGCCGGCGGTGCCGCAGGCGAGGACGTACGCCTGGTTCTCGACGGCACGGGCCCTGGCCAGGAGCGTCCAGTGGGCGCGGCGGCGGGCGGGCCAGCCGGCCGGGACGACGAAGGCCTGGGCGCCCGCGTCGACGAGCCCGCGGAAGAGCTCGGGGAAGCGCAGGTCGTAGCAGGTGGCGACGCCGACGGTGAGGAGCGGCAGGTCGACGGTGACGAGGTCCTCGCCGGCGGCCATGAGCACGGCCTCGCCCTTGTCGAAGCCGAAGCGGTGGATCTTCCGGTAGGAGGCGACGAGTTCGCCGTCGGGGGAGAGGACGAGCGAGGTGTTGTAGAGGGCGCCGCCCTCCGCCTCGACGAAGGAGCCGGCATGCAGCCAGACCCCGGCGTCACGGGCGGCCGCCGCCATCGCCCGGTGGGTGGGGCCGTTCAGCGGCTCGGACTCGGCGGCGAAGAGGTCGGACGCGAAGGCGCCGACGGTCCACAGTTCCGGGAGGACCACGAGGTCGGCGCGGCCGGATTCCTCCCCTACGAGACGGGCCACGCGGGCCCGTCTGGCATCAACCGGTTCGTCCGGGTCTACCGCGATCTGGATCAGCGAGGCGCGCACACTACCACCGTCCTGGCATTCGAGCCGTCAACACCGGCCTACGATCGTCACACGAAAGCACTGCCGGGGTGCCTTCGGGCAGCGTAACTTAGCGTCCGAGCCTCCCACCCAGTCGTGTTTTCAGCCCGCGCACCGAAGAACCGCCGAGGGGTCCCGTGACCGTCCATCCCAGCCTCCAGAACTACGCCGACGCCTGGACCCATTCCATCGAGGCGATAGCCGAGCTGGTGCAGCCGCTCGTGGAGAGCGAATGGAACCGGCCGACCCCGTGCATCGGCTGGTCGGTGCGGGACATCGTGTCCCATGTGATCGGCATGGAGACGGAGATGCTCGGCGACCCGCGGCCGATCCACTCCCTGCCCCGCGACCTGTACCACGTGCGCAGTGACTTCGCCCGCTACATGGAGGTCCAGGTCGATGTGCGGCGGCACCACACCTCCCCGGAGATGACCTCGGAGCTGGAGTACATCCTGATCCGGCGGGCCCGTCAGCTCCGCAACGAGACCCGCTCCCCCGAGCACCTGATCCGCGCCCCCCTCAGCGCCGAGCAGACCCTCGAAACGGGCTACCGGGACCGGGCCTTCGACGTGTGGGTGCACGAGCAGGACCTGCGGACGGCGCTGGGCGTGCCGGGGAACCTGGACTCGGCGGGTGCGCTGGTGGCCCGGGACGTGCTCCTGGAGGCGCTGCCGGACGTGGTCGCCAAGGACGCCGGGGCGCCCGCGTCCTCGGCGGTGGTGCTCGACGTGACCGGGCCGGTGGAGTTCCTGCGGACGATACGGGTGGACGCGGAGGGCCGCGGCACGATCGACGGCGCGCCGTCGCTGGGTCCCGCGGTGACGCTGACGACGGACTGGGAGACGTTCGTGCGCCTCGCCTGCGGCCGGGTCCGGCCGGCCGAGGTGGCCGACCGGGTCAAGACCGAGGGCGACGCCGAGCTGGCGGCGGCGATCCTGGACAACTTCGCGGTGACGCCCCGCTGATGTGGTGACGCCCCGGTAGATACCGCCAGGTTCTATACCGGTACGTGCACGGCCTCGACGCGGCTGGCGACGAGCCGTTCCTTCTCCCTGCGGTGGGTGCGGGCCTTGAGGCGCAGGATCTGCACGAGTCCGAGGCTCTCCAGGACGAAGACCGAGGAGAACGCGATCCGGTAGTTGCCGCCGGTCGCGTCGAGCAGCACGCCCACGGCGAGCAGCGTCGTCATCGAGGCGACGAAACCACCCATGTTGACGATGCCCGAGGCGGTGCCCTGACGCTCCGGCGGGTTGGCCGGGCGGGCGAAGTCGAAGCCGATCATCGAGGCCGGTCCGCAGGCGCCGAGGACCAGGCAGAGGGTGACGAGCAGCCACATCGGCGCGTGGCCGGGGTACGCGAGGGTGGTCCCCCACAGCAGGGCGGTGGCCGCGACCGTGCCGAGGGCGAGGGGGGCGCGGGCCGCGTGGTGGCGGGCGATGATCTGCCCGTACGCGAGGCCGACGAGCATGTTCGAGAGCACGACCAGGGTGAGCAGGGTTCCGGCGGTAGACCGGGACAGGCCCTGCGCCTCGACGAGGTATGGCAGGCCCCACAGCAGCAGGAACACCATGGCCGGGAACTGGGTGGTGAAGTGCACCCACATGCCGAGCCGGGTGCCGGGCTCGCGCCAGGACTCGGCGATCTGGCGGCGGACGAAGGCGGCGCCCGCGTGGGCGGAGGGCGTCGGCTCGTAGCCCTCGGGGTGGTCCTTGAGGAGGAGCAGCAGCAGGACGAGGACGAGGACGCCCGCGAGGGAGCTGCCGACGAAGGTGGTCGTCCAGCCGAGGCCGTGCAGGGCGCGGGCGATGAAGACGGTGGAGACGAGGTTGCCTGCCATGCCGATGAGCCCGGCGAGCTGGGCGATCAGCGGGCCCCGGCGGGCGGGGAACCAGCGGCTGCCGAGCCGCAGGACGCTGATGAAGGTCATGGCGTCGCCGCAGCCGAGGAGGGCGCGGGAGGCGAGGGCCGTGCCGTACGAGGGGGAGAGCGCGAAGCCCAGCTGGCCGATGGTGAAGAGGACGACGCCGAGGGTCAGGACCTTCTTGGTGCCGAGCCGGTCGACGAGGAGGCCGACGGGTATCTGCATGCCCGCGTAGACGAGCAGCTGGAGTATGGAGAAGGTGGAGAGCGCGGAGGCGTTGACGTCGAAGCGGTCGGCGGCGTCGAGTCCGGCGACGCCCAGGGACGTACGGAAGATGACGGCGACGAAGTAGACGGAGACGCCGACGCCCCAGACGAGGGCGGCCTTCTTTCCGCCGGGAGGGTCTCCGGGCAGGCTGACCGTGCTCATCGGGCCTCACCCCGGACCAGGACCTTGACCCAGCTGAGGTGCTGGCGGACGCAGTGCGCGGCGCCCTCGACGTCGCCGGCCTTGATGCGGTCGAGGATCTCGGCGTGCTCGGTGATGTTCTTGGCGACGCGGTCGGGCTGGGACTGCATCACGGCGACGCCCATGCGCAGTTGCCGGTCGCGGAGCTGGTCGTAGAGGCGGGCGAGGATCTGGTTTCCGGCGTGCCGGACGATCTCGGCGTGGAAGCAGCGGTCGGTGACGGCGACCTCGGCGAGGTCCCCGGCCTCGGCATGCCGCTTCTGCTCCTCCAGGAGCTCTTCGAGGCGGGCGATCAGGGAGGCGGGCGCGGGCACGGCCCGGCGGACGGCGAACTCCTCGACGAGCAGCCGGGTCTCGACGACGTCGGCGATCTCCTGGGCGGAGACGGCGAGGACGAGGGCGCCCTTCTTCGGGTAGAGCTTGAGCAGCCCTTCCATCTCCAGCTTGAGCAGCGCCTCGCGGACGGGCGTCCGGGACACCCCGACGGCCTGGGCGAGTTCGCCCTCGGTGAGGAGGGTGCCTCCCTCGTAGCGCCGGTCGAGTACGGCCTGCTTGACGTGCATGTAGACGCGGTCTGCTGCTGGGGGTGCGGATGCCATGAACACAGCTTAGATACAACAGAGGTGCAACAAACAGGCCCGTCCGCGATACGGACGGGCCTGTTTCACGTGAAACGGTCACATGGGATGTCAGGCCCAGGTGATGAGCCTCTTCGGGTTCTCCAGGACCGCGGCGACGTCCGCCAGGAACTTGGAGCCGAGTTCGCCGTCGACCAGGCGGTGGTCGAAGGAGAGGGCCAGGGTGGTGACCTGGCGGGGCTTCACCTTGCCCTTGTGGACCCACGGCTGGAGCTTGATCGCGCCGACCGCGAGGATCGCGGACTCGCCGGGGTTCAGGATGGGCGTACCGGTGTCGACGCCGAAGACGCCGACGTTGGTGATGGTGAAGGTGCCGCCCTGCATCGCCGCCGGGGTGGTCTTGCCCTCGCGGGCGGTGGCGACGAGCTCGCTCAGGGACTGCGAGAGCTCGGGCAGGGTCTGGGCGTGCGCGTCCTTGATGTTCGGCACGATCAGACCGCGCGGGGTGGCCGCGGCGATGCCCAGGTTCACGTAGTGCTTGAGGACGATCTCCTGGTTCGCCTCGTCCCAGGCCGCGTTGATGTCCGGGTTGCGCTTGACGGCGACCAGGACGGCCTTGGCGATGAGGAGGAGCGGGTTGACCCGCAGGCCCGCCATGTCCTTGTCGGACTTGAGCTCCTCGACCAGCTTCATCGTGCGCGTGATGTCGAAGGTCACGAACTCGGTGACGTGCGGCGCGGTGAAGGCCGAGCCGACCATCGCCGCCGCCGTGGCCTTCCGTACGCCCTTGATGGGGATACGGGTCTCCCGGGCGTCCGACGCGGCGGCGGGCGCCGCCTGGGCCGGAGCCGCGACCGGGGCGGGGGCCGCCACGGGCGCGGGGGCCTCGACGACCGGGGCGGGTGCCGGGGCGGCGGCCGCGTGGACGTCCTCGCGGGTGATGATCCCGTCCGGGCCGGTCGGGGTGACCGTCGCCAGGTCGACGCCGAGGTCCTTGGCGAGCTTGCGCACCGGCGGCTTGGCCAGCGGGCGCTCGGCGGCCGGAGCGTGGCCGTTCAGCTGCTCGGGCACGACCGCCGCGGCGGGCTCGGCGGCCGTCGTCCTGCGGGCCCGGCGCTTGGTGGAGGACGCGGCCACGCCGTAGCCGACGAGGACCGGCTGACGGCCCTCCGGCGCGGGCTCGGCGGCCGGCTCGGCCACCGGCTCCTGCGCGGGGGCGGCGGCCGCGGCCGGGGCCGCCGGCGCCTCGGGCTCGGCGCCGCCACCGACGTTCACCGAGATGATGACCTGGCCGACGTCGACCGTGGTGCCCTCGGGGAAGAGCAGCTCGTGGACCGTGCCGTCGAAGGGGATCGGCAGCTCGACGGCGGCCTTGGCCGTCTCGACCTCGCAGACGACCTGCCCGTCGGTGACGGTGTCACCGGGCTGGACGTACCACTTGAGGATCTCGGCCTCGGTCAGGCCCTCGCCCACGTCGGGCATCTTGAATTCGCGGATCGTCATGGTCGTGCTCTCCTCAGTACGCCAGCGAGCGGTCGACGGCGTCGAGCACGCGGTCCAGGCCCGGCAGGTACTCCTCCTCCAGGCGCGCCGGCGGGTACGGCGCGTGGTAGCCGCCGACCCGCAGGACGGGGGCCTCCAGGTGGTAGAAGCAGCGCTCGGTGATGCGGGCGGCGATCTCCGCGCCGGAGCCGAAGAACACCGGGGCCTCGTGGACGACCACCAGGCGGCGGGTCTTCTCGACCGAGGCCTGGATGGTGTCGAAGTCGAGCGGGGAGATCGAGCGCAGGTCCACGACCTCGATCGACTTGCCCTCCTCGGCCGCGGCGGCGGCCGCCTCCAGGCAGGTCTTCACCATCGGGCCGTAGGCGACGAGGGTGAGGTCCGTGCCCTCGCGGGCGACGCGGGCCTTGTGCAGCTCGCCGGGGATGGCCTCGGTGTCGACCTCGCCCTTGTCCCAGTAGCGGCGCTTGGGCTCGAAGAAGATGACCGGGTCGTCGCTCTGGATCGCCTGCTGGAGCATCCAGTAGGCGTCGGAGGAGTTCGCCGGGGTGACGACCTTGAGGCCCGCGACGTGCGCGAAGAGCGACTCGGGGGACTCGGAGTGGTGCTCGACCGCGCCGATGCCGCCGCCGTACGGGATGCGGATGACGACCGGCATCTTCACCGTGCCGAGCGAACGGGCCCGCATCTTCGCCAGCTGCGTGACGATCTGGTCGTACGCCGGGAAGACGAAGCCGTCGAACTGGATCTCCACGACCGGCCGGTAGCCGCGCAGGGCGAGGCCGATCGCGGTGCCGACGATGCCGGACTCGGCGAGCGGGGTGTCGACGACCCGGTCCTCGCCGAAGTCCTTCTGCAGACCGTCGGTGATGCGGAAGACACCGCCGAGCTTGCCGACGTCCAGGCCCATGATGACGACCTTGGGGTCGGTCTCCAGGGCCTTGCGCAGCGACTCGTTGAGCGCCTTCGCCAGGGGAAGCTTCTGAACAGCCATGATTACTCGGCCTCTCCGCCCTCGAAGGACGCCTGGTAGGCGGCGAACTGCGCGCGCTCCTCGTCGACGAGCGCGTGCCCGTCCGCGTACGTGTGGTCGAACATCGCCATGTGGTCCGGGACGGGCATGGCGCGGACGACCTCACGGACGTGCTTGCCGAGGGTCTCGCTCTCCGCCTCCAGCTCCTCGAAGAAGGCCGCGTCGGCGTGGCCCTCGTTCTCCAGGTACACCTTGAGGCGCAGGATCGGGTCCTTGGCCTCCCACGCCTCGCGCTCCGCGTCGCGGCGGTAGCGGGTCGGGTCGTCGGAGGTGGTGTGGGCGGCCATCCGGTAGGTGAACGCCTCGATGAGCGTCGGGCCCTCGCCGCGGCGGGCGCGCTCCAGGGCCGAGCGGGTCACGGCCAGGCAGGCGAGGACGTCGTTGCCGTCGACGCGGACGCCGGGGAAGCCGAAGCCGCGGGCGCGCTGGTAGAGCGGGACGCGCGTCTGCTTCTCGATGGGCTCGGAGATGGCCCACTGGTTGTTCTGGCAGAAGAACACGACCGGGGCGTTGTAGACCGCGGAGAACACGAACGACTCGTTGACGTCGCCCTGGCTGGAGGCGCCGTCGCCGAAATAGGCGAGTACGGCGGAGTCCGCGCCGTCCTTGGCGATGCCCATGGCGTAGCCGGTGGCGTGCAGGGTCTGCGAGCCGAGGACGATCGTGTACAGGTGGAAATTGTTGCTGTTGGGATCCCAGCCGCCGTTGTTCACGCCGCGGAACATGCCCAGCAGGTTCGTCGGGTCGACCCCGCGGCACCAGGCGACGCCGTGCTCGCGGTAGGTCGGGAAGACGTAGTCGTCATCGCGCAGGGCCCGGCCGGAACCGATCTGCGCCGCCTCCTGGCCGAGCAGCGAGGCCCACAGGCCCAGCTCGCCCTGCCGCTGCAGGGCGGTGGCCTCGGCGTCGAAACGACGGGTGAGGACCATGTCGCGGTAGAGGCCGCGCAGCTCCTCGGCGCTCAGGTCGATGTCGTACTCGGGGTGCTGGACGCGCTCCCCCTCGGGCGTCAGCAGCTGAACGAGCTCGGGCTCCGTGGCCGTGGTGGCCGTCGCCTTCTTGGTGGTGCTCGTGCTCGCGCTTGCGGTGCGCTTGGTGCCGCTGCTGCGTCGCGTCGTCTTGCGCGCGGCAGTGCTCTCCACGGTCACGTGCGTGCTCCTCCGTCGGTCCGGCCCCCGGGTTCGCCGGTGAGGCCAGTGCGGCTCCGCCTTGTCCGTACCTTCGCACGGGGTGGGTGCGACGCGGCCGGAGTCGGGCGTGACAGGTGCTCCGGCGAACGCCGTCATAGGCACGTTACCCATGACGCGGCATTCCCGCGAAACCCCACCTGACCTGCGATTTTGCTTGGATTTCCAAGTAAATCGAGAAATAGGGGAAACGCCGCTGGTCAGCGCATGGACAACGGCCCGACGCCCTCGTCGGAACACCCGGCACGTTATCCCGCGCACCCCGGGCGCCGGAAGACCCAATATGTGAGACTGACCGCGTGCGCGAACAAGGAAAAATCACGGTATTTCTGCTGGATGACCATGAAGTCGTGCGGCGCGGCGTCCACGAGCTGCTCTCCATGGAGAGCGACATCGAGGTGGTCGGCGAGGCCGGGACGGCGGCGGACGCGCTGGTCAGGATCCCCGCGGTCCGCCCCGACGTCGCGGTGCTCGACGTCCGGCTGCCCGACGGCAGCGGGGTGGAGGTGTGCCGGGAGATCCGCTCGCAGGACGAGTCGATCAAGTGCCTGATGCTGACCTCGTACGCGGACGACGAAGCCCTCTTCGACGCGATCATGGCCGGGGCCTCCGGTTATGTCCTCAAGGCCATCCGGGGAAACGAACTCCTCCAGGCCGTGCGGGACGTGGCCGCCGGAAAGTCCCTCCTCGACCCGGTGGCCACCGCCCGGGTCCTGGAGCGGCTGCGCAACGGCAACAACAGCAAGGGCGACGACAGACTGGCCAACCTGACGGAACAGGAGCGCAAGATCCTGGACCTGATCGGCGAGGGCCTGACGAACCGGGTCATCGGCGAGCGGCTCCACCTCGCGGAGAAGACCATCAAGAACTACGTCTCCAGCCTGCTGTCGAAGCTGGGCATGGAGCGGCGCTCGCAGGCCGCGGCGTACGTGGCGCGGCTCCAGGCCGAGCGCCGCTAGGGCCCGTCCGGCGGATCAGGGCCGGAAGGCCCTTGGGACCCGTGCGGCCCCGGTCCCGCCCGTACGGGCCCGGCCGGGGCCGATGAGCCGTTTTCGGGACCTAAGGCCCCGTCGAACCGGGGCAGGGGCCCCTTTTCCGGCACGGTGCCGGTGGCGGAGAGTGGACGTCATGTCCACCGACGAGGCCCTGTCCGCCGACGAGACCGTGTCCGCCGACGAGATCCGCGCCATCGAGCTGCTCGGCCGCGTGTCGTACGGCCGGGTGGCGACGAGCATGCGGGCGATGCCGTTCGTCGCCCCCGCCCGCCACGTCGTGGCCGACGGCCGCGTCCTGCTCCGGATGCACCGCGGCCTGGGCTACCACCGCGCGTGCAACGGCAGCGTCGTCGCGTACGGCGCGGACAACTTCGGCTCCGGCACCGAGCGGATCTGGTCCGTGCAGTTCACCGGCACCGCCGAGATCGTCGAGCCGACGACGGAGGAGCTGGCCGCCTTCGGCCCCGAGCCCGTCCGGGTGGACGGCGAGCCCTTCACCCCGGTGTTCCTGCGGATCGAACCGCAGTTCGTGACGGTCCACGAGCTCGACTACAGCGGCCGGCCGGAAGCCGGTTCCACGGGGCATTCCGAAAAGCGTCCCGAAGAGCATTCCGAAGAGCGTTCCGAAGAGCGACACCTCCACCACGCAGCGTGATCTAACATCTGCGGAGTGCCGCGCTCATCTGTACCCCCCGCTCCGCCCCTCCGCCCCCTCCTGCGCCGCTACACGGACGTCGGCGAGCCCCTCTCCTGCGTCCCCGTCACCGAGGGCCTGCTCAACCGCGGCTACCGGCTCTCCACCACACGCGGCGCCTACTTCCTCAAACAGCACCTGGACGCCCCCACCTCCGACCGGGCCACCATCACCCGCCAGCACCGCGCCACCCAGCGCCTGGCCGCCCTCGGACTGCCCGTGGCCCCGCCGCTCCCCGACAGCCGGGGCCGCACGGTCGCGCTCGTCGGAGGCCACTGCTACGCCCTGCACCCCTGGGTCGACGGCCGCCACCGCCACGGCGCCCAGCTCTCCACCGGCTGCTCACGCCGCCTCGGCACCCTCCTCGGCCGCGTCCACACCTGTCTGGAGCAGGTCATGGAGTCCCCGCCGCCGGGCGGCGACCACGAGAGCGCCCACCCCGAGGACACCTTCCGGGCCATCGACGAACTGCTCCGCCTCGCCCGCGCGCACCGCCCCCGCGACAACTTCGACGCGCTCGCCGAGCACCGGCTCAGGGAGCGCCGCAGGCTGCTCGCCCAGCACGCCCACCACCGTCCGCCGCCCGCCTCCGCGGCCGGCTGGGTGCACGGCGACTTCCACCCGCTGAACCTGCTCTACCGGGGCGCGGAGCCCGCCGCGATCGTCGACTGGGACCGGCTGGGGGTCCGCCCCAGGGCCGAGGAGGCGGTCAGGGCCGCCGCCATCTTCTTCGTACGGCCGGAGGGGCAGCTCGCCCTGGAGAAGGTGCGGCCCTACGCGCGCGCGTACCGGAGGGCGACGGGCGCGGACGGCGCCGAGCTGGCGGCGGCGGCGCACCGGGTGTGGTGGGAGCGGCTCAACGACTTCTGGACGCTGCGCTGGCGCTACCAGCTGCACGACCGGAGGGCCGACCCGCAGTTCCCCGCGGTGTCGGCCCTGGCGGTCTGGTGGACGCGGGAGTACGCGGCGGTCCGCGACGCCTTCGCCGGTTGACCGTCCCGCCCGGTCCGCCGCGCCGTGGTCAGCCGGTGACCGCGCCCGCGCCCGTCGGCGGGGTGTCCGGGTTGCCGTTGCCGCCGGAGGAGTCGTCGGTCGGCTGGTCCGTCGGCTGCGTCGGCTGGTCCGTCGTCGGCTGGTCCGTCGGCTCCGTCGGCTCGCCCGTGGACTGCGTCGGCGGGGCGGTCGTCGGCTGCGTCGGGGGCGCGGTCGTCGGCTCGCCCGTGGACCGGGTCGGCTCCTGCGTCGTCGGCGGGTTCCACGGCTGCTGGGTCGAGCCGCCGTCGGTCGAGGTGCCCGGGTCCTCGGTCTGGTCGTGGGTGGGCTCGTCCGTGGCGGTGGGCTCCTCGGAGGCGGTCGACGGCGAGTCGGTGACGGTCTTCGTCGGCTGCACCCCGCCGCCCTCGCCCGAGCCGCCCGACTTGTCGATCGCGTACGCGACGCCGGCGACGATCGCGATCAGCGCGAGCGCGGCGAACAGCCACATCTTGGCCCGGTTGCCGCGGCCGCCGTTCTGCGCGCCGTACCCGTCCTGGCCGTAGCCGCCCGTGCCGCTGTCGTAGCCGCCGTACCCGCCGACGCCGCCGTCGTCCGGGTTCCTCGGCGGGAGGATCGGGCCCTGCGCGGTCTCGCCGTGCATGGGGTGGCCCATCGCGGTCGTCGCGGCCATGCCGCCGCCCTGGGTGTGCCCGCCGTCGTACATCTCGACCGGCCCGGTGCTCCACGTGCCGGTGTAGCCGCCCTGCTGCTGGAGCATCGACAGGGCGTACTGGATGAGCCCGCGCATCTCCTCAGCGCTCTGGAACCGGTCGTCCGGGTCCTTCGCGAGCGAGCGCATCACCAGGCCGTCGAGCTCCGGCGGCACCGATCCCGTCACGTCGGACGGCGGGACGGGCGCGTCCTGGACGTGCTGGTACACGACGGAGAGCGGGGTCTCGCCGGTGAACGGGGGACGCAACGCGAGGAGTTCGTAGAGCAGGCAGCCCGTCGCGTACAGGTCGGAGCGGTGGTCGACCGCCTTGCCGAGGGCCTGCTCGGGGGAGAGGTACTGCGGGGTGCCCATGACCATGCCGGTCTGGGTCATCGTCGACTGCGCGCCGTGCAGGGCGCGCGCGATGCCGAAGTCCATGACCTTCACCGCACCGCTGTTGGTGATGATCACGTTCGCCGGCTTGATGTCGCGGTGCACGATGCCGTGCTGGTGCGAGTAGGCCAGCGCCTCCAGGACCCCGGAGACGATGATGAGCGCCTGCTCGGGACCCGGCGCCTCGGCGCTGAGCAGCAGGTCGCGGATGGTGCGGCCCTCGACGAGCTCCATCACGATGTACGGGACGGGCCGGCCGCCCACGAGGTCCTCGCCGGAGTCGTACACGGCGACGATGGCGTGGTGGTTGAGCCCGGCGACGGACTGTGCCTCGCGGGTGAAGCGGGCCTTGGAGACCGGGTCCTCGGCGAGATCGGCGCGCAGCAGCTTCACGGCCACGGTGCGGCCGAGCCGTACGTCCTCGGCGGCGAAGACCTCCGCCATGCCGCCCCGGCCCAGACGGTGCGTCAGGCGGTAGCGGCCGTCGCCGACGACACCTCCCTCGCCCCAGGATTCCGCCGACGCGTCCGGCACACCGTTACCTGCTCCGGATTCGGGTGCCATCGTTCCTCGCCGTCGTCTGTCGTGCCGTGTCCAGTCGTCACGCTACAGGCTTCGTGGGACACCACGGTCCGAGATGGACCGGCCATCCAACCCCCTCGACGTACACCTGTGCAAATTCGACGGGTTTCATCCGGCCGTGCGGAAACGGTTCGGGGAAGCTTCCTGTGCGGAGGGTCACGGAACGGGTACCGAACCGGTGCCCGGCTTGACGTGTCACTGCCCTACGGCAGACTTGCGCCAGGAAATTCCGGATCGACGCCGCCACGCGCGCGTAGGGGGAAGCACAGATGAGCCAGGACGGCGCACAGGGCCGCTATGCGGGCGGTTCGGTCGCGAACGGCCGGTACCAGCTGCGTGACCTGCTCGGCGAGGGCGGCATGGCGTCGGTGTACCTGGCCTACGACAGCGCGCTCGACCGGCAGGTCGCCATCAAGACGCTGCACACGGAGCTCGGCCGGGAACAGTCCTTCCGCGAGCGGTTCCGGCGCGAGGCGCAGGCCGTCGCGAAGCTGTCGCACACGAACATCGTCTCGGTCTTCGACACCGGAGAGGACACCCTCGACGGCGCCGTCATGCCGTACATCGTCATGGAGTACGTGGAGGGGCAGCCGCTCGGCTCGGTCCTCGCCGCCGACGTCCAGCAGTACGGCGCGATGCCCGCCGACAAGGCGCTCAAGGTCACGGCCGACGTGCTGGCCGCCCTGGAGGTCAGCCACGAGATGGGCCTGGTCCACCGCGACATCAAGCCGGGCAACGTGATGACGACCAAGCGCGGCGTGGTCAAGGTCATGGACTTCGGCATCGCGCGGGCCATGCAGTCCGGCGTCACCTCCATGACGCAGACCGGCATGGTCGTCGGCACCCCTCAGTACCTCTCCCCCGAGCAGGCCCTCGGCCGCGCGGTGGACGCCCGCTCCGACCTCTACTCGGTCGGCATCATGCTCTTCCAGCTGCTGACGGGCCGTCTGCCCTTCGACGCCGACTCCCCGCTCGCCATCGCCTACGCGCACGTGCAGGAGGAGCCGGTCGCCCCGTCCTCCGTCAACCGCTCGGTGACCCCGGCGATGGACGCCCTCGTCGCCCGCGCCCTGCGGAAGAACCCGAACGAGCGGTTCCCCAGCGCGGCGGCGATGCGCGACGAGTGCCTGCGGGTGCTCTCGGCCGGCCAGACCGGTGCGCCGGTGATCGTCCAGGGCGGTCCGGTCAGCAGCGGCGCGGGCGTCGGCTCGGCGGTCTTCCCGCCCGTCGGCCAGACCCCGCCGCCGGCCACGCACGGGGTGCAGCAGCCGTACCTGCCGCCGACCCCCCAGCCCGGTCCGTACGGCCCGGCGACCCCCGCGCCCGGCCCCTCGTACGGCTACCCGCAGCAGGCGCCCGCGCCCGCCTACCAGACCCCGGCCCCCTCGCCGTACGCCCCGACGCCGATGCCCATGCCGGCGCCCGTCCCCGCGCCCGCGCCCGCTCCCGTCCCCGCCGGGGGCGGCTCCGGGCGGAGCACCCGGATCGTCGTCGGCGCGATCGCCGCCGCGGTGCTCGCGATCGGCGGCCTGCTCCTCGCGTACAACCTGAACGGGGACGACACGGACCCGCAGGCGGGCGGCAACGGCGGCTCGGACACGCAGCAGAGCGAGACGGCGGCGCCCGGGCACAAGGGCCCCGACCTCACCAAGACGATCGACACGAAGAAGTGCACGCAGCCTTCGGAGTCGAGCGACGACCCCGCGAAGTTCGAGGTTCCCAACTTCACCTACAAGAACATCCAGTCCGTGAAGGCGTGTGTCCAGGCGGCCGGGTGGAAGATCATGACCGAGACCCCGGTGGACGAGGCCACGTACGGCGAGGGCACGGTCCTGGAGCAGTACCCGCCGGCCGGTGAGGACATCACGGACAAGGACGCCGAGTTCACCCTCAAGATCTCGACGGGCAACCCGCCGCAGTAGCCCCGCACACCGGCGTACGCCCCCTGCCCCGTCCCGGATGCCGGAACTGTTCCGACATGTGACGCTGAGTCGGACATCTCGGCAGCTCGGCAGCTCGGTACGGGAGGGGGTCACCCGGTGACTCCAGCACTCCGCAGGACACGCGCACGGACCCTCCGCCCCGCGCTCACCTGCACACTCACCTGCGCTTGCGCCTTGTACGCGGGCCCGATCGGGTACGCGGCGGCGTCGTCCGGCGGCACGGTCGGCTCCGGGGGCGCGGCTGTCGGGGGCCCTGTCCTCGGAGGCGCGGCTGCCGGGGGTCCCGTCCTCGGGGGCACGGCTGCCGGGGGCCCTGTCCTCGGAGGCGCGGCTGCCGGGGGCCCTGTCCTCGGAGGCGCGGCTGCCGGAGGCCCTGTCCTCGGAGGCGCGGCTGCCGGAGGCCCTGTCCTCGGAGGCGCGGCTGCCGGAGGCCCTGTCCTCGGAGGCGCGGCTGCCGGAGGCATGCCTGTCGGGGGCGGGGTCGGCTCCGGGGGCGCGACCGTCAGGGGCGCAGTCGCCGGGGGCGCCGGCCACGGAGGCGCCGGCCACGGAGGCGCGGCCCACGGAAGTGCGGCCCACGGAGGCGCGGCCGAGGCCCCCGGTACCTCGGTGACCAGCACCGCCCCGACGCCCGCCGCGAGTACGACCTCCGTCGCGCCCTCGTCGAGCGCGTCGCCGGGCTCCCCCTCCGCCTCCGCGTCCCCTGTCCCGCAGGGCACCCACGCGCACGCCACCCCCGCGCACGCCCCCACCGGCACCGGGGTGCCGTCCTCCACGGCCACGCCGAGCGCCGAACCCTCCGACGCCCCCGCGCCGAGCGGCTCCGCCTCCCTCGCGGGCCGGCCGGCAGGGGAGGGGCGGCCGCGCCCCGGCCGTACCGAGTCCGCCACCGCTTCGGCGAGCGCCGCGACGCCGTCGACCGGCCCCGCTCGTACCGAAACCGCTACAACGCCGCGCGGGCGCGCGACCGCCGAGGAGACGGGCGAAGCGGTACGCGAGGAGGACCCGGTGCCGCCCGAGGCGGCGCCCGCCAGCCTGCCCGCCGCGGCGCCCGGGCTGTCGGCCGAGGCCGCGCCCACCCTCGCCGACCAGCGGATTCCCGTCCTCACCCTGGGCGTGGGGCTGTCCCTGATGGGGCTCGGCATCGGCTTCCTCGGGCTCCGGATGCGCCGCCGCTGACCCCGCCGGGACCGGCCGGGTCCCCCTTGAGTCGGACCTGGCGCTTCCCTCTCAGGACGGTTGTCGGCGTCGACATACCCGGTATACATACTGAGTATGTCCATCCGCCACGGGCTCCTCGCCCTCCTCGAACGCGGCCCTCGCTACGGCTCCCAGCTCCGTACGGAGTTCGAGTCCCGCACCGGCTCCACCTGGCCGCTCAACGTCGGCCAGGTCTACACGACCCTGAACCGGCTGGAACGCGACGGCATGGTCACCCAGGGCGGCGAGGACGCGGCCGGGCACACGCTCTACGCGATCACCGACAGCGGCCGCGCCGAGCTCAGGACCTGGTTCGAGAAGCCGGTGGACCGCACCAGCCCCGCCCGCGACGAGCTGGCCATCAAGCTCGCCATGGCCGTGGGCGCCCCCGGCGTCGACATCCGCGCCGTCATCCAGTCCCAGCGCCGGCACACCGTGAAGGCGATGCAGGACTACACCCGGCTCAAGGCGCAGGCCCTGCTCGCCGTCGAGAGCGGCGAGGCCCGGGAGCGGGACGACGTGGCCTGGCTGCTCGTCCTGGAGCAGCTGATCTTCCAGACCGAGGCGGAGGCCCGCTGGCTGGACCACTGCGAGTCCCGGCTGATCCGCCTGTCGGCGACGGCGCCGACGGCCGGGACGGGCACGACCGGTGCGGGGACCTCGACCATCCCGACCGTGCCGGGGACCTCGACCGGCCCCGCCGATCCCATCGGCCCCGGGGTTCCGGCCTCGCAGGGCACGCCGGCCACCGGTACGCCCGGGGCGCGCTGACCGCACGCGCGCGCCCCACCCGTACCGCCGCCGCACCACCTTCCACCGCACGCTCCCGTACCCGGCACGACCGCCGCGTACGGCCAACGGGGGGACCCTCCATGTCCACACCGACACAGCAGCCCGTGCTGCAACTCCAGAACCTGACCCGCGTCCACGGCGCGGGCGCCACCGAGGTGCATGCCCTGCGCGGCATCGACCTCGCCGTGTACCCCGGCGAACTCGTCGCCGTCATGGGCCCGTCGGGCTCCGGCAAGTCCACGCTGCTCACCATCGCGGGCGGCCTGGACACCCCCAGCTCGGGCCGGGTGATCGTCGAGAACACCGACATCACCGCCGCGAACGCCAAGCAGCTCGCTGCCCTGCGCCGCCGCAGCATCGGGTACGTCTTCCAGGACTACAACCTCATCCCGGCCCTGACCGCCGCCGAGAACGTCGCCCTGCCCCGCGAACTGGACGGGATCTCCGCCCGCAAGGCGCGCGTCGAGGCCCTCGCCTCGCTGGAGGAGATGGGGCTCGGCCACCTCGCCGACCGCTTCCCCGACGAGATGTCCGGCGGCCAGCAGCAGCGCGTGGCCGTCGCCCGCGCCCTCGTCGGCGACCGCCGCCTCGTCCTCGCCGACGAGCCGACCGGCGCCCTCGACTCCGAGACCGGCGAGTCCGTGCTCGCCCTGCTCCGCTCCCGCTGCGACGCGGGCGCCGCCGGCGTCCTCGTCACCCACGAGCCGCGCTTCGCCGCCTGGGCCGACCGGGTCGTGTTCCTGCGGGACGGCGCCATCGTCGACCAGACCGTACGCAGCGAGGCCGACTCGCTCCTCTCGGGTCGGGTGGCCGAAGCGTGAAGACCTGGTTCCACTCCTGGCGGGCCGCGATCCGCATAGCCCGCCGCGACGCCTGGCGTTCCAAGGGCCGCAGCGCCCTCGTCCTCGCGATGATCGCGCTGCCCATCCTGGGCGTCAGCGGCCTCGACCTGACCTACCGCAGCTCCGAACTCTCCCCCGCCGAGAAGGTGGAGCGGTCGCTCGGCGCGGCCGACGCCCGCTTCAAGGACGCCGCCCTCGGCGGCGTCCCGATCTTCCAGGACCCGGCCGGCGAGACGAGCACGCCGGTCAAGGACTACGAGGACGAGCCCTGGCCCAGCGGCTCCACCGATGTCACCAGGACCATCCCCGCGGGCTCCACCGTCCTCACGGACACCCAGGGTTCGGCCAAGCTGACGACGGCCCACGGTCTGCTCCAGGCCGAGGTGCGCGAGCTCAAGGCCTCCGACCCGATCGCCCGCGGCATCATGCCGCTCCTGGAGGGGCGTTACCCGGAGAAGGCGGACGAGGTCATGGCGACCTCGCACTTCCTGGAGAGCAGCGGGCTGTCGATCGGCTCGACCCTTTCCGCCCGCAACTTCGACCGCCCGTACCGGATCGTCGGCTCCTACGAACTTCCCGACACGCTCAACACCGACCAGGTCAACGCGCTGCCCGGGGCCTTCCTCGCCCCGTACGGCAAGGCGGTCGAGAAGGCCGGTGTGCCCGCGCCCGAGGCCTCCGTCTCGTATCTGGTGCGCAAGTCCGGTGGTTTCACGTGGAACACCGTCAAGGAGATCAACGCCAAGGGCGTCACCGTCGTCTCGCGCGCGGCGCTCCTCGACCCGCCGGCCAAGTCCGAGGTCCCGCTCTACCAGAAGAAGAGCTTCGGCGACTACGAGTCCAGCCCGGCGGCCGACGCCGCCGCGCTCGCCTCCCTCGCCACCGTCGTCGGCCTGGCGATCCTGGAGATCTGCCTCCTCGCCGGACCCGCGTTCGCGGTCGGCGCCCGCCGCTCGCGCCGCCAGCTCGGTCTGGTCGGGGCCAACGGCGGTGCCCGCAGCCACATCCGGGCCATCGTGCTGAGCGGCGGTCTCGTCATCGGCGTCGCGGCCGCCGTCACCGGCACCGTCCTCGCGCTGATCCTCACCCTGGTGCTCCAGCCGGTCCTCGAAGAGGCCATGGGCCAGCGGTTCGGGGCCTTCGACATCCGGCCCCTCGAACTCCTCGGCATCGCGCTGCTCGCGGTCCTGACCGGCCTGCTCGCCGCGATCGTCCCGGCCTTCACCGCCTCCCGGCAGACCGTCCTCGCCTCGCTCACCGGTCGGCGCGGGGTCCGCCGCGGCAGCCGGGTGCTGCCCCTGATCGGCCTGGTCGCCCTCCTCATCGGCGGCGCGGTCGCCCTCTTCGGCTCGATGGTCTCCGAGCAGGTCGCCCTCGTGGCCGTCGGCTCCGCCCTCGCCGAGCTGGGCGTCGTCGCCATGACCCCGGCCCTGGTGGGCCTGTTCGGGCGCACCGGCCGCTGGCTGCCGCTCTCCCCGCGCCTGGCGCTGCGGGACGCCGTCCGCAACCGGGGCCGTACGGCGCCCGCCGTCGCCGCCGTCCTCGCCGCCGTCGCGGGCACGGTCGCCGTCTCCACGTACATGGCCAGCCGCGAGGCCCAGCACAGGGCCGAGTACGAGGCCACCCTGCCGTACGGCGTCGCCGCGGCCTTCGTCCAGGAGGAGGGCGGCCGGGACGTCCCCGCCGTCCGCGAGGCCATCCAGCGCAACTTCCCCGTCGACGTCCGCGCCGACGTCGGCCGCGTCTCGGTCGGCAAGCCCGGCTGCCCGCCCTGGGGCGGCGACCCGGGATGCGGCCGCTACGAGGTCCTGGTCCCGCCGGCGAACGAGTGCCCGCTGTACGCGACCGTCCCGGGCGGCGGCGACCCCGCCGCGAAGTACACGCCCGAGCAGCGGCGGAAGATGCTCACCGAGGACTGGCGGTGCGAGGAGTCCCCGAGCAGCGGGATGTGGGTCTCCGACGGCGGCCTGGTCGTCGGTGACGCCAAGCTGCTCCAGGTCCTCGGCGTCGACGACCCCGCGACCGTGAAGGCCCTCGCCGACGGGAAGATCGTCGCCTTCAACCGCTCCCTGGTCGACAGGAACGGCACCGTCGGGATCAAGCAGGTCACCGACATCCCCGCCGCCGACAAGGCCGCCGAGCAGGGCCGCCCCACCCCGGGCAAGGTCAGCGCCCTGCCCGCCTACCAGGTGCCCGGCGACAGGAAGTCCTACGGCGTCCAGGTCCTCATGACCCCGGCCACCGCCAAGGCCGCCGGCCTCGCCACGGTGCCGATGGGCGTGTACGTCTCCACCGACCGGCTCCCGGACGGCGAGCAGCGCCAGAAGCTCGACAGCGAGCTCTCCAAGCTCGGCAGCAACGTCGAGATGCACCTGGAGGAGGGCTTCGTCAACGAGTACGGCATCATCCTGCTCTCGCTCGCCGTCTTCGCGGGCCTGGTCACCATCGGCGCCGCCGGCATCGCCACCGGGCTCGCCCAGGCCGACGCCGAGGCCGATCTGAAGACGCTCGCGGCCGTGGGCGCCCCGCCCCGGGTCCGCCGCACCCTCAGCGGATTCCAGTGCGGAGTCGTCGCCGCGATGGGTGTGGTCCTCGGCTCGGCCGCCGGACTGCTGCCCGCCGTCGGACTCCGGCTCACCGAGGAGCGCGAGCAGCTCCACTACTACGAGCAGAACCTCGCCGAGGGCTGGAGCGCCGACCTCACCCCGCCCCACGTGCCGATCGTCGTCCCCTGGGAGACGCTGGCCGGACTGCTCGTCGCCGTCCCGCTCGGCGCCGCGCTCCTCGCCGCCCTGGTGACCCGCTCGCGCGGCGCGCTGGCCCGGCGCGCGGCGACCTGACGGTCTTCGTTCCCGTCCTGTGCCCCTGTACGAGGGTGGATCACCCCCGTACAGGGGCACACCCTGTGATGACGCGTGTGTACGAGAGAATGGCGGCATGGAGATGCCGAGGAATGACAGGTCGCAGGAGAGCCCCCAGGTCCTCATCGTGGGACAGGACGGGATGGCGCTCGGCGGCACTCAGGGCGACGACGAACCCCGCGAGGTCCCGGTGACGGAAATGGTCGAGCAGCCTGCGAAGGTCATGCGGATCGGCAGCATGATCAAGCAGCTTCTGGAGGAAGTACGGGCGGCCCCTCTGGACGAGGCGAGCCGGGTCAGGCTCAAGGACATCCACGCCAGCTCCGTGAAGGAGCTGGAGGACGGGCTCGCTCCCGAGCTCGTCGAGGAACTGGAGCGGCTCTCCCTGCCGTTCACGGACGAGGCGATCCCCTCCGAGGCGGAGCTGCGCATCGCCCAGGCGCAGCTGGTGGGCTGGCTCGAAGGCCTGTTCCACGGCATCCAGACGGCGCTGTTCGCCCAGCAGATGGCGGCCCGCGCCCAGCTGGAGCAGATGCGCCGTGCCCTGCCTCCGGGCGCCTCCCACGACGATGACGACGACCACGGCCACGGCCACGCGGTCCGCTCGGGACCGTACCTGTAGGTCGCACAGCTCGTGCGCTGAAGGGCCCGGCACACCTGGTGTGCCGGGCCCTTCCCTGCGCCACGGGCACCGCACGGCGGGGCTGCCGGTCCTGGCGGGGCCACGCGCCGGTACAGGCGGTGCCGGGGGCGGGTGCCGGGCGCGGGCGCCGGGGACGGGCGCCGGGGACGCCGAGCGGCGCGTACCAGGGACGCCGAGCGGCGCGTACCAGGGACGCCGGGCGGCGCATACCAGGGACGCCGGGCGGCGCATACCAGGGACGCCGGGCGGCGCGTACCGGGGGCGCCGGGTGCGCGTACCGGCGGCCGCTGGGCGGGCCCGGGCGCCGGCGGTCGCTCGGCGGCCGTCAGGCGCCCGGGGCGAGCAGCAGGACCTTGCCGACGTGGCGGCCGTCCTCAAGGGCCCGGTGCCCCTCGGCGGCCTCCGCCAGCGGCAGGGTGCGGTCGACGACCGGCCGGACCGTGCCCGCGCCGATCAGCGGCCAGACGTGCTCCCGTACGGCCGCGACGATCGCCGCCTTCTCCTGCGCCGGGCGGGCCCGCAGCGTGGTCGCCATGACGGCGGCGCGCTTCGCGAGCAGCGCCCCGAGGTTCAGCTCGCCCTTCACCCCGCCCTGGAGGCCGATGACGACCAGCCGGCCGTTCACGGCCAGCGCCTTCACGTTCCGCTCCAGGTACTTGGCGCCCACGATGTCCAGGATGACGTCCGCGCCCGCCCCGTCCGTCGCCTTCGCCAGCTCCTCGACGAAGTCCTGCTCGCGGTAGTCGATGAGGATGTCCGCGCCCAGCTCGGCGCAGCGCGCCAGCTTCTCGGGACCGCCGGCGGTGACCGCGACCTTCGCGCCGACCGCCTTCGCCAGCTGGATCGCCATCGTGCCGATCCCGCTCGCCCCGCCGTGCACGAGCAGCGTCTCGCCCGGCCGCAGGTGCGCGATCATGAAGATGTTCGACCAGACCGTGGCCGCCACCTCGGGCAGCGCGGCGGCCGTGGCCAGGTCGACGCCCTCCGGGACCGGCAGCAGCTGGCCGGCCGGGACCACGACCTTCTCCGCGTAGCCGCCGCCGGCGAGCAGCGCGCACACCTCGTCGCCTACGGCCCAGCCCGACACTCCGGGGCCGAGGGCGGCGATCCGGCCCGAGCACTCCAGGCCGGGGTACGGGGAGCTGCCCGGCGGCGGGTCGTAGAAGCCCTGGCGCTGGAGCAGATCGGCGCGGTTGACCGCGCTCGCCACCACCTCGACGAGGACCTCGCCCTCGCCGGGTACGGGATCGGGCACCTCGGCCCAGACGAGCGCCTCGGGGCCGCCGGGTTCCGGAATCGTGATCGCATACATGGCGGCGAGGCTACTCCCGCGCGGGCTCAGTCCTCCGGCGGTGTGGAGAGCGGGGTCACCGGTGCGGCGCGCACGATGGTGATCACGCGGTCGGTCAGCTGGAGCGGGCTGGCCGCGGGGTCGTCGTAACCGAGCAGCCGGTGGCCGCGGAGCACGCTCACCACCAGGTCGGCGGTCTCGCGGACGCTCTTGCCGACCTCGCTCTTGGTCACCGGCCGTTCCACGAGGTCGAGGCCCGAACCCTGCTGGATGAGGTCCTCCATCACCGTGCCGGCGCTGGGGCTGAGCACGGACAGGCCGAGCAGGCGCCCGGCGGCGCTGGCGCTGGTGATGACCGCGTCCGCGCCGGACTGGCGCAGCAGCGGCGCGTTCTCCTCCTCGCGGACCGCGGCGACGATCTTCGCGCCCCGGTTGAGCTGGCGCGCCGTCAGGGTGACGAGGACCGCCGTGTCGTCGCGCTGGGTGGCGATGACGATCTGCCGGGCCCGCTGCACCTCGGCGCGGAGCAGCACGTCGCTGCGGGTGGCATCGCCGATGACGCCGACGAACCCGTCCGCGTTCGCCGTCTCGATCACCTTGGTGGAGGGGTCGACGATGACGATCTGGTCCTTGCGGAGCCCGGTCGCGCAGAGCGTCTGGATCGCGGACCGGCCCTTCGTCCCGAAACCGACGATGACGGTGTGGTCGCGCAAGGTGGACCTCCAGCGGTTCAGCCGGAACTCCTCCCGGGTCCGCTCGGTGAGGACCTCCAGGGTGGTGCCGACCAGGATGATCAGGAACAGCACGCGCAGAGGCGTGACCAGCAGGATGTTGGCGAGCCGTGCCGTGTCGCTGTACGGGACGATGTCGCCGTATCCGGTGGTGGAGAGCGTCACGGTCGCGTAGTAGACGCAGTCGAGGAAGTCGAGCTTCTCGTCGGCGTTGTCGTGGTAGCCGCCGCGGTCGGCGTAGACGATGAGGACCGTCACGACGAGCACCCCGAGCGCCATCAACAGCCGCTTGCCGACCTGCCGCAACGGTCTCTCGACGACCCGGCGGGGGAGCCGGACCTGCGGGCCGGAGACCCGCTCGTCCGCGTTGCGGGCCATCACGTCACGGCTGGGAAGTTTCACGTGAAACACGCCCCTTGGGCCGGTACGGCGCCCGACGCCGGCGGCCAGGGAAGGTCGAGGACGTCCAGCTCCTGGCCGGGCCGGGCGCCGCCGGGCGGGACGACGGCCATGCCGTCCGCGACGGCGATGCCCCGGAGCATGGCGGGCCCGTTGTAGCGCAGCGGGACGAGCTGCCCGTTGCGGCGGACGACCGGGACGAGCCGGGTGTCGTGCGGATGCCCGTGCACCTCCTCCTGGACGGGGGCGCGGCCCCGGGAGAGGGGAGTGCCGGCCAGGGCCGTGAGGAGCGGTTCGGCGAGCGTGAGGAGGCCGGAGACGGCGGCGAGCGGGTTCCCGGGCAGGCCGACGAGATGACGGCGGCCGCCCAGGGCCGCGAGGAGCATCGGGTGGCCGGGGCGGACCTTCACCCCGTCGACCAGGAGCGTGGCGCCCGCCTTGTCGAGCACGCGGTGGAGGTGGTCGACGGGCCCGGCAGCGGTGCCTCCGGTGGTGACGACCAGGTCGGCGGCGGAGTCCGTGACGGCCGCGTACAGCTCTTCGGCGTCGTCGCCGACCCGCCGGGTGGCGAGCACCTCGGCGCCGAGCGCCGCCAGCCAGGGGCCGAGCATCGGGCCGAGGGCGTCTCGGATGAGCCCCTCGTGGGGGAGTCCGGCCGTGAGCAGCTCGTCGCCGAGGACGAGGACCTCCACCCGGGGTCGCGGCGGTACGGGGAGCTCGTCGTAGCCGGCGGCCGCGGCCAGGCCCAGTACGGCGGGGGTCACGGCGGTGCCGGCGGGCAGCAGTTCGTCGCCGGAGCGGCATTCCTGTCCCCGGGGCCGGATGTCCTGTCCGGGGGCCACCTCGTGCAGGGCGTGCAGGACGAGACCCGCGGTCCCGGCCCGCTCGGTACGGGAGTGCTCGCTGCGGATGACGGCGCTGGTCCGGGGCGGGACGGGGGCGCCGGTGGCGATCCGTACGGCCTCGCCGTCGTCCAGCGCGGCGGCGGGCGCGTGACCGGCGAGGACGGGGCTCTCCGTGCGGACGGTCCAGGGGCCCGGTCCGGCGACGGCCCAGCCGTCCATGGCGGAGGTGTCGAAGGAGGGCAGGTCGGTGAGGGCGAGCAGCGGCTCGGCCAGGGTGTGGCCGAGCGCCTGCCCGAGCGGGAGGCGCCGTGGCGCGCGGCCGGCCCGCGCGGTGGTCCCGGCGCGGACGGCGGCGGCCCGGGCCTCGGGCCAGGCGGTGGACCGGTGCGGCGGCTCGGCCTTCGTGCCGGTGGCGGTTCCCGGGGCCACGGGGACGGGCTCCTTCAGCGTCATCTGGCCTCGTCCTGCTCGGCGGCCCAGCGCTGGGCGAGCGCCGCGGCCTTGCGGGCGGCCTCGGCGACGGCCTCCGGTCCGCCCTCGTCGCCCGCGCGGGCCGCCGCGTAGCCGACCAGGAAGGTGGTCAGGGGCGCGGCGGGGCGGGCGACGCCGTGGGCGGCGTCACGGGCGAGATCGAGCAGGAGGCCGGTGTCGACGTCCAGGTCGATGCCCAGTTCGTTCTTGACTGCGGTGATCCATTCATCCAGCACGTTCCCATGATCCCTGATGCGGGCCCGGGCCGTGGCGATGTCTTCCCAGGTATCGCAGTCGAATGAGGCGAGGGGGTCCGCGGTGACCCGGGTGAGGCGGAGTTCCGCCGTGAGGAGACGCAGCGGCCCGTCGGCGAGGGTGCCCCGCAGGTCGGTGACGCGCGCCAGTTCGCGCAGGAGCGGGGTGCGGCGGTACGCGGCGACGAGCGGCTGGTCCCGGCCCCCGGCGTCGGTGAGGAGCGCGGCCTCGGCCCCGGGATCCGCGTCGAGCGCGTCGAGGAGGCGGCGGACGGTGGTCGCGTCGAGGAAGGGCAGGTCGGCGGAGAGGACGAGCAGGACGTCGGCGCCGGTCTCGCGGACGCCCGCGCCGAGGGCGGCGAGCGGGCCGCCGCCGGGCGGGTCCTCCCTGGTCCAGCGGACGGGGCGGACGGCCGGGCGGGGATCGGCGACGACCACGGTCCGGTCGGCGTCGGGGCAGGCCGCGAGGACCCGGTCGAGGAGGGTCCGGCCGCCGATCCGTACCCCTGGCTTGTCGGAACCGCCGAGGCGCCGGGCGGCTCCCCCGGCGAGGACGACGGCGTCGTATGCGGTGGTCACCCCAGCAGTATGGGCCGTCGGGCGCCACCGCCGACGGGCCCGTCTCCCTCGCCGAGACCAGACGAGACGAGACGGGCCGGTGGAACGCGGGGGACGCCCGCGTCAGACCGTGCGGAGCAGGACGGCGGGCTGTTCGACGCAGTCCGCCACGTACCGCAGGAAGCCGCCCGCCGTGCCGCCGTCGCAGACGCGGTGGTCGAAGGTGAGCGAGAGCTGCACGACCTGACGGACGGCCAGTTCGCCCTGGTGCACCCACGGTTTGGGGATGATCCGGCCGACGCCGAGCATGGCGGCCTCGGGGTGGTTGATGATCGGCGTGGAGCCGTCGACCCCGAACACCCCGTAGTTGTTGAGGGTGAACGTGCCGCCGGTCAGATCGGCCGGGGTGATCGCGCCCTGCCGGGCCGCCTCCGTCAGCCGGGCGAACTCGGCCGTCAGCGACTCGGCCGTCCGGCTCCCCGCGTCCTTGACCACGGGGACGACGAGACCGCGCGGGGTCTGGGCGGCGAAGCCGAGGTGCACGGACGGCAGTCGGACGATCTCCCGGGCGGCGGTGTCCACCGTGGAGTTGAGCTCGGGGAACCGGGCCAGGGCGTGGACGCAGATGCGCGCGAGGAGCGCGAGCAGCGAGATCTTCGGTCCGCCGGCCGCGTTCATCGCGGCGCGGGCCGCCATCAGTTCGGTCGCGTCGGCGTCGACCCAGCAGGTCGCGTCGGGGATCTCCGTGCGGCTGCGGGACAGCTTGTCCGCCACCGCGCCCCGGACCCCGCGCAGCGGAACCCGCTCACCGGCCGGCGCCGCGAGGGGCGCGGCCGCCGCGGCGGGGGCGGGTGCCGGGGCGGCGGCCTGCCGCTCCCGGGCGGCGAGGGCCAGCTCCACGTCGGCCCGCAGGATCAGCCCCTCGGGTCCGGAGCCGCGCACCTCCCGCAGGTCGAGGCCCCGGTCACGGGCCAGCTTCCGCACGAGCGGCGAGATGACGGGCACGGGGCCCTCGTGCTTGCCGGGCGCCGAAGCCGCGGCCGGAGCCCCAGCCGGAGCCGGAGTCGCAGCGGCGGGCGCCGAAGCCGCGGCCGGAGCGGGCGCGGCGACCGGGGCCGGGGCGGCGGCCGGGGCCTGCGCGGCCGCCGGGTTCGCATGCCGTACGCGACGGCGGCGGGCGGTCGGACCGGCCGTGCCGTAGCCGACGAGCACGTTGCCCGAGTACTCGGAGGAGACGGCGGCGTCGGCCTCCGTGCGGGCCGCTTCCGGAGCGGCCTCCGCGAGCTCCTCCGGCGCCCCCGTGCCGCCCACGGCGACCGTCAGGAGCGGTGCGCCGACGGGGAGTTCGGTGCCCTCCTCGCCGTACCGGGCGGTGACGACGCCGCCGTACGGGCAGGGCACCTCGACCATGGCCTTGGCCGTCTCGACCTCGACGACCGGCTGGTCGATGGCGACGACGTCGCCGACGGAGACCAGCCAGCGCACGATCTCGGCCTCGGTGAGGCCCTCACCGAGGTCGGGCAGCTTGAACTCGAGCACGTGTGCCATCAACTTCCCGCCTCCCACTGCAGCCGCGCCACCGCGTCCAGGACCCGGTCCACGCCCGGCAGGTGGTGCCGCTCCAGCATCGGCGGCGGATACGGGATGTCGAAGCCCGCGACCCGCAGCACCGGCGCCTCCAGGTGGTGGAAGCAGCGCTCGGTCACGCGCGCGGCGATCTCCGCGCCGGGGCCGCCGAAGCCGGTCGACTCGTGGACGACGACCGCGCGGCCGGTGCGCCGCACCGAGGCGCAGACGGTCTCGTCGTCGAACGGCACGAGCGAGCGCAGGTCGACGACCTCCAGGTCCCAGCCCTCGGCCTGCGCGGCCTCCGCCGCCTCCAGGCAGACGGGCACCGAGGGGCCGTAGGTGATCAGGGTGGCCCCGGTGCCCCGGCGCCGCACGACGGCCTTGCCGATGGGCTCGACGGGCGTGGGCGCCTCGGGGGACCAGTCGGACTTGGACCAGTAGAGCCGCTTGGGCTCCAGGAAGACCACCGGGTCGTCGGAGGCGATGGCCGCGCGCAGCAGCCCGTAGGCGTCCTCGACGGTGGCCGGGGTGACGACGTGCAGACCCGGGGTGGCCGTGTAGTAGGCCTCGGAGGAGTCGCTGTGGTGCTCGACGCCGCCGATCCCGCCGCCGTACGGGACGCGGATGACGATCGGCATCGACATCGCGCCGCGGGTGCGGTTGCGCATCTTCGCCACGTGCGAGAGCAGCTGCTCGAACGCCGGGTAGGCGAAGGCGTCGAACTGCATCTCGACGACCGGCCGCAGCCCGTACATGGCCATGCCGACCGCCGCGCCGAGGATGCCCGCCTCGGCCAGCGGGGTGTCCGTGCAGCGGTCCTCGCCGAACTCCTCGGCGAGCCCGTCGGTGACCCGGAAGACGCCGCCGAGGGTGCCGACGTCCTCACCCATCACATGGACGGTCGGGTCCTCGGCCATCGCGTCGCGCATGGCGCGCTGGAGCGCCTGCGCCATCGTGGCGGGCTTCGTCTTCCCGGCCTTCGCGGCCGCCTTGGCCGCCGCGGGGCCGCTCGTCGCGGTCGTCATCACGCCTCGCTCTCGGCGTCGAGCTCGGCGCGCAGCTGCGCCGCCTGCTCACGCAGCTGCGTGGTCTGCTCCGCGTAGACGTGGGAGAAGAGTTCCATCGGTTCGAGCACCGGGTCGGCGTTCATGCGTTCGCGCAGCTCCGCAGCCATCGTCTCGGCGGCCTCCGCCGCCGCGCGCCTGCCGTCCTCGTCGAGCAGGCCGCGCTCCGTCAGTTCCCGTTCGAGCAGGAGGATCGGGTCGTGCGCCCGCCAGGCCTCGACCTCGCCCGCCTCGCGGTAGCGGGTGGCGTCGTCGGCGTTGGTGTGGGCGTCGATCCGGTAGGTGACGGCCTCGACGAGGGTGGGTCCGCCGCCGAGCCGGGCGCGGACCACGGCCTCGGTGAGCACCTGGTGGACGGCGACCGCGTCGTTCCCGTCGACGAGCCGGCCCGGCATCCCGTACCCGACGGCCTTGTGGGCGAGGGAGGGGGCCGCGGTCTGCTTGGCGAGCGGCACGGAGATCGCGAAGCCGTTGTTCTGGACGAAGAAGACCACGGGGGCCTGCCAGACGGCGGCGAAGTTCAGCGCCTCGTGGAAGTCGCCCTCGCTGGTGCCGCCGTCGCCGACCATGGCGAGGGCCACGATGTCGTCGCCCTTGAGGCGGGCGGCGTGGGCGAGGCCCACGGCGTGCGGGAGCTGGGTGGCGAGCGGCGTGCAGAGCGGCGCGATGCGGTGCTCGTGCGGGTCGTACCCGGTGTGCCAGTCGCCGCGCAGCAGGGTCAGGGCCTGGACGGGGTCGAGGCCCCGGGCGACGGCCGCGAGCGTGTCGCGGTACGAGGGGAAGAGCCAGTCCCGGTCCTCCAGGACCAGGGCGGCGGCGACCTCGCACGCCTCCTGGCCGGTGGTGGACGGGTACACGGCGAGCCGGCCCTGCTTGGTCAGGGCGGTGGCCTGCGTGTTGTACCGGCGGCCGCGGACCAGCTCCGCGTAGAGCCGCAGCAGCAGCGCGGGGTCGGCGTCGGCCACGGCGTCCGTCCCGAGCACGCGCAGCGGCTCGGCGTCGGGCAGCAGCGGGGCGGGGTCGGTACGCGGCCGCCACGCCGGCGGCGGGGCGGGCGCGTGGGCGGGAACGGCACCGGGTGGCTCTTGGACTGTCGAACTGCGCTGTTGCAACGAGTCCACCTCCTCGTGGGAGCGGGCATAAGACCCGAAGGCGGGTGGCGCGAGTGTGGCGCGCCTCACCTACCGATTGTTCGGTCGTGGAGGCATTTTGGCTACAGGCACCTCCAGCCTGTGGACAAACGGTTCTCCACAGCCTGGGATAAGGGCAGGTCGTCCACCGGAGAGAGGCGGGGGCATATGGCGGATGAACAAATGGCCGACGACTGGGAGCGGGTCGTCGCACCGGCTCCGGCACCGGTGATCCCAGGCGTCCCGGCACGCCCTCTGGACGCCGTCGACCGCGACATCCTGCGCATCCTCCAGACGGACGGCCGCGCCTCGATCCGCTCCGTGGCCGAGCGGGTGCACGTCTCCCGCGCCAACGCGTACGCGCGGATCAACCGGCTCATCGACGACGGGGTGATCCGCGGCTTCAGCGCCCGCGTCAACCACGAGCGGGCGGGCCACGGCGCCTCCGCCTACATCACGCTCAGGATCGTCCAGAACTCCTGGCGGACCGTGCGCGAGCAGCTCCAGGCCCTGCCGGGAGCCGCGCACATCGCCCTGGTCAGCGGCGATTTCGACGTCCTGCTGCTCGTCCACACCCCGGACAACCGGACCCTGCGCGAGCTGGTGCTCACCAAGCTCCAGGCGATCCCCGAGGTGCTCTCCACCCGGACCCTGCTGGTCTTCGAGGAGACGGACCTCGACCCGGACCGCCTGGACCCGGGCCGCTGAGCCCCGGGCCCCGAGTGCGCCGTACGAGGGATCAGCGGGCCGTCCGCAGCCCGTCGAAGGCCAGGTGGACGACGGTCTCGGCCAGCTGCTCCCGCTCCGCCGTCGCGTCCGGATGCGGCCGGTACCACTCCACCAGCGAGTTGATCATGCCGAAGAGGAGCCGGGTCGCGAGCCGGATGTCCACATCGGCCCGCAGATCGCCCTCCGCGGCGGCGGCCTTCAGCAGATCGGCCACCTTGTGGTCGAACTCGCGGCGCCGCTCCATCGCCCACCGCTCGGTGCCGGTGTTCCCCCGCACCCGCAGCAGCAGCGTCACGTACGGCAGCTCCGCGATCAGCACCTCGACGGTGCGGCGCGTGACGTACTCGACCCGGTCCACGGCCCGGCCGCGCCCGGCGCCCGGCTCGTCGAGGATCGCGAAGAGCCCGTCGAGCGCCCGGCTGACCGCCCGCCGCAGCAGCTCCTCCTTGCCGGAGACGTGGTGGTAGATCGAGGACTTGGAGATCCCGGCCGCCTTGGACAGGTGCTCCATCGACGTGCCGTCGTAACCGCGCTCGTTGAAGACCCGCACCGCGACCGAGAGCAGCGTCTCGGGGGTGTACGTGTCGCGCTTGGCCGTGGTCATCAGGAGCCCTGCCCTTCCTCGGCGTATCCCCGGCGGGCGGTGGCCAGGCTGGGCGCGTACCGCCCCGTCGGGTAGCGCTCGTGCAGGGCGGAGAGCAGGTCGCGTACGCGCGCGTGGCCCACGTTCCCGGCCCACTCCAGCGGGCCGGCCGGGTAGTTGACCCCGAGCCGCATCGCCGTGTCGACGTCCTCGGCCGTGGCGACGCCCCGGTCGACCGCGTCGGCCGCGAGGTCGGCGAGCATCGCGACCGTACGGGCGACGATCATGCCCGGCACGTCGCCGATCACGGACACCTGCTTGCCGAGCGCCTGGAAGAGGCCCACGGCCTCGGCGAGGGACTCGGCCGAGGTGTGCTCGCCGGTCGACAGGACGATCCGGGTCGCGCGCGCGTAGTCCAGGGCGAGGTCGAAGTAGATGATCTCGTCGGTGGGGTACTCGAAGGCGGTCTCGCCGTCGGCGAGGCAGAGCCGGGCGCCGCCGGGCAGCAGGACGTACCCGTTGCCGCCCTTGCGCCGGACCTCGATCCCGGCCTCCTCGAAGAGCCCGATCAGCGGCTCGGCGGGCCCGAGGTCGCCGCGTACGGCGATCCGCTCGGGTGCCTCGGCCGGCGCCGCCGTGTGCGGCTCGGGCCGCTCCGCGCCCTCCGCGTACGAGAACCAGCCGTGCCCCGACTTGCGGCCGAGCCGACCCGACTCGACGAGCCGGCGCTGCGCGAGCGAGGGGGTGAACTTCGGGTCCTGGTGGAAGGAGTCCCAGACCGAGCGGGTGACGGCCTCGTTCACGTCCTGGCCGATGAGGTCGGTCAGCTCGAAGGGGCCCATGCGGAAGCCGCCGCACTCGCGCAGGGCCGCGTCGATGGTGGCGGGGTCGGCCGCGCCCTCCTCGTACACCCGGAGCGCCTCGGCGTAGAAGGGGCGGGCGACCCGGTTCACGATGAAGCCGGGGGTGTCCGCGCAGCGCACCGGCGTCTTGCCCCAGCCCTTGACCGTGGCGTACGCGCGCGTGGCGACGTCCGGGTCGGTGGCGAAGCCGCTGACGACCTCGACGAGGGGGAGCAGCGGCGCCGGGTTGAAGAAGTGCAGTCCGACGAAGCGGCCGGGCAGCCGCAGTCCTCCCGCGATGGCGGTGACGGAGAGGGAGGAGGTGTTGGTGGCGAGGACGGTGTCGTCGCCGACGATCTTCTCCAGGTCGGCGAAGAGCCGCTGCTTGACCGAGAGGTCCTCGACGATCGCCTCGACCACCAGGGCGGCGTCGGCGAGCTCGGCGGGGTCCTCGGCCGCGTGCAGCCGGCCGACGGCGGCCTCCCGGGCGGCGGCGTCGAGGCGCCCCTTCTCCACGAGCCGGTCGAGGCGGGCGGTGAGGGCGGCGACGGCCTCGGCGGCCCGGCCGGGGGCGCTGTCGTAGAGGCGCACGGGGTGGCCGGCGACCAGCGCGACCTGGGCGATGCCCTGGCCCATGGTCCCGGTGCCGACGACGGCGACGGTGCGGTCGGGTCCGATGCCCGCGGCGCGGTTCTGTCCCTCGGTGGTGGTCTCACGGGTGGTCACGTCGTCGCTCCCCCTGACGGTCACGTTGGTGCTCACGTCGGCGCTCATGGGAGTGATCCTCCCCGATGGGTTTTCCACAGGATCGACGGACCCCCTTGTCCCGACCGATCGTTCGGTTACTCTAACTCCGTACGCGTCTCCCTGCCCAGCTCGACGAGGAGTTGGTCCATCGATGGCCACCGCTCAGCTGACCACCGACCGTCTGGCCGAGAAGCACCGGTCCACACTCGACCAGGCGCTCGAAACCATCCGCACCCGCGCCTACTGGTCGCCGTACCCCGAGCACCCGAAGGCGTACGGCGCGGACGGCTCGCTCGACGCGGCGGCGGGCCTCGCCGCCCACCAGTCCGCGCTGAACACCCGCTTCGACCTCGACCAGCCCGGCACGGACGGCTGGACCGGCGGCGAGACCTCGCCGTACGGCCCGGCGCTCGGCATCGAGTACCCGCACGCCGACATCGACGTGCTGCTGCCCGCGATGCGCGCCGGCATGGGCGCCTGGCGGGACGCCGGCGCCGAGACCCGCGCCCTGGTCTGCCTGGAGATCCTCGCCCGGATCTCCGCCCGCACCCACGAGTTCGCCCACGCCGTCATGCACACCAGCGGCCAGGCGTTCATGATGGCGTTCCAGGCCGGCGGCCCGCACGCCCAGGACCGCGGCCTGGAGGCCGTGGCGTACGCGTACGAGGAGCAGACCCGCACCCCCGCCGGCCGGGCCGGCTGGTCCAAGCCGCAGGGCAAGCGCGACCCCCTGGAGCTGAGCAAGGAGTTCACCCCGGTCGGCCGGGGCATCGCCCTGGTCATCGGCTGCAACACCTTCCCCACGTGGAACGGCTACCCGGGCCTGTTCGCCTCCCTCGCCACCGGCAACCCGGTCCTGGTCAAGCCGCACCCGCGCGCGGTCCTGCCGCTCGCGCTCACCGTGAAGGTCGCCCGCGAGGTGCTCGCCGAGGCCGGCTTCGACCCGAACCTGGTCGCGCTCGCCGTCGAGCGGCCCGGCGAGGGCATCGCCAAGACCCTGGCCGTCCGCCCCGAGATCCGGATCATCGACTACACCGGCTCCACCGCCTTCGGCGACTGGCTGGAGGCCAACGCCCGGCAGGCCCAGGTCTACACCGAGAAGGCCGGCGTCAACACGGTCGTGGTCGACTCCACCGACGACTACAAGGGGATGCTGGCCAACCTGGCCTTCTCGCTCTCCCTGTACAGCGGCCAGATGTGCACCACCCCGCAGAACCTGCTGATCCCCCGCGACGGCATCACCACCGACCAGGGCCCCAAGTCGTACGACGAGGTCGTCGCCGACCTCGCGGCGGCGGTCGGCGGCCTGCTCGGCGACGACGCCCGGGCGAACGGCCTGCTCGGCGCCCTGGTCAACCCGGACGTGAAGGCCCGCCTGGAGGCCGCGGCCGGGCTCGGCGAGGTCGCGCTCGCCTCCCGCGAGGTGGTCAACCCGGAGTACCCGGACGCCGTGGTCCGTACGCCGGTCATCGTGAAGCTGGACGGCTCCAAGCCGGACGCCCAGGCCGCGTACTTCTCGGAGTGCTTCGGCCCGGTCTCCTTCGCCGTCTCGGTGGACTCCACCGCCGACGCCCTGGAGCTGCTGCGCCGCACGGTCCGCGAGAAGGGCGCCATGACGGTCGGCGCCTACACGACCTCGGCGGACACCGAGCGCGCGGTGGAGGAGGTCTGCCTGGAGGAGTCGGCCCAGCTGTCGCTGAACCTGACGGGCGGGGTGTACGTGAACCAGACGGCCGCGTTCTCCGACTTCCACGGCTCCGGCGGCAACCCGGCGGCGAACGCCGCGCTGTGCGACGGCGCCTTCGTCTCCAACCGCTTCCGGGTGGTGGAGGTCCGCCGCCAGGCCTGACCCACGGCCTCGTGGAGGCCCTCCGGGGCCTCCACGAGAACCCGCGGGAACTACGGCGCCTCGATCTCCGCGTACCGCTGCACCCAGGCGTGCATGGCGATCGCGGCGGCCGCGCCCGCGTTGATCGACCGGGTCGAGCCGAACTGGGCGATCGAGCAGACCATCTCCACGTGGGCGCGGGCCTCCTCGGTGAGCCCCGGGCCCTCCTGCCCGAAGAGCAGCACACAGCGGCGCGGCAGCACGGTCCGCTCCAGCGGGACGGCTCCCGGCAGGTTGTCGATCCCGATGACCGGGATGCCCTCGGCCGCCGCCCACGAGGTCAGCGAGGCGGTGTCCGGGTGGTGCCGGACGTGCTGGTAGCGGTCGGTGACCATGGCGCCCCGCCGGTTCCAGCGACGGCGGCCCACGATGTGGACCTCCTTCGCCAGGAAGGCGTTGGCGGTCCGCACCACCGAGCCGATGTTGAAGTCGTGGCCCCAGTTCTCCACCGCCACGTGGAAGTCGTGACGGCGGGTGTCCAGGTCGGCGACGACCGCCTCGCGCGTCCAGTACCGGTAGCGGTCCACGACGTTGCGCCGGTCGCCCCCGGCGAGCAGCTCGGGGTCGTACCGCTCGCCCTGCGGCCACGGTTCCGGGTGCGGCCCGACGCCGATCTCGGGGCCGAACCCCTCGTCGTACTGGACCGGCTCGGGCTGTTCTTCCGTGGTGCTCACCCGACGAGGGTACGGGGGTCCGGCTCCTCACTCGTACGGCGCTGCTCGGGCAGCGCCTCGGCCGGCGTCCGCTTCAGCAGCCGGTCCCTGCCCCGGACCACCCGGGCGCCCAGCCACACCAGGAACGCCGTCGGCAGGAACACGGCGTCGGCGGAGATCATCGCGAGCGAGAAGACCGGCAGCCCGAGGAGCACCGCGATCCCGGCGTGCTCGGCCATCATCACGACGAGCAGGACGTTCTTGACCTTGCGGTTGAAGAGCGTGAAGGGGAACGCGACCTGGACGATCACCGTGCCGTAGGACAGCAGCATCACCATGACCCCGCTGGCGCCGAGCAGGCCGGAGAGGGCCGGCCAGGGGGAGAAGTAGTCCAGGTGGAGCGGGTAGTACAGCGCGGTCCCGTCCTCCCAGCGCGAGCCCTGGATCTTGTACCAGCCGGCCGTGGAGTAGATCAGGCAGACCTCGGCCATGAGCACGACGAGGACGGCGTTGTGCGCGAGGTTGGCGAGGGCGTCGAGCAGGATCCGCGGCTCCCCGGGCGCGATCCGGCGGGCCAGCCACCACAGCCCGTTCCCGAGCCACAGCACCCACAGCAGCACCGGCACCCACCACTCGCCGCTGACGTCGCTGAACCAGGTGGCGGCGAGGAGGAAGCCCCCGAGCACCGTCCACAGCAGCGGTCCGACGACATCGCGGCGCGGCGGCTCCCCGGCACGGGCCGCGCGGGCCTCCCGGGCCGCCCGCCGGGCGTCCAGGGACCACACCTGGCCGCAGCGGGTGAAGACGAGGTAGATCGCGACGATGTGGAGGACGTTGTCGCCGCCGTCGCCCACGAAGACGGAGCGGTTCAGCAGCGAGAGCACCCCGACCATGAAGACCACGGACACGGCCCGGGTGCGCCAGCCCACCAGGAGCAGCGCGGCGGAGAGCACCGCGAGCCCGTAGACGAGCTCGAACCAGATCCGGCCGTCCGACCACATGAGCACGGTGAAGGCCCGGTTGTCGGCGATCAGCCGCTGCGCCAGCTCCCAGGACCAGGGGCCGTCGGGTCCGTACAGCAGATGGCGGTGCGGCAGCTCGCGCAGCAGGAAGACCAGCCAGGTCAGCGAGAAGCCGATCCGTACGATCGCGCTCTGGTACGGGGCGAGGGCACGGCCGGTGACGGCCTGCACGCCGCGGGCGAGCTTGCGGTCGAAGGGCTCGCGGGCACGCGCGGGCGTGGCGGGGGAGATGCTCATCGACCCGCCTCCGTGCGGCTCGCGCCGGCACCGGAGGACCGGTCGGCCTCGGTGATCGTCCACCACGGGAAGGCGCGGTAGGAGGGGGTGGAGCGCGACTTCTCGGTACTCCACCGGGCGGCCGGGACGGGCCGGGAGACCGTGCGGAGCTGGATGCGCCGCACCTCGGGGCCGAGGGCGCGTCCGTCGGGGCCTTCGAGGGCGTCGAGCCTGAGCATCACGAGCCGGCGCATGTACTGCTCCGAGAGGTCGCCGCGCAGTCCGTTGGAGCGGCCGTTGTCGTTGTGCGTGTTGGTGTAGAAGTCCACGGCCCTGCGGAGCTGGTTCTGCTGCGAGTGGCTGGGGATCGGGTTGTGCTGGATGGCCTCGATGTCCTGGGCGGTGAGGTCGACCCATCCGGTGGTGCGGCGGCCGCCGTCGGCGGCGGGGGCGAGCTCGACGCGGACCTCCAGGGCGACGTTCGTCTGGAGCGGGTTGGGCGCGAAGAGCTTCCAGTTCTGCTCGAACTCGGGGTAGATCCAGTCGTCGACGACCTCGCCGTGCCGCTTGGTCAGCGTGTTGGACGGCGCCACGTGCAGGAACACCATCGCCAGGTGGACGCAGGCGAAGACGCCGACGACGCCGAGCGCCACGGCGGCGACGACCTGGTACGGCAGCGAGAGCGCCATGATCCCGACGCCCGAGCCGTTCCCGGCCCCCTTGGACCCCTCGCCGTCCTCGGCTCCGGGAGTGGCGCCCGAATGCTCGGGAGCGGTCACCGGGGTCTCGGGAGCGGCGCCCGGGGTCTCGGGAGGGGCCACCGGCGGGTCCGCGGGGGGTCTCCGCCCGTCGTCGCCCACCTCGACCGCGTCCTTTTCGACGTACGCGTCCATCCCGCCCCGATCCCGATCAGCCTGCCTCGGTTATCCACAGGGTTGACACCATACGGGCCGCCGACCCACCATTGAAGTCATTCAACCGAACGATCGGTCGGTAGGGAGTCTGATGACCGCGGTGACGGCAGCGACGACAGGGACCACCGGCGCACCCGGCGTGCCGGACACGGCCGTGGCGGCGGAGCAGGCCGCCTACGAGGCCGTGTTCGACGCCGCCGTCGCCGCCGACGAGCGGATCGAGCCGCGCGACTGGATGCCCGAGGCCTACCGCGCCTCGCTCGTCCGGCAGATCGCGCAGCACGCCCACTCCGAGATCATCGGCATGCAGCCCGAGGCGAACTGGATCACCCGAGCGCCCTCCCTGCGGCGCAAGGCGATCCTCATGGCCAAGGTGCAGGACGAGGCCGGCCACGGCCTGTACCTGTACAGCGCGGCGGAGACCCTCGGCACCAGCCGCGACGAGCTCCTCGACAAGCTCCACTCCGGCCGCCAGAAGTACTCCTCGATCTTCAACTACCCCACGCTGACCTGGGCCGACGTCGGCGCGATCGGCTGGCTGGTCGACGGCGCCGCCATCACCAACCAGGTCCCCCTCTGCCGCTGCTCCTACGGCCCGTACGCCCGCGCGATGGTCCGGGTCTGCAAGGAGGAGTCCTTCCACCAGCGCCAGGGATACGAGGCACTGCTCGCCCTGTCGAACGGCACCGAGGCCCAGCACGCCATGGCGCAGGACGCGGTGAACCGCTGGTGGTGGCCCTCGCTCATGATGTTCGGCCCGCCCGACGACGAGTCGACGCACACCGCCCAGGCGATGGCCTGGAAGATCAAGCGCCACACCAACGACGAACTGCGCCAGCGCTTCGTCGACATCGCCGTGCCCCAGGCCGAGGCCCTCGGCCTCACCCTCCCCGACCCCGACATCCGGTGGAACGAGGAGCGCGGGCACTACGACTTCGGCCCGATCGACTGGACCGAGTTCTGGGCCGTCCTCAAGGGCAACGGCCCCTGCAACGACCAGAGGCTCAACAAGCGGCGCCAGGCCCACGAGGACGGCGCCTGGGTCAGAGAAGCCGCGGCGGCCTACGCGGAGAAGCACACCGGACAGCACGGAGAGGGACAGGCATGACGACCGACGGTTGGCCGCTGTGGGAGGTCTTCGTGCGCTCCCGCCGCGGACTGTCCCACACCCACGCGGGCAGTCTCCACGCCCCCGACGCGGAAATGGCCCTGCGCAACGCCCGCGACCTCTACACCCGCCGGTCCGAAGGCGTCTCCATCTGGGTCGTCCCCTCCACGGCGATCACCGCCTCCTCGCCCGACGAGAAGGACCCCTTCTTCGAGCCGGCTGCGGACAAGCCCTACCGCCACCCGACCTTCTACGAGATCCCGGAAGGGGTGAAGCACCTGTGACCACCGAGACCACCGTTTCGACGGCCGCGGCGCTCGCCCTCGGCGACGACGCCCTCGTCCTCTCCCACCGCCTCGGCGAATGGGCCGGCTCCGCCCCCGTCCTGGAGGAGGAGGTCGCCCTGGCCAACATCGCCCTCGACCTCCTCGGCCAGGCCCGCGTCCTGCTCTCCCTCGTCGGGGACGAGGACGAACTGGCCTACCTCCGCGAGGAGCGCTCCTTCCGGAACGCCCAGCTGGTCGAGCAGCCCAACGGCGACTTCGCCCACACCATCGCCCGCCAGCTCTACTTCTCCACCTACCAGCGACTCCTGTACGGGCAGCTGGCCACCGGCGACGGCCCCTTCGCCGGCCTCGCGGCCAAGGCCGTCAAGGAGGTCGCCTACCACCAGGACCACGCCGAGCACTGGACCCTCCGCCTCGGCGACGGCACCCCCGAGAGCCACGAGCGGATGCAGCGCGCCTGCGACGCCCTCTGGCGGTACACCGGCGAACTGTTCCAGCCCGTCGACGGCCTCGACCTGGACCTCCCGGCCCTGGAGACCACCTGGCTGGACTCGGTCACCGACGTCCTCGGCCGGGCCACGCTCACCGTCCCCTCCGGGCCCCGCACCGGCGCCTGGAGCGCGGGCGCCGGCCGCCAGGGCCTCCACACCGAATCCTTCGGACGGATGCTCGCCGAGATGCAGCACCTGCACCGCAGCCACCCGGGGGCGACATGGTGACCATGACGGCCCTGGAGGAGGAACTGAGCCGCGTCGCCGGCTCCGTCCCCGATCCCGAGCTGCCCGTCCTCACCCTGGAGGAACTCGGCGTCATGCGGGGCGTGCAGGTCCTCGGCCCCGGCCGCGTCGAGGTCTCCCTCACCCCCACCTACACCGGCTGCCCCGCGATCGAGGCGATGGCCTCCGACATCGAGCACGCCCTCCACGAGCACGGCGTCCCGGACGTCTCCGTCGTCACCGTCCTCACCCCCGCCTGGTCCACCGACGACATCAGCGAGGAAGGACGGCGCAAACTCACCGAGTTCGGCATCGCCCCGCCCCGCCCCCAGGGACCCGCCGGCGGCCCGGTGCCCCTCACCCTGGCCATCCGCTGCCCCCACTGCGGATCCACCGACACCGAGCTCCTGAGCCGCTTCTCCTCCACCGCGTGCAAGGCACTGCGCCGCTGCACCGCCTGCCGCGAACCGTTCGACCACTTCAAGGAGTTGTAGATGGAATCCTCAGCCGCCGCACGGGCCGGGTTCCATCCCCTCCGGGTCAGCCAGGTCGACCGGCTCACGGACGACTCCGTCGCCGTCACCTTCGCCGTCCCGCCCGAACTCCACGAGGCGTACCGCCACCTCCCCGGCCAGCACCTCGCCCTGCGCCGCAGAAGCGAACAGGGCGAGGAGATCCGGCGCACCTACTCGATCTGCGCCCCCGCGTCCCCCGCCGGCGAGCCCCCCGTCCTGCGCGTCGGCATCCGGCTCGTCGACGGCGGCTCCTTCTCCACGTACGCCCTCAAGGAACTCGCCGTCGGCGACCTCGTCGAGGTCATGGAACCGATGGGCCGCTTCACCCTCACCGCGCGCCCCGGCCACTTCGCCGCCGTCGTCGGCGGCAGCGGCATCACCCCGGTCCTCTCGATGGCGGCCACCCTGCTCGCCCGCGAGCCGGAGGCCCGGTTCTGCCTGATCCGCAGCGACCGCACCGCCGCGTCCACGATGTTCCTCGACGAGGTCGCCGACCTCAAGGACCGCTACCCGGGCCGCTTCCAGCTGGTCACCGTGCTCTCCAGAGAGGAGCAGCAGGCGGGCCTGCCGTCCGGCCGCCTCGACCGCGAGCGGCTCGCCGGACTCCTGCCCGCCCTCCTGCCGGTCGACAGCATCGACGGCTGGTTCCTCTGCGGCCCCTTCGGACTCGTCCAGGGCGCCGAGCAGGCCCTGCGCGGCCTGGGCGTCGACCGGAGCAGGATCCACCAGGAGATCTTCCACGTCGACGACGGCTCCGCGCCCGCCCCGGCCCCCGCGGCCGACGCCCCGGCGCACGCCACCCTGACGGCGACCCTGCACGGCCGGTCCGGCACCTGGCCGGTGGAGCGGGGCGAGACCCTCCTCGACACCGTGCTCCGCGCCCGCGCGGACGCCCCGTACGCCTGCAAGGGCGGCGTGTGCGGCACCTGCCGCGCCTTCCTCGTCGGCGGAGAGGTGCGGATGGACCGCAACTTCGCCCTGGAGCCGGAGGAGACCGAAGCCGGATACGTCCTGGCCTGCCAGTCCCATCCGGCCACCCCGGACGTGGAGTTGGACTTCGACCGCTGACGAACGACCGCTGACAAAAGAACGGTGACGAACGACCGCTGACGAGCGGGGCGCCGACGAGGTGCGGCGCCACCATTCCCTTCCCCTAGAACCTGTTCTATCTTGACGAACCGTCAGAAGAGCAGGCTCCGGGCAACGGGAAGGCAGCACCGTGGACTTCACCTTCACCGAAGAGCAGCAGGCGGCCGTCGAGGCGGCCAAGGCGGTCTTCGCGGACGTCACGCCCGACGCGGTCCCCAGCCCCGCCCTCACCCCGGGCGCCGTGGCCGAGGACCTCGACCGGCCGCTCTGGGCCCGCCTCGCCGCCGCCGACCTCCTCAGCCTCGCCCTGGCCCCCGAGCACGGCGGCGCCGGACTCGACCCCGTCGCCCTCTGCCTCGTCCTGCGCGAGTCCGCCCGCGTCCTCGCCCGCGTCCCCCTCCTGGAGACCAGCGCCGTCGCCCTGACCGTCGAGCGGTACGCCCACCCCCGTACGGCCGCCGCGCTCCTCCCCCGCACCGCCCGCGGCGAACTCGTCCTCACCGCCGCCTCCCAGGGACGCACCGGCCACGAACCCGCCGACCTGGCCGTCACCGCGCGCCGCGACGGAACCGACTGGATCCTCGACGGCCTCCAGACCGCCGTCCCCTGGGCCCACCGCGCCGACATCATCGCCGTACCCGCGCACACCGCCGAAGGCCGCACGGTCCTCGCCCTGCTGCCCCGCACCCACGAGGGCGTGAACCTCACCGCCCAGTACTCGACCAGCGGCGAACTCCTCGCCGAACTACGCCTCGACGCCGTACGGATCGACGACGCGGACGTCATCGCGACCGACGGCGCCTGGGAACGGCTGCGCGACCTCCTCACCACCGGAACGTGCGCGCTCGCCCTCGGACTCGGCGAGGCCGTCCTCACCATGACCAGTCAATACACCGGAAAACGCGAACAGTTCGGCCACCCCGTGGCCACGTTCCAGGCGGTCGCCGTCCAGGCCGCCGACCGCTACATCGACCTGCGTGCCATGGAGGCCACCCTCTGGCAGGCCGCCTGGCGCCTCTCCAGCGACGCGGACGGGGCGCTCCCCGCGGCGGGGGACATCGCCGTCGCGAAGATCTGGGCCTCCGAAGGGGTCCGCCGCGTGGTGCAGACCGCCCAGCACCTGCACGGCGGCTTCGGCGCCGACACCGACTACCCGCTGCACCGCTACCACGCCTGGGCCAAGCACCTCGAACTGTCCCTCGGCCCCGCAGCGGCCCACGAGGAGGCCCTCGGCGACCTGCTGGCCACCCACCCCCTCGGCTGACGCCCCAGGAGGAAGCGTCAGAGGACGAAGGCCGGGCTGCCGCCCTCCGCCACCATCGGGCGCCCCGCACCGTCCCAGGCCATCATCCCGCCGTCCACGTTCACCGCGTCGAAGCCCTGCTGCACCAGGTACTGGGTGACCTGCGCCGAACGACCGCCGACCCGGCACATCACATAGGCGCGGCCGTGCTCGGCCATGGCCTCCGTCACCTCACCGAAGCGGGCCACGAAGTCGCTCATCGGCACGTGCACCGCGCCCTCGACGTGACCGGCCTTCCACTCGTCGTCCTCCCTGACGTCCAGCACCAGGGCATCGGCCGGCACGGAAGCCGCGTCCACCGAGGGCAGCGGGGAGAAATTCATGGGACAGGCCTTCTCTCGTTCCAGTACCGCCCGAAGGACTCGGCCGGTACTGAAAACCTACTCCACCAGCCCCGCCAGCTCGCCCTCCCGCTCGGCGACCTGCGCGAGCAACTGCTCGGCGATCTCCTCCAGGAGCTGGTCCGGGTCGTCCGGCGCCATCCGCAGCATCGCGCCGATCGCGCTCTCCTCCAGCTCGCGGGCGACCGCCGACAGCATGTCCTTGCGCTCGGCCAGCCACTCCAGGCGCGCGTACAGCTCCTCGCTCTCGCTGAGCCGCTCCTCGGCCGGCACCGGTCCGGCCTCCCACTCCTCGGACAGCTCGCGCAGCAGCGCCTCGTCGCCGCGGGCGTAGGCGGCGTTCACCCGCGTGATGAACTCCTCGCGCCGCTTCCGCTCCTCCTCCTCGCGGGCCAGATCGGGGTGGGCCTTGCGGGCCAGCTCGCGGTAGAGCCTGCGGGCCTCCTCGCCGGGCCGCACCCGCTTCGGCGGCTGAACGGGCCGGTCCGTGAGCATCGCGGCGGCCTCGGGGGACAGCCCGTCGGTGTCGATCCAGTCATGGAACAGCTCGTCCACACCCGGCATCGGCAGCACCGCCGCCCGCGCCTCCTGAGCCCGCCGCAGATCCTCGGGATCCCCGGTACGCGCCGCCCGCGCCTCGGCGATCCGCGCGTCCAGCTCATCGAGCCGCGCGTACATCGGCCCGAGCTTCTGGTGGTGCAGCCGCGAGAAGTTCTCCACCTCGACCCGGAAGGTCTCCACGGCGATCTCGAACTCGATCAACGCCTGCTCCGCCACCCGGACAGCCCGCTCCAACCGGGCCTCGGGCCGCTCGTCCCCACCCGACGGGTCCGCAGCAGGCCCATCCGCGACGGACTGGTCCGCAGCCTGCGGCTCCCCGGACTCGGCCACGGGCCGCTCGTCCCCGGGCCCCTCGTTCACACCCTGGTCCACGCTCACGTCCACGCCCGCCAAGTCCTCGTTCCGCCTCGTCCCACCCAGCCTAGGTCCTCCCGGGGGGGCCTCCCCCCTCCCTCCCCCTCCCCCCTCCCCCTTGGCTTCCCCTGCCGGGCGCGCCCCGGCTTGCCGACCCGACCGACGTCAGACACCCAGTTCCGCCGCTATCCGCCCCGTGCGGACGGCCGACAGCAGGTCGGCGTGGTCGGCGGTGGTGCGGTCGGCGTAGGTGACGGCGAAGGCGGCGACGGCCTCGTCGAGTTCCTCGTTCTTGCCGCAGTAGCCGGATATCAGGCGCGGGTCGGCGCTGTGGGCGTGTGCGCGGGCGAGCAGGGCGCCGGTCATCCGCCCGTAGTCGTCGAGCTGGTCCGGGGTGAGGGCGGCGGGATCCACGCTGCCCTTGCGGTTGCGGAACTGCCGCACCTGGAACGGCCGCCCTTCGACCGTGGTCCAGCCCAGCAGGATGTCGCTGACGACCTGCATCCGCTTCTGTCCGAGCACCACGCGCCGCCCCTCGTGGCCGGTGTCCGGCACGGTGAAGCCGGCGAGCGGCAGATGGGGCAGCAGGGCCGACGGACGGGCCTCCTTCACTTGGAGCACCAGCGGCTCGCCCCGGTGGTCCAGGAGCAGGACCACGTAGGAGCGGGTGCCGACGCTGCCGGTGCCGACGACCCGGAAGGCCACGTCGTGGACGGCGTACCGGGCGAGGAGCGGCAGTCTGTCCTCGGACACGGTCTCCAGGTACGCGCCGAGGGAGGCGGCGACCTCGGCCGCCTCGGCGTCCGGGACCCTGCGCAGCACCGGGGGCGCGTCCACGAATCTGCGGCCGCCGCCCTCGGTGTCCGTCACGGCCTCGGTGGACCGGGCGGCGAACCGGGCGCTCGTGTTGTTGCGGGCCTTGGCGGAGACCCGTTCCAGGGTGCCGAGGAGGTCGCGGGCGTCGGTGTGCGAGACGAGTTCCTCGTCGGCGATCGCGTTCCAGGCTTCGTGGGCGGGGAGCCGGGCGAGCAGGCGCATGGTGCGCCGGTACGCGCCGGCCGTGTCGAAGGCGGCGGCCCGGCACACGTCCTCGTCCGCTCCGACCTCCCGCCCGGCGAGGACGAGGGAGGTCGCGAGCCGCTTGAGGTCCCATTCCCAGGGGCCGACGACGGTCTCGTCGAAGTCGTTGAGGTCCATGACGAGCCGGCCGCGGGCGTCCCCGTAGAGGCCGAAGTTGGCGGCGTGCGCGTCGCCGCATATCTGGGCGGCGATCCCGGTGACGGGCGTTCCGGCGAGGTCCTGGGCCATCAGCCCGGCGGAACCGCGCAGGAAGGCGAAGGGGCTCGCCGCCATCCTGCCGACCCGTATCGGCGTGAGCTCGGGGACCCGGTCCCGGCTCGATTCCTCGACGGCGCGCACGGCGTCCGGGCGGTCGGCGGCGAGGGCCGGCAGGGCATGCGAGGAGCGGGGCACCCGCTCGCGCAACTGCTTGCCGCGCTCCTTGGGGGAGACCCCGGCGCCGGGGGCGGATCGGCGTGCGAAGCCCGGCACGTGCGGGATGCGCGCCCCGTCCCGCTCTCCGTCCGTACCGCGCTGTCCTGGCACGACGGCCCTGATCTCGTCCATGGGACGCCCTCCCCCGATGCGATGTCCAACATCATCCGGCCCCGACCGTACCGCCGTTCCCGATCAGCCGTCTCCCCCTGTGGACAACGCCTGTGGACAACCTCCGGACCCACCCCGGGCCCCACCTCCGCACCCACCCCGGGCCCGCCACCGGACCCACCGCAGGGCCCGCCACCGGGGCCCGCCATCAGACCGCGACAGCCTCCTCCATCTCCTCCTCGGCCTCGGCCTCGGTCTCGGCCGCGTGCCCGGTCCCGGGCCGGGCAGCGGAATCGGCCGACGCCGTGGCCACCACAGCGCCCGCCTTCCTCCGCCGCGCCTCCGCCAGCCCGGCGAGGACGAGGAGCACGGCGCCGGCGAGGAGCCAGAGGGCGAGGACGAGGACGTTCCGGCCGAGCCCGTGGCCGTCGAAGTAGACGTGGCCGCGTACGCCCTCGACGAAGCCCGCGCCGTTCCAGAAGGCATGCAGCGCGCCGAAGAAGCCGGGCTGGAGCTCGGGCCGGTAGATGCCGCCGGAGCTCGTGAAGTTGAGCATGACGAAGAGCACCATCACGCCGAGCGTGGTCCAGCGGCGCAGGAAGGTGTGCAGGCCGACGCCGACGGCCAGGATGCCCGCCGCGTACAGCCAGGACAGCGCCCACACGCCGCCGAGCCCCTGGTCGACCAGGTGGAAGACGGGCCCGGCGAAGAGGGTGCCGATGAGGCTGACGACGAGGGACATGCCGGCGGCGAGGAGGGCCCTGATCCGCATGGGCAGGGCGGCGCCGGCGCCGCCGATGACGGCGACGGAGGCGTACGACCCGATGCTGAGGGCGACGAGCAGGAAGAAGACGCCCTGGCCCGTGGGGTCGCCGGAGGAGGTGGGGGCGACGTCGGTGACCTTGAGCGGTGCGTCCTGGGCGGCGGCGACCTTGGTGAAGACCCTCTCGACGGCCATGGCGCTGGTGTCGGAGGAGCCGGAGGCGACGAGCAGCTCGGGCTTCTCACCGGGGATGTAGGCGCCGAAGCTGCGCTGTTCGCGCAGTGCGGAGACGGCGGTGTCCCGGTCGGCGACGGTACGGACGTCGAGGGCGCCGGCGCCCTTGTCGTGGAGCGTCTGCGCGAGGACCTGTGCGGTGGGTCCGGAGCCGACGACGTCGACGCGCAGGTCGTGGGGCTGGGGCGCGTGGAAGGCGCCGAGGTAGGCGAGCCCCATGCCGACGCACATCAAGAGGGGGGTGAGCAGATGCCCGAGGACATGCCGCAACGCACCGCTGGTGTTCGGTCCTGCGGACACCGAGACCTCCATGGTTGGCTTTTACAACTAAAGAACCGTTGTACTATACAACCGAAAGCCCATGGCTGACGAACACCGCGACCATGGCGAACGACGAACGACGAACGACGACAGGGAGCCCACGATGACCGGCGGCACACCGCCTCCCCGTGAGGCGTCCGTGGACGTCATCCAGCGCGAGCTGACGGCCTTCGCCCGCCGGGCCCGCGCCGCGGCGGCCCGGGTCCATCCCGAGCTCCCGCTGGTCTCGTACACGCTCCTCGCCCACATCGAGGAGCAGCGCGGCTGCCGCGCCACCGACCTCGCGGCCCACTACCTCCTGGACAAGTCGACGGTCAGCCGCCAGATCGCCGCTCTGGAGAAGCTCGGCTTCGTCGAGCGGCGCCCGGCCCCCGACGACCACCGGGTGCACGTCCTGCACCCCACCGCGGCAGGCACCGAGGTCCTCGCCTCGGCCCAGACGAACCGCATGGCCGCCTTCCAGGAGCGTCTGAAGGACTGGCCGGCCGAGGACCTCGCCCGTTTCGCCGCGTACCTGCTGCGCTACAACGAAGCGATCGAGAGCCCTCTCCCGGACGCCCCTTCCGCCTGACCCGGAGCCCCGAGGGTTCCCCTGCGGCTACAGTCCCGCGTCCCGCGCGAGCAGCGCCGCCTGCACCCGGTTCTCGCAGTGCAGCTTGGACAGGATGCGGCTCACGTACGTCTTCACGGTGGCCTCGCTCATGTGGAGGCGCTTTCCGGCGTCCGCGTTGGAGAGCCCTTCGCCGAGCAGCGCGAGGACGTCGCGCTCCTTCTCGCTGAGCGCCGCCACGCGTGCGCGTGCCTCCTCGGCGCGGGCCGCCTCCCGGCCGGTGGCGAGCCGTTCGACCACGTGCCGGGTCGCCGCCGGCGACAGGTACGCGTCCCCCGCCGCGGCGGCCCGCACCGCCCGGATCAGCTCGGCGGGTGCCGTGTCCTTGAGCAGGAACCCGGCACCCCCGTGCTCCAGGGCCCGCAGCACGTTCTCCCGCTCCCCGAAGGTCGTCAGGATGATCACCCGGGCCGCGGGAGCCGCCCGGCGCAGCTCCGGCAGCGCCGAGAGGCCGTCGAGCACCGGCATCTGGATGTCGAGGAGCACCACGTCGGCGGCGTGCGCCCGCGCGGCCTCGATCGCCGCCCGCCCGTCGGCCGCCTCCCCGACGACCTCGATCTCCGGGTCCGAGATGAGGATCATCCGGATCCCGGCCCTGATCAGGGGCTCGTCGTCGGCGATCACGACCCTGATGGGCTGCCCTGCCACAGCTTCTCCCCCACGCCTCCGGTACGGGCGGTGCAGCGCTATCGCTGCTTGACCACGTACGACTTCTTCTCGATCAGCTTGCCGTCCTTGAAGCAGAACCGGAAAACGGGGTCCTCGTCATAGGCGTCGCCCATCTCCGAGGACAGCAGCACCAGGCAGCGGGAGCCCTCCGGCCGTTCGGGTCCCGAGCCGTCGAGTCCGGTCGTGGCGATGGTGCCGCCCGAGGGCAGCTGCTCGCGGACCTCCTTCTCCGTCATTCCCGTCTTCACCGCGTCGTACTGGGCGGGGTCGATCATCCCGTCCTTCAGCGAGCCCATCAGGAAGTAGAGGCCGAAGCCGCCGGCCACCACCAGCAGGACGAGCGCCGCGAACGCGATCCCGCAGCCCAGCGCGATCGCCCCGCCCGTGCTCCTGCTCTTGCCCCCACGCACCGCCATCGCCAGCTCCCGCTCCGTGAACGTCCAGTCGGCCGGTCCGACCACGACCGGACGACCATCGCCCACCAGCGGCTTCGTGGTCTGCTGCCGGAAGTCGTCGGCCGCATCGACCAAAGGCGCTGCCTCCACGACGGGCGCGGCCCCGTACGGCAGCATCCCGGCCACCCGGAACCCGCCGCCGTCGGCGGGACCCGCGTGGCAGATGCCGCCCACGAGACGGGCCCGCTCGACGAGCCCGGCCAGCCCCTGCCCGCCGCTCACGACGTCCTTCGCCGGTCCGTCGACCGGTTCGCCGTTGAAGACCTCCACGACGAAGGTGTCCGGCTCGTACCGCAGCTCGACGCCGATCGGCGTCCCCGGCGCGTACTTGTAGGCGTTGGTCAGGGCCTCCTGCACGATCCGGTACGCGGCGTGGTCGGCGGCCGGGGCCAGCGGCCGCTCCTCCCCGAGGCGCCGCAGCCCGATCGAGGTGCCGGTCGCCCTGGCCGCCTCGACGAGCCCTTCTATCCCGGCGATGCCGCGTGCGGCCCGCCCCGTCTCGTCCCCGACCGGCGCGGGCGCCGCCGTCCCGTCCACCGCGACCCCGTCGCGGAGTATCCCGACGACCTCCCGCAGCTCGTGCATGGCGGTCACCGACGCGTTCCGCAGGACGCCGACCACCTCGCGCTGGCGCTCGCCGAGCTCCCGGTCCACTTCGAGGGCCCCCGTGTGCACGGCGATCAGCGCCAGCTGGTGCCCGAGGCTGTCGTGCATGTCCTGCGCGATCCGCTGCCGCTCCAGCAGCCGCGCCTGCCCGACCACCATGTTCCGCTCGCGCAGCAGCTGTGCGTTGCGCTCCTGGAGGGCGTGGAGCAGGGTCCGGCGCTGGGTCCAGTACCGGTGGGCGAGGCCGGGCGCCAGGGTGGTGCCCAGGTAGTAGAGGGTCGCCATGAAGGCGACGGTGAGCAGCCGCTGCCGGTCCCAGGTCTCCAGGACCGTCCCGCCGACGTTCAGGACGAAGGAGGCGATGAACGCGGCCAGCGCCCGCCCGGCACTGGCGATGTACCGGCCGGACGACCAGCCGAGCACGATGAGCAGCGCCCCGAGGCCGGGCACGAAGGGTGTGAGCCCGGCGGTCAGGACGAGCATGCTCGCGGGGAGTCTGCGCCGGAGCAGCGACAGGACGGCCGCGCCGGCGCCGACCGCGGCCGGCCGCCAGCCCTCGCCGCCCATGAGTTCCTCGGTCCCCGCCGCGAGCACCGCGAGGACCAGGGCGAGGGCCACCTCGCCGGTGATCCTGCGCCGCGACCACTGTCCGGGCGCGGCGAACCAGTCCCACCAGGCGGTGGCCCTGGCCCCGATCTCCCGCACGGTCCAGGTCCCCGACTTCGACATAGCGTCCACGCTCGAACCCTAGGCAGCGCCCGGCACCCCGGACGCCTCTCTTTCGTCTCGCCCTCCGACGACGAAGGTCGCGCGCCGACAAGCGACGACCGCTCGCATGCACCGGGGCCCGACGTGGGAAGGCTCACATCGGTGCCGACGAACGCGGAAGCCCCGTAGGTCGATGACCTACGGGGCTTCCGTCTGGTGCGCGAGGGGGGAGTTGAACCCCCACGCCCTTGCGGGCACTGGAACCTGAATCCAGCGCGTCTGCCTATTCCGCCACCCGCGCATTGGGTGGTCTCCCTGCCCTCTCACTTTTCAGTGGGAGCGCCTGGCGACATCTGAAGATTAGCACGTCGCAGACCGTGGATTCACATCCGTTGTTTCGCCCCCGCTCCCGGAGAACAAGGAGAGGGGTGGAGGCACGGCGGAACGGGGGCGGGAGCGGGCGGGCAGGAGCGACGGAGCCGAGGGGGCAGAGAAGGGGGAGAGGGTGGTGAGAGGGGAGGGGAGGACAGGGGAGGGCAGGGAGAGGAGAGCGGCAGAAGAGCGGCAGCGGAGGGGACGGGAAGAAGAGGGAGGAGAGAGAAAGAGAGGAAGAAGGAAGGGGAGAAGGAGGGCGGAAGGGGACGGACCGGCCCGGAACCCCGGCCCGCGCCTCCGCTCCCGCAGCCGGGTGCGGGACACTGTCCACAGGCCGCCTCTACGATCCGTGGGGAAAGCCTGTGAGAGGTGACACTCGTCCACAGGGCAGAGAAGGGGAACCAGCCGATTTCCCGACGCGTGGATACGATCAGTAAGCAGTACCAGGGCGACAACGACGGAGGAGGTGCCCCATGGGAGTCCTGAAGCGTTTCGAGCAGCGTCTCGAAGGTCTGGTCAACGGCACCTTCGCCAAGGTCTTCAAGTCCGAGGTCCAGCCCGTCGAGATCGCGGGCGCGCTCCAGCGCGAGTGCGACAACAACGCGACGATCTGGAACCGCGAGCGGACCGTCGTCCCCAACGACTTCATCGTGGAGCTGAGCACGCCGGACTACGAGCGTCTCAGCCCCTACTCGGGCCAGCTCGGCGACGAGCTCGCCGGCCTGGTCAGGGACTACGCGAAGCAGCAGCGGTACACCTTCATGGGCCCGATCAAGGTCCACCTGGAGAAGGCCGAGGACCTCGACACCGGCCTGTACCGCGTCCGCAGCCGCACGCTGGCGTCGAGTACGTCACAGCCCCAGCCGCCCTCCCCCGGGCAGCAGGGCCAGGGCCGCGGCGGCTACGGGTACCCCCCGGCCGGCGCCCCGCCCATGCCCTCCTCTCCGCCTCCCGGCGCGCCCGGCCACCGGCCGACGGCGCCCGCGGGACGTCCGGCGGGCGGCCCCGGATCCATGCCCGGCCCCGGCACCCACGCCGGAGCGGGCACCCCGGTGCGCCGCTGGATCGAGATCAATGGCACCCGCCACCAGATCTCCCGCCCGACCCTGGTCCTCGGCCGCAGCACCGACGCGGACGTGAGGATCGACGATCCCGGCGTCTCCCGCCGGCACTGCGAGATCCGGACCGGAACGCCCTCGACGATCCAGGATCTGGGATCCACCAACGGCATCGTGGTGGACGGGCAGCACACCACCCGCGCTACGCTCCGCGACGGCTCGCGGATCGTCGTGGGCAGCACCACCATCGTTTACCGGCAAGCCGAAGGGTGAAGCGGGGGCAATGTCAGAGCTGACCCTGACGGTCATGCGGTTGGGTTTCCTGGCCGTTCTGTGGCTGTTCGTCATCGTGGCCGTCCAGGTCATCCGCAGCGACCTCTTCGGTACGCGGGTCACCCAGCGTGGTTCGCGGCGCCAGGAGGCGCGACCCCAGCAGAACGCGCGCCAGCAGGCCGCCGCGCCTCCGCAGCAGCGCGGCCAGCAGAACGCGGGCGGCGGCCGCCAGCGCCGTGGCGCCCCGACGAAGCTGGTCGTCTCCGAGGGCACCCTCACCGGCACGACCGTCGCCCTCCAGGGCCAGACGATCACGCTGGGCCGGGCGCACGACTCGACGATCGTCCTCGACGACGACTACGCCTCCAGCCGTCACGCCCGGATCTACCCGGACCGGGACGGCCAGTGGATCGTCGAGGACCTCGGGTCCACGAACGGCACGTATCTCGACCGGGCCCGCCTCACCACCGCCACACCCATTCCGCTGGGCGCGCCGATCCGCATCGGCAAGACCGTCATCGAGCTGCGGAAGTAGTACGAGAATGAGCGAGCGGAGCGAGCGAGCCGGGACGAGCCCCGTCAAAGGCCGTGCCGCGCTCCCGACCGGAGCGACTGAAGCGACCGGAGCGACCGGCGGGGCCGGCGTGAACGGAGCGACCGGAGGGTGGGCAGTGTGGGTCGAGACCGGCTGTACCCCGATGCAGCGTCGACAGGGCAGGTGCGCATGACTCTGTCCCTGCGATTCGCCGCGGGCTCGCACAAGGGCATGATCCGCGAGGGCAACGAGGACTCGGGCTACGCCGGTCCCCGGCTCCTCGCCATCGCCGACGGCATGGGCGGCCAGGCCGCCGGCGAGGTCGCCTCCTCCGAGGTGATCTCCACGCTCGTCACGCTCGACGACGACGTCCCCGGCTCCGACATCCTCACCTCGCTCGGTACGGCGGTGCAGCGCGCCAACGACCAGCTGCGGATGATGGTCGAGGAGGACCCGCAGCTGGAGGGCATGGGCACCACGCTCACCGCCCTCCTGTGGACCGGCCAGCGCCTCGGCCTCGTGCACGTCGGAGACTCGCGCGCCTATCTGCTGCGCGACGGTGTCCTCACCCAGATCACCCAGGACCACACCTGGGTCCAGCGCCTCGTCGACGAGGGCCGGATCACCGAGGAAGAGGCCACCACCCACCCGCAGCGCTCGCTCCTCATGCGCGCGCTCGGCAGCGGCGACCACGTCGAACCCGATCTCTCCATCCGTGAGGTCCGGGCCGGCGACCGCTACCTGATCTGTTCCGACGGCCTGTCCGGCGTGGTCTCGCACCAGACCCTCGAAGACACCCTCGCCAGCTACCAGGGCCCGCACGAGACCGTGCAGGAGCTGATCCAGCTCGCGCTGCGCGGCGGCGGCCCCGACAACATCACGGTGATCGTCGCCGACGTCCTCGACGTCGACGGCGGCGACACCCTCGCCGGCCACCTCAGCGACACCCCGGTCATCGTGGGCGCCGTCGCCGAGAACCAGGCGCAGCTGAACGACGGCGGGGCGATGCAGACCCCGGCCGGCCGCGCCTCCGGCCTCGGCCGGCCCGCGCCGCACCAGCAGCCTCCGGCCGGCGGCTTCGGCCCGCCCGGCAGCGGCGGCGACCACGGGTACGGCGGGATGCCTCCGCAGGGCTCCTTCGACTCGTACACGGACGACGACTTCGTCAAGCCGCGCACGGGCCGCAAGTGGCTCAAGCGCTCCTTCTTCCTCCTCCTCGTCCTCGGTCTCGTCGGCGGCGGCCTCTACGGCGCCTGGCGCTGGACGCAGACGCAGTACTACGTGGGGTCCAAGGACCAGCACGTGGCGCTGTACCAGGGCATCAGCCAGGACCTGGCGTGGGTGTCGCTCTCGAAGGTCGAGAAGGACCACCCCGAGATCGAACTCAAGTACCTCCCCGCCTACCAGCGGAAGCAGGTCGAGGACACGATCGCGGGCGGCAGCCTCGACAAGGCCCAGACGAAGATCTCCGAGCTGGCCGTGCAGGCCTCGGCCTGCAAGAAGGCGGAGCAGCGTCACGCCGCCGCCGAGAAGGCCGCCGACCAGGCGAGCAAGCCGCCGGCCCAGAAGCCCGCGGGCACCGCCACCCCCACTTCCAAGCCCACCACAGCCGCTCCGTCCCCGGGTCCCACCCTCACCGCGGAGGAGCAGAAGCTGGCCTCGAACTGCGGCAAGCAGTAAGCACCCGTAGGGGGCCTTTCACCACCATGAGCGTTGTCACCAACACGACCACCATCGGCGCGATCGAGGCGCCGAGCCGCCGCAACACCGAGCTGGCGCTGCTCGCGTTCGCTGTCGTCATCCCGGTGTTCGCGTACCTCAACGTGGGCCTGGCCATCGACGGCAAGGTCCCGGCCGGAATGCTCGGGTACGGCCTCGGCCTGACCCTCCTCGCGGGCGTCGCGCACCTGGTGGTGCGGAAGTGGGCGCCGTACGCGGACCCGCTGCTGCTGCCGCTGGCGACTCTGCTCAACGGCATGGGTCTGGTGCTGATCTGGCGTCTCGACCAGTCGCCGCGGCTGATCTCGCTGGCGAAGCGCGCGTACGGGGCGTTCAGCCCGTCCGCGCCGAGCCAGATGATGTACTCGGCGATCGGCATCGCGATGTTCGTGGGCGTGCTGCTGCTGCTCAAGGACCACCGGGTGCTGCAGCGGTACACGTACATCTCGATGGTGGCGGCGCTCGTCCTGCTGCTGCTGCCGCTCGTGCCGGGGCTCGGCGCGGACGTCTTCGGCGCCAAGATCTGGATCCGCGTCGGCGGCTTCTCGATCCAGCCCGGTGAGTTCGCCAAGCTGGTCCTGGCGATCTTCTTCTCCGGCTACCTCATGGTGAAGCGGGACGCGCTGGCCCTGGCGAGCCGCCGTTTCATGGGGCTCTACCTGCCGCGCGGCCGTGACCTCGGCCCGATCATCACGATCTGGGCGGTCAGCCTCCTCATCCTGGTCTTCGAGAACGACCTCGGCACCTCGCTGCTGTTCTTCGGCATGTTCGTGATCATGCTGTACGTGGCGACCGAGCGGACCAGCTGGATCGTCATGGGTCTGCTGATGGCCGTGGCCGGCGCGGTGGTCGTGGGCTCCACGGCCAGCCACGTGAAGTCGCGTGTGGCCGCCTGGATCGACCCCTTCGAGTGCCTGAAGACGGCCACCGACCCGAACATGCTCAACGCCTGTGACCAGATGACGCAGGTGCTCATGTCGTTCGGCTCGGGCGGCATCCTCGGCACCGGTCTCGGCCAGGGCAACTCCGACCTCATCCAGTTCGCCGCCAACTCCGACTTCATCTTCGCCACCGTCGGCGAGGAGCTCGGCCTGACCGGCGTCATGGTCTTCCTGCTGCTGTACGGCCTGATCATCGAGCGCGGCATCCGCACCTCCCTCGCCGCCCGCGACCCCTTCGGCAAGCTGCTCGCGATGGGCCTCTCCGGTGCCTTCGCGCTGCAGATCTTCGTCGTCGCCGGCGGTGTGATGGGCCTCATCCCGCTCACCGGTATGACGATGCCGTTCCTCGCGTACGGCGGTTCCTCCGTGATCGCCAACTGGGCCCTCATCGGCATCCTGATCCGGATCAGCGACACCGCGCGCCGTCCCGCGCCCGCCCCCGCCCCGAACCCCGACGCCGAGATGACCCAGGTGGTCCGTCCGTGAACAAGCCGCTGCGGCGGGTCGCGATCTTCTGCGGCCTGCTCGTCCTCGCCCTGCTCCTTCGGGACAACTGGCTCCAGGCCGTCCGCGCCGAGGAGCTGACCGCCCACCCCAAGAACCGGCGCATCCAGATCGAGCGGTACTCGAACGAGCGCGGCAACATCATCGTCGACGGCAAGCCCGTCACGGGCTCCGTCGACTCGGGCGACAAGTTCTACAAGTACAAGCGGACCTATGTGGACGGCCCCATGTGGGCCCCGGTCACCGGGTACGCCTCGCAGGCCTACGACGCCAACCAGATCGAGAAGATCGAGGACGGCATCCTCACCGGCAACGACGACCGGCTCTTCTTCGACCGCACCCTCGCCATGTTCACCGGTGAGAAGAAGAAGGGCGGCGACGTCGTCACCACCCTCAGCGGCGCCGCGCAGAAGGCCGCCTACAAGGGACTCGGCAGCAAGACCGGCGCCGTCGTCGCCATCGAGCCGAAGACCGGCAAGATCCTCGCGATGGCGTCCACGCCCTCGTACGACCCCTCCTCCTTCGCCGGCTACTCCGGCAAGGACGAGAAGGCCTGGGTCGCGCTGGAGAAGGACAAGAACAAGCCGAAGCTGAACCGCGCGATCCGCGAGATCTACCCGCCCGGTTCCGTCTTCAAGGTCGTCACGGCCGCCGCCGCGCTGGAGAACGGCAAGGTCACCGACATCAACGCGCCGACCGACACCCCGGAGGGCTGGAAGCTCCCGCTCTCCACCAAGGAGATGGTCAACCACGCCAGGGGCTGCGCCAACGCCAGCCTGAACCGTGCCCTGGAGATCTCCTGCAACTCGGTCTTCGCGAAGCTCGGCGACGACGTCGGCCGCGACAAGATGGTCGAGATGGCGGAGAAGTTCGGCTTCAACGCCGAGCAGTTCACCCCGGTCCGTTCCTCGGCCTCCGTCTTCGACAAGAAGGCCGACCGCCCCGGCAACGCGCTCTCGTCCATCGGCCAGTTCAACACCGCGACGACCCCGCTCCAGATGGCGATGGTCACGGCGGCGATCGCCAACGACGGCAAGCTGATGAAGCCGTACATGATCGACCAGCTGCGGGCCCCGAACCTCGACGTCCTCAAGCAGAACGAGCCGGAGGAGATGAGCCGCCCGGTCTCGCCGGAGACCGCCCAGAAGCTCCAGCAGATGATGGAGAACGTCGTCAGCAACGGAACCGGCGGCAACGCCGATCTGCACATGGACGGCGTGAAGGTCGGCGGCAAGACGGGTACCGCCCAGCACGGCGAGAAGAACGCGAAGCGTCCGTACGCCTGGTTCATCTCGTACGCGAAGACCTCCGAGGGCTCCCCGGTCGCGGTCGCCGTCGTCGTCGAGGACTCGGCGGGCACCGACCGTGAGGACATCACCGGTGGCGGTCTCGCCGCCCCGATCGCCAAGGCCGTGATGCAGGCGGTCCTCAAGACCCGGGGCTGACCCCCTGGACCCCGTACGAGCCAGGTACCGGTCAGGTATCAGCTACCGGCCCCGGGCGGAACGCCTCCCCGGGGCCGGTAGCGTATGCGCGAACAGCACACACCGCCGGACCACCCATGGGTGCGGTCGGGACAGACGGAGAGGGCTGGATTAGCTATGGAAGAGCCGCGTCGCCTCGGCGGCCGGTACGAGCTGGGCCCGGTGCTCGGCCGTGGTGGCATGGCCGAGGTGTACCTCGCCCAGGACACCCGGCTCGGCCGCACCGTCGCCGTGAAGACGCTGCGGGCCGACCTGGCCCGTGATCCGTCCTTCCAGGCCCGGTTCCGCCGTGAGGCACAGTCCGCCGCCTCGCTGAACCATCCGGCGATCGTCGCGGTCTACGACACCGGCGAGGACTACGTCGACCAGGTCTCCATCCCGTACATCGTGATGGAGTACGTCGACGGGTCGACCCTGCGCGAGCTGCTGCACTCCGGACGCAAGCTGCTGCCCGAGCGCACCCTCGAGATGACCGTCGGCATCCTCCAGGCACTGGAGTACTCGCACCGCGCCGGCATCGTGCACCGTGACATCAAGCCGGCGAACGTCATGCTGACGCGCACCGGCCAGGTCAAGGTCATGGACTTCGGCATCGCGCGCGCCATGGGCGACTCCGGCATGACCATGACGCAGACCTCCGCGGTGATCGGCACGGCCCAGTACCTCTCCCCGGAGCAGGCCAAGGGCGAGCAGGTCGACGCCCGCTCCGACCTGTACTCCACCGGCTGCCTGCTCTACGAGCTGCTCACCGTCCGCCCCCCGTTCATCGGCGACTCCCCGGTCGCGGTCGCGTACCAGCACGTCCGCGAGGAGCCGCAACCGCCGAGCAACTTCGACCCCGAGATCACGCCCGAGATGGACGCCATCGTCCTGAAGGCGCTGGTCAAGGACCCCGACTACCGCTACCAGTCCGCCGACGAGATGCGCGCGGACATCGAGGCCTGCCTCGACGGTCAGCCGGTCGCGGCCGCCGCCGCGATGGGCATGGGAATGGGCATGGCGGGCGCGCCCGCGTACGGCGGGGGCTACGGCTATCCGCCCGAGGACCAGCCGACGACCGCGCTGCGCCAGGCCGACCCGGTCGGCCAGACGTCGATGCTGCCGCCGGTCAACCCGGACGACGGCGGCTACGGCGGTTACGACGACCGTCCGGACCGCCGCCGCGGCGGTGGCCAGAAGAAGTCGAACACCTCGACGATCCTGCTGGCCCTCGCGGCCGTCCTGGTGCTCATCGGCGCGGTCTTCATCGGTGTCGCGGTCTTCAACAAGAAGGACGCCCCGCAGCAGGTCACGGTCCCGCAGCTGGTCGGCCAGACCATGGAGGGGGCCAAGGGCCTCGCACGCAACGTCCAGGTGCAGGTCCAGCAGGCCGGCACCGAGCGCTGCGACCAGCCCAAGGGCAGCGTCTGCCGCCAGGAGCCGGTCGCGGACAACGTCCGGAAGATGGACATCAACGGCACCATCCAGGTGTTCGTGTCCGAGGGCGCCCCGCTCATCGAGGTGCCCGACGTCATGGAGCAGTCCCAGGAGCGGGCCGAGCAGAGCCTCAGGGACAAGGGCTTCAAGGTCAAGGTCGAGCAGGAGGAGTCCGACCAGGACCCCGGCACGGTCCTGCGCCAGAACCCCGAGGGCGGCACCAAGGCGGAGCAGAACTCCGAGATCACGATCACGGTCTCGAAGAAGCAGCTCACCCAGCTTCCCGACCAGAAGGGCCGGACGTACGACCAGGCCTACCAGCAGCTGACCTCGCTCGGCTTCACGAACGTGTCCAAGGAGGAGGTCGACAACGACCAGCCCGCGGGCACGGTCGTCGACCAGACCCCGCAGGGCCCGTCGAACCAGCCGAAGGACGTCCAGATCGTCCTGAAGGTCTCCAAGGGCCCGCAGCAGCAGACGGTCACGATCCCCCCGGGCCTGACCGGCAAGAAGTTCAAGGACGTCCGGGACCTGCTCCAGGGCCTGGGCCTGCAGGTCGTCCAGGTGGGCTCCGACAAGGAGGACGCCCTCGTCCTCGGCACGAACCCCCCGGAGGGTTCGACGATCCCCACCAACCAGCCGGTCACCGTCACCACGCTGGGCGGTGGCGGCGGGGGCGACAACAACGGCAACCCCGGCGGCGGCTTCTTCGGCTGACGCCCGCCACACACAGAGAAGAGCCCCGGCATCCGGTAAGCGGATGCCGGGGCTCTCCCGTGTTCCCGAAGCCGTCTCCGAAGATCAGCGCAGTTCCGCCGGGGGCGTCCGGTCGCGGTCGACCTTCTCCGTGCGGACCAGTTCGCCCCAGACGATGTAGCGGTAGTCCGAGGTGTACATCGGGGTGCAGGTCGTCAGCGTGATGTAGCGGCCGGGCTTGGTCTTCCCCGATTCCTTCGGCACCGGCTGGAGGACGTCCACGTTGTACTTCGTGGTCTCGGGAAGCGTCTTGTAGACCTTGTAGACGTACCAGGTGTCCTTGGTCTCGAAGACGATCGGGTCCCCGGTCTTCACCTTGTGGATGTTGTGGAACTTGGCGCCGTGCCCGTCCCGGTGCGCGGCGAGCGTGAAGTTGCCCTGCTCGTCCTGCGGCAGCGCGGACTTGACGGGGTCGGTGTAGTAGCCGGCGACGCCGTGGTTGAGGACGTCGGTGCCGGTTCCCCGCTTGACCAGGACCTCGCCGTTCTTCATGGCGGGTACGTGGAGGAAGCCGATGCCGTCCTTGGTGTCGAGCGCGCCGGGGCCCTGGTCGGCCCAGTGGTCGCGGACCTGGGCGCCGTCCTTGTCGGCGGCGCGGTCGGCGAGGACGTTGGTCCACCACAGGGAGTAGACGACGAAGAGGCCGAGCACCAGGCCCGCAGTGATGAGGAGTTCGCCGAAGAGGCTGATGATCCCGGCGATCCGGTTGCGCGCGCGTGCCACTAGGTCGTCCCGTCGTCCCGTCCGGAGGTGTGGGGTCTCAGCCTACGAGCGGTTTCGGCTTTCCCTTGCTGCGCGGGCGTTCCTCGACCAGCTTGCCCCACACGATCATGCGGTACGTGCTGGTGAACTCCGGCGTGCAGGTGGTCAGGGTGATGTACCGGCCGGGGCCCTTGAAGCCGGACTGCTTCGGCACGGGGTCGATCACCGAGACGTTCGAGGGCGAGGTCTGCGGCAGGATGCTGGTCATCTCGTACGTGTAGTACGCGCTCTGGGTCTCGACGACGATCGGGTCACCGGGCTTCAACTGGTTGATGTACCGGAAGGGTTCGCCGTGCGTGTTGCGGTGGCCGGCCACCGCGAAGTTGCCCTGCTTGTCGGCCGGCATGGCCGTCTTGAGCTTGCCCTCGCCGTAGTGGCCGACCATGCCCTTGTCGAGGACCTTGCTCTTGCTGGTGCCCTCGGCGATGGGGACGACGACGTCCAGCTTGGGGATGTACATGATGGCGAAGCCCTTGCCGGGCTCGAAGGCCTCGGGCTGGCTGTCGCCGCCGCCCTTGGACCAGGTGTCCTCGATCTGCTCCTTGGCCCGGTCGGTCTCCTGGCCGGCGAGGACGTTCGTCCACCACAGCTGGTAGGCGACGAAGAGGAGCATGACGACGCCGAAGGTGATGAAGAGTTCCCCGACGACGCGGCTGGCGACGACGCCGACGCTCTCCTTGGCCGCGCGGGCGGCCCGCCGTGCCTCCACGCGGGACAGCGGCCGCCCTTCGGGAGCGGGCGCCGCGGGGGCCGCGCCCCGGCTCCTGCCCCGGCCGCCCTTGGCGGCGCGGCGGCGCTCGGCCCGCCCGGGCCCCGAGGGCGGCTCGGAGCCCTGTTCCACGACCGGTATGGGCGCCGTCTCGTCCCGCGGGACCCGCGGGGACTCCGGCGCCCCGTACGGCCCGTACGGGGGCTCGTAGGGGCCTTCCTGGGCGACGTCCGACTGGGACGCGGGCTCCTCGTACGCGTACGGCTCTGCGGGGACGTACGGGTCGGCGGGCGGTGCGTACGGATCGGCAGGCGGTGCGTACGGCTGCTCGGCAGCGGCGTACGGCTCGGCGCCCGCGTACGGCTCGCCTCCCGCGTAGGGCTGCTCCGCGGGCGCGTACGGTTCGGTCGCCGCGTACGACTCACCGCCCGCGTACGGCTCAGCTGGCGCGTACGGCTCTGCGGGCGCGTACGAGTTCCCGGGTATCGGCTCGGGCGCCGGTCCGTTCGTCGTCCGGAACCACGGCGAGCCCGTCGTCACGCGACGGCCTTGCCCACCACCGGAGCGAGCCCCGCCGACCGGCCGACCGCTCCCTTGTCGCCGCACTGCTCCAGCCAGTTGGCGAGCATCAGGTGACCGTGCTCGGTGAGGACCGACTCGGGATGGAACTGCACTCCCTCGACCGGGAGTTCACGGTGGCGAAGCCCCATGATGATGCCGTCCTCGGTCCGCGCCGTGACCTCCAGCTCGGCCGGCAGGGCGGCGGGCTCGGCGGCCAGCGAGTGGTAGCGGGTCGCGGTGAACGGCGAGGGCAGGCCGGCGAAGACGCCCTGGCCCTCGTGCGTGACGAGCGAGGTCTTGCCGTGCAGCAGCTCGGGCGCGCGGTCGACGACGCCGCCGTACGCCACGGCCATCGACTGCATGCCGAGGCAGACGCCGAAGACGGGCACCCCGGTGTCGGCGCAGTGCCGGACCATGTCGATGCAGACCCCGGCCTGCTCGGGCGCGCCCGGCCCCGGCGAAAGGAGCACGCCGTCGAAGCCGTCCTGCGCGTGCGAGAGCTCCACCTCGTCGTTGCGGAGGACTTCGCACTCCGCGCCGAGCTGGTAGAGGTACTGAACGAGGTTGAAGACGAAGCTGTCGTAGTTGTCGACGACGAGAATTCGCGCGCTCACTGGCCGTCCACTGTCACATCGTTGAACGGAAGCAGAGGCTCCGCCCAGGGGAACACGTACTGGAAGAGGACATAGACGACCGCGAGGACCAGCACGATCGAGATCAGCGCCCGTACCCACGCGTTGCCCGGCAGATGCCGCCAGATCCAGCCGTACATGACGTGGACCGCCCCTTCCGTTCGTTACGGGGACCAGAGTACGGGGCGAGGGGGCCGTGAGGGGTCAGCTGTCCAAAGCCTGTGGACGACCGTCGGTCACCGGGCGGGTGGCGTCGAGGTGCGCCCAGACGATCAGCCGGTGGCTGCTGCCCCACTCGGGGTCGCAGGTGGTGAGGGTGAGATAGCGGCCGGGCCCCTGGAAGCCCGACTTCCTGGGGACGGGGTCGACGACGGCGGTGTCGCCGGGGACGGTCCGGTAGGGGCCGCGGTCGATCCGGTACGTGAACCAGGTCGTGCCGTCGGTGAGGACGACCGCGTCGCCGGGGCGCAGCCGCGGGAAGTCCTTGAAGGGGTCGCCGTGGGTGCGGCGGTGGCCGGCGACGGCGAAGTTCCCGGTGCCGCCGAGGGCGGCGGTGCGGCTGTAGTGGCCGAGGCCCTGTTCCAGGATGCCGGGGCCGGTGCCTTCGAGGACGGGCCACTTCCAGTCGCGGCCGAGCCGGGGGACGTACATCACGGCGATGCCCTTGCCGGTGACGTACGGCGCAGGTACGCGCGCGGGTGCGGGGGCCGGGGCGACGGGTGCGTCGGCCCACGCGCGCTGGAGGGTGTCGATCTGGGCGGCGCTGGCGCTGTCGGCCTGGACGCCGGTCCAGTACAGGAGGTAGGCGACGAAGAGGACGACCAGGGCGCCGGCGGTGATGCACAGCTCGCTGAGGGTCCTGACGACGAGACGCAAGCGGCCCTCCCGCTGTCAGCTCACCGGCTTCGCGTAGTGGAGGTCCACTGTGCCCGAGTACCCGGGAAGAGTCACCGCCCTGTGCTCGTCGACTTTCCAGCCGAGCCCGTACGCCTTGACGTACAGCTGGTAGTTCTGGAGGGCGGGGGAGGCGGCCAGGGCCTTGGTGAGCTTCCCCCGGTCGCCGACGGCGGTGATCCTGTACGGCGGGGAGTAGACGCGGCCCTGGAGGATCAGGGTGTTGCCGACGCAGCGGACGGCGCTGGTGGAGATGAGCCGCTGGTCCATGACGCGGATGCCTTCGGCGCCGCCCTGCCACAGGGCGTTGACGACGGCCTGGAGGTCCTGCTGGTGGATGACCAGGTCGTTGGCCTGCGGTTCGGGGTAGCCGGGGGCGGCCTGGGCGTTCGGCGGGGCGTCGTCGAGGGTGACGGTGAGACCGGCGCCGGCGACCTCGCTGGTGCCCGCCTTCGCTTCGAGGGCGTCGAGCTTCTCGTCCTGCGCGCGCGTGGAGCCGTCGTCGCGGGCGGCGAGGGAGTCGACCTGGTGCCGGAGGGCGGCGGTGGACTCGTCGAGGCCGGCGTTCTTGTGGCTGCGTTCCTCGATGAGGTCGGAGAGCCTGAGGAGCGAGGCGTCCGTGCGGAGGTTCGTGCCCTTGGCCGTGTTGAAGCTCGTGACGAAGATCAGTCCGGCGAGGGCGAAGACGGCGAGGGTGAGCACCCGGACGGGGCGCCACCTCGTGGTGCGGCCCGGCCCTTCGGGAGTGTCGGCGGAATTGCTCAACGTACCCTGATCCCCTTCAATGCCTCGGAAGCACTACGCTAACGGACGCCTGGGGGACGCAGTCGTCCTCCTTCGTCACATCCCGGCGCCAGCCACAGTTCCCTGCGCGGTCACGCAGCGCATCGACAGGAGAGTCCCTCGTGCCGAAGTCACGGATCCGCAAGAAGGCCGACTTCACGCCCCCGCCCGCCAAGGCGACCAACATCAAGCTGACGAACCGCAGCTGGGTGGCGCCCGTGATGCTGGCACTGTTCGCCATCGGTCTGGTGTGGATCGTGGTCTTCTACGTCACCGACGGCTCCATGCCGGTCGAGTCGATCCGGAACTGGAACATCGTGGTGGGATTCGGCTTCATCGCGGCCGGCTTCGGCGTCTCCACGCAGTGGAAGTAGCCGTCTCCGCACGGTGGACGTAGCCGTCTCCACGCGGTGGACGTAGCCGGGTAGCGCTTGCGCGGGCCTCCCGTCAAGCTCTCCCCCGAGCTTATCCACAGCGTTGTGCACAGCACTGGATAACTTACGAAGATCTGTGGATAACTCGCACGAGGTTGACGCCGGTATGACCGGAATCACCCCCGGCGATATACACAACGCCCCTCGCCTCCCTGGAGAAACACCAGGTCAGAGGCGAGGGGCGCGGTCTTTCCCCACAGAGCGCGGAAGATCCGCCACGCACTGTGGATAACTCTGGGGAAAGCTCACAGAGAAGCTCTTCCACAGCCCTGTGTGCTCAGGTGAGCGCAGCCGATCGGGCGAGCACGATCCCCAGGTCGATCAGGAGCACCAGTCCACAGGCCCCGTACTGCACGAGGTCCCGCCGGGCCCGGGGCGCGTGCACCATCGCGTACGTCAGCAGGACGCCGGCGACCAGACCGCCGACGTGCGCCTGCCAGGAGATCCCCGGACGGGTGAACGTGATGAGCAGGTTCAGCCCCACGAACAGGAGCGCGGGCCGCATGTCCTGGCGCCGGCGCCGGGCCAGCACGATCCAGGCGCCGAGCAGGCCGTAGACGATGCCGGAGGCGCCGAGCGAGAACTGGTTCTGCGGGGAGAGCCAGTAGGCGAGCGCGGAGCCGGAGAGCCCGGAGAGCAGGCAGAGGGCCGCGTACCGGATCCGCCCCAGCTCGGGTTCGACGATCCCGCCGATCATCCACAGGCCCAGCATGTTGAAGAGGAAGTGCGGGATCTCCTGGTGGAGGAAGGCGGAGGTCAGCAGGCGGTACCACTCGCCGTCCGCGACGCCGACCGGTTCACCGCTCGGCAGGTACGCGCCGCCGATGAGCGCGAGGTCGTCGACGAGCCGGTCGCCCACCACCTGGACGGCGACGAACAGCGCCAGGTTGACCGCCATGAGGATCTTGGTGACCAGGCGCCCGTCCGCCGCCACCCGGCCGCCCGCGAGCGTCCGGGGCTGGTTGGCGCCGGCGGAGTGGCCGGTGCCCGAGCCGTCCCGTACGCATTCGGGGCACTGGAAGCCGACGGACGCCGAGATCATGCACTGCGGGCAGATGGGCCGCTCGCAGCGGGCGCAGCGGATGCCGGTCTCGGTCTCCGGGTGGCGGTAGCAGCGCAGCAGACCGGGCTGCGTGTCCATGGCGGGTTCCGTCCCTTCCGCCTCAGCGCTTCTCGATCACCACGGACTCGACGACCACGTCCTGGAGGGGACGCTCGGTGTGCGGGTCGGTCGGGGCGGTCGCGATCGCGTCCACGACCTTGCGGCTCTCCTTGTCCACGACCTCGCCGAAGATGGTGTGCTTGCGGTTCAGCCAGGTCGCGGCACCGACCGTGACGAAGAACTGCGAGCCGTTGGTGCCCGGGCCGGCGTTGGCCATGGCCAGCAGGTAGGGCCGGTCGAAGAAGAGCTCCGGGTGGAACTCGTCGGCGAACTCGTAGCCCGGGCCGCCCGTGCCGTTCCCCAGCGGGTCGCCGCCCTGGATCATGAAGCCCTTGATGACCCGGTGGAAGACCGTTCCGTCGTAGAGCGGGTCCGAGGAGACCTTGCCGGTGGCGGGGTGCGTCCACTCGCGCTCGCCGGAGGCGAGTTCCACGAAGTTCCGGACGGTCTTCGGGGCGTGGAACGGCATCAGCCGCACCTCGATGTCGCCCAGGCTCGTCTTGAGGATCGCGTACAGCTGCTCGGCCACGGTCGCCTTCCGTCCCACGTCGTGTCGCGTGGTGTCGCGTCGCGTCGTCCCGCGCCCCGCGTCCCGCGTCATGTCACGTCTGTCTCTGGTGTGTCCGATCCTCGCATGCCCCGGATGCCCGCCCCACATGCCGGAGCCCGCTCCGGCGGGCATGATTCCGAAAAGGATGGAAAGGTGAAAAACCGACATCGCCACCGAGGAGGAGGAATCCCGTGACCCGCATGGACAGCGTGCGCGCCGCGACAGGTTCGGCGAAGGAGAGCGTCCTGCACGCCGCGGAAGTGGTGGCGCCGTACGCCGGCACGGCCAAGGACCAGGCCGCGCACTACGCACACGAGGCGCGGGCGGCGCTCGCGCCGAAGGTCTCGAAGGCCGCGTCCGCGGCCCGTACGCAGGCTCGCACGCAGTACGACTCGTATGTCGCACCGCACGTACCGCCGCGGGTCGACGCGGCCGCACACCGTGCGGCGGTCAAGACCCGCCAGGCCGCCCGTCAGGCGGCCGACTACACCGTTCCGCGCGTCGAGAGCGCGGTCGCCGCGACCGGTCCCGTCCTTGAGGAGGCCGGAGCGCGTTCCACCGCCGCCTGGGCCGCGCTGCGCGGTCAGGTGACGCCGAGGGAAATCCAGAAGATCGTGAGGAAGCACGAGCGTCGGGCCAGGGCCGGACGCCTCGCCAAGGGACTCGTCGTCCTCGGCCTACTGGTCGGCGGCGCGTTCGCCGCCTGGAAGTGGTGGGACAAGCAGGCCAATCCCGACTGGCTGGTGGAACCTCCCGCGGCCACCGAGGTGGACGAGGACTCCTCCCCGTCGTCCGTGGACGGCAGTGGGGCTCCCCTCGACACGGAGGCCGAAACCGACGCGGATGCGGAGGCCGAGGCCACCGAACGCGACGAACGCCGCTGACCGACCACCACTCCTGCCGGGGCCGTACTCGGGTCGTACCGGGTTCTGCCGGGTCGTACTGGGTCCTACCGGGTTCTGCCGGGTCGTACTGGGTCCTACCGGGTTCTGCCGGGCCGTACTGGGTTCTGCCGGGTCGTACTCGGGTCCCGCCGGGTCGTAAAGGGTTCTGCCAGGGACGCACCCGGGTCGTACCGGGTCCTGCCGGGGCCGTACTGGGGTCGTACTGGGGCTGCCGGGGCCGTACCCGGGTCCTACCGGGTTCTGCCGGAGTGCGCCGGGCTGCCGCCCGGGTCGTGCTCGGGCCTGCCGGGGTCGTACTCGGGTCCTGGCAGGGTCGTACCGGGTGCGGGGAGTCTCCCCGCGCCCCTACGCCGCGGCCGCGAGCGCGAGCTCGGTCAGCGCGGCCGGGTCGCTCTCGGCGGCGGCGGTCGACGAGGACCGCTGGCGAGCGGCGGGCGAGGAGCCGTGGGCCTCGGCGGCGATGCGCTGCTTGATGGTGGGCGGCAGGGAACGGTCCCCGGCGAGCGGCCACCGGTGCGTCCGCTGCGCCGGTACGGAGGCGAGGGCGCGCTCCCCGGCCGTGACGGCGCGGACGGCGGCGGGCACGGCGGGCGCGGCCGGCTCCTCGGGCTGCTGGACGGCGGGCTGCGCGGCCGCGGCGGCGGTGTTCGCCAGGCCGACGGAGGCGAGCAGGGCGAAGAGGACGGAGACGAAGGCGGTCCAGAACTGCTTGACCTTGGCGGTGGCCATGGCCCCTCACTTTCGTGACGTTCCCGGATGGTTCATTTCAGGTTGCGCGCTTTACATACCTTTCTCATGATCTGGATGGGGCCCCGGTTTCCGTGGACCGACGCCGCCGTCGCGCAGTTCTTCCGATGAACACCACCCGGTCGGCCCAGCCCCGCCCCGGTCACTCAGCGCCACACACGCGAAAGACCCCCTTGCCCTGCGCTGCCGCAGGCCAAGGGGGTCTCGTCCGGGTGGAGCCTAGGGGAGTCGAACCCCTGACATCTGCCATGCAAAGACAGCGCTCTACCAACTGAGCTAAGGCCCCGGAACGAGGACAGCGTACCGGGTCACCCCCCATGTCCGGCAAAAGGATTGGGACTCCCGGTCAGCGACCACTCTCCGTAAGATGCTGCCCGAGGTTCGCAGTGGCGAACCTAAGGGATGGGGAGAGTACGTGATGGACGCAGCGCAGCAGGAAGCCACGGCAAGAGCCAGAGAGCTTCAGCGCAGTTGGTACGGGGAGCCGTTGGGGGCGCTCTTCCGTCGGCTGATCGACGACCTCGGGCTCAATCAGGCCAGGCTCGCGGGCGTACTCGGACTCTCCGCGCCCATGCTGTCCCAGCTGATGAGCGGCCAGCGGGCCAAGATCGGAAACCCGGCCGTCGTCCAGCGCGTCCAGGCCCTCCAGGAGCTCGCCGTCCAGGTCGCCGACGGCAGCGTCAGCGCCGCCGAGGCCACCGACCGCATGGACGAGATCAAGAAGTCGCAGGGCGGCTCCGTCCTCACCAGCACGGCCCAGACCACCACCGGCTCCGGTGCGCCGACCGTGCGCCGCGTGGTCCGCGAGATCCAGTCGCTGCTGCGCTCCGTGGCCGCCGCCGGCGACATCATCGACGCCGCCGACTCGCTCGCCCCCGCCCACCCGGAACTGGCAGAGTTCCTCCGGGTGTACGGCGCCGGGCGCACCGCCGACGCGGTCGCCCACTACGAGTCGCACCAGAACTGACGCGGCCCGGCAGCCGGCCGGGACCTCGGGGAGACGACGCGGACGGGGAGCGGGCGCAGCGCGATGGGTGAGGTCTTCGCTGGTCGGTACGAGCTGGTCGACCCGATCGGACGCGGCGGGGCGGGCGCGGTGTGGCGGGCCTGGGACCACCGGCGGCGCCGCTACGTGGCGGCCAAGGTGCTCCAGCAGAGCGACGCGCACACCCTGCTCCGCTTCGTCCGCGAGCAGGCGCTGCGGATCGACCATCCGCACGTCCTCGCCCCGGCCAGCTGGGCCGCCGACGACGACAAGGTCCTGTTCACCATGGACCTGGTGGCCGGCGGCTCGCTGGCCCACGTCGTCGGGGACCACGGCCCGCTGCCGCCCCGTTTCGTCTGCACCCTGCTCGACCAGCTGCTCTCGGGCCTGGCCACGGTGCATGCCGAAGGGGTCGTGCACCGGGACGTCAAGCCCGCCAACCTCCTCATGGAGGTCACCGGCACCGGGCGGCCGCACCTGCGCCTGTCCGACTTCGGCATCTCCATGCGCAAGGGCGAACCCCGCCTCACCGAGACCAACTACGTGGTGGGGACGCCCGGTTACCTCGCGCCCGAGCAGCTCCTCGGCGCCGAGCCGGACTTCACCGCCGATCTCTTCGCCGTCGGCCTGGTCGGGCTCCATCTCCTCCAGGGCCGCAAGCCGGACTCACAGGCCCTGGTGGAGCACTTCCTCACCCATGGCACTCCCGGCGCCCCTGAGGGCGTCCCTGAGCCCCTCTGGCAGGTCCTCACCGGTCTGCTCCAGCCCGATCCCCGGGCCCGCTTCCGTACGGCCACGGGAGCCCGCACGGCCCTGAACGCCGCCGTCGAGATGCTGCCCGCGCAGGGCCCCGCCGAGGAGCCGGTCCAGATCGTCGACCGCCTCGGTCCCCTCCCGCCCGGCTTCGGCCCCGAAGGCCCCGGGATGACCGAAGGCCCCGGAGCCCCCGAAGTCCCCACGGGCTTCGGGCCGCCGCTGCCCGGCCCCTCCGAGACGGGCAGCTTCCACCTGCCCCCGCCGGCCGCGTACCCGCCGCCCTACGCGCCCACCGCACCCGCACCCACCGTGCCCACCGTGCCCCCACCCGCCCCCGTACGCCGCCCGGGGCCGCCCCCGAAGGTGGCGGTCCCGGTGCTTCTGCTCGCGCTGGTGTCGCTCGCGGTCGGGTTCTGGGCGCTGGGGCGGATCTGAGTCAGGCCCGCCGCCGGGCCAGCAGGGTCCAGGCGCCGAGCCCGAGGAGCAGGACGGTGCCGGTGCCGAGCCCGGCCGCCGCGAGGGCCTTCATGGTGCCGTCCGCCGTGGCCGGTGCCCCGGCGGCGCCGTTCTCCGCCGCCTCCCGGTCGTCCTTGGTCACCGAGAACATCCCGGGGTCCGCGTCGTACGCGGGAGCCTTCTTCGGGGTGCCCCTGACGTTCACCCGGAGCGTCAGCGGCACCGGCTTGTCGCCGTACGCGGCGGCGATCTCCGGGCTGAGCGTCGCCGACAGGTAGTACCAGCCGGCGAACCTCATGCCGTTGGTGGCCGTGTCGTACGAGGTGCGGTTCTCGTGGGCCACCGGCCGCAGCGGGTCGAGCGCCACCGTCGCGGGCCTCCCGTCGTAGCCGACGGTGCCCGTGTCGACGAAGCCGAGGGCCGGGTTGGCGAGCGAGAGGGTGAGCGCGTTGCCCACCAGGTCCCCTTCGGTGCCGCTGCCGAGTTCCGCGCCGGCGAAGAGCTGCTGCCCCCAGTCGACGGGAACCCGGTAGAAGAGCGTCTGGCCGGGCCGGAGGTCGGCCCGCCACTCGCCCTCCCGCAGGGAGACGGCCTCGTGGAACCCGGCGCCGCCCTGGCGCCTCCGCTGGCCTCCGGACGGCGGCGCGGGCGTGGCCGACGGCCAGGCCTCGGGGAGCGCCGTGGGGCCGGCCTGGGCGAGGAGGGGTTCGGTCACGTACCGGAGCTCCAGCTCCCAGTCGTCCGCGCTGGACTCCGGGGCGGAATCGCGCTCGACGAGGACGTAGTAGGCGCCCGGCTTCTGGCAGCTGTAGGAGTCGGGGTCGACGATCCGGCGGGCGTAGCCGACGAGCGGCCTGGCGTACTTCCCGGAGCCGAAGTCGACGTCCTGGTAGCCGCAGTCGGCTCCGGAGTTGTCCTGGATGCCGACCTTGAAGCCGTCGCCGTACGCGACCCTGGCGCCGGGCTTGGGGACGGCGACGACGGAGACGTACGCGTTGCGCCGGGTGTCGAGGTCGATCCGGTAGTAGGCCTTGCCGTCCTTCCTGAGGGTGTCCCGGTACGTCCGGTCGGTCCTCAGGGTCTTCGCGTCGAGGCTGGTGGCGGCGCCCTGGATCCGCTGGGCCGAGCCGTCGAAGGCGTACGGCGGTACGCCGGCCCCCACGGCCCCTTCGGAAGCCCACGCCCCCTGCGCGGGCAGTGCCCCCACGGCCCCCACCACCGCGACCGCCGCGATCAGGGCCCCCGCCCTCCGGCCGGTCCCCGTCCCGGTCCGCCGCCTCGCGGCCTGCGTGCTCACGCGCTTCTCCCGTCCCCGTCCGGTGGTGCCGCCCATCCTGCCCCGCCCGTCCCTACGGTGTCCGCCGTCACGGCCTCCCCCGAGGATTTGCGTGAGCAAGCGAAAGGTTCACGAAGGGAAACAGAAGAGGCGTGGTCCGGAAACGATGAAGCCCCGGTCCGCTTGAGCGGCCGGGGCTTCACCCACAGAATGCGTGTCTCTCAGACACCGGAACCTGCGGGCACGGAGTCGGTCGCCTCCGTCCACAGGTCCTGCTCGGCGCGATCCGCCTGGATCTGGCGGTACACGAGGAGCCCGCCGATGGCGGCCAGTGCGACCAGGAGAAGCTTCTTCACCGCGCGACCTCGTCTTTCGTTGACGTAGGAGACTTCTGACGCCCACTCTACACATCGACCGATACCGATCGGTGACCTGTGCGAGCTTCAAACCTCACACAAACGGATCGACCCGGATGGAGTACCATCCGGGTCGATCCGATATGTGGGGCTAACAGGATTTGAACCTGTGGCCTCATCCTTATCAGGGATGCGCTCTAACCAACTGAGCTATAGCCCCTCCGTCTGCTTCGCGGTGTGTGTCCCGCTCGCTGACTCCTGAACATTAGCGCACGTGGGGGCCAGTCCCAAAATCGGTAAGCGCACCGGCCCCCGCGCACGTCATTCGTCCTCGGCCAGCGTCAGCTCGACACCGCCCACGAAGCCGGCCGACAGGTTGTAGATGAACGCGCCCAGCGTCGCCAGCGCGGTCATCAGGACCACGTCGATCACGGCGATCACCGAGGTGAACATCAGCACCCGCGGCAGCGACAGGAACGACTGCAGGTCGAAGCCGTTGGACTCGTTCGAGCCCGTGGCCTCGCTGATCGTGCCGCCGACCGTCGAGAAGACGCCCATGGCGTCCATGACCATCCACAGCACCGACGCGGCCACGACCGTGCAGACGCCCAGTGCGATGGAGAGCAGGAAGCTCACCTTCATCACCGACCACGGATCGGCCTTGGCCACCCGCAGCCGCGCCTTGCGCGTCCTGGGCGTCGTGCTCGCCCCGGTACGCGGCCGGCGCACGGCCCCGGTCTGCCCGCCCTGCGTACCGCCCGCGGGCGTGCCGTACGCCTGCGGCGGGTGGTAGGGCCCTGCCGGCTGCCCCTGGGGGCGCTCGCCGGGCAGTGGCCCGTTGTACGTCTCGTACGAGGGCTGCTGCCCCCGAGTGTCCGTCACCGCAACCCCCTGGGAGTCCGTGGCGGGGCCACGGGCGCCGTTCGCTCCCGCACCGGCAGAAGCTCCGGCAGCCGCCGATCCGGCGCCCGTGGCTCCACTCACGCTCTTACTCCTCGTGCTCCCCGGCCGGGGCCTCGGTGCCCTCGGCCGCTTCGGCCTCGCCCGAGCCGTCCGACTCGACGACGCCCTCGGCGTCCTCGGCATTGTCGGCGTACTCGTCTTCGCTTCCCGCCTCGGCGTTCCGCGCGATGCCGACGACGGCATCGCGCTTGCCCAGGTTGATCAGCTGGACGCCCATGGTGTCACGGCCGGTCTCCCTGACTTCGTTGACTCGCGTACGAATCACACCGCCGGACAGCGTGATGGCGAGGATCTCGTCGGTCTCCTCGACCACCAGCGCGCCCACGAGCGAGCCGCGGTCCTCCACGATCTTGGCGGCCTTGATGCCGAGGCCGCCACGGCCCTGGACGCGGTACTCGTCGACGGGGGTGCGCTTCGCGTACCCGCCGTCGGTCGCGGTGAAGACGAAAGTACCGGGCCGGACGACATTCATCGAGAGGAGCTCGTCGTCCTCGCGGAAACTCATCCCCTTGACGCCCGAAGTGGCGCGTCCCATCGGACGCAGCGCGTCGTCGGTGGCGGTGAAGCGGATCGACTGCGCCTTGCGGGAGACGAGCAGCAGGTCGTCCTCGGCGGAGACCAGCTCGGCACCGATCAGCTCGTCGTCGCTGCCGTCCTCCCGCTCGCGCAGGTTGATGGCGATGACACCGCCCGAACGGGGCGAGTCGTAGTCCTTCAGCGCGGTCTTCTTCACCAGTCCGGCCTTGGTGGCGAGCACCAGGTACGGGGCGGCGTCGTAGTCGCGGATCGCCAGGATCTGGGCGATCTGCTCGTCCGGCTGGAAGGCCAGCAGGTTGGCCACGTGCTGGCCGCGGGCGTCCCGGCCGGCGTCCGGCAGCTCGTACGCCTTGGCCCGGTAGACCCGGCCCTTGTTCGTGAAGAAGAGCAGCCAGTGGTGGGTCGTGGAGACGAAGAAGTGGTCGACGATGTCGTCCTGCTTCAGCTTCGTGCCGCGCACGCCCTTGCCGCCGCGCTTCTGCGAGCGGTAGTCCTCGGTCTTCGTCCGCTTCACATAGCCGCCACGCGTGATGGTGACGACGATGTCCTCCTCGGCGATCAGGTCCTCGATGGACATGTCACCGTCGAAGGGCACCAGCTTGGAGCGGCGGTCGTCGCCGAACTTCTCGACGAGCGCGGCCAGTTCCTCGCTGACGATGGTCCGCTGCTTCTCCGGCGAGGCCAGGATCGCGTTGTACTCGTTGATCTTCGCCTGGAGCTCGTCGTGCTCGGCGATGATCTTCTGGCGCTCCAGGGCGGCGAGCCGGCGGAGCTGCATCTCCAGGATCGCGTTGGCCTGGATCTCGTCGATCGCGAGGAGGTCCATCAGGCCCGTACGGGCGACCTCGACCGTCTCGCTGCGGCGGATGAGGGCGATGACCTCGTCGATCGCGTCGAGGGCCTTGAGGAGGCCGCGCAGGATGTGGGCGCGCTCCTCGGCCTTGCGCAGCCGGAACTTCGTCCGGCGGACGATGACCTCGATCTGGTGCGTCACCCAGTGGCGGATGAACGCGTCGAGCGAGAGGGTGCGCGGCACGCCGTCGACGAGCGCCAGCATGTTCGCGCCGAAGTTCGTCTGCAGGTCGGTGTGCTTGTACAGGTTGTTGAGGACGACCTTGGCGACGGCGTCGCGCTTGAGCACGATGACCAGGCGCTGGCCGGTCCGGGACGAGGTCTCGTCGCGGACGTCGGCGATGCCGCCGATCTTGCCGTCCTTCACCAGGTCGGCGATCTTCTGCGCGAGGTTGTCCGGGTTGGTCTGGTACGGCAGCTCCGTGACCACCAGGCACTGGCGGTTCTGGATCTCCTCGACCTCGACGACCGCGCGCATCGTGATCGAGCCACGGCCGGTGCGGTACGCCTCCTCGATGCCCTTGCGGCCGACGACGAGCGCGCCGGTGGGGAAGTCGGGGCCCTTGATCCGCTCGATCAGCGCGTCGAGGAGCTCCTCGTGGCTGGCGTCGGGGTGCTCAAGGGCCCACTGGGCGCCGGCCGCGACCTCGCGGAGGTTGTGCGGCGGGATGTTGGTGGCCATGCCGACGGCGATGCCGGCGGAGCCGTTGACCAGCAGGTTCGGGAACCGGGCCGGGAGGACCGTCGGCTCCTGGTTGCGGCCGTCGTAGTTGTCCGTGAAGTCGACGGTCTCCTCGTCGATGTCGCGGAGCATCTCCATCGACAGCGGCGCCATCTTGCACTCGGTGTAGCGCATGGCGGCGGCCGGGTCGTTGCCCGGGGAGCCGAAGTTGCCGTTGGAGTCGACGAGCGGCATCCGCATCGACCAGGGCTGGGCGAGGCGGACGAGCGCGTCGTAGATCGAGGAGTCGCCGTGCGGGTGGTACGTGCCCATGACGTCACCGACGACGCGGGCGCACTTGTAGAAGCCCTTCTCGGGCCGGTAGCCGCCGTCGTACATCGCGTACAGCACGCGCCGGTGGACGGGCTTGAGGCCGTCGCGGACGTCGGGCAGCGCGCGGGACACGATGACGGACATCGCGTAGTCGAGGTACGAGCGCTGCATCTCGGTCTCGAGCCCGACGGGCTCGATCCGCAGCACGGGTTCCTGCTCTTCGGTGGTGCCGGAAGTGGTTTCGTCGGCCATTGCTGGTCGTCAGTCCTTTCGTACGGTCAGCTGAGACCGACTCAGATGTCGAGGAAGCGAACGTCCTTGGCGTTGCGCTGGATGAACGAGCGCCGTGCCTCGACGTCCTCACCCATGAGCACCGAGAACAGGTCGTCGGCCTGCGCGGCGTCGTCCAGGGTGACCTGGCCGAGTACGCGGTGCTCGACGTCCATGGTGGTGACGCGCAGCTCCTCGGCGTTCATCTCGCCGAGACCCTTGAAGCGCTGGATCGAGTCTTCCTTGATCCGCTTGCCGTTCTGCTTGCCCAGCTCGACGAGCGCGTCCCGCTCCCGGTCCGAGTACGCGTACTCGAAGTCGTCCCGGCCCCACTTGATCTTGTAGAGCGGCGGGCGGGAGAGGTAGACGTGACCGGCCTCGACCAGCGGCCGCATGAAGCGGAAGAGGAAGGTCAGCAGCAGGGTGTTGATGTGCTGGCCGTCGACGTCGGCGTCCGCCATCAGGATGATCTTGTGATAGCGGAGCTTCTCGATGTCGAAGTCCTCGTGCACGCCGGTGCCGAAGGCGGAGATCAGCGCCTGGACCTCGGTGTTCTGCAGGATCTTGTCGACGCGGGCCTTCTCGACGTTCAGGATCTTGCCGCGGATCGGCAGGATGGCCTGGTACATCGGGTTGCGGCCGGACTTGGCCGAACCGCCGGCGGAGTCACCCTCGACGATGAAGATCTCGCACTTGGACGGGTCGTTCGACTGGCAGTCGGACAGCTTGCCCGGGAGGGACGCCGACTCCAGGAGGCCCTTGCGGCGGGTCAGGTCGCGCGCCTTGCGCGCGGCCACGCGCGCGGTGGCGGCCTGGATCGACTTGCGGACGATGTCCGCGGCCTCGTTCGGGTTGCGGTCCAGCCAGTCGTTGAGGTGCTCGTAGACCGCCTTCTGGACGAAGGTCTTGACCTCCGTGTTGCCCAGCTTGGTCTTGGTCTGGCCCTCGAACTGCGGCTCGCTCAGCTTGACCGAGATGATCGCCGTCAGACCCTCGCGGATGTCGTCGCCCGTGAGGTTGTCGTCCTTCTCGCGGAGCAGCTTCTTGTCGCGCGCGTACTTGTTGATCAGCGAGGTCAGCGCGGCGCGGAAGCCCTCCTCGTGCGTGCCGCCCTCGTGGGTGTGGATGATGTTGGCGAAGGAGTACACGCCCTCGCTGTAGCCGCTGTTCCACTGCATCGCGACCTCGAGGGACAGGTTCTTGTCCTTGTCCTCGGCGTCGAGGTCGATCACGGTGGGGTGGATCAGCTCGCCCTTGCGCGAGTTGAGGTACTTCACGAAGTCGACGATGCCGCCCTCGTAGTGGTACCTCACCGTGCGCGCGGCGGCCTCGGCGGTGGCCTCGACGTCCGGGTCGTCGGCGCCGACGGTCGCCTTCGCCGACTCGCGCTCGTCGGTGAGCGTGATCGTCAGGCCCTTGTTGAGGAAGGCCATCTCCTGGAAGCGCCGCGAGAGCGTCTCGAAGGAGTACTCGGTGGTCTCGAAGATGTCCGGGTCGGCCCAGAAGGTCACCGACGTGCCGGTCCGGTCGGTCGCCTCGTGCTGGGCGAGCGGGGCCGTCGGGGCGCCCATCTTGTAGTCCTGCGTCCAGCGGTGGCCGTCCGTCCAGATCTCGACGGAGACCCGGGTGGACAGGGCGTTCACGACGGAGACGCCGACACCGTGCAGACCGCCGGAGACCGCGTAGCCGCCGCCGCCGAACTTTCCGCCCGCGTGCAGCACGGTCAGCACGACCTCGACGGCCGGCTTGCCCTCGGAGGCCACGATGCCGACCGGGATGCCGCGGCCGTTGTCGACGACGCGGACGCCGCCGTCGGGCAGGATCGTCACGTCGATGGTGTCGGCGTGCCCGGCCAGGGCTTCGTCGACCGAGTTGTCGACGACCTCCTGCACCATGTGGTGCAGACCGCGCTCACCGGTCGAGCCGATGTACATGCCAGGGCGCTTGCGCACGGCATCCAGGCCCTCGAGTACCTGGATGTTGCTGGCGGTGTACTGGGTGTTCTCGTTGGGGTTGCCGGAATCGGCCACGAAGCGCCCTTTCTGGCACAGCACAGGCCGTTCTCCGGGCATACGGGAGCGGCTGCGTCGTTCGACATGTTCCGCAGGGTGGCGGGATTGTCTCCCAGTCTACCGGTACCGCCGACACTCATGGGGGTTTGCCGGTACCTGAATGCGCATGTGCCGCCCTGCGCGGGCGCGAGACGACTCCCCATATCCACACAGGGGCTCCAGAGGCCGTAGACGGCCACCTAGCGCTTCGAGCTGTGACGGCCAGTGGGCATCGGTCGGCCACGCGTTGCGGGCACGCGCTCCGCCCCCGCGGTGGGCATCAGATCCGCCCCGTTGTGGGCGATCGTTCCGCTGGGGCTAGGGGGTCCCCCCTGCTCGAGCGAAGCCGAGAGCTTGGGGGAGGGTGGGCACAACGCCCACGCGCAACGGCGCCCTCCGCCCGGACCCGCACCACGGGGGCCCCGGGGCCCCCGTACTACCCGTACGTGTCCCCGGGCCCGACGCTTCCGGGCGCCCTGAGCGGGCCGTACCCACGGCGGGGGGCGCCCGGCCCCAGCACCTTGATGACCCGCACCGTCCCGTGCCCCAGGTCCTCATTGAGCCGAGCCACCAGCGTCGGCGCCAGCAACCGCAGCTGCGTGGCCCACGCAGTGGAGTCGCACTGCACCGTCAGCACCCGCGCATCCGGCTCGTCGTCGAACCTCACCGGCACGCAGTGCTTCGCCAGGTCCTCGCCGACGATCTGCGGCCACCGCCCCATGACCCCGCCGACCGCCGCCGGCGTCTCCCAGCCCCGCTCGGTGATCAGCCGGTTGATCGCGGCGCCGAGCGCCATCGGGTCGCGCCCGTCGGCGCGCGCGCCGGAGCGCAGCCCGCCCCCGCGCCTGGCCTGCTTCTTCTGCGCCGCCGCCGCGCCCCGCGCCTTCGCCTGCTCCTTGGCGGCGCGCAGCGCGACCCGCGCGAGGTCGACACCCGAAGGCTCGGGCACCGGGGGCGCCGGCCTGTCCACAGACTGTGGAGAGATTTCCTCGCTCATACCCGTTCCACCGTCCCGCCGGACACGGCGTACCGCGTGCCCGCCAGCACCCCCGGCACGTCGTCGTCCACCGCCGCCGTGACGAGCACCTGCTCGCCCGGTGCCACCAGCTCCGCGAGCCGCTCGCGCCGCCGCGCGTCGAGCTCGGCGAAGACGTCGTCGAGGACGAGGACCGGCTCGTTGCCCTCGGACCTCAGCAGGTCGTACGAGGCGAGCCGCAGCGCCAGCGCGTACGACCAGGACTCGCCATGGCTGGCGTACCCCTTCGCGGGGAGCTCGCCGAGCTTGAGGAGCAGCTCGTCCCGGTGGGGTCCGACGAGCGTGACGCCCCGCTCGATCTCCTGCTTTCGGACCTCGGCGAGGGCGGCGAGCAGCTGCTCGTACAGCTCCTCGCGGGAGTGCCCGGGGCCCGGCGCGGAGGGGCGGTACTCCAGGAGGACCGGTCCGCCGCCGGGCGCCAGCTGCTCGTACGCCTTGTCGGCGAGCGGCTGCAGTACGGCGATGAGGTCCAGCCGCTGGGCGAGCAGCTCGGCGCCGGCCCGGGCCAGGTGCTGGTCCCACACGTCCAGGGTGGACAGGTCCGCGCCCCGGCCGCCGTGCCGCCGGGCCATCGCCGCCGACTTCAGGAGCGTGTTGCGCTGCTTGAGGACGCGCTCGTAGTCGGAGCGCACGCCCGCCATGCGCGGCGTGCGCGCCGTGATCAGGTCGTCGAGGAAGCGCCGGCGCTCGCCGGGGTCGCCCTTGACCAGGGCGAGGTCCTCGGGGGCGAACAGCACGGTCCGTACGATGCCGAGCACGTCACGCGGTCTGACCTGCGAGGACCTGTTGATGCGGGCGCGGTTGGCGCGGCCCGGGTTGAGCTCCAGCTCGACCAGCTGGGAGCGCTCGCCCTGGGTGACGGCGGCGCGGATGACCGCGCGCTCCGCCCCCATCCGGACGAGGGGGGCGTCGGAGGCGACGCGGTGGCTGCCGAGGGTCGCGAGATAGCCGACGGCCTCGACGAGGTTGGTCTTGCCCTGGCCGTTCGCGCCCACGAAAGCGGTGACGCCCGGGTCGAGCGGAACCTCGACCCGGGCGTACGAGCGGAAGTCGGCCAGCGAGAGATGCGTGACGTGCATGGTGGGCGCCGACCTTCTTCCCCCGGCGGCTGTGCACCGCGGGGTGCACAGCCTGTGGATTACTTCTTCGTCTCGACCGCGTGGCCACCGAACTGGTTGCGCAGCGCGGCGATCATCTTCATCTGCGGGGAGTCGTCCTGGCGGGAGGCGAACCGCGCGAACAGCGAGGCGGTGATCGCCGGCAGCGGGACGGCGTTGTCGATGGCGGCCTCGACCGTCCACCGGCCCTCGCCGGAGTCCGACGCATAGCCCCGCAGCTTGTCCAGGTGCTCGTCCTCGTCCAGCGCGTTCACCGCGAGGTCGAGCAGCCAGGAGCGGATGACCGTGCCCTCCTGCCAGGAGCGGAAGACCTCGCGCACGTCGGTGACGGAGTCGACCTTCTCCAGGAGCTCCCAGCCCTCGGCGTAGGCCTGCATCATCGCGTACTCGATGCCGTTGTGGACCATCTTCGCGAAGTGGCCGGCGCCGACCTTGCCCGCGTGGACCGAGCCGAACTCGCCCTCGGGCTTGAGCGCGTCGAAGATCGGCTGGACCTTCGCCACGTCCTCGGCGGAGCCGCCGTACATCAGCGCGTAGCCGTTCTCCAGGCCCCACACACCGCCGGAGACGCCGCAGTCGACGAAGCCGATGCCCTTGGCGGCGAGCTCCTCGGCGTGCTTCTCGTCGTCCGTCCAGCGCGAGTTCCCGCCGTCCACGACGATGTCGCCGGGGGAGAGCAGGTCGGCCAGCTCGTCGATGGTGGACTGGGTCGCGGCACCGGCCGGGACCATGACCCACACGACGCGCGGACCCTTGAGCTTGCCCACAAGCTCTTCGAGGCTGTGGACGTCGGCGAGGTCCGGATTGCGGTCGTATCCGATGACGGTGTGGCCTGCGCGGCGGATGCGCTCACGCATGTTGCCGCCCATCTTGCCGAGACCGACGAGACCGAGCTCCATCAGAGATTCCTTAAGCGTCGTGTGCGGTTTACCCGGGTCCGAGCCTACGCCCGGACCCGGGTGCACACCTGTGGGGTCGGCCGCTCAGGCGATGCCCCGAGGAACCGGGATCAACCGGACAGGCGAACCGGCATGATCAGGTACTTGTAGGCCTCGTCCGCCTCCGCGTCGAGCGCGGGCTTGCCGCTGAGCAGCGCCGGCTTCGTGGAGGTCGTGAAGGAGAGCTGGGCGACCGGGGAGTCGATCGCGCTCAGGCCGTCGAGCAGGAAGGTCGGGTTGAAGGCGATCGAGATGTCGTCGCCGTCCAGCTGCGCGTCGACCCTCTCCACAGCCTGTGCGTCGTCGCTGGAGCCGGCCTCCAGGATGAGGACGCCCTGCTCGAAGCTCAGCCGGACCGGGGTGTTGCGCTCGGCCACCAGGGCCACGCGCTTCACGGCCTCCACGAAGGGGGCGGTCTCGATCACCGCGACCGAGTTGAACTCGGTGGGGAAGAGCGTCCGGTACTTCGGGAGGTCGCCCTCCAGGAGGCGGGTGGTGGTGCGGCGGCCCGCGCCCTCGAAGCCGATGAGGCCCTCGCCCTTGCCGGAGCCCGAGAGCGCCAGGGTGACCGTGTCGCCGCTGGTGAGCGCCTTGGCGGTGTCCAGGAGGGTCTTCGCGGGCACCAGGGCGACCGCGGAGGCGTCCGGGGACTCCGGCTTCCACAGGAACTCGCGGACCGCGAAGCGGTAGCGGTCGGTGGAGGCCAGGGTGACCGTGTCGCCCTCGATCTCGATGCGCACACCGGTGAGGACGGGCAGCGTGTCGTCACGGCCGGCGGCGATGGCCACCTGCGCGGCGGCGGAGGCGAAGACCTCGCCGGGGACGGTGCCGGTCGCGGTGGGCATCTCCGGCAGGGCCGGGTACTCCTCCACAGGCAGTGTGTGGAGGGTGAAGCGGGAGGATCCACAGACGACGGTCGCCCGTACACCGTCTGTGGAGATCTCCACGGGACGGTTGGGGAGGGCGCGGCAGATGTCGGCGAGCAGCCGGCCGGAGACGAGGACGGTGCCGTCCTCCTCCACCTCGGCCTCGACCGAGACCCGGGCGGAGACCTCGTAGTCGAAGCTCGAGAAGCTCAGGGCGCCGTCCTCGGCCTTCAGGAGAAGGCCCGCGAGCACGGGGGCCGGCGGACGGGCCGGGAGGCTGCGGGCCACCCAGGCCACCGCCTCCGCGAGTACATCGCGCTCCACCCGGATCTTCACCGGAACCGCCTCCTGCTGTTGCTGGCTCTTCGTCGACTGCGGGAACCAGTCTGACGTACGCCGCAGACACTCGGTGCTGCTCGGGGTCAAATCGCGACGAGAGCGTGCCGGAGCTCCGGCGCCGAGTTGTGCACAGGACCCACTTCGAAACGGATTCCGAGCTAACTCTATGTGGGAGTAGTAGTAGGGCCTGTGGAAACCGTGGATAACGCCGTTCTCGCAGGTCAGTCCAGGTTTTTTGTCCACCGAGGCTGTGGGTGGAACCAGTGGAAAACCAGGTGTGTCTGTGGACACCCGAAAGTTCTGCACAGCCGATACACAGACCAGGGGGAGTTCTCCCCAGCGCTGTCCCCAGCTTTCCCCAGGTTCCCCACAGCCCAAACGTCTCCCTTGGTGTGACGGCTTTCACTCGACCCGGTGAGCGGGGGTGTTTCGTTGCCGAACAGTGGACAGCGGTGTGGAGAAGCTGTGGGCAACCGACTGCTCCCTGTGGGCAGCCGGTGGACAACCTTCGGGACCCCCTGTGGACGAAAGATTCATCCACAGGCTGTGGAGAACGGTTGCCAACAATTCCACAAGGGTCTGACCTGGAGTGATGCCCTGTCACCAGGCCTGCCTGTGGACACAATCCGGATAACTCGACAGTCCCCACCCTGTGGACGGGAGATCATCCCCCAATCTGTGGAGAACCTGCCACCGGAACGAGGGAATCGAACAGGCCAGGGGTGAGGCGGAGGCGGGACAGGGGCGAGGAGGGGGCGGGGCAGGGGTCAGGCAGGGGCGAAGTGCGGGCGCGTGGGGGCCGAGGGAACGCCGAAGGGCGCCCCGGGGAGGTGTCCCGGAGCGCCCTTCGAGAGGCTCTGACGGCCCTGTGGCAGGCCCGCGTCAGCCGTTCTTGATGCGGTTGGTGAGTTCGGTGACCTGGTTGTAGATGGAGCGCCGCTCCGCCATCAGGGCGCGGATCTTCCGGTCCGCGTGCATCACCGTCGTGTGGTCGCGGCCGCCGAACTGCGCGCCGATCTTCGGCAGCGACAGGTCCGTGAGCTCACGGCACAGGTACATGGCGATCTGCCGGGCCGTCACCAGGACGCGGCTGCGCGAGGATCCGCAGAGGTCCTCCACCGTCAGACCGAAGTAGTCGGCGGTGGCCGCCATGATCGCGGGAGCGGTGATCTCCGGCGCGCTGTCCTCGCCGCCCGGGATCAGGTCCTTGAGGACGATCTCGGTCAGCCCGAGGTCCACCGGCTGCCGGTTGAGGCTCGCGAAGGCCGTCACCCGGATCAGCGCGCCCTCCAGCTCACGGATGTTCCGCGAGATCCGGGACGCGATGAACTCCAGCACCTCCGGCGGGGCGTTGAGCTGCTCCTGCACCGCCTTCTTGCGGAGGATCGCGATGCGCGTCTCCAGCTCGGGCGGCTGCACGTCGGTGGTGAGGCCCCACTCGAAGCGGTTGCGGAGCCGGTCCTCCAGGGTCACCAGCTGCTTGGGCGGCCGGTCCGAGGAGAGCACGATCTGCTTGTTGGCGTTGTGCAGCGTGTTGAAGGTGTGGAAGAACTCCTCCTGCGTCGACTCCTTGCTCGCCAGGAACTGGATGTCGTCGACGAGCAGGATGTCCACATCGCGGTAGCGCTTGCGGAAGGCGTCGCCCTTGCCGTCGCGGATCGAGTTGATGAACTCGTTGGTGAACTCCTCGGAGCTCACGTACCGCACGCGCGTGCCCGGGTAGAGGCTCCGCGCGTAGTGCCCGATCGCGTGCAGCAGGTGGGTCTTGCCGAGACCCGACTCCCCGTAGATGAAGAGCGGGTTGTACGCCTTCGCCGGCGCCTCGGCGACCGCGACGGCGGCCGCATGCGCGAACCGGTTCGAGGAACCGATCACGAAGGTGTCGAAGAGGTACTTGGGGTTCAGACGCGCGTGCTGCTCGTTCGGGCCGCCGGCGCCCTGCCCGGAGGACGAGGAGCCGCCGCCCGGCACGCCGCCGGGCCCGGGGACCGGACCGCCCGGACGGGGCCCGGGACGGGGGCCGTGGCTCTGCGGATCGGGCAGCTCGGCACGCTCGGGCCGCTGCGGCTCGTAACCGCGGGCCGGCTCGTCGTAACGGCTCCCCCGGGACTGCTCGGGGCCGGTCGGGCTGCTGGGGCCGGTGTACGGGGCGCGCTCCTGGTAGCCGCCGAGCCGCGGCTGCTGCCAGGAGAGGTCCTCCTGGGTGCGCGGCCAGGCGCCGGGGTCGGGCCGCTGCGGCTGCTGGTAGTCCGGGTAGGCCGGGCGCGCGGTGGGCAGGCCGTCGTCGGACATCGGCCGGTGGCCGTAGCCCTCGTACTTCTCGTACGGCTCGGGCTGCGGACGCTCGTCGTAGCGCGACTGCTGCGACTGCTGCACCGGGGGCGCCGGCGGCGTCGGCTCGCCGACGGAGTCGTCGACGGTGATCGCGATCCGGATCGGCCGGCCGCACTCACGGCTGAGGGTCTCGCTGATCAGCGGGGCGAGCCGGCCCTCCAGGACCCGCTTCCCCCACTCGTTGGGCACGGCGAGCAGAGCCGTGTCCGCGACCAGGGCGAGCGGCTGGCAGCGCTCGATCCACTGTTTGTCCTTGGGCTCGATCCCCTGCTGGCCCTCGGCGAGAAGCTGCTCGAGGACACGCGGCCACACTGCGGCAAGATCGGCAGGTACGTCAGCCACAGGGCACGCTTTCTCGCAGGTCCCACGATGGTGTGGTTCTCGGGGACGGTGGGTCGAAGTCCGTGCGGACGGGTCGCCCGGGACAGGTGAGGACAGAACGGAAAAAGATTACGGAGACCGTTCACGGTAGTCGGGGCGGATGACGTGGTTCAAGTTTTGTCCACAGCCTGTGCACAATGGGAGGTGGCGACAGGTCGGTTTGACCGGATGGCGTAGCCGCGCGTACCGTAACCAGGTCGAGTTGTCGATGGCTGCTGCCGCCTGCCTCCGATGGGCAAAGATCACGGTCTGTGATCGTGTAGCGGTGCACTCGGGCGTATTGCGAGCTACTCGTGGGCGCACGGTGACAGCCAGGCGATGTCCCGCCATCTACGAATCATTTCTGGAGCCCCCGAGTGAGCAAGCGCACCTTCCAGCCGAACAACCGTCGTCGCGCGAAGACCCACGGCTTCCGCCTGCGCATGCGCACCCGTGCCGGCCGCGCCATCCTGGCGAACCGCCGTGCCAAGGGTCGCGCGAGCCTGTCCGCCTGATCCACTTAAACAGGTCATGACGTGCTGCCTACCGAGAATCGGCTGAGGCGGCGCGAGGACTTCGCAACCGCGGTACGCCGAGGCCGCCGGGCTGGTCGCCCGCTCCTCGTCGTCCACCTGCGCAGCAGTGCAACGGACCCGCACGCGCCTGGGGAGAGCGCTCCCCCGACGCGTGCGGGTTTCGTCGTGAGCAAGGCCGTGGGCGGTGCGGTCGTACGCAACCAGGTGAAGCGACGCCTGCGCCATCTCGTCCGCGACCGCATCGACGAGCTGCCCCCCGGTAGCCTGGTGGTCGTACGGGCGTTGCCCGGAGCCGGTGACGCCGACCACGCACAGCTGGCCCGAGACCTGGACGCCGCTCTCCAGCGGCTGCTGGGAGGGGGCACGCGATGAAGTACCCGCTGCTGGCTCTCATCAAGCTGTACCAGTGGACGATCAGCCCTCTTCTGGGCCCCGTCTGCCGGTACTACCCGTCGTGTTCCCACTACGGATTCACGGCCATCGACCGGCATGGCGCGATCAAGGGCACGGCCCTGACCGCCTGGCGGATCCTGCGGTGCAACCCGTGGTCGCCCGGCGGTGTGGATCACGTCCCCCCGCGCAAGCGCCCCCGCTGGCACGAGATGCTGCGGAACGCGCTGCGCGGCGACAAGGGCGGTTCCCCCGCCACGACGAGCCCGGCCGCCGAGACCTCGCCCAATGCTCAAGGAGCCTGATTAGTGGACACGATTGCCAGTCTGTTCAGCTTCATCACCTGGCCCGTTTCCTGGGTCATCGTCCAGTTCCACAAGATGTACGGGGCGATCTTCGGTCCTGACACGGGCTGGGCCTGGGGTCTGTCCATCGTGTCCCTCGTGGTGCTGATCCGCATCTGCCTGATCCCGCTCTTCGTGAAGCAGATCAAGTCGACGCGGAACATGCAGGCGCTCCAGCCGAAGATGAAGGCGATCCAGGAGCGCTACAAGAGCGACAAGCAGCGTCAGTCCGAAGAGATGATGAAGCTGTACAAGGAGACGGGCACCAACCCGCTCTCCTCGTGCCTTCCCATCCTGGCGCAGTCCCCGTTCTTCTTCGCGCTGTACCACGTGCTCGCGGCCATCGCCAACGGCGAGACCATCGGCGTCATCAACCAGTCGCTGCTCGAGAGCGCCCGTCAGGCCCACATCTTCGGTGCCCCGCTGGCCGCCAAGTTCACGAACAGCGCCGCCGAGGTCCAGGCTCTGGGTGCCTCGATCACCGATGTGCGCATCGTCACCGCGGTCATGATCATCATGATGTCGGCCTCGCAGTTCTTCACCCAGCGCCAGCTGATGATGAAGAACGTCGACCTCTCGGTGAAGACCCCGTACATGCAGCAGCAGAAGATGCTCATGTACATCTTCCCGCTGATCTTCGCGGGCATGGGCATCAACTTCCCCGTCGGTGTCCTCGTCTACTGGCTGACCACCAACGTGTGGACCATGGGCCAGCAGATGTACGTCATCAACCAGAACCCGACGCCGGGCAGCAAGGCCCAGGACGCCTACCTCCAGCGCCTGCTGAAGAGCGTCACGCACAGCGGTGAGGTCAAGGGCCGCCGCCGGAAGAACATCGTCAAGGTCATCGTCGCCAAGGGCAGTGACCGCAACGAGAACGAGCGCCGCTTCTTCGCGGGCCTCTCCAAGGCCGGCTTCGCCGCCCAGGCCGACGGCACCGTGATCAAGGGCGACACCCTCGTGGCCGAGGCCGAGGGCGGTGCCGCCGCCAAGCGCCAGCAGCCCAAGCGCCAGACCAAGGCCCAGCGCCAGGCCTCCGCGGCCCCGCAGGCGAAGGACACCGAGGTCGAGGAGCAGGCGGAGACCACCGAGACGAGCGTCTCGGAGACCGAGTCGAAGACCTCGCTGGAGAAGAAGCCGGAGACCCCCGCCAAGGGCGGCACGCAGGGTCAGGCCTCCGGCCGCAGCCGCGCCAGCTCGGGCGGCAACCGCCAGCGCAAGGGCCCGCAGCGGCCCAAGCACCCGTCCTCCAAGAAGTAAGCCCTCCCAGAAGCAAGAAGGAGTCCATCCGTGACGGAAGGCACCACCTCCGCCGCCGCCGAGGGTGGCGACACCCTGACCCGCCTGGAGCAGGAGGGTGAGATCGCGGCCGACTACCTCGAAGGCCTGCTCGACATCGCCGATCTCGACGGCGACATCGACATGGACGTCGAGGCGGACCGGGCTGCGGTCTCGATCATCAGCGACTCCGGCAGCCGTGACCTGCAGAAGCTCGTGGGCCGCGACGGGGAGGTCCTGGAGGCGCTCCAGGAGCTGACCCGGCTGGCCGTGCACCGCGAGACCGGTGACCGTAGCCGGCTGATGCTCGACATCGCGGGCTTCCGGGCCAAGAAGCGTGCCGAGCTCGCCGAGCTGGGCGCCAAGGCCGCGGCCGAGGTGAAGGCCAACGGTCAGCCGGTCAAGCTGGACCCGATGACGCCGTTCGAGCGCAAGGTCGTGCACGACGCCATCGCCGCCGCCGGTCTGCGCAGCGAGTCCGAGGGCGAGGAGCCGCAGCGCTTCGTCGTCGTGCTCCCGGCCTGAACCCTCACGTAGTCTCGGCCCCGTCTGTTCGCAGGCGGGGCCGATCTTTGTCAGCCTTGAAACTCAGCCACCACAGTGCGCTCGCACGCGAGGCGTGCGGTACGGAAGGACGGTTCCCGTGACGGAGTCAGCGGAGCTCCCCGAGGTGCCGGAGCAGGCGCTTCCCGAAGCGCCGGAGCAGGCGCGGACAGTCTTCGGTGAGTACTTCCCGGAGGCCGTGCGGTACGCGGAGCTGCTCGCGGACGCGGGTGTGAAGCGTGGCCTGATCGGCCCGCGCGAGGTCCCGCGTCTCTGGGAGCGCCACCTGCTGAACTGTGCCGTCCTCTCGGAGGTCGTCCCCGAGGGCGTCACCGTCTGCGATGTGGGCTCGGGCGCCGGTCTGCCCGGCATCCCGCTGGCTCTGGTCCGGCCCGACCTGAAGATCACCCTTCTGGAGCCGCTCCTGCGTAGGACGAACTTCCTCCAGGAGGTCGTCGAGCTGCTCGGCCTCGACCATGTGACCGTGGTCCGGGGGCGTGCGGAGGAGATGCTCGGCAAGATCACGCCCGTGCACGTGGTGACCGCCCGCGCGGTGGCGCCGCTCGACCGGCTGGCCGGCTGGGGCGTTCCCCTGCTGCGCCCGTACGGAGAGATGCTGGCGCTCAAGGGCGACACCGCGCAGGAGGAGATCGACGGTGCTCGCTCCGCGCTCTCCCGGCTCGGTGTGGTGGAGGCCTCGGTGCTGCACGTGGGTGAGGGGGTCGTCGACCCGATGACCACGGTCGTCCGGGTGGAGGTCGGCGAGAGCCCCGGTGGTGTGCGGTTCGCGGCCAAGCGGGCCAAGGCCGCCCGCACCAGCAAGACCCGTCGGCGCCGCTGAGCGCCGGATACGTACCATTTCGGAGTGTCGAACGGTCCCGGCCGGGCGGCAGCGGCATGGTGTTTCACGTGAAACGTCGCTCACTGCTGCAGGGGATCATCAGCCGCGGTCGCGCGGCTGCCACGCCCCGGGACCGTCGACCTCGCGTGAAGCCACCCGTGAGGGTTACGGAGTTGTCCACAGAGGTGGATTCACCCACAGAACCACCTACCTCGCTGGTTCACGACCCCGAAAGCATGGCAGGCTCTCCTCATCGCGAGCCTGAAGCCGAGGAGAGTGAATCCTTGCGGTCCGACGCCAACATCGCGGGACCGATGACCGATCCGGTCCCCGGTCCCCGAACCGAATCGGCGGGGGAGGATGTTTCACGTGAAACACCGCCCCCGATGGACGACACCCCCATCGGTCGTGCCGCCCAGCTGGCAGTAGAGGCACTGGGTCGTGCCGGTGAGGGACTTCCCCGCCCGGCCCAGACCCGTGTCATGGTGGTCGCCAACCAGAAGGGCGGCGTGGGCAAGACGACCACGACGGTCAACCTTGCCGCCTCCCTGGCACTGCACGGCGCCCGGGTCCTGGTCATCGACCTGGACCCCCAGGGCAACGCCTCGACGGCACTGGGCATCGACCACCACGCCGAGGTCCCCTCGATCTACGACGTGCTGGTGGATAGCAAGCCGCTCTCCGATGTGGTGCAGCCGGTCAAGGACGTCGAGGGCCTCTTCTGTGCCCCCGCCACCATCGATCTCGCCGGCGCGGAGATCGAGCTGGTGTCGCTGGTGGCGCGTGAGAGTCGGCTCCAGCGGGCGATCCAGGCCTATGAGCAGCCGCTGGACTACATCCTGATCGACTGCCCGCCCTCGCTCGGCCTCCTCACGGTCAACGCGATGGTGGCGGGCGCGGAGGTGCTGATCCCGATCCAGTGCGAGTACTACGCGCTGGAGGGACTCGGTCAGCTCCTGCGGAACGTCGACCTGGTCCGAGGTCACCTCAACCCGGCGCTCCACGTCTCGACGATCCTGCTCACCATGTACGACGGCAGGACGAGGCTCGCCTCCCAGGTGGCCGAAGAGGTGCGCAGCCACTTCGCCGAGGAGGTGCTGCGGACCAGCATTCCGAGGTCCGTCCGCATCTCGGAGGCCCCGAGCTACGGGCAGACGGTCCTCACCTATGACCCGGGTTCCAGCGGCGCCCTTTCGTACCTCGAAGCGGCCCGTGAGATCGCCCTGCGGGGGGTCGCCGTGCACTACGACCCGCAACACGCCCATGTAGGGCACCAGAACAGCCAGCGCAGCATGTCGGAGGGGATCCAGTGAGCGAGCGACGTAGGGGATTGGGGCGTGGGCTCGGTGCGCTGATTCCTGCTGCTCCCCAGGAACGGCAGGTGGAACGAGGGGTGGCCGCCGCGAAGCTGGCGACGCTGCCGCAGAGCCCGAAGGCCCCGGAGTCGTCGCCGACGTGGAACGAGCCCGAGCCGGCGGCCCTGCCGAAGGCTCCGGAAGGGGCCTACTTCACCGAGCTCCCGATCGATGCCATCGTCCCCAACCGGCATCAGCCCCGTGAGGTCTTCGACGAGGACGCCCTCGCGGAGCTCGTCACCTCCATCAAGGAGGTCGGCCTGCTCCAGCCCGTGGTCGTGCGCAAGGTCGAGGCCGACCGCTACGAGCTCGTCATGGGTGAGCGCCGTCTGCGGGCGTCGACGACGGCGGGCCTGGAGCGGATTCCGGCGATCGTCCGGGACACCGACGACGAGAAGATGCTCCTGGACGCGCTCCTGGAGAACCTGCACCGGGCCCAGCTGAACGCGATCGAAGAGGCCCACGCCTACGAGCAGCTGCTCAAGGACTTCGGCTGCACCCATGACCAGCTCGCGGAGCGGATCGGACGTTCCCGCCCGCAGATCTCCAACACGCTGCGTCTGCTGCGCCTCTCTCTGCCGGTCCAGCGCCGGGTCGCCGCCGGTGTGCTCTCCGCCGGCCACGCACGGGCCCTGCTCGGTGTGGAGGACGCGGACGCCCAGGACAAGCTGGCGTACCGGATCGTCGCCGAAGGCCTCTCGGTGCGCAGCGTCGAGGAGATCGTGAGCCTCATGGGCTCCGAGGAGACCGCGTCCGCGGTCAAGCCGAAGGGTCCGCGGGCCGGTGCCCGTGTCTCGCCCGCGCTCACGGACCTCGCTTCCCGGCTCTCGGACCGCTTCGACACCCGGGTGAAGGTCGACCTGGGGCAGAAGAAGGGCAAGATCGTCGTCGAGTTCGCCTCGATGGAGGATCTGGAGCGGATCCTCTCGACCCTGGCTCCCGGAGAGGGACGGGTCCTGGACCACAAGAAGGCCGAGCAGGGCTGATCCCCCTTCCTGTTCGCTGAGGCCGCCCAGGGCGGGCCGTGCTCCGGTCTTCACCGGAACGCGGCCCGCCCTTTGCTCATGAGCGGTATCGCCCCGATCGCCCGATCGATACGATTCCCGAAGGCGTATCCGTGCTCGATGGCGAGGGAAACGAGGAGCAGCCGTGGGGCGTCGGCTCGTACCGCTCACGCTGGACAACCTTCCGGATCTGCCCAAGCGGTGTCGCTCCTGTGTCTTCTGGGAGCTCGACCCGGTCAGCGGTGAGGCGGCCGTGAAGGCGGGGCGCCCGGAGCTGGAGAAGGAGGCCTGGATCTCGGCCGTTCTCCTGGAGTGGGGTTCCTGCGGCCGGGTGGTCTATGTCGACGAAGTGCCGGTCGGTTACGTCCTCTACGCTCCCCCGGCCTATGTGCCGCGCTCGACGGCCTTCCCCACGAGCCCTGTAGCGGCGGATGCCGTCCAGCTGATGACGGCGTGGATCATGCCGGGCTATCAGGGGCAGGGCCTGGGACGGGTGATGGTGCAGACCGTGGCCAAGGACGTGATGAGGCGGGGCTTCAAGGCGATCGAGGCGTTCGGGGACGCCCGGTGGAAGGAGCCGGCCTGTGTGCTGCCGGCGGATCATCTCCTCGCGGTGGGCTTCAAGACCGTCCGCCCGCACCACGCCTTTCCCCGGCTGAGGCTGGAGCTGAGGACGACGCTCTCCTGGAAGGAGGACGTCGAAATGGCCCTGGATCGCCTGCTCGGCGCCGTGCAGAAGGAGCCCGCGCTACGGCCGCTCTAGCCCGGGGACACGAGAACGGCCCACCCCGAGAGGGGTGGGCCGTCGCTGTTTCACGTGAAACAGGGGAGCGTCAGGCCTGGATGAAGGAGTCCAGGTCGCGCAGGATGGCGGCCTTCGGCTTGGCGCCGACGATGGTCTTCGCGACCTCGCCGCCCTGGTAGACGTTGAGCGTCGGGATGGACATGACGCCGTACTTGGCGGCCGTGGCCGGGTTCTCGTCGATGTTGAGCTTCACGATCTCGATCTGGTCGCCGTGCTCGGCGGCGATGGCCTCCAGCGACGGGGCGATCTGACGGCACGGGCCGCACCAGGCCGCCCAGAAGTCCACGAGGACGGGCTTGTCGCTCTTGAGGACGACCTCGTCGAAGTCTGCGTCGGTCACGTTCTTCAGGGTGCCGGCCACGGCGACCTCCTTTGTTTCGCGGGGTGTGGGGTGGGGAGAGGAAGGGGGATCAGACTGCGGGGGTCTCGGCCAGCTTCTCGCTGTCGGCGAGGGCGGCGAGGAAGCGCTCGGCGTCCAGCGCGGCGGAGCAGCCGGTGCCGGCGGCCGTGATGGCCTGACGGTAGGTGTGGTCGACGACGTCACCGGCGCCGAAGACACCCGTGAGGTTCGTGCGCGTCGAGGGGGCGTCGACCTTGAGGTAGCCCTCGTCGTCCAGCTCCAGCTGGCCCTTGAAGAGCTCGGTCCGCGGGTCGTGGCCGACGGCGATGAAGAGGCCGGTGACGGGGAGCTCGCGGGTCTCACCGGTCTTCGTGTCGCGCAGGGTCAGACCGCTGAGCTTCTGGTCGCCGTGGATCGCGGTGACCTCGCTGTCCCAGGCGAAGGAGATCTTCGGGTCGGCGAAGGCGCGCTGCTGCATGGCCTTGGAGGCACGCAGGGTGTCCCGGCGGTGGACGATCGTGACGGACTTGGCGAAGCGCGAGAGGAAGGTGGCCTCCTCGATCGCGGTGTCGCCGCCGCCGACGACGGCGATGTCCTGGTCCTTGAAGAAGAAGCCGTCGCAGGTGGCGCACCAGGAGACACCGCGGCCGGAGAGCACGTCCTCGTTGGGGAGGCCGAGCTTGCGGTGCTGGGAACCGGTGGTGACGATGACGGCCTTGGCGCGGTGCACGGTGCCGGCGGTGTCGGTGACGGTCTTGATGTCACCGGTCAGGTCGACGGCGACGACGTCGTCCGGGACCAGCTCGGCGCCGAAGCGCTCGGCCTGGGCCCGCATGTTGTCCATGAGGTCCGGGCCCATGATGCCGTCACGGAAACCGGGGAAGTTCTCGACCTCGGTGGTGTTCATCAGCGCGCCACCGGCGGTGACGGCGCCTTCGAAGACCAGGGGGTTCAGCGACGCTCGGGCCGTGTAGAGCGCAGCGGTGTAACCCGCGGGCCCGGAGCCGATGATGATCACGTTACGGACGTCGCTCACGGGTTTCTTCCTCGTCTCTGCAGACTGCCACTGCCTACGGGGGCGGTTGTCTCGGTCGCTCTCACCCCACCCAACGGATCCTAAGGGGCGTGCATTCCCGAGACCGCCGCGCGGCACCGTGGCCGGGCAGGGAGAGAGGTCAGGAGCGAGGGTACGTCTGGCTCACCAGGAGCTCGGCGGCCGGGCTTCCGCTCGCCGTGGGACGGTCGGCGCAGGAGGCGTCGAGCACATAGGCCTGGACCCATGTGGTGTCCTTCGGATCGGCCATGACGAGCAGGTAGGCGGGTGTGCCCCGGTACTCCCCCCGCTCGTAGCCGAGCACTGCCTCGCTGCGGCCGGTGCCGGCCAGCACACAGCCGGGGACGGCGCTGTTCCCCGCGCTCCGGGAAGCATCGCCACCGGTCTGGGCGGACATGGATTCCGGCCCGACCCCCTGGGGGGTCTTGGGCGCGCGGCTCTCGGCCAGCAGGGCGTGGACGCGGTCCTCGACGGGTGCGCCGGAGAAGGGACTGAGCGGTGCGCTCGCGGCCGCTTCGACCTTCTTGGTGCTGTGGTCCGCCGCGCTCCCGGCGGTCACATCGCTCACCTGGCTGAGATACAGGCTCGTGCCGAGGACCACCGCCCCGAAGGCGGCGCCGATCGCGGAGATCAGGGCGATCCGGCGGCGGCGGGGCCTGCCGGGGCGACCGGGGCCGGTACCCGCCCGAGGGCGTCCGGCGGGACGGTCCGTGGCCGGGGAGGAAGTCGTGGCCTCGGCGGCGGAGCGCGATGTTTCACGTGAAACAGGGGTGTCGCTCTCCGGGGAGGTGGCGTTGAGGAGGGCCTCGGCGGCCAGGGCGGCGTCGATCCGTCCGGCGATCTCGGCGGGCATACGGGGCGGCCCGGGCAGGGTGCCGAGGAGGCCCCGGATCTCCTCCAGGGAGGACCGCACGTCCGCGCAGAGGGGACAGCCGTCCAGGTGCCGTCGTACGGCTGCCGAGCGGGTCGGCGAGAGCAGCCCCTCGGTCAGATCGGAGATCTCCGAGACGTCCGGGTGCTGTGTGGTGTCGGCCTTGCCGGCCGTGGAAGTCACGTGCGCCCACCTCCGCCCTTCACAGCAGCTGGATCTGTCGGTCCGGTATCCGTCGGCCCCGGCACCGGTGGGACGGATGTCCCCGGCGTCCGGTTCCTTCCCCCTTCGACGGCCTCGTTACCCACGGTGTCGACGCGCAGATGAGTGACCATCGGAAGGAGTCGTGCACGCCCGCGCGCACAGCGGCTCTTCACGGTCCCGGTCGGGACGCCGAGGATACGGGCCGCCTCCGCGACCGGGTATCCCTGCATGTCGACGAGGACGAGGGCGGCGCGCTGGTCCTCGGGGATCGTGGCGAGCGCGGCGAGGAGCTGACGGTGGAGGTCCTGGCGCTCCACGGGCGCCTCGGCCGACTCGTGGGGGTCGAGGAGCTGTTCGAAGCGGTCGGTGTCGTCGACGGGCGAGGTCCTGCGGGAGGCGGTCTTGCGCGCCCGGTCGAGGCAGGCGTTCACCGTGATGCGGTGGAGCCAGGTCGTGACGGCCGACTGGCCGCGGAAGGTGTGGGCGGCCCGGAAGGCGGAGATCAGGGCGTCCTGGACGGCGTCAGCGGCCTCCTCGCGGTCCCCCAGCGTCCGCAGGGCCACCGCCCACAGCCGGTCGCGATGGCGCCGCACGAGCTCACCGAAGGCGTCCGGGTCTCCGGCGACATGGCGGGCGAGGAGTTCCTCGTCCGTAGCCGTCCGGGGGTCGTCAGCCGGAGGCGCCACGGTTCCCCTCCTCGATCGGCAGCCGTGCAGGCATTCAATCCGGTCCGTGCCCGGAAGTAAATGAGCGCCGAGCTGGGCTCGGCGCTCATGGAGGGTGCGAGGCGGTGGCTACGGGGCGGTGCCCTGGAAGGACACGTTCGTGATGGCCTGCTTGTAGCCGGCGCCGAAGTACTGGTCACCGCCGGCGTACGGCGCGGCCGTCAGCCAGAGGAGCACGTAGCGCGTCTTGACCGGTGTCTTCGTCTCCGGCTTCGCCGTCGAGCCCGAGGTCTCGACCGTGGCGATCGGCTTCATCGACTCCACGGAACCCGAGGGGTTCAGCGAGTCCGTCGCGTACAGGGTGATCGCGGTCTTCGGGCCGCTGTAGCGGAGCGCTATGGACGCCGACGTCACGTTCTGCTCGCTGCCCAGGTCGTAGACGATGCCGACGCCCTGCTTGTAGGGGGCGAGGACGGGGCCGTCCTGGAACGTCCTGGTGCGCCAGTACGTGGAGCTGTCGCTGTCGTACGTGTTGGCGACCTCGCTCGCGTCCTGTGCCCTGCCGTCGGGGGCGTACTCCTCGGCCTCCTGGATGGCGAGCGGCTTCGGCGGCTTGGGCTTCTCGTCGTCGAGCGTCGGCTGGACGGTGGGCGTCTCGTCGGTGCCCTTCGGCTGGAGCAGCCGGTCCGCGATCTGCCAGCTGCCGAGGCCGAGAGCGGCGATGAGGAGGGCCGAGACGGCCCACTTCATCGCCCGGCCCGTACGGCTCTGGAGCGGGGGCGGCGGGATGACGACCGGCTGGGTGATCACGGGACGCGGCTGGGGGCGTCCGTAGGTGCCCTGCTGGTACGTCGTCGGCTGGTACTCGGGCGGGGGCGTGAACTCCGGCTCCGGCGGCTTGACGCGGGGCATCGCCGCCACGGCCCTGGCCAGCTCGTCCGGAGTGGTGCAGGGCGGCTCCTGCCGCGAGGCGGTGGCCCCGTTGTTGGCGAGGGCGCGCATGGCGATCTCGGAGAGACCGCGGTGGACGCCGGCGCGGACCTGGTCCGGCGGCAGCAGTCCGACGCCCTTGGGGAGCCCGGAGAGCCCGTGGGCGTCGCTGTCGTACGGCCAGCGCTGGGTGAGCGCGGCGTACAGCAGGGCGCCGATGGCCTCGGTGTCGGTGCGCTGCGGACGGTCGGCGGTGATGCCGCGCAGGGCGGCGTTCACGGCCAGGCCGCGGATCCGGTACTGACCGGTGGAGCTGCGCAGGACGGCGCTCGGGGTGAGCCGCAGATGGGCGAGGCCCTCGCGGTGGGCGGCGGCCATGGCCTGGGAGACCTGGCTGACGAGCTGGTACGCGTCGTGGGGCTCCAGCGGGCCGGCCGCGAGCAGCGCGGTGAGCTCGGTGGAGTCCGGCAGCCACTCGTGCACCACGTACACGAGGTCGTTCTCCTCGACGGCGTCGAGGACCTGGACGAACCGGGGGTCGCCGAGGAGGGCCGCGGAGCGGGCCGCGGCCAGGACCGACCGGGCTCGGGGGTGGTCGGCCGGCAGCAGGTGGACCCCGACCGCCCGGCGCAGCTTCTCGTCGACGGCACGCCAGCTGCTGAAGCCGTCCAGACGGGTGACGCACTCCTCCAGCCGGTAGCGTCTGGCCAGTTTGTGGCCGCTGTGCAGTTCGGGTGCCGTGATGGAGGGCTGCTCGCCGCTCTGTCGTTCGACCGCCTTGCTCTCCGTGGCCTCGGCGGTCTTCTCCGCCGTCTTCTGCTCTTCCGCCACCCCGTCGGTCGCGGCCGTGTCCGCCTTGGCGGTCAGCGGGTCGTCACCGCTGTTGTCGGCCACGTCGACGGCAGCCGTGCTACGTTCCGCCACCGTCGTTCCTGCCTCCCCATCCGTTGCGCCACATCCAACAGCCAAGCCAATTGTGCCCACAGTCGGACGCTATGCACGACACACGATCCCCGCTGATGGTTGTGCGGGGCCGCCGGTTCAGCGTCCCAGGCGTCCGCGGACCATGCCGACCAGGGTGTTCAGTTCGGTGATCCGCATGCGCTTCGCCGCGACGAAGAAGACGCCGAGAAGTGCCGCACCGCCGACAAGGAGGGCGACGAGCGAGCCCAGGGCGCCCTCGCCGAGCAGCTTCAGCAGGCCGAAACCGACGGCGCCGGCGACGATCGCCGCGGGCACGGAGGCCATGCAGAGCCGCGCGTAGGTCCGCATCACGTGGGTGCCGTCCAGATCGCCGCCCAGGCGCTTGCTGAGCCGGCGCCAGGCGATGCCGACGCCGACGGCGTAGGCGAGTCCGTACGAGGCGGCCATGCCGACGACGGCCCACTGGGCGGGCAGCACGACGTAGCAGACCGCCGAGGCGGCCGCGTTGACGGCGGCGACGATCACCGTGTTGTAGAAGGGCGTCCGGGTGTCCTCGTAGGCGTAGAAGCCGCGGAGCACGACGTACTGGACGGAGTAGGGGATCAGTCCGAGGCCGAAGGCCATCAGGATGAAGCCCATGCCCTGGGCGGCCTCGATGCCGCTGGAGGCGTAGAGCAGGGTGCACATCGGGACGCCGAGCGCCAGGAAGGCGAAGGCGACCGGGACGATGGCGACGGCCGAGTTGCGCAGGCCCTGCGAGATGTCGTCCCGGACGGCGCCGGGGTCGTCGTCGTGGGCGGCGCGGGAGATCCGCGGCAGCAGCGCGGCCATCACGGAGACCGTGATGATGGCCTGCGGCATGCCCCAGATCAGCTGGGCGTTGGAGTACGCGAGGAAGCCGGCACCGTTCTTCCCGGACTCCTCACCGGCGGCGGTGGCGAGCTGGGTGACGACCAGGACGCCCGCCTGGTTGGCGAGGACGAAGAGGACGGTCCACTTGGCCAGCTTGACCGTCTTGCCGAGCCCGTGGCCCTTCCAGTCGAAGCGGGGCCGGAAGCGGAAGCCCGTCTCGCGCAGGTACGGGATCATCGCCAGCGCCTGGACGACGAGGCCGAGCAGGGTGCCGATGCCGAGCAGCCGGATGCCCTCGTCCGGAATCGTCTGCACGCCCATGTGGGACTCGGCGGAGGTGCCGTAGACCCAGATGAACAGGCCGAAGGTGACGATCATGACGATGTTGTTGAGGACCGGGGTCCACATCATCGCGCCGAACTTGCCGCGGGCGTTGAGGATCTGGCCCATCACCACGTGCACGCCCATGAAGAAGATCGTGGGCAGGCAATAGCGGGCGAAGGTCACGGCCACGCTGTTGGCCGCGGCGTCGTCGGCGATGGTGTTCGACATCAGCCGGATCAGCAGCGGTGCCGCGAAGACGGCCAGGGCCACGATGAGGCCGAGCGCCACCATGACCAGGGTGAGCAGACGGTTGGCATAGGCCTCGCCGCCGTCCTCGTCGTTCTTCATCGAGCGGACGAGCTGGGGGACGAAGACCGAGTTGAGGCCGCCGCCGACGGTGAGGATGTAGATCATCGTCGGCAGGGTGTAGGCGATGGTGAAGGTGTCACCGAGCAGGGCCGCGCCGAGCGCACCGGTGATCACCAGGCTGCGGACGAAGCCGGTCAGCCGGGAGACCAGGGTGCCGGCCGCCATCACGGCGCTCGACTTCAGCAGCCCGGAGGCACGGCCGCCCTTCTTGGGGGCGGGCGCGGGCAGCGGGTCCGGCTCCGGGGCGGGCTGGGGCACCTGGCCGGGCGCCTGCTGGTCCCGGTAGAGGTGCGCGAACGCGTCCGGCTCGGGCGTCTCCTCGCCGGCCCGGGTCACCAGGTCGTCGACCCCGGTGAACTGGACCGTGCGCGCGTCGTCGCCGTACGGCAGGTGGCGCGAGGGGCCGTCCGGCTCGGGCGCCGGGGTCTGTGCCCACACCCGGGGGTCGGGGGCGTGCTGCGGTGCGGCCGGCTGCTGGTAGAGCGCGTGGGGGTCCTGGTAGGTGCCGGGCGGGGGCGGCGGGTGCGCGGCGCGGTCGTAGAGCGCCTCGGACACCGGGTCCTGCGCCGACATGTCCTGGGCCCGGTACGGGTCGTGGGCGTAGGCGTCCTGGACGTACGGGTCCTGGACGTAGGGGTCCTGGGCGTACGGACTCTGCGCGTAGGGGTCCTGTCCCTGCGCGGCAGGGGCGCCCTGCTGCGGGGGCGGCACCGGCGGGTGGCCGGCACCGGGAGGCGCCGCGGGCGTCCCACCGGACGGCGCCGGGCCGCCCGCGCCCTGGCCGCGGTCACCGTCGTACGGCGCGTTCATGGTTACCCCACCTCATCGTCCCCGGCCGACCGGCCACGACATCGCTCAACGGTCCACTTTCTCACCCGGGCCCGACGGGTCGCCGCTTTCGGGCCCGGTGTCCGCCGTCGGGTCACTCGGCTGCCCGGGTACGTCCCCGTCGGATTCCGCTTCGCCGGGAGCATCCTCGCCGGGCTCCGAAGCGGTCTCGTCCTCGGCGGTCTCCTCCGCCTCGGCGGCTTCCTCGGCGGCCTCCGCTTCGGCGTTCCGGGCCGCCACCCGCTTGCGCTGGCTGTACATGCGGACACCGGCGAGGACGAGGAGCAGGACACCGCCGGCGATGACGAGCATCACCGTGGGAGTGATCTCGGAGACCTTCACGGTGAAGTTCATCGGCTGCCCGTACGGGGTGCCGTCCTCGGTGTAGAGCTGGGCCGTCATCGGCACCTGGCCGTTGACGTTGGCCGAGGCGGTGAACTTCACCGACTGGCTGTGCCCGCCGCCGACCTTCACCGGGAGCTCGGCGTACCGCTCGCCGTTCAGCTCCAGCCGGTTCTTGTTGCCGGAGGTCAGGCGCAGCTTCAGGTGGTCCACGCCCTGGAGCAGCTTGTTCTGGACGGTCACGGGGATCGTCGCGCTGCGGCCGGAGAGCGTGAGGTCCGACTTGTCGACCAGCTGGACGCCCTTGGTGAGGGTTTGCAGATAGTCCAGGACGTTGTTCCGGTAGATCGCGGCCGCCCGGGCCTCGCCACGCCAGGAGGTCGACATCTCGCGGTTGATCGCGTTGCCGAACGGCGTCACGACGCGTTCCGGCTGGGTCAGGACGACCTTGAAGTCGTCCAGCTCGTCCCGCGTGGTCTTCATGTCGCGGAAGGCCTGCACCGGGAGCTCCCGGTCGCGCAGCTGCTTCGGGTAGCGGGACCGGCTCGGCACCGCGGTGGAGGCGTCCGGGTCCGGCTTGGCCGCTGCGGCCGCCAGGAGGTCGCTGGGCTGGGTCCAGCGCCGCCCGGAGAGGCCCTCCAGGGCGGTCGCCATGGACTGGGCCTGGGCGACGCTCGGCATCCGCTGCGGGGCGACCACGATGCTGCGCTGGTCCTCCGGCTGCTCCAGGGTGATCGCGAGCGACTGGGCGAGGAACTCCTGGACCGCGAGCGTGGAGTTCTCCGCGCGGACCATGTCCCCCTCGAAGGCGGTGGACAGGAGCGCGTCGCTCACCACGGCCGTGGTGCTGCCGCTGCCGAGGGGGCGGGCGGCCGTGGGCGTGTAGGGGAGGTCGTCGCGGACGCTGTCGCTGCGGGCGATCACCTTGTCGGCGCCGGCCGAGGTCGCGACCGCCACGATGGAGGGGTCCACGGCTCCGTCGGCGGGCCAGGCGAAGTCGGCGGACGCCTGGACGTGCAGGACGGTCTCGACGGTCATGCCCGCCAGGGCGGTCGCCGACTGGAGGTGTTCGAGGGAGCCGGGCACGTCCTTGCCCCGATGGGCCAGGGAGGCCAGGTCGGGGTCGGCGAAGGGGAGGGCGACGACCTTGTTCCCCTGGACCGCCTTCTCCAGCGCGTCCAGCCACCGCTCGGCGACGGCCTGGTTCCTTCCGGGAACGACCTGGTCTCCGTCCTTGACGCGGTAGCCGTTCGCCATGGCGTCGACGGAGGCCAGCAGGTCCGGGTCGACGACCCAGGTGACCGGAAGGTCCTTGCCCAGCGCGACCAGCTGGTCCAGGCGCCCGCCCGGACGCAGCTCGGCCGCCAGGTCGTCGTCCTCGAAGACCGGGGTCTGCTGGTCGTCCGTGGCCGTCTGCGCCGAGACGTGCGCCGAGGCGATCAGCGGCCAGAGGTAGGTGAGCTGGGTCTTCTTCTCCGCGGCCTCGGGCTGGTACGGCAGGAAGGTCCGCTCGATGCCGAGCACCCGGTCGTACTGCTTGTCCGAGGTCTGCCCGGTGAGGGAGACGCCCAGCTGGTAGACGCCCTCCGCGTCCAGCCCGAGGTCGGCGACGGGGACGGACAGGGAGAAGTCCGTGCTGAGGCCGGCGCCGAGCCGGGGGATCTTGACGGCGGGGGCGTCTTCGAGGGGGGCGGGGTCGCTGTCGTTCCGGAAGCCGGTGCGGCCCGTGACCTGCTCGATCTCGCTGCGGCTGGTCATCCTCGGCCCGACGCGCAGGTTCACGGTCGCGTCGGTGACGGTCTTCCTGCCCCGGTTGGTCACCGTGCCGGTGACGGTGACGGTGTCCCCCTCGACGGGCGCGCTCGGAGAGAGCGTGTCGAGCGACACATCGACGGTCCTGGAGCCGGTGGCGTCCGCGGCGGGGGCCGCCGGTGAGGCGACGGCCGGGGCCTGGAGCAGGCCGGCGAGGAGCGGCGCCCCGAAGGCGACGGTGATCGTGCGCCGCAGCCATCGGCGGGCAGGTGAGGGACCGGTTCCCTGGATGTCTGCCGCCTCGGCCACGCGTTCGCCCGTCCTCGTCGTTGTCTGTGGTGCCAGTGGTGTCGGTGGTTCCCGGTTGCTGTGTCCAGGCATGGTAACGAGGCACGCCGGGGGCAAGTGCCGGGGACTGCTCCAGCTGAAAACGGGAACGTCGCGGTGAGCCCGGGCACGTACCCTTTTCTGTTGTGCCGAACGCCAACGAAGACACCCCCACTGCACTGAGCCAGGTGCAACGCCGCGCGGTCAGTGAACTGCTGCGTGTGTCCCCTGTCGCCGACGACCTCGCCCGCCGTTTCCAGGAGGCCGGGTTCAGCCTCGCGCTGGTCGGCGGCTCGGTGCGGGACGCCCTGCTCGGCCGGCTCGGCAACGACCTGGACTTCACCACCGACGCCCGCCCCGAGGACGTACTGAAGATCGTCCGTCCGTGGGCCGACGCCGTGTGGGAGGTCGGCATCGCCTTCGGGACCGTCGGGTCGCAGAAGGACGGCTACCAGATCGAGGTGACCACGTACCGCTCGGAGGCGTACGACCGGACCTCCCGGAAGCCCGAGGTCTCGTACGGCGACTCCATCGACGAGGACCTCGTCCGGCGTGACTTCACGGTCAACGCCATGGCCGTCGCTCTCCCCGAGAAGGAGTTCATCGACCCGTACGGCGGTCTTGAGGACCTCTCCGCCCGGGTGCTGCGCACGCCGGGCACGCCGGAGGAGTCCTTCTCCGACGACCCCCTGCGCATGATGCGGGCCGCGCGCTTCGCCGCTCAGCTGGACTTCGAGGTCGCCCCCGAGGTCGTCGCGGCCATGAAGGAGATGGCGGGCCGGATCGAGATCGTCTCCGCCGAGCGCGTCCGTGAGGAGCTCAACAAGCTGCTGCTCTCGGCGCACCCCCGGAAGGGCCTCGGGCTCCTCGTGGACACGGGCCTCGCCGAGCACGTGCTGCCCGAGCTTCCGGCACTGCGCCTGGAGAGCGATGAGCACCACCGGCACAAGGACGTCTACGAGCACTCGCTGACCGTGCTGGACCAGGCGATCGACCTGGAGGAGGACGGGCCCGACCTGGTGCTGCGCCTCGCCGCCCTGCTCCATGACATCGGCAAGCCGCGCACCCGCCGCTTCGAGAAGGACGGCCGGGTCTCGTTCCACCACCACGAGGTGGTCGGCGCGAAGATGACCAAGAAGCGCATGACCGCGCTCAAGTACTCCAACGAGATGATCAAGGACGTCTCGCGCCTCGTGGAACTGCACCTGCGCTTCCACGGCTACGGGGACGGCGAGTGGACCGACTCGGCCGTGCGGCGCTACGTCCGCGACGGTGGTCCGCTGCTCTCGCGGCTGCACAAGCTGACCCGCTCGGACTGCACCACGCGGAACAAGCGCAAGGCGGCGGCGCTCTCCCGGACCTACGACAACCTTGAGGCCCGTATCGCCCAGCTCCAGGAGCAGGAGGAACTGGACGCGATCCGCCCCGACCTCGACGGCAACCAGATCCAGGAGATCCTGGGCATCGGACCGGGGCCGGCCATCGGTCAGGCGTACAAGTTCCTGCTTGAGCTCCGGCTGGAGAACGGGCCGATGGGGCACGACCAGGCCGTCGCCGCGCTCAAGGAGTGGTGGGCAGCGCGCGACTGAGTCGGACCGGCGCCCATAAGGGCCGATGTTTCACGTGAAACACGGGCCCGATCGACGCTCTGGAGGGGTGGTGTTTCACGTGAAACATCACCCCTTCCGGCGTTCCCGGCCCAGGGCCAGGGCGAGCGCCGCGTAGATCGCGGCCACCAGCACGACGAGGAGGGGGGAGCGGCCGTCGGGCGGCAGCATCAGCGCCGCGACGCCCGCCGCACCCACGAAGGCGACGTTGAACAGCACGTCGTAGAGCGAGAAGACCCGGCCGCGATAGGAGTCGTCGACGGCCGTCTGGACCACCGTGTCCGTCGCGATCTTGGCCCCCTGGGTGATGAGCCCGAGGAGGAAGGCGGCGACGAGGGAGGGGGTCGGGGTGAAGGTCAGGCCGAGTGCCGGTACGAGGACGGCGGCCGCGGCCGTGCACACGGTCATCCAGCCGAAGGGCCCGAACCGGCCGACCGCCCAGGGGGAGAGGACGGCGGCCGCGAAGAAGCCGGCGCCCGACGCGGCGACGGCGAGTCCGAGGAGGCCGAGCCCCTCGGAGTCCGTGGAGCTCCAGGAGTAGCGGCAGAGCATGAGCACGCTGACGAGCAGGGCGCCGTAACAGAAGCGCATGAAGGTCACCACGGTGAGCGCCCGGGCGGCGGGCCGGCGCTCGGCGAGGTGGCGCAGCCCCGCGGCCAGTCCCAGGGCCGTCGCCTTGAGGGCCGAGGCGAGCGCCTGCGGTGCGGCGTCGGGATCGGGGCCGAGGAGCTCCCGGGACATCCGCAGGGAGGCGAGGGCGGCACAGAGGTAGAGGACGGCGCCTAAGGCCACGACGACCGCGTCGGAGTCGTGGGCGATGAGCCGGACGCCGAACGCGAGACCGCCGCCGACGGTCGCGGCGAGGGTGCCCGCAGTGGGCGAGAGGGAGTTCGCCACGACGAGCCGCTCCTCGTCGACGACGTGCGGGAGGGAGGCCGAGAGCCCCGCGAGGACGAACCGGTTGACGGCGGTGACGGAGAGGGCGGAGGCGTAGAAGAGCCAGTCCGGTACGGAGGCGAGGACGAGCAGGGCGGTCCCGCAGGCGAGCAGGGCGCGCAGGAGGTTCCCGTACAGGAAGACCTGGCGGCGCTGCCAGCGGTCGAGGAGCACTCCGGCGAAGGGTCCGACGAGGGAGTACGGGAGCAGGAGCACCGCCATGGCGGAGGCGATCGCGCCGGGGGAGGTCTGTTTCTCGGGGGAGAAGACGACGTACGTGGCCAGCGCCACCTGGTAGACGCCGTCGGCGCACTGGGAGAGCAGCCGGACGGCGAGCAGGCGGCGGAAGTTCGCCAGGCGCAGGAGTACGCGCAGATCACGTACGACGGACATGGCAGCAAGACTCACATACGAAGAGGGCCCCCGGGCAGTGCCTCGGGGACCCTCGATCGACAAGCGTGCGGAGCTTTAGCGCTCGACCTCACCCTTGATGAACTTCTCGACGTTGGCCAGGGCCTCGTCGTCGAAGTACTGGACCGGCGGGGACTTCATGAAGTACGAGGACGCGGAGAGGATCGGGCCACCGATGCCCCGGTCCTTGGCGATCTTCGCGGCGCGCAGGGCGTCGATGATGACACCGGCCGAGTTCGGGGAGTCCCACACCTCGAGCTTGTACTCCAGGTTCAGCGGAACGTCACCGAAGGCGCGGCCCTCGAGGCGGACGTACGCCCACTTGCGGTCGTCCAGCCAGGCCACGTAGTCCGAGGGGCCGATGTGGACGTTCTTCTCGCCCAGCTCGCGGTCCGGGATCTGCGAGGTGACGGCCTGGGTCTTGGAGATCTTCTTGGACTCCAGGCGGTCGCGCTCCAGCATGTTCTTGAAGTCCATGTTGCCGCCGACGTTGAGCTGCATCGTGCGCTCAAGACGGACACCGCGGTCCTCGAACAGCTTCGCCATCACGCGGTGCGTGATGGTCGCGCCGACCTGCGACTTGATGTCGTCGCCGACGATCGGGACGCCCGCCTCGGTGAACTTGTCCGCCCACTCCTTGGTGCCGGCGATGAAGACCGGAAGGGCGTTGACGAAGGCGACCTTGGCGTCGATGGCGCACTGGGCGTAGAACTTCGCCGCGTCCTCGGAGCCGACGGGCAGGTAGCAGATGAGGACGTCGACCTGGCGGTCCTTGAGGACCTGGACGACGTCGACGGGCTCCTCGGCGGACTCCTCGATCGTCAGGCGGTAGTACTTGCCGAGACCGTCGAGCGTGTGACCGCGCTGGACCGTGACGCCCTTGTTCGGAACGTCGCAGATCTTGATGGTGTTGTTCTCGCTGGCACCGATGGCGTCGGAGAGGTCGAGGCCGACCTTCTTCGCGTCGACGTCGAAGGCGGCGACGAACTCGATGTCACGGACGTGGTAGTCGCCGAACTGGACGTGCATCAGGCCGGGCACCTTGGACGCCGGGTCGGCGTCCTTGTAGTACTCGACGCCCTGCACCAGCGAGGCGGCGCAGTTGCCCACGCCGACGATGGCTACGCGAACCGAACCCATTCCGGTTGCTCCCTGTGTGATCACGGAAGCCCTGCTGTACGCAGGGTTTCACTTGGCGGTGTCGTCGGACGGATCCGGCCGGGTACTGCCCCCGTGCCGGGGCAGGCCGCCCGTCTCTCCAGAATCGTTGTCGTGCAGAGTGGCGGTGCCGGGGCCGGATCGCTGATCCCGCCCCGCCCGCTCGCTCTCGATGAGCTCGTTCAGCCAGCGCACTTCGCGCTCCACGGACTCCATGCCGTGGCGCTGCAGCTCAAGCGTGTAGTCGTCCAGGCGCTCGCGGGTCCGGGCGAGGGAGGCACGCATCTTCTCCAGACGCTCCTCCAGCCGGCTGCGGCGGCCTTCCAGGACGCGCATCCGCACCTCGCGCTCGGTCTGGCCGAAGAAGGCGAAGCGCGCCGCGAAGTGCTCGTCCTCCCAGGCGTCCGGGCCGGTGTGGGAGAGGAGCTCCTCGAAGTGCTCCTTACCTGCCGCGGTCAACCGGTAGACGATCTTGGCCCGGCGTCCTGCGAGTGAAGCGGCGAGGGCCTCCTCGGGGGCGCTGCCCGGCTCCTCGATCAACCAGCCGTTGGCGACCAGCGTCTTGAGGCAGGGATACAGCGTTCCGTAGCTGAAGGCCCGGAAGACGCCCAGTGAGGTGTTGAGGCGCTTCCGCAGCTCGTACCCGTGCATGGGGGCCTCGCGCAGCAGGCCGAGAACGGCGAACTCGAGAATGCCGGAGCGCCTGCTCATCCGTCGCCTCCTCCTCCGCTTCCGGGGCCCTTATGCCGTGCTGATGTATCGACTCGATACATCAGCACGATAGAACGGCCCTCCTGTCTCGACAAGCCGGGTCAACGTGACCGGCGTCACATCGTCAATTCACAGCGTTCGACTTGCCTGATTTGGGGTGAAGTCCGGCTCTAGGCGGGTTTTGGCCGTGCGTAGTCTTGCGGCATGCAGACCACCGGGAACCGAGCGATGCCCTGGGGCGTCAGTGCTGCGGGTGACCGGCTGCGACACGGAGGGACCTCCGGTGAGGTGCCGACCGTGCGCATTTCGGGGGGACCGGAACTCAACTGCCGCTTCCAGGCGTACGCGCCTGCCCGAGGAGTAGTCGTTCGATGAGCGAGCATCGTCGCAAAATGCCGCCGCAGGAGCCGCCCACGGGCGGTCGCGCGGCGGCACGGCGCGCTGCCCAGCAGCCGATGGGCCGCAGGTCGGCCCCGGCCCATGACGTCGGTACGGGGGCCCCTTCGGCCTCGTACGGTCCCCCCTCCTCCTATGGAGAGGAGCAGCGTCCCTACGGCGGACGCGCGGAGGCCCGACGGGCCGCCCAGCGCGGCAGCCGTCGCAGGGGAGCCGATTCCGGCCCCGGCGGTCCCGGCGGCCCCGGCGGTCCCGGTGGAGGACGGCGCGGCGGTGGCGGCGGCGGTCGCGGCAGCGGTCCGGGGCGGGGCTCCGGCGGTCGCCCGCCGGGCAAGAAGCGGATCATCGACTACCCGCGCCACAACAAGTGGGGCTGGCGTCGCTGGCTGCCCTCGTGGAAGCTCGTGACGGGCACGTTCCTGTTCTTCGTCGCGAGCCTGATGGGCGCGGCCGCGTTCGCGTACTCGCAGGTGGAGATCCCCAAGGAAGCCGACACCGCGAAATCGCAGAACAACATCTACTACTGGGCCAACGGCGACCGCATGGTCGCGACGGGCAGCGGCGCCAACCGTCAGATTGTCCAGTTCGCGGACATCCCGAAGTCCATGCAGAACGCGGTGATCTCGGCGGAGAACAAGACCTTCTGGACGGACTCCGGTGTCGACCCCATGGGTATCGCCCGCGCCGTGTGGAACATGGCCAAGGGCGGCGAGACCCAGGGTGGTTCGACCATCACCCAGCAGTACGTGAAGAACAACCGCCTCGACGACCAGTCGCAGACCGTCACACGGAAGGTGAAGGAACTCTTCATCTCCATGAAGGTCGGCAACGACGTCGACAAGGAGGTGGTCATGGCCGGCTACCTGAACACCTCGTACTACGGACGTGGTGCGTACGGCATCCAGGCGGCGGCCCGTGCCTACTTCAACAAGGACGCCAAGGACCTGAACCCCAGTGAGTCGGCGCTCCTCGCGGCTGTGCTGAAGGGCGCGACGTACTTCGATCCGGCCGGCTACCCCGAGATCGACCCCGCGGCCACGGCTGCGGCGAACACCGACCGGGCGACCAAGCGGTGGAAGTGGATCCTCGACGAGATGCAGAAGGACGGGCATCTCACGGCCGAGGAGCGGGCGAAGTACACCACCTTCCCCAAGGTGCAGGGGCCCAAGAAGAGCGCCAACCTGGGCGGCCAGATCGGCTACCTGGTCTCCACCGCCAACGTGAACATGCAGAACCAGTTCGGCATCACCGAGCAGGATCTGGCGCGCGGCGGCTACGGGATCCACACCACCTTCGAGAAGCCGAAGGTGGACAAGCTGGAGTCCGTGATCAAGAAGAAGATCAAGGACAACATCGACCCGAAGAAGCGCCCGACGACGGACACGCACGTCCAGTTCGGTGGTGCTTCCGTCGACACCGCGACCGGGAAGATCGTCGCGCTCTACGGTGGCGTCGACGCCACCAAGCACTTCCGGAGCAACGCGGACAGCACCGGTGCCCAGGTCGGATCGACGTTCAAGCCCTTCGTGCTCGCGGCCGCGATGAAGGACGGCGTCCGGGACAAGAACGGCCCCCCGGATCAGGACGCGTCCGAGCGCACGATCGTCGACCCGGACAAGAGCCTCTACAACGGCAAGGACGACCTGACGATCCGTAAGTACAACGGGGACATCTGGCTCGACGACGATGGCAACGAGTGGAAGCAGAGCAACGACGAGAACGCCAGCTACGGCCCCATCTCCCTGCGCTACGCCATGATGAAGTCGGCCAACTCGCCGTATGTGCAGCTCGGCATGGACGTCGGCATCGACAAGGTCCGTGACGCGGCCGAGAAGGCCGGCCTCCGCGAGGAGTCCCTGGTCAAGGGCGAATTCCCGTCCTTCTCCCTCGGTGTCTCCAGCCCGAGTGCCATCCGCATGGCCGGCGCGTACGCCACCTTCGCCAACGAGGGTGTGCAGAACGACCCGTACTCCGTCGAGAAGGTGGAGCGGGACGGCGCCGTCATCAACCAGCACAAGGCCAAGCCCAATGCCGCCTTCAGCCCGGCCATCGCGAACAACGTCACCGACGTGCTGCGGACCGTCGTGTCCGACGACCGGGGCACCGGTAAGAAGGCCCGCATCCCGGGCCGCGATGTGGCCGGCAAGACCGGTACGACCGACGACAACATGTCGGCCTGGTTCGTGGGCTACACGAAGCAGCTGGCGACCGCGATCGACATGTACCGCTTCGACGACGACGAGACGAAGCAGGGCCGCAAGTTCGAGAAGATGTACGGTACGGGTGCCCAGCCGACGATCCACGGTTCGTCGTTCCCCTCGCAGATCTGGAGGGAGTACATGACGGATGCCGTGAAGGACATGCCGGTCGTGGACTTCCCGGAGCCGGAGAAGCTGGAGGGCGCGAAGCCCGTCTTCGGCGGTGGCGCCGCGAGCCCCACACCGAGCCCGACGGCCACCCCGACGCCCACCGAGTCGACGATGCCGACGACGACTCCCCCGGCCACTCCGACGACGACTCCCCCGACGAAGCCGACCAAGTCGCCGAAGCCGGGCAAGACGACCTGTAGCGTCTGGGACCTGAACTGCAACGGCAACCCGGGCGGCAACACCGGAGAGCCCACCACCGCGCCACCCACCACCGATGCGCCGACGCCGACCGACTCGCCGACGGACACCAGTTCCGGAGGCAACGGGAACGGCAAACCCGGCGGCGGCTGGGTTCCCTGATCCCTCCGCCCCGCGCACGTCCTGAGGGCCGCCGCGTCCCCTTCGTACCTTCCCCGTACGGAGTGGCCGCGGCGGCCCTCGCCGTTTTCCCGGAGTCGTACGGCAGGATGTCCCCCATGCCGAGCCTCCAGAAGTCGAGCGCACCGCAGGACCGCTCGCAGACGGTCATCCCCACCCACCGGGACAAGGTGGCGGCCGCGGGCAGCGAGCTGATCGGCGGCCCCTACGGGCGCCGGGCGGCGGCCGGCACGGGCCAGTGGACGCCGGTGCGGGTGATCGCGCTCGTGGCCATCGGCATGTACGCCCTCGGCATGGTGCAGAAGCTGCCCTGCTACAACTGGGCCTGGTTCCGGGGCACGACCTCCCAGTACACCCACGCCTGCTACTCGGACATCCCGCACCTCTTCGCCGGGCGGGGCTTCGCGGACGGTCTGATCCCCTACTTCGACCGGCTGGGCGGCGACATACCGTTCCTGGAGTACCCGGTCCTGACCGGCCTGTTCATGGAGGTCGCGGCCTGGCTGACGCCCGGCGGCGGCGAGCTGAACCAGCAGGAGCAGTCGTACTGGCTGGTCAACGCGGGCCTGCTGATGGTGTGCGCGGCCGTCCTGGCGGTCTGCGTGGCCCGGACGCACCGCCTGCGCCCCTGGGACGGCCTCCTGGTCGCGCTCGCCCCCTCGGTCGCGCTCACCGCCACGATCAACTGGGACCTGCTGGCCGTCGCGCTGACCGCCGCCGCCGTCCTGATGTGGTCGCGGAGCCGGCCGCTGGCCTTCGGCGTCCTGCTCGGCCTGGCCACGGCCGCCAAGTTCTACCCGATACTGCTCCTCTGCCCGCTGCTGCTGCTCTGCTGGCGTGCCGGGAAGTGGCGGGAGTACGGGACGGCGCTGCTCGGGGCGGCCGGCGCGTGGCTGCTCGTGAACCTGCCCGTGATGCTGCCGGCGCCGGAGGGGTGGAAGCAGTTCTACCTGTTCAGCCGGGACCGGAACGTCGACTTCGGTTCGATCTGGCTGCTGGTCAGCCAGCGGAGCGGCGACGTGATCACGCCGGGCCGGGCCAATCTGTACGCGCTGCTGCTGATGGCGGCGGCGGTGGCCGGTCTCGCGTTCCTGGCGTTCACGGCGCCGCGCAGGCCGCGCTTCGCCCAGCTGGCCTTCCTGGTCGTCGCCGCGTTCGTACTGACCAACAAGGTCTACTCGCCGCAGTACGTGCTGTGGCTGGTCCCGCTGGCCGCGCTCGCCCGGCCCCGCTGGCGTGACTTCCTGGTCTGGCAGACCTGCGAGGTCATGTACTTCGTCGGCGTCTGGATGTACCTGGCCTACACCACCGGCGCCAACAAGCAGGGCCTCCCGGTGGAGGGCTACCAGTTCGCGATCGTCCTGCACCTGCTCGGCACGCTGTACCTGTGCGCGATGGTCGTACGGGACGTCCTGGCGCCCGAGAAGGACCCCGTCCGGCAGGACGGCGCGGACGACCCCTCGGGGGGCGTCCTGGACGGCGCCGAGGACGTCGTCGTGGCGGGCAGGGCGGCCCATCCGGCCCGGCACGCCGCCCCGGCCGTGGCGGAGGGGCAGAAGGTGAGCTGGGGCGCCGCGGACGAGCGCCGGAGAGCCTCCGAGTGACCGAAAGCACTCACCCCCGGGAGTCCTGCTCCCGGGGGTGAGTGCTTTCGGCCTTCGGTCGGCTCAGCGTTCGACGAGCCGGTCGAACTGCGTCGTGGTGTGGCGAAGATGCGCCACGAGCTCGTCGCCCACCCGGGGCTCCTGGGCGTCGGCCGGCACGAACAGGATCGACACCTGCATGTGCGGCGGCTCGGCGAACCAGCGCTGCTTCCCGGCCCAGACGAAGGGCGAGAGGTTCCGGTTGACGGTGGCGAGGCCCGCACGGGCGACGCCCTTGGCGCGCGGCATGACACCGTGCATCGCCTTCGGGGCCTCCAGGCCCACGCCGTGGGAGGTGCCGCCGGCGACGACGACCAGCCAGCCGTCCGACGCGGCCTTCTGCTGGCGGTAGCCGAACCGGTCGCCCTTGGCGACCCGGGTCACGTCGAGGACGGAGCCCCGGTACTCGGTGGCCTCGTGGTCGCCCAGCCACAGCCGGGTGCCGATCCGGGCGCGGAAGCGGGTCTGCGGGAACTGCTGCTGGAGCCGGGCCTGCTCCTCGGCCCGCAGGTGGCTCACGAACATGGTGTGCAGCGGCAGCCGGGCGTTCCGCAGCCGGTCCATCCAGGCGATGACCTCCTCGACCGCGTCCGTGCCGTCCGGGCGGTCCAGGGGAAGGTGCAGGGCGAAGCCCTCCAGGCGGACGTTCTCGATGGCGGAGTGGAGCTGCTGGAGCTCCTCCTCGCGCACGCCGTGCCGCTTCATCGAGCTCATGCACTCGATCACGACGCGGGCGCCCACCAGGGCGGCGACGCCGTCCACGGACGACACGGAACGGATCACCCGGTCGGGCAGCGGAACCGGTTCCTCACCCCGTCGGAAGGGGGTGAGGACCAGCAGGTCGCCGCCGAACCAGTCCTTGATCTTCGCGGCTTCGTACGTGGTGCCCACGGCGAGCATGTCGGCGCCGAACCGGGCCGCCTCGTCCGAGAGCCGCTCGTGCCCGAAGCCGTAACCGTTGCCCTTGCACACCGGGATGATCCCGGGGAACTGGTCGATGACGGACTTCTGGTGCGCCCGCCAGCGAGCGGTGTCGACGTAGAGGGAGAGCGCCATGGCCGGCCCGGAACCTTTCTGACGGCAGCGGTGGATCAAAGGTGTGTACGACTGAGAAGCCTACGGAACGGTCAGCGGCGCGACATGTAGATGTCGAGCGCCTTGTGCAGCAGCTTGTTCAGCGGGAAGTCCCACTCGCCGACGTACTCGACGGCCTCGCCGCCCGTGCCCACCTTGAACTGGATGAGCCCGAAGAGGTGGTCGGTCTCGTCGAGCGAGTCCGAGATTCCCCGGAGGTCGTAGACGGTCGCGCCCATGGCGTACGCGTCGCGCAGCATCCGCCACTGCATCGCGTTCGAGGGCCGGACCTCGCGGCCGATGTTGTCGGAGGCGCCGTAGGAGTACCAGACGTGACCGCCCACGACGAGCATGGTCGCGGCCGACAGGTTCACGCCGTTGTGGCGCGCGAAGTAGAGCCGCATGCGGTTGGGGTCCTCGTTGTTGAGGACGGTCCACATGCGCTGGAAGTACGAGAGCGGGCGCGGCCGGAAGTGGTCGCGGACGGCCGTGATCTCGTACAGCCGCTGCCACTCGGCCAGGTCCTCGTAGCCGCCCTGGACGACCTCGACACCGGCCTTCTCGGCCTTCTTGATGTTCCGGCGCCACAGCTGGTTGAAGCCCTTGAGGACGTCGTCGAGCGAGCGGTTCGCCAGCGGGACCTGGAAGACGTAGCGGGGCTGCACGTCGCCGAAGCCGGCGCCGCCGTCCTCGCCCTGCTGCCAGCCCATCTTCCGCAGCCGGTCCGCGACTTCGAAGGCACGCGGCTCGATGTGGGTGGCCTCGACGTCCTTGAGGCGCTTGACGTCCGGGTCCTGGATGCCGGCCTTGATCGCGGCCGAGTCCCAGCGGCGGATGACCACCGGCGGGCCCATCTTCACCGAGAACGCGCCCTGGTGCTTGAGGTGCGCCAGCATCGGCTGCAGCCAGTCGTCGAGGTTCGGCGCGTACCAGTTGATGACCGGCCCCTCGGGCAGGTAGGCGAGGTAGCGCTTGATCTTCGGCAGCTGGCGGTAGAGCACCAGACCGGCGCCGACGAGCTCGCCGGACTTGTCGAACCAGCCGAGGTTCTCCGAGCGCCACTCGGTCTTCACATCAGCCCATGCCGGGACCTGGCAGTGGCTCGCGGCGGGCTGGCTCTGGATGAATGCCAGATGCTGCTCACGGCTGATGGTCCTCAGGGTCAGGCTCATGCGGGGCGCTCCTCGGCAGGTGTGTCCCCATCGGTCAGGGGCTCCGGCTCTCGCGCCGAAGCCTACTGTGACCGGGGAGCGCCCCGAATAAGTGTGTGTGCGCCGACGTGCGGCCGGGCTCAGCTGATGACGCCGCCGAAGAGGCCTCCGTGCGCCATTCCGAGGTAGAAGCCGACCGCGGAGGCGCCCAGTCCGAGGATCATCAGGAAGCGCTCGCGGGTCGTCACGGAGATGAACTGGCCGTAGGCGCCCGTCAGGATGCCGATCAGGCCTGACCACGAACTCAGCAGGTGCAGGTTGTAGAACTGCGCGGTCGTGAACGAGACGATCCCCAGCACCAGTGTCACCACCATCAGGGTGTCCTGGAGCGGATGGGGTTTGCCGTCGGTCGCGAAGAGAGAGTGGCCGGGGTCGGGTCGCATTGCCTGTGCCATGGGGCACCTCCTGGCGTGGCTGCCGGAAGGCGGCGCATCCTAGCGCCGCCGACATCCGTTGTGTACAGATTGCGTCCCCTCACCCGGGAATTTCAACCGCAAGCCGATGTGCGGGTACTCTGTACAGCTGCGCCGGTGTCTGCCCAGGTCCCTCCGGGATCCCCGACAGCGCTCCTCGCTCGCCGAGGGGGACTGTCAGTGGTGGCGGATACCGTTGCTCACGCATCACGACCCTCCTGCCACGGAACGACCGTGGCCGCTGAGTCCAAAGGAGGTGGGTTCCACATGCGTCACTACGAGGTGATGGTCATCCTCGACCCCGATCTGGAGGAGCGCGCTGTCGCCCCCCTGATCGAGAACTTCCTCTCCGTCGTCCGTGAGGGCAACGGAAAGGTCGAGAAGGTCGACACCTGGGGCCGTCGTCGTCTCTCGTACGAGATCAAGAAGAAGCCCGAGGGCATCTACTCGGTCATCGACCTGCAGGCCGAGCCTGCGGTCGTCAAGGAGCTCGACCGCCAGATGAACCTGAACGAGTCGGTCCTCCGGACCAAGGTCCTCCGCCCCGAGACCCACTGAGCTTCTAGCTCAGAGGTCATCGGGTTCGAGTAGCAGCAAAGCAGCCAGAAGCAAACCCGCCGAGAGGTTCCCCCATGGCAGGCGAGACCGTCATCACGGTCGTCGGCAATCTTGTCGACGACCCCGAGCTGCGCTTCACCCCGTCCGGTGCGGCGGTCGCGAAGTTCCGTATCGCGTCCACCCCCCGCACCTTCGACCGTCAGACCAACGAGTGGAAGGACGGCGAGAGCCTCTTCCTGACCTGCTCGGTCTGGCGTCAGGCGGCGGAGAACGTCGCGGAGTCGCTCCAGCGAGGCATGCGCGTCGTCGTGCAGGGCCGGCTGAAGCAGCGGTCCTACGAGGACCGTGAGGGCGTCAAGCGCACGGTCTACGAGCTGGACGTCGAGGAAGTCGGCCCCAGCCTCAAGAACGCCACGGCCAAGGTCACCAAGACCACCGGTCGCGGCGGCCAGGGTGGATACGGCGGCGGCCAGCAGGGCGGCGGCGGTGGCGGCTGGGGTGGAAACTCCGGCGGCGGTGGCCAGCAGGGTGGTGGCGGTGCTCCCGCCGACGACCCGTGGGCGACCGGCGGCCCCTCCGGCGGCGGCCAGCAGGGCGGCGGCGGTGGCGGCTGGGGTGGAAACTCCGGCGGCGGCTACTCGGACGAGCCCCCCTTCTAGGGCGCACGCCCTCGAAGCAGCTCGTACTCCCACTTCTTGATCACACAGGAGAAACACCATGGCGAAGCCGCCTGTGCGCAAGCCTAAGAAGAAGGTCTGCGCGTTCTGCAAGGACAAGACCGCGTACGTGGACTACAAGGACACGAACATGCTGCGGAAGTTCATTTCCGACCGCGGCAAGATCCGTGCCCGCCGCGTGACCGGCAACTGCACGCAGCACCAGCGTGACGTCGCCACGGCCGTCAAGAACAGCCGTGAGATGGCGCTGCTGCCCTACACGTCCACCGCGCGATAAGGAAAGGGTGACCGACTAATGAAGATCATCCTGACCCACGAGGTTTCCGGCCTCGGTGCCGCTGGCGACGTCGTCGACGTCAAGGACGGCTACGCTCGCAACTACCTGGTCCCGCGTGGTTTCGCGATCCGCTGGACCAAGGGTGGCGAGAAGGACGTGGCGCAGATCCGCCGCGCCCGCAAGATCCACGAGATCGCGACCATCGAGCAGGCCAACGAGATCAAGGCCCAGCTCGAGGGCACGAAGGTGCGCCTGGCCGTTCGCTCCGGCGACGCCGGCCGTCTCTTCGGCTCCGTGACCCCGGCCGACATCGCCTCGGCGATCAAGACCGCGGGTGGCCCGGACGTCGACAAGCGTCGCGTCGAGCTCGGTTCGCCGATCAAGACCCTGGGCTCGCACCAGGTGTCCGTGCGTCTGCACCCCGAGGTTGCCGCGAAGCTCGGCGTCGAGGTCGTCGCCGCGTAACGCTGCCCTTGGCAGTCTGCGCTCAGCAGTGAGGAAGGGCCGTACCCCTCGGGGTGCGGCCCTTCCGCTGTTTCTCTTCGGCTGTTTCCCTTCCGCTGTTTCACGTGAAACGCGTACGGCGTCAGCGCGTGGCGCCGGTGACGATCCAGCGGCCGGAGCGCATACGGAACCAGAGGGTCGCCATCCGCACGGTCATCATCAGGGTCATCGCCCACCAGAGCGCCGTCAGCCCGCCGCCGAGCGTCGGGACCAGGAGGGCGACCGGAGCGAAGACGGCCAGGGTCAGCAGCATGGCCCAGGCCAGGTAGGGGCCGTCTCCCGCGCCCATGAGGACGCCGTCGAGGACGAAGACGACTCCGGAGACCGGCTGGGAGACCGCGACCACGAGCAGGGCCGGGAGCAGGGTGTCCTGGACGGTGGTGTCGCTCGTGAAGAGCGGGATGAACAGGGGGCGGGTGATGATGAGCAGTGCGCCGAGCACCACACCGGAGAGCACGCCCCACTGGACCATCCGGCGGCAGACCTGCCGTGCGCCGGTGGCGTCGTCCGCGCCGAGGTAACGGCCGATGATGGCCTGGCCCGCGATGGCGATCGCGTCGAGCGCGAAGGCCATCAGGCTCCACAGGGACAGGATGATCTGGTGGGCGGCGACCTCCGCGTCCCCGAGCCGGGCGGCGACCGCCGTGGCGATCATCAGGACCGCGCGGAGCGAGAGCGTACGGACCAGGAGTGGGACGCCGGCCTGTGCGGAGGCGCGGATGCCGGCCGGGTCGGGGCGGAGGGAGGCGCCGTGGCGCCGGGCGCCCCGTACGACCACGACGAGGTAGGCGGCGGCCATGCCGCACTGGGCGATGACCGTGCCCCAGGCGGAGCCGGCGATGCCGAGGCCGGCCCCGTAGACCAGGCCGAGGTTGAGCGCGCCGTTGGTCGCGAAGCCGGCGATCGCCACGTAGAGCGGTGTACGGGTGTCCTGGAGGCCGCGCAGGACGCCGGTGGCGGCCAGGACCACCAGCATGGCGGGGATCCCCAGGCTGGAGATCCTGAGGTACGTGACGGCGTACGGGGACGCGGTGTCCGAGGCCCCGAAGACGTCGACGAGCCATGGAGCCGTGGGCAGGGTCAGCGCGACGACGGCGGCGCCGAGGAGGAGCGCGAGCCAGATGCCGTCCATGCCCTGTCGGATGGCGGCCTGGAGGTCGCCCGCGCCGACCCGCCGGGCGACGGCGGCCGTGGTGGCGTAGGCGAGGAAGACGAAGACGCTGACGGCCGTGGAGAGCAGTGCCGCGGCGATCGCGAGGCCCGCGAGCTGAGGTGTGCCGAGGTGGCCGACGATGGCGCTGTCGGCCATGAGGAACAGCGGCTCGGCGACGAGAGCACCGAAGGCCGGCAGGGCGAGCGAGACGATCTCGCGGTCGTGCTGTCGGCGGACGGCCTTGGAGGTCGCGGGGGCCTGAGTCATGGGCTCAATCTAATCTTCCACAGGTAAGAGATGCAATGGAGTATCAGTCCTTACTTTGCGATGGTGCGGGGCTTCGGGTGTGGGCCGTTTGTTCTGATCTTGGTCCAGGGGGAAAACTTTTTCTCCCCCACAGCCCGTGGATGGGAAACGTGCAGGTCAGATGCGTGAGCCCGGGGGTGCTATGAGTTTGTCCACATGGCTGTCCCCCGCTCCGTGCACAGGATCCGGTGAGTTCTCCACAGCATCTGGCCCTTCACCCACAGGGCCTGTGGATAACCAGATTGGCTGACGCCCCTCACGGGCCTACCGTGGTCCGGCGCCCGACGCGCCAGAAGCCGGTCGCGAAGCCACTCGTTGATGAAGGCCGTGGCGTAAGACAGAGTGGCACGGCGATGTCCGCGGAGCGGACGGGAGGAGGTGGCTTGGTGAGCGTTCCCGAGCCCATGGACGACCCTTGGGCCGACAGCGGACCGAGCGACCGGCTGCCCACCCGTACCCGCGGCGAAGGGCGCGGCCGTGGCCGCGGACGCGACGACCAGCACGAGCGCGGCGGCGAGGGTCCCTGGGACGGCGGGCTCTCCGGCTTCGAGCGCGTCCCCCCGCAGGACCTCGACGCCGAGCAGTCCGTCCTCGGCGGCATGCTCCTCTCCAAGGACGCCATCGCGGACGTCGTGGAGATCATCAAGGGCAACGACTTCTACAAGCCCGCCCACGAGACCGTCTACGCGGCGATCCTCGACCTCTACGCCAAGGGCGAGCCGGCCGACCCGATCACGGTCGGCGCCGAGCTCACCAAGCGCGGCGAGATCACCCGCGTCGGCGGCGCCTCCTACCTCCACACCCTGGTCCAGTCGGTACCGACCGCGGCCAACGCCTCGTACTACGCGGAGATCGTCCACGAGCGCGCGGTCCTGCGCCGCCTCGTGGAGGCCGGCACCAAGATCACGCAGATGGGATACGCGGCCGACGGGGACGTCGACGAGATCGTGAACTCGGCCCAGGCCGAGATCTACGCGGTCACCGAGCAGCGCACCACCGAGGACTACCTGCCGCTCGGCGACATCATGGAGGGGGCGCTCGACGAGATCGAGGCGATCGGCTCCCGCAGCGGCGAGATGACGGGTGTGCCCACCGGCTTCACCGATCTCGACGCGCTCACCAACGGGCTGCACCCCGGTCAGATGATCATCATCGCGGCCCGTCCCGCCATGGGTAAGTCGACCCTCGCCCTGGACTTCGCCCGCGCGGCCTCCATCAAGCACAACCTGCCCAGCGTCATCTTCTCCCTGGAAATGGGCCGCAACGAGATCGCGATGCGTCTGCTCTCGGCCGAGGCGCGCGTGGCCCTCCACCACATGCGCTCCGGCACGATGACCGACGAGGACTGGACGCGTCTCGCCCGCCGTATGCCGGACGTCTCCCAGGCCCCGCTGTACATCGACGACTCCCCGAACCTGTCGATGATGGAGATCCGCGCGAAGTGCCGCCGGCTCAAGCAGCGCAACGGCCTCAAGCTCGTCATCATCGACTATCTGCAGCTCATGCAGTCGGGCGGCTCCAAGCGGCAGGAGAGCCGCCAGCAAGAGGTCTCCGACATGTCGCGAAACCTCAAGCTCCTCGCCAAGGAGCTGGAACTGCCGGTGATCGCGCTCTCCCAGCTGAACCGTGGCCCCGAGCAGCGCACCGACAAGAAGCCGATGGTCTCCGACCTCCGTGAGTCCGGCTCGATCGAGCAGGACGCCGACATGGTCATCCTGCTGCACCGCGAGGACGCCTACGAGAAGGAGTCCCCGCGCGCGGGCGAGGCCGACATCATCGTGGGCAAGCACCGTAACGGCCCGACAGCCACGATCACCGTGGCCTTCCAGGGCCACTACTCCCGCTTCGTGGACATGGCCCAGACCTGATCGAAATCGGGAAGCGGCACAACCGGGCATCGCGTTGGATGGCCTGTATGACGACATCTTTCGAAGCCCTGCTGCCGGGTACCGAGCGGGCCCTGCTGCACCGTGTCGCGGTCGCCCAGTCCGAGGGGCGGACGCCCTCCTTCGTGGGGGCGGTGGTCCGCGACGGAGCCTTGGTGTGGAGCGGTTCGCGCAGCTGCGTGGACGGCCACGCGCCGGACGCCGACACCCAGTTCAGGATCGGATCGATCACCAAGGTGTTCACCGCGGTGCTGGTGATGAGGCTGAGGGACGAGGGCCTGCTCGGCCTCGACGATCCGCTGGAACGGCACCTGAAGGGCACGGGCGTCGGTGAGGTGACGATCGCCCAGCTCCTGGGCCACACCGGCGGTCTCGCGGCCGAGACGCCCGGCTCGTGGTGGGAGAGGTCCTCCGCCGCGCTGCGCCCGGAGCTCTCCGACGTCCTGGGGGAGCGGCCCTTCCTCCAGTCGCCGGGGCGCCGGCACCACTACTCCAACCCCGGCTACACGCTGCTCGGTTCACTGGTCGAGGCGATCCGGGGGGTGTCCTGGGAGGAGGCCCTGCGGCGCGAGATCCTGGAGCCGCTGGGGATGAACCGTACGACGGTCGATCCCGTCGCTCCGCATGCCGGGGGCTGGGCGGTGCATCCCTGGGCCGACGTGATGATGCCCGAGCCGTCCGAGGACCTCGGCCTGATGGCATCGGCCGGGCAGCTGTGGTCGACGGCCGCCGATCTCGCCCGGTTCGCCGCCTTCCTCGCGGCGGGGGACGAGCGGGTGCTCGCCACGGCGTCCGTGGAGGAGATGCGTGCCCCGGCGGCCCCGGCCGGGGAAGGCGAGTGGGAGGGAAGCTACGGGCTCGGTCTCCAGCTGCTGCGCAAGGACGGCCGCACCCTGATCGGCCACACCGGATCCCTCCCGGGCTTCGTCGCCTGTGTGTGGGTGAGCGTGGAGGACGGCCTCGCGGGGATCGCCCTCTCCAATGCCACCTCGGGCCCGCTGACGGGGCTCGTGGCCGCCGATCTCGTACGGATCGTGGCGGAGGCGGAGCCGAGGTTCCCGGAGCCGTGGCGGCCCCTTCCCGAGGCCGAGGTCGACGAGGAGCTGCTGTCTCTCACCGGCCCCTGGTACTGGGGCACGTACGCCTACGGGCTTCGGCTCGGCCCCGAGCGGAGCGTGGCACTCGAACCCCTGAGCGGAGTCGGGCGGCGGGCTCGCTTCCGCGCGCTGCCCGAGGGCGGCTGGGTCGGGCTGAACGGCTACTACGCGGGGGAGACGCTCAGGGTCGTGCGGCGCGCCGACGGCAGCGTGAGCCATCTCGACCTCGGGTCCTTCGTCTTCACGCGGGAACCGTACGAGCCGGGGGACGCGGTCCCGGGCGGCGTGGACGAGGCGGGCTGGCGCGGTCTCTGAGCCGGTGGGCCGTTGAGTGGTGTTTCACGTGAAACCGCACGGTTTCACGTGAAACACGCCCTCAAAGGGTCTTCTTGAAGCCCACGTGGGAGGCCTCGAAGCCCAGGCGCTCGTAGAAGCGGTGGGCATCGGTGCGGGTGACGTCGGAGGTCAGCTGAACGAGCCGGCAGTCCTGGCGTCCGGACTCCGCGACGGCCCATTCGATGAGCTGCGTCCCGAGACCGCTGCCCCGCTCGTCGGCATGGATGCGGACGCCCTCGATGATCGAGCGGGTGGTGCCCCGGCGGGAGAGACCGGGGATGACCGTCAGCTGGAGGGTGCCGACCACCTTGTCCTCGCGGACGGCCACGACCACGTGCTGGTGCGGGTCGTTGGCGAGGCGCTCGAAGGCGTTGAGGTACGGGGCGAGGTCGTCGGGGGATTCGCGCTGTGCGCCCAGGGGGTCGTCGGCGAGCATCGCGACGATGGCCGGAAGGTCCTCCGCGGTGGCGGGGCGTATCTCAAGATCGCTCATGCCCCGCAGCGTACGTGCGGCCGTGTCACACGGGCACGCCCGCGCCCTCGACGACCTGGACCAGGGGCGCCAGCTCCGGGTTCTTCGCGGCCTCGTCGAGGGCCTCGCGCAGCGCGCTGTCGTTGGTGGGGCGGGCCTCTTCGAGGAGCTTCAGGCCGGCCTCGGTCACATCGGTGTAGATGCCGCGCCGGTCGGTGGCGCAGAGGTACCGGGTGAGCAGGCCGCGGTCCTCGAGCCGGGTGACGAGCCGGGTGGTGGCGCTCTGGCTGAGCACGACGGCGTCGGCGACCTGCTTCATCTGGAGGTGGCCGCCGGGGCCGCTGTGCTGGCGGCTGAGGACGTCGAGCAGGGAGTACTCCCGCACGCTCAGACCGTGCCCGGACTCCAGGGCGCGCTCGAGGTGGGCCTCGATCCTGCCGTGCAGCAGGGAGAGGGCGCACCAGCGCTGGGAGAGCGCGGTGAGTGCGGGGTCCGTCGCGGTCATGGGCTCTCCCTCGGTCTCTCCTCGTAGCCGGCCTGGCTCTCGGTCCAGGGTAGACGAAGCGACGCAATAATGCGCGCCTGCAAGTAAACCTAGCCCGCGGCGACCGTCAGGGGAGCGAAGCGGCGGCGCCAGTCCCCGGGGAGGTCGGGCAGGGAGCGGACCATCACCGAGGTGGTGGTGACCGTGCCGATGCCGTTCTCCTTGGCCCAGCTCAGCAGGGAGGTGTGCCGGACGTCGATGTCCGTGCGCAGCGGCCGGTCGGTGGCGGTGGCCAGGGAGGCGATCAGGGCCTGGGCCGTGCCGGGGTCCCGGGCGATCAGGGGGCCGATGACATGGGTGTCCATATTGGGCCAGGCGGCCGCGAAGCCGATGATCTCGCCGCCGTCCTCCGCGACCCGGAGGTGGTCGGAGAACGCGGGGAGCCGGGTGATCATGTGGGTGCGGTCGAGGCCGAAGACCTCCTGGTCCAGGCGCAGGATCGCCGGGAGGTCCTCCGCCGTCGCCGGGCGGACCGGGACGTCCGGGGCGGGCGCGGTGAAGGTGAAGCGCCCGCGCACCATCTCGGACCGGCTCGTCTCGGTGAAGCCCAGCTGCTCGTACAGGGGCTGCCCGTTCGCGGTGGCGTACAGGGTGAGCGGGGTGTCCCCCGCCTCGGCCAGGACGTGCCGCATGAGCCGGCGGCCCAGGCCCTGGCGTGCGTACCGCTCGGCGACGAGCACCATGCCGATCGCGGCGAGTCCCGGACCGTACGAGGTGACCACGGAGCAGGCGGCGAGGCCCGGTCCTTCGGGGTCGTCGATGCCGTAGCCGGTGCCCGCGGTGAGCAGCAGGCCCCATTTGTGTTCCTCGCGCGGCCAGCTCCGGTTCTCGGAGAGGTCGGCGCAGGCGAGCAGGTCCTCCAGGGCGAGGCGCCGGACGGGGAGCTGTGCGAGGGGGGTGGGGGAAGTCGGCATGTCGTTCAGGCTGGACGACGCGGTGATCTTCCGTCCACCGCTTTACGGTGTTTCACGTGAAACCCCCGAACCCCCGAGCACGGCGTCTGCATCTGTTCGACCTCGACGGCACCCTGATCCGGGGTTCGGCCGCCGCGGTGGAGATCTCCCGGCAACTGGACCTGGTCGACGAGATCGCCGTCCTGGAGGAGGGGTTCCTGCGGGGGCTCACGCCGGACGAGTTCGCCGTCCGGGCCCGCGAGCTGTGGTCCGCGCTGACCCCCGAGCAGGTCGCGGCGGCCTTCGAAGGGGCGCCCTGGCTGGCGGGCATCCGCGAGGTCTGGGCGGACATCCGGGCCCGGGGAGAGCGCTGCGCGGTCATCTCGCTCTCGCCCGACTTCTTCGTCGAGCGGCTCCTCGACTGGGGCGTCGACACGGCGCACGGTTCGCTCTGGCCCGCGGTCCCGTTCACCGCGCCGGTCCACCGGCCGGGCATTCTCGACGCGCGGGCGAAGGTGCGGATCGCGGGTGAGCTCTGCGCGCGGTACGGAGTGGACCCCGCCGACTGCGTCGCGTACGGGGACTCGATGTCCGACGCGGAGCTCTTCGCGACCGTGCCGGAGACCGTGGCCGTGAACGCGGACCACCATCTCGCCGGGCTCGCCCGCCACAGCTACTCCGGAGGGGACCTGCGCGAGGCCTACGCGTTGGTCCGAAACAGCGCAGCCTAGCCAGAAACCCGGGCCTATGGCCCGAGAACGCCGCTTTCCGTCCGAAGCGCCGACCGCAGGCGCCATGCTGCGAGCACGGAAGCCGGCCAGCGCGAGGCGAGGCACATGATGGATGCTCCGACCACCACGACGGACGAGCGGGACTCCCCGGCGGCGGACGGGAAGGAAACCCGAATATCCGAGGGACCCTCCGCCGACGCCGTACTCGTCCGTCGCACCCTGGAGGAGATCGCACCGGTCGCCGACCGGGTGACCTCGTACTTCTACGCCCTTCTCTTCGTCCACCACCCCGAGCTGCGCGAGATGTTCCCCGTGGCCATGGACACCCAGCGGGACCGGCTCCTGAAGGCGCTCCTGACGGCGGCCGAGCACATGGACGACGCCCCGGTCCTCACCGCGTACCTGGAGAACCTCGGCAGGGGGCACCGGAAGTACGGGACCCAGGCCGCCCACTATCCGGCCGTCGGCGAGGCCCTCATCGGCGCGCTCACGCGGTACGCGGAGAAGACCTGGGACGAGGAGACCGAGGCGGCCTGGGTCCGCACCTACACGACGATCTCCCAGATCATGATCGACGCGGCGGCCGAGGACGAGCGGACCGCACCCGCCTGGTGGCAGGCCGAGGTGGTCTCCCACGATCTGCGGACCCCGGACATCGCCGTCGTCACGCTCAGGCCCGACCACCCGTACCCCTTCCTCGCCGGGCAGTACACGACCCTTGAGACCCCGTGGTGGCCGCGGATATGGCGTCACTACTCCTTCGCCGCGGCGCCCCGCCCGGACGGACTGCTGTCCCTCCACGTCAAGGCCGTCCCGGCCGGCTGGGTCTCCAACGCGCTGGTCCACCGGGCACGCCCCGGGGACGTGCTGCGGCTCGGCCCGCCGGCCGGCTCCATGACGGTCGACCACTCCACGGACACCGGCCTGCTCTGCATGGGCGGCGGCACCGGGATAGCGCCGATCAAGGCGCTGGTCGAGGACGTCGCCGAGCACGGGGACCGGCGCCCGGTCGACGTCTTCTACGGGGCGCGCAGCGGCCACGACCTCTATGACATCGACACGATGCTGCGGCTCCAGAAGACCTTCCCGTGGCTCTCGGTCCATGCGGTGACCGAGGAGCAGGGGCGGCTCCCGGACGCCGTCTGCCGCTACGGCCCGTGGAACGAGCGCGACGCCTACCTCTCGGGTCCGCTCGCCATGGTCCGCCGCGGGGTCGACGCCCTGCGCGGTGCGGGAGTCCCCTCGGACCGCATCCGTCACGACTTCCTCACGGAGCTCACCCCCGCGACGGTCGGTTAGCCCAGGTCGGGGGCGTGCATCGCGCGGACGCCCTCGATGTTGCCGTCGAGGTAGTGGCGGAGGGAGAGGGGGACGAGGTGGACGGCGGCGATGCCGACCCGGCTGAAGGGCACGCGGACGATCTCGTACTCGCCGACGGGTTCCTCCATCTCGGGACCGTGCCGCAGGGAGGTGTCCATCGAACCGAGCCGGCACACGAAGAAGTGCTGGACCTTCACCCCGGAGACCCCGCCGTCGACGATGTGCTCGACGGTGTCGACGAAGCAGGGCACCACATCGGTGATCTTGGCGCCGAGCTCTTCGAGCACCTCGCGGTGGAGGGCCTCGACGACGGTCGCGTCGGTGGGCTCCACGCCGCCGCCGGGCGTGACCCAGTAGGGATCCATCCCGGGCTTGGTCCGCTTGATGAGGATCAGGTCGTCCCCGTCGAGCAGGATGGCGCGTGCGGTGCGCTTGATCACGGGACGTTCGTTCATGGGAAGAAAATGGCCCGTCCGAGGTGTCCTGAAACTCACCAGTTCCCGGCCGCGCGCAGCAGCTCCTCGTGGGCGCGCGCCAGGGGGGACAGTGCGAGCGTCCCCGTACGCGCGACCAGGAAGTAGGTCCGGATCGGAGGGACCGGGGGATCGAGCAGCGCCACGAGGCGTCCCCGCCCCAGGGCCTCCTCGCACAGGTAGCGCGGCAGGACGGCGAGCCCGGCACCGGAGGCGGCGACGTCCCGCACGGCCCGCAGATCGGGGGCGATGACGGTGGCGGCGGCCGCCGGTTTGGTCTCGAAGACGCTCGCCCAGTAGCGGGAGACGAAGGGCAGCGACTCGTGGACCTCGACCACCGGCAACTGTTCCAGGACCACCGCGCCCGTGCCCAGGAGCACCTCGGGGGAGAGCCGGGCGGCCCAGCGCGGGGCCGCGACCAGGACGTGCTCCTCGTCGCAGAGCGGGGTGGAGACGAGCAGACCGCCCCGGGGCCGGGCGGTGGCGATGGCCAGATCGTGGTGCCCGGCGGCGAGCCCGTCGAGGATCTCCTCCGCGTCGCCGAGGAAGGAGGCCCGCACGGCGAGCCCCTGGCCGACCAGAGGGGCGAGGGCGGGCAGCGCGCGGATCGCGGTGAACTCCGGAGGCCCGGCGAGATGGAGGGTGCGGACCCCGCTCTCCTCGTCGAGGCCGGTCCCGGCGATCTCCACGAGGGCGTCCAGATGGGGCGCCGCGCGGTGCGCGAGCTCGTCGCCGATGGTGGTGGGGGTGACCCCGCGCGCCTGTCTGAGGAAGAGAGGCCTCCCCAGCTGCCGTTCCAGCGTCCGGATCTGGCTGGTGACGGCGGGCTGGGAGAGGCCGAGGAGCGCGGCGGCGCGGGTGAAGGAGCCGGCCCGGTGCACCGTGACGAACGTGCGCAGCAGGGCCAGATCCATGTCCGCCCCCTTCCGGCCGTGCGGCCGTTGGACTCAGGCGGTCGGCTGACGGCGCCTCAGGACCGTCCAACTATAAATAAGTCGATAGGTCGCTGTCGCTCATGTGATTGGACACTGACGCACAGTCAACTAGCCTTGTTCAGGCGGTCTCCGCGCGTAAGACCGAGGGCGTTCCGAGCCACGAGGGGGGAGGCTCGGAGCGCCCTCGGTCCATGCCTCGATGCCCTGGTCAGCCCGCGCTTCCGGCCTCGTCGAGGGCGCGCAGCACATCGGCGATCAGATCCTCCGGGTCCTCGGCCCCGACCGAGAAGCGGATGAAGCCCTCCGCGACCGCGTCCCCGCCCCAGCGCCCGCGCCGCTCCGCCGTGGAGCGCACGCCGCCGAAGCTGGTGGCGTCGTCCACGAGCCGCAGCTCCTCCAGGAACCGCTCGGCCCGCTTGCGGTCCGCCAGTTCGAAGGAGACCACCGGTCCGAAGCGCCGCATCTGCCGGGCGGCCACCTCGTGCGAGGGGTCGTCGGGCAGTCCGGGGTAGCGAAGGCCGGTCACGTCCGCGCGCTCGGCGAGCGCCTGCGCCAGGGCCAGTGCGGTGGAGCACTGCCGGTCGATCCGCAGTTGGAGCGTGGCGAGCGACCGGTGGGCGAGCCAGGCCTCCATGGGGCCGGGGATGGCGCCGACGATCTTGCGCCAGCGTCGTACCTCCGCGGCCCGCAGCGGATCCCGGCAGCTCACATGGCCGAGCAGGATGTCGCCGTGCCCGGTCATGCCCTTGGTGTCGCTGGCGACGGAGAAGTCCGCGCCCAGCGCCAGGGGCCGCTGGCCGAGCGGGGTGGCGAGGGTGTTGTCGACGGCGACCAGCGCCCCCGCCGCATGCGCCTCCCGCACCAGGCGGCGGATGTCGCAGACGTCGAGACCGGGGTTGGAGGGGGTCTCGATCCACAGCAGCCTGGCCCCGTCCAGTACGGACAGCTGGGCGTCGCCGCCGGTCGGCGCGGTGCGGACCTCGACGCCGTACGCCCGCAGCTGCTCGTGCACGAGGGGCAGGGCCTGGTAGCCGTCGGTCGGCATCACGACCGCGTCGCCGGCCTTCAGCTGGGAGAAGAGGACGGCGGAGATCGCGGCCATGCCGGACGCGAAGACCAGCGTCTCCACGCCCTCCTCCCCCGGCGCCTCCAGCTCGCCGATCGCCCGCTCCAGACCGGTCCAGGTCGGGTTCTCGTCGCGGCCGTAGGTGTACGGGCCGGTCGGCTCGCCCGGCAGGTGGTAGTGGGCCGCGAAGACCGGCCCCGGCAGGGTCGGTTCGTACTTCACGGGTTCGGGCAGCCCGGCCCGTACCGCCCGCGTGCCGTCGCCGATTTCCTGGTCCGTCACGGTGTCCGTTCCTCCAGTTCCGCACGTACGGCCGCGAGCAGTCCCTCGCTCGCGGCCTCCACCATCTCCAGGCACTCCTCGAACTCCTCGCGGCCCCCGTAGTAGGGGTCGGGGACGTCGAGTTCGGCCCCGGCGGCCGGGTCGTAGGAGCGGAGGAGCCGTATCCTCGCCGCCTCGTCGGGGGTGCGGGCGAGCTGCCGGAGCTCCCGAAGGTGCCCTTCGTCCAGGGCGATCACCAGGTCGAGGGCGGGGAACCACGAGGACCGGAACCGCCGGGCGGTGTGCGCGGAGGCGTATCCGTTCTCGTCGAGCACGGCGACCGTGCGCGGGTCGGCGCCGTCGCCCTCGTGCCAGCCCCCGGTGCCCGCACTGTCGATCTCCACCAGTTCGCCGAGGCCGGCCTCCTCCACCCGGCGGCGGAAGACGTGCTCGGCCATCGGCGAGCGGCAGATGTTGCCCGTGCAGACGAAGCAGACGCGGTAGGCCATGGTCCCCACTCAGTCGCCGTCGGGGAGCACGACGTTCAGCGCCCACGAGACGACGGAGATGATCAGACCGCCCAGGACGGCGGTCCAGAAGCCCTCCACGTGGAAGCTGAGGTCGAACTGCTCGGCCAGCCAGGACGTGAGGAGCAGCATCAGGGCGTTGACCACCAGGGTGATCAGGCCGAGGGTCAGGATGAAGAGGGGAAGGGTCAGCAGTTTGACGACCGGCTTGACCAGGAAGTTCACCAGACCGAAGACCAAGGCGACGAGAATGAGGGTCCAGGCCTTCTTGCCGGTGCTCTCGCCGGTCAGGGTGATGTCCTGGAGCAGCCAGATGGCGACTCCGAGAGCGCCCGCGTTCGCGAGCGTCTTGACGACGAAATTCTTCATGTGTCTGATCGTGGCAGACAGGATCGGGCCAAGGGCAGGGGCGAGCGGACGATGAAGGCATTCCGGTTGGACGAACTGGAGGCGGAGCGCGCCGCCAACAAGGGCGCGTACCTCCAGTTCCTGCGTGAGCGGAACATGTCGGTGGGTCTGTACGCGCTCGACGCCGGGGAGCTCGACCCGCAGCGGCCGCACGGCCAGGACGAGGTGTACTTCGTGGTCAGCGGCCGGGCGTCGATCACCGTCGGGACGGAGACGACCGAGGTGGCGCGGGGCAGCGTGGTCTACGTGCCGGCCGGGGTGGAGCACAGGTTCCATCACATCAGCGAGGACCTGCGGGTCATGGTGGTCTTCTCGCCGCCGGAGGGCTGAGAGGCGGCGAAGGGCCGGGATCCGGAGGAGGGTTGAGGCTCGGAGGAGGGCCGGGACCCGGAGGAGGGTTGAGGCTCGGAGGAGGGCCGGGATCCGGAGGAGGGTTGAGGCTCGGAGGAGGGCCGGGATCCGGAGGAGGGCTGGAACCCGGAGGAGGGCTGGGATCCAAGGGAGGCCTGAGGGTCGGAGGACCCCGAGCCCTTAGGGGTCGGATCAGGGGAGAGCGGGGGCCGCGGGGCCCCCGCCCGCTTCCTCCCGCACCTAGCCTTGAGGGTGTCGGCGCGGAGTGCGCGCGGAGTGGTTCTTCGAGAGCGAGGTAGGGACGATGGCCGTACGGGAGATTCTCGCGGGGATGCCCTGGTGGGTGAAGTGGGTCGCCATACCGCTCCTCGCCCTGTTCGTCTTCGGCGGGCTGATCACCAGCGTCCTGACCTTCGTGGTCAGTCTGCTCTTCAAGGTGCTGCTCTTCGCGGCCCTGGTCGCCGGACTGATCTACGTCGTCCGGAAGTTCAGCTCCTCCAGCGGCTCGCGCGGCGACTGGTAGCACAAGCTACTCATCGGTATGAAGGCGACGGAGGGTATTAGCCCGGGCGGGGGAACGCGCTGGTCGAATCAGGGTGTGGCCCCCGGGGCTGCCACTACAGTGGAATCTCTCCGCCGTGTTGGGGACTACAGGCGTAGACCTCGGTACTGACCAGCGGTTTCCCAGGCCCGGCGGGCGCGCGGGGGCGGCCCCCGCGGGCGGGTGCACTGCATCCGTCGTCACGCCTGGGGGTGACCTTTGGCCACGGCTACGCAGACGGCTGCGCCTACCCTGATCGGCTCGGTGCAGCGGGCGCTGAGACTCCTGGAGGCCGTGGCCTCGCACGCGGACGGCGCCCCCGCCAAACAGCTCGCCCGTGAGACGGGCCTCCCGCTGCCCACCACGTACCACCTGCTCCGCACCCTGACGCACGAGGGCTATCTGCTCCGCGACAAGGGTGTGTTCGTCCTTGGCGACGCCGCCGTCCGACTGGCCGGCGGCGGAGATGTGCAGAATCGTCGCATCAAGATCGAAGACTCCCTCGCCCGCTGGCGGGACGAGATCGGCGTACCCATCTACTTCGCCCTCTACCGCGAGGGGGAGGTCGAGCTCGTCGCCATCGCCGACACCGCTTCCAACCCCGCGGTCGACGAATGGGCCGACTTCCGCGAGACGGCGCATGCCCACGCGATCGGGCAGTGCCTGCTGAGTCAACTCGATCCGGAATCTCGTCAAGACCACCTTGACCGCCATCCGGTGGAAGCCATCACTCCGTACACGGTGCGTAATCACCGTGCGCTTTCACAGCGTTTGGGCGGTTTGGGGCGAATGGAACCCCTGGTGGAGCGTCAGGAATATGCGCTCGGCACGATCTGTGCCGCCATCCCCATCACCGCGGGTTCCACGGCGGCCACCGTGGCCATTTCCGTCCCCCTCCACCAGGAAGAACGGTTGCTCCCAGCAGTCGAGCGGCTACGCACGGAGATCGGAAGGCTCTTCAACTCGCTCGCGTTCTCTATCAGTATCTGAAAAATCACTCCTTGTGATCTGCTAGTGCGTACAGCACGATTGCGTCAAGAGGGCCACGGGGGATCATTCCTGGCCGTTTCGGTCACAGCTTTCAGCAGCTGTGTTCACACAACTGCTTCATCTACTGCGGGGTACACGATGCGAGAGTCGGTTCAGGCCGAGGTCCTGATGAGCTTCCTCGTCTCCGAGGAGCTCTCCTTCAAGATCCCGGTCGAACTCCGGTATGAGACCCGGGATCCCTACGCGGTGCGGATGACCTTCCACCTCCCCGGGGACGCGCCCGTGACCTGGGCATTCGGAAGGGAACTGCTGCTCGACGGGATCAACCGGCCGAGCGGGGACGGCGATGTGCACATCGCCCCGACCGAGCCCGAGCGACTCTCGGACGTCTCCATCCGGCTCCAGGTGGGCGGTGACCGCGCCCTGTTCCGGGCCAGCGCGCCGCCGCTGGTCGCCTTCCTCGACCGAACGGACAAGCTGGTTCCGCTCGGTCAGGAACGGACACTCGGTGACTTCGAGGATCACCTGGAGGCCGCACTGGGCCGGATCCTGGCCGAGGAGAACGCCGGCCCCGCCTGAGCATCGGGACGCACGCACTCCTCACACGCCTACGCCTCACCCGCGTACGCCTCACTTGGCGCGGCGGCGCCGCCCTCCCCGCACCGCCGCCGGCTTCCCGCCCCCGGACGCCGGCCGGTCGGCGGAGACGACCAGGGCCGCAAGTCCCGTGGTGAGCGGAACGGAAGCCACCAGACCGATCGACCCGACCAGCGTCCGGACGATCTCCTCGGCGACCAGCTCGCTGTTGGCCACCGTCCCCATGCTGCTCTGCGCGATGGAGAAGAGCAGCAGCAGCGGCAGGGCGGCACCCGCGTAGGCGAGCACCAGCGTGTTCACGACCGAGGCGATGTGGTCGCGGCCGATCCGGATCCCGGCCCGGTACAGGCCGCGCGGCCCCATGCCCGGATCGGCCTGGTGCAGCTCCCAGACCACCGAGGTCTGGGTGACCGTCACGTCGTCGAGCACACCGAGCGAACCGATGATGATCCCGGCGAGCAGCAGGCCGGACATGTCGATCTCCGGGTACAGGCCGTGGATCAGACCGGTGTTGTCGTCGGTGTTGCCGCTGAGCGAGGCCCAGTCGATGAAGAACGAGCCGAGCAGACCGATCAGCAGCAGCGAGATCAGCGTGCCGAGCACGGCGACCGAGGTGCGGGCCGAGAGCCCGTGGCACATGTAGAGCGCGATCAGCATGATCGCGCTCGACCCGACCACCGCCACGACCAGCGGGTTCGACCCCTGCAGGATCGCCGGCAGGATGAAGTACGTCAGCACGAGGAAGCTCACGGCGAGCGCGATGAGCGCCATGACGCCCCGCATCCGGCCGACCACCACCACCGCGAGGGCGAAGATGCCGGCGAGCACCGCCAGCGGCACCTTGCGGTTCACATCGGTCACCGAGTACTGCAGGTCGTGCGGGGCGTCGGGGGCGTACGCCACCACCACGCCCTGACCCTCGTGCAGTTGGCGCGGCGCGTCCGGCTGCACGATCTCGACGAATCTGCGTCCCTCGTCCGGGCCGGTGGTGACCTCGACCGTCGCCTTCTCGCACTGCCCCTGCTGGGCGTTGACCGCCTCGCGGCCCTCCGGGGTGGAGGTGTCGCCGGTCGGCGGGACCTGAGCGGCGTTGACGTCCTTGCAGTCGACGTGGACGACGGAGACGACCTTGCCCTGCTCGGTCTGCCGGTCGAAGCCGACGCCGGTGCGCTCGTGCGCCGGGGTGCCGCTCGGCCACAGGACCGCGAGACCGACCACGACGGCGGTGGTGAAGGGGATCAGGATCGCGGCGATGACCTTGCGCAGATGCCGGGAGACGGGGGCGGCGGGCCCGTGGCCGTGGGAATGGGAGTGCCCCTGGCCGTGTCCGTGACCGTGCGGTTCGGGGGTCTGATGGGGGGAAGTCACCGGCCGATCATCGCAAGAACGGCGGGGGCCCACTGTTCAGCACGCCAGGGATGACGCTAGCGTGGTGGCACCTTTGCACACGCGGGAGCTCGGAGCACCGGGCTGAGAGGGCGCTGATCACCGTACGCACGTACGGGAGGAGGCTGCGCCGACCGCCGAACCTGTTACCGGGTAATGCCGGCGTAGGGAGATCGGTCTCATGACCATTCAGGATGCACGCACGCCTGCCTCCGACCAGAACGACGGCCAGGGCGAGCGCACGCCGGGCTGGCACAAGGGGTACGTCCAGGGCTCGCGCCCCGACCTCCGGGTGCCCGTCCGCCAGGTGCACCTCACCAACGGCAAGGACGTCACGCTGTACGACACGTCCGGTCCGTACACCGACCCCGCCATCGACACCGACGTCCGGCGGGGCCTTCCGCCGCTGCGCGAGAACTGGATCATCGCGCGCGGCGACACCGAGGAGTACGCGGGCCGCCCGGTCCGCCCCGAGGACGACGGCATCAAGCACACCTCCCCGCGCGGCGGCGGGCTGAAGAACCTCGACGCGGTCTTCCCGGGCCGCCCGCGCCTGCCGCGCCGGGGCCGCGCCGGCGAGGCCGTGACCCAGCTCGCGTACGCCCGCCGGGGGGAGATCACCCCGGAGATGGAGTACGTCGCGATCCGCGAGAACGTCTCCCCCGAGGTCGTACGGGAGGAGATCGCCGCGGGCCGCGCCGTGCTGCCGGCGAACGTGAACCACCCGGAGATCGAGCCGATGATCATCGGCAAGCGGTTCCTGGTGAAGGTCAACGCCAACATCGGCAACTCCGCCGTCACCTCCTCCATCGAGGAGGAGGTGGAGAAGATGACCTGGGCGACCAAGTGGGGCGCCGACACGGTCATGGACCTGTCCACCGGCCGCAACATCCACACCACCCGCGAGTGGGTGCTGCGCAACTCCCCCGTGCCGATCGGCACCGTGCCGCTCTACCAGGCCCTGGAGAAGGTCGACGGCCGGGCCGAGGAGCTGACCTGGGAGGTCTACAAGGACACGGTCATCGAGCAGGCCGAGCAGGGCGTCGACTACATGACGGTCCACGCCGGCGTCCTCCTGCCGTACGTGCCGCTCACCGCGCGCCGCAAGACCGGCATCGTCTCGCGCGGCGGCTCGATCATGGCCGCCTGGTGCCTGGCGCACCACAAGGAGAACTTCCTCTACACGAACTTCGAGGAGCTCTGCGAGATCCTCGCGGCGTACGACGTCACGTACTCGCTCGGCGACGGCCTGCGCCCCGGCTCGATCGCGGACGCCAACGACGAGGCGCAGTTCGCGGAGCTGAAGACCCTCGGCGAGCTCAACACGATCGCCAAGCGCCACAACGTGCAGACGATGATCGAGGGCCCCGGGCACGTCCCGATGCACAAGATCAAGGAGAACATCGACCTCCAGCAGGAGATCTGCGAGGAGGCGCCGTTCTACACGCTCGGCCCGCTGACCACGGACGTCGCCCCGGCGTACGACCACATCACCTCGGGCATCGGCGCGGCGATGATCGCCTGGTGGGGCACGGCGATGCTCTGCTACGTCACGCCCAAGGAGCACCTGGGCCTGCCGAACAAGGACGACGTGAAGACGGGCGTCATCACGTACAAGATCGCGGCGCACGCGGCGGACCTCGCCAAGGGGCACCCGGGCGCGCAGGAGTGGGACGACGCGCTCTCGGACGCGCGCTTCGAGTTCCGCTGGGAGGACCAGTTCAACCTGGCCCTCGACCCGGACACCGCCCGCGAGTTCCACGACGAGACGCTCCCGGCGGAGCCCGCGAAGACCGCGCACTTCTGCTCGATGTGCGGTCCGAAGTTCTGCTCGATGAAGATCTCCCAGGACATCCGGCGCGAGCACGGCGGCACGCAGCAGGAGATCGAGGCGGGCATGGCGGAGAAGTCGAAGGAGTTCGCGGCGAGCGGGAACCGCGTCTACCTGCCGCTGGCCGAGTAGTCACCGCCTTGCGTCGGGGCCGGGCGGGTCCCGGTCCCGGCGCCCGGTCCTCAGGGCTCCGGCGTGTCGGGGACCTCGTCGCGTTCAGGGCTCCGGTGTGTCCGGGGGGCCGACCGCGGCGAGGGCGTCGCGGAGGAAGGGGAGGATGCCGCGCTCCAGGAGGGCGCGGCGCCAGACTTCGCGGGCGAGGGTGAGTTCGTCGTCGGCCGTGGTGGTCCCGCCCGCCGCGGCCGGTCTGTTGCGCAGGGCGGTCAGGAGGAGGCCGACGCCCGCGCTGAGCAGGCCGGCGGCGGCGAGGGCGGCGAAGACGAGGCCTGCCGTCAGCAGGGTCTCGCCGAACACCACGGTGGGGGTGAGGGCGTGCAGGACCGCCCCGACCAGCAGGAGTATCGCGGCGGCCGTGCCCGCGAGGACGGGCACCATCACGGTGACGATGGCGACGACGCCGGCGCCCGTGCCGGGATCCGCCGCTGGTGTGCGGGGTGAGGTGAGGGTCGTCCGGTTCTCCTCGCGGACCTTCACGAAGTGCTCGTACTCGTTCGCCGCCGCGCTGGTGATCAGCGCTGTCGCGTTCATCGTCATGGCGCGCAGCTGCGCGACCGTGAGCCGGGTTCCGACCCCGGCGAGATCCGGACGTGCGTGGGCGGTGCTCAGTGCGTCGTCGAGGATCCGCTCGTACTCGGCGCGATCCTCGGTCAGCAGGTGCGGAGCCACGTTCATGTGCATCCCCCGATGCTCCGTAGGCCCGGGTCAGCCGTGGGAAACGGTCGGCTGGGCGGAAACGGAGGAGAGCCTGCTACGGATGACCCGATGGTATTGCGGTGACACCACGGCCTGACAGGTTGTTTCCGGAAATCGACTTCCCCGGATGCGCAGGGTTATGCGTCAGCCGTTCAGGGGGAGTTGGACGACCAGTAGCTTTCCGGCCATGGTCACTCCGCCGTCCATGGCGATCGCGAGACCGTCGGCGTACACGTGCGGTCCGTCGACGACCGGGCCCGAGCCGTCCTCGCCGTCCTCCGTGCCGACCTGGCCGAGGAGGTACGGGATGGGGCTGTGGCCGTGCACGATCCGGCGGCCGCCGTAGGTGGAGAGCAGCTCCTGGACGGCCTGCGGGCCGCCGTCGTCGCGGAACGCGAAGCGCTTGGTGAACTTCCGGAAGAGGTCCCAGACCTCGTCGGCGTCGTTCCGGTTGAGGATCTCGTGGACCGTGTCGTTGACGTCCTCGATGGTCTCGCCGTATTCGAGGTATGCGGTGGTGTCGGAGTGCAGGAGGAGGTGGTCGTCCTCGCGCACCACGGCGTCCAGCCGGGACATCCACTGGAGGTGGACGTCCTGGAGGCGGTCCATGTCGTGCTTCTGGCCGCCGTTGAGCAGCCAGGCGGCCTGGAAGGTGGCGGTGCCCGCGCCGGAGTTGACGGGGGTGTCGGCGAAGCGTTTGGCGCCGATGAGGAGCAGTTCGTGGTTGCCCATGAGGGCCTTGCAGTAGCCGCCCGCGGCGGCGGCCTCGGCGGAGAGGCGCATGACGAGGTCGATGACGCCGATGCCGTCGGGGCCTCGGTCGGTGAAGTCGCCGAGGAACCAGAGCCGGGCGTTGCCCGCGGACCAGCCGCCGTTCTCGTCGATGAGGCCCTGGGCGCGCAGGGCGGCGACGAGCTCGTCGAGGTAGCCGTGGACGTCGCCGACGACGTAGAGGGGGCCGGGTCCGTCGCCGTTCGAGGGCGCCGGGGCGGGGGCCGGCTCGGGGGTGACCGGGACCTGGACGGTGTCGCCGCGGTTGATGACCGGGAGGTCGCGCTCGGTCGGCGTGTACCCCTCGGGCAGCTCGCCCTCGGGGAAGGCGTTGCCAGGGTGGCCCGTGGCGACGGAGACGATGGAGGACCCCTCCGGGGCGGCGAACGCCGGGGCGAGACGCTGCCCCAGGTGGAGGGTCGGTGCGGCGGGCAGGGGCGCGGGTGCCTGCGGCGCGGGGGGTACGGGGGCCGGGGGCGCGGCGGGCGGTGCGGCCTGGGCTGCGGGTGCCTGCGGCGCGGCGGGCACGGGCTGGCTGGTGGGCGCGGGTGCCTGCGGCGCGGTGACGGAGACGACCTGGAGGGACTCGACCGGTGCGGGCTCGGCCGGCGGGGTCTGCACCGGGACGGTTTCGACGGGCGCCGCAGCGCCCTGCGCCGGCGCGGCCATCGGCGCGGTCTGCGCCAGGTCGCCTTCGACGGGCGCGGGCGGCAGGGTGGGGACCGGGACCGCTTCGACGGGGGAGGCCGCGAGGGGCGGTTCCTCCGGGGAGAGGGGCCCGGCGGCGTGGCCCTGTACGGGCACGCGGGCGTACGGCGGTACGCGGAAGTCACGCAATGTCGCCGTGCGTACCACGGGCTCCTGACCGGCCCCCTGAGTCATCGACCCCTCCACCACCGTCGCGATGCCCTGCACATCGCGGACCGGCCTGGTCGGGGTGGTCCGCGGTGTCGTCCGCCCATCATAGGAATGAGGGTCCTCCTGTGTGACGCACCAGGGGTGGTGAATCCGGGTCCACTCCGGGTTAACCGGTTGTTTCGCCCGAATTGAGAAGGTCCAGTCCAGGGTCGAGACCGGTGTGGCGACCGGTTTCGCCGTCCCCGCCCACGGGCAGGGGCGAGGACGGCGAGTCGGATGGCGGCGGGTTCAGTCCTTCGCGGGTGAGCGCGGCGGGCTGACCGTGGTGCGCGGCGAACGCCGCTGCGAGGAGGTGCGGACGATGAGTTCGGTCGGTATCACCTGCTCGACCGGACCGTCGGTGTCGATCCCCTCGATGGCGTCGATGAGGAGCTGGACGACGGCGGTGCCGATCCGGCGCGGTTTGAGGGAGAGCGTCGTGATGGGCGGTTCGGTGGTGGCGTAGACGGTGGACTCGCTGCAGCAGACCAGCAGCAGGTCGTCCGGGACGCGCAGTCCGTAGCGGCGGGCGGCCGCGAGGAGGTCGGTTCCGTTGGGATCGAAGAGGCCGTACACGGCGTCGGGACGGTCCGGGCGGGCGAGCAGCCGGTCGGCCGCGACGGCGCCCGCGCACGGGTCGTGCGCCGGATAGGCCTCGTAGACGGGGTCCTGGCCCACCCGTTCGCACCAGTTGAGGTAGGCGGTGGTGGACAGGCGGGTGTACGTGTCGGTGGTGGTTCCGGTGAGGAGGCCGATCCGGCGGGCGCCGGCGTCGGCGAGGTGGTCGAGCAGGTCGAGGACGGCGGCTTCGTGGTCGTTGTCGACCCAGGCGGTGACCGGAAGGGTGCCGGCGGGGCGTCCGTCGGAGACGACGGGCAGGCCCTGGCGGACCAGTTCGGTGACGACCGGGTCGTGGTCGGAGGGGTCGATGACGACGGTGCCGTCGAGGGCGACGTTCGACCAGACGTCATGGCGGGAGGTGGCGGGGAGGATGACCAGGGCGTAGCCCCGGGCGAGTGCCGCCGATGTGGCTGCTCTGGCCATCTCCGCGAAGTACGCGAATTCGGTGAAGGTGAAAGGTTCATCCCCGTACGTGGTCACGGTCAGGCCGATGAGTCCCGACTTGCCGGTACGGAGCGTGCGGGCCGCCGCGGATGGGCGGTAGCCCAGCCTGTCGGCGACCTCGCGGACGTGGCGGCGGGTGGCGTCCGGGAGTCGGCCCTTGCCGTTGAGCGCGTCGGAGACAGTCGTGATGGAGACCCCGGCGGCGGCGGCCACGTCCCGGATGCCTGCCCGGCCCTGCCGGCTTCCCCGGGTCTGTGCCCGGCTCACCTGGTGCTTCCCTGCTGCTGTCATGGCGAGCCGATAGTAGGGCGATGAGGGGCGGTCGGGACGGTCGCATATGCAGGCGTTGACAGGCACGTTTCTGCATGATCGAAAAGGGTCAAGTGGCAGGGAATCAAAGGTGGTTAGGGACTTCTCTGTGTGATCTATGGCGATCGAACGGCGTAGGCCTGGCGAGGGTACGAGGTCTCGAAGAGGTCTCAACTCACCTCTACGGGGGATGCGCGCCACGGCGCCCGCCACCGGCGCGCGCCACCCTGGTGCGCGCCCCCCTCTTCGGGGGAGGGAGCGGGGGCCGTGTCCACAGCGTGTCCCTCCTGTTGTCCACAGCCCATTCGCAGCGGGGGCGAATCCTCTTAAGGTGAGGAGTATTGGCGGTACGGACGGTCGAGGAGGCCACACTGTGAGCGAGACCAGCGGGACGAGCACCGGCAGCCCCAAGCTGCGCGCCGAGCTGGACGGTGTCCCCACCTACAAGCCGGGCAAGCCGGCCGCCGCGGGCGGTCCCGTGGCCTTCAAGCTGTCCTCCAACGAGAACCCCTACCCGCCGCTGCCGGGGGTCATGGAGACGACGCTGGCCGCTGCCGCGAACTTCAACCGCTACCCCGACATGGCCTGCACCGGCCTGACGGAGGAGCTGGCGAACCGCTTCGGCGTGCCCGTCTCCCACCTGGCCACCGGCACCGGCTCGGTCGGCGTCGCGCAGTCGCTGCTCCAGGCCACCTCGGGCCCGGGCGACGAGGTGATCTACGCCTGGCGCTCCTTCGAGGCGTACCCGATCATCACGCAGATCAGCGGGGCGACCTCCGTGCAGGTGCCGCTGACCGAGGGCGAGGTGCACGACCTCGACGCGATGGCGGAGGCGATCACCGACCGGACCCGGCTGATCTTCGTCTGCAACCCCAACAACCCCACGGGCACCGCGGTGCGCCGGGCGGAGCTGGAGCGCTTCCTCGACCGGGTGCCCTCCGACGTCCTGGTCGTGATCGACGAGGCGTACCGGGAGTTCGTCCGCGACACCGAGATCCCGGACGGCATCGAGCTGTACCGCGACCGGCCGAACGTGGCTGTGCTGCGCACCTTCTCCAAGGCGTACGGCCTGGCGGGGCTGCGGGTCGGTTTCGCGGTCGCCCACGAGCCGGTGGCGGCGGCGCTGCGCAAGACGGCGGTGCCGTTCGGCGTGAGCCAGCTGGCGCAGGACGCGGCGGTGGCCTCGCTGCGGGCCGAGGACGAACTGCTCGGCCGGGTCGGCTCGTTGGTGGCCGAGCGCGAGCGGGTCCATGCGGGGCTCGTGGCCCAGGGCTGGACCGTGCCGGACACCCAGGCGAACTTCGTCTGGCTGCGGCTCGGCGAGCGGACCATGGACTTCGCGGCGGAGTGCGAGCGGCACGGCGTGGTGGTGCGGCCGTTCGCGGGTGAGGGCGTGCGCGTCACGATCGGTGAGTGCGAGGCGAACGACCTGTTCCTGAAGGCGGCGGAGGGCTTCCGCCAGGCTCTCTGATCAGTCCGAGCTCTCTGATCGGTCCGAGGAGAGCTCCACGCGGATCGGGTCGCCGTCCCTGACGGTGGCCAGGATCCGCGGGTCGCCGTCGAGCGCGCCCAGCAGGTTGCAGGGGCTCGCCAGCCGGCATTCGTCGCCCCGGGAGATCGGGGTGGGGCCGTAGGGGAGGGCGAGCGCGTCGCCGTCCGTCCAGAAGGCCACCGTGCCGGGCTCGACGACCTGGCGCGCGCCGTCCTCGACGGGGACGGAGACCGGCGTGTCGAAGTAGACCTCCTCGCCCCAGGTGCGGGCGGTGGAGGAGATCGGGAGGACCCCCGCGAGCGCCTTGCTCGTGGGGGTCTCCTCAAGGGTGGCCGTGGTGTGTCCGGCCGGCCAGATGATGCGTATCCGAAGGGTCATGCCCCGGATTCAACAATATGTTGAAGGCTCTGGGAAGAGGTGGCCTTCGACAGGGGGACCCCGACCGAAGGTACGGATTTCGTATGAGCCATAATGCTTGTGAATGTGAACGCGTTCACAAGCGTGTCCCTGTTCGTCCCGAAATAAGTGGGATTAACAGGGCAAACTGCCGATGTGACCACGGCGCTCACGGCGATGTAAGGAGAAACCGACGTGGACCTAGCTCTGGCGCCAGAGACTCTGGCGCGCTGGCAGTTCGGCATCACGACCGTCTACCACTTCCTCTTCGTCCCCCTGACGATCTCCCTCGCCGCGCTCACTGCCGGGCTCCAGACCGCCTGGGTGCGCACGGAGAAGGAGAAGTACCTCAGGGCGACGAAGTTCTGGGGCAAGCTGTTCCTGATCAACATCGCCATGGGCGTGGTCACCGGCATCGTGCAGGAGTTCCAGTTCGGCATGAACTGGTCCGACTACTCCCGCTTCGTCGGCGACATCTTCGGTGCCCCGCTCGCCTTCGAGGCGCTCATCGCCTTCTTCTTCGAGTCGACCTTCATCGGTCTGTGGATCTTCGGCTGGGACAAGCTGCCGAAGAAGATCCACCTCGCCTGCATCTGGATGGTGTCGATCGGCACCATCCTCTCCGCGTACTTCATCCTGGCGGCCAACTCCTGGATGCAGCACCCCGTGGGCTACCGGATCAACAAGGAACGCGGCCGGGCGGAGCTCACCGACTTCTGGCACGTGCTCACCCAGAACACCGCGCTCACCCAGTTCTTCCACACGATCACGGCGGCGTTCCTGGTCGGCGGCGCGTTCATGGTGGGCATCTCCGCGTTCCACCTGGCGCGCAAGAAGCACATCCCGATCATGCGGACCTCGCTGCGGCTCGGCCTGGTCACCCTGATCATCGCCGGCCTCGGCACCGCCATCAGCGGCGACCTGCTCGGCAAGGTCATGTTCAAGCAGCAGCCGATGAAGATGGCCGCCGCCGAGGCGCTCTGGGACGGCGAGGCGCCCGCACCCTTCTCCGTCTTCGCCTACGGCGACGTCGAGAAGGGCCACAACACGGTCGCCATAGAGATCCCGGGCCTGCTGTCCTTCCTCGCGAACGACGACTTCAGCTCGTACGTCCCGGGCATCAACGACGTGAACAAGGCCGAGCAGGAGAAGTTCGGGCCCGGCGACTACCGGCCCAACATCCCCGTCGCCTACTGGGGCTTCCGCTGGATGATCGGCTTCGGCATGGCCTCGCTGGGCATCGGGATGCTCGGTCTCTGGCTGACCCGTAAGAAGTTCATGCTGGCACCCGGCCTGAGGACCGGTGAGGACGAAGTGCCGAACCTGGTCCTGTTCAAGCGGAAGGCGCTCAGCCCCCGCCTGGGCAAGTGGTACTGGATCGTCGCCCTCTGGACCATGGCGTTCCCGCTGATCGCCAACTCCTGGGGCTGGATCTTCACCGAGATGGGCCGTCAGCCCTGGGTCGTCTACGGCGTGCTGCGCACCCGCGACGCCGTCTCCCCCGGTGTCTCCCAGGGCGAGGTCCTCACCTCGATGATCGTCTTCACCACGCTCTACGCGATCCTCGCCGTCATCGAGGTCAAGCTCCTCGTCAAGTACGTCAAGGCGGGCCCGCCGGAGCTCACCGAGGACGACCTCAACCCGCCCACCAAGATCGGCGGGGACTCTCGTGACCCCGACCGCCCCATGGCCTTCTCGTACTGAGGCTCAGGAGATCGAGGCATGGAACTCCACGACGTCTGGTTCGTACTCATCGCCGTCCTCTGGATCGGCTACTTCTTCCTCGAGGGCTTCGACTTCGGGGTCGGCGTCCTGACCAAGCTGCTCGCCCGCGACCGGGCCGAGAAGCGGGTCCTCATCAACACCATCGGACCCGTCTGGGACGGCAACGAGGTGTGGCTGCTCACGGCCGGAGGCGCGACCTTCGCCGCGTTCCCCGAGTGGTACGCGACGCTGTTCTCCGGCTTCTACCTGCCGCTGCTGATCATCCTGGTCTGTCTGATCGTCCGGGGCGTCGCCTTCGAGTACCGGGCGAAGCGGCCCGAGGAGAACTGGCAGCGCAACTGGGAGCAGGCCATCTTCTGGACCTCGCTGATCCCCGCGCTCCTCTGGGGCGTGGCCTTCGGCAACATCGTCCGGGGCGTGAAGATCGACGGCGACATGGAGTACGTCGGCAACTTCTGGGACCTGCTCAACCCGTACGCACTCCTCGGCGGCCTGGTCACGCTCACCCTCTTCACCTTCCACGGCGCGGTCTTCGCCTCGCTCAAGACGGTCGGTGACATCCGGACGCGGGCCCGGGCGCTCGCGCTCAAGCTGGGTCTGGTCACGGCGGTGCTCGCGCTCGCCTTCCTGATCTGGACCCAGGTCCACACGGGCGACGGCTGGAGCCTCGCGGCGATGCTGGTCGCCGTGGTGGCGCTCGTCGGGGCCATCGCGGCCATCAGGGTCGGGCGCGAGGGCTGGTCGTTCGCGCTCTCGGGCGTCACGATCGCGGCAGCGGTGGCGATGCTCTTCCTCGCCCTCTTCCCGGACGTCATGCCGTCCTCGCTCGACCCCGCGTGGAGCCTCACCGTGACGAACGCGTCGTCGAGCCCGTACACGCTCAAGATCATGACCTGGTGCGCGGCGATCGCGACCCCGCTGGTGCTGCTCTACCAGAGCTGGACCTACTGGGTGTTCCGCAAGCGCATCGGCACGCAGCACATCGCCGAAGCCCACTAGGGCCGACGCTTGACAGGGCCGGTGCTCACCGGGACCGGCCCTCACTAGAGGGGCATGTTTCACGTGAAACCGATCGATCCGCGCCTGCTCCGGTACGCCAGGGCCACCCGTCTCTTCCTGATCGCGGTGGTCGTGCTCGGCCTCGTCGGAGCGGCGCTGGTCATCGCCCAGGCGATGCTCATCGCCGAGATCGTGGTGGGGGCCTTCCAGAAGGCCCAGTCGGTTTCCGATCTGACCACGCCCCTGCTGCTGCTCGCCGGAGTGGCGGTGGCGCGGGGGCTGGTCTCCTGGCTGACGGAGCTGGCCGCCCACCGGGCGAGCGCGGCGGTCAAGTCCGAACTCCGCGGCCGGCTCCTCGGCCGCGCGGCCGCACTCGGTCCGGGGTGGCTGAGCGGGCAGAAGGCCGGTTCGCTGATCGCTCTCGCCACCCGGGGAGTGGACGCCCTCGACGACTACTTCGCCCGCTATCTGCCGCAGCTGGGTCTCGCGGTGGTCGTGCCGGTGGCGGTCCTGGCCCGGATCGTCACCGAGGACTGGGTCTCGGCGGCGATCATCGTCGTCACGCTGCCGCTCATCCCGGTCTTCATGATCCTCATCGGCTGGTACACCCAGGCCCGGATGGACCGCCAGTGGAAGCTGCTCTCGCGGCTCTCCGGTCACTTCCTGGACGTGGTCGCCGGCCTTCCCACCCTCAAGATCTTCGGCCGGGCGAAGGCCCAGGCCGAGTCGATCCGCGCGATCACCTCCGAGTACCGCCAGGCGACGATGCGCACGCTGCGGATCGCCTTCATCTCCTCCTTCGCCCTGGAGCTGCTCGCGACGCTCTCGGTCGCGCTCGTCGCCGTGACCATCGGCATGCGGCTCGTCCACGGCGAGCTCGACCTCTACACCGGGCTCGTCATCCTGATCCTGGCGCCCGAGGCGTACCTCCCGCTGCGGCAGGTGGGTGCGCAGTACCACGCGGCGGCGGAGGGGCTCGCGGCGGCGGAGGAGATCTTCGAGGTCCTGGAAGCCCCGGTGCGGGGTGCCGGTACGGGGGCGGCGCCCGCTTCCGTACGGCTTGAGCTGGACCGGGTGACCGTCCGCCACGCGGGGCGCGCCGAGCCCTCGCTCGACGCGGCGACGCTGACGGTCGAGCCGGGCGAGACGGTGGCCCTGGTCGGGCCGAGCGGGGTCGGGAAGTCGACGCTGCTCGACGTCGTGCTCGGCTTCGCGGTGCCGGAGGAGGGCGGTTCCGTACGGGTCGGGGGCGTCGACCTGGGCTCGCTGGACCTGGAGGCCTGGCGGTCCCGGATCGCCTGGGTGCCGCAGCGGCCGTACCTGTTCGCGGGGACGGTCGCCGAGAACGTGCGGCTCGCCCGGCCGGACGCGTCTGACGCGGCGGTACGGGAGGCCCTGCGGGACGCGGGGGCGGACGGGTTCGTCGCGGGGCTGCCCTCGGGTGTCGACACCGTGCTCGGCGAGGACGGTGCGGGGCTCTCGGCCGGGCAGCGGCAGCGGCTCGCGCTGGCGCGGGCGTTTCTGGCGGATCGGCCGTTGTTGCTGCTGGACGAGCCGACGGCGGCGCTGGACGGGGCGACGGAGGCGGGGGTTGTCGAGGCGGTTCGTCGCCTTGCCGCCGGGCGCACCGTCTTGTTGGTCGTGCACCGGCCGGCGCTGCTCGCTGTCGCGGACCGGGTGGTGACGGTGGGCGGTGCGGTGCCGGGTGCGGGCCCCGGGGGTGCGGGTCCGGCAGAAGGCGACGGGTCCGTCGAGGGGGTGTGCCCACCCTCCCCCGAGCTTTCGGCTTCGCTCGAGCAGGGGGGACCCCCCTCGCCCTTGGCGGAACATATGCCCACACCCGGTGCAGACGAGCTGCCCACGACTGGTGGGTCGATCCTGGCGCGCGTCCGAGGCATGGCCGGGGAGCTCAAGGGGCGGATCGGGCTTGCGTTGTTGCTCGGGAGTCTGGCGCTCGGGTCGGCTGTGGGGCTCATGGCCGTGTCCGGGTGGCTCATTTCGCGGGCCTCCGAGCAGCCGCCCGTGCTCTATCTGATGATGGCGGTCACCGCCACGCGTGCCTTCGGGATCGGGCGGGCCGTCTTCCGGTACGCCGAGCGGCTGGTCTCGCACGATGCCGTCCTGCGGATGCTCGCCGACCTGCGGGTCAACGTCTACCGGCGACTGGAGCGGATCGCCCCGGCCGGACTGCGCCCCACCCGGCGCGGTGACCTCCTCGCGCGGCTCGTGCAGGACGTCGACGCGCTCCAGGACTACTGGCTGCGCTGGCTGCTCCCCGTGGGCGCCGCGCTCCTCGTGGGGGTCGGTTCCGTCGGGTTCACCGCGTGGCTGCTGCCCGAGGCCGGGGCCGTCCTCGCCGTCGGCCTGCTGGTCGCGGGCGTCGTCGTGCCGGCGGCCGGCGGGGCCCTCGCCCGCCGGGCCGAGCGGCGGCTCGCCCCCGCGCGCGGCGCCCTGGCGACCGCCGTCGCCGATCTGCTGCGCGGCTGCGCCGAACTGACCGTCGCCGGTGCGCTCGGGGGCCGGATCGAGCGGACGCGGGAGGCCGACCGCGCCCTCACCTCCATCGCCTCCCGGCAGTCCGCCGCCACCGCGCTCGGGGCCGGACTCTCGGCCCTGGTCTGCGGACTGACGGTCGCGGCCGCCGCGCTCGTCGGCGTCCGGGCCGTAGGGGACGGACGGCTCGACGGAGTGGCCCTCGCCGTGATCGTCCTGACGCCGCTCGCCGCCTTCGAGGCCGTCACCGGTCTGCCGCTCGCCGTCCAGTACCGGCAGCGCGTCAAGCAGAGCGCCGAGCGGGTCTTCGAGGTGCTGGACGCCCCCGTCCCCGTACACGAGCCGGAGACGCCCGCCGCTCCCCCGGCGAGTCCGTTCCCGCTGGAGCTGGCCGGGCTCTCGGCCCGGCACGCCGGGCAGGAGCGGCTCGCGCTCGACGGGTTCGCCCTCACCCTGGAGGCCGGGCGGCGGGTCGCGGTCGTCGGCGCCTCCGGCTCCGGCAAGACCACGCTCGCCCAGGTGCTGCTGCGGTTCCTGGACGTGGAGCACGGCACGTACCGGATCGGCGGCGTGCCCGCGGGGGAGCTCGACGGCGACGCCGTCCGGAGGTTCGTCGGCCTCTGCGCCCAGGACGCCCACCTCTTCGACAGCTCCGTCCGCGAGAACCTGCGGCTCGCCAAGGTCGGGGCGGACGACGAGGAGCTGCGCGAGGCGCTGCGCCGGGCCCGGCTGCTCGACTGGGTCGACGGGCTGCCCGCCGGACTCGACACGCTCGTCGGCGAGCACGGTTCGCGGCTCTCCGGCGGTCAGCGGCAGCGCCTCGCGCTCGCCCGGGCGCTCCTCGCCGACTTCCCGGTCCTCGTCCTCGACGAACCCGCCGAGCACCTGGACCTGGCCACCGCCGACGCGCTCACCGACGATCTGCTCCGGGCCACCGAGGGACGCACCACCGTCCTCATCACCCACCGGCTGCACGGTCTCGACGCGGTCGACGAGGTGGTGGTCCTCGACGGGGGCCGGACCGTGCAGCGCGGCCCGTACGCCGAGCTCGCGGCGGTGGACGGCCCGCTGCGCCGGATGCTGGAGCGGGAGGAGGACACCGATGCGCTCCTCACCGGCGCGGAACGGCTGACTTTTCTCGCCAAATAGGACTTACTAGGCTCAAGGTCATGACCGCCCCCGTGCCGTCCGAGTCCTCGGACCCCCTGGAAGCCGCCACCCAGGCCACCCGCAGCCTCCAGGGGCTGTCCACGGAGCTCACCGCCCGCGTGCCGCAGCTCCTGGAGGCCATGCGTTCGGTCGGTACCGGCCTGGAACTCCACTCCACCCTCGACCGGATCTGCGAGACCGCCGCCGAACTCGCCGACGCCCGCTACGCCGCGATCGGCGTCGTCGACGACGAGGGCGAGGGCCTGTCCGACTTCGTCACCTTCGGCGTCGACGAGGACACGGTCCGCCGGATCGGCCGCCGCCCCGACGGCCACGCGGGGCTGCTCGGCGCGCTGATCCGCGACCCGCAGACCATCCGGCTCGCCGATCTCACCGCCGATCCGCGCGCCGCCGGCTTCCCGCCCGGACATCCGCCGATGCGGACCTTCCTCGGCGTCCCCATCCGGGTCCAGGGCGAGATCTTCGGCAACCTCTACCTCGCGGAGAAGCGCGGCGGAGACGGGTTCAACGACTACGACGTGCACATGGTCCGGGTCCTCGCCACCGAGGCGGGCATCGCGATCGGCAACGCCCGCCTGTACGAGGCGGCCCGGCAGCGCGAGCGGTGGATCGACGGCTCGGTCGCCGTCACCACCGCGCTGCTCTCCGGCGGCGACGCGGACGACGCCCTCACGGTCGTCGCCGAACAGGCCCGCCGGCTCGCCGACGCGGACGCGGGGATCGTGCTGCTCCCCGCCGAGGACGGCGGCCTGGAGATCGTCGCCGTCTCCTCGCCCCGGCCCGTGAAGTCGCTCGGCGTGGTGATCCCGCCCGAGAGCGCCGTCGTGAAGGAGCTGCTGGCGGGCGAGGCGGTCTTCGTGGCCGACGCCGCGGCCGACCCGCGCATGATCAGCCGGCTGACCGCCCCGTACGGACCGAGCATGATGCTGCCGCTACAGAGCGGCGGACGGGTCCTCGGCGCGCTCGCCACGCCCCGGGCGCGGGGGGCCCGGCAGTTCACGGAGGCGGAGCGGACGCTCGCCACCCAGTTCGCCTCGCAGGCGGCACTCGCCCTGATGATGGCCGACGCGCAGCGCGACCGGGAGCGCCTCGCCGTCTACGAGGACCGCGACCGGATCGCCCGTGACCTGCACGATCTGGTGATCCAGCGGCTCTTCGCCACCGGGATGATGCTGGAGAGCGCCCAGCGGAAGTCGATCGTGCCGGCCGTGCGCGAGGGCGTGGGCAAGGCCGTGGACGAGCTGGACGTGACCATCCAGGAGATCCGTACGGCGATCTTCGCGCTCCAGCAGGGCCCCGCCGAGGCCCCGTCGGGGCTGCGCACCCGCGTCCTGCGGGAGATCAACATGGCGGCCGTGCCGCTCGGCTTCAAGCCCGCGCACCGCTTCCTCGGCGCGATCGACTCGACGGTCGGCGAACTCACCGGCAAGAACCTCATCGCCGCGCTGCGCGAGGCGCTGTCCAACGCGTTCCGGCACGCGGAGGCGAGCCGCATCGAGGTGGTCGTCGACGCCGGCGTCACCCTCTCCGACGGCTCCCCCGGGGTGCGCCTCTCGGTGGCCGACGACGGCATCGGCATCCCGGCGGGCGGGCGGCGCAGCGGCCTGCGCAACCTGGCCCGCCGGGCCGAGTCGCTGGGCGGCGCGAGCTGGTGCGGCCCCGGCCTGGGCGAGGACGGCGGCGGGACGACGGTGGTGTGGGAGGCCCCGCTCTGACCTCTACTGCCGGGCGGTCAGGGCTTCGGCTACGAGCTGTTCGATGACGACGGCGACCCCGTCCTCGTTGTTGCCGACGGTCCGGCCCGAGGCGGCGGTGATGACGTCGGGGTGGGCGTTGCCCATCGCGTACGAGCGGCCGGCCCAGCTCAGCATCTCGATGTCGTTCGGCATGTCGCCGAAGGCGACGACCTCCTCGGCCGTGATGCCGCGTTCGGCGCAGCACAGGGCCAGGGTGGAGGCCTTGGAGACGCCGAGCGCGCTGATCTCGATGAGGGCGGTCGGGCTGGACCGGGTGATGTCGGCCCGGTCGCCCGCCGCCTCCCTGGCGATCGCGAGGAACGCGTCGGGGTCGAGCTCGGGGTGCTGGGCGAGCAGCTTGAGCACGGGGGCGGCCGAGCCGGGCGCCTCCTCGAAGAGGAGCTTCTCGGCGGTGGCGACGGTGGCGCCGGGGTCGAGGTAGAACGGCGGGTACAGCGGCTCGTAGTGGATGCCGGTGGTGAGCTCGACGGCGAAGGACGTGCCCGGCGCGGCGGCGCGCAGGGCACGGACGACGTCGAGCGCGACCGGCCGTTCGAGCGGGTGGACCTCCAGGAAGGTGCCGCCCGCGTGGAGGTCCACGACGGCGGCGCCGTTGGCGCAGATCGCCAGGCCGTGCCCGTGGACGTGGTCGCTGACGACGTCCATCCAGCGGGCCGGGCGGCCGGTGACGAAGAAGACCTCGATCCCGGCCTGCTCGGCCGCCGCGAGGGCGGCGACGGTGCGCTGGGAGACGGACTTGTCGTCACGCAGCAGGGTGCCGTCGAGGTCGGTGGCGATCAGCCGGGCCACCGGGGCGGAAGGGCGCGGGGAACGGGGAGAGGTCACCGGACCATTCTTCCGTACGGGACGCACGGGCGTGCGAGGAGCTGCACATATGAGTGCGCGGTTTCTGGCCGGGATGTCTGGTTCTAGGCGTTGCGGTGTCTGTTCTGGGCGTTGGGGTGCCTGTTCTAGGCGTTGCGGTGCCTGGCGCCCGGCTCCGTCAGTGCGTCGACGAGGGCGACGGTGACGGCCCGCTGGCCGTCGAGCGTGAGGTGGATCCCGTCGTCGAGGTGCAGGCCGGCGGTGGCCCGCCGGGTGTCGACGGTGAGTTCCGGCCGCCCGAGGAGGAAGTCGGCGACGCCGTCGACGTCCTCGCTCGCCCAGCCGATCCCCGCGCGGCGGAAGTGCGGGTAGGCGTCGGCCCGCTCCTGGTCCACGGCGCTCGGGGTGAGCCAGATCCAGCGGTCCGGGCCGGAGGGGTCGCCGGGGCCCGCGAGTTCCCGCAGGGCGAGGAGGTTGCGCGCGGTCTCCGCCTCGCTGACCAGCCGGGTGCCCGCCGCCCCCGGGCCTCGGCCCAGCCGCTGCGCGTCGTTCGCGCCGAGCATGCACAGGATCCAGTCGGGGCGCAGGAAGACGAGCTGGGGCAGTTGGGCGAGGGCCTGGGTGGTGGTGGAGCCGGATACAGCGAGGTTGACGAGTTCGACGCCGTCCGGGAGGAGGTGGCGCAGGATCGAGAACCAGGAGAGCCGGTCGGCGGTGGTGCTCTCGCCGAGGGCGACGACCCGCTGCCCCGGCCGGAAGGGCAGCCGGGCGGCCCGTTCGGCGAAGCCGGGGTCCTTGAGCAGTTCGGCCGCGGTGTCCCGGGTCCGGTCGTCGAGGTCCCGCAGCAGCTTCCGGTACGCCTCCGTGTCGAGGCCGAAGAGGTCGGCCAGGCGGGTGTCGGGCAGTTCCCCCAGGTAGCGGAGGGTCTTCTCGGGCTGCTGGAAACGGACGAGCTTGTCCGTCAGGTTCTCGGTCATGTCGGTGCTCCTCAGCTTGTACGGGCGCGGCGACGGGGCAGCAGGAAGCCGGCGGCGATCAGCCAGCCCAGGCAGGTGAAGCGGGCCAGCGGCAGCAGAGGGGCGGCGCCGTCGACGAGCAGGGTGAGGGCGGCGAGTTCGGCGACCGACGCCAGGACGAGACCGGTCACGGCGAGCGCGCGGGGCAGCAGCCCGGCGAGGAGCCCGGGGACGGCGATCCCGGCCACGAGCAGGCCGAGCGTCACCACGTGGCCCGGGCCGCCGGTGGCGAAGGCCAGGTACTGGAGGGCCCGGACGAGCGGCGGGAGGTCGAGGACCTCCGTACGGGACAGGGTCCAGCTCACCAGGCCGCAGCAGGCCAGGAACCCGGCGGCGAGGAGGCCGCCGGCCAGGGCGATGGTCGCGCCGGGCGCGCGGACGCCGAGCCGGTGCAGCCGGGCCGAGACCGTGGCGGCGTAGACGGCCAGCGGGATCGAGGCCGCGAACTGGAGCGCGCCGGAGACCTGGACGGCGCCGGAGTGGGCGCGGAAGTACGCCACGATCTCGTCCGTCCCGCCGAAGGGGGAGGGGAAGGGGGCGCCGTCGGCGAGCACGGTGCCGAGGAGGAGCCCGGCCAGGAACAGCCCGGTGAACACCACGGCGAGCACGCCGGGTGGCGGTCCTCCCTGGGCTTCTTTCCGGGGGGCTTCCGCGGGCCGGGTGCGGGTCTCTGCAGACACGGGTCCTGTCCGTTCTCTGAGGAGAATAGTTCACAGAGGAGAATCATTCTTGTCGCGTACGATAACTCCGTGAGCAGTGACCGGCAACCAGTGGAAGAACCGGGAGCGGCGGCGGCCGCGCCCCCGCGCGGCGGAGCGTTCCTGCTCGCCCAGCTCGGGGCGCACGCGGCGGGACGCTTCGGGGAGCGCGTCGGCGAGCTCGGCCTCGCCCCGCCGGACGTCGGTCTGCTGCGGATGATCGCCACGGAGCCGGGACGGAGCCAGCGCTCCCTCGCCGCCGACCTCGGCGTCGTCCCGAGCCGGGTCGTCGCGCTCATCGACAACCTGGAGAAGAAGGGGTTCGTCGAACGCCGGCGCAGCGCCGAGGACCGTCGCCACCACGAGCTGTACGTCTCCGAGGACGGCCGCCGGGCGCTCGGACGCGTCCGGGAGATCGCCGCCCTGCACGAGGACGAGCTGTTCGCGGCGCTCGGCGAGGAGGACCGGGCCCGGCTGACGGAGTTGCTCGGCCGGATCGCCGAGCAGCAGGGCCTCACGCCGGGCGTCCACCCGGGCTACCGGCAGCTGCCGAGGCGTTCGAGCTGAGGCGCGACCGGTCTGTCAGGACATGGCCGTAAACACCCGTTCGTTCGGGGGCGCGACGGGGAAGATTCCTGGGAGCTGACGGCGTCTCCAGGGAGGGCGGTCATGGTCACGGGCCGGCGAAGAGAGGAGTGCGACTCCTGCGGTGCGCCGTACGGAACGTGGATCACGAGCCTCCGCATGGCCCTGTGCGCGGAGTGCGAGCGGGTCGGAGCGGCCCACCCCGTACGGGATCCGGTGCTGGTCGGCGACGTCCTGGCCGGGCTGACCGACCTCGTGTCCCGCCCGAGGCCCCGCGCCGGGGGCGCCGTACGCGACGTGGCCCGCTCCGTGGGGTCCGTACCGCAGCAGCGGTCGCCGCTCTCCGCGTCCTCCGGGTGCTCCGCGTCTTCCGCTTCCTCCGAAGCGTCGGCCCTCGTGGTCTGTGACCGGTGCGGGGCCCGTGCCGAGTGGCGTCGTACGGTGTGGGGGCGCCGGGTCCTGCTGGAGCCCGGGGAGCTGACGGCCGGGCTCGTCCCGGCGGGCAGACGCTGGCGCGTCGCGGGCGACGGGACCGCGGTCAATCTGGGCTCCGCCGTGCCGTCCGACACCTGCCGGGTCACCCACTTCGACGTCTGCCCGGCCCGCCCGGCCCCGGCCGACTCCCCGGTCATGCTCGCGCTGTGGCGGAGCCACGCGTGGCGTACGGCCTGACCCGCCCCGGCGCGGGGCGGGTCAGGGGGTGAGGCTCAGCCCAGCTGGGCGAGCGCCTCGGTGGCGATGTTCTCGAAGACGGTCTGGTCGGCGGCGAAGTCGGAGTCCGCGATCGGCCAGTGGATCACGATCTCGGTGAAGCCGAGCTCGCGGTGGCGTCCGGCGAAGTCGACGAAGGCGTCCACGGACTCCAGCGGCCGACCCCGGTCCGGGGTGAAGCCGGTCAGCAGGATCTTGTCCAGCTCGGCGACGTCCCGCCCGGCCTCGGCGCACGCCTTGCCGAGCTTGTCGACCTGGCCGCGCAGGGCCGCCACCGACTGCTCGGGGGTCCCCTCCTCGTACAGCTTCGGGTCGCCGGTGGTCACCCACGCCTGCCCGTACTTCGCGGTCAGCTTCAGCCCGCGCGGCCCGGTCGCCGCCACCGCGAAGGGCAGCCGCGGGCGCTGGACGCAGCCGGGGATGTTCCGCGCCTCGTCGGCCGAGTAGAACGTGCCCCGCTCCGACACCGCGTCCTCGGTGAGCAGCCGGTCGAGCAGCGCCACGAACTCGCCGAACCGGTCGGCCCGCTCCCTCGGCGTCCACGCCTCCTGCCCGAGCGCGGTGGCGTCGAAGCCGTTGCCGCCCGCGCCGATGCCGAGGGTGATCCGCCCGCCGGAGACGTCGTCGAGCGTGATCAGCTCCTTGGCGAGCGTCACCGGGTGCCGGAAGTTCGGAGAGGTCACGAGGGTGCCGAGGCGGAGCCGCTCGGTGGCCGTCGCCGCCGCGGTGAGCGTGGGCAGCGCGCCGAACCACGGGCCGTCGCGGAAGCTCCGCCAGGAGAGGTGGTCGTAGGTGTACGCGGCGTGGAACCCGAGGTCCTCGGCACGCCGCCAGATCTTCTGTCCCTCGCTCCATCGGTGGATGGGCAGGATCACGGTGCTCAGGCGCATGCCACCGACCCTACGGCAGCCGTCGGCGGGCGGCTCGCGGCTGCACCGGGGCCGCCCACCCCGTTCCCGCCGGATTCAGCGCCGCAGCCAGCTCAGCAGGGTCGTCGCCGTGAACACCGCGCCCGACGCCAGACCGACCGCGCGCGGGGTCAGCCACCCGGGGCCTTCCAGGGGCTGGGCCCGCGGCACCGGAGCCAGCAGCGCGTCCGCGAAGGCCTGGGCGGTCGGCGGCCGGTCCGCCGGCTCGACGGACATCCCGGCCCGCAGCAGCAGGTCGACGTGGGGTGGGAGCTCCACTCCGGCAGGGAGCGCCGGCAGCGTCGACGCGGACGGCTGGTCGGTCATCAGAGCTGTGGCGCGTCCGCCCGGGCCGAACGGCTTCCGCCCGGTCAGCAGCTCGTAGGCCACGACGGCCAGCGCGTACACGTCGGCCCTCCCGTCGAACCCGCCGGTCTGGAAGGCCTGTTCCGGTGCCATGTACGCGGGCGTGCCCGTGGTCACCGTCAGCCCGGACGCGTCGGCCAGCTGCTTCGCGCTGCCCAGATCCGCCACCAGCACCGCGGCGGGCGCGGGGCCGGTGGAGAGCAGCAGGTTGGACGGCTTGACGTCGCGGTGCACCACACCCGCCTCGTGCAGGACCTGGACCGCGTAGCCCGCCTCCGCGGCCAGCCGCAGCGCCTCCTGCGGGTCGCACTGCCCGACCCGGTCCTCCAGGGTGCCGCCGCGGACGAGGTCCATGACGAAGTAGGGCTGGTCCTCCTGCACCCCGACGTCGTGTACCCGGACCACCCGCGGGCTGGCGATGCGGCGCAGCAGCCTCGCCTCCGCCAGGAACCGCTCGCGCACATCGGCGTTGGCGGCCCAGTTCTCGGCCAGCACCTTGACGGCGACCTCGGTGTCGAGCTCCGGATCGTAGGCCTTCCAGACCGTCGCGAAGGAGCCGGCTCCGAGCCGCTCCAGGAGGAGGTAACGGCCGAGCTTGCGCATGTGGCAGCATTCTGCCGGAGTCGGCGGGGGTGTGGAACGCCCGTTCGGCGGGCGGGATGCCAGGCGGCACGAACCGGGGGGATTCGAGTGTTCGAAGAAGGCGAGCTGGAGCGGCTCGTGACGGCCGCTCAGGCGGGGGACCCGGGGTCGATGGAGTACTTGCTGGCCAAACTGCGGCCGGTGGTGCTGCGCCGCTGCTCGCGCTTCCTGCCCCACCACGCCGACGCGGAGGAGGCCGCGCAGGACGCGCTCCTGTCCATCAGCAAGCACCTGGGCGAGTACGGCGGCCACGGTTCCTTCCTGGGCTGGGTGACGGTGATCGCCTCGAACGCCGCCCGGTCGACCTACCGCTCGATGCGCCGGCGCGCCGAGGACAGCCACGCCGACCTCCCCGAGTCCGTCGACCCGCGCACCACCAGCGTCATCGCCGGGACCCGGCTCGACCTGATGGAGGCGCTGGCCGCGCTGGAGCGGCAGCACCCCGCCCTGGTGGAGTCCTTCGTGCTGCGCGACCTGGGCGACCTGACCTACGTCCAGGTGGCCGAGCAGCTGGACGCCCCGTTGGGCACGGTCAAGGACCGCATCCACCAGGCCCGCCGCTTCATGCGCGAGCGCCTGGTCCCCGGTCGGTGAACGGCGGTCCCGCTCGGGGCGGCGGTCGCGCCGTCATCCGGTACCGGTCCGCCGTCGCCGCTCTGGTGGCGGCCGCCGCGCTCGGGCTGGTGACCGGCCGATTCGTCCTGCCGCCGCCCCCCGGGGCCGACGCGCACCCGGCCGCGCGGTCGGGTGCCGCGGCCGGCGGTGCGTCCCGGGGCACGTCCGCCCTCCCGACGCCCGGCGCGTCCGTCCCGACGCCCGGGCCCTCGGCCTCCGGCTCCGCCTCGCCGGCCTCCGGCTCCGCCTCGCCGACCGGTGCGACCGGGCCGCTGACGACGGCGAACCTTCTGGAACCCGCGGCCTTCGGCCCGGACATCGGCGTCGGACGGATCCACGTCACCGACCGGTACGGCGACGGGAACTACGCCAACGCGGACTGCACCGGGGAGAAGACCCTCACCGAGACCCTGGGCGGACCCGGTGCCCACTTCCGCGGACTGATGACCAGCACCCGTACCAACCCGGACGACCCCACGCTGGCCGCGGACGGCGTCGCCGGCCAGGTCGCCCGCGAGGTCGCCGCCGAGGCCCGGAGCCCTTCCCTGGCGCAGAACTTCGCCCAGCGCCTGCTGCTGGAGCAGGAGCCCTGCCAGGAGGAGACGCCGGGGCACTGGGTCTACGGAAGGACCACGACGGTGCGGCTCGCCCCGGACGTCACCGCGAGCTGGATGGGCGCCTACCGGGGATCCCTCAACACCACCGGCACAGCGCCCGAGGGCGAGGAGCCCTGCGGCGGCATCGCCGTGCTGCGCAGCGGCACCCACTACGGGGTGCTGGAGGTCGACGCCTGCCTGGGGACGGCCGCGATGGACCGCGTCGTCAGGGCCGCTCTGTCACAGCTGTGAAACAGCGGTTCAGGGCTCCAACTTTCCCTCCTGCCGCGGCATCACCCCGGTTGTACGAGGACGCAGCAGGCGTCCCGACCAACAGGGGGACCAGATGAACGAGAACAAGAACGTCCAGCAGAAGTCCGTCCGCCGCAACCGGGTCGCCGCCGCGGCCTGCTTCGCCGCCGCGCTGATCACGACCACCGTCGTCGGCGCCCAGTCGGCCACCGCCGCCGGGGTCGCCCACCGCACCGCCGCCCGCCCGGCCGCGGCCGTCGCGCCGGGGGTCGGCTCCGCCGGCCTCGTCCAGAGCGAGGACCTCTCCCGGCAGGGTCTGCACCCGGTCGGCGCGACCGTCGCGCTGACCGGACGCCAGGCGCTGTCCGCGTGCTCCGGCGAGGAGACCATGCGCGACCTGACCAAGGGCAAGGCCACCGCGTACGCGTCCGTGAGCTGGACCTTCACCACCGACGGCCTGCTGACCGAGTCGGCCGCGAGCGCCCCCACCAAGGCCGCGGCCGCCACCTGGGAGAAGCAGCTCGTCGCGCTCGTCCAGGACTGCCAGGACGAGCCCGCCGGCCACTGGTACTACGGCGCGGCCCACACCCTGACCACCGCCGGCGGCACCGGCCACTGGTACCCGGCCCACAACGGAGACGGCGCCGTCAGCGGCGGGGTCGCGGTCCTGCGCAGCGGCACCAGGGTCGCCGTCGTCGAGCTCTCCGGCCGGCCCGCCGGCGCCCCGGCCTCCGTCGAAGGCATCGCGGCCGCGGCACTGAACCGCCTCTCCTCCTGAACGGCCGCCCCGCTCCGCCGGGCGCACGGCGCCCGGCGGACGGGTCAGGGCTCCGGGCCCACGGCGGTCAGCGGACGCGGGCGCTCATCCAGGGGGTGAGCGTGACTCCCGTGACCAGCTCCTTGTACGTCTCGTCGCCGGGCAGCGGGACGATCAGCCACCAACCGGGCGGGAAGAACCGGCCCTTCACGTGCGCGAGGCCGCCGTGGACGGAGCGGAGGAAGGCGGGGACGGCGTCGCGGGGCACGTCCGCGAAGGCGATGCCGTCCACGGTGATCAGGGCGTCGTCCTCGGGGAAGACCTGGACGGTGACGGCGGGGGAGCCGCCCAGTTCGACGTAGGCCTCGTGGGGGAGCGAGCCGTCGGGGTCCAGGACGGCGAACGCGCCGGACGAGGTGCGCCGGGAGGTCCGGTCCGCGCCGATGTCGTCGGTCACCGTCATCTCCAGGTGGAACTCCTGGGCGATCTCGCGGATGGCGCTGACGGCTGCTTCGGTGCTGGGCAGGTGCGGGTGTGCCATGCGGCCGATCATGCCTCAGGCGGGGAACCGGAGGAATTCCGGCGGGACGGCGTCCGTCAGCCACACCCCGTTGGCGCTGACGTGGAAGACGTGTCCGGCCCGCCGCATGGCACCGGCGTCCACGCTCAGCACGACGGGCCGCCCCCGGCGCGCGCCGACCCGGGTCGCCGTCTCCCGGTCGGGGGAGAGGTGGACGTGGTGGCGGGCCATGGGCCGCAGCCCCTCCGCCCGGATCGCGGGGAGCCGGTCCGCGACCGTGCCGTGGTAGAGGTACGCGGGCGGTTCGGCGGCCGGCAGGTCCAGGTCGACCGTGACGGTGTGGCCCTGGCTCGCGCGGATGCGGGTGCCCTCGATCGCGAAGCGCTTCTTGTCGTTGGTCGCGACGACGTGGTCGAGCTCCTCGCGGGTGATCGGGAAGCCGTGCTCCGCGGCGGCCCGGAGCAGGGCGTCGATCTCGGTCCAGCCGTGCGCGTCGAGGACGAGTCCGATGCGCTCGGGCTGGTGGCGCAGATGCTTGGAGAGGTACTTCGACACCTTCACCGTGCGTGTCTGATGCATTCCGCCAGGATGGCGGAGGGTGACGCGCCTCACCATCGAATTTCGGCGGACAGGTTTGATCCACAACCAAGCGTGGTTATCCACAGGCGAGTTGATGATTCTGTGGACAACGGAACCGCGCTTTCAGGCGAATTGGCCGGGCTGGTCGCCCGTCGGGTGACTTGAAGCAAGAGCATCCAATGTTCTCTTATGCACCTCTCGTTCCGTGGCCGCCGTGATGAAGGCCTCGACGCCCTCCGCCCCGACCAGGCTCTGCACGGCCCGTATCGTCCCGGCGGGGAGCGACACCGCGCGCGGCTGGTCGTCCTTCACCGGGGGGTGCTCCGGGGACAGATGGATCTGGAGGTGCCGGGTGGCCAACAGGCGCATGGCCCGCGCCAGTTCGGCGTCCACCGTCTGCTGGGCGAGCGGCCTGAGCCGACGCACCATCGTCGCCGCCTCGGTCGCGTCCGCGTCCGTCGGAGGCCGGTGCTCCAGATAGCGCGCGAAGACGTGCTCGGTCGTGAACTCCAGGAAACGGGACGCGATGTGCTCGACCTGATCCCGAAGTTCCCGCAGATGACCGGTGATCGCCGCGAGCGGCACGCCCGCCGCGTACAACTCGGCCGCCACCGCCAGCTCTTGAGGGCTCGGTACGAGGTACTCCTCGCCCTCCCGTCCCGGCAGCCGCTCCAGTACGCCGAGCTCGACGGCCTCCCGGATGGCCTCCTCGTCCGGCGTGCCGCCGAAGCGGGCGTCCAGCTCCGCGCGGGAGATCCGGTCCGCCTCCTCGTCCGTCCACGGCCCGTGGACCTCGGCGACCAGGCCAAGGACACCGCCGAGCCCCCGGCCGGTGTCCCAGGCCTCCAGGAGCTCCTTGATCGAGGCCAGGGTGTAGCCCCGGTCGAGGAGGTCGGCGATCTGGTGGAGCCGGGCGAGGTGCGCGTCCCCGTACACGTTCGACCTGCCCCGCCGCTCCGGGCGGGGCAGCAGGCCGCGGTCCTGGTAGGCGCGGATCGTCCGGACCGTGGCCCCGCTGTGATGGGCGAGATCCTCGATCCGGTACTCCGGCTGTGCTGACTGCTCGGACAAACCCGCTCCCACCGGCCGCGTCCTCCACCCCGTCACCGCGGGGCCCCTCCTGACGAGAGGGATCGTACGACCGCCGGTCCCTACGCCGGCGGCTGCCAGCGGGCCAGCGCCCGCAGGGATCCCGGGCTGAGCCGGGACAGGAAGTGGGCGCCCCGGGCCTCTGGGGTCACCGGGACGACGGCCCGGTCGTGCAGGACCGCCCCCAGGATCGCGTCCGCGACCTTCTCCGGCGGGTAGTTCCGCAGGCCGTACAGCCGGGAGGCCTTCCGCTGCCGCCGCTTCTCCTCCGCCGCGTCCGAGACCCCGGCGAACCGCGCGGTCGCCGTGATGTTCGTGTTGACGATGCCGGGGCATATCGCCGACACCCCGATGCCGTGGCCGGACAGTTCGGCGCGCAGGCACTCGCTGAGCATCAGCACCGCCGCCTTCGACGTGCTGTACGCGGGCAGCGCCCGGGAGGGCTGGAAGGCCGCCGCCGAGGCGGTGTTGACGATGTGGCCGCCCTGGCCGCGCTCGGTCATCTGCGCGCCGAAGAAGCGGCAGCCGTGGATGACGCCCCACAGGTTGACGTCCAGGACCCGCTTCCACTCCTCGGCCGAGGTGTCGAAGAAGGAGCCGGTGAGCCCGATGCCCGCGTTGTTGACCAGGACGTCGACGACGCCGTACTCGCCCGCCACCTTCGCGGCCAGCTTCTCCATCGCCTGCTCGTCGGAGACGTCGACCGTCTCGCCCCAGGCCTCCGGGGCGCCGATCAGGCGCGCCATCTCGGCCGTGCGGGCCGCGCCCTCGGCGTCCCGGTCCACGGCCACCACCCGGGCGCCGGCCTCCGCGAACGCGAAGGCGGTGGCCCGGCCGATGCCGCTGGCCGCCCCGGTGACCAGGACCAGCTGGCCGCCGAAGCGCTCCGCGTACTCCGGCTTCACACCGCCCTTCGCGGCCGTCGCCGCCACCGGCTTCGGGGCCCTGGCCGCCGCGTCCTCGTTGGCCCGGACGAACTCGGCGATCCAGGCGGACAGCTGGTCCGGCCGGGTGCGCGGCACCCAGTGCTTGGCGGGCAGGGTGCGCCGGGTCAGCTCCGGCACCCAGCTGCCCAGGTCGTCGTAGAGCCGCTCGGAGAGGAAGGCGTCACCGGTCGGCGTGATCAGCTGCACGGGCGCGTGCGCGTACGCGTCCGGGCGCGGCCTGCCGAGCCGGGACCGGACGTTGTCCCGGTAGAGCCAGGCGCCGTGCGCCGCGTCGTTCGGCAGTGAGGGCGTCGGGTAGTCGCCGGCCGGGACCTTCTCCATCCGCTCCAGGACCTTCGGCCAGCGCTTGCCGAGCGGCCCGCGCCAGGCCAGCTCCGGCAGCACGGGCGTGTGCAGCATGTACACGTACCAGGACTTGGCGCCCTGGCCGAGGAGCTGCCCGACCCGGCGCGGGGTGGGCCGGGTCATCCGCTGCTTGATCCAGTGCCCGAAGTGGTCGAGCGAGGGACCCGACATCGAGGTGAAGGAGGCGATCCGGCCCTCGGTGCGCGGCACCGTGACGAACTCCCAGGACTGCACCGAACCCCAGTCGTGGCCGACGAGGTGGACCGGCCGGTCCGGGCTGACGGCGTCGGCGACCGCGAGGAAGTCGTCCGTCAGCTTCTCCAGGGTGAAACCGCCGCGCAGCGGCGCCGGTGCCGTCGACCGGCCGTGCCCCCGGACGTCGTACAGCACCACGTGGAACTCCTCGGACAGCCGGACCGCGACCTCCGACCACACCTCCTTGGAGTCCGGGTACCCGTGCACGAGGAGGACGGTCGGCCGGTCCGTGTCGCCGAGTTCGGCGACGCACAGCTCGATCCCGCCCGTCCGGACCCAGCGCTCCCGCGCCCCGTCAAGTCCGGCGATTCCCGCCATCAGACCGCTCCCTCGTTCCAGCGCCGCACGTGCGGCAGATCGTCGTCCAGCCAGAAAGCGCTCTGCTCGGGGTCCCGGGAGTCGGTGACGACCAGGATCTCCTCGAACTTCGCGCCCGTCCCCCGGAATCCGAGGTGCGGTTCGACCGCCCACAGCCCGGGCACGGGCGGGTGGTCGGAGAACTTGTACGGCGACCAGAGCGGCGACCAGCCGTCCCGGTGGCCGTGCACGGCGTCGCTCGCCAGGCCCTTGAGCGACTGGGTGCCGAAGCCGAAGAGCGTCGGAGCCCAGCGGCGCTCCCTCACCCGGTCGACCTTGTGGGCGATGACGCCGAACGGATAGGCCCGGTGCCGGTTCGCGTACCCCTGGCGGACCATGAGCCGGTCCACGTCCTCGTATATCTCGCGCAGCGTACGGCGCTCGCGGACCTCGCGCAGGATCAGCTCGCGGTGGGCCTCCAGGTCGGCGAGCAGCTTGTCGTGCAGGGGGTTGAGGCCCAGGCAGCCGCTGTAGCCGATGTCGGCCGTGTATCCCTTGTGGACCGGCGCCATGTCGAGGATGAACGGCATCCCCGCCTCGAGGCGCCGGTTCGTGGGGAAGAACTGCAGCGGGATCTTGAAGTCCACGAAGGCCGTGCGGTCCCCGAACCAGGCGAACGGCCGGTGGAACCAGTCCCGCACCCCCCGCTCGTACAGCCACTCCCGCTGCATCCGGGCGGCCTCGCGCTCGGTCACGCCCGGCTTGAGCTGGGCCGCGACGGCTTCCGCGCACTCGTACGAGAGCCGCTGTACTTCCCTGAACCCCCGCAGCTCCGCGGAGAGTTCGCCTGTCACTGCTGAGGCCATGCCACCCGCCGTCCCGTGTGAGCGCCCGGCTGCGCTACGCGTTCGTAACTTGACACCGATGAATGTGACAATGCCCGGCGGCTGCGTCAAGGGGTCGGACGGCGACCCTGTGGAAAAGTCCGTCGGAAGACCGGTCGAAGTCCTCTGCGGAAGACCGGCCGACCCCCGCGTCGAAGACTTTCGTCTCGACGCCCCTACGGGCTTGTACTCCTGTAGTCGGAGAAGGACCGAGCCGTTGGGCTGACGACTGCTGTGGCGCACACCACTACCGTCGAAGCGTGACTGTGATCGCCACCGAAAGCCTCAGCAAGCGGTTCCCCCGGGTGACCGCTCTCGACCGGCTCTCCCTGGACATCGGGCCCGGTGTGACCGGACTTGTGGGTGCCAACGGAGCCGGCAAGTCCACGATGATCAAGATCCTGCTCGGGCTCTCCCCCGCCACGGAGGGCAGCGCCCGGGTCCTGGGTCTCGACGTCCGCACGCACGGCCCCGAGATCCGCGAGCGCGTCGGGTACATGCCCGAGCACGACTGCCTCCCGCCGGACGTCTCGGCCACCGAGCTCGTCGTCCACATGGCGCGGATGTCCGGGCTGCCCCCGGCCGCCGCCCGCGAGCGGACCGCCGACACCCTGCGCCACGTCGGCCTGTACGAGGAGCGCTACCGCCCGATCGGCGGCTACTCGACGGGCATGAAGCAGCGGGTGAAGCTGGCCCAGGCGCTGGTCCACGACCCGAAGCTGGTCCTCCTCGACGAGCCGACCAACGGCCTCGACCCGGTCGGCCGGGACGAGATGCTCGGCCTGATCCGCCGGGTCTGGACCGACTTCGGCATCTCCGTCCTCGTCACCTCGCACCTCCTGGGCGAGCTGGAGCGCACCTGCGACCACGTCGTCGTCATCGACGGCGGAAAGCTGCTCCGCTCCAGCTCCACCAGCGACTTCACCCGGACCACCACGACGCTCGCGGTCGAGGTCACCGACTCGGACAGTCACCCCGACGGCACGGGCGCCCTGCGCGACGCCCTCACCGCCGCCGGTGTCACCCTCCACCCCGGCGTGGAGGACGGCCTGCCCGGCGCCGGCCACATCCTGCTCCTGGAGGCCCCCGGCGAGGAGACGTACGACCTCGTGCGGGACACCGTCGCCGGCCTCGGTCTCGGTCTCGTCCGCATGGAGCAGCGCCGCCACCACATCGCCGAGGTCTTCAAGGCGACGGACCAGGAGGAGGTGCCGGCTCGATGAGCTCCCAGGCCCCCGACACGACCCCGACCCCCGACGCGAACCGGACCCCCGACGCGACCCGGATCCACAACATCGGCTACCGGTCCTACGACGGCCCGCGCCTCGGCCGGGCGTACGCGCGCAGGTCGCTGTTCTCGCAGTCGCTGCGCGGCGCGTACGGCCTCGGCCGCAGCGCCAAGTCGAAGGTGCTGCCGATGCTGCTCTTCGCGGTGATGTGCGCGCCCGCGCTGATCATCGTGGCCATCTCGGTGTACACCAAGGCCGACAAGCTCTTCGTGGAGTACACCCAGTACGCGGTCCTCCTCCAGCTCGTCGTCGCGGTCTTCCTGGCCTCCCAGGCCCCGCAGTCGGTCTCCCGCGACCTGAGGTTCCGGACGGTCCCGCTGTACTTCTCGCGCCCGATCGAGCGGGTGGACTACGTGCTCGCCAAGTTCGGCGCGATGGCCTCGGCGCTCTTCGTCCTCACCGCCACCCCGCTGCTCATCATGTGGATCGGCTCGATGCTGGCCAAGATGGACTTCGCCGAGCAGGCCAAGATGTTCGGCCAGGGCCTCGTCTCCGTCGCGGTCCTGTCGGTGCTCTTCGCCGGCCTCGGCCTGGTCATGGCCGCGCTCACCCCGCGCCGCGGCTTCGGCGTCGCCGCCGTGATCGCCGTCCTCGTCATCTCCTACGGCGCGGTCACCACGCTCCAGGGCATCTCCTACGCCACCGAGAACACCGGCGCCATCGTCTGGCTCGGCCTCTTCTCCCCCCTCACCCTCGTCATCGGCCTGCAGAACGCGTTCCTCGGCGCACCCGCCTCCTTCCCCGCCGAGATGCAGGTCAGCGCCGGTGTCGGCGTGGTCTACCTGCTGGTCATCCTCGGCCTCGTAGCCGCCTGCTACGGCATCCTGATGGCCCGCTACCGAAAGGTCGGACTGTGAGCACCCTGCACATCGACCACGTCTCGCGCTGGTTCGGAAACGTGGTGGCGGTCAACGACATCACGATGTCGATCGGCCCCGGCGTCACCGGCCTCCTCGGCCCCAACGGCGCCGGGAAGTCCACCCTCATCAACATGATGGGCGGCTTCCTCGACCCCTCCACCGGCAGCGTGACCCTCGACGGCCAGCCGGTCTGGCGCAACGAGTCGGTCTACCGCTCCGTCGGCGTCGTCCCCGAGCGGGAGGCGATGTACGACTTCCTCACCGGCCGCGAGTTCGTCGTGGCCAACGCGGAGCTCCAGGGCCTCGGCGCGGCGGAGGCCCAGCGGGCCCTGGCCACCGTCGAGATGGAGTACGCCCAGGACCGCAAGATCTCCACGTACAGCAAGGGCATGCGGCAGCGCGTGAAGATGGCCTCGGCCCTCGTCCACGAGCCGTCCGTGCTGCTGCTCGACGAGCCGTTCAACGGTATGGACCCGCGCCAGCGGATGCAGCTGATGGAGCTGCTGCGGCGGATGGGCGCCGACGGGCGGACGGTCCTGTTCTCCTCGCACATCCTGGAGGAGGTCGAGCAGCTCGCCTCGCACATCGAGGTGATCGTGGCCGGACGGCACGCGGCCTCCGGCGACTTCCGCAAGATCCGCCGGCTGATGACGGACCGGCCGCACCGCTACCTCGTCCGCTCCAGCGACGACCGGGCCCTGGCCGCCGCGCTGATCGCCGACCCGTCCACGGCCGGCATCGAGGTCGACGCGGTGGACGGCGGACTGCGGATCCAGGCCGTCGACTTCGGGCGGTTCACCGAACTGCTGCCGAAGGTCGCGCGGGAGCGGGGCATCCGCCTCCTGACGGTCTCGCCCTCCGACGAGTCCCTCGAATCCGTCTTCTCGTATCTCGTCGCGGCCTGAAAGGAGCACGACCCCGATGTACGACCCCACGGTCGCCCGGCTCACCTACCGGGCCCTCCTCGGCCGCCGCCGGGCGGCGATCCTCTTCCTGCTGCCCGCCCTGCTGCTGCTCATCGCCGCGGCCGTCCGCGTGCTCAACGGCGCGGACGACCAGGTCGCGGCCGACCTCCTCGGCGGCTTCGCGCTGGCCACGATGGTCCCGCTGATCGGCGTCATCGCCGGCACGGGCGCGATCGGCCCGGAGATCGACGACGGCTCCATCGTCTACCTGCTCTCCAAGCCGGTGAACCGGACGACGATCATCACCACCAAGCTGATCGTGGCCATCGCCGTCACCATGGTCTTCTCGGCCGTCCCGACGCTGATCGCCGGCTTCATCCTGAACGGGAACGGGCAGCAGGTCGCCGTCGCCTACACGGTCGCCACGCTGGTCGCCTCCATCGCCTACAGCGCCCTGTTCCTGCTGCTCGGCACGGTCAGCCGGCACGCCGTGGTGATCGGCCTGGTCTACGCCCTGGTGTGGGAGGCCCTCTTCGGCTCCCTGATCTCCGGCGCGAAGACCCTCAGCGTCCAGCAGTGGGCGCTGGCCCTGGCGCAGAAGGTCACCGGCAACGGCCTGGTCACCTCCGAGGTCGGGCTGACGACGGCGGTGACGCTCCTCGTGGCGGTCACGGTCGTGGCGACCTGGTTCGCCGGCCAGAAGCTGCGCAAGCTGACCCTCGCCGGCGAGGAGTAGGACCGGCGGAGGCGGAAGGAGTACGGCTCCGAGGGGCGTCGCCCGGCCCCGGGAGGCCCCACCCGGAGCCGTACCGCCCCCGCCCCGCCCTCAGACCGTCCGGTTCCGGGCCGCGAGGAGGCCGACGGCGAGGGCCGTCGCGCAGACGCCGAGGACGCCGCAGATCGGCAGGGTCCAGGAGCCGGTGGCCTGGTGGAGGGCGCCGGCCGCCAGCGGCCCGGCGGCGGCCATCAGATAGCCGACCGTCTGGGCCATCCCGGACAGCCTGGCGGCGGTCGCCGCGTCGCCGGCGCGCAGCACGATCAGGGTCAGGGCGAGGCCGATGCCACCGCCCTGGCCGATGCCGAGGAGCGCCGACCAGAGCCAGGCGCCCTCCACGGGGGCCACCGCCAGTCCGGCGTAACCGGCCGCGACGAGCGTCGTGACCAGCACGATCAGCGGGCGCTGGCTGCGCATCCGGCCGGCGAGCAGCGGCACCGCGAAGGCGCCGGCGACCTGGGTCAGGTTGTTGAAGGCGAAGATCATGCCGGCCGTGGAGCGGCTCATCCCGTGGTCGGTGAAGATCGTCGGCATCCAGGCGATCAGCACGTACGTCCACAGCGACTGCAGGCCCATGAAGAGGGTGACCTGCCAGGCCAGCGCCGAGCGCCAGACGCGCACCGGGCGGGCGCCGCCGGCCGGGACGGCCCGTACCTCGTGTCCCGTGCGGCCGCGGGCGATCAGCACCTGCGGGAGCCAGGCGAGGGCCGCGACGGCGGCGAGCAGCGACCAGAAGCCGAGGGAGGCCTCCCAGCCGCCGCCCAGGGCGTTCTCCAGGGGGACCGCGGCCGCCGCGGCGGCCGTCGCGCCGGCGATCATCGCGCCCGTGTAGACCGAGGTCATCGACGCGGCCCGGTCCGGGAAGTCACGCTTGATCAGGCCCGGCATCAGCACGTTGAGCAGGGCGATCGCGGTGCCGACGAGGACCCCGCCGGCGTACAGCGCGTACACGGACGGCAGCACGCGCGCGAGGATGCCGATTCCGAGCAGCAGGAGCGCCGCGAACAGCACGCGCTCGGTGCCGAACCGGCGGCCCAGCGACGGCGCCACCAGGGCGCCCAGGCCGAGGAACAGCACCGGCACCGAGGTCACGAGCGAGCTCGCCGTGGCGGAGAGCCCGAAGGCGCCGGATATCTCGCCGACCAGCGGCGCCACGCTCGCGAGCGCGACCCGCATGTTGAGCGAGGCGAGGACGATGCCGACGAGGAGCACCGCCGGGTGCGCGAGCAGGGCGCGCCGGGCCGCCGTCCCCGCGGCCGAGGGCCGGACCCCGGCCTCGGCGTCGACGAGCATGCGGGTTTCTTCCTCGGTCCTCATCGGTTCTGCTCCCGCAGCGCCCGTTCCGTCTCCATCGGCACCCGCAGCAGCTCGCGGGCCTGCCGCTCCGCCGCCTCCGGGTCGCCGGCCTCGACGGCCTCCACGAGGGCCTCGTGGGCGTCGATGTCGACCGAGGGCATCTCCCGGTCGCCGAGGGCCTCCACCAGGACCTCGTGGACCTGCGTGGAGAAGAAGCGGTACACCTCGACGAAGGCGGCGTTGTGGGTGGCGCCGACGACCGCGAGGTGGAAGGCGAGGTCCGCGTCCGCGTTCCGGTCGCCCTCCTCCCGCAGCGTGGTGAGGGCGGCCCGCAGCCGCAGCAGGTCGTGGGTGTCGCGCCGGACGGCCGCGAGCCGGGCGGCCTCGGCCTCCAGGGCGACCCGCAGTTCGAGGACGTCCACCGCGCCCGCGTGGCGGACGCCGCGGAGCACGGCGGTGGGGTCGGCGGTCGACCTGACGAAGGTGCCGTTGCCCTGGCGGGACTCCAGGAGCCCGGCGTGGACGAGGACCCGGACCGCCTCGCGGACGGTGTTGCGGCCGACGCCGAGCTGCTGCGCGAGCTCGTGCTCGGTCGGGATGCGGTCGCCGACCGCCCACTCCCCCTCGGTGAGCTGTGTGCGCAGCTGTTCCACCACGGAGTCCACGAGCGAGGTCCGCCCCGCCGCCTTGAGTGCCGCCATGCCGTTCCGTACTCCCTCAGTCGCCCGGTTGCCCAGTCATCCTACAACTGACCGGGCGGGGGACGGCGGACTACTGTGGGGCCGTACGCGGACCGAACACCCTCACCACCTTCGGGAGTCAGTCATGTCAGACCGCTTCGACGTCGTCGTACTCGGAGCCGGCCCCGGCGGTTACGTCGCCGCCATCCGCGCCGCCCAGCTGGGCAAGCGGGTCGCGGTAGTCGAGGAGAAGTACTGGGGCGGTGTCTGCCTGAACGTCGGCTGCATCCCCACCAAGGCGCTGCTGCGCAACGCCGAACTCGCCCACATCTTCAACCACGAGGCGAAGACCTTCGGCATCAAGGTCGACGGCACGGTCTCCTTCGACTACGGCGAGGCCTTCCGCCGCAGCCGCTCGGTCGCGGACGGCCGCGTCAAGGGCGTCCACTTCCTGATGAAGAAGAACGGGATCACCGAGTTCAACGGCCGGGGCACCTTCCTCGACGCGAACACCCTCCAGGTGGCCAAGGCCGACGGCACGTCGGAGACGATCACCTTCGACAACTGCATCATCGCCACCGGCGCCTCCCCGCGCCTGCTCCCGGGCACGGCCCTCAGCGACCGCGTCGTCTCCTACGAGCAGCAGATCCTCGCCGAGGACGCCCCGAAGTCGATCGTCATCGCCGGCGCCGGCGCCATCGGCATCGAGTTCGCGTACGTGCTGAACAACTACGGCACCAAGGTCACCATCGTCGAGTTCCTCGACCGCGTCGCCCCGCTGGAGGACGAGGAGGTGTCGAAGGAGCTGGCGAAGCAGTACCGCAAGCTCGGCATCGACGTCCTGACCTCCACCCGCGTCGAGGCCATCGACGAGTCCGGCCCGCAGGTCCGCGTGACCGTCACCGGCAAGGACGGCGTCCAGAAGGTCCTGGAGGCCGACAAGGTCCTCCAGGCCATCGGCTTCGCCCCGAACGTCTCCGGCTACGGCCTGGAGAACACCGGCGTCGCCCTCACCGAGCGCGGCGCGATCGACGTCGACGGCCGCTGCCGCACCTCCGTGCCGCACATCTACGCCATCGGCGACGTCACCGCGAAGCTGATGCTCGCGCACACCGCCGAGGCCATGGGCGTCATCGCGGCCGAGACCATCGGGGACGCCGAGACGATGGAGCTCGACTACCCGATGATCCCGCGCGCGACCTACTGCCAGCCGCAGATCGCCAGCTTCGGCTGGACCGAGGCGCAGGCCCGCGAGAAGGGCTACGACGTCAAGGTCGCCAAGTTCCCGTTCGTCGCGAACGGCAAGGCGCACGGCCTCGGCGACGCCACCGGCTTCGTCAAGATCGTCGCCGACGCGAAGTACGGCGAGATCATCGGCGCCCACCTGATCGGCCCCGACGTCACCGAGCTGCTGCCCGAGCTGACCCTGGCCCAGCAGTGGGACCTCACGGTCCACGAGGTCGCCCGGAACGTCCACGCGCACCCGACCCTGGGCGAGGCCGTGAAGGAAGCGATCCACGGTATTGCGGGACACATGATCAATTTCTGAGGTTCTCCCGGCTCCGGGTGATAGGCACTGAAAGGTGCCGAGCAGAACCTCCCCGGGTGGAACCCCTCCGGGTGCAGCCCCTCCGGGCGAAACCCCTCCGGGTGGCGAACCGTCCCGACCGATCAGGTCGTGGGTGCGTTCGTCACCCGGCACGCACGTGTGGCTGGCGGTCATCGCGATCACCAGCCTCGTCATCGCGCTCGTCCCCCACGGCCTGGAGACCTACCTCCTCCACCGCAACAGCAGCAATCTCCACCAGCTCGCGCACCACCCCGTGCGGGCCCTGCTCGGCAGCGCGTTCTGGATCGAGGACCCCGCCGACCTCCTCCTGTACACGGTGCTCTTCGAGGTCTTCCACGCCCCCGTGGAACGCTGGCTGGGCACCCCGAAATGGCTCTTCACCGTCGCCACCGCCCACATCGCGGCCACGCTCATCAGCCAGCAGGTCGTCCTCGTGGCCATCCGGCTCCACGACGTTCCGCGCAGCATGGCGCACGTCGTCGACATCGGCGTCAGCTACGGCCTCGCCGCCTCCATCGGGATCCTGACCTACCGCCTGCCGAACCCCTGGCGCTGGCTCTACCTCGTCTGCGTGCTCGCGTTCTTCCTCGTCCCGCTCGTCACCGACCGCACCTACACCGACCTCGGCCACGCGATCTCGCTGGCGATCGGCCTGGCCTGCTACCCGCTGACCCGGGGAAAACCAGTGGTACACGAACAGTCGCACGGCGCACACTAGTTGGACGGGGGACACGGGGGATCCCCCGGGCGCGGCCGCTTCGAGCGCGCGGATCGTTGATCCGCGCGGGCCGTGGACCCGCGAAGGCCCGCTCCCCGAAGGGAGCGGGCCTTCGTACGGTTCCCGCGGTGCCGGTTCTCGCGGTGTCAGATTGAGAGCAGGCGCTCCAGGACGACCGCGATGCCGTCCTCCTCGTTCGAGGCCGTCACCTCGTCCGCCACCGCCCGCAGCTCCTCGTGCGCGTTGCCCATGGCCACGCCGTGCGCCGCCCAGCCGAACATCGGGATGTCGTTCGGCATGTCGCCGAAGGCGATCGTCTCCGCCGCCTTCACGCCGAGCCGGCGCGCCGCGAGCGACAGACCGGTCGCCTTGCTCAGGCCGAGCGGGAGGATCTCCACGATGCCGGGCCCGGCCATGACGACGTCCACGAGCCCGCCGACCGTCCCCCGCGCGACGCGGGTCAGCTCGTCGTCGGACAGCGTCGGGTGCTGGATGTACAGCTTGGTCAGCGGCGCCGACCACACCTCCGCCGGGTCCTCGTAGGGCACGTACGGCAGGGGCCCCTCGTGGGCCTTGTAGCCCGGACCCATCAGGACCTCGCCGTCCAGACCGTCACGGCTGGCGGCCAGCGCCAGCGGGCCCACCTCCGCCTCGATCTTGGAGAGGGCGAGCCCCGCGAGCTGCCGGTCCAGGGTCAGCGAGGTCAGCAGCCGGTGTTCACCGGCGTGGTAGACCTGCGCGCCCTGCCCGCACACCGCTATCCCCTCGTAGCCGAGGTCGTCGAGGATGTGCCGGGTCCAGGGCACCGCCCGGCCGGTGACCACGATGTGCGCGGCACCCGCCGCCGTCACGGCGGCGAGCGCGTCCCGCGTGCGGCCCGAGACGGACTCGTCGGCCCGCAGCAGCGTGCCGTCGAGGTCCGTCGCGACCAGGCGGAAGGGGAAGGGGCTCACTTGGCGATCGGCTCCAGGACCTCACGGCCGCCGAGGTACGGGCGGAGCACCTCCGGCACCCGCACCGAACCGTCGGGCAGCTGGTGGTTCTCCAGGATCGCCACGATCGTGCGCGGTACGGCGCACAGCGTGCCGTTCAGGGTGGCCAGCGGCTGCACCGTCTTCTTGCCGTCCTTCTCCTCGCGCATGCGGACGGAGAGGCGACGGGCCTGGAAGCCGTCGCAGTTCGACGCGGAGGTCAGCTCGCGGTACTTGCCCTGCGTCGGGATCCACGCCTCGCAGTCGAACTTGCGGGAGGCGGAGGCGCCGAGGTCACCGGTGGCGACGTCGATGACCTGGAACGGCAGCTCCAGCGAGGTCAGCCACTGCTTCTCCCACTCCAGGAGCCGCTTGTGCTCGTTCTCCGCGTCCTCGGGCGCGACGTACGAGAACATCTCGACCTTGTCGAACTGGTGGACGCGGAAGATGCCCCGGGTGTCCTTGCCGTACGTGCCGGCCTCGCGGCGGAAGCAGGGCGAGAAGCCCGCGTACCGCAGCGGCAGCTTGTCGGCCTCGATGATCTCGTCCATGTGGTACGCGGCGAGGGGGACCTCGGAGGTGCCGACGAGGTAGTAGTCGTCCTTCTCCAGGTGGTACACGTTCTCCGCGGCCTGACCGAGGAAACCGGTGCCCTCCATGGCGCGCGGGCGGACCAGCGCGGGGGTCAGCATGGGGATGAAGCCGGCCTCGGTGGCCTGGGCGATCGCCGCGTTGACCAGGGCGAGCTCCAGGAGCGCGCCGACGCCGGTCAGGTAGTAGAAGCGCGAGCCGGAGACCTTGGCGCCCCGCTCGACGTCGATGGCGCCGAGGGCCTCGCCCAGCTCCAGGTGGTCCTTGGGCTCGAAGCCCTCGGCCGCGAAGTCGCGGATGGTGCCGTGCGTCTCCAGGACGACGAAGTCCTCCTCGCCGCCGACCGGGACGTCCTCGTGGACGATGTTCCCGAGCTGGAGCAGGAGCTGCTTGGCCGTCTCGTCGGCCTCGTTCTGCTCGGCCTCGGCGGCCTTGACGTCGGTCTTGAGCTGCTCCGCCTTCTGCAGGAGCTCGGCGCGCTCCTCCGGGGTGGCCTTGGGGATCAGCTTGCCGAGCGCCTTCTGCTCGGATCGGAGCTCGTCGAAGCGGACGCCGGACGACCTGCGCCGCTCATCGGCGGAGAGCAGGGCGTCGACGAGCTCGACGTCCTCTCCACGGGCGCGCTGGGAGGCGCGAACACGGTCGGGGTCCTCACGGAGCAGGCGAAGGTCAATCACCCCACCAGGCTACCGGTGCGCGTTCGCGTGCCCCCACCGGATAACGGCGCGCGTGTTGTTTTGCCCGGATTGAGGTGAGGAGAAATGCTGAGCACCGGGCGCCGCATTCACTTATCCACAGGCTGTGCGGAAGATCTGTGGATCGATCTGTGGACTACGGAGAGGCTCGCGCGGATTTCCCCCGTCGCGCCTGCGTCGCACCTGGGAATTCCGTGATCAAACAGCATTCACACACTCATTTGGGTGGGAATTGCTCACTCCGACGAGTGAGTCGGCAGAGAGGTGCTGACCACGGGGCCTGTGGGGCTCTGTGGATGGCGCACGGGCTGGCGGGGGGTGAGTGGGCCGATTTGTCGACCTTGTCGCGGGGAGCTGTCGACTTGTCCCCAGGGTTGAGCGAGGTCCTGTGGATAACCTCTGTGGGTAACTGAAAAATATGCAGGTAGGACTAGTGGTTCGTACCTGTGGACGAACGCTCACGCCGCCGGGAGCATTCGTCCACCATCGGATCAGGCCCGACCGTCCTGGGCCCTCGCCAGCCAGTCGGAGGCCTCCATGAACTCCACGTCCGAAGTGCCCCGCCGCAGCGCCCGCACGTCCTCGACCGCGACACCCGCCCGCGGGTACGAGCCGAGGAACCGCACGCGGGGGCAGATCCGCTTGAGGCCCATCAGCGCCTCGCCCACCCGCCGGTCCGAGATATGGCCCTCCGCGTCCACGGCGAAGCAGTAGTTCCCGATCCCCGCTCCCGTGGGCCGGGACTGGATCAGCATCAGGTTCACCCCGCGCACCGCGAATTCCTGGAGCAGTTCGAGGAGGGCACCCGGATGATCGTCACCCAGCCACAGCACCACCGAGGTCTTGTCCGCACCCGTCGGCGCCGCCGGCCGGGCCGGCCGGCCCACGAGCACGAACCGCGTCTCGGCGTTCTCCGCGTCGTGGATCTCGGTGACCAGTGCTTCGAGACCGTACGTCGCCGCCGCGAACTCCCCCGCGAAGGCGGCGTCGAAGCGGCCCTCCCGCACGAGCCGCGCCCCGTCCGCGTTGGAGGCCGCCGACTCCCACACCGCGTCGGGCAGGTGCTTCCGCAGCCACTTCCGGACCTGCGGCTGGGCCACCGGGTGGCCCGTGACCGTCTTGATCTCCGAGAGCTCGGTCCCGGGCCGGACGAGCAGCGCGAAGGCGATCGGCAGGAGCACCTCGCGGTAGATCATCAGCGGCTCGCCGGAGGCCAGTTCGTCCAGGGTCGCGGTCACCCCGCCCTCGACCGAGTTCTCGATCGGGACGAGCGCGGCGGCGGCCTCCCCGTTCCGTACGGCGTCGAGGGCGGCGGGGACCGAGACCATCGGGACGAGTTCCCGCGTCGCGGCCTCGGGCAGCGTGCGCAGCGCCGCTTCGGTGAAGGTGCCTTCGGGGCCGAGATAGGTGTACCGGGTGGCGGACATACCGTCACCCTAATGGTCGCCGCCGCGGCGGGCGGCCGCCCGAGCGAGGCCTCTCACCCCTCGGACGGAGGGCCGTGCGGGCCCGGCCGCCGCCTGCTCCGGGCCCTGTGGTCACGCCTCCAGGAGCCGCTGGCCCACGTACTCGCCCTCGGCGGGGCCGCCCGGCACCGCGAACAGGCCGCTCGCCTCGTGCCGGATGAACGCGGACAGCGCGTCGCCCCGGTCGAGCTTGCGCTGCACCGGGACGAAGCCCCGGAGCGGGTCCGCCTGCCAGCAGACGAAGAGGAGGCCCGCGTCCGGCGTCCCGTCCGGACCGATCCCGTCGTGGAAGGAGAACGGCCTGCGGAGCATCGCCGCCCCGCCGTTCTGTTCGGGGGCGGAGATCCGGGAGTGGGCGTTGTCCGGGATCACCGGCTTCCCGTCGGGACCGAACTTGTTCAGGTCGAGCGGGGTGGTCTCGGAGCTGCCGGTGAGCGGGGCACCGTCGGACTTCCGGCGCCCGATCACCTTCTCCTGCCGGTCCAGGGGCAGCTTCTCCCAGTCGTCGAGCAGCATCCGGATCCGGCGCACCACCGCGTACGAGCCGCCGGCCATCCACTCGGGGGAGCCGCCGCCCCCGGCCGGGACGAAGATCCGCCTGTCGAAGTCCGGGTCGGTGGGCTTGGGGTTGCCCGTGCCGTCGACCTGGCCCATCAGATTGCGGGCGGTCATCGGCTTCGCGGTGGCGCCGGCCGAGCGGTTGAAGCCGTTCATCTGCCAGCGCACCCGGGCCGCGTCGCCCGCGTCCTTCTGGACGGCGCGCAGCGCGTGGAAGGCGACGAGCGCGTCGTCGGCGCCGATCTGCACCCACAGATCGCCCTCCGAGCGCCGGGGGTCCAAGGCGTCGGCGGAGAAGGCGGGCAGCGGGTCGAGCCCGGCGGGCCGGCGAGAGGCGAGCCCGGTGCGGTCGAAGAAGGTGCGGCCGAAGCCGAAGGTGACCGTGAGGGAGGACGGGCCCGCGTCCAGGGCGATACCGGTGTCCTCGGCCGGGGCCTTGCCCGCCATCAGCGCCTTCGCCGTCGCCGACCAGCGGCGCAGCAGGGCGGCGGCCTCCTTGCGGCCGGCGCCCGGGGCGAGGTCGAAGGCGATCAGATGCCCCCGGGACTGGAGAGGGGTGGTGATGCCGGCCTGATGTTTCCCGTGAAACATCACCTCGGTCGAGCCGACGGTGGTCAGGGCCGGGGCGCCGCCGGCTCCGGCACCGGAGGAGTCGTCCCCGGAGAGGGCCGAGGAGATCCCGGTGCCGCCGGCCGCGCCGACGACGAGGCCGGCCGCGCCCGCCGCGCCGACGGTGCCGAGCAGGCGTCGTCGGGAGAGATCGAGGTTGTCGCTGTCGGTCACGTGCTTCAGCCGATCTTCACGTTCTTGTCGATGGTGGTCTGGTCGATGTCGGAGGTACGGACGGTCACCTGGATCTTCCAGTCGCCCGGCATCGGGAACTGGACGCCGCTCGCGCTCCAGTGCCCGGTCTGGATCCGGTCGGGGGCGACGGGCAGCGGGCCCAGGTCCTTCGCCTCCAGGGTGAGGGCGACCTTGATCTCGGGGACGTCCAGCGGCTTGCCGTTGGGGCGCTCGACGAAGAGGTGGAGCGCGTTGGCGCCGGTGCGGCCGGGGTCGAGGCTGAGACGCACGACGCCCTTGCCGTCGACGCCGCCGGTGTCGAAGGGCAGCCGGATGTCGACGGGCCGGTCGGGCACGGCGGCCGGGCCGGAGACGGAGCCGGCCCGGCCGGCCTCCTCCTCGGTGCGGCCGGGCTCGGTCGAGGTGAGGACGGTGGTCACGGCGAGGAGGACGACGGCGACGGCGGCCTCGGTCAGCACCGAGCGGCGCAGACCGGTCCGCTCGGGGTCGGCGTCCCGCTCCCGCTTGCGCCGGGCGGTGGCGACGGCCACCCGCTGCCGGGCGAGCTGCGCGGCCCGCTCGGGGTCGGGAGCGGTGTCGGGGTCGATGACTGCGGTGCCCGGGGCGTTGCCGTTGCCGTCGGTGTCGGTGTCGGTGTCGGTGTCGGTGCCGGGGTCGGTCGCGGTCTCGGCGACTGTGGCGTCCGAGGCGGCCGGGGTTTCGTCCAGGGCCTCGGTCTTGTCGGCGCCCTCGTCCTCCGTGTCCGGCGCCTTCGTCTCGTCCGCCTCCCGAGGAGCCGGGTCCGCCAGGCGGCGGGTCCAGCGGCGGGAGATCCAGGCGATGCCGACGAGGACCGCCATGAGGCCGATCTTGACGAGGAGCAGCTGTCCGTACCGGGTGCCGGTCAGCGCGGACCAGGAGCCGACCTGGCGCCAGGACTGGTAGAGCCCGGTGGCCGCGAGGACGGCGACGGAGCCGAAGGCGACCTTGGAGAAGCGGTCGACGGCGGAGCGTTCGACGAACGGCGCCCGGTAGAGGGCGACGAGCAGCACGGTGAGGCCGCCGAGCCAGGCGGCGACGGCGAGGAGGTGCAGGACGTCGACGGGCATGGCGATGCCGGGCTGGAGGCCGGTCGAGGCGTGCTCGGCCAGGGCCCAGGTCGCGGCGATGCCGGCGGCGACGACGGCGCCGCCGAGGCCGAGGCCGAAGGCGAGGTCCTTCTTCTCCTTCGGGTCGGTGCGCTTGGTGTAGGCGCCGAAGAGGACGGCCACGAAGAGCGCGGCCGCGCCGAGCAGCAGCAGCCGGGAGGTGAGCGCGGCGCCGGTCTTCGTCTCCAGGACGGTCTTCAGGCCCGCCAGGTCGAAGGCGTCGGCGAGTTTCCCGGAGCCGGTGTAGGGGCTGCGCAGGAGCAGCAGGACCAGGGTGGAGCCGGTGAGGGTCAGCCAGCCCCGGACCACCGTCTGCTGGACGGGGCGGACGCTCGCGCCGCGCGGCCAGCAGACCAGGACGAAGGCGCCGCCGCCGACGAGGACGACGAATCCGGCGTAGGAGAGGTAGCGGGCGATGCCGTAGAGGACGCCGACCAGGCCGCCGCCGGCCGTCTGCTCGGGCACGGCGACGGAGGTGGCGGAGGGAGCGCCGATGGAGAAGGTGAAGGCACCGGCGACGGGATGGCTGTCGGCCGAGACGGCCTGCCAGGCCACGGTGTACGTGCCGTCGGGCAGTCCGGCGCGGAGCTCCACTCCGTACCGGACGACGGAGCCGCTGCACAGGTCCCGTATCTCGCCGGTGTCGGCCCGTCGGCCGGACGGGTCGAGGACCCGGATGGAGTCGGTGCCCATGGCGACCTGTTCGGAGAAGGTCAGGTTGACCTCCTTGGGGGCGACGGCGACCACCGCCCCGTCCTTCGGGTCGCTGCCGGTGAGCGCCGCATGCGCGGAGGCGGGGGCGGCGCCGGCGAGCAGCGTGCCGAGCAGCGCGGCCGCGAGGATCAGCAGCCGGGCCAGGGCGTTGCCGAGGCGCGGGGCGGTGGTTGTCATCTCTGAGTCACTCCGTCAACGAGCTCAGTGCTGCTGCGGGTTGTGGTTGGGCGCTTCGACGGGAACGTCGACCTTGATGGGGTCGGACTTCTCGAAGTGCAGCTCGATGCTGACCTTCTCGCCCTGCTTCGGCTTCGACTTCAGCTCCATGAACATGATGTGGCTGCCGCCGCGGGCCAGGGAGAGCTCGCCGTTCGCGGGGATGTCGAAGGACTTCACCTGCTGCATCTTCTGGTTCTTCGTCTCGTGCATGGTGATGTCGTCCGAGAGCGGGCTGGTGACGGAGGTGAGCCTGTCCGCCGTGTCGCCGTCGTTCTTGATGGTGAGGAAGCCGCCGGCCATGTCCATCACCGGCTGGGGCATGAACGCGCCGCTGACCTCCAGATCGGGCTTGCTGTCGGAGGACGAGCACCCGGTCAGCGCGAGCGCGGCGGCGAGCGCCACGGCGGCGGACAGGGCGGTGGTGCGGCGGGTCACGGGTTCTCCCCCTTGATGATCTTCGGCAGGTCCTTGGCGTAGTCGTCGATGGTCGTGTCCTCGCCGTACAGGACGTAGCCCTGGTCGGTGGTGGGCGAGAAGGCGATCACCTGGGCTCCGTGCATGGAGACGACGTTGCCGTCCTTGTCCTTCGTCGGCGGGTCGATGCCGATGCCGATCTGCCGGGCCCCCGCCTGGATGGCGGAGAAGTCGCCGGTGAGGCCGGTGAAGGAGGGGTCGCCGGCGGCGGGCAGCCACTTGGCGAGCTCGGCGGAGGTGTCCCGCTCGGGGTCGGTGGTGACGAAGACGACCTGGAGCTTGTCCTGGTCGGCCTTGGGGAGCTGCTTCTTGGCGATGGCGATGTTGCTCATCGTCAGGGGGCAGACGTCGGGGCAGTGCGTGTAGCCGAAGTAGATGAGGGTCGGCTTGCCCTTGGTCCGCTCGCGCAGGTCGTACTTCTGGCCCTTGGTGTCGGTGAGGACGAGCGCGGGCTTGGTGAACGGCCGGTCGAGGACGGTGGCGGCCTTGGTGGAGTCGGTGGTGCCGGAGACCTCGGCGACGGCCGAGCCGGTGCCCGCGGGCTTGTCGTCGTTGCCGCCGAGGCCGACGGCCGCGACGACGCCGATCGCGGCGACGATCGCGGCGGTCGCGACGATCAGCGGCGTGCGCCGCCCGGGACGGGCGGTGGCCGCCCCGGGCGTCTTCTCTTCAGACATGGTGCTTTTCTTCCGGATGTCGGATGGGGAGGGCGGCCGTCAGGCCGAGCGGCGGCGGCCGGCGAGGACGCCGAAGGCGACACCGGCCACGCCGACGAGGATGCCGACGACGCCGAGGACACGGGCCGTGGTGTCGGTGCCCGAGGAGGCGGCGGCGGTCTCCTCGTGGTCGGCCGACTTGTCGTCGTGGCCGGCCTTCTCGTCCTCGTCGGCGGCGCCGCCGTGGTGGTCCTCGTCGGCGGAGGCGGCGGAGAGCTTCAGGACGGGGGCCGGGCTCTCGGGCTCCTCGGCGCCGGGCTTCTGCTCCTCGATCCAGCGCACGACCTCCTTGTTGTCGTACGTCTGGATCGCCTTGAGGACCAGCTCGTCGGCGTCCTCCGGCAGCTGGCCGAGGGAGAGCGGGAACTGCTGGAACTGGCCGGGGCCGATCTTCGAGCCGTCGGCGGTCCAGGTGACCTTGGAGACGGCCTCGTTGATCTTCTTGCCGTGCATCTCCAGCGGCTTGGCGAGCTTGCTCTTGGTGACCTCGATCTTCCAGCCGGGGAGGGGCTGCGGCATGACGGAGGCCAGCGGGTGGTCGAGCGGGAAGTTGACCTCCAGCTTCACGGTGGAGGCGTTGTCGCGCTCGTTCGGGACCTTGATGTTGACGGTCGCGTAGCCACCCTTGGCGGCCTGGCCCACCGGCTGCACGCCGACGTGCGCGAAGGCGGGGCCGGACAGCAGCACCACGGCGGAGAGGGCGATGCCGCCGGCGAGGGCGGTGCGGGTGGCGGAGACGCGGGAAACGCTCATGGCAGAAGAACTCCAGCTCGAAAGGCCCGAAAGAGTCGGAAGACTCGAAAGGCTCGAAGGAAGGGGTGAGGGAATCCGGCGCCCGGGGACGGAGGTCCCGCTCGGGCGTGCGGACGTGCGCGGCCCACTCCCGTCGAGCGGTGAGCGGTCCGCGTCAGGCTGCGAGGACGCAGTCGGCGACCGGGGGGCCGCGCCTGATCACCGTGTGCTGGAGTGCCTCGGCCGCAGGTGGCGGCGAGGAGTCGGCGGCGGTACGGAGGGGTCGCCGCGGTCCCGTGCGCGGAGCCGCCGGCAGCCCGGCGAGCAGGGCCCGTACGAGGCGGAGCGCGGCCCGCAGGGAGCGCACGAGGGCGCACTCGGCGAGCTCCGTCGCCCCCTGCTCGGAGAGTTCCACGAGCCGGCCGAGGGCACGGTCGCCGCGGCGCAGCAGCCAGCCCGTGGCCAGGGCGGCCAGGAGGTGGCCGAGGAGCATGGGCAGGTCGGGCAGCACCTCGCCGGCGGGCGCGGTCGCCATGGCGGCCGCGTGTCCCATGGCCGTGTGTCCCATGCCGGAGTGCGCGCTCGCGGGGGCGATCCCGGCGTCGGTGAGGATCCGGGCGGCGTCGGCGGGGTCGAGGGCCGCCGGCCCCGCTCCGCAGACCAGCCGGGCGGCCATCCGTACGAGGGCGTCGTCGGCCTGGCCGCTCAGGCTGAGCTGCCGCTGTCCGAGCCCGAAGAGGACGTGCAGGCCGAGCTGCCCGCCGGCGAGGGCGCCGACGACGAAGCCGAGGGAGCGCTCGCGGTCGGCGAAGAGGACGGTGACCCCGAAGACGCCGAGGAAACCGGCCACGACGGTCCACAGGGCGATCCCCGCGCAGGCGGCGAGGGCGTGTCCCAGCGCGGACAGCACGACGCAGACCGCGGTGAACACCGCGGCCCTCAGCAGCCGTGGAGCGAGCGCGGGGGCAGTCATGGCGGGCCCATCATCGCACCACGCACAAGGCCGCCGTGCGGCAGGTCCGGAAGGTCACCCTTGGACCTCTTCGCGGTGACATACACCGGCCCTCCGCGGTGACATACACCGGCGCGGCCCTCGGGTCATCCGCCGAACGAGCGCTCTTGACGGCTTTCCGCGCTTACGGGGCGTCCGCTCCGGCAATACGTATCGGTATGTCGAGCCGCTGCCGGGAGGCTGGAGCATGAGCATCTGGTGGTCACTCCATCTGCGGCGCGAGGCCGCGAGCGTGCCGCTGGCGCGGAGGCTGCTGCTGGGCACGATGGAGACGGCGGGGGTCGATCCCGACGTGTCGTACGAGCTGTCGGTCGCGCTGACCGAGGCGTGTGCCAACGCCGTCGAGCACGGCGGCGGGGCCGGACCCCGGGAGCCGGGCGGGGCGTACCGGGTGACGGCGTACCTGGACGGCGAGACCTGCCGCATCGAGGTCGCGGACTCGGGGCCGGGCTTCCCGGGCAGGGCGGCTCCGGCGGCCCCGTCGGACGACGCCGAGCACGGCCGGGGCCTGCGGCTGATCGAGGAGCTGTCCGATCACGTCCAGTTCGGCAACCGCTCGGGCCGGGGCGGCGCGGTGGTCAGCTTCGACAAGATCCTGAAGTGGCGGGACAGCCCGTCGCTCCTGCTGGCCTGACATGCCGGCCTGAAAGGGGAAGGGCCCCCGCCGGTCGGTCGGCGGGGGCCCTTCTGTTCCAACGTACGCGGGGATCAGCCCTTCAGCGCGGCCATCCACGCCTCGACCTCTTCGGCGCGTCGCGGCAGCGCGTCCGAGAGGTTCCGGTTGCCGTCCTCGGTGACGAGGATGTCGTCCTCGATCCGGACGCCGATGCCGCGGTACTCCTCCGGCACGGTCAGGTCGTCGGCCTGGAAGTACAGACCGGGCTCGACGGTCAGGCACATGCCCGGCTCGAGAGTGGTGTCCACGTACTTCTCGGTGCGCGCGGCGGCGCAGTCGTGGACGTCCATGCCGAGCATGTGGCCGGTGCCGTGCAGGGTCCAGCGGCGCTGGAGGCCGAGCTCCAGGACGCGCTCGACCGGGCCCTCGACGAGGCCCCACTCGACGAGCTTCTCGGCGAGGACGCGCTGCGCGGCGTCGTGGAAGTCGCGGTAGGAGGCGCCGGGCTTCACCGCGGCGATGCCGGCCTCCTGCGCCTCGTACACGGCGTCGTAGATCTTGCGCTGGATGTCGCTGTACCGGCCGTTGATCGGCAGGGTGCGGGTGATGTCGGCGGTGTAGAGCTCGGTGGTCTCCACGCCGGCGTCGAGCAGCAGCAGGTCGCCGGAGCGGACCGGGCCGTCGTTGCGGACCCAGTGCAGGGTGCAGGCGTGCGGTCCCGCGGCGGCGATGGAGCCGTAGCCGATGTCGTTGCCCTCGACGCGGGCGCGCAGGAAGAACGTGCCCTCGATGTAGCGCTCGCTGGTGGCCTCGGCCTTGTCGAGGACCTTGACGACGTCCTCGAAGCCGCGGGCGGTGGAGGCGCAGGCCTTCTCCAGCTCGGCGACCTCGAAGTCGTCCTTCACGAGGCGGGCCTCGGAGAGGAAGATCCGCAGTTCCTCGTCGCGCTCGGCGGTGACCTTGTCGGTCAGGGCGGCCTCGATGCCGGCGTCGTGGCCGCGGACGGCGCGGACGGGGCCGGTGGCCTCCTTGAGGGCCTCGGCGAGCTCGCGGACGTCCTTGGCCGGGAGGCCGAGGAGCTGCTCGGCCTCGGTGAGGGAGTGGCGGCGGCCGACCCACAGCTCGCCCTGGCCGTCGAGCCAGAACTCGCCGTTCTCGCGGTTGGAGCGCGGCAGCAGGTAGATCGTGGCCTCGTGGCCGTCGGCCGTGGGCTCCAGGACGAGGACGCCGTCCTGGGTCTGGTCGCCGGTGAGGTACGCGTACTCGGTGGAGGCGCGGAAGGCGTACTCGGTGTCGTTCGACCGGGTCTTCAGGTTCCCGGCGGGGATCACCAGGCGCTCGCCCGGGAAGCGGGCGGAGAGCGCGGCACGGCGGGCGGCGGTCTTGTCGGCCTGCGCGATCGGCGCGAGGCCGGTGAGCTCGGTGTCGGCCCAGCCGGACTTCATGTTCTCGGCGAGCTCGTCGGACACGCCCGGGTACAGGCCGTTCTTCCGCTGCTTGATCGCCTGCTCTTCGGTCGTCTCTTCCGGGGTCTCCGGCGTGAGCTCCTCGGCCACGGGTCTGCCTCCTCTTGGTACGACACTGAACCCCCACCATCGTACGGTCGTACGGAAGGGGGCCCAGGGCCGGAAGACCCATTACCGCTGAGTCACCCGGAGGTCACTCGAAGCGCGCGGCGAGCAGGACCACGTCCTCCCCCTCCACGGCCGGGTCGAGGCCCTCGGGGAGCAGGGTCCGCAGGACGTGGTCGGCGACGGCGCCCGGGTCGCCCCGGTCGGCCTTCGGCACGCTCGCGGCGGCCGCGTGGAGCCGGGCGAAGGCCCGGTCCGTGGCGTCGCCGGTACGGCGCAGCAGCCCGTCCGTGTAGAGAAGCACCGTTTCTCCAGGTGCGGGGGACAGCTCCACGCTCGGCGCCTCCCAGCAGGAGAGCATCCCGAGCGGGGCCGAGAGCGAGGTCTCGACGAACTCGGTGCGGCGGTCGCCGACGACCAGCGGCGGGGCGTGCCCGGCGCCGGCGAGGACGATGCGGCGCTGCGCGGGCTCGGCGTAGGCGAAGAGCGCGGTCGCCGAGCGGGCCGGTTCGGTGAGCCGGAGCAGCAGCTCCAGGTCGGAGAGGACGGCGACGGGGTCCTCGCCCTCCATCACCGCGTACGCCCGCAGGGAGGCGCGCAGCCGGCCCATGGCGGCGAGCGCGCTGGGTCCGGTGCCGCAGACGGAGCCGACGGCCAGGCCGAGGGCGCCCTCGGGCAGCGGCAGCGCGTCGTACCAGTCGCCGCCGCCCAGGGGGCCGGTGCGGTGGCGGGCGGCGAGCTGGACGCCGGGGACGCGGGGGAGGCGGCTGGGGAGCAGCTCCTCGGCGACGGTGGAGACCTGGACGCGGGCGCGCTCGACCTGGACGAGCCGGGCGAGGTGCTCGGTGGCGAAGCGGCCGTAGAGCCCGATGAGGTGGCGCTGCCGGTCGGTGGGCTCGGCGGGCTCGTCGTAGAGCCAGACGAGGGCGCCGAGCCGGCCGGCCTCCTCGGTGGCGAGGGGGAGGGCGTAGCTGGCGGCGTAGCCGAGGCGGGCGGCGACCTCGCGGTGGCGCGGGTCGAGGCCCTCCTCCGTGCGGACGTCGCGGATGGCGATCGGGTCGGGGACGCGCTCCGGGTGCGCGGGGTCGGGGAGTCCGTCGAGGAGGCGGCCGTAGCTGGTGGCGCCGCGCGGGACGGTCTCGATGGTGCCGAGCTCGGCGTGGGCGAGGCCGAGGCCGATGGTGCTGGTGGGGCCGTGGCCGTCGGCCGGTTCGAGGACGGCCATGCCGCGGCGGGCGCCGACGAGGGCGGCTCCGGCGCCGAGCACCTCGCGGAGGGCCCCGTCGAGGGAGGCGGTCCTGATGAGCCGCTCGGTGAGTTCGTGGAGCGTGGTGAGGTCCGAGACCCAGGAGGCCAGCCGGTCCTGGATCAGGACGCCGGGCGGAAGGGCCTCGTCGGAGGGGCCGGCCGCCGCCGGAACCCCGTGGAGGGGCGACGTAGTGTGCGGGGGCCCCGGAACCGTGGAGTCGATTCCGGCCACTTTCGGCATCTGTGGGGCGCTCATGGCAGTCGGCTTTCCGACCGGTGCGTTTGACGCCATAGCATCGCAAACCCCCATGTCATTCCGAGCTGCTCGATGCATCCACATGTACACGCAGAAGAGGAACGATGTCCAGCATTGTCCTCGCGGGACTTGTGGTGTCCGGGAGGCCGTGCGAGGGGGTTGAAGTCCATGGGAAGTTGGCCGAAAATCGTCCCCGGTGTGCACCTTTTGCGGTCGACTGGCGTCGTTTGAAAGCGCGTCATTCCAAGCGTGCTGGGTACGTAATCGGTGACAGGCAGGGGCAGTTGGCACCGCCCCGGAACGTGACGCGGAACCCCGGCGTCTTTCCCGCCGCAGGCCGCAACCCGCCACCGAGTGGCGGGGAACGTGTTCTGACCCGCTCCGGCTCTGACCTGGCTCCACCCGGTCCCCCCGGGATCCACCCGGCACCGGCCCGGTCCGCCCCGCCCCCCGGCGGGTCGGCACCCCGCCTACCCGGCACGCGCTGATACGCACGGTGAAGAGTTCTGCACATGGTGTGATGTGGATTCGGCGTTCAACGGAAAGGAACGAGCGCTCATGCGCGAGATCCTCGGAAGGCGACGCAGGCTCCGGTTCCGGCGCAAGGAGAGGACCGCCAGGCTCGACGCCGCGGTCACCTTCGCGGTCGAGTGGAACTGGCCCGTCCTGCCGGGCGCGGGCCTGAGAGCGACGACCCGTACGGCTCCGGGAGCGACGACCCGTACGGCCCAGGGAGGTGCGACCCCTGTGGCCTGCTCCTGCCCCGACCCCGACTGCGCGGTGCCCGGCGCGCACCCCTACGACCCCGGACTGCTCGCGGCCACCACGGACGAGCGGATGGTCCGCTGGTGGTGGACCCGGCGCCCGGACGCCCCGGTGCTCCTCGCCACGGGCGGCCGCGCGCCCTGCGCGGTCAGCCTCCCCGCGGCGGCGGGGGCGCGGGCCCTCGCCGCGCTCGACGCGGCGGGCATGCGGCTCGGCCCGGTCGTGGCGAGCCCGACCCGCTGGTCGATCCTCGTCGCCCCGTACGGCCTCGAACGGCTGGGTGAGCTGCTGTACGCGAAGGACAGCGTGCCCGGCACGCTGCGGTTCCACGGCGAGGGCGGCTATCTGCTCCTTCCGCCGTCGGTCGCGGGCACCGGGCAGGTCCGCTGGGAGCGGGCGCCCCTCGCGGGCTCGGCCCGGCCGTGGCTGCCCGACGTCGAGGCGGTGGTCGACGCCCTGGTCGAGGCGAGCACGAGCGCGCCGGGCGGCGGAAGCCGGCGGGCGCACTGAGGCACGCCCGAGAGGACCGTTCACCCGAACGGGTGTGTCCCGGTCCGACTTGTACGGGAAACGGGCGCGCGGCCGACCGGGCGCCCGGACCCCGCCGCTATGTTCACACCACCGTCCAAGATCTCAGGAGCAGGTGGTGGGTCCCATGAGCCCGGTGAACCTCCGCGTGGTCGGACTCGGGACCGCCGTCACGGTCGCCGTCCTGCTGCCCCTCGTCGCGACGGCGAAGCCGACGGGGGATCCCGGGCGCCCGGCCGGTGCGAGTGCCGGGGGCGACGCGAAGGCCGGGGGACTGCTGAAGGGGCTCGGCCTGGGACCCCGTACGCCGGACTCCGCCGCTCCCGCCGCCCCTTCCTCTGCTGCGGCCCCTTCCGGCCCGGTTCCGGCGGCGCCCGAGCGGGTCACGCGCTGCGGGCCGGAACTCGCCTCGCCCGAGGGGGCCGAGGCACAGACCTGTGTCCTGACCGAGGGGCCCGACGTCTGGGCGCGGACGTACTACCGGAACGTGACGGGCCGACAGCTCGACGCGTTTCTGACCCTCATGGGCCCCGGCGGGCGGACCGTGCAAGTGGACTGCCCCGTCCCGGCGCAGGACGAGCCGGGCACCTGTGAATCACCGAGGGAGCGTGCCCGGGGCACGGCCGCCGCCTATACGGCGGTCGCGGAATTCGCCGGAGCGGGCGAGGGCGGAAACACTCCCCTGCTGCTCCGCGCGGGAAGCAACACCGCGGGAAGTCAAGGAAGTTGAATGTCGGACGCCCCGGTTCTTCCGGCGGCGGACATGGAAAGGCCCGGTCGCTGGCGACGGGGGATGCACCAGCGACCGGGCTTCCAGAACGGTAACAAGAGATCTGCTGTTCGCAAATTCGATCTCGGTTATTCGGACAGGGATTTGTCCGAGCGCAGACCCCTCTGTGGCGGAAGTCACCGACCGGTCGGTCTGTCAGTCACCGATACCGCCTGGGGTATCAGCTGAGAGTCACCTGACGGTTCGTGAGGCCGCCGCGCGCCCGGCGCTCCTCCGCCGTCAGCGGGGCGTCCGAGGCGAGCGCCGCGGCGAGCCGCTCGGCGAACTCGGCCGCCGGCTTCTCGCAGTCCTCGGCGGTCATGGAGGACGGCAGGTCCCACACCGGCACCATCAGGCCGTGGGCCCGGAAGGAGCCGACGAGCCGGGTGTCCGCGCCGAGCGAGGTGCCCTCGCCGGCCTGGAGGCGGGCCAGCGCGTCGAGGAGCTTCTCCTCCGGGTACGGCATGACCCAGCGCAGGTGGTTCTTGTCCGGAACCTCGCACCAGTACGCGGAGTCGACGCTCGTCAGCTTCACGGTCGGGATCGCGGCCGCGTTGGCCCGCTCCAGGGAGGCGGCGACCTCGGGGTCGGCGCCGTCCGCGGACTGCGGGATCCAGAACTCGAAGCCCGTGTGGACCTCCGGAACGAACGGGGCGTCCGCGTCGAGCAGCTCCTGGAGGCGCGGGCCCTCGGCCGGCACGCGGCGCGCGGGGACCGGGGTGCCCGGCTCCGCCTCCAGGGCGCGCTGGAGGGTGTCGGCGAGGTCGCGGGCCAGGTCGCCGGAGGTGGAGTCGTTCTGCAGGGCGAGCAGGACGGAGCCGTCGTCGCGGCGGAGCGCGGGCCACGCCATCGGCAGCACGGTCGCGAGCGTCACGGACGGCACGCCCTCGGGCAGCCCGCCCTTCAGCGTGAGCGGCACGGTGGCGGCCGGCACGAGCTCGCGCAGCGCGACCCAGTCGCACTCGCCGGGCAGACCCTCGAAGGGGCGCTGGACCAGCTCGGTCACGGCGTGCGCGGCGGCCCGGCCGTGACACGCCTTGTAGCGGCGGCCCGAACCGCACGGGCACGGCTCGCGCGCGCCGACGACCGGGATCTCCCCGCTCGTGACCTGTGCCTGACCGGTCTTGCCGGCCTTCGTCTGGGGGCGCTTCTTGGCCATGGTGGGCTTTCTCCCGATCGCGGCTGTGCTGTGTGCGGTGCTGTGTCGGGCGCGAGCCTAGCCGCACCGGGCCCCCGGGCCGTTCAGGCGGGGCGGCACGACGGCGCGGGCGGGCGCGGCCATGAGGCCGCGCCCGCCCGCGCTCCCGTACTGCCGCTCAGTCCAGATCGTCGTACGCGTCGAGGAAGTCGAAGCCCGAGCCGCCGCCGACGCGCGTCGCGAAGTCCTCGCGGCGGTGTCCCTCGGTGACCTGCACCCAGACGGTGACCTCGCCGGTCGCGCTGTCCCGTACGCCCCAGTCCTGGGACAGCGCGCCGATGATGTTCAGCCCGCGGCCGCCGCGTGCGGTGACCGAGGGCGTCGACGGGACGGGCCTGGTCGGGCCACCCCCGTCGGTCACCTCGACCCGCAGGCCGCCCGCCGGGTCGACCCGCCAGGCCGCCCGCACATCGCCTTCGCCACGCTCCGCCTGGCCCAGCGGTCTGCCGTAGCGGCAGGCATTGCTGAGCAGTTCGGAAAGGATCAGTACCGCGTCGTCGACGACCGATTCGGAGACCCCGCTGCGGTACAGCTCGTCCCGCATCCGGTGCCTCGCCTCACCCACGCCCGCAGGGCCATGGGGTACGGCCATGCTCGACGACGTGGGCACCTCCTGTGCCACCACCAACGCCACCCCCGAGACCTCCTTTGCCCCACGCCACCGTGTGGATGCCCCAATGGACTGGACCGGAAACCGGCCAATCCGCGTGTGATGAGGCACTCGTGACGATCGCGTACGCGGGGAACGCGCCGGTGCACACCCCGTCAGGGCTGTTGTCCCCTGTGACGGACGGGAAAGCGGCGACGGGAGAGGGCCGGTTCCGGCCTCAGGATTCCGGCTTCAGGGCTCAGGATTCCGGCTTCAGGGCTCAGGATTCCGGCTTCAGGGCTCCGGTCTCCGAGCTCCGGCCTCAGCCGCGGCCCAGCTGGGCCAGTACCTGCTTCGGGCGGTTGGTGATGATCGCGTCCACGCCCAGGCGCTGGCAGAGCTCGACGTCCTCGGCCTCGTCCACCGTCCAGACGTGGACCTGGTGCCCGGCCTTCTGGAGCCGCAGGATCACGGCGGGGTGGTGCCGGAGGATCCGGACCGAGGGGCCGGCGATGCGCGCGCCCGCCGGGAGCCGCCCGTCGCGCAGCCGGGGCGAGACGAACTGGGCGAGCGAGACGGTGGGCAGCGTCGGCGCGGTGGCCGCGATCCGGTGCAGGGAGCGGGCCGAGAAGCTCATGACGCGTACGGGGGACTCGGCGGGGGACGCGGGCGCGTCCAGGCCGAAGCGCCGGAGGAGCTGGAGCAGCTTCTCCTCGACCTGGCCCGCCCAGCGGGTGGGGTGCTTGGTCTCGATGGCCAGCTCGACCCGCCGCCCGGCGTCGGAGACCAGCTCCAGGAGCCGTTCCAGGGTGAGGACGGAGGTGAGGCCGGGGTCTCCCCAGTCGGGGATCTCGCCGGACTCGTCCCGGCCCTTCCAGGTGCCGAAGTCGAGGGCGGCGAGGTCGGCGAGTTCGAGCGCGGACACGGCGCCGCGGCCGTTCGAGGTGCGGTCGACGCGCCGGTCGTGGACGCAGACGAGATGGCCGTCGGCGGTGAGCCGGACGTCGCACTCCAGGGCGTCCGCGCCGTCCTCGATGGCCTTCACATAGGCGGCCAGGGTGTGTTCCGGTGCGTCCTCGGACGCGCCGCGGTGGGCGACGACCTGGAGGGGGACGCGGTTCTGGTGCTGCCGTGCGTGGGTCACGGCGTCATGGTGCCATTGGCGGGGCTCCGCGAGCACCCCGCGAGCACCTCGGGACCCGTCCGTTCTGTCCGTATATAAAGGATGGGGTGCGAACGCACAGCTCCGCCTTACAGCGGCCTGACGTCCGGTGGGAAAAGCTGGTGCAGCACCCTGGAGCCCCATGGGCATCCCGAGACCCCGACCCCGCGCAGTCGACGAGGAGAGCGAGCTGTGAGCACCGAGAACGAGGGCACGCCGGTTCCGGCGGACCCGGCTGCCCCGTCCGCCCCTCCGACGCCTCCCGCACCCCCGGCACCGGCGGCGTCCCCGTCCCTGGAGAAGCCCGCCCCGGAGTCCGTGCCGCAGGCCGCCCCGGAGCCGACTCCGCAGACGGCCCCCCAGCCCGTTCCGCAGGCGGACGAGCCGACGGCGGTCCAGGCCACGGTTCCGGCCGCGCCCCCCGCGGCCGCGGCCCCCGCCGGTGGCTGGCCGCCGCCTCCCCCGCCGGCCGTCCCCGCCTGGGGCGCCCCGCACCCGCCCGCGCCCGAGGCGCCGCGCAGAAGGATCGGCGGCCTCGTGGCGGCCGTGCTCGTCGCGTCGCTCGTCGCGGGCGGCATCGGCGGCGGCATCGGCTACTGGGCGGCCGAGCGCGGCGACAACGGCTTCAGCTCGACCACGGTCTCCTCGGGCCAGGCCCCGGCCTCCTTCAAGCGCGACCCGGGGACGGTCGCGGCGGTCGCGGCGAAGGCCCTGCCGAGCGTGGTCACCATCCAGGCGAAGTCCGGCGGCCAGGACGGCGAGGGCGGTACGGGCACGGGCTTCGTCTACGACCAGGAAGGCCACATCGTCACCAACAACCACGTGGTGGCGTCGGCGGCGGACGGCGGCACGCTGTCCGTGACGTTCTCGGACGGCAAGACGTACGACGCGGAGGTCGTCGGCCGGGCCGAGGGCTACGACGTGGCCGTCCTGAAGCTGAAGGACGCCCCGAAGGGGCTGACGCCGCTGCCGCTCGGCGACTCCGACAAGGTCGCGGTCGGCGACTCGACGATCGCGATCGGCGCGCCCTTCGGCCTGTCCAACACGGTCACGACGGGCATCATCAGCGCCAAGAACCGCCCGGTCGCCTCGGGCGACGGCTCCGGCGGCAGCAACTCGTACATGAGCGCGCTGCAGACCGACGCCTCGATCAACCCGGGCAACTCCGGCGGCCCGCTGCTCGACGCGAGCGGCGCGGTGATCGGCATCAACTCGGCCATCCAGTCGACCAGCGGCGGCTTCGGACAGTCCCAGGCGGGCTCGATCGGCCTCGGCTTCGCGATCCCGGTCAACCAGGCGAAGAACGTGGCCCAGCAGCTGATCAAGACGGGCAAGCCGGTGTACCCGGTGATCGGCGCGACCGTGAACATGAACGACAAGGGCCAGGGCGCGACGATCGCCACCCAGGGCTCCGGCGGCACGGCCCCGGTCACGCCCGACGGCCCGGCGGCGAAGGCGGGCCTGAAGGCCGGCGACGTGATCACGGGCTTCGGCGACCACCCGATCGACAGCGGCCGCACCCTGATCAGCGAGATCTGGACGTACAAGCCGGGCGACTCGGTGAAGATCACCTACGAGCGTGACGGCAAGACCGCGACGGCCACCGTCACCCTGGGCGAGCGCACCGGCGACAGCTGACCGGCGGGGCGGACAGGGAGCGAACGAGGAGGGGAGCACCGGACATCCGGTGCTCCCCTCCTCGTCCGTCACACGTTCCGGTGGTCGGCCCGGGACGTCGTCGGGTAGGTCCCGCCCTCCGGGGCCCAAGCCCCGGAGGCCCCGGCCCCGACCCTGGAGTCCCCGGCCCCGGCCCCGATGCCGATGTCCCCGATGTCGATCCGGGAGGCGGTGAACCCGTCCTTCCGGTGGCTGCGGCGCCCCGGCTCGTCCTCGCCCATGATCAGCAGCGGGTCGAACATCACGACGCCCGCGGCGAGGACGAGGAAGACGAGCGGACCGACCAGCATCGGCAGCACGTCGAGGAGCGAAGAAGCCCCCATCGTGTGCGAGGCGTGGTCCACGCGCACGCTGACCGCGGCCATGCCGGTGTAGTGCATGCCGGTCACGGCGACGCCCATGACCACACTGGCGCCCAGGCTGGCGAGGAAGCCGCGGATCGAGACCGCCGCCCACAGCGCGGCGGTCGCCGCGACCACGGCGATGACCACGGACAGGACGACGACGAGGGGGTCGTAGAGCACCTCGCCGCCCATCCGCATCGCCGCCATGCCCAGGTAGTGCATGCCGGCGACGCCGAGCCCGGTGAGCAGGCCCGCCAGGAGCAGCGGGGCCGGCCGGGTGCCGAGGAAGCCCACGATGAAGATGCCGATCCCGACCACGACCACGGCCACGAGGAGGCTGAGGAAGGTCAGGGACGCGTCGTACGAGATCGAGGTCTCCCGCACCTGGAAACCGAGCATCGCGATGAAGTGCATCGTCCAGATGCCGCAGCCGATGGAGGCCGCGCCGAGCGCCAGCCAGCCGGGCTTCCTCACGTGGTCGGTACGGAGGGACCTCACCGTGCAGCGGAGCCCCAGGGCGCTTCCGAGGCAGGCCATCACGTACCCCACCAAGGGAGTGACCATGCCGTAACTGAAGCCGTCGATCGTGCCGTGCACCCTGCTGCCCTTCGGGAAACGCGCATGACGCGTTCCATATGTGGAAATCTTGTGAACAAGGGACTTTAACCCGACCCCCCGCCCCGTGATCTCATCGCCGCCCCCGCCCCGCAGCCGGTACGCTGTAGCCCGCTCCGCCCCAGGTGGACCGGGGCGAGGGTGGGTTGCCCGAGCGGCCTAAGGGAACGGTCTTGAAAACCGTCGTGGCGCGAGTCACCGTGGGTTCAAATCCCACACCCACCGCAGACGAACGGCCCCTGACCGGATGGAACGGTCAGGGGCCGTCGGCGTTCTCCGGGGCCGGGCGGGTTCAGGGGTGGCTGCGGGCCTGGGGGTTGTTCAGGTAGAGGGCGATGTTGCGGACCGCGGCGGTGAGTTCCTCGATCACGCGGGCCGCCTGCTCCGCGTTGTGGAAGACCGGGCGGTCGGTGAGGGAGCGGCTCAGCTCCTCCGCGGCCCGGGCGGCGGGACCGACGTCCTCGACGGCCGCGAGAGGGGCCGTGGGTGCGAGGACGGGGACGGACGCGGGGGGCGCGCTCTGAGGGGCCGGGGCGTACGGCTCGGACTCCGGCCGGTAGCCGTCGAAGGACGGCGAGAAGGTGCCGGAGCCGGTGGCCAGGGAGGTGGGCGCCTCCTCCCGGACGTGCTGCGGGGCGGCGAAGTGGTCCTGGCCGTGCTGCGGGGCCGGGGCAGGGGCCGGGGTCGGAGCAGGGGCTGGAGCCGAGGCCGGGGCGTGGTCGTACTGCGAGGCCGGGGTCGGGGGCTGGTCGTACTGCGGGGCAGGGGCAGGGGTGTGGGCCTGGTCGTACTGCGGGGCCGTGAGCGTGACCGGAGCCTGCTCGTACGGCGTGACCGGGGTCTGGTCGTACTCCCTGACCGGCGCCTGCTCGTACTGCGGTGCCTGCTCGTACTGCGGTGCCTGCTCGTACTGCGGTGCAGGGAGCTGGGCCTGGCGGGCTCGGGGGAGGAGGAGGCGGTCGAAGCCAGGGAAGGCGGGGGTGGCCGGGTGGGCGGCGGGCTTGGCGTACTCGCTCTGCCACTGGGCGCGGTAGTACTCCACCTGGTCCTCGCAGGAGGAGCGGGAGTGGAAGACCGCGGTGTCGTCGCCGAGGTCGGGGTACCAGAGGTTGGGGCCGGGGAAGCGCACGGTCCGCATGCGGGGCTTGATCTGCTCGGCGCAGCCCATGCAGCAGCCCTCCGGGACGATGAGGGGGATGCCGCCGCTCTGCTCCGGACGCCGGGGGCCGCCCTCCGGGCGGTACTCCCCGTGGTGGCAGGGCGGCAGTTCGCCGCAGGCCCGGCAGACGGCGTAGTGCTCGGGGAGGACCTGCCAGTCCTGGCTGGCGGGGGCGCACCAGTGCTTCACCGCCGAGCGGGGCAGGTTCTCGTCGCGCAGGGCCAGGACCACCGGCCGCTTGTAGAACTCGGCGCGTTCGGGGGCCGGTTTGAAGGACTGGTTCTCGGCCCGCCGCAGTTCGTTGGCGTGCCACCACAGCTCGACGTGCTCGTTCCACGCCTTCTCGTAGGATTTCGGCCATGAGTTGCCGGGGTATCCGGTGATCTCCAGGACGCGCCACGCCTGTCGGTCGAGCACGACGATGGAGCCGGCCCGGAGCCGCAGATGCGTTCCCTTGCCGCCCTCGTCCGGCCAGTCGTGGCGGCCGATGAGGGTGGGCTGGTCTGGGAGCCACCTGCGAATCTGCATGACACGCTCCTAGGCAATGAAACTTCGTAGTTTCAACTGGGGCAGTAGGTGACATTCTGAACAATTTAGGCGTCGGCTTGGGGTTAGACACGCTCACAGCGCGGATCGATTGAGGGCCGGAAACGCCTTCTGAGCCGGGCACTTCGCTCTTCCCGCCCGGCGGGCCCGGAGGCGCGCGTCCCCCGGGGCGGCCGTTCCGGAGCGGGGCCGTACCGTCCCCACACCCACTCGTACGCGTGACATCGCTTCCACCGGTGCCATCCCGTACGTATGCATCGTCCCGCGTGAGGGCCGTCGACGGCTCCGGACGGGGGTTTCCCGGTCCGGCGAGATGGTAAAGCGGTCGTTCCTCCGCGGACGGGACCGTACGGTTCGGGGAACCACGGAGACAGGGGTGTGGAGATGCGGGTCGTGCTCGTCCAGGGAGACATCACCGCCGAGGCGGTGGACGCGGTGGTCAACGCCGCGAACTCCTCGCTCCTCGGGGGCGGCGGGGTCGACGGGGCCATCCACCGGAAGGGCGGGCCGGAGATCCTCGCCGCCTGCGAGGACCTGCGCCGCTCGCACTACGGCAAGGGGCTGCCGACCGGGCGGGCCGTGGCGACCACGGCGGGGCGGCTGCCGGCCCGGTACGTGATCCACACGGTCGGGCCGGTCTGGTCGCGGGACGAGGACCGCTCGGAGCTGCTGGCCTCCTGCTACCGCGAATCGCTGCGGGTCGCCGACGAGTTGGGGGCGCGCACGGTCGCTTTCCCGGCCGTCTCCACCGGGATCTACGGCTGGCCGATGGCGGACGGCGCCCGGATCGCCGTCGAGACGGTACGGGCGGCCCGCACCGAGGTGGAGGAGGTCCGCTTCGTCCTCTTCGACGCTGCGGCGTACGCGGCTTTCGAGGCGGCGGTGCGGGACGCCTCCTGACGACCGAACCCACGGTCGGCCTCGTGGTTGATCTCATGGCCGATCTCACGGTCGATCTCGCAGTCGTCGAATTTCTTTTCCCCTGATGGTTTTCTGATCGATTTCCCCGGGGCGGGGACGCGCCGTGCCGCCCTTCCGGGAGAGAGATCGGCGGAAAAACTGCCGGAACGCTTCCTCTCTTGCGGCGCACCGGTCGTGGTGCCCCCGGAGGCCCTCCGGATCCCCTTCGCCCGCGTGAGCTGCGGCTTCTTCGCGGCTGAGGGGTTTATCGGCTTGTCCTCACGCTTGCGGGGGAATCGGGCGCTCCGGGGTGGTTCGCCGGGGATTCGGTGGGCAACTCTGGATTCGCGACGTCGAGCACGAAAGACCGGGGCGGTCGGCCAACTGCCTTGGGAATGGCCGTACTTCACAGCAGTTCCGTAGCGAAGTTCCGTGCACCAGCATCAGCTTTCAGTTCCCGGAGGAACAGACATGGCAAGCATCCGTACCGCCCGCATCCTCGCCGCTGCCGCCGCCCTGCCCCTCGCCGCCGCGCTCTTCGCCGGGGTGGCCCAGGCCGACAACGGCGGTTTCGCGGACGACGGATCGAACACCAGCGTCGCCACGATCATCGGCAGCGGCGTCGGCGGGGACAACTTCGGCAACTCGACCACGACGCAGCAGGTGGCGACCGGTTCCGGTGCCTCCAACCAGAACAACACCGCGAGCGTGAACGGCTCCGCCCTCACCCACATCGACCAGTCCAACAACGTGGTGAACTTCCACCCGTGGTGGTGACCCGCGGTGCGGGAACCGGCCCGACGGGGGGCGTGACCGTGGTGTGAACGACGGCCTGCGCGGCGGTGCTTCGGCACCGGCGCGCGGGCCGTCGCGCGTTCGCACGCCTTGACACGGCCGTGGAATCTGACGGACAGTCAGAAATCTCAGTCGTCCCACGGGAGGCCGTCGCCGTGCACCTCGCCCCGACCGAGCGGCAGCTGCGGCTGCGCGCCGAACTCCGCGCGTACTTCCGGGAGGTCATGCCCGACGGCCCGCCGCCCGCGACCGACGCCGCCGCCCAGCGCGCGCTGCTCCGCCGGATCGGCGCCGACGGGCTCCTGGGTCTCGGCTGGCCCGAGGAGTACGGAGGGCAGGGCCGCGGGCCCGACGAGCAGTTCGTCTTCTTCGACGAGGCGTACCGCGCGGGCGCCCCCGTCTCGATGGTCACCCTCAACACCGTCGGGCCCACGCTCATGGCGTACGGGACGGAGGAGCAGAAGGCCTTCTTCCTGCCCCGGATCCTGCGCGGCGAGACCGTCTTCGCCATCGGCTACAGCGAACCCGAGGCCGGCACCGACCTCGCCTCCCTCCGGACCCGCGCGGTCCGCGACGAGGGGGACACCTCCCGCTCGAGCGAAGCCGAGAACGGGGGAGACTGGCTGATCGACGGGCAGAAGGTCTTCACCTCCAACGCCCAGAACGCCGACTGGATCTGGCTCGCCTGCCGCACCGACCCCGACGCGCCCCCGCACCGGGGCATCTCCATCCTCCTCGTCCCCACGGACTCCCCCGGCTTCTCGTGGACCCCGATCGAGACCGTGGGCGGGCTGACGACCACCGCCACCCACTACGACGGCATACGCGTCCCCGCGGGCAACCTCGTCGGGCCCGAGCACGGCGGCTGGGGCCTCATCACCAGCCAGCTCAACCACGAGCGGGTCGCGCTCGCAGCGATCGGCATGCAGGCCGAGGACTTCTTCGCGGCCGTCCTCGACCGGGCGCGCACCCCCGATCCGGTGACGGGCAGGCGCCGCATCGACGAGCCCTGGGTCCGGATCCGGGCCGCCGAGGCCCATGCCCGGCTGGCCGCTACACGCCTCCTGAACTGGCGCCTCGTCGGCGATGTGGGGGCCGGGCGGCTGGCCCCGGGGGACGCGAGCGGCGTGAAGTTCGCGGGCACCGAGTCGGCGGTGGAGGTGTACCGGATCTGCCAGGAGATCGCCGGCGGGGCGGGGACGGTGCGCGCGGGATCGCCGGGGGAGTTCGGCGGCGGTGAGCTGGAGCGCATGAACCGGGCCGCGCAGATCAACACCTTCGGGGGAGGCGTGAGCGAGGTGCAGCGCGAGATCGTCGCGAGGATGCGGCTCGGCATGAAGGGGAGGGGCCGGCGATGAGCGGTACGGACGGGGCCGACGCGCTGTACGAGCGGCTCACGGCCTTCGTGGGACGGTCCGCCGCCAGCGCCGGGACCGGCAAGGACCCGGTCAACCTGCCCATGATCCGGCACTGGTGCGAGGCGATGGGGGACGCCCACCCCGCGTACGAGGGGCCGGACGCCGTCGCGCCCCCGACCATGCTCCAGGCGTGGACGATGGGCGGCCTCTCCGGGCACACCGCCCGCTCGTCGGCGTACGAGGAGCTGTTCGCCCTCCTCGACGGGGCCGGATACACCTCGGTCGTCGCCACCGACTGCGAGCAGGAGTACCTGCGGCCGCTCCGCCCGGGCGACGAGATCGGCTTCGACACCGTCATCGAGTCCGTGTCGGAGCGCAAGACCACCAAGCTCGGCACCGGGCACTTCGTGACGACGCGGACGGACGTCCGGGCGGGCGGCGAACTCGCGGGCACGCACCGCTTCCGCATCCTCAAGTACGCCCCCGCCGCCCGGCCGGTCGAGAAGACGACGCCCCGCAGACCCCGGCCCGTCGTCAACCGGGACAACGCCGGGTTCTGGGAGGGCGTGGCCGGGCACCGGCTGCTCATCCAGCGCTGCGGCGACTGCGCGGAGCCGCGCTTCCCCTGGCTGCCGGGGTGCAACGCGTGCGGCTCGCGGGAGTGGGACACCGTGGAGGCGAGCGGCGAGGGGACCGTCTACTCGTACGTGGTCATGCACCACCCGTCCTTCCCGGCCTTCGACCCTCCGTACGCGGTGGGGCTGATCGAGCTCGCCGAGGGCGTGCGGATGATCAGCAACGTGGTGGGGGTGCCGTACGACAAGGTGCGGATCGGGATGCCCGTACGCCTGGAGTTCCTGCGGGTCGACGAGGACCTGGAGCTTCCCGTCTTCCGTGCGGGAGACGCGGGAGGGGAGGACTGACATGGACTTCACCCCCACCGAGGAGCAGCAGGCCGCCCGGGAGCTGGCCGCGCGGATCTTCGCCGACCTCTCCGGGCACGAGCGGCTCAGGGCCGCCGGTACCGGCACGGACGCCGAGCTCTGGAAGGCGCTCTGCGCGGCCGGACTCCCGGGCGCCGTCGAGGAGATCGGCCTGCTCGGCCTGGTCCTCCTCCTGGAGGAGCAGGGACGCAGGACGGCGCAGGTGCCGTTCGCCGCGAGCTGCGTGTACGGGATCCTCGCCGTCGCCCGGCACGGTACGGAAGAGCAGCGGGCCCGGCTCCTGCCCGGCCTCCGCGAGGGGACGACGGTGGTGACGGGCGCGTTCCCCGGGGCCGTCTCCTCCCGCGCGGGGCGGCTCGGCGGCGCCGTCGACTGGGTGCCCTGGCTCAGGGACGCCACCCATGTGCTCGTACCGGACGAGGAGCGGGCGCTGTGGCTGGTCCGCACCGAGGACGCGGCCGCCGTCGAGGCCGTCGAGCTCACCGCGCCCTGGTCCGCCGCCCGGCTCGTCCTGGACGGGGCGCCGGGGGAGCGCCTCGGCGGCTCGGGGGCCCACGACGACGTGCTCGCCGCCGCGCGGATCGCGTTCGCCGGGCTCCAGGCCGGGGTGTGCGCCGGGTCCCTCGCCCGGGCCGTGGAGCACACCTCCGTACGGGAGCAGTTCGGCCGGCCGCTCTCGACCCACCAGGCGGTGCAACTGCGGGCCGCCGACGCCCACATGGACACCGAGGCCATCCGCGTCACGGCCTACGAGGCCGCCTGGCGCCACGACGAGGGCCTCGACGCCGCCGGGGCGGCCCTGACCGCCGCCTGGTGGGCCTCCGAGGCGGGCAAGCGGGTCGTGCACGCCGGGCAGCACCTGCACGGCGGCATGGGCGCCGACCTCGACCACCCCGTCCACCGGCACTTCCTGTGGGGCCGGCAGCTCGACGCGTACCTGGGCTGCGGCACCGAACTCCTCGCCGGACTCGGCGACCTGCTGGCGAAGGGAGACGCGTGATGAGGCCGGGGGACGAGCCGGAGCCGATCGGCACCGCGATGCGCCCGGGGGACGAGCTGGCGCCGCTCGGCACCGCGATGCGCCCGGGGGACGAGCTGGCGCCGCTCGGCATCCCGATCACCCGCACCCTGATCGTCGCCGGGGCCGTCGCCTCCCGCGACTACCAGGACGTGCACCACGACGCCGAGCTGGCCCGGGAGAAGGGCTCCCCGGACATCTTCATGAACATCCTCACGACCAACGGGCTCGTCGGCCGGTACGTCACCGACCACTTCGGCCCCCGGGCCGTCCTCCGGAAGGTCGCCATCCGGCTCGGCGCCCCCAACTACCCCGGGGACACCATGGTCCTCACCGGCACGGTCACGGACGTCGACGGGGACACGGCGACCGTCCGGGTCGTCGGCGCCAACGGGCTCGGGCACCACGTCACCGGGACCGTCACCGTGGAGGTGACCCGATGAGCCTCCGCGACAGGGACGCGCTCGGCGGGCGGGCGGCCGTCGTCGGCATCGGGGCGACCGAGTTCTCCAAGGACTCGGGCCGCAGCGAACTCTCCCTCGCCGTCGAGGCCGTCCGCGCGGCCCTCGACGACGCCGGGCTCGCCCCCGCCGACGTCGACGGCCTGGTCACCTTCACCATGGACACCAACCCCGAGATCACCGTCGCCCAGGCGGCCGGCATCGGCGAGCTGTCGTTCTTCTCCCGCGTGCACTACGGGGGCGGCGCCGCCTGCGCCACCGTGCAGCAGGCCGCCCTCGCCGTCGCCGCCGGGATCGCCGAGGTCGTCGTCTGCTACCGGGCCTTCAACGAGCGCTCGGGGCGCCGCTTCGGCTCCGGCGTGCAGCAGCGCGAGCCCTCCGCCGAGGGCGCGGCGCTCGGCTGGCAGCTGCCCTTCGGGCTGCTCACCCCGGCCTCCTGGGTCGCCATGGCCGCCCAGCGGTACCTGCATGCGTACGGGCTGACCCCGGAGGCCTTCGGGCACGTGGCGGTGACGGACCGGAAGTACGCGGCGACCAACCCCGCCGCGTACTTCCACGGGAAGCCGATCACCCTCGCCGACCACGCCGCCTCGCGCTGGATCGCCGAGCCGCTCCGGCTCCTCGACTGCTGCCAGGAGACCGACGGCGGCCAGGCGATCGTCGTCACCTCCGTCGAGCGCGCCCGCGACCTGCCGCGCCCGCCCGCCGTGATCCTGGCGGCGGCCCAGGGCGCCGGCCGCAAGCAGGAGGCCATGACCAGCTTCTACCGGGACGGGCTGACCGGGCTGCCGGAGATGGGCGTCGTGGCCCGGCAGCTGTGGCGGACCTCCGGGCTCGCGCCCTCCGACATCGACGTGGGCGTCATCTACGACCACTTCACCCCGTTCGTCCTGATGCAGCTGGAGGAGTTCGGCTTCTGCGGGCCCGGGGAGGCGGCCGACTTCGTCGCGGCCGACGCGCTCCCGCTGAACACCCACGGGGGGCAGCTCGGCGAGGCCTACCTCCACGGCATGAACGGCATCGCGGAGGCGGTACGGCAGATCCGCGGCTCGTCGGTCAATCAGGTCCCCGGCGCGGCCCGGACCTTGGTCACGGCGGGCACGGGTGTTCCCACGTCCGGGTTGATCCTGGGCACGGACGGCTGAGGCGACGGCCTGAGCGGTGGCCGGGAGGGGCGGGCGGTCCTTCACTCGCGCCATGAGCACTCGCACGCCGCCGGCCGCCGAAGCCGCCCCCGCGCCCGTCTCCGCCCCCGCGCCCGTCTCCGGTACCGCCCCCGGAGCCCTCGCGTCCGCCCCGGTCCCGCCGTCGGCGCCGTCCCGACCGCGCTCCGCGCCGCCTCCCGGGGTACGGACCGCGGTCGCGGCCGTGCTGATGGCACTGGCCGGGGCCGCCCTCCTGAACGCCCCGCCCCCGACGACGGCGAGAACGGCCCTGACGGCCACGACGGCAGGGGGCTCGCCGACCGAACCCGACTCCCTGGCTGCACCCGGAGCACCCGGCTCGGCCGGAGCGCCCGCCTCGCCCAGAGCGCTTGGCGCGCCCGGCGTGCCCGGTGCCGCCTCAGTGGGCTCCCCCGCCACCGGGTCCGGAGCCCCCGCCCGCCTCGCGCCCGTGACCTTCGCGGGGAAGGCCTTCGACACCTGTGAGGCGCCGTCCCTCACGGTGATGAAGGCCTGGCGGGGGTCGCCGTACGGGGCCGTCGGGATCTACTTCGGCGGGCGGGGGCGGGGCTGCCCCGTACAGAAGGAGCTGACGCCCGCGTGGGTCGCCTCCGCCCACGCCATGGGCTGGCGGCTGCTGCCGCTGTTCGTGGGTTCGCAGGCGCCGTGCGTGGACTCCCTGGCCAAGCGGAAGTTCGCGATCGGCAGCGCCCCGGCGACCCAGGGCACCCAGGAGGGGGCCGACGCGGTGCGGGCCGCGCGTGCCCTCGGGATCGACACGAGCAGCCCGCTCTACCTGGACGTCGAGGCCTACCGGCGGGGCGACACGGCCTGCGCCGCGACCACCCTCGCCTTCGTCCGGGCCTGGAACAAGGAGGTGAAGCGCCTCGGGTACGTCCCCGGCTTCTACAGCAGCGCCGACACGGGGGTGCGGGACATGGAGACGCAGCGGAAGGCGGGCACGAAGGACCTGCCGGACGTGATGTGGTTCGCGCGCTGGCGGGGGGTGCCGGCGCTGCTCACCGAGTCGGTGCTGCACCCGGACGCCTGGACGCCGCACGCCCGGATCCACCAGTACGCGGGCAACGTCACCGAGACGTACGGCGGGCGCACCCTCGCGATCGACCGCAACGCGATCGACGCGCCGGTCGCCCGGGTCGCCGCCCCCGCCCGGTTCGCCGCGCGCGTCCCCGTACCCCTGTCGTTCGTGGACTCCCGGCGCCCCTGAGGGACCGTGCGGCGGGCCGGGACGCGGCCCGCCGCACGGCCGTCCTCCCTCCCGACCCTGAGGCGGGTGGACCCGGTTCTCCACCCAGAGGAGGTGGAGCCGTCCCCACCCCTACAACCTGAGGCGGACGGCGGGTCGGGACCTGGGGCCGATCCCCCGGGGGGTCGGCCGCTCCTAGCGTGGAGTCATGACTCCGCCACCCTCTGGCCCCGTCTGCGCCGGTGCCTCGCAGTACGCGACGTACCCGACCTTCACCTCGTACGTACGGGCGCGTGGACCCGTGCTCCTGCGCACCGCGCGCTCCCTCACCGCCAACCCCTCGGACGCGGAGGACCTCCTCCAGACCGCGCTCGCCAAGACGTTCATGGCCTGGGAGCGCATCGAGGACCACCGGGCCCTGGACGGCTACGTCCGCCGCGCGCTGCTGAACACGCGGACCTCGCAGTGGCGCAAGCGCAAGGTCGACGAGTTCGTCTGCGAGGAGCTGCCCGAGCCCGCAGGCCTCCCGGAGCCGGACCCGGCCGAGCGGCAGGTGCTGCACGACGCGATGTGGCGCGCGATCCTGAAGCTGCCGGAGCGGCAGCGCCAGATGGTCGTCCTGCGGTACTACGAGGACCTCAGCGAGGCCCAGACGGCAGAGGTGCTCGGGGTGTCGGTCGGGACGGTCAAGAGCGCGGTGTCCCGGGCGCTCGGCAAGCTCCGCGAGGACCCGGAGCTGACGCCCGTGCGGTAGCCGCGGCGGCCGCCGTCGGGTTCCTCCGCCGGGCCGCCGTCGGGCCTGTCGTCGGGTCCCGCCAGTAATCACTGGCAATTTGCGTACTCCCGGGTAGTGACATACCGAACGGTACGGGCGCAGAATCACCACACCCTTTTCTGCCACGTAGCGCCCACCGGGAGGACGCCCCGTGTACAGCACCATGCAGGACGTACAACTGACCGTGAGCCGCATCCTCCAGCACGGGATGACGATCCACGGGAAGTCCACCATCACCACCTGGACGGGCGAGTCCGAGCCGCAGCGCCGCACGTTCGCGGAGGCCGGGACCCGCGCGCACCAGCTGGCCCACGCCCTGCGCGACGAACTCGGGGTCACCGGCGACCAGCGCGTCGCCACCCTCATGTGGAACAACGCGGAGCACGTCGAGGCGTACTTCGCGATCCCCGCCATGGGCGCGGTGCTCCACACCCTCAACCTCCGCCTGCCCCCCGAGCAGCTGGTGTGGATCGTCAACCACGCCGCCGACCGGGTCGTCCTCGTCAACGGCTCCCTGCTGCCCCTCCTCGCCCCGCTGCTCCCGCACCTGCCGACGGTCGAGCACGTCGTCGTCACGGGCCCGGGCGACCGCTCCCTCCTGGACGGCGCGGCCCCGCGCGTCCACGAGTACGAGGAGCTGATCGCCGGCCGCCCGACCGCGTACGACTGGCCCGAACTGGACGAGCGCACGGCCGCCGCCATGTGCTACACCTCCGGCACCACCGGCGACCCCAAGGGCGTCGTCTACTCCCACCGGTCGATCTACCTGCACTCCATGCAGGTGAACATGACCGAGTCGATGGGCCTCACCGACAAGGACACGTCCCTGGTCGTCGTCCCGCAGTTCCACGTGAACGCCTGGGGCCTGCCGCACGCCACCTTCATGACCGGCATCAACATGCTCATGCCGGATCGTTTCCTCCAGCCGGCCCCGCTCGCTGAGATGATCGAGCGCGAGAAGCCGACCCACGCGGCCGCCGTCCCCACCATCTGGCAGGGCCTGCTCGCCGAGGTCACCGCGAACCCCCGCGACCTCTCCTCCATGCGCCAGGTCACCATCGGCGGCGCCGCCTGTCCGCCCTCCCTCATGGAGGCGTACGACCGGCTCGGCGTCCGCCTCTGCCACGCCTGGGGCATGACCGAGACCTCCCCGCTGGGCACGATGGCCCACCCGCCGCACGGCCTCACCGCCGAGGAGGAGTGGCCGTACCGCGTCACGCAGGGACGTTTCCCCGCCGGTGTCGAGGCGCGGCTCGTCGGCCCCGGCGGCGAGCACCTCCCCTGGGACGGCGAGTCGGCGGGCGAGCTGGAGGTGCGCGGCACCTGGATCGCGGGCGCGTACTACAACGGGGTCGACGGCGAACCCCTCCGCCCCGAGGACAAGTTCAGCGCGGACGGCTGGCTCAAGACCGGCGACGTCGGCGTGATCAGCCCGGACGGCTACCTCACCCTCACCGACCGCGCCAAGGACGTCATCAAGTCCGGCGGCGAGTGGATCTCCAGCGTCGACCTCGAGAACGCCCTCATGGCGCACCCGGCGGTCGCCGAGGCCGCCGTCGTCGCCGTGCCGGACGAGAAGTGGGGCGAGCGCCCGCTCGCGACCGTCGTCCTCAAGGAGGGCGCGACGGCCGACTACGAGACGCTGCGGGCCTTCCTCGCCGACGAGGGCGGCATCGCGAAGTGGCAGCTGCCCGAGCGGTGGGCGATCGTGCCGGCGGTGCCGAAGACGAGCGTCGGCAAGTTCGACAAGAAGGTCATCCGCCGGCAGTACGCGGAGGGCGAGCTGGACGTCACCCAGCTGTAGTGCCCCCCCATCGGCACCAACCGGCCCCACGGGGCTAGTTGGTGCCGATCTTCGCGAGCAGGTCGACGATCCGCGCCTGCACCTCGTCGCTGTTCGACCGCTCGGCGAGGAACAGGACCGTCTCGCCGGAGTCGAGCTTCGCCAGCTCCTCCTCGGTGAGGTCGGCCGAGGTGTAGACGACGAGCGGCGTGCGGTTCAGCTGCCCGTTCGCACGCAGCCAGTCGATGATCCCGGCCCGGCGGCGGCGCACCTGCATCAGGTCCATCACCACCAGGTTCGGCCGGGTCTGGGTGGCCAGCATGACCGCCTCGGTGTCCGTCTCCGCCTGCGCGACCTGCATCCCGCGCCGCTCCAGGGTGGCCGCGAGCGCCTCCGCGATGGACTCGTTCTCCTCGATCAGCAGGACCCGGGACGGGTGCTGCTCGCTGTCGCGGGGCGCCAGCGCCTTGAGGAGCACGGCCGGATCGGCGCCGTACGCCTCCTCCCGCGTCGCCTGCCCGAGCCCGGCCGCGAGCAGCACCGGCACCTCGGCGGCGACGGCCGCCTGACGCAGCGACTGGAGCGCGGTCCGGGTGATGGGGCCGGTCAGCGGGTCGACGAAGAGCGCGGCCGGGAAGGCGGCGATCTGCGCGTCGACCTCCTCGCGGGAGTGCACGATCACCGGCCGGTAGCCGCGGTCGCTCAGCGCCTGCTGGGTGGAGACGTCGGGCGCGGGCCAGACGAGTAGCCTGCGCGGGTTGTCGAGGGGCTCCGGCGGCAGCTCGTCGTCGACGGGACGCGGGGCCGGCCGGTTGGCGACCTCCACCGCGCCACCGGGACCGTCGAGCGGCTCGGGCCCCTCGGCGGAGCCCTCGGCGGGCGCTCCTATGGCGTACGCGCGGCCCTCGGCCGGAGTGTCGTGCGGCGAGGGGGCGGGCGCCGTCGGCAGCGGGTGCGACTGCGGGTGCGGCTTGGCCTCGGGGGCGGGCGCGGGGAGCGCGGTCGGCACCGGCGGGTCGACCTCGGGCGGGGTGGCGAGCCTGCGCCGCCGCCCCGAGCCGTTGGCGGCCGGTGCCGGAGCGGCCGTCGGGGCGGGCGGGACGAAGGGCACGCCCTGCCCGAGGGTCCGGACGCTGAACGCCCGCCCCTGGGTCGAATCCGTCGACACGGTCATCGGCATCGGCAGCTCGGGCGGCAGCGGCACGGAGCCGGTCTCGGTGGCGGTCCCGGCGGAGCTCTGCGGAGAAGGCTGCGACACGGCCTCCGGCTGCGGGACCGCGATGGCCCGGCGCCGCCCGGTCGGCTCGACGGCCACCGGGGCCCCGGCCTGCGGCTGTACGGGGGGATGCGGCTGCGTCGGCGTGTGGCCGGCGCCCGGGACGCCCCGCGCGGCCTCGTGCCGCGCCTCGTCCGGGACCGGCAGCGGGCCGGCCACGGGAACGGCGGCGGGCGGCGCCGTCTCCTCGTCACGGTCGGCGTCGGCGGGCCCGAGCGCGAACGGCGTACGGGGCCCGGCCTCGGCCGCGGCGGCCCGCTCCTGCGCGGCGGCCAGCGCACGCCGACGGCGTCCGCTCGGCTGGGCTTCCTCGGGCGCGGAGGCGACGGCGGGCAGGGCCCGCGCCAGGGCGGGAACCCCGGCCGGCTCGACCGCCACGCCCTGCGGCGGCACGGCCGCACCGAGCGCGGCACGCCCCTGCGCACCCTCGGCGGCGGTCACCACCGCACCCTCGGCGGGCCGTCCCCGACGGCGCCCGGTGGGCTCCACGCCCGTGTTCTGCTGGGCGGGGATCAGCTCGGCCGCACCCGCCTGCTCCCCCGTACGGGCACGCCTCCGCCCACCCGGCACCTCCCCCTCGGGCGCGACCGCGCTCTCCAGGAAGGCATCGGTGGACCCCCGCCGCGCCCGCCGCCGCCCACCGCCGGAGGTCTCGGCGGAGGCGTCGGGGGACGCTTCGGGGGACGCGACCGCACCGGACGGCGAGTCGGTGCCGGGGGCGGGCACGGGCCCGGAGACGGGGGCGGGCCCAAGACCGGCGGGAACGGCGACGGGCCCGGCGGGACCGGCACCGGCTCCGAGGGGACCGGCACCGGGTCCAGCGGGACCGGCACCAGACCCGTCAGGACCGGCGACAAGGCCGTCAGAAGCGGCGGCAGGCCCGCCGGGAAGGGCAACAGGCCCGCCGGGAACGGCACCGGGCACGGAGGGCAGGGCGCCCGGCCCCGCTGCCTGAGCGGCGGGTCCGGCACCCGGTCCCCCCGCCTGCGCGGGTCCGGCACCCGGTCCCGAGGCCTGTGCGGGCAGGGCGAGGGCTTCGCGGCCGCCCGTGGACGGGCCGTTCCTGGGCGGGGCGGGGGGCGCGGGGACGGTGCCGCGGCCCGCGCCGACGGGGACCTCGACGACGTACGCGCCGCCGCTCGTCCCCGGCACCTCGTGGGTCTGCACGACACCCCCGTGCGCCGCCACGATGCCGCGGACGACGGGCCCGTGGACGGGGTCGCCGCCGGCGTACGGGCCGCGGACCTCGATCCGTACGACGTCACCGCGCTGCGCGGCCGCGACGACGATCGTGGAGTCGCTCGCGGGGCGCTCGGCCTTGCTCTTGCCGGTGGCGTCGACGCCGGCGACGTCCGCGACGAGGTGGGCGAGCGCGGTCGTCAGCCGGGCGGCGTCGACCTCGGCCTCGATGGGCGGGGTGTGCACGGCGAACTGGGCGCGGCCGGGGCCGATCAGCTCCACGGCGCTGTCGATGCCGCCGGTGACGACGGCGTCGAGGAGGACGACGGCCTTGTCGAGCTTCTCCTCGCCGGAGTCGAGCCGCTGGTAGCCGAGGACGTTGTCGACGAGCGAGGTCATCCGGGTGTACCCGGCGGCCAGGTGGTGCAGGACCTGGTTGGCCTCGGGCCACAGCTGCCCGGCGTCGTCGGCGGCGAGGGTGCCGAGCTGGGTGCGCAGCTCGTCCAGGGGGCCGCGCAGCGACTCGGCGAGGACGGCGGTGAGCTGCTCGTGGCGGGCGGCGAGGGAGGCGTACTTCTCGGCCTGCGCCTCGCGCTCCGCCGCATGCCGCTCGGCCAGGTCGGCGAGCTCGGCGGCGTGCTTCTCGACGAGCTCCTCGTACGGCCTGCGGTCGGTGAAGGTCATGACGGCGCCGACGAGCTGGTCGCCGTCGCGCACCGGAGCGGTCGTCAGGTCGACCGGTACGCGGTCGCCCTTCTTCGCCCAGAGGACCTGTCCCCGGACGCGGTGCTTGCGGCCGGACTTGAGGGTGTCGGCGAGGGGGGACTCCTCGTACGGGAAGGGCTCGCCGTCGGCGCGCTTGGCGAGGATCAGCCGGTGGAGCTCCTGGCCGCCGAGCTCGCCGGCGCGGTAGCCGAGGATCTGCGCGGCGGCGGGGTTCACGAGGACGACGCGGCCCTCGGTGTCGGTGCCGACGACGCCCTCGGCGGCGGCGCGCAGGATCATCTCGGTCTGGCGCTGCGAGCGGGCGAGTTCGGCCTCGGTGTCGAGGGTGCCGGTGAGGTCCCGTACGACGAGCATGAGGAGCTCGTCGCCGGTGTAGCCGCCGTACGAGTCGTAGGCCTCGCGGCCGTCCTCCAGGTTGGCGCTGGTGACCTCGACGGGGAACTCGCTGCCGTCGGTGCGGCGGGCGATCATCCGGGCCGGCTTGGTGCGGCCCCGCTCGTCGGCGCCCTCGGGGCGGCGCATGGAGCCGGGGATGAGGCGCGAGTCGAAGGTGGGCAGCAGATCGAGCAGACCGCGGCCGACGAGCGCGGTGCCGGGCGTCTCGAACATGCCGAGGGCGATGGTGTTGGCGTTGACGACCGTGCCGTTGCAGTTGACGAGCACGAGGCCGTCGGGGAGGGCGTCGAGTATGGCTGCGAGGCGAGCAGCGCCTCGGGATGGCCTGCTGCTCACGACGACGCTTCCTCCCAGACGCACTGCACGTGCTCGCCCTATCGGCCGGCCGGCCCCATCTTGCCCCTCGGGCCGCAGCCTGTCACTGAGGGGAGTCTAAGGGAGCCTCCGGCCGTCGTTCCTGCCTCATCCCCGAACAAGGGGAAGCAGTGGCTCCAGATTTTCCCAACGGTCGATCTCGCACCCATTTGCCCGGGAGAAGCGGGCGTCGACCCGGTGGCCCTGCCAGGTGCCGGTGATGTGGGCGAGGGCGGGACCGCCGTACACCTGGGTGCACATCTGGTCGGCGGGGACGGGCAGGAACGGGTCGCCGCCCTCCCCGGCCAGCTGCGTCAGCCGCTTGCAGGCGTCCTCGGCGGCCGGGTGGTTGCCCCGGGCGCGGTCGCCGCAGGTCAGGTCGAAGACGCCGTCGGCCTCCGGGTGGCCGCTCTTCTCGACGGCCACGGTCAGCGTGTCCTCGGGCGACGAGAACAGGTTCAGCGGCGGAAGCGGGCCGAGGCCCGAGGTCCCGACGGCGGCGGCGGCGAGGGACGCGAGGACGAGACTGCGCAGCATGCGGATCTCCAGAAGCACGGGAAGTACGGCGGGCGCGGGTGCACGACTCGCCCGCCCCCTCTAACGCTCCGGGCGCCCGGTCGTTGCGCAAGCGGGGTGCGCCGGGCGTGGCGGGGCTTTGCCCTGGACGCCGGAGGACCGGTACGGTGAGAATCGATTGGTGACAGCGGGTTCGCCTGTGTCATCATCTGCACGCACCACTCGCGTATGCGCGCGGTGCGAAGGAGGCGTCGCCTAGTCCGGTCTATGGCGCCGCACTGCTAATGCGGTTTGGGTCTTAAAGCCCATCGAGGGTTCAAATCCCTCCGCCTCCGCCCCACACCGAAGCCCCGGCCCCCAAAGCCGGGGCTTCGGCCGTTCCCGGCCCCTTCCGGATCTCTTCCGGGCTCCTCCGGCCTCTTCCGGATCTCCTCCGATCTCCTCCGGGCCTCCTCCGGTCCCTTCCGAATCTCCTCGGCCCCTGCCGGATCTCTCCTCGGACTCTCCCGGAGACTTCCCGATCTCCTCCGGTCCCTGCCGCGCGCTCCCTCCGCGCGCTTCTTTCACGACTCGACGGCAAGCCGGTGTGACCCCGGTCTCTTTCCCCGCCTTTTCGCCCCCCGATCCCCTGGCGCGCCCCCTCCACCGCCGCCCCGCGCTCGACCCCCGCCCTGGCGTTTCCGCAGGTCAGAAGGGGTGGGGGGAATGGATTTCACATGACGGCGGGACTCATGTAATGTTCTTCCTGTCGCCGGGACAGCGGGCCGAAAGGGCCGGGAAACGGAGACAAGAACTAAAAACAAGCACTCGTAGCTTAACGGATAGAGCATCTGACTACGGATCAGAAGGTTGCAGGTTCGAATCCTGCCGAGTGCACACAGACAAGAGGCCCGGACGAGAGTCCGGGCCTCTTGCGTTGCATGGCCGTACAGCAGCGAAGTACAGCAACCGCTGCGACTGCTGGTGGGTGAGGCTCAGCCGGTGGCGGTCCCGCCCATGGCATCGGACAGCTTGCCGATCGCGGTCCGCACTTCCTCTTCGCTCGCCTCGGCGTAGACCTCCATCGTCATGGCGATCTGCGAGTGTCGCAGGATCCGCTGCGCCACCTTCGGGTGGACCTTGAGGGCGACCAGGAGCGAGCTGCACGTGTGGCGGGTGTTCCGGAGCGGGATCACGCGCACGCCGGCGCGACGGGCCCGCAGGGCGAACATCCGGGTCAGGTTCCCCGGCTCGATGGGCGTGCCGTACTTCGTCGTGAAGACGAGCCCGCGGCTGTCCTGCCACAGCTCGCCGGCAGCCTTCCGGTCCCCGGTCTGCTGACCACGCCGCATCCGGAGAGCCTTGAGGCAGACGGCGGGGAGGGGGAGGAAGTCGTCGGACTCCTCGGTCTTGGTCTCCCGGTGGAGGAGCTCACGACCGGCCCGCTGAATCTGGTGATCCACGTACAGCTCGCCAGTCTCGAAGTCGATCGATTCCCACGTAAGGCCCAAGACCTCCCCGCGACGGAGCCCGAGGCACAGCACGAGCATCCAGGCCGCGAAGAGGTGATCGTCCCGGTCGGCGGCGTCGGCGAGGAACTGGCCCGCTTCGGCGACGGACCACGGCTTGATGCGACGCCGGCGCGGCTTGGGGACCTTCACGAGGGAGGCGACGTTCTTCCCGATCTCCTCCTCGGTCACGGCGTGCGTGAGGGCGGCCCTGAGGGCGTCACGGGCGCCCTGGACGACCCGGCGGGACGGGTACGCCTCGCAGCACTCCCCGGCGGCGCAGCACTTCCGACGGCCCGATTCCCGCTTGGCGTCCTTCCCCTGCGCGCAGCACTGGCAGATGGTTGCGAGCTTGGTCAGCCACTCCCGGACGTCCCGCACGGTCAGCTTGTCGAGTCGCTTCGTACCGAGGTGCGGGGCGATGTAGAGCCGGACGTACCCCTCGTACGAGACGTAGGAGAGCGGGGCCAGGTTGGGCTTCACGATCGAGTCGAGCCAGTAGGCGAGGAACGCGGAGAGGGTGCGGTGCCGGGTGGCGATGGGCCCCTTCTTCGCGTCGGCGTGGAGCTTGAGCCACTTGTCGTGGACCTCCTCCCGGGTCTTGCCGTACGCGTACTTCCGGGCCCGCTTGCCGTCCGGCTTGGTGACCCAGACGTAGGCCGCGTAGCCGTTCTTGTACGGGTAGATGGACCCTTCGCCGTTGCCACGCTTCCCACTCATGCGGCCCACTCCTCGGAGCCGGTGGCGACGCGCTCGACGTACTCGTCGACCCAGACAGGGAGGATGCGGCGGTTGCGGCCGACCTTCACCGAGCGGATCTCTCCGGTGAGCACGAGCATCTTGGTCTTGGACAGCCCGAAGCCAAGCAGGGCGGCGACCTCGGCGGTCGTGTGCCACTTGGGCTGAATCACGGTCGTGGTCATGCTTCCGTTCCTTCCTGGGTGAGGTGGTCGCGTAGGGCTTCGCGAGCGGTCTCGCGGTTGAGCGCGATGTCCCTGGCGATGGAGGCAGCGAGGGCGGCCTCGCCGGGGGAGTGGCCCTGGCCGACGTAGGACCAGGAGGTGAGGACGAGGACGGTGTCCGGCTCGATGTCGTCGAGGCCGCGAGCGGTGCGCTCCTGGGCGGCGCGGTAGTCGGCGCGGGTCTGGCGGAGTTCGCCCAGGGTGGTGGAGTACTGCCGGGACTTGGTGGAGAAGTGGCCCCGGAAGCCGAGCATGTGGGCCCAGGCGAGGAGCCGACGGTCGGGGTACAGCGGGTCGAGGTCGAAGCAGGCAACGACGAGGTGGCGGGTGTGGTCGGGGATGCCGAGGAGGACCAGGGCCTCACGGTTGCCGACGCGGCGGTCGAGACTGCCGGTGGTCTCGGCGGCTTTGGTGGCGTACTTGGCGATGTAGGAGGCGACGGCCTGTTCGGTGATGTCGGAGCCGTCGCCGAACGCCTTCACGGGCCGGATGTCGAGCTGGGTGCCCCAGCGGAGGCGACGTAACGGCTGATCGCCGGCGGCGGGGACGGTGACGGTTGTGTACGCGTGGGTGGCGGCGGCCCGGATCGCGTCGGTGAGGCGTTCGGTGGTCGCCCACGACGGCGGGGGCGAGTCGGGACCGTCCGGCCCGTCGATGCGGATGACGGCGTGGAAGTGGACAGCGCCCCGCTTCTGGAACTCGGCGACCTTCCCGTACGAGATCCGGGCGACCTCCTTCAGCTCCCTCTGCGAGAGGCCGGCCGTGGCGGCGATCTCCCGACGGAGTCGAGTCGTGAACCTCTGCCAGAGCTGCCCGGCGTGGTTGTTGAAGAGGACGGCGGCGGCGTAGTCGTACGACTCGGGGTCGAGCGGCGAGCCGAGCGCGGCGTCGTCCTCGGTGTGGTGGAGGCCGCAGCGACAGGGCCGGGTGCCGGGACGGTTGTGGACCGGCCCGAAGGACGGGGCGGTGAGGGTGAGGAAGACGCGGGGGTGATCGCGGACGGTGGCGGGGATGTCCCGGCGGTCGTCTCCGGCGAGGCCGGCGCGGATGAGGTGGTACGTGTCGCCCGCGTAGGTCCAGGCGCAGGCGGGGCAGCGGGAGGCCCGGCGGTTGCCGCAGGCGATCCGGAGCCGGGCGCCCGGTTCGGTGTCGGTGGAGTACCGGTGGAGGGTCTCGCCGGTGGTCTTGTCCCGGGTGAGGGTCCAGCCCTGGAGGTGGATGGGGTGGGAGCAGCCGCCGGTTCGGTGGATCTGTTCCTTCCAGCGGTCGAAGCCGGGGGACCCGGCCACCCGGAGCATGTCGCCCAGGGTGGCGGTGTCGAACCCCGCCGACGAGGCGGCTGGGACGGTCATCATGGAGAGCTTCCTTCTGGTTCTGCGAGCTGGGTAGGGGCGGGGCTTCCGGGCGGCGGAGACTTGGCGGTTGAGCCGCCCGGAGGCCCGACTAGCGGTGCCTGTGCTGGCCGTTGAGGAGTGAGCGCAGGACGACGGCGCACACGGCGACCGAGGCGGCGCTGATGGCGACGGCGAGGAGCATGGAGACCAGGACCGTGCCGACGACCAGGACGGCTCCGGCGCCGCCGGCGACGACCACGGCCAGGCCGGCCGGGGTGAGGCGGACGGCGGAGGACGGCGTAGGGGCCGGGGCGTGGTGGTGGTTGCAGACCACCGGGGCGGCCGTCTGGTGGGGCGCGATGTCGGCGGTGTCGGTCGGCTGGACGAGCGGGGTGACGATGCCGGTCGGGAGCGGGTTGACCGGGATGCGCGGCTGGAACATGACGGTTCTCCCTACCTGTTGATCGTGCTGTCGATGAGCGGGGCGAGGACGCTGTCGGCGAGGAGGAAGCCACCGAGGAGGATCACGGCGACGAGCCACCAGGGCGGGCGGATGAGCTTGATACCGAGACCGCCGACGACGATCAGGGCGAGCCAGAGCGGGACGTCCACGAGACGGGCTCCTTCGGGTCAGCGGGGCGGGCAGCGGTGGGTGCGGGCGGCGAGCTGGGCGGCCGAGGAGCTGGAGTACTCGGTGGACCAGCCGCAGCCGTCGGACGTGCACACGGCGGCGTACTTGGTGCGGCCGTGGCGGTCCCGGTGGGTGCCGATCTGTACCGGGCCGATCCGCATCACGGAGTGGAAGTGATCGCGAGGGGCCATGAGGGTCTTCCTTCAGGCGAGCTGGGCGGCGATGGCAGCGGCCATCAGGGGCGGGACGCCGAGGCGAGCGCGCAGGGTCTCGGCGTCGATGGGGTAGCCGGTTCGGGCGCGGTAGTCGTCGGCGACCTTGCGGGCGTGAGCGACGAGCGCCGGCGGTACGGAGACGGGGGCGGGTTCGGGCTCCGGTGCGGGTTCCGGGACCGGCTCCGGGGAGGGGAGGGCCGGTACGGCGGCGATCTCCGGCTCGGCTACGTCATCCCGCTCGATGACCGCTTCCACGGCCGAGGGCTCCTCGGTGGCCGTGTCGAGTTCGACCGGTGCCACCGGGTGCCCAGGTGAGTGGACAAGAAGGGTCCCGCCGAGGAACGCGAGGGCAGGCCAGCCCGCGACGAGGATGCGCAGCCAGGCGGGAACGTGGTCGAGGTCGAGGAGACCGGCGGTGGCGACGTTCGCACCGAGGGACGCGGCCAGGGCGACCATGAACCACGTCCAGGCCGAGCGGGCAGGCTCACCGGCGGCCCGCGAGGTTCGCAGCCGATGCCAGGCGGCGACGAGCAAGAGATCCACGGAGACCGGGTAGGCCCAAGCCTTCCAACCGGACTGTCCGGCAGCCGCAGCCAGGTCGTAGAGGTGAGCGAAGGACAGGGCGCCGGCGATCACGGCTTGTACGAGGACGGCGTCCGGTCGGCGGATGGGACGCATCGGGGGTCCTCCTTCCGGTTTCGGGCATGGCGGGGTAGGGACCTGGCGTGAAGCGGTCACGCCGCCGTGGAGCGAGGGGATTCAGGCGATCGCGGGAGCCGTGACGGTCGAGGGCGCCGCGGCTTTGCCCAGGGGTGGCAGGACGGGCCGGAAGGCGTCCAGCGCGGGGATCTCGGGTGTGCGGTGGGCGTGGGAGTTCGCGATGTTCACGGCCCGCCGGAGCGTGAGGTGGGGAGTACGGATACGGACCCACCCGCCGGAGGAGTCACCGGCGACAGCGGTACCGGGCCGGTCGGTACGGATCTGGACCGTGGCGAGGACGGCGTCCGGGGCGATGTCGCCGAAGGCCATGTTGGCGGAGGTCTCGTCGTTGACGCGGTGGGCGGTGCGGCCGGTGAGCTGGGCACGGAGCATGGTGATGCCCTTGCCGAGTTCGGAGCCGAAGCGCTGTCCGCAGATCTCCAGGTAGATGCCAGCGGCGCGGCCGAGCTGGGAGAGCCGGACGAGGGAGGTGATGATCCGATCGCGCCGCTTCTCTTCCTCCTTCGTGGCGAAGAGGGCGAGTTCAGCGACCTCATCGACCAGGAGCACGATCGGGGTAGGACGCAGGTGATCGGGCAGGTCCCAGATGTCGGCGGTGATCTCCGCATCCGGCAGATCTGCACTCAACCTCTGCTCGCGACGAATCAGCTGGTAGACGTCCTCCATGTGCTCGACCAAGGCGTCGAGGAGGTCGGCAGCGGCGTCAGGGTTATCGCCCATGGCAGTGAACCGCCGTGCAAGCGGAGCAAGTTCAACGCCCTGCTTGCAGTCGATCCCGACCAAGGCGACGTCCAGCGGAGCGAGCGCGGCAACAAGATTGCGCTGATAGACGGACTTTCCGGACTGTGTGGCACCGACGTTCAGTGCGTGCGGGGTCTGACGGTAGTCGCGGTAGTAGACCTCCCCGTCCTCCCGCATGGCGACCGGAACGCGCATCACCCCAGCACGGGCCGTCGCGGGCATCTGCACCAGCTTGAGGACGTCGTACCCGGTCATTCGCAGCTCGACGACACCCGAACGGATCTCCCGGGCGGTGACGTTCTGCATGACGAACGAGTGCCGGAGCCGGTCCGAGGCGGCGGAGAAGTCGAACGCGTCCTGACCGGGACGCAGCTTCACCCGCAGTACGAGCCCGGTACGTGTCGGCCGCAGCCGCAGAATTCGGGGTGCCCGCGAGTCCGGGATGGGCCGGCCGGTCATTCGGGCCAACGCCAGGCGCCAGCGCGAGGGCGGGACGGTCAGCCCGCACGCGTCCATGACCGACGCGTACCGGGTGAGGATCCGCACCACGGCGAAGATGACGCCGAAGCTCATCCAATACCAGGCCGGACGCTGCCACCGCAGCAGCAGCGCGACCGTGGCGACCAGGGCGAGGGTGACCGTTAAGGCGGTCATGGGTCAGCCGACCTTCGCGGCGGCGAGCGAGGTGACGGCGACGGCGCGGAAGCTGATGCCGTGGCGCTTCTGGCCGTTGAACTCGTTCTCCCACGGCCGGGCGACGACGCCGGTCAGGGCGACCGGGGTGCCCATGGACAGCTCCTCCGAGATGCCGGTCTTGGGCACGGTCAGGTTGAGGATCTCGGCGTTGCCGTCCATGACGAACATGACGTCGACCGTCATGAGCGGGGCACCGGTGTCCCGGTCGGTGGCGATCTCACCAGTCTGGCGGTTCGCGATCTTCGGGGCCGGGGGCTGGGCAACCATCACCATCGCGGCGGAGGTGTCGACGGGGATCTGACGCACAGTGGATCACTCCTCTATAGAGGTTGGGCTCCTTCACTCCTGTATAGGAGTGACATGAAGAAGAGTGCACCACTCCTGTACATGAGTCAACCCGCCGCGGAAAGAAACCGCAGCGGGCTGAGGGGAGTTGAGCGAGCGTCAGTCAGACGCGGGGATCCGGTACTGGAAGACGAACTGGTCAGCGGCCATGAGCGTGTCGCAGACCTCCACGACGCGACCCTTCGTGGTCACCGCATCCCGCACCAGCTGAATCACGGGGGCGCCAGGACTCAGCGCCAACTCGGACGCCTCCGCCTTCGCGGCCGGCCGAGCCTGAAGGGTCTCCACGAACTCGGCGAAGGTGTGGCCGTGGTCTTCGAGCCGGGCGTAGATGCCGCCTGGGCCCGGATTCTCGGAGAACAGCTCGGGGATGTCCTTCACCACGTCCCACGGCAGGTACGACGAGGCGGTCTCGACGGGCGTCCCGTTCCGGAAGTACAGCCGGCGCCGCGCGAGCACCTGCGTCCCCACGTCGACACCGAGCCGTTCGGCGATGTCCGCGGGTGCTTCCATGGGCCCGATGTAGAGGACGCTCACCTTGGCCGTGGCGCCGGACTGCTCGGACTCGGCGAGGTAGGCAGCCTTGCCGCCCCGCCGGTGAGAAGCGCGGAACCGATCCGAAGACCGAAGGCGTACGGGAGGCCGGTCCTTCACGATCGAGCCCTTGCCATGCCGGGTCTCGACGAGCCCGCTGGCCCGCACCTCGACCATGGCCTTACGGATGGTCCCGCCGGCGACCCCGTACCGCTCGACGAGCTCGGACTCACTCGGAACCATGTCGCCGGCCTTGAGGACGCCGGACCGGATCTGCTGGACGATCTCGTCCGCGATCTGCACGTACCGAGGTACGGCCCTGCCAGCTCCTGCTGGAGTTCCCACAGTCCTACCCACTCTCATATGCTCCTGTACATGAGTAGTGGGAGCGCGGGAACAAAGTCAACGCCACTCCACTCGGTGTCCGTGGCCGGAGCGGTAGTGCGCGAAGACGGCCGCCTCCTGGCGATCCGCCGAGCGGACAACGGCACGTGGGAACTCCCGGGCGGAGTCCTCGAACTCACCGAGGCACCGGAAGCGGGCGTAGCCCGCGAGGTCCTGGAGGAGACGGGCATCCACGTCGAGGTAGACGAGCTGACGGGCGTCTACAAGAACACCACCCGCGGCATCGTCGCCCTGGTCTTCCGCTGCAAGCCCTCCGGCGGAACCGAACGAACCTCGGACGAGTCCACCGCGGTCGACTGGCTGACGCCGGCCGAGGTCGAGGAGCGCATGGCCGAGGTCTACGCGATCCGCCTCCTGGACGCCCTGGACGAAAACGGCCCCCACGTCCGCAGCCACGACGGCCGCCACCTGATCACGCACCAGTGAGCAGGCAGTGGTCAGGGCGGATGACCCGCGAGGAAGCGACCCCTCTTGTCGAGCGCCTCATGGCCCCAGAGACGTCCGAGGAAGAGTCCTCCCAGATCCTGGCCACCCTTGAACAGGGCCTGTCCTGCCCGCACATCAGCGACTACATCTTCTGGGACCCGGACCCCGAGCCGACGCCTGAGAAGGTCGTCGACAGGGCCATGGCCTACAAGCCGTTCGCCCTCTGAGGGCAGCGCGGTAAGACTTTCTCTACTTCATCAAGGCACCCGCCGCGCACGGCGCGGCGCGCGCGGCCCGTCGCCCGGGCCTGCGCTCCTGTCTCCGCCCCGCTCCAGCCCGGCCGCCGACCGCACGCCTGACAGCTCGGGTTGATGGGTGACGAACCCACGACGATGTGGCGGAGGCGGTACGCGAGTGCGGCTCCAGACGATGCCTCCGGCGGGGGCGCTCAGGCTCCGGGATGGAGGGGCCCGTACGCGGGTGCCGGCCGGTGGGGGCTCCCATCCCGTCCGCCGTCGACCCAGGCAGAGCCGAGCAGACACGGCACCGGGCGTCCAGGTCGTTCGTCCAGTTGGGCGCTCCACCTGGACGCCCGGCACCGCGCCCGCTCCACGGTGTGTGGGTCGACGGCAGACGGGATGGGAGTTGGGGTGATCGGTTGGAAAAGACTCGTCACGCCTAGCGCATTAGTCGTCGTACAGGTCGCCACGCGTGAAGATCTCTGCGTTCGGCAGGCTGCGCAGTTTCTGTATGAACTGATCAGTGACAGGCTGCGTCGTCGCAAAGATGATCCGGGCAGGATTCTTGAAAGGCATGTTAACCAAGGTTTGAAACTTCTCTACATCTTCGGGATGCAGGGGTTGGGTCTTGCACTCGCCAAAGATTATCGATCCGTCTTGGATGCAAGCTACATCCATCTCCCTGCTTTTCCCCTTTCGAGGGAAATTGACGAGATCAATCTCAGGGGCGTAATGGAAGGCTTCCTTGGATTCCAGTTGAAGTTTGTAGAGTACCTGTGCTGTGAGGTGTGAGTTATTCCGATAGAACTGATATACGGTCTCGGCGAGCCTGTAGTACCAATGAGGCACGACAGGATTCCTCCAGTGCTCACGTGTGAACTGCTGACGCAAGCCGCACCGGTTGCACGTGAAGTCATTCGCAAGGACATCCATTCCGTACCACGAGACGAGTCGACACCTGAGGCACTGAAAAATGTATCCTCGCTGGATGACTTCTTTCCCTACTAGGGTATCCACCAGATCGGCCGCGACCTTCTCATCACCCAGGCTTGCAGTAATCGCGTTGAGGTTTAGATAGGCCCTCTGGTCGTTCTCCAAGTAGATGATATTGCCGCCGTCGGCAACCCTCTTGGCCATGAACTTATCAAGCACACTACGGCTCGCCGGCGCCTTGATGAAACTCCCAGTCGCTTCAAGCCCACCGAACCTACGCAGCGTGTCTACGAAGTAGTTCCCCTTGTCTGAGTACCGGACGCTGACGCCAACACCTTCGAAATAGTTATCGAATAGTGCCATCACATCGGGCATCTGAACCTTGGGCCGAACCAGTACAGCATCAAGATCGTTGCTGAAGATCATTGAATTGGGGCACTGGTAAACGATGCCGTCGTTAGCTATGCGAGATTCGGTCGTCGAGCCGTGCAGGTTGACGATCTTCGGGCCGAGGGTAGGGAGAGAAGGGGGGTGATAACCCTCGATTCTGAGTGATGTGAGCCAGTAGTGATTCGGCAACCTGATTTCGCTGAAGTTCTTTACTGTAGGCGTGTCAACGGGGCTGACGCTAACTCCATCAACAAAAGCCATGCTTCGGTGGTTTACGTAATTGTTTGTCTCGAAGACGCGAAGAATGCAGGACGTTGAGACTTCCTCGGCAGGGATACAGTCAATGCTTGCCGCTACCTCGTCAGTGCTGAAGTATGAACAGCGTGCTACTTGAGTGCGATATGCGATCAGCTGATGCCGATTCAAGCTCATGCTGCAAAGCTGGATGCGCTTCTCGCCGTGACCGTAGTCAATTAGTTCATAGAAGAGATTGGCGAGAACTTGCCCGCCCTTTTCCACTTGATTGAACTCGGTTGGCTCCTTTTCTACTTCACGATGGGTGCGCCTTCTGTTTAGCGCCTTAGTGGATGCTCGTAGCCATGTGAGCGGTAGCCATTTGACCCCCTCATGCATGCGCGACAGAGAGTAGTACAAACAGAAGTCATCGACCGTATCACCTAGGACGACAATGAGGGGCTCCTCGTAGTCCCTGTGCCGATCTGCCCTGTAGTACTGTCCAAGGTGGAGCATGCTCAGGCCAAATGGCGTGTTGGGTAGAAAGTCATCGTCGAGTTCGGTGTCTTCGTCGCGACTGAAGTTCGGGATACGTGAACCACCGGTGTGCTTTACGAGGTCTAGAATCTCGCACTTATCCGAAAGTGGCTTCACATCGACCGTGGGAATGGTGTAGTGCCCCTCGCTAGGCACTCCGGTCTGAGAATGAACGAGGAGCCTCATCGTCGGATCCTCGATGGATGGAGGTAGCCTCACTGAGTCGATGTGACGCGTGGCCAAAGGGGCGATATCTACAATTTTTGTGAAGGGGTAACCGAACCCTGAGCTCTTAGTGATGTGCTTTTCAATGGCCTTCCTGAAATGAAAAGGGCTCAGTCGATGGCGAAGCTCTTCATCGAGCCTTTCGTCGATTTCTAGTTTATCGACCCATGACGTCTCGGCGCTCTTAGCGAACCACTCCTCGAAGCCGTCACTGGAGTAACCTTTGGATTCCCAGCGACCTTTGTGGTGTCGTTTGGCCTCTTGGTACTTGTCCGGGTCAGCTTCCGCGAGGTCGGTAAACGTTAGGTCATAGATCGCGAGATGATCAGGGCTGTACGCTTCCAATAGTTCCCAGAACTTTTCGGCGATTGTGGCGCCGTCTGTAGGGATGATGAGGAAGTAACGCCCACCCCAAACTTCGGAAGCCTTAGCGATGGCGCCGTCAACGGCGAATTTCCAATGCCCACTCGTTCCGTTTATGAAGACAGCGCAGCGCGGCGGGCGTACGGTTGCCGTGATGTTTTGGTAAGTCGGATTCCCACCCACGCTGCGTCTCCCTTAGGTGCTGCATTGAGCCGTTCTCTCAATGTAGAGGAATCATCCTTTAGTGGCCAGATGCCTCAACTCAAGATCATCAACTTTGCCTGCTGCATCGTGGCGGAAACCGACGAAAGCATGATGTGTCATGACATAACTTAGCGTTACGGTGGGCTCATGGGGCCTCCAGAGCCGTGTAACAGAGAAGCCCCGGACCTTGGTCCGGGGCTTCGACTTGTTGGCGGTACGCGGCTGCTAACCGAACGTCGCCGCTGGCAGCCGAGGGTTAGCGTCTCCATCTCCGCGCGCTGCGGAGTCCGGCGTCGGGAGGCGGTGACCGCGGCTTACTGCCACACGGAGCGTGTCCCGTAGAGCTCCGGCGAGGTCCCGCACCAGGAGGCGGAGTTCTGCCGGCTCCGACTCTGCGTCGGTGACTACCTCCATAGCGTGCTCCAGGAGTTCTTGCCCGACGTCGAGTTGGGCGGCTTCGGTGGTGTCAGCCAGGCGGGACAGAGTGCCGCCGTTGTCGTCGGTGCTCAGGAAGCAGGGCTTGCCGTCGGGGCCCGACCACGGGAGGAGTCGGAGTTCGTTGTGGGGCGTCATCCTTCCGCCGTCCTTTCTTTGGTTGCGGGGTGGGTGGTGAAGAGCGCGTCGGAGCGGTCGCCGGGCAGGACCAGGAGCGCCGCCTCGACGATGCGGCCGGTGGTGTCGGTCGATACCCGGGTGACTTCCAGGACGGCGAGGGTCGAGCTGATCCGGAGCGTTGTTGCTTCCAGGGGAGTCGGGAGGCGGGCGCAGACTCGCTCCTGGACTTCGGCCAGTGAGGGGCGGGGCTTGGCCAGCATCGTTGTCACCTCGTCGGACCCAGACGACTCGCCGGGTACGTCCGCTGGCGCCAGGTCGCGAGGGACGTAGACGCGGGCCAGGCTGTGTGGAGACTTGCCGTCGTGACTCAGGCAGAGGAATTCGGTCAGGGGACTGCCTGCTGGTACTCGGAGCAACGTGGCCAGGTGTCCTCGCGCCCTCAGCTTGGTGGTGCGGATGCTGACGCGCGGAGCTGCGTTCGCTGGTGTGAGGCCGCCGCCGATATACGTGATCCTTCGGAGGGGGTGGCGGACGAAGTTCCCCTTGCCGTGGACCTTTTCCACGAGCCCTTCCGCCTGGAGCAGCGCGAGGGCGCTTCGCAGAGTGGGCGTGCTGACCGTGTAGCGGGCGGCGAGCTGGGCCTCCGAGGGGAGGCGGTCGCCGGCTTTGATGCGGCCAGTCGAGATCTGGGCTCTTAGGTCATCGGCGATGACGTGACGGCGAGAAGCCACGGCGCTGATCACCCACCCTCTGCATCCGGAGGGCGATGAGTCGGCTGCGGGCGTGCAGGGTCAGGAGTTCGCCCGACTCGAAGCGGAGTCGCTTGGCCCCGCCGGGCAGGTGGAAGAGGTCGGCGACGCGGCACGGCTGGCCGCCTATCTGGATTACGTCGCCGCGCTGGACCGTGGCGGCCGTGATTTCGATCGAGGCGGCCATGGCGCTGCTGGGTACCCAAGTGCTCATGGGTTACCGACCGTCGGCGAAGTCGTGCGGTGGCACGAGCAGGTGCAGGTCTCGAAGATCACCGGGATGTCCACTGGAGCCACGGCGGGGCTCGCGTGTTCGCACTTGTGGTGGGAGCCGATGCGGCATGTGTTGGAGCGGTATGGGGCGGAGGCCCGGTCGTTCGGCACTCGCGTGCGGTGGGGCGTCATGGCGTGACCTCCGCCGGCGCCCAGCAGCCGATGCCCGCGAGCATGGCTGTGGCTGCCATCGTGCGCCTCGCCTGTTCCTCGGCCGCCACCACGTACGGGCGGACGAGTGCCGTCTCCTCCCCGGCCAGGACGTCCCAGTTGCATGCGCCGAGCCGTTGGACCGCTCGGCCGAGGTGAATCACCGTCGGGTGGGCGGGAATTGCGGGGCGGGCGAGGCGCCGGCTCTTCGTTCTCCGGTGCTGTGCTCTGGTGCGGCTGAGAGCGCCGCGGATACGGTTCAACATGCTGATCAGCTCCTCAGGGCTGATGGCCGTGCCCCCGGGCGGCGGGTACCGCTGCGGGGGTTTTTTCGTTGACTCCGGCCCAGACGCTGCGGCCGTCCGCGCTGCTGTCGACGAGTCCGAATGAGTCGGCCAGCGCCAGCGCTGCGAGGAGCTCTTGCCATTGCTCGGGAGTGAGGGGGCGAGGTACGTGCGCGTTCACACGGATCCAGCCCTTGGCGCGCGTCACGACGGATGCGACGCCCAGGGCGGCGAGACGTGTGGTCATGCGGTCGACACGACTCTCGGGGGATAACGCAAGGCCCTCCCTCGGCTGCACCTGACCCCTCCGCAAGCTAGATAGCTAAGAGCAAGCTAGTTATCTAGATTAGAGGTAGTGGTCTAGGTTTTCCATATGCGTGAGCAGCCGCCGTACCTCCACATCGCTGACGTGCTACGACAGCGCATCGCCGACCAGGAATGGACGCCGGGAGACCGGTTGCCGTCCCGTGCGCAGTTGGCGCAGGAGTGCGGAGTGGGTGAGGCCGTCATCCGGCGCGCCCAAGAGACGCTCATCGCCCAGGGGGTCCTGGAGGGGCGTGCGGGCTCTGGAACCTACGTCGCGGAGCCGCGGGAGCGTCTGCGCATGGTTCGTTCACGGCAGCAGGAGCACACCGATGGCTCGCTGTTCCGTGCGGAGATGGCTGCGCTCGGCAAGAAGGGGACTTGGGAGAGCCGCAGCGAAGCGATGGTGCCGGCCCCGGTGGACATCGCGGCGCGACTCGACATCCCCGAGGCGGACTACTGCGTGCGTACGTCGTACGAGTACTTGGCTGACGGCAAGCCTGTTCTTGTGTCCACGAGTTGGGAGCCGTACAGCATCACGTCCGGCACGCTGGCGGTTCTGCCTGAGGGTGGGCCGTACGCGGGGATGGGCGTCGCGCGCCGCATGGCGGAGATCGGCATCACTGTCAGTCGTGCTGTGGAGCAGCCGGAGCCGCGGCAGGCATCTGCTGAGGAGGCGTCGCTCCTGGGCATCCAGAAGGGCGCGCTCGTCACGCACATCCGGCGGACGTACTACAGCGATCAGGGGCGGCCCGTGGAGACGGCAGACATCGTCGTGCCGGCGGCGCTGTGCGAGATCGTCTACGAGGTCCCCGTAAGCGGCTAACGGGGGGCTGGGAGAGGGGGAGTAGCCGGTGGAGTCGCTTGGCTGCGTCCTTGGGGCCTTGCTCTGGGGTGCACCCTTCGCGGCGCTTCTTGCCGGGGTGGTGGCCGCTATGGCAATCGTTCGGTGGCGACGAGTGTGAAGTCTGTCACGTCTCTTTGATCGCCTTGCCGTCGCGCATGCTACTGCACCCGTGTTGGCAAGGCTGTCAGCGTGATGAGGGGTGCCACACCCATGAGAATCAGTACCGGGCTCGCCCCGCTGAGTGCTTGGCGAGACCGCGAGTGCGGGGATGCGTCATCGCTGGTGACGAGGGCTGACCCGCAGCATCTTTACAACAGCACGTTGTAAAGATGGGCCTGGGTGATTCCCCTGGGTGTACTATTCCCGATTCTCAGGCCCGATGGGTCGCAGCTGCAAATGGTGCAGCGATTCTCTCGACGCGCTCGACATTGTGGCCCTGCGAAGGGGTCATGATGGAGTCTCAGCTGCCCGCACCCTCCGGCCGAGTGGGCCTAGGAAACGCACGGGGCCGGAAGGGTGCGGGCCGGAACCTAGGAGATTCCATGTCGAGTCTGACGCCCTGTGCCCAGGAAGCAAAGCCCGGTCGCATCCACGGATTAGTCACGGTGATCGTCATCGTGCTTTTGCTGTGGCCGGCCGCCGCGGAGGTCGTTGGCGCGTACGTGAGCGCGACGAGTCTCGCCGCGACGCTTGTGGGTTGCGGTACAGCAGCGGCGTACCGCAACCGCAGTAACTGCACCTGACCGGCAGCGCCTCCGCGAGGCCTGTCTGCGGCCGGTATGACCCCCGCTGACCGATCCCGCTAGAGCTACGGATCAGAAGGTTGCAGGTTCGAATCCTGCCGAGTGCACAGAGACAAGAGGCCCGGACGAGAGTCCGGGCCTCTTGCGTTGTCGGGGGCGGGAGTTGGAGGAGGGGCGGGGTGGGCGCTCTCCGGGGAGGGCGCCCGGCCCGGGGGTGGGGTCAGGCCGTGGCCCTGGCGGGGGCGGCGGGGGTGCGGAGGACGTGGCGGCGGCGGGTGGGGATGCCGAGCTTGGGGTTGGCGACGCCCCAGGCCGCGCCCTTGCAGATGAGTTCCTTGTAGCGGGCGGCGAGTCGGCCCGTCAGGGTGGCGTTGACCGAGCGGTCGTCGGCGGTGACGTACTGGATGAGGCCTTCCCTGCGGCCCAGTGAGATGCACTGGTTGAAGTAGCGGAGCGTGGTGCGGGGGAGCTTGCCGCCGGTCAGGCGGGCCGTGATGGCGTCGGCCGCCTGCCAGGCCATGGGGGTGCCCGAGGCGCACGACATGCGCAGGGGCTTGCCGCCGGCGCCCATGGCCAGGGCCGCGTCGCCGATGGCGTACACGTCCGGGTGCGAGACCGAGCGCATCGTCGCGTCGACCACGATCCGGCCGGTGTCGGTGACCTCCAGGGTGGTGGCCCGGGCGATCGGGTGCACCGCGAAGCCGGTGGTCCAGATGGTGACCGCGGCCGGGATCGAGGCGCCCTCGCCCGTGGTCACGTGGTCCGTCCCGACCGCCGTGACCGCGGTGTGCTCGTGGGCGGTGATGCCGAGGCCCTTGAAGACCTTCCGCACGTGCGCGCGGCCCTTGGGCGAGAGCCAGTCGCCGAGGCCGCCACGGGCGGCGAGGGCGACGTCGAGGTCGGGGCGGGCCTCGGCGATCTCCGTCGCGGCCTCCAGGCCGGTGAGGCCGCCGCCGACGACGACCACGGACCGCCCGGCCTCCAGGCCGGCGAGCCGCTCGCGCAGCCGGAGCGCTCCGGGGCGGCTGGAGAGCTCGTGGGCGTGCTCGGCGGTGCCGGGGACGCCCTGGGGGTCCCAGCCGCTGCCGAGGGCGTACACGAGGGTGTCGTACTCCAGTTCCTCGGTCGCTCCGGTGCCGTTCGCGGTGACCGTGACCGTCCTGCGGTCGGCGTCCACGGCGGTCACCCGCGCGAGCTTCAGTTCGACGCCGGTGCCCGCGAACATCTCGCTGAACGGCCGGGGCGTGAGCTCCTGGCCGACCGCCAGCTGGTGGAGCCGGACCCGCTCGACGAAGTCGGGCTCGGGGTTGACCAGGGTGATGGCGACGTCCTCGCGGTGGAGCTGCTTGGCGAGGCGCCCGGCGGCGATGGCTCCGGTGTAGCCGGCCCCGAGGACGATGATCCGGTGCTGCTGCATGTGCCTGCTCCTGTCTGGGCGACTGTCTGGGCGACGGTCTCGCGCGGTTTCGACCCTTGAACCGGGCAGCCCGACGATTCCTGACAGGAGCGTGGTGTGACGTGGGTCACATGTCGGTCTAGAAGGCGGTGCGCACCAGGGGAGTGCCGTGGTCCGTCGTCGACCAGTGCCTCGTCGCGCGTTCCAGCTTGTCCGGGTTGACCTGGCTGCGGCAGGCCGTGATGCCCTCCGCGGTGACCTCCAGGCACATGACGCCGATGACCCGGCCGTCGAGGACCGCCACGACGGCGGGGACGCCGTTGGCGGTCGAGGCGTACAGCTCGGGCGACCCGCCGACGAGGGTGCGCTTGGCGGTGCTCGGCTTGAACAGGCCCCGCAGGAACTTCGCCACCGCGACGGCGCCCTCGAACGCGCTGGCGCGCGCCGGGACCTTGCCGCCGCCGTCGCCGATCGCGACGGCGTCGCCCGTGAGCAGCCGTACGAGCGGCTCGGTGCGGCCGGTGGTGGCCGCCGCGAGGAACTCCTCGACGATCCGCCGGGCTTCGGCCTCGTCGATCTCCGTACGGGCCCTGCCGGCGGCGACGTGCTTCTTCGCGCGGTGGAAGATCTGCTGGCAGGCGCTCTCGGTGAGGTCGAGGATCTCGGCGATCTCCCGGTGCTGGTAGCCGAAGGCCTCCCGGAGCACGTACACCGCGCGCTCGTTGGGGGAGAGCCGCTCCATGACGGCGAGGACCGCGTACGAGACGGATTCGCGCTGCTCGGCGGTGTCGGCGGGGCCGAGCATCGGGTCGCCGGCGAGCAGCGGTTCGGGCAGCCACTGGCCCACGTAGGTCTCGCGGCGGGCGCGGGCCGAGGTGAGCTGGTTGAGGCACAGGTTGGTGAGGACCTTCGTCAGCCAGGCCTCGGGGACCTCGACGCGTGCGACGTCGGCGGCCTGCCAGCGCAGGAACGTGTCCTGTACGGCGTCCTCCGCCTCGCTCGCCGAGCCGAGGAGGCGGTAGGCGATCGCCTCCAGGCGGGGCCTGGAGGCCTCGAACCGGTCCACGTCGTCCATGGTCAGAGGCATGGCTCGGATCTTAGTGCGGTGGGGTGCGCGGCGGCAGGGGCATGCTCCTGTCCCGGGAACCTCCCCGCGAACCCTCCCCTTTCGGGTGAACCCGTCTGATTTGCATGTCAGTCGAATATGCCCTCGGCCTAGCTTGCGAGGCGGAGGTGATGATCGATGGACGCGATCGACATCGATGACCTGGTGCACGTCGCCACCGGAGCGCGGCTGCGGCGGCTGACCGCGCCGGACGGGACCCACTGGTTCCCGGTGGTGGACGTGGCGAAGCGGCTCGGGTACGCGGGGACGCGCGAGGCGCTGCGGACCGTGCCGCTGCCCGAGGAGTGCGTGGCGGCCGCGCGGGACCTCGGCGGGGGCGCGGGGATCCGGGCGTCGACCCGGATGGTGAGCCTGGAGGGGCTCGTCCAGCTCGTCGGCGCGTGCCGGAACCCGGAGGCCGGGCCGTTCCGGGCGTGGACGGCGGGGGTCGTGGCGGCGGTCCAGCGGTACGGCGGGTACGGGCTCGAACCCTCGCCGGTGCACTCCGGGTACCTGCTGCCGCCGGAGCTCGTGGACGTCCTCGTACGGCTCCAGGGGCGGTTCGACGAGCGGGCCGCCGCGTACGCCGGGCACCCCGAGTACGCGGAGCTGCTCCGCGAGACCCGGCACAGCCTCTCCAGGGTCGCCGACTCCCTGGAGCGGCTCGCCGTGCCCCGCCAGCGCACCGGCGCCGCCGTCGCGCTCACCCCGCAGGAGCTCGTCGAGTCCTGGGCCATCACCGGAGACATGCGGACGGTCGCCTCCTGCCTGGCTCCCGCGCTCGTACGGGGCGGAGTGCGCTACCGGACCCTGGACGTCACCCGCCGCACAGGCCTCTCCCGCGAACGCGTCCGCGACTGCGTCCGGCTCCTCCTCGAACGCGGCTGCATGCGCGAGGTGGGCAGACCGGCCCCGGACGGCACCCGCATCTACGTGCTGCCCTGAGCGGCCCGTTCCACCGCCACCACCTGGTACGCGTCCTCGTACACGATGCGGCCCGGATCCGCCGACTCCAGGCGTACGCAGGGCACGCCGTGGTCCCGCAGGATGCGCAGGTACGGGGCGACCCGGGTCAGTGCCTCGGTCGCCGTCGGCCGGAACCAGGCGGCGGCCCCCGGGTTCACCGCCGGGTCGTAGACCGTCGGGTCCACCGCCGTCGGGTTCGGGAAGTGCGCGTCGTACCAGTCGTTCGAGGCGCGCCAGATCGCGTACTCGTCGGCGGAGAGCCGGCCTTCGCGGGCCAGCGCGTTCGCGAGGCCGAAGACGCCGGGGTGGTGGCCCCGCGGGCTTCTGGTCGGGGACTGGAAGCGGATGTGGCGGAGACTGGACATCCAGGAAGCCTAGGAGGAGCGGCCGCGTGGAGTGGTGGTGCCGGGGGATCAGTTGGGGCGGTGGGGTGCCCGGGCTGCGGTGGCGGGGTGGGCGGGTCAGTGTGCTCGCGTACGGGCAGGGGCTGGCGTTCCGGGCTGTGGGGGTGAGGAGGTGTCCGGGGGCGCGGGGGAACCCCTGTCCGCTGGAGGCGGCGGTGTCCGGGCGGGCCACCGGGGGGCGGTGCCCGGAGTGCGCGCGGCTGGACCGGGCGCACTCCGTCGCGGCCGACACGATCGCGGACGACCCGCAGCCGTACCGCGTGTACCTGGCGTGGTTCGGGCCCGGGATGACCAAGGTGGGGATCACCGCCGAGGCCCGGGGTGAGGCGCGGCTCCTGGAGCAGGGGGCCGTCGCGTTCAGCTGGCTCGGGAGGGGGCCGCTGATGGCCGCCCGGCGTACGGAGGAGGTGCTGCGGCAGGCCCTCGGCGTGCCCGACCGGGTGGCGTACGAGCGGAAGAGGGCCGCCCGGCACGCCCTGCCACCCGCGGCCGACCGGGCCCGCGAGGTCGAGGAGCTGTACCGGCGGGCGCGGGCGGTCGGCGGCTGGACGGAGACCCTGGAGCCGCTGGAGTTCGCTCCGCACGACCATGCGGAGGCCTTCCACCTCGACGGGCTTCCGCGCCTCGACGGCACGGTCACCGAGCTCGTTCCCGGCGGTGTCGTCACCGGGCGGCTGCTCGCCGCCGCCGGTCCCGACCTGCACCTCCTCGCCCCCGACGGGCGCTGCCTCGCCCTCGACACCCGGCTCATGGGCGGATGGATCCTCGCGGCGGCCGGGGAGGGGGACGGCTTCTCGGTGCCGGTGACGGCGGTGCCTGCGCCCGTGGTCGAGAGTGCCCAGGAGGGGCTTTTCTGAGCCCGGATCCTTCTTCGTAAAGTCTTGGATCCCTTTGCCCGGCCTCCGTGGACATCCCCCCGACATCCCGGCGAGGGTGATCACATGACCCAGAAGCTGGTGGCGGGCCTCGAACCGCCGTACTACACCGCCGTGTTCACCTCCGTCCGTCCCGACGCCCCCGAGGGCTACGCCGAGACCGCCTCCCGGATGCGGGAGATCGTCCAGGAGATCCCCGGCTTCCTCGGCTACGAGTCCGCCCGCACCCCCGGCGGCATCGGCATCACCGTCGCCTACTTCCGCGACCTGGAGTCCCTCGACACCTGGCGCCTCCACACCGAGCACCAGGCGGCCAAGGCGCACGGGCGGAAGCACTGGTACGACAGCTACAGCGTCCACATCGGCAAGGTCGAGCGGAGCTACGACTTTGAGCGCGAGTGAGACGGAAGCCGCGAGTGGGATCGAAGCCGCGAGTGAGATCGAGGCACTGATCGCGCGGCTCGGCATCCCCGGGCTCGTCGACGTGCACACGCACTTCATGCCGCAGAACGTCCTCGACAAGGTCTGGGCGTACTTCGACTCCGTCGGGCCCCTGACCGGCGTGGAGTGGCCCATCACCTACCGCGAGGAGGAGGAGCGCCGGCTCGCCCTCCTGCGCGGGTTCGGCGCGGTCGCCTTCACCGCGATGCTCTACCCGCACAAGCCCGGCATGGCCGCCTGGCTGAACTCCTGGGCCGCCGACTTCGCCGCCCGTACGCCTGACTGCCTGCACACCGCGACCCTCTTCCCCGAGCCGGGCGTCGAGGCGTACGTCCACCAGGCGCTCGACGCCGGCGCCCGGGTCTTCAAGGTGCACCTCCAGGTCGGCGGCTTCGACCCGAACGACAGCGCGCTCGACGCCGCCTGGGGAGCCCTGGCCGACAGCGCCACCCCCGTCGTCGTGCACTGCGGCTCCGGGCCCAGTCCGGGGAACTTCACGGGCCCCGAACCCATGGGGCGACTGCTCGCCCGCCACCCCCGGCTGCGGGTGATCGTCGCCCACATGGGGATGCCCGAGTACGGCGACTTCCTCGACCTGGCCCAGCGGTACGAGGGCGTCCACCTCGACACCACCATGGCCTTCACCGACTTCAGCGAGCGGCTCGCACCCTTCCCCGAGGGCGAGCGCAAGCGGCTCCTGGACCTCGGCGACCGGATACTCCTCGGCTCGGACTTCCCCAACATCCCGTATCCGTACGCCCATCAGCTCCACGCCCTCGAACGACTCGGGCTCGGGGACGACTGGCTCCGGCGGGTCCTCTACGAGAACGGAGCTGCGATGTTTCACGTGAAACCGTGAGCTGCGTCGTTTCACGTGAAACGGTGAGCGGCCGGTCCCGCGAAGGCCTTTCTCAGGGAATTCACAGGAAAGGGAAAGAGGCCTCTCAGCGGCGCCCGCCAGCGTGGGCGCCATGACCGTCACCACACGCCGCACCGGCACCCGCGCCGACATGCTCCGCGCCGACGGAACCGCCGTCCGGGTCCTCGTCGTCGACGACGAGGCCTCGCTCGCCGAGTTGCTCTCCATGGCCCTGCGCTACGAGGGCTGGCAGGTCCGCAGCGCAGGGGACGGGGCCGCCGCGCTCCGCTCCGCGCGCGAGTTCCGGCCCGACGCCGTCATCCTCGACGTGATGCTGCCGGACGCCGACGGACTGAGCCTGCTCGGCTCGATCCGCCGCGAACTGCCCGACGTGCCCGTGCTGTTCCTGACCGCGAAGGACGCCGTCGAGGACCGCATCGCCGGGCTCACCGCCGGTGGTGACGACTACGTCACCAAGCCCTTCAGCCTGGAGGAGGTCGTCGCCCGGCTGCGCGGCCTCATCCGCAGGTCCGGGGCCGCGCAGACGCGCAGCGAGTCCCTGCTCGCCGTGGGGGACCTGACCCTCGACGAGGACAGTCACGAGGTCACCCGGGGCGGTGACTCCATCCACCTCACCGCGACCGAGTTCGAGCTGCTGCGCTACCTCATGCGCAACCCGCGCCGGGTGCTCAGCAAGGCGCAGATCCTCGACCGGGTCTGGTCGTACGACTTCGGCGGCCAGGCCAACGTCGTCGAGCTCTACATCTCCTACCTGCGCCGGAAGATCGACGCCGGCCGCTCGCCGATGATCCACACCCGGCGCGGGGCGGGCTACCTGATCAAGCCGGGGGAGTAGTCCCCGTGCGCGGACGACGCGGGCGGCCGTGGTCGCTGCGGACACGGCTCGTCGTCTCGGCGGTCGCGCTGATCGCGGTCGTCGCGACCGTGATCGGCACGGTGACGACGATCGCGTTCCGCTCGTACCTGTACGAGCAGGCCGACGAGCAGGTGCGGGCCGTCGCGCACCGGGCCGCCGGGCCGCCGGTCGTCCTGTCCCTGCCCGATCCGGTGCGGGGCCGGGACCCGCTCGGCTTCGTCATCGGGCCGGGGACGCCGAACGGCACGCTCGGGGCCGTCCTCACGGACGACGGCGTCTCCTCCGCCGGATACCAGGCGGAGTCCGAGGACACCGGCGCGTACGGCACGAAGTTCCGGGTCAAGGGGCTCGACGCGGCCCAGCTGGCCGCGCTCGCCGCCGTCCCCCGCGACGACCGGCCGCACACCGTCGACCTGCCCGGCGGGCTCGGCTCGTACCGGGTCGCGTACGCCACCGGGGCCAACGGCGAGTTCCTCATCGGCCTGCCCCTCACCGAGGTCGAGGACGCCCTCTCCACCCTCGTCCTCGTCGAGCTGAGCGTCACCGCCGCCGGGCTCGTCGCGGCCTCGCTCGCCGGAACCGTGCTCGTCCGGATCGCCCTCCGCCCGCTGCGCCGCGTCGCCATCACCGCCCGCCAGGTCGCCCGTCTCCCGCTGCACAGCGGGGAGGTGGCGCTCCATCAGCGCGTCCCGGAGGCCGAGGCCGACCCGCGCACCGAGGTCGGCCAGGTCGGCGCCGCCCTCAACCGGATGCTCGACCACGTCCACTCGGCCCTCGACGCCCGCCAGCAGAGCGAGACCCGGGTACGGCAGTTCGTCGCCGACGCCAGCCACGAACTGCGCACCCCGCTCGCCTCGATCCGGGGGTACGCCGAACTCACCCGGCGCGGCCACGAGGAGTGCGGCCCCGACACCCGGCACGCCCTCGGCCGGATCGAGTCCGAGGCGACCCGGATGACGGGCCTGGTCGAGGACCTCCTGCTGCTCGCCCGGCTCGACGCCGGCCGGCCCCTCGCGTACGGGACGACCGACCTCGTCCCGCTCGTCGTGGACGCCGTCAGCGACGCCCGCGCCGCCGGGCCCGAGCACCACTGGCGCCTCGAACTGCCCATGGGCACCGCGCTCGTCCGGGCCGACGGCGCCCGGCTCCAGCAGGTCCTGGTCAACCTCCTCGCCAACGCCCGCACCCACACCCCGCCCGGCACCAAGGTCACCGCCCGCGTCCGCACGGAGTCCGCGTCGGTGCTCGTCGACATCGAGGACGACGGACCCGGCATCCCGCCCGAGCTGCTCCCCGCCGTCTTCGAACGCTTCGCGCGCGGCGACGCCTCCCGCTCCCGGCATGCCGGATCCACCGGCCTCGGCCTCGCCATCGTGCGTGCGGTCGTCCTCGCCCACGGGGGAGAGGTCGGGGTCGAGAGCGCCCCCGGGCGGACCGTCTTCACCGTCCGACTCCCTGCTGCACGGGACTCACAGGCAGGCCACAGGCTCATCACACAGCCGTGACAGCGGGCCCCGGGAGGGTCCCTGTCATGCGAACCCACACCATCGGGGAACACACCATCGGGGAAGCCCTCCCCGCCCGGGAGCACCTGCCGGTGAGCGCCACCGGGCGGCCCGTCCTGGACGTGGTCATCCCCGTCTACAACGAGGAGAAGGACCTGGAGCCGTGCGTCCGCCGGCTCCAGGAGCACCTCCTCCGGACCTTCCCGTACGGCTTCCGGATCACCGTCGCCGACAACGCCTCCACCGACACGACCCCCGAGGTCGCCGCCGCCCTCGCCGCCGAGATGCCCGAGGTGCGCTCCGTACGGCTCGAACAGAAGGGCCGGGGCCGGGCGCTGCGGACCGTGTGGTCGGCCTCGGACGCGCCCGTCCTCGCCTATATGGACGTGGACCTGTCCACCGACCTCAACGCGCTGCTGCCGCTGGTCGCGCCGCTCATCTCCGGCCACTCGGACCTCGCGATCGGCTCCCGGCTCGCCCGCTCCTCGCGGGTCGTGCGGGGCCCGAAGCGGGAGTTCGTCTCGCGCGCCTACAACCTGATCCTGCGCTCCTCGCTGGCCGCCCGGTTCTCCGACGCGCAGTGCGGCTTCAAGGCCATACGGCGGGAGGTCGCCGAGCGGCTCCTGCCGATGGTGGAGGACACCGGCTGGTTCTTCGACACCGAGATGCTGGTCCTCGCCGAGCGCGCCGGGCTGCGCATCCACGAGGTGCCGGTCGACTGGGTCGACGACCCCGACTCGACCGTCCACATCGTGCGGACCGCCACCGACGACCTGAAGGGCGTGTGGCGGGTGGGGCGGGCCCTCGCGACCGGTTCGCTGCCCCTGGACCGGCTCGCCCGGCCCTTCGGCGACGACCCCCGGGACCGCGAGCTGAACGGCGTGCCCGGCGGGCTCGCCCGCCAGCTGGTCGGCTTCTGCGTGGTCGGGGTCCTGTCCACGCTCTTCTACCTGGCGCTGTACTCGGCCTTCCGCCTCGGCGCCGGCCCGCAGCTCGCCAACGCCGCCGCCCTCCTCGTCTCCGCCGTCGCGAACACGGCGGCCAACCGGCGCCTCACCTTCGGCGTCCGGGGCCGGGACCGGGCCGTCCGCCACCAGGCGCAGGGGCTCGTGGTCTTCGCCATCGGCCTCGCCCTGACCAGCGGTTCGCTCGCCGCCCTCGGCGCGGCGACCGGCGACCCGGCGCACTCCACCGAGCTCGCCGTCCTGATCGTCGCCAACCTCGCCGCGACCGTCCTGCGCTTCCTCCTCTTCCGCCTCTGGGTCTTCCCGGAGCGCGCCACCCGTACAAGGACCTCCACGCGATGAACCCGCTCATTCGACGTCTCCGGCGCGGGCGCGCCGAGGACGCGCCCTGGGTGCGGCCCGTCTTCCTCGGCCTGCTCCTCGGCACCGCCGCCCTCTACCTCTGGAACCTGAGCGCCAGCGGCTACGCCAACTCCTTCTACTCCGCCGCCGTGCAGGCGGGCAGCCAGAGCTGGAAGGCGTTCTTCTTCGGCTCGCTCGACGCCGCCAACGCCATCACCGTCGACAAGCCCCCGGCCGCCCTCTGGCCCATGGCCCTGTCCGTCCGTCTCTTCGGACTCGGCTCCTGGCAGATCCTGCTGCCCGAGGTGCTGATGGGCGTCGCCACGGTCGCCGTCCTGTACGCGGCGGTCCGGCGGCGGTTCGGCGCGGGCGCCGGACTGATCGCGGGCACGGTGCTCGCGCTCACCCCGGTCGCCGCGCTGATGTTCCGCTTCAACAACCCGGACGCGCTGCTCGCGCTGCTCATGACGGTCGCCGTCTACTGCGTCCTGCGCGCCCTGGAGCTGGACGAGGGCGCGGCGCGGTGGCTGGTGTGGGCCGGGGTGGCGCTCGGGTTCGCGTTCCTGGCCAAGACCCTGCAGGCCTTCCTGATCCTGCCGGTGCTCGCCCTGGTGTACGTGGTGTGCGCGCCGGGCGGCCTGGCGCGGCGGTTCGGTCGGCTCGGCCTGGGCGGGCTCGCGCTCCTCGTGTCGGCGGGCTGGTGGGTGGCCCTGGTCGAACTGTGGCCGGCGTCCTCCCGTCCGTACATCGGGGGCTCGCAGAAGAACAGCTTCCTGGAGCTGACCTTCGGCTACAACGGCCTCGGGCGGCTGAACGGCGACGAGGTCGGCAGCGTGGGCGGCCGGGGCCGGGGCGGCCCCGGCGGGATGGCGGTGGACCTGCCGGCCGGCATGGAACTCCCGACCCGGGCCGGCGGCGGCCCCGGAGGCGGTGGCGGCGGCTGGGGCGAGACCGGCCTCGGGCGGATGCTCAACGAGCAGGTCGGCGGCCAGATCTCCTGGCTGCTCCCGGCCGCGCTGATCCTCCTCGTCGCCGGGCTCGTGGTGACCTGGCGGGCGGCGCGCACGGACACGGCCCGCTCGGCGTTCCTGGTGTGGGGCGGCTCGCTGCTGCTCACGACGGGCGTGTTCAGCTTCATGGCCGGCATCTTCCACGAGTACTACACGGTGGCCATGGCCCCGTACCTCGCCGCCCTCATCGGCATGGGCGTGGCGGTGCTGTGGGAGGAGCGGTCGCGGTTCCCCGCCTCCGCCGCCCTGGCGGCGGCGGTCGCGGTGACCTCGGTGTGGGCCTGGGTACTGCTCGGCCGTACGCCCGACTGGCAGCCGTGGCTGCGCCGGGCGGTGCTCGTCGGCGGCTGCGCGGCCGCTCTCGGGCTGCTGTTCGCGGGCCGCGTCGACCGGCGGCTGGGCCTCGCGGCGGCGGGACTCGGCCTCGCGGCCGGGCTCGCGGGCCCCTTCGCGTACACCCTCAGCACGCTCGCCGAGGGCCACCAGGGCTCGATCGTGACGGCGGGCCCGGGCGGCCTGCGCGGGCCGGGCGGACGCGGTATGCCGGGCAACGGGCGGATGTTCGTCCTGTACGGCCCGGGACAGGGCCAACTCCCCGGCGGCCCCGGCGGCCAACTCCCGGGCGGCCTGGCCCCCGGAGGCCAGGCCCCAGGCGGCCAGGTCCCCGGCGGCCAGGGCACGGGCCGGCCCCCGGGCGGTCCCGGCGGCCAGGCCCCCACCGGTGAAGGCGGCCCCGGTGGCACGGGTGGCATGGGCGGCCTCCTCAACGGCGCCACTGTCAGCGCGAAGGCGAAGGCCGCCCTCCTCGCCGACGCCGACTCGTACACCTGGGTCGCCGCCGCCATCGGTTCTCAGAACGCCGCCAGCTACCAACTCGCCACCGAGAAGCCGGTGATGGCGATCGGCGGCTTCAACGGCAGCGATCCGTCGCCGACGCTCGCGCAGTTCGAGCAGTACGTGGCGGAGGGGAGGATCCACTACTTCATCGCGTCCGGCGGCGGCTTCGGCGGCGGCAACTCCGCGATCTCCACCTGGGTCGAGCAGACCTTCGAGAAGGCCGCGGTCGACGGCGCCACCCTCTACGACCTGACCGCGAGGAAGTAAGAGGAAGTAAATCGCTATACAGCGTACGAGAGTCCCTATACGGTGTACGAGCCCTGGCCTCGTACACCGTATAGGAGCGTTCCATGACGGCCTCCGCCCGCCATCCACAGCGCTGGCTGATCCTCGGCGTCATCTGTCTCGCCCAGCTCACCGTGCTGCTCGACAACACCGTCCTCAGCGTCGCGATCCCCTCGCTGACCTCCGAGCTCCACGCCTCCACCACCGACATCCAGTGGATGATCAACGCGTACTCGCTCGTCCAGTCCGGCCTGCTGCTCACCGCCGGAAACGCCGCCGACCGCTACGGCCGCAAGAAGCTCCTCGCCGTCGGCCTCGCCCTCTTCGGCCTCGGCTCGCTCGCCGCCGGCCTCGCGGGCTCCACCGCGCAGCTGATCGCCGCCCGCGCGGGCATGGGCGTCGGCGGCGCCCTCCTGATGACGACCACCCTCGCCGTCGTGATGCAGATCTTCGACGACGCGGAGCGGGTCAAGGCCATCGCGCTCTGGTCCACGGTCGCCTCGCTCGGCTTCGCCGGCGGCCCGCTGATCGGCGGAGTGATCCTGAACCACTTCTGGTGGGGAATGATCTTCCTGATCAACCTCCCGGTCGCGGCCCTCGCCCTCGTCGCCGTCCTCAAGCTCGTCCCGGAGTCGAAGAACCCCCAGGGCGAGCGCCCCGACCTGCTCGGCGCCCTGCTCTCCACCATCGGCATGACCGCCGTCGTGTACGCGATCATCAGCGGCCCCGCGCACGGTTGGCTCTCCGCGCAGGTCCTGGTCCCGGCCGCGGTCGGTGCCGCCGCCCTCGGCGCCTTCGCGCGGTGGGAGCTGCACACCCCGTACCCGATGCTCGACATGCACTTCTTCCGGAACCAGAAGTTCATCGGCGCCATCGGCGGCTCGATCCTGGTCGTCTTCGGCATGGGCGGTTCGCTCTTCCTGCTCACCCAGCACCTGCAGTTCGTCCTCGGCTACCAGCCGCTCGAAGCCGGTCTGCGGATGGCGCCGCTCGCGCTGACGATCGTCGGCCTCAACCTGACCGGCGTCGGCCCGCGGATCGTCGTGAAGCTCGGCACCCCGCCCACCGTCGTCCTCGGCATGACGCTGGTCGCCGCCGGCCTCGGCTCGATCGCGCTGCTCGGCGGCGGCACGGACGGAAGCTACTGGGGGATGCTGCTCGGCCTGGTCCTGATGGGCGTCGGCATCGCCGTCTCCTCCCCGGCCATGGCCAACGCGGTGATGAGCGCGATCCCGCCGGAGAAGGCGGGCGTGGGCGCCGGGATCAACGGCACCCTGGCCGAGTTCGGCAACGGCCTGGGCGTCGCCGTCCTCGGAGCCGTGCTCAACGCCCGCTTCGCCGCCCTCGTCGCCGTCACCGCGGCCTCGCTGCCCGCCGCCCTCGCGGCGGCCGGGAACGACACCGAGCGGGCGCAGATCGCGGACGCCTTCGCCTCCGGCCTCCAGACCAGCCAGCTGGTCGGCGCCGTCGCCGTCCTCGCCGGCGGTCTCCTCGCGGCGGCCCTGCTCAAGCGGGCCGAGCGGGCGGAGCGGGCCACGACCCCCGAGCAGCCGGTCGCTGCCTAGCATGGTGACGAACCGCTGACAGACGGAGGAACGCGATGGTCAAGGCAGCCGATCGGGCCAAGGACCCGGCGCGTTCCAGCGTCTGGCTGGAGCAGAAGGCCGCCCGCAGCGGGGGCGGCCCGGCCGGGCTCGACCGGGACCGGATCGTCGCCGCCGCGGTCCGGATGCTCGACGAGGAGGGCCTCGCCAAGCTGTCGATGCGCAAGCTGGCGACGGAGCTGGGCGTCACCGCCATGTCCCTCTACTGGTACGTGGACACCAAGGACGACATCCTCGAGTACGCGATGGACAGCGTCTACGGCGAGATCGACCTCGCGGCGGTCGACGCGGCCGAGGACTGGAAGGGCCGGATCCGGCTGCTCGCCCTGGACTACCGGCGGATGCTGGTCCGCCACGCGTGGATGTCGCCGAGCTCCGGCCAGTACCTCAACATCGGCCCGAACGCGATCGCCGTCGGCCAGAAGATCCACGCGACGGTCGCGGAGACCGGCCTCTCGCTCGACCGCCGCCCGAGCGCGATGTCGGCGGTCTTCCAGTTCGTGTACGGCTACGGGACGGTCGAGTCCCAGTTCGGCCGGCGCGCGGCGGAGGCCGGCAAGTCGCAGGACGAGTTCTACGTGGACGCGGTGAAGAGCTTCCGGGACAACCCGGAGTTCATGGAACAGGTCGAGGGGCTGCGGGAGATCCTCGACGAGCGGACCTCGCACGACGACCTCAGCGTCATCTGGGACCGCGACTTCGACTACGCCCTGGACGTCCTGATCGCCGGCATCGAGGTCATGGTCGCGCGCGAGGCATCGCGGGAAACGGAGAAATGACGGAGCGGCGGGCCGTCCCCTGCCCGCCGCTCCGTACCGGACCCGGCCGCGCCTCCGCTCGAAGCGCGCCCGGGAGCTTTCCTACTCGGCGTCCGCCTTCACCGCGTTGCTCTTCAGCGCGACCTCCTTGATGAACAGCGTCACCAGGAAGGCGAGCAGCGCGAACGGCGCCGCGTAGAGGAAGACGTCGCCGACACCGTGGCCGTACGCGCTCTCCATGACCGTGCGGATCGGGGCGGGGAGCTTGTCCATGTCGGGGATGCCGCCGCCCGAGCCGCCCTGGCCCATCGCGGCCGCGGCCTTCGGGCCGAGCTCGGTCAGGCCGTCCTTGACGTAGTCCGTGACCCGGTGGGCCATGACCGCGCCGAGCGCCGAGACACCGATCGCACCGCCCAGGGAGCGGAAGAAGGTGACGACGGAGGAGGCGGCGCCGAGGTCGGCGGGGGCGACCTGGTTCTGGGTGCAGAGGACCAGGTTCTGCATCATCATGCCGAGGCCGAGGCCGAGGACCGCCATGAAGATCGCGATGTGCCAGTACTGCGTGTCGTAGCGGATCGTGCCGAGCAGGCCGAGGCCGCCGGCGGCGAGGGCGCCACCGCTGACCAGCCACGCCTTCCAGCGGCCGGTCTTGGTGATGATCAGACCGGAGACGGTGGAGGAGACAAACAGGCCGCCGATCATCGGGATGGTGAGGACGCCGGACATCGTCGGCGACTCGTTCCGCGCCAGCTGGAAGTACTGGCTGAAGAAGACCGTGCCGGCGAACATCGCGACGCCCACGAAGAGCGAGGCGACCGAGGCGAGGGTGATCGTCCGGTTGCGGAACAGGCGGAGCGGGATGATCGGCTCGCTCGCCTTGGACTCGACGAACACGAAGACCGCGCCGAGGAGGACCGAGCCGCCGACCATGGCGGCCGTCTGCCAGGACATCCAGTCGTACTTGTCGCCCGCGAAGGTGACCCAGATGAGGAGCAGGGAGACGGCGGCGCTGATGAAGAAGGCACCGGCCCAGTCGACCTTGACCTGGCGCTTCACGACGGGGAGCTTCAGGGTCTTCTGCAGGACGATCAGGGCGATGATCGCGAAGGGCACGCCGACGTAGAAGCACCAGCGCCAGCCGAGCCAGTCGGTGTCGGTGATGACGCCGCCGAGCAGCGGGCCGCCGACGGTGGCGACGGCGAAGGTCGCGCCGAGGTAGCCGCTGTACCGGCCGCGCTCACGCGGGGCGATCATGGCGGCCAGGATGATCTGGGAGAGGGCGGTCAGACCGCCGACGCCGATGCCCTGGACGACACGGCAGGCGATGAGCATCCCGGTGCTCTGCGAGAGACCGGCGACGATCGAGCCCGTGACGTAGACGACCAGGGCTATCTGGACGAGCAGCTTCTTGGAGAAGAGGTCGGCGAGCTTGCCCCAGAGCGGGGTGGTCGCGGTCATCGACAGGAGGGCGGCGGTGACCACCCAGGTGTAGGCGGACTGGCCGCCGCCGAGGTCGGTGATGATCTGGGGGAGGGCGTTGGAGACGATCGTCGAGGACAGGATGGCGACGAACATGCCGAGCAGCAGCCCGGACAGCGCCTCCATGATCTGCCGGTGCGTCATCGGGGCGGAGTCGCCGCCACCGCCGGTACCGGTGACGCCGTCCCGCGCACCGGTGTCGGGCGTGGTCGTAGCCATGAACTTCCTTTTTCTCAGGCGTTTCTCAAGCGTGGTGGGCCTGGGCCCGGCAGTCCCCGAAGGAGTCGCGGAGGCGGGTCAGCAGGTGGGTGAGGAGTTCGACGTCGTCGTCGGACCACTCCGAGAGGTGGCGGGAGAAGGCCTCGGTCACCCGGCGGTCGAGCTCGCCGAGCATCGCGTGGCCCGGTTCCGTGAGGTGCAGGATGCGGGAGCGCTTGTCGTCCGGGTCGGGCAGGCGCTCGATCCAGCCGTGGTCCACGGTGTGCGCCACATGGCGGCTGCACACGGACATGTCGACGGCCATGAGTTCGGCGAGCCGGCTCATCCGCATCTCGCCGTGGTGCTTGACCAGGGTGAGCACGGCCGCCGGGCCGCCCTGGCACTCGACGGGCAGGACGCGCGCGAGACCGCGCTTCACGGCGCCGAACGCACTCACCGAGCGGGCGAGCTCCTCGTACATGCTCGGTGTCGACATCGGCCCTCCGCCCATCTTGTTGCTTAGGGCAACCATAGAGATTGATGGTTGCTTCAGGCAAACTAAATCGGTCAAACAGCGCTAAAGAATCGGTAAAGGGGGAGGGGTGGTGCCGGGGCTTGGGCCCCTCACCCCGACTTCGCTAGGGTCCTGGCCCATGGCACACAACCCGCAAGCACCGTACGGCCAGGGACAGCCCCCGCAGGGCCCCGAGGGTTACGACCCCGCCGGCAGCACCCAGATGTTCCGCGCCTTCGTCGACGAGGGCACCCCGCAGCAGCGACAGCCGCAGGCCGCGACCCGGTCCGGCGGCCCGAAGGTCGGCCTGATCGTCGGCGTCGTCGCGGTGATCGTCGTCCTGGCGGCCGTCGCCTGGCTGGCGCTGGGCTGAACCCCTCCCTCCGTGAAGGTGGGCCGGGTCCGCAGTACATGCGGACCCGGCCCACTTCTTTATGCGGCCACGGAATCCAGGGCCGGCGCCAGCACCGTGAACGCCTCCCCGATCAGCGCGCCCGGGTCCTCGGCACCCTCGCCCCCGCTCCACCGGTGCAGTACGGCGTCGAAGGCGGCGAGCGCCATGCCCGCCGCGAGCCGGGGGTAGAGGTCGGTGGCGGGATCGCGCCCGAGCCGGACCGCCAGCTCCTCCGTCAGCTCCTCCCGCCACCGGGCCTGGTGCTCCAGGAAGCGGGCCAGCAGCGCGGGGGTCCGCAGGATCAGCCGGACCACCGGCAGTGCCCGCTCGGCGTGGTCGCCGCAGGTGGTCAGCGGTACGGAGACGGTGTGCAGCAGCGCCTCGGACGGGCGCTCCCCGGCGGGCCGGGCCGCGAGCCCCGCGCGCATGTCGGCGCCCATGTCGGCCAGGAACTGGACGACCACGTCCTCCTTGGACGCGAAGTACCGGAAGAAGGTCCGCTTCGAGACCCCGGCGGCGGTCGCGATCTCGTCGACGGTCACCGCGTCGAAGCCCTGGAGGGCGAGCAGCTGGAGCGCCGCCTCGGTGAGCTCGGTCGCGACGAGCTGGCGTTTGCGCTGGGCGAGGGTGGTCACGGACCCGATGGTACGCGGTGACTTCCGTGACATCCAGAGTCGTACTTGACACTCGGTGACACGAGCGGCAACGTGTGCCGCATGACTGACAAGCAGCGCTGGACCGCCGACCGGATCCCGGACCAGACCGGACGGGTCGCCGTCGTCACCGGGGCCAACAGCGGTCTCGGCCTCGCCACCACCCGTGAGCTCGCCCGCCGGGGCGGGCGCGTGATCCTCGCCGTGCGGGACGAGGAGAAGGGCCGCCGCGCGGTCCGGGAGCTCGGCGTGGACGCCCGGCTCCTCGACGTCCGCCCGCTCGACCTCGCCGACCTCGACTCGGTGCGCGCCTTCGCCGAGCGGATGCGCGCGGAGCACCCGCACCTCGACGTGCTCGTCAACAACGCGGGCGTGATGGCACCGCCCCGCACGCTCAGCCCCCAGGGCCACGAGCTCCAGTTCGCCACCAACCACCTCGGGCACTTCGCGCTCACCGGGCTGCTGCTCGACCTGCTCGCGGCCGGGACCGACCCCCGGGTGGTCACCGTCAGCTCGATCAACCACCGGCAGGGCAGCCTCCGCTTCGACGACCTGAACGGCGAGCGCGGCTACGCGCCGATGGCCTTCTACAACCAGTCCAAGTTCGCCAACGCCGTCTTCGGCAAGGAACTGCACCGCCGCCTGACCGCGACCGCGAGCCCGGTCCGCAGCGTGCTCGCCCACCCCGGCTACACGGCGACGAGCCTCCAGATGAAGGACACCTCCGGCCTGGCGAAGCTGTTCTTCGGGCGCGTCGGCAATCCGCTGCTCGCCCAGCGGCCGGAGCGGGGCGCGCTGCCCCAGCTGTACGCGGCGACCGACCCGTCCGTCGCGGGCGGCGAGTTCATCGGCCCGGACGGCATGGGCGAACTGCGGGGCACCCCGACCCGGGTGCGCCTCTCCGACGCGGCGGGGGACCCGGGGACGGGCCGCCGGCTGTGGGAGGAGTCGGAGCGTCTGACCGGGGTGAGTTTTCTCGGTTCCTGAATCTTCCTAGGGGTGCTAGCTTCCTTCCTAGAGCCTCTAGGAAGGAAGGGCCCGTGGTGCGACGCGCGGGAATCACCGTCGACGGCCTCGTCCGGGCCGCCGCCGAGATGGCCGACGAGAGCGGCCTCGACCAGGTCACCGTCTCGGCCCTGGCACGCCGCTTCGGCGTCAAGGACGCGAGCCTCTACTCGCACGTCAGGAACCTGCGGGACCTGCGCGTGCGGCTCGCGCTCCTCGCCTCGGGCGAGATGAACGACGCCATCGGCGCCGCCGTCGCCGGCCGCTCCGGCAGGGAGGCGCTCACCGCCTTCGCCGACGCCTACCGCGACTACGCCCTCGCCCACCCCGGGCGGTACGCGGCCACCCAGCAGCGGATCGACCCGGCGGAGGTCGCCGACACCGCCGTCTTCCTGCGCGCCGTCGAGCTGACGCAGGGCATGCTGCGCGGCTACGGCCTGCGGGAACCCGACCTCACCGACGCCGGACGCCTGCTCCGCAGCACCTTCCACGGCTACATCCACATCGAGCTCAGCGGCGGCTTCGCGCACTCCCGCCCCGTCGCCGAGTCCTGGGCGCGCTCGCTCGACGCGCTCCACCACCTGCTGGAGAACTGGGGGAACAGCTCATGAACGTCGTCGACGTCGGCACGGTGAAGGTCCCGGGGGCCACCCTCCGCCACGAGAAGCGCGGCAGCGGCCCCGTCCTCCTCCTCGTCCCCGGCGGCGCGGGGGACGCCGGGCTCTTCGAAGGGATGGCGGACCTGCTCGCGGACGCCGGGCACACGGTGGTCTCCTACGACCAGCGCGGCCTGTCGCGCAGCCCGCTCGACGGGCCCCTCGGCGACCAGCGGGTGGCCGAGTGGCGCGACGACGCCCTCGCCGTCCTGGACGCGGTCTCGCCGGACGAGCCCGCGTACGTCTTCGGCAGCAGCTCCGGCGCCATCGTCGCCCTCGCCCTGCTCGCCGCCCACCCGGACCGGGTCCGCCGGCTCGTCGCCCACGAGCCGCCCCTGGTGGAGCTGCTCGCCGACCCCGCCCCGTACCGCGAGCACTTCGCCGAGGTGCGCGAGCTGTACCGCACGCGGGGGCTCGGACCGGCGATGGCCCGGTTCTCCGAGACGCCGGACGGCCGGAAGCCGGAGCGGCAGCACGGCGAACTCCCCGCCTCCATCCGGCCGATGGCCTCCCGCATGGCCGCCAACATGCCGGTCTTCCTGGAGCACGTCCTGTGCCCCTTCTCCTCCTCCGCCCCGGACCTGGAGGGGCTGCGCGCCGCCGCCGGGAAGCTGGTCCTCGGCGTCGGGCGGGAGTCGGCGGATCAGGAGGCGCTCGCCGGTCCTTCCCGGCGGATCGCGGAGCTGACCGGGGCGGAGACCGTCGCGTTCCCCGGCGGGCACGTGGGCTGCGTGGAGCACCCGGCGGAGTTCGCGGAGGCGCTGGTCAGCGCCATGTCGCGGTGACCTCGCGGGTGTCGACCCGCATGCCGAGCGGCACCCGCCAGGAGTCCACGCACACCGTGTACGTCTGCGTCCGCGCCGTCCCGGCGGCGATCGGCGCGGGCAGCGGCTGACTGGACGAGACCGTCCCCCAGTCGGTGCCGAGCAGCCCGATGATGTGCGTCCCGAAGCCGACCGTGCCCGAAGTCGCCGCGGAGCCACCGGTGTTGCGGAAGGTCACGGTGACCCGCTGGCACCAGCGCTGATCGCCGGCCGCGAGCCCGGGCGCGGAGACGGCGAGCACGGCGGGCCCGGGCGCGGTGGTCGGCGCGGGCGAGGACGGGGGCGTACCGGTGCCGGGCGTGGCGGAGGGGGTACGGGGCGGGGTGCCGCCGGTGCCGGTGCCGGTGCCGGTGCCGGTGCTCGCGTGACCGGGCGCGGCCGTCGGAGCCGTACCCGAACCCGAGCCCGTGGGGGAACCCGTACTGGATCCCGTAGTCGATCCCGTACGAGAAGGCCCGGAGGCCCCAGCGGCCCCCGGCGTCCCGGAAGGGCCCGGAGAGGGGGCGCCGGCGCCTTCGGGGGATGCCCCAGGGCTTCCCGGGGCCTCGGGTGACGGGGACGACGTGCTGGACGTCGTCCCGCTCGCGGAGGGCTCCAGGGGGACCAGGCGGACCACGCCCGAAGGGCCGGCCGCACCCTTCGGAGGGGGGACGGCGCCTACCGCCGCGTACCCCTCGCCGTCTCCTCCGCCGCCGCACGCGGTCAGCGCCCCGCCGAGGCAGAGCGCCACCGCCACAAGTACCGGCTTCCTGCGCCTCATGTGTCCCAGTCTGGCTGACGAACCGTCAATAGGCCGGGGTTTCGCGGAAGTCAGTCGGAGATGAGGCCCTCGCGCAGCTGGGCGAGGGTGCGGGTGAGGAGCCGTGAGACGTGCATCTGGGAGATGCCGACCTCCTCGCCGATCTGCGACTGCGTCATGTTGGCGAAGAAGCGGAGCATGATGATCTGCCGCTCGCGGGGCGGGAGTTTGGCGAGCAGCGGCTTGAGCGACTCGCGGTACTCGACGCCTTCGAGGGCGGTGTCCTCGTAGCCGAGGCGGTCGGCGAGCGAACCCTCGCCGCCGTCGTCCTCGGGCGAGGGGGAGTCGAGCGAGGAGGCGGTGTACGCGTTGCCCACGGCGAGGCCGTCGACGACGTCCTCCTCCGACACCCCCAGAACGGCGGCGAGTTCGGGGACGGTGGGGGAGCGGTCGAGCTTCTGCGCGAGCTCGTCGCTGGCCTTGGTGAGGGCGAGGCGCAGCTCCTGGAGGCGGCGCGGGACGCGGACCGACCAGGAGGTGTCGCGGAAGAAGCGCTTGATCTCACCGACGACGGTCGGCATCGCGAACGTCGGGAACTCCACGCCCCGCTCGCAGTCGAAGCGGTCGATCGCCTTGATCAGGCCGATGGTGCCGACCTGGACGATGTCCTCCATCGGCTCGTTGCGGGAGCGGAAGCGGGCCGCCGCGTACCGCACGAGGGGGAGGTTGAGCTCGATGAGGGTGTCGCGGACGTAGGTCCGCTCCGGGCTGTCCGCCGCGGCTCCCTCGGCGTCGAGGGCACGCAGCCGCAGGAAGAGGGAGCGCGAGAGGGTGCGGGTGTCGAGGGCGCCGGAGGTGACGACCATCGGCGGGGGCGCGGTCTCGTCGGCCACCGCGGTCGCCGCGGTCTCCGTGCCGTCGGCCGCGGTCGGCGCCGTCGTCTGCGTGGGCACGGGAACGGGCGTGAGCGTGAGCACCTTCGAGCTGCCCAGTTCTGTGGACATGCCACCCCCTTGAGGTCGCGGACGGTCGCGGTGGCCGCGACCATCTAGGAACGCAGCCACCACCTGAATACCGGCGGCGGGGCTGCGGCAAACTCGGTTCCAGCAGAATGTCACATGTCGGCAACACGCTGTAGTGACTTGTCGACACGGTGAGGTGACATATCCGCAGGAAACAAGGGGTGTACGGCATTTGATGCGCCGTCGGACTGCTCCGAACCGGTCTACCCGTTCCGGTTACGCCTCGATCCTGTTTGCGGATCTCAAGCGGGCGAAGCTCCGGGCGAGGAGCCTTGACACGTGCATCTGGGAGACGCCGAGCTCCTGGCTGATCTGAGACTGGGTCAAGTTGCTGTAGTAGCGCAGCATCAGGATCCGCTGCTCCCGCTCGGGCAGCTGGACGAGCAGGTGGCGGACCAGGTCGCGGTGCTCGACGCCGGCCAGGGCGGGGTCCTCGTAGCCGAGCCGGTCGAGCAGCCCGGGCAGCCCGTCGCCCTCCTGGGCGGCCTCCAGGGAGGTGGCGTGGTACGAGCGGCCGGCCTCGATGCAGGCGAGCACCTCGTCCTCGCCGATCCGCAGCCGCTCGGCGATCTCCGCGGTCGTGGGGGAGCGGCCGTGCGCGGTCGTCAGGTCCTCGGTGGCGCCGTTCACCTGGACCCAGAGCTCGTGCAGCCGGCGCGGTACGTGCACGGTCCGGACGTTGTCGCGGAAGTACCGCTTGATCTCGCCGACGACGGTCGGCATCGCGAAGGTGGGGAACTGCACGCCCCGGTCCGGGTCGAAGCGGTCGATGGCGTTGATCAGCCCGATGGTGCCGACCTGGACGACGTCCTCCATCGGCTCGTTGCGCGAGCGGAACCGGGCCGCCGCGTACCGCACGAGCGGCAGATTGGCCTCGATGAGGGCCCCCCGCACCCGGTGGTGCTCCGCGCTCCCGGGCTCCAGGTCCTTGAGCTGCCCGAAGAGCACCTGCGTCAGTGCCCGGGTGTCGGCGCCACGACTGCTCTGCGGCCGGTGCCGCGGGGCGTCCGGGGTTCCCCCCGCCTCGTGCTGGGGCGGGACCTGAGGTGCTGTACTGGCCGGCACGTTCACGCCACCCCTCTGGCTGGTCTTGCTGGTCGACTGGGTAACTGGGTCAACTACGGTCAACTCATCCGTCAAAAGCGGTCATAGCATCACAAGACATGTCCACTGTGTGCAAGCACCGCATACTCACGTGTTGAGGGCATGTTGGCGGAAAAAGGGGAGGTCACGCACGGAAAAGGCCCCCCGCCGCGACGGCAGGGGGCCTGGGGGTGACGCGAGGTCTAGAAGGCGTAGTCCGCGATCACCCAGGTCGCGAACTCGCGCCACTGCGCGACGCCCGCCTGGTGCGCCGGGTGGTCCAGGTAGCGCTGGAGCGCGTCCGTGTCCTCGACGGCCGAGTTGATGGCGAAGTCGTACGCGATCGGCCGGTCGGTGATGTTCCAGTCGCACTCCCAGAACCTCAGCTCCGGGATCTGCCCGCCGAGCGCGCGGAACGCCTCGACACCGGCGAGGACCCGCGGCTCGTCGCGCTTGACGCCGTCGTTGAGCTTGAAGAGGACCAGATGGCGGATCACGGAGAGCTCCTAGTTGATGAGTTCGGTCATGAACTGGCCGACTCCCTGGGCGGCGCTGGAAATGCCCTCGAACCCTACCTGCACCAGGTCGGCCGCCCGGGCCGGGGAGGTGACGATCGTGTACACGATGAAGACCATGACCGCATACAGCGCGATCTTCTTCGCCTGCGCCATCTGCCCCACCCTCCCCTGTTCCCCCGTCGAACGACCGCGCCACTCTAACCGAGGGCTTATGGACCAAGGGCCCGGAGATCCGGGCCTTTCGCCGCCCCCTGGAAGGGTGACGGGCGAGCAGTATGGATGTCGAGCCCGGCGGATCTGGCAGGAATCGGCGGGGCTCGAAGGAACCGGCCCGCACTGCGGGGTCCGCGCCACGAGCTTCCCCCCTGACCGTGGCGCAGGACTTGCCGGACCGGTTCTCGTCGGGGGGAGCGGCTTGTCCCCCCGATGCCGTTCCCCCCGTCCCACGTCGGAAGGCCCCGGCCGCGCCACGCGCGGACCGGGGCCTTTCCCGTACGGGCCCCCGCCGGCACCGGAGATACGCCGAAGGGCCCGGTGCTGATGCACCGGGCCCTTCGATCGAAGCGGTAGCGGAGGGATTTGAACCCTCGGTGAGTTTCCCCACACTCGCTTTCGAGGCGAGCTCCTTCGGCCGCTCGGACACGCTACCGAGAGAGAGCTTAGCCCAAAGTCCCGCTGCGATGAAATCCGTATCCCGTCGCAGGTCAGAAGGAGGGTCAGCGGGTGCGGAAGAAGGCCGTCAACTGCTCGGCGCACTCCTCGCCGAGGACGCCCTGGATCACCTCGGGACGGTGGTTCAGCCGCCGGTCCCGCACGAGGTCCCAGAGCGAACCCGTCGCGCCCGCCTTCTCGTCCAGCGCCCCGAACACCACCCGCTCGACGCGCGACTGGACGAGCGCGCCCGCGCACATCACGCACGGCTCCAGGGTCACGACCAGCGTGCAGCCCGTCAGCCGCCACTCTCCGGTCACCGCCGCCGCCCGGCGCAGGGCGAGCACCTCGGCGTGCGCGGTGGGGTCACCGGTGGCCTCCCGCTCGTTGTGCGCACGGGAGATCACCGCCCCGTCCGGACCGAGCACCACCGCGCCGACCGGCACGTCACCGGCGGGCGCGGCCGCGTCGGCCTCGGCCATGGCGAGCCGCATGACCTCCCGCCAGGGGTCCCGTACGGGATCGGCCGGGGCTCCGGCCGCGGAGTCCCGCACGGGGTCGGTCAGGGCTCCCGTCTCCGAGTCCCGTACAGGGTCGGCCAGGGGGCCCGCCTCGGGGTCCCGTACGGGGTGGTCGGTCGAGGCTCCCGTCTCCGGGTCCCGTACGGGATCGCCGGCGGCGCGGGCCGTCGGTTCGGGGGTTGCAGGTACCGCGGGTGCCACTAGCGGACGGCCTCCAGGACGTCGGCGGCGCCCAGGGCGTCCGCGATCTCCGCGAGCGCGTCGGTGTCGAGGGCCAGGAGGTCCTCCGGGGACATGCCGAGGTCCGCGAGGATCAGGCGGTCGCCCACCGGGGCGGCCGGGACGGCCTCGGCGGCGACGGAGCCCGCCTCGTCGTCCTCGTCCGCGTCGGCGTCGAGCGGCTCCCCGTCCTCGGTGCCGTCCAGGTCCAGCGTCTCCAGGTCGTCGACCAGGTCGTCCAGGTCGTCCCCGAGGAGCTCCCGGGTGAGCATCTCCCCGTACGAGGAACGGGCGGCGGCGGCTCCGTCCGAGACGTAGATCCGAGGGTCTTCCTCACCCTCGATCCGGACGATCCCGAACCACGCGTCCTCCTGCTCGATGAAGACGATCACCGTGTCGTCGTCCGAGGCCTCACGTGCCAGCTCGGCCAGATCCGACAGGGTCTCCACGTCGTCGAGCTCCGTGTCGCTCGCTTCCCACCCGTCTTCGGTGCGCGCGAGCAGTGCGGCGAAGTACACCTGACTCTCTCCCACTGATCAGAGGTGTGACGTTCCGGCGGCGCGAGCCTGATGCCCCGCCCAATCGGCATCGTGACAGAAACGGCGCCGTCAGGAGAGGTCTTCGGCTCTTGCGTCGCGCATCAGTCTGAACGGCCCCGCGATCGGGTGGGCGTGCGACCCCGGCGCACGGAGGGGGCGCACGGGGGACGTCCCGGCCGGGACCTACCAGCGGAAGGTCCGCATGCGCATCGCCTGGCGCATCCGGGCGGCCCGGGCGCGCCGAGGCTGCACGCGCTCGCGCAGCGCCTTGGCCTCGCCCAGCTCGCGGAGGAACTGGGCGCGGCGCCTGCGGCGCTCCGCGTCGGTCTCCGACGCCGGCTCCCGGGCCGCCCCCTCGGCGGCGTCCTCGGCCGGTTCTTCCAGGTCGGGCATGGCCACACCACCCCATCGCTGGGTCCCTGTGCCCCCACTTTCCCCCAGCGCGGTGGGTCGACGCCAGTGCGCGGCGGGCTACTGTTGAGTCATGCGTCTCCACGTCGTCGACCACCCCCTGGTCGCCCACAAGCTCACCACCCTGCGCGACAAGCGCACGGACTCCGCGACCTTCCGCCGTCTCGCCGACGAGCTGGTCACCCTGCTCGCCTACGAGGCCACCAGGGACGTCCGGACCGAGCAGGTCGACATCGAGACCCCCGTCACGCCCACGACCGGCGTGAAGCTGTCGCACCCGCGTCCGCTGGTGGTGCCGATCCTGCGCGCCGGGCTCGGCATGCTCGACGGCATGGTCCGGCTGCTCCCGACGGCCGAGGTCGGCTTCCTCGGCATGATCCGAAACGAGGAGACGCTGGAGGCGTCGACCTACGCGACGCGGATGCCGGAGGACCTCTCGGGCCGCCAGGTGTACGTCCTCGACCCGATGCTGGCGACCGGCGGCACGCTGGTCGCGGCGATCCAGGAGCTCATCAAGCGCGGCGCCGACGACGTGACCGCGGTCGTGCTCCTCGCCGCCCCGGAGGGCGTCGAGGTCATGGAGCGCGAGCTCGCGGGCACGCCGGTGACCGTCGTGACGGCCTCGGTCGACGAGCGGCTCAACGAGAACGGCTACATCGTCCCGGGCCTGGGCGACGCGGGCGACCGCATGTACGGGTCTGCCGAGTAGGGCCTAACGGCAGGGCTTCACCGCGGGCGCGGGCTTGGTCAGGGCGACCAGGGCCGCGTCCGCCGTCGCCTTCGGGGACAGCGTCTTGAACGCGGTCCCGATGATCAGGTCCACGTCCGGCGTGGCCCGCGTGTCGGCCTTGCTCGTGGTGCCCGCGAGCTGGGTGCCGAGGACCGGCAGGGCGCCCTTGACGGCCGTGGTCGCGCCGAGCAGCAGGCCGGTGCCCGGGACCTTCTTGTCGTAGGCGACGGGCGCGTTCCCCACCTTGCCGATCTTGAAGCCGCGCTTCTTGAGCTCGTCCGCGGTCGTCTTGGCGAGCCCGCTGCGCGGGGTCGCGTTGTAGACGTTGACCGTGATCTGGGCGGGCTTGGGGAAGGCGGCGGCGGGCGCGGTGGTCGCCTTGGGGGCGGGCTTGCAGTCGGCCTGCTTCCCGGCCGTCGTCTTGGTGCCCTCGTCGCCGGAGAAGACGTCGACGAGCTGGAGCGTCCCCCAGCCGGCCGCGCCGAGCACGACCACGGCGGCGGCGGACGCGAGGACGATCCTGCGCCGGCGGTGGGGGCGGCGCATGCGGGGGTAGACATCCCCCGTGATGCGGTACTTTCCGCCCATGCCGGGGGGAGTGAGCATGCTCATGAACGCAGCGTAATGCCGCCCGTCGGCGATGCCTACTTGATGATCATGTGATCGCGTCCGGATGGGGGCGAACTGACCCCGAAAGGGTCAGCCCGGCAGGAGGCCGAGCGGCCTCAGTCGAGTTCCAGGACGCGGGCGTGCAGCACCTGGCGCTGCTGGAGCGCCGCGCGGACGGCGCGGTGCAGTCCGTCCTCGAGGTAGAGGTCGCCCTGCCACTTCACGACGTGCGCGAAGAGGTCGCCGTAGAAGGTGGAGTCCTCGGCGAGCAGGGTCTCCAGGTCCAGCTGGCCCTTGGTGGTCACCAGCTGGTCGAGGCGGACCGGGCGCGGGGCGACGTCCGCCCACTGCCGGGTGCTTTCCCGGCCGTGGTCGGGATACGGCTTTCCGTTTCCGATGCGCTTGAAGATCACACGGAAAGCCTACCGGGCGAGCGGCTCCCGGCGCAGCCACGCGAAGGCGGTGGGATGCTGGTGCGAACCGTGACAAAAGCGAAATCGGGGTCCTGTCATGAGCGTGAGCGAGCAGCCGCCGGCCGCCGGAGCGACCGGCCCCGCCGCCGAGATCGCCGCCGGGTACGCCTTCGACGGCCCCGCACTCGAATTGGGGGCGCTGCTCTGGGACGGCGTCTGTCACCCGGACGCGCGCATCCGCATCCCGCTGCCCGTCCTCAACCGCCACGGTCTGGTCGCCGGGGCCACCGGCACCGGCAAGACGAAGACGCTCCAGCTGATCGCCGAGCAGCTCTCGGCGAACGGCGTGCCGGTCTTCCTCGCCGACGTCAAGGGCGACGTCTCCGGGGTCTCGGCCCCGGGCACGGACGGCGAGAAGGTCAGGCAGCGGGCCGCCGAGGTCGGCCAGGAGTGGCGGGCGCGCGGCTTCCCCTGCGAGTTCTACGGGCTCGGCGGCACCGGCCCCGGCATCCCGGTCCGCGCGACGGTCACCAGCTTCGGTCCGGTGCTGCTCTCCAAGGTGCTCCAGCTCAACCAGACGCAGGAGCAGTCGCTCGGCCTGATCTTCCACTACGCCGACTCCAAGGGTCTGGAGCTGATCGACCTGAAGGACCTGCGGGCGGTGGTGGCCTTCCTGGTCTCGGACACGGGGAAGGCCGAGCTCAAGGGCATCGGCGGCCTCTCCACCGCCACGGCGGGGGTGATCCTGCGCTCCCTCACGGCCTTCGAGCAGCAGGGCGCGGGGGACTTCTTCGGGGAGCCGGAGTTCGACACGGCCGAGCTGCTGCGGACGGCGCCGGACGGGCGCGGGATCGTCTCGGTCCTGGAGCTGCCGGCCGTGCAGGACAAGCCGCAGCTGTTCTCGACCTTCCTGATGTGGATGCTGGCGGACCTCTTCGGGGACCTGCCCGAGGTCGGCGACCTGGACAAGCCGAAGCTGGTCTTCTTCTTCGACGAGGCGCACCTGCTGTTCAGCGGGGCCTCGAAGGCGTTCCTGGAGTCGATCACGCAGACGGTGCGGCTGATCCGCTCGAAGGGCGTCGGGGTCTTCTTCGTGACGCAGACCCCGAAGGACGTGCCCTCGGACGTGCTCGGGCAGCTCGGCAACCGGGTGCAGCACGCGCTGCGCGCCTTCACCCCGGAGGACGCGAAGGCCCTGAAGGCGACGGTGCGGACCTTCCCGAACTCGCCGTACGACCTGGAGGAGGTGCTGACCGGGCTCGGCACGGGCGAGGCGGTGGTCACCGTACTGAGCGAGAAGGGCGCGCCGACGCCGGTGGCGGCGACCCGGCTGCGGGCCCCCGAGTCGCTGATGGGGCCGGTGGACGCGGCGGCCCTGGACGCGGCGGTGAAGGCCTCGCCGCTGTACGGGCGGTACGCGGAGGCGGTGGACCGGGAGTCGGCGTACGAGAAGCTGACCGCCGAGCAGCGGGCGGCGGAGGCGGCGGCGCTGGAGGCCGCCCGGGACGAGGAGGCGGCGAGGGCCCCTCGTGAGAAAGAGGCGGCGAGGGCCCCTCGTGGGAAGGAGGAGCCCTCGCTCGCCGAACAGGTGGTGGGCAGCGGGATCTTCACGTCCCTGGCCCGGTCGATCGGCACCCAGCTGGGCCGGGAGATCAGCCGCTCGCTCTTCGGGACGGCCCGCCGCAGGCGCTAGCTACTGCGTCACCTCGTCGTGGTCGCCGTGCAGGCCGCCGCCGCTGCCCGCGTCGCCGGTGGTGGGGGTGGAGACGACCGGCTTGCGCAGGGAGGAGATGTCGTGGGCGTAGGTGCCCACGGCGTTGGCGATGACGTCGATGTTGGCGTCGAAGGCCGTCATGTCGATGTTGCTGATGTCGTCGCCCTTGGCGTGGTAGTTCACGTCGTACGCCACGCCCGCCTGGCCGCCGAACTTGGCCGCCTGGGCAGGGGTCTTGATGCCCTCGGCGCCGGTGAAGGTGCCGCCGGAGGGGATGCCGACCCCGATGAACGGGCCGTAGTCGGAGCGGCCGGTGAAGTCGGTGCCCTCGTGCGGGAGCCCGCGTCCGTCCATGAAGTCGGTGATGTCGCGCTCCAGTTGGGCGGAGCCCTCGGGGCCCGCGCCGGCGCCGACGCCGTCCGAGTTGTCGCCGTCGTACACGAACAGGCCGTAGTTCGGCGAGGCGATCATGTCGAAGTTGAGGTAGAGCTTGATCTCCTTCCTGCCGAGGTCCGTCAGGCTGTCGACGTAGTGCTCGGAGCCGAGGAGGCCGAGCTCCTCCGCCGACCACCAGGCGAAGCGGACCTTGTTGCGGACCTTGTCCTTCGACTTGGCGAGCTCCAGGGCGGTCTGCAGGAGGCCGGCGGAGCCGGAGCCGTTGTCGTTGATGCCGGGGCCCGCGGTGACGGAGTCCAGGTGGGAGCCGAGCATGACGGTGTTGGCGGCGTTGCCGCCCCGGGTCTCCGCGATGACGTTGTTGGTGACGCGGTTCTCCAGGAGCTGGCGGACCTCGAAGGAGAGCGAGACCGGGCCCTTGGCGAGGTCGGCGGCGAGCTGCGTGCCCTCGGCCAGGCTGATCCCGCCGGTGGGGACCTTTCCGGCGGCCGGGTCGCCGAGGGTGCCGGAGAGGGCGCCGTCGACGTTGTTGTAGATCACCGCGCCGGCGGCACCGGCCGCGGCGGCGTTCTGCTGCTTGACCGCGAAGGTGCAGCCGCCGCGCTTGATCAGCGCGATCTTCCCGGTGAAGGTGCCGGAGGCGAAGTCGCCCGGCTCGCAGCCGGTGGTCCCGTCGGCGTCGACGGGCACGGCCGCGAGCTCGGCGGTGATGCCGCCGACCGGGGTGGACTTCGTGTACGTCATCGCCTTGATGTCGAGGGTCCGGGGCGCGGGCGCGACGACGGAGGCCTTCTCGGCGAGCGTCTGGGTGAAGACGAAGTCGAACTGCTGGTACCGGACGTCGTATCCGGCCTTCTTGAGCTGCGTGTACACGTACGCGGCGGAGGCGTCGTGGCCGAGCGTGCCGGCCGCCCGGTTCCCGCCGGCCGAGTCGGCTATCGCCTGGAACTTCTGCAGGTGCTTGTAGGCGTCCTGGGCGGTCGTCTCGCGGACCAGCTTCTTCGCCAGCCTGGCGGCGTCGCGGGCGGGCGCTGCCGCCGGGTCCTGTCCCGCGGTGGCGGGGGAGGCGAGGACCAGCGGGGTGGCGAGGGCGGCGGCGGCGAGGATGGCCGCGGCTCGGCGCTGGGATGCGTTCACAGAAGTCCCTTCCCGGTACGGACGAGGTTGAGGGGAAGCTAGCGAGCCTGAGGGCATTCTGTGAACAGGTCTTTCACAATTCCTGTCAGGTCGAACAGGAATGAAATGTGGAATTATCAATTCCCGCCCGGTGGGCCCGATTTCACCCCTTTGCGGGGCCGTTCTTCGTGAGGCGGTTCTTCGTGGAGCCGTTCTTCGTGAAGGGGTTCTTCGCGAAGCGGTCGAGGGCCGCCAGGACCAGGCGTCCGGTCTCCTCGCCGCCCAGGTGCCCGGCCTGCTCCACCACGTGCAGCTCGGCGTCCGGCCAGGCGCGGGACAGCTCCCAGGCGGTGGTGAGCGGCCCGCCCATGTCGAGCCGGCCGTGGATCAGTACCCCCGGGATGCCGGCGAGCCGGTGCGCGTCGCGGATCAGCGCGCCCTCCTCCAGGAAGGCGCCGTGCGCGAAGTAGTGCGAGCAGATCCGGACGAAGCCGAGCCGGGCGTCGTCGACCCGGTCGGTGTACGGGGTGCCCATGCCCTCCATGGACAGCACGGCGTCCTCCCAGGCGCACCAGTCGGCCGCCGCCCTCTCCCGTACGGCCCGGTCGGGGTGGTTCATCCGGGCGGCGTACTCCCCGACGAGGTCCGCCGCGTGGTCCGCCCCCGCGCGGAAGCGCTCGTGGGCCTCGGGGAAGAAGCGGCCGACGCCCTCGTACAGCCAGGCGGTCTCGGAGCGACGGGTGGTCGTGACGGCGGCGATCACGATCTCCGACACGCGCTCGGGGTGCGCCTCCGCGTACGCCAGGATCAGCGTCGAGCCCCAGGAGCCGCCGTACAGCAGCCACTTCTCGATCCCCAGGTGCTCCCGCAGCCGCTCCATGTCGGCCACCAGGTGCGCGGTGGTGTTCACGGCCATGTCGGCGGCCGGGTCGCTCGCATGCGGGGTGGAGCGCCCGCAGCCGCGCTGGTCGAAGAGGACGATCCGGTACGCCTCCGGGTCGAACCAGCGCCGGCTGCGCGGGGAGGAGCCGGAGCCCGGCCCGCCGTGCACGACGAGCGCGGGCCTGCCGTCCGGGTTCCCGGAGACCTCCCAGTGGACGCGGTTGCCGTCGCCCACGTCGAGCAGGCCCTGGTCGTACGGATCGGTCACGGGATGCATCCGGCCGACGCTACCGGGCGTGCCGGTGCTACGGCGCGAGGTTTTCCCGCACCCGTACGGACGGGTCCTCGCACCACTCCAGGAGCGAGGGCCACTCCCCGTACCCCGAGTCGGGGTTGAGGTGCTCGCCGTCCGGTACGAGGTCCAGGTCGAGGCCCAGCGGGATGCCGTAGTGCCGGTCGGCGCCCCCGGGGCAGTACGGGTCCCCCTCCCCGTACACGAGCCGCGCCTTGAGGTCCGCCTCCGTCAGGTCGAGGCCGTCGGCGAAGGCGGCGATCTCGGGGATCGAGGCGGTGACCTCCGGGGAGGGCGGGGCGACCAGGAGGACCCGGTCGGCGTCCGGCCGGCGGGCTCCGGCGCGCAGCCACAGCAGCACCGCCAGGCTGTGCGCGAGGACCACGAACCCGCCCTCGGCCGGGCGCTGCCCGTGCTGCTCCAGCGCGTCGATCCACTCGTCGAGGACGGGCGCGTCCGGCGCGGGCAGCTGGGGGTAGCGGACCTCGTGGCCGCGCTCGCGCAGCTGCTCGGCGAGCCAGTACTGCCAGTGGGCGGGCGGGCGGCGGTTCTGGAAGCCGTGCAGGATCAAGTACGTGGTCATGGCGTGATCCTGGACCTGCGACGGCCCACCGGTCCACCACGCGCCACGGACCGGACCGGCCGGACTCGGGGGCGGGGTCCGGAGGGGTCGGGCCCGGAGGGGTCAGGCCCTGAGAGGTCAGGCCCGGAGGGCCAGGAGTTCCTTCACGCCCGCCTTGAGCCGGTCGGCCGACAGTTCCTGCTCGACCGTCAGGTGGTGCATGACGTCGGGCGAGAACGGCGCGAGCGCCAGGTGGGCGAGGAGCGTGCTGTCGCTGCCCGGCCGGAGCTCTCCGATGAGCAGGGCCATGTGCGTGTGCATCACCCGGTACGCGCCGCTGTGGTAGCGGGCGCGGGGCGCGGCGGAGTGCGCCGCGAGGAGCAGGGCGCGCTGGGCGGCGACCCGGTCGACGAGCGCGTCGAAGAAGGCGTCGAGGCGTTCGGCGGCGGGGGCGCCGGGGCCCAGTGGGGGAGGGCCGCTCATGTACGCCTCCTGGAACTGGCGCTCGCGGTCGTCGAGGAGCGCCCACAGGAGCTGGGAGACGTCGCCGAAGCGGCGGTAGACGGTGCCGACGCCGATGCCGCTGGCGTGGGCGACCTGGTTCATGGTGACGGCGTCGGGGCCTTCCTCGGCGACGATCCGGGCGGCCGCGTCGAGGATCCTGCGCCGGTTGCGGGCCGCGTCGGCGCGCTCGGGGGCGGGGGCGTCGACGGCGGGGAGCAGGCTGAGTACCGGCACCGCCGCCCTGTCTCCGGCCTGCGGGTTCTCCGTGCTCATCTGCCGACTCCTGTCCCTGGCCGCCCCTGGGCTCCGTCTTCCCCTCGGTCGCTCCCCGAAGCGAGCATACCCGTCCGCCCGGTGAACCGGATATCGATCCGTTTCACCGGGGGTGCTTCCGCGCTCCTATGCCAGCGAGAGGAAGAGCTTCTCCAGGCGGGCCCGCATCGCCTCGGGGTCCTCACCGTTCTTGCGACCGTCCTCGATGTCGGTCAAGCACTGCTGGAGCCCGGTCGCGATGATCGCGAACCCGGCCCGGTCGAGGGCCCGGGAGGCGGCCGCCAGCTGGGTGACGACCTCCTCGCAGTCGCGCCCCTCCTCGATCATCCGGATCACCCCGGAGATCTGGCCCTGGGCCCGGCGAAGCCGGTTCAGGACGGCCTTGAGCTCGGCGCCCGCGAGATCGAGTTCCACTGCCACTCCTCCACAGATACCCCAGGGGGTAATTTTACTCCCCGGCTCGGGGTTCCGTCGAAGACCAAGGATGACACCCGCTGACACCTGTCACGGCGCGTAGCGGCGGAGGAACATCTCCACCCCGTCGACGACGAGCCGCTCGCTCAGCTCCTCGGTGAGCTCCGTCCCGTACTGCTCGAACACCATCTGCGGGAAGACGAGCAGCGAGTACAGCTGGAGGACGGCGACCTCCAGGTCCGGGATCGCGAGCCGCCCCCGGTCCGCGAGGGCGCGCAGGGCGTCCGCGACGGCGGGGTGGTGGCCGGCCGGCCCATGCGCGCGCCAGGCGCGGCCCAGCTCGGGGAAGCGGTGGAGCTCGGTGGCGACGAGGGTGCGCAGGGCGCGGCCCTCCTCGTCGGCGCGCACGGCCAGGGCCCAGGCGCGCCCGGCCTCGGCGAGGGCGGCGCGCAGGTCCTCGGCGTCGGCGAGCCGGGAGAGGTCGGGGCCGCCGGTCTCCCCGTGCAGCGGTTCGTCGAGGGCGCCGGCGACGACGGCGGTGAAGAGGGCTTCCTTGCTGCCGAAGTGGTTGTAGACGGTCACCTTGGAGACGCCCGCCTCGGCGGCGATGGCGTCCATGCCGACGCCGAAGCCCTCGCGGAGGAAGAGGTCGCGGGCGGCCCGGACGATGTCCTGCCGCTTGCGGGCGGCGCGGGGGCCGGTGGGGGCGGGCTTGGGGTCCATGCGGGGAGCGTACCAAGCGAACTGAACTCTCAAGTTCACCTACGGAACCGCACCCTCGGGTCCACCCATGGAACTGCACTCTTGAGTTCAACTGTACTGTGCCGTACAGTTCAGTTATGCCCACCGACATCGCCGTACCCACCCCTGCCCGCGTCCATCCGCGCCGCTGGACGGCCCTCGTCCTGATCTGCGCGGCCCAGTTCATGCTGATCCTCGACGTCACCGTCGTGAACGTGGCGCTGCCCGCCGTCGCCGCCGACCTGGACCTCGGGCGTACGGCCCTGACCTGGGTCGTCACCGCGTACACCCTCTGTTTCGGCGGCCTGATGCTCCTCGGCGGACGGCTCGCCGACGCCCTCGGCGCCCGCCGGGTGCTCCTCACCGGACTGGCCCTCTTCACCGCCGCCTCACTGGCCTGCGGCCTGGCCCCGAACGCCACCGTGCTCCTCGGCGGCCGCGTCGCCCAGGGCATCGGCGCCGCCCTCCTCTCCCCGGCGGCGCTCGCCCTCGTCACGACCACCTTCCACGGCCCGGAACGGGCCAGGGCCCTCGGCGTCTGGGCGGCCATCGGCGGCACCGGCTCCGCCGTCGGCGTCCTCCTCGGCGGCGCCCTCACGGCCGGCCCGGGCTGGCCGTGGATCTTCTACGCGAACGTCCCGACGGGCCTCGCCCTCCTGGCGACGCTCCCGAGGCTGCTGCCGAAGGACGCGGCCCCGCGAGGCGGCGCCCGCCTGGACGTCCCCGGCGCCCTCCTCGTCACCACCGCCACCGGCGCGCTCGTCCACGGCCTGGTCCGGGCGGGCGACGACGGCTGGACCTCGTCCGGGACCCTGCTGCCGCTCCTGGGCGCGGTCGCGCTCTACGCCGTGTTCGCGGCGGTGGAGCGGAGGACCCGCACCCCGCTCATGGACCTGCGCATGCTGACCCGGCGCCCGGTCGTGGCGGGCTCCCTCCTCATGCTGGTCGCGACGGCGCTCCTGATCTCGTTCTTCTTCCTGGGCTCGATGCGGCTCCAGCAGGTCAACGGCCTGGACGCCTTCCGCACCGGACTCCTCTTCCTCCCCGTCGCCCTCACCACGGCGATCGGCGCCCACCTCGGCTCCCGCCTGGTCACCACGGCCGGCCCGCGCGCCTGCGCCGCCGCCGGCACGGCCCTGGCCGCCGCGGGCTGCCTCCCCCTCGCCCTCCTGCCCCCGACCGCCGACCCCTGGACGAGCCTCCTGCCGTCCCTCGCGACGGCGGCCCTCGGCCTCGGCGCGGTCTTCGTCACGGCGACCACCACGGCCCTCGGCCTCATCCCCGCCCACGAGTCCGGCCTCGCCTCCGGCATCGTCAACACCTCCCACGAGGTCGGCGGCACCATCGGCGTGGCCCTCGCCTCCACCCTCGCCCTGGGCTCCCCCACCCCGGGCTTCACCACCGCCTTCACCCTCTGCACCGCCGCAGCCGCCACCGCGGCCCTCACCGCCCCCCTCCTGATCCCCGCCGGCAGACCCCACCACGCCGGCGGGGCCCACGGCCCGCACTGAGCGACCGTCTCGCCACCGGTCCCGCCCCGTCAGTCCTGCCCCGGTCCCGTCTCGTCGATCGGGCGGACGACCACCGGGTACTCCGGGGAGCCGGGTGGGACCGGGCAGCGGGCGACCTGGGCGGCGATCTCGGTGACGCGGTCGAGGGAGGCGCAGTCGAGGACCCAGTAGCCGGCGAGGACCTCCTTGGTCTCGGCGTACGGGCCGTCGGTGACGAGCGGCTCGCCCTGGGCGTCCACCGTGACGAAGCGGGCCGTCGAGGGGGCGGCGAGGCCCTGGGCGTCGACCAGCTCGCCGCGCGCGGCCGCCTCCTCGCTGATCGCGTTCATGTGGTCGAACATGGTCTGGAGCTGCGCCTTGTCCCAGGCGGGGTACCGCGCGGAGCCACGGCCCGACATCGCCTCGTAGTCGGCCTGCGCGCCCTGGACCATCACCAGGTACTTCATGACGTCCTCCTCGCTCGTTCTCTCGTTCCCCGCTTTCACTGCCTCTCGCAGCACAGTCGGAGCCGGTCCGTCGTTCTCGACACCGCGCGGACGAAATCCCGGAAAGCGGGAGAAATCACTCGACCGCCCCATGATTCCGGTGTGAACGCCCTCACCTACTCCGCCGCCTTCATCGCCTTCTTCTCCGTCGTCGGCCCCCCGAAGGTCCTCCTCGCCTTCGCCGGCCTCGCCCAGGTCCACGACCCCCGCCAGCTGCGGACCATCGCGCTCATCTCCACCGGCGCCGCCGTCCTCGTCGGCCTCGTCACCGGCATCACGGCGCCCTACCTGCTGGACCTCTTCCACATCAGCACCCCCGCCCTCCAGCTCGCGGGCGGCGTCATCTTCTTCATCTACGCCGTCGGCCTCGTCCTCGGCCTCCACCTCGGCTCCGACGGCACCCACCAGGACTCGCCCGACCTGGTCAGCGGGGTCCGCGAGCTGCTCATGCCGTACATCGTGAGCCCGCTCGCCATGACCGCCGTCCTCATCGAGGCGGCCGCCCGCGACTCCTTCAGCTGGCGCTCGACGGTCGTCGGCGCGTACGTGTCGGTCCTCGCCCTCGACCTCGTCTGCGTCCTGCTCCTCACCCGGATCCTGCGCCGCACCCACCACGCCACGATCGAGCTCCTCGGCCGCCTCCTCGGCCTGCTGCTCGCCGCCGTCGGCGTCGACCTGGTCCTCGACGGCCTCTACGACCTGGGCGTCCCGGGCCTGGGGAGCCGTCACTAGGCGGCCGTCACCAGGCGCGGTCACCAGGCGCGGTCAGAAGGCGCGGTCAGGAGGCGCTCAGCTCCCGCTCCAGCGGAGTCCGGAAGCGGGGCGTCACCCGCGCGTCCCCCAGCCACCCCGCGAGCCGCTCCGCCTCCGCCCCGACCGCCCGCTCCGCCTCCGCGCCCACGTCGGCGAGGAACCGGTGGGCGAGGGAGCCGTCCGGGCGCTGGGCCCAGCCTCCGACGATCCGGCCGTTCCACCACACCGTCGGCCCGATGTTCCCGCTGCGGTCGAAGAGCGCCGCCCGGTGGGCCGGGTCCAGGTACCAGTCACGGCCCTGCCAGCCCATCGCGGTCGGATCGAGCGCGGGCAGCAGCGCCGCCCAGGGCTCCGGCTCCGGTACGGGACCGAGGTCGTCCGGCAGGACGAAACCCGTTCCCCCGTCCACCGCCACCGCGAGCGCGCCCACCGCCGCGAGCGCCTTGCGCACGTCCGTGACCCTCCACCCCGTCCACCACGTCAGATCCGCCTCGGTCGCGGGACCGCACGTCCCGAGCCACCGCCCGAGCAGCTCCGCCCGCGCCTCCGCCGGATCCCGTACGGGACGGGCCTCGGCGAGCGCCCACCGGAAGCGGCTCGACGTCCACGTCCCCTGCGGCCGGCCCCGTACGATCCGCCCCTCCATGCCGAGCACCCGCAGCACCCGGCTCGCGACGGACTGCACGCCCTCCTGGCGCGTCCCCGCCCCGTACACGTACGTCGACCTCAACCTCGGTACGGCCACGCCGAGTTCGGCCCCGGTCGCCTCGCCCCGCGCGCCCAGCTCGGCGAGGACGAGCCGCTCGGTCTCCGCGAGCCAGGCCCCGTCGAAATCGCTTCCGGCCGCCAAGTGCTTGAGGAGCGCGGTCCGTTCACGGACCGCGGCCGGTCCGGTCGTCGAGGCCTGGACGGCGGCGGCGAGGGCGGACGGGAAGGCGAAGACCGTGTGCCGCATCCCGTGCATACGGACCAGGGACCCGTCCTCGTACAGCGCCCCCTCCACCGCCCCCACCGGCTCGACGCCTCCCGCCAGCCGCGCCCCCACCGCGAGGAACACGCTCGCCGGATCCGTCCCGTGCAGCGCCACGAGCGCGTCCCCGACCTCCGCCGCCGACCCCGCCCGCGCGCCCCCGGCCAGCCGGTGCCGCACCCCGAGCCGCGCCCGCCGCTCGGCCGCATCGATGATCCTGGTCTCTCCCATGGGCCCCATGATGGGGTTCAGGAGCCGGTCGAGCCGAGGAACTCCGTCACGACCTTCACGAACTCGTCCTCCTTCTCGAAGAACATGACGTGCCCGGCGTCGATCTCCGCGTACGTGCTGCGGGCGATCGCCCCGTGCAGCTCCCGGCTGTTCTCCACCGGCACGGTGATGTCCTGCGTACCGCCGACGACCAGCGTCTCCGCCGTGATCCGGGGCAGCAGCGCGCGGATGTCGACCGTCAGGTCGAGCGCCACGTGCCTCAGGGTGCCCGGCGTGGGCGGCATGTTCGGGACGAGCGCCTCGACGCCCTCGCGGCCGATCGCGTTGAGGAAGCCACGGCTGAACCCGGTCATCGTGACGCTCCGCCCGAAGCCCGCCGGGTCGAACTCGCCCAGCCGCTGCCACAGCGTGAACAGGTTCCGCAGGTACTCGTCCCCGTCGGTGTACGCCCACCCCGCCACCAGGACGAGCCGCTCGACCAGGTCCGGGCGCAGGGCGGCGACGGCCGCCGACACCGGGGCCCCCATCGAGAACCCGAGCAGGTCCACCGGCCCGGTGCCCGCCTCCTCGATGACGGCGACGACCTGCGCGGCGAGCGCCTCCACGGTCAGCGCCCCGCCCTCGTCGACGGTCCGGTCCGCACCCGACAGATCCAGGGTGATCACCCGGCGGCCGGCGGTGAAACGGGGCGCGGTCCGGCCCCAGTTGACGACGGCGCCACCCGAACCGGTGCCGTGCACGAGGAGCAGGGCGGGCCCGGCGCCCGAACCCTCGATGTCGTAGTGGACGCGGGCGGTGCCGACGGTGGCGGTGGCCATGATCTGTGCTCCCGGTGGACGGGCCTCCCCGGCGGGAAGGCGTTCGCTGGCTGACACCGAGGACTCTGCCGACCGCCGGAGCACCTCGGGAGAGCCCTCCCGACCCTGGGACCGCCGATCCCTGGATACGGGGATGCCTGGCTACGGGCGTCCCTGGCTACGGGGATCCTTGGGACCGCCGGTCCCTGGCTACGGGGATGCCTGGCTACGGGCGTCCCCGGCTACGGGGATCCCTGGGACCGCCGATCCCTGGCTACGGGCACCCCCGGCTACGGGCATCCCCGGGACCGCCGATCCCTGGATACGGGGCCCCGCACCCGGCACCATGATCGGCATGACGATCGACCGCCGTGAACTCGCCGACTTCCTGCGCCGTTCCCGCGAGCGGGTCCGCCCGCAGGACGCGGGTCTCCCGGCCGGGCCCCGGCGCCGGACGCCCGGACTGCGCCGCGAGGAGGTCGCCCAGCTCGCCGGCATGTCCGCCGACTACTACATCCGCCTGGAGCAGGCCCGCGGCCCGCAGCCCTCGCCGCAGATGCTCGCCGCGCTCGCCCGCGCGCTGCGCCTCGACACCGACGAGCGCGACCACCTCCACCTCCTCGCCGGCCACCGCCCGCCCGCCGGAGCCACGGCCGGCGACCACGTCGCCCCGGGCCTCCTCCACCTCCTGGACCAGCTGGACACGACCCCCGCACAGGTCCTGAGCGACCTCGGGGACGTCCTCGCCCAGAACGCGATGGCCCGGTCCCTGCTCGGCGGGGTGTGCACGGTGTCGGAGCACGGGCGGAACGTGGCCTGGCGCTGGTTCGCCGACCCCGCGGCCCGTACGGCCTACCCCGCCGAGGAGCACGCGTACTACAGCCGCCTCCACGTCGCCGACCTGCGCGCGGCCGTCGCCCGCCGCTCCGGCGACCCGGCCTCCACGCGCCTGGTCGAGCGGCTGCACGGGGCGAGCGAGGAGTTCACGGAGCTGTGGGAGCGGCACGAGGTCGCGGTCCGCCGCCACACCCGGATGCGCGTCGCGCACCCGGTGATCGGCACGGTCGACCTGGACTGCCAGGTCCTGCTCGCCCCGGAGGGCGAACAGCGCCTCGTCCTCTACACCCCGCCCCCGGGCACGGACACGGGAGAGCGCCTCGCGCTGCTCCGGGTGGTGGGCACGGAGCAGTTCACGCCCGCTCAGTGAACCGACAAGCCGACGGGAGACGGCCGCCTCCCGCACCGGGAACGGCACCGGCCGCGGCCCCATCCCCCCTCACGGATGCAGCAGTTGATCGGCGACGGCGGTACGGGCGTAGAGGACGGACCGGCCGCTGCGGTGGGCGGTGACGAGGCCGGCGTTCCGGAGGGCGATGAGGTGCTGGGAGACGCCGGCGGCGGACATGCCGCAGTGCGCGGCGAGTTGGGTGGTGGAGGCGGGGGTGTCGAGCTCGGTGAGGAGCAGGGTGCGCGAGCGCCCGAGGACGGCGGCGACGGCATCCGTGGCGACGGTGGTACGGGGCTCCCATACTCCGCCGAAACCCCGTGCCGGATAGGCGAGTTGCGGAGGGTCGGGGTGTACGGAGCGGGTGAGGACACGGGGCCAGGCGAAGACGGAGGGGACGAGCAGCAGCCCTGAGCCCGCCTGGTCGCGGGTGAGCGCGCAGTGCCGCCGTACGAGCCGCAGGGTGCCGTCGTCCCACCGCACGGTCTCGTGGAGCTCGCTCAGGACCCGAGCCGAACCGTGCTCGGCGACCTGCCGCGCCCGGTGGAAGACATCGGCTTCGAGGACCTTCTGGATGCGGGCCCAGTAGGGGGCGAGGGCGAGCTCCCAGTACGTCTCGATCTCGTCGGCGACCTTGGGGAGGACGGCGACGGGATCCTCGCGCAAGGCCCGCAGCCGGGACGCGTCGACGCCCTTCCCCTCCAGGGTGTCGAGATCGTCCCTCACGTCCCCGGGGGAGGCGCGGCGGATGGCGTCGAGCTCGGACGCGAGCGTGGGGAAGGGCCCCTCGGGGGTGGGGTTGAGGAAGTCGGCGATGTATCCGGCACCGGGGACGAGCGCCGCGAGCCAGCCGCGATCGAGCCCGGCGCGGACGAGCCGGGGCCGCACCTGGGCGGCCCAGCGCCCGTGCGGGGCGGAGTCGGGCAGATGGGCGGCGACGCGGTAGCTGGTGACGACCTCCCACATGGGGGAGACGGCGAAACGGGTCTGGGCGAGATCGGCGGCGGAGAAGCTGAGCCCGGCTTCCATGCGTCTCACGTCCTGGAGTCGGCGAACGGATTCGGCCTGAGCTTAATGATTGGAGGGGAGAGGCGAAAGAAAAGCACCCTCGACCCATGCCTCCGACAGCGAACAACTCCAAGCCCACCCTCCCCACTTCACCCTCCCCCTCCCCCTCCACGTCGGCCTCCACCTCGGCCTTCCGGGGACTCCCGTCCGTGGTCTGGACGATCTTCGCGGGAACGATCGTCAACCGCCTCGGCTACCTGGTCACGCCGTTCCTGGTCTTCTTCCTCGCCTCGCGGGGAGTGACCGGCGGGGACACCTCGTACGTGCTCGGCGCGCTCGGCGCGGGCAACCTGGTCGGCCCGGCCGTGGGCGGCGTCCTCGCCGACCGCATCGGCCGCCGTCCCACGATGCTGATCGGCCTGATCGGCGCGGCGGCGGCGCAGGGAGCGCTCTTCCTGGCCCCGGGCGTGTGGACGATGGCCGCGGCGGCGCTGCTGATCAGCGCGGCGGGCAGCACGGTCTCCCCGGCGGCGTACGCGCTGCTGGCCGACGCCGTCGACAGCGAACGGCGCCGGCGGGCGTACGCCCTCTTCGGCTGGGGCGTGAACATCGGCACGGCGGTGGCGGGAGTCCTCGGCGGCTACCTGGCGGCGCAGGGCTACTGGCTCCTGTTCGCGGTCGACGCGGGCTCGATGCTGCTGTACGCGCTGGTGGTGGCGGTACGCGTCCCGGAACCGAAGCGCGAGGCCGGCCGGAAGCAGCAGAAGGACGGCATCGGCTACGGAGTGGTGGCCCGCGACCGTCTGGCGATGCTCCTGCTCCCCCTCTTCGGCGTCCAGCTCTTCGTCTACTCGCTGACCGAGGTCGCGCTCCCGCTGGCCGTCCGCGACAGCGGCCTGTCGCCCGCGGTGTACGGGGCGATGGCGGCGGTCAACGCGATCATGGTGGTCGCGCTCCAGCCCTTCGCGACGGCCTGGCTGTCCCGTTTCCCGCAGCTGGCGGTCCAGAGCGCGGGCAGCGCCCTGATCGCGCTGGGCGTGGCGGCGACGGGCCTGGCCGACAGCATCGCCGGCTACACGGCTTCGGTCGTGCTCTGGTCGCTCGGCGAGGTCGTCGTCGCCGGCATCGCCGCCGGCCTCTTCGCCAACCTCGCCCCTGCCCACGCCCGCGGCCGCTACCAGGGCGCCTTCAGCTGGACCTGGGGCGTGGCCCGCTTCGGAGCCCTCACCCTCGGCGTGACGACCTACACGAACCTGGGCCCGACGACCCTCTGGTGGACCGCCCTCGCGGCCGGCACGGCGACGGCGGCGGCCACGCTCACCCTGAAGACCCGCATCGAGACCCGCACGGCCCAAGAACCGGCGGCATGAGCGCGCTAGTCGCGCCGAATGTGCTCGGGGTCGATGTGCCGCCGCACCATCGGAACGGAGGCGACCGCGGCAGCGAGCATGACCCCCAGCGCACAGACCACCAGCAAGGGCAACCCCTCCCAGTCCCAGTGCACCTCACCACCCCCGGTGATCAGATAACTCGACTCCGCCAACCACCCGGCGACCACCGCCGCCCCCAACCCCACCACCAACGGCAACAACACCTGCACCACCTGCACCACCCGCAACGTCCCCGCCCTCGCCCCCAACAACGCCAGCGCCGTCACCTGCCCCCTCCGCTCCAGCGCCCGATCCGCCACCGACACCACAAACGCGGCCACCCCGATCACCAGCCCGAGCACCATTCCGACGACCAGCAGACTCCGAATCACGGTCAACTGAACGAGCGAACCGATGACGATCCCCACGGGCTCGACAGAAACGGTGGGCGCCACGGCCCCGATACCGTCGAGAACGGAACGGACGGTGGCGGGGTCGGACGAACTGGCGAGGACGAAGCGGGCGTCTGTGAAATGAGTGCCCCGGGGAACCAGAGAAGGGGGAATGAGCAGGCTGGGGCCGACGAACTCCGAAGGATCGTATGCCCTGATAACGACCGTTTCCTGGGGTACGGAGACAGTCATTTTTCGCCCATTGCCGAGCAGGAACGGGAAGCTGCTGCCGGGGCGTGCGTCTTCGTTGGAAAGGAAGGCCGGATCCTCGATCCGCAGAACCTTGTTGTCGACGCACCCGTGCGTTGCCCCTGTGAAGGCAGCCAGCTGAGCGCATGTAGCAACGATGCCTTGTGCCCTGGGCAGGCGATCCTCGATGGAGGCCACCCACGAGTCGACCACCAAACCATGGGCCCGCACTCCACTCAGCCTGGTCAGTCGAGTGCGCTGCTGTGCACTCAGCTCTCTCTCCGGAAGGCTGTACTCCTGGACCGGAGCCGTCCGCCGACTGACCTGGTCCAGTTCGATGAGCACCCCTTGCGCGAGCGAGGCACCGAAAACCAGCAGTACGAGACCCGTGACCACCCGCAGCGCACTACCCGGATCGACTTCCGTGCGTCGCATGGCCAGAGACAGGGGGAGCGATCGCGATACTGCCGCCAGGCGTCGGGAGAGCCATGCCGTGATCGGCGCCAGGCCGAACACAAGCCCCGCCCCGGTCATCAGCACAGCACCCGGAACCAGTACGGCACTGGCGGAGCCGCCTGACGGATCCCGCCCCATTGCACTGAGCAGGCAGTATCCGCCGATGATCCCGATCCCGGGAATCAGCAGAAACGCCCCGTACTTCCTCGGAGGCTTGCTCTCCCCGGTGCGGCGCACGCTGATGGGCGACTGTGCTGCCCGACGTGCACTGAACTGTCCGACGATCCATGCGAGGGCCGGACATCCCAGCAGGCACACGACGACGGTCGTGGTCTCGGGCCGCCCATCGGCCGGGAACCAGCGCAATCCGGGAATCCCGACCCGCGCCATGACCTCGTTGACCCCGAGGTACCCGACGAGCCCCACCACGGCCCCGACGAAGGCGGCGACCACGCTCTCTCCCGCGTTGACCCGCAGCGTGTCCTTCACGCTGAGGCCGACGAGCCGAAGTGCGGCGAGCCGGCGTGCGCGGGACTCCCCGGACAGCCGCGCGCAGACGGAGAGGAAGATGACGAGCGGGAGCAGCACGATGCAGCCGATGGTGAACCGCAGGATGTCCAGGGTGGAAGGCTCAAGGAGATCGTGCTGCGTGTACGGGGCGCCGAAGTGGCCGAGCGGCGCCGCCCCGGTGAGCTCACCCGGACGGGTGCCGATGTAGGCGTACAGGTCGTCCGGGCCTCCGAGCCCCGCCGGGGCGATCGTGCCGGTCACACGGCCGGGCACGAGTCCGGCAGCTCGTGGGTTGGCCGTCAGGATCTCGCCCAGCTTCGGCGAGACGATCGCCTCACCCGCACGAGGGAGTTCCTTGACCCCTGGGGGAACGGGCAGAGGTCCGGGGCCCGTGCGGGCGATGAAGATCCGCCGCAGCGGTCGCGAGCCGTAGGGGTCCAGGAACTCCTGGAAGACCGCGTTCGTGTGCTCGCCCGTCTCCGCCGAGCGATGTGTCACCCGGGCGTCGTTGGCAGCGATGATCGCCGGAATGGTGAGTGCGGCGGCCAGGCAGGAGACCCCGAGAGCGGACCCGAGCGCCATCAGGAGGAACCGGGCACGTGCCCTGCGTCCGCTGCCCCACAGTAGACGCATGCCGAGGACGAACGCGTTCACACCGCCACCCGTTGGGCCAGCACACCATCCGACATCGTGTACTGGGTATCGGCCCTCGCGGCGACATCGGCATCGTGGGTCACGATGACCACGGCGGTCTTCTGCCTCCGCGCCAGCCGAAGGAACTCATCCAGCACGGAAGCCGCGTTGGCGCTGTCGAGCGCTCCGGTCGGCTCGTCCGCGAACACCACGTCCGGCCGGTGGACCAGAGCCCGCGCGACCGCCACGCGCTGACTCTGGCCACCCGACAGCTTCGACGTCCTGCGCCGCAGCAGATCACCCATGCCGAGCCGCCCCAGTACCTGGGCGGCCACGGCGTGGGCATGGGCCTTGCTGATCCCGGCGAGCCGGAGGGGGAGCGCCGCGTTCTCCTCGACGGTCAACTCCGGCAGCAACTCCCCGTACTGGAAGACGAATCCCAGGCGCGTACGGCGCAGCGCACTGAGTTCCCCGTCGGGGAGGCACGAGAGCTGTTCCCCGTCGAAGGTCACCGTGCCGTTGGTGGGCGCCAGGACCCCGGCGAGGCAGTAGAGCAGAGACGACTTCCCCGAGCCGCTGCTCCCCGTGATGGCGGCCACTTCACCGCGCTTGAGCGTGAAGTCGGCACCGGTTACCGCCTGTTGCGTGCCGTAGAAGAGATCCACGCCCTCGGCGCGGAGGATGACGTCCACAGTGGTGCGCACTCCTATGGGAGCGGGAGCCGCTGGTGGGCGACTCCCGCGAAGATCGGCTGCCTACTTGCGCTCGAAGTGCCTTGTCGGCGAGCAGTTGTCAGGGTGCAGGGAGCCTCGGTTCTGGCATACGCGCACATCCGCCGTGCTCGTGTACCGAGTGGCACCGTCGTGGACGAGCTTGTCGATCCAGACGGTCTTCTTCTGCACGCCGTCGAAGCGATTCCACCCGTAACCGTGCACCTTCACCTGCAGATACACGTTGTGGTTGTCGTTGAGGCCGATGTCGCGCAGCTTCCCCTTGATGTGGAAGGCGCCTTGCTGGGTCTCAACGGGCTCCCACGTGTACATTCCGTCTGCGAAGCGCGCTCCGGTCGTCTTGAAAAGAGCGACTCTGTGCCACGAGTCGGCCGCCGCCGCGCCCATCCCTCCGAAGAGCAACCCCGCAGCGACTACCGTCGTTACCAACTTCCTCATGGATTCCCCTTGTTGCGTGTGCCGACTGGTCATCTGGGCCGACTGGCCGTCACAGAAAGTACCGGCATCGCTACGCCGGGGATGGAGGAGGAACGTGCCTCCGCCAAATGACCCCCCTATTCAGTGAACGAGCCCTTTCGGGCCGCCACTCAGCCCTGCGGGCCATTTCCCCGAGCGGCCGGAGCGCGGTTCAGAAGGGGCAGGGGGTGCCGCCAGGCGCCCGGAGGCCCCCGCCGAGGGGCGGGCGGTTGACGGCGGGGTGTTCGGGCGCGTCGGGTCGCACGTGGCTGGCGGGACCTGCCGGTCGGGCCATGGTCCCGCCCTCGTAGGGGTGATCATCGGTGCGCCTGCGTGAAGGGGCGCGGGGGCGCCCCCAAGGATGCGCCCATGCGTTCTTCCTCTTCTTTGCTGAGCCGTGCGCTCGTTCCGTTCGTGGCTGCCGTCGCCGTGCTGGGTACGGCCGGCTCGTCCGTGGCGGGGGCGGCGGAGGCCTGTGGGTCCGTGATCACGGCGCCGCTGGCCCCGCCGGTCTCCGCCGATGATCCCTGCCCCAGTACCGACCCGGTCGTGTGCAGGATTCGCGTCCTGCCGATGGACGAGAAGGTCGAGGCCCAGCGGACCCGGATGAGCTATCACGGGCTTCTGGAGGACATGCACCGTACGGAGCGGGACATGCGTGAGGCGGGGGCCACGGACGAGGAGATCGCGCGGGAGCTCGTCGACATGCGGAACCAGGCGAAGGCGATCACCCGGGCCGGCATGACTCCGGAGGAGGTCCGCATCCTGGAGGAGCGGAACATCGCGAAGTACGGGAACCCCCTCGGCCCCACAGCGGACCAGCTGTACGCCAAGTACGGCTCCTGGCAGCAGGTGATCGACGCGTCGATGCGGACCAGCTACGCCGTCGACCGCGAGCTGAGCCTCGAGTACCGGCCCTGTCCCGTCTAGGCGGGGAATACCGGATACGTCGAAAGGGCCCCACCGCCGACGGTGGGGCCCTTTCGACGACGTGCCCGGTGAGGTACTGGCGGGGCGGGGGGAAAAATGAAACCTAGGGCTTCGAGATCAGACATCGGCAGGGTCGGGCGCTTCGTCCCGGGGGCTCGTCTCCTCCGGATTCTGTTGTTGGGCGGGAATTTCGACGGGATGGGTGCAGCGCCACAAGGCCTTTGTTCCGGACTCCGCGCGAATGGTTTCCTTGAGGCCCTGGTGGTCGCAATGAGGGCACGCGCTGATGATCTCGCGGTTGTACACCCAGCGGATGTCGGCGTGGAGCCGCCGGAAGCTGCCGAGTGCGAGAGGTGCCTTGTGCCAGCGGGGGGTCTCGTACTCGGGGATGGAGTGGTGGAGCTCGATCGCCTTTTCGAGCTTTCCGTTGAGGCTGGTCACCGAGGCAGATGCCGCCTCCGGCGGTCCCATACGGGGATTGCGCTCCTTCCAGGCCGCGGCGGAGTCGGCGGCGCGCCATGCGAAGCAGATCATCTGGCCAGGGGTGTACCCGTGGTCGAGGCCCTTTCGGATGACGTCCGCGAGCTCCTCGCGTCGGGCTTCGGGCACCTCGGGATAGCCGTACTTCTTGGTGAGCAGGCCGTTGAGGTAGGCCGCGATGTCCGCGACTTCCATCCGGTCCATCAGAGCGGCGAAGGCGTCACGTGCCGCGGCGCCCTGGGTGCCCGGCCGGGTCTGGAGGGCGTACCTGATCTCCTTGGCGCGTTCCTGCGCGTTGGCCGGGCCGCCGACGATCCGCCACGCGACCTCCGCGGAAACGAAGGCGACGCCGTCGCCGTCCGGAGAAGGAACGAACGCCTGCGTCGGACTCTCCGGTGCGAGGGCGAGCAGACCGGCGTCGTAGAGGGCCAGGAGGAGTTCCCTGTCCTGCTCTTCATCGCCGGTCCACCCCAGGGGACCGATGCCCGTGAGGCTGGGGAGCGCCTTGCCGGGGTGGCTCGTGGAGTAGCTGGTCAACGCCGCATAGAGGGCCAGGGCCAGAGGATCTTCCACATCCAGGGGGCCGGTCGGCTCGCGCTTCCCCTCCTCATCCTTGATCGCATCGGCGATCAGGAGCTTGATCCGTTCGCTCTCCTGCCGCGCACGCTCCTGCTCGGCATGCCTCTGTTCGGCGGCGCGTTGCTGCCGTTCGCTCTCCTCGTGCCTCTCGATCGCCGTGCAGTCCTCGCACAGGTACGAGGGAGCCTCGGCGTCCAGGTACTTGCCGCCCACCTTGTTGGCCCAGGACCGGTTGGTGACGGCTATCGGTTCGGAGCAGTTCGCACAGGGGCAGTGGAGCAGGACAGCGTGGGAGTGGGCCGTGGCCACCGCACCGATGTTGCCGGCGACGCCGATGCTGCTCACGGTCCGGGCCCAGGTGCCGTCGTTCTTGACCTCCCAGTAGAGGGCACTGATCCTCTGCGCGTCTTCGGGAGCGTCGTGCTTGATCACGACACGGATGCGGGGAACGTCTTCCGGGAATTCCCGGAAGATCGGCTGCGGAGCGGCCGCTCGCTGTTTCGACTGGTGATTGTCGGTTCGTTCCCGCTTGCGGCGGCGTTCGCGCTTACCCACGTGTCTGTCCACGGTCCATGGGTTGATGGTGGTGCACCTCGGAAGTCGGGAGGGCGGATTTCTGCCAAAAGCGATGACTCCTGGGGCGGACCCGGGCGGACCCGGGCGAAGAATCCCACCAGCACGGCTAGTTGCGGAATCGGCACCACTTGCCCGGCCGAGTACGCGGGTCGGCGGTTTGATCGATGGCACATGGGGTGCGGCACACCGGATATGGCATGGAGATGGTGATCCGCGGCGGGTACCGGCACCTCGAAGTCCGGAAGTGCGTACCGAGCAGCGAACGCCACTGCCTCGTCAGCGAAGGCGCCGGTCACTGTGGCGTGATTCACGCGGCCTGGTTCGTGCCCGCGCTATGCCTCCCGCGGCGGAAGCCCGTCCACATCGAGGGCCTGGTCCTGCGGAGCGCGACGGGCGAGAGCGTCCCGGTCCACGTGCCCAGCCGGGGGCGCGGCCACGCCGGCCGGCACATGCGGGTGTCGGCAGAGGAGCGCGCGCTGTGGCGGGAGCTCACCGACGAGGAGACGCCTCTCCCCGCGGCCCCTGTCGAATCCGTCCTCGACGGGCGGTAGACGGGAACCGCGACCAGAACCGCGACCGCACAACGACGAAGGTCCCGGCCGCTGTGCGGTCGGGACCTTCGTACGCCCTGCTGGGCGCTGGCGGAGGATACGAGATTCGAACTCGTGAGGGGTTGCCCCCAACACGCTTTCCAAATGTTCGTACGGGGGTCCGGCGGGGGTCGTGGGCGTCCTGACCTGCGGCGGAGCGTTCGGGGTGGCCACGTCTGGCCGGGGCCGGACGGGGGTGAATGAGACCAGAACTGAGACCACGGAGCTGGGTCGTCTGCCAGGTCGACAGCCCGATCTTGTAGCTGGTCACGGGCCTGCGGTGGCCGGATTGACGGCACTCGGCTCGCACAGGGCTTCGTACTGACAGCGAGGCGTTGGCGAACCTCCCCGGGGCATAGGGACCTGTGAAGGGGCTGAGCCCCTCGATGTTCCGGAGGGGGGAACGTGTCGAAAGCCGAGTTTGGGGCGCTCATCTTCGCTGCTTGGGCATTGTCGATGTGGTCCCTGACCATGACGGCAACGTCGCAGCGCCGACGTAACAGAACGCTCTTGGAACGGATCTGCTGGGCTCACGCGCGGGCACACGCAAGACGGCGCCGCGCTCACCTGGTGCGCCAGGTCCGCGACAGCTCCTTGGCGACGCGTCCAGATCGTCCGACGCTGGACTACTTGCAGCGCGAAGACGTCCTGTATCAGGCGTCCCGGAGGGCACTCGCTCTCAAGATGATCGTCCCCGTCGCGATATCCGTCTCAGCGGGTGGTGCCCTTGCAGCAGCCATCCAACGCGCAAACTGGCACGTCTGGCGCGACGCCGTCGCCATAGGGGTCTTGGTGACGCCCATGCTGATCACTGCTGTAATCGCCTCGCTTGTCACAAACCAAGGCATGCAACGGTGGACAACCGAAGCCGTGACGGTCACGGTGCGTAGGGCCTATGAGGCACTCCTCCAGCCTCTGGAGGTAACAGGGAAGGAGCCTCCGACGGCATCGCCCTTCAACTCTCCACACGTTGCGGCAGTGCAAGCGTTGGAAGACTTCGCCATCGCGCTGGAGAGGTATGCCGTGCAACGTGCGCTTCCTGACGGCCGTAACCCCATGCCCCAGGTTGTAGCCAGGTTTGCAGCAGCCGCTGCCCTCGTGCGCGAGCTTCGGGACGGGGTTGAGCTTGACCGGATTGACGGTGCGAAGCGTGCTCTGCTTGAAGTGGAGCGAATCCTGAAAGTGCTCGCCAGCGGCCGGCTGCAGGATCTCGCACCTGGGGACGTATCCGCCTATGGGCTGTTGCACAGTCACCGCGAGCGCAGAGCGTGGCGGCAGCAGGTGCTGCGGGGATCTGCGTTTACCTTGTGTCTCGCTGGCATCGTCTTTGCCCTGGCTTCGTCAGCTGTGGGCGTCGCGCTGGCCACGGCCGCCGCTGCGGGGGTAGTGGCTACTTGGGACAAGATCCTTCGTCTCTCCACCAGCTCGGACGCGAATAGGTCAGCGAGTACCTGACCGCTGATGGCCGACTCGGAATATTCGTACGGGGGTCCGGCGGGGGCCGTAGGGGTCCTGACCTGTGGGGGAGCGGCCCGTCGGCCGAGCTCTGAACGGCCCTGGACGGGGGTGAATGCAACCGAAACTGCCACCAGAAGGCGGGGCCTCCGGGGATGAGCGAAGGTCGGTGGGTCAGCCGATCCAGCCCGGGTTGCGGCCGCTGAGGGCGAGCGCGCAGTCGAAGGCGGAGGCGTCGGCCGGGGCGGTGACGGCCGGGGCGTAGCCGCCGTTGGCGCGAGCCTTGTCGGCGATCTGCCGCACCGCGCCGAGCACCGCGGTGCCGGCCTCCTCGCCGACCGGGAATGGCAGGCCGGCAGCGGGGGCCAGGTCCCAGCCGTGCAGGGCTGGCTCCTGCAGGGTGATTGCTGCGGCGACGGTCGCGGAGTAGGTGTTGGGGCTGGGGTTACGCGGATGAAGCCAAGTCCCCGGTCACCATCCCAGATCGGCGGGGCGCTCAAGCCGCCTATGAATAGCGCTAGTTCGTGATCCACGCGAGGGTGGCGACCCTTATGATCGACCCGCAGGGGTCCAAGGCAGAGGAGATGCCACCGTTGAGTCCGTTGCAGCTCGCCATCACCGCGATCCTCACTGTCGCCGGCGTTGCCCTGCAGATCTGGTCGTCCGCGCCGAGCCGGGCCGAGCGGCAGTACGCCCTCCAGCTCCCTTCCGTCCTGTTGTATTCGCTTGCCGCAGCGCTCTTCCTCTTCTCGGTCTTCCCGGATTCGCTGACAGAAGGCAAGGCGCTGGGGTTCGGCCTCAGCGGTGCGGCGGGATTCGCCGCCTTCATCATGCTGATCTCCTTCACCTGGCTCGCAAAGACCCGCCGACGGGACGAGTTGACGGCCCAGTTGAAGAAGGTCCAGCGCGAGAACGCGGCCCTGCGGAGGCAGTTGGCGGGTGAACGCCTCTCGGGAGAAGGGCCGCGCCCACTCGCACAGTCCACCCGATACGACGCCCCTCTGCGCGGCAGCAGGCGGCACCGGATCGGAATGGTTACCGGAAATCTCGCGAATGTGCTCGGCATCGACGTGTGGGTCAACCCGGAGAACACCCGCATGGAGATGTCCCGTGTCGATGAGCCGACCATCTCCGCTGCAATCCGTTACCACGGGGGTCGCCGGGACGACGCCGGACATCTGATCGACGACGCCATTGCCAAGGAACTCGCCGAGCGTATGGACGGTCGGCAGTATGTATCGGCGGGTCAGGTGGTGGTCACCGGGCCAGGTGAGCTACTGGAGAGCCATCAGGTTCGGAAGATCGTGCACGTTGCCGCGGTCGAGGGGGAACCTGGCTCTGGCTACCGCCAGGTGATGGATCTGGCGCGATGCGCCCGCAACATCCTGCTGGAGGTTGACCGGATCGCCGAGGCCGGGGAGCCGCTACGTTCAGTTGTCGTGCCGCTGCTGGGAACCGGCGGGGGTAATAGTGATTTGCGCCACACCGTGGATACTCTGCTGGCGGCCATCGTGGGGTATTTCGAAGCCCATCCGGCGTCTCGTATACGGGTCGTCTATCTGCTGGCCTACACGGACGTACAGGAGGCCGTCTGCCGGATCGCTCTCGGCGCGCGTCCCGAGCTCTCGACGGGGACCTGAACTGCCGGTGCGAAGGCATTGACCGGAGGACACGCCGGGGCTGCCGCGAAGTCCGATGGGTTGTCGAGGTGTCGGTGGCCGTCCGTCCCCGTTCCGGTGAGCAGGCCCCGTCCACGACTTCGCGGGTTGCACGGGCAGGCACAACCCGCGCAGTACGACGAGGACTTCACGGCGTGGTACCCGTGGGACGGTGTGCGCAGCTTCCGGGGACCGCCGGCCGCTGCCCAGGACTTCCCACAAGCACGAGACCCGACCGGGATCCTGGCGAGTCGCTAGCGATCGACCTTCCCAACTCCCAGATCCCTGAGGAGTCAAGCTAAGCGCGCCTACGACAAGTGCAGTGCCCGTCTGCTGGCCGTGCAGAGGAGCGGCACGACCAGCAGACGCCGCGAAACCAACGGCCCGGCCGAAGGAAGGGCCGAATAGTTGGATCAAGCCCAGATCGCCTGCCACTGCGAGGAGAGTTGCTCGGCACGTCGCGCCGACTCGAAGTTCTCCTCGCCGACCAGCGAGATCCTCAAGCCGCTATAGGTGCGCTCCCAGTCCTCCTTGAGCTCTGCAACCGACCCGACCGGCGATCCGTCCTGAACCTTGCCCTGCCAGGGCACCACGAACTTGGCCAGATCCAGTCCCGCGGTCAGGTAGGCAAATACAGTGATTCTGTTTCCGCTTTCACGCCCCATAGCAGTATCAAATTCTGCGCGGCCCCTCGTATAGAACTCGTGCCAGGTCGGGCTCTCCAGCGACGCGAAGCTCGCAGCCTTGTTGATAAGGATGGTTCCGTAGGTCGTCCGTGTGAAAGCGTCGTCGTAGAGCCCGACCGCTCGTGCCGCGAACGATTCGGCAGTTGCCCAATTGCCGCGCCCCTTCGCGTAGATGGCTCGTTGCTCCCAAAATCGACCGTTCCAGTCGCCAAAGAGCGGCCGCAAAAGGTCATAGAACTCTATGTCGAGGTCGACGTTCGGGAAGTTCTTCTGTAGCTGCTTGGCGGTCATTAGGTAGCCAACCAACTGCACTGGACGGTTGCGCTGTTGGAGACTATGCCTGGTAGCCAGTGGTGCGAGATTCTCGACCATCTCTCGCACTCGCGCGATGGCTCGGTCTGGGCCGATCTCGTTGACGATTGCCTTGACCGCATACTCGCGCTGCCGCGCGACCAGTTGAGGTGCAACCTCTTCGACCACGGCACTGAGATGCTCGTCCTGAAGAACCTCCCGAGACATGCGATCGGATGGCTGGCCGACGGCGATTGCAGCCTCTACGATGCCCACCTGACGGGCGCCTTGTGCAGCGATCGACAACAGTAGGAGGAGGTCTCGCTTCCAGGGCGTGTCTAGTGCGTGGACTTCGCCCTCGAGGCGCTTTCGGAAGCCGATGGCATGCTCGACCTGCATCAGGGCAGAGAAGACATCGCGGCCCTTGAAGTGTCTGATCCGACTGTTCGGATCCTCCAGCTCAAGCGAGCCTAGCCGAGCAAACTCGTCTAGCTTTTTAGCCAGTACACCGGCTGCTTTGTGGTCGAGGCGAGCTGGGATCCGGGTGATTTTCTTCTGGTAGCCGCCCCCAAGTCTTCCCTCCAGTCGGAGATCGTTCTGTGGAGACTCCGTGACTACGACATAGAGGCTGGCATCGCTCGTAGCGGCCTCGCGAAGCAGCTGATCTATGTCGTTTGAAAAGTCCGCGCCGGAATCGATGACGATGACCGCCGGGCGCTTTCCGCTTCGCGCCCGCAGGACAGCGGGGACGCTGAAGCGGGAGGACTTGTCAAATGAGAAGACATCGACGTGCATGCCGGCAAACGCTCTCGCCGCCATCAGAAGGCCGCTAGAGACACCCGACATGCGTCGACCGTAGATGACGTGGAGTGTTGGTTCGTTCGCGCCTGTGCCAATCCACTGCTCCAGCTGGTCTACGACGTCGGTCATCCAGGGGAATAGCGCAGGACGACGATCGATGATGTCTTTCCAGACGGGTGCGTCGCCGCCGAAGAAGTCATGGGATTGGGGAACTGGTGCAACCCGATTGGTTTGGAGCTTCACAAACTGGGGGATCGAGAGGATCTCTGTCTCTTCGAGGCTCCGTACGCTCTCCTCGTCCAGCCCCATGGACTCCTGCCAGGCCTGGAGGAACTCCTCGCCAGTCATCCGGAGGACCTTGTAGCCCAGCTGTTCGAGCTCCCATCGGTTTCCGTCCGCGATGAACGGATCCACCACGAAGGAGGGTGCCAGAGCTGCAGGACGGTTGGCCAGGAGTAGAGCCTCGACGTCGGGGTCGCCCAGAATGCTGGCACCAAGGACAACAAATGGATCGACACCGATGGCGCCGGCCAGCACCTGATTCCATACCGGCTTCACGCTTGCCATGGCCTGGTACTCGGAGAATGAGAAGACCAGCTTTCTGGGCTTGCTCCCAAGGATGTGCCCGTGTAGGTGGACAACCTCGAGGTCGCCGGTCTGGATGTAGGGATCGTCCCAGCTGATGGTTCTCAGGCTTCGTTTCCCAGTATCGGTACCGCCATGATACGAGTTCTCGAAGGCATCATCGACGTTCAACGTCCAAACCCGCGACCAGGGAAGTCCGGCCAGCGTCTCGAACCACTCCTGGTGTTTCGCTCCTCCGAAGATCTCGGAGAGGGTGGCCCACACGTGGTTTGCCGAACTCACCATCAGCGAACGCTGGTAGGCCCGCGGAAGAGGGTCATCCGCACTGATCGGGGCTTTCGGGTAACGGTCTTTGAGGATTGTTACGAGGTCCTTCGCCAGCGGAATTGGGCCGTGGCTACTGACTGCGCCTACGCTGGCGCCAGCACCCAGCAGCATCTGGTACTGACCACCACGCGCTGCGTTCCGTGCCGCAAAGAGCTTCTTCTTCTCCAAACCGAGCACGTCACTATCGTGCATGGCCATGACTGGCTACTCCCGCAATGTTAGTGGGCCGGTTTTGCCCCGACTGAGCTGTGGGTCGCCATGCTACGGAGGAAGCGGGCCGTCGGTGAGGGATTCGGTCAGCATATGAGCACTGTGCATCGTGAAGTTGCTGGTCACGGGCCTGGCCTCGATCCGTCAGCGGTGGTCGCTGCTGGTTGAGGGGATCGGCTCATCCCGTTTGTCCCAGTGGGTCTCGGGCGGGATCTTCGCGTGTTGCTGCGGCTGCGCCGGATTCCACGGGTCCGGGGTGGTGTGTCCGCTCCTCTCCAGGCGTCGTCGGGGGCGTGGCCGTTGTCAGGCCACGGCCGGCAGGGCGGTCAGCCGCCGCCAGGCGATGGTGAAGGCGTTGGCGAAGGGCCAGGTGTGTTCGATCCGCAGCCAGCGTTGACGGGCGTGCTTCGCGAAGCGGGCGGGCAGGTGGTAGAGGCGGAAGCGCATCGTGTCCGGCTCGGCGTCCGCGATCACCTCGGGCTGTGGAACAACGGCGCCTCGCTGCTGTCGCGCGGCACGGTGAACGGGCTGGGGCAAGGGGACCGGCAGCACCGGGAGCGGTGGAAGGAGACGTACGAGTAGGAGGGCCTCCCTGCGGGGTTAGTGGCTGGGGTACGGCCACTTACTGGGCAGGTCGCTGAAGGCCAGCTGGCGCTCGTTGATGGGCGGGCAGAAGGCGGAGTTCGGCGAAGTGCCAGGGCGTGTTCGCGGCGGTGGTGAAGGCAGCGGGGCCCTCTGGGAGGTGGGTGAGGACGCCCAGGAGGAGGGTGTGGGAGACGGCCAGGAGGGGGCCGTGGCGTTGGGCGGTGTGGTGGAGGAAAGCGGTGCAGTGGCGGGCGCGGGTGTGGAGGTCGGTGAGGCTTTCGCCATCTTCGCAGCGTAGGGAGGGGCTGGCGAGGCGGCGGGCTCGCCAGGCGCGGTAGGCCGGCGGGTAGGTCTCGGCGGTGCGGCCGAGGACGATGCTCGGGGCTCGCCATTCGGCGAGGAGGCCGGAGGTGGCCACGATCGGCAGGCCCGTGAGGTGCGAGACGAGGGTGGCGGTCTGGCGGGCGCGGGGGACCGGGCTGGTGACGATCGCGGTGATGCCCTCAGGGAGGGGGAGGGAGCGGCGTACCTGGTCACGGCCCTCCTGCGTGAGGGTGGCCTCGTGTGGGGCGTGGTAGCCGGGGCGGTGGCCTTCGTAGGCGCCGTGGCGCATGAGCCAGATGTCAGCCAAGGATCCAGCCTCCGTCGACGCGCAGGGTCTGGCCGGTGATGAAGCCGGCGTCGTCGGTGGCGAGGAAGGCGACGGCGGCGGCGACGTCGTCCGGGCGGCCTCGGCGCTGGACGCACTGGCGGGCGAGCTGCCGGGCGGTCATGGCCTCCGGGTCGTCGACGACGGTGTCCTCGGCTGGGACGCGGATGGAACCCGGGGCGACGCAGTTGGCGGTGATGCCGGCGGGGCCGAGTTCGCGGGCAAGGGCGCGGGTGAGCCCTTCGAGGCCAGCCTTGGCGCTGATGTAGCCGGCGAGGTCGTGGCGGCCCGCGGTGGCGAGGATCGATCCGATGGTGATGATCCGGCCCCAGCCGACGGTCGTCATGGAGGGGGTGAGCTCGTGGGCGAGGAGGTAGTGGCTGGTCAGGTTGGTGGCCAGGGCGTCGTCCCAGTGGGCCGGCGTCGTCTCCGTCCACGGTCGGCGGGGGTAGGCGCCGGCATTGCTGATCAGGATGTCGATCGGGCCGACCCGGTCATGGGCCTGCTGGCAGAGGGTGCGCACGGCCTCGGCCTCACGGAGGTCGGCTGCCAGAGGGATGGTGGTGCCGCCGCTGTCGGTGATGTGAGTGGTGAGCTCGGCTGCGGCCTGGTCGTCGTCGAGGTGGGCAAGGGCGACTGTGGCGCCGTCGGCGGCGAGGCGGCGGGCGATGGCCGAGCCGAGGCCGCCGGTGGCTCCGGTGACCAGGGCGGTACGGCCGTTCAGGGGGCCGGGCATGGCGACTCCAACGGGCAGAAGTAGGTGGTGGGGTCGAAGGCTGGGCTCATGGCCTCGGCGAGCCGGGCGAGGAGGACGACCCGGTCCTCGGGGGCCAGGTCGGCCAGGTTGTAGACGCCGAGGATGCGCATGGACAGGTACGGGCGGAGCAGGTTCACCAGGTCCTCGCCGGGCCAGAGGCGGTCGGCGATCGGCTGTACGAGCTGGTTCCAGTACGTGGTCACGGCGGTTCGCCGGGGAGCTGAGACGCGCGGGGTGTAGTCGATGTGGATGGTGCTGGTGGTGTGGTCGACGTCCGCTCGTCGGATCTCGGGGGTGTTGGCCGGGACGTGGTCGAAGGTGGCCGGGTGGTCGGCGAAGGCAGCAGGGTTGTACGTGGGGGTGAGCCAGCCGCCGAGTACGCAGGCGTACCAGAGGAAGTTGGCGAACTCGCCGGGGATGCTGTTCATCCCGGAGGTGTCGTAGTCGAGCCAGGCGAGCGGGTGGGCGAGGTTGACGTCGGTGGGGTCGCCCTGGGTGAGGGCTGCCCAGACCGGCTCGCTCGTGGCGAAGTGGACTCGGAGCCAGCGGAGGGTGGCGGCCCAGTCGAGGTGGTGTCGACGACCGTTGATGTTCAGGGTGTAGGTGTCGAGGCGGGAGACCGGGATGTTGATGAGGCCGTCGGCGATCAGGAAGTCCTTGCCGGCGTAGTACATGTCGAGCCGGCCGCCGGGTGCCGCGCGGTCCCAGTACAGCTTGCGGACGACGTGTGCCGGATCGGCCGGCCATGCCGTCGCAAGGATGACCTTGCGGTACGCAGCTGTGAGTTGGTCCATGTAGATGTTGAGTTTGTTGCTCGGCTCGTCCGCGTTGAGGAGATCGAGCAGGAGGCCCTGGTCGGTGCCGCCGGGGAGGCGTTCGTACGCGATGAGGTGCCCGCCCGGCACGCGCAGGTGGGCGTGGAGGGCAGGGACGTGGTAGTGCCGGGACAGGCGGGCGTGGCCGCGGATCTCCTCGCGGGCCTCGGCCGGGTCGCGGGTGTACTTCAGGAGCAGTGGGCGGCCGAGGAGGTCGACGGGGCAGAGCAGGTTGCGGGTGAAGCGCCGTACCGGACCCAATCGAAGGAGAGGCTGGAAGGTCATGGCCTCACCCCGTTGAGCAGTTCGAGGCAGACCTGGGCCAGTGCGGCTGGCGGGAAGGCGTCCATGTGGGTGTTCGTGTCCGGGGGGATGGAGTCGCGGACGGGGCAGAGGTCGCCCTGGTGCATGCGGTCGGACAGGTCGGTGGCGACGGCGTGGTGGTGCAGCAGGCCGGTGCGCCACTTGCTGTGGCTGTGGCGCGCGTACAGGCCGATGACCGGCGGGCCACCGCCATCCCGGCCGCCGCGTGCCATCGCGGCGAGGTGGGTGAGGCCGGTGTCGTTGCCGACGACCAGGTGGCAGTGCGGGAAGAGATCGACGAGGTGGTCGGCCGGCATCCCGTCGAGGCGGAGCACCTGCACGTGGCGCCTGGGAGCCTCCGCGGTGATGCGCAGGCCGTCGCCCGGGTTGCCGCCGACGAGCAGCAGCCGGGCCTGGGCCTGGTGGGCCTCGGCGATGTGCTCGGCCAGGGTGACGTAGCGCTGGGCGGTGTAGTCCTTGCGCTCCGGCCAGCTGGTGGCGGTGACGGCGGCGATGTTCAGGTCGCCCAGCCAGCCCACCGAGCGCAGTTCCTCCACGAGGTTGTTCGGCCCGGTCGCGAAGGTGGGAGCGAAGGGGGCCGTGGCGGGCAGGCGGATGCCGAGGCGGCGCTCCACCGCCAGGTAGTGGCGGGCGGGCAGGTCTGAGTGGGCGCGGCCATCGGTCGACCAGCAGGGCGGGGCGGCCGGATCGAGCACCAGGCTCACCGCCGCCGTCGAGCCTCGTGCCTCGACCCCCGCGCGGTCTCCGATCACGGCCCGCCGGCCGCTGGGCGTGGTGGCCTGGGGCTGCGTGAGCAGCCCGGTGCGGGCGATCAGCCCCGCGTACGGACCCACCGCCCGAACGGCCACGCGAACCGACCGCAGCCGCAGCCAGTCGAGGACCGCGCGGACCCCCGACAGTGCGAGAAGCGTGTCGCCGAGCTTCCCCTCGAAGGCCAGCACGACCTCGCCGCACCCGCTCAGACGGTGGACGAGCTCGGCAGAGGCGGCCAGCGGGAGCGGTGCGCCGATGGGAACGCTGTCACGGTCGTATCCGAGCGGGGTGGTGTGCACGGCCCCGGCGGGGACGACCAGGGAGCCGTGGTGGAACCGGATCCCCACCGGGGCGACCGCTGTCACGCCGCGCCCTCGATCGTGGTGAGCGAGACCAGGGGCAGGCCGAGGTCGGTGAGCAGGTCGCGGGCTCCACGGGTGAGGTCCTCCACCAGGCAGGCCGCCGCCAGCGGGACGGCGCCGGCCTCGCGGAGGCGGCGGGTGAGGTCGGCCAGGGTCCGGCCGGTGGTGATCTCGTCGTCCACGATGACGATGCGCTGGCCGGGGGCGATGCCGTACGCGAAGACGTCGGTGCGCATCGCGTGGGGCTCGCTGAAGCGGACCGCGCCGTCGAGGGGGAGGTGCAGCTTCCAGGCGATCTTGTACGGGAGGTGGGAGGCGCCGGCGAGGGAGACGGTCGGCAGGATGCCGCCGGCGTCCAGGCCGAGGAGGAAGTCCACGGAGCCGAGTCCGTCCGGCACCTGCTCCTGGAGCAGACGCCACAGGTCGGCCCCGGTGTTGGCGAGGGCGTCGGGGTGGACCGGGTCTTCCAGGCCGTCCAGGGAGTGGATGACGCGCTCGCGGCGGCTCGTGGCTCCGACGCTGAGGCGCTCGACGATCCGGGCGGAGAAGGACGGCATGGCGATGGTTTCGGGCATGGCGAAGCTCCTGTCGGTGGAGAAGGAAGAAGGCAAGGGGGGCTGTTCAGGCGGCGAGCTGGGCGGCGTACCAGGTGAGGAGCTGGTCGACAGCCGTGGTGACGGGCTTGAGGACAAGCTCGGTGTCACCGTCGCGCCAGGCGCTGGCGATCTCGGCCAGGGAGGGCACCGAGAGGGCCGTCAGGTCCGGCATGCGGGAGGCCGCGGCGAGGATCCGCTCGGGGCCGGACTCCCACTGGTTGTGCTCGCGGAGAAGGAGGCGGCAGGCGAGCACGAGGTGCTTGTAGAGCTGCCGCAGGGTGGCCGGCCCCGCGTCGGCGCGCAGACGGCGCATGGTCAGGACGACCTGGGGGAGTTCGCGGACGGCGGCGAACGCGAGCTCGTCTCGGCTGATCGTCGGCAGTTCGAGGTTGGGGGCGGCGTGCAGGACGGGGCTGCCCTGCTGGAGCTGGTGGATGACGAACGCCAGGCGCGGGGTGAGGCGCCGGGCGGTCAGTTCGCCGGGGGTGACGAGGGTGGGACCGAGGGAGGCCGCACCGCCCAGGGCGGTCCGGTACTGCTCCAGGGCCTCGTGAACCCGGCCGATGGCCTCGTGCTCGGCGATCACCAGAAGGTCCAGGTCGGACCAGCCGGCGATCCAGCTGCCCTCGCCGGGGCTGCCGGTCAGGGCAGCGAGCCGTACGCCGGGGCCGTATACCCGTACCGCGTCGGTGAAGTCAGCCGTCGCCGAGGCGACGGCGGCCGGCAGTCCCAGCCCGTACGGGGTGGCCACGCGCAGCGCCGTGGTGGCGGGCGGGGCGGCGATGCGCCGGAGCTGGGCGCGGAGGGCGGCGATGCTGCCGGTGTTGTCGATGACGTGGTCGGCGAGCGCGGCGACCTGGTGGGCGCCACGGCTCATCTTGATCTCGTCCTTCGCGGCGACGGCCTGGGCCGGCGTACCGGACCGCTCGACGCGTACGGCGAAGGAGGCTTCCAGGTAGACGATCTGGAGAGTGCGGCCCATGAGCTGCTTGAGCTCGGAGATCGAGGCGTCGTCGTGGACGGACTCGATGGTGAACAGCTTCGTGTCGACGTGGGCGTCCGCGAAGCGGTTCAGCTCGCCGAGCAGCAGCTCGGCCTGCCGACGGGCCGAGAGCGCGTACGGGTCCGCGAGGCCCTCCCGGTGAGCCGCCTGCCGGAGCAGGAAGCCGATCTTGAGGCGCTGGGCACCGCACGTGCGCTGGACGAACTCGGCGCTGGTGCTCTTGCCGCACTCACTCAGCCCACCGAAGGCGAGGACCCGGCGCAGGTGACGACTCGGCTTGATCTCCGCGGGGGCGGCGTCGTCCCGGCCGTACAGCTTGAAGCGAGCCGGTACGGGAAGCCGGCGGCGGCCGGCGACGACATCGGAGACCAGCGCGTCGAGGGCGGCGCACAGCTCCTCCCGCTGGCCGTGGAGGGTGGGGACGCGCCGACGGGCCAACTCGTCCCGGGCCGCCGCGCGCTCGCTGTGCCAGATCCGCAAGGTCAGCACCGACAGACGGTCGACGACGGAGGCGAGCGTCTCGGTGTGCAGCGGCGCGTCGGCGCGGCCCGCGTCCGCCAGCGAGCCGAGGACCTCGTCGGCCCGCTCGGCGAGCACGTTGCGTTCGGCGTTGAGCTGGTCGATCTCGCGCTTGCAGTCGGCGACCTGGGCGGCGGAGAGTAAGGCGCCGCGCACCCGGTCTTCGGTGTCCCACAGGCGTCCGTTGACGGTGTGGAGCCGGGTGATGGTGTCGTCCAGGCGGCGCAGGTCCTTGTCCTGGAGCGTGGCTATGGCGCGGGCGAGGCCGGGAGGAAGGATCAGGGGCGGGGAGTTCTGAGTCATTGGGGACTCCCGTCAGCGAGTGGGCTGAGTCCAAGGCGATCGAGGACGTCGCCATGTACGTCGTCCAGGGAGCGGTCCTCGCAGTCCACGACCGTGGTGTACGAGCCGTGCTCGGCCTGGTGGAGCAGGACCGCGTGCAGCGTCTTCTGGTAGGCCGGGTAGATCCCGGTCCAGGGGCGGCCCTCTCGGGCGCTGGTGATGGCGTAGCTGCGCTCGGCGTCGAGTGACGGGAGCAGGAGGATCGAGGTCTCCGTTGCGGCGGCTCGCGAACCGGCGATGCCCGTCACGGTCTTGAACGCCTCGCCGACCGTCAGCCCGTCCTTGACCACGCAGGTCGCGGTGGCCACGGCGAGGAGCATGGGCAGGCCCCGGTCGAGCAGCCCCCTGCGCCCGGCTTCGCGGGCGGCTGCCCGCTTGGCGTGGCCGGCGAGCAGCATCTCGGTCAGCTCGACGGTCGTGGACGTCTCGAACCACCACCGGGCGTAGTCGTCGACCGCCACCCGCGCCCACGGCTCGGGGTCGTGCTTGTGGACCGCGCCCAGCGGCTGGAAGCCGTCCCACCGCTCGGCCAGCCGCACCAGGTGGGTCGTCTTGCCGACGTTGTCAGGGCCGTTGAGGCTGACGAAGTCCGGGACCTGCGCCATTGTTCACGCCTCGCGGATCGGGGTGTCGAGAACGGAGACGATCGCGTCCGTGTTCGTGGCGATGAACTCGGCGAGCTCCGGCGGCATCAGGTTCAGCTGGCGGACGGCCTCGGCGGCGAAGGGCACGCGGACCACCTCGTACCCGCCCCGCTCCGGCTTGGCGAACTCCGTCCCCGTCCGCGCGGCCAGGTCCATCGACTCCAGGCGCGCGGCGAAGATGTGCTGGACACCGATGCCGCCCTCCAGCTCGTCAGTGATCAGGTGGACGAGCTCGGCGCGCTCCAGCTTGCCGCCCAGTTCCTCGAACACCTCCCGGTGCAGGGCCGCCTCGATGGTCGCGTCGTCCGCCTCGACCCCTCCGCCGACGGTCACCCAGTACGGCTCCCTGCTCGGCTTGGTGCGCTTGATGAGGACGAGCTCGTCGCCGTCGAGGAGGATGGCGCGGGCGTTGCGCTTGACGATGTCGGTCATGCCGTTTGCTCCTTGCGGTGGTGGTACAGGAGAGGACGGGCAGAGGGTCGCCTGGTGGCGGTGGGCACCCCGGCTCGGTGGACCCAGCATGGTGCAGGGCGATGGAGGGGTGTGACGTACGAGTGCTGCAGCAATGCCGCACCACTGCTGAACGAGGCTGGCTACGCTGGTCGTTTCGGCGTTCCACCGGGTGACGGACAGGGGGTACGACGGTGGTCACGGTGCAGCGATGGTCTGGCCGGGAAGCCCGGCTGTTACGCGACGCCCTGCGCATGAGCCTGCGGGACTTCGCCGCCTACCTGGGCGTGAGTGACCGGACCGTATCGAACTGGGAGGGCGGCGGAGCGAGTTATCAGCCTCGTGCCGAGTCTCAGGCCGTACTCGATACCGCGCTCGGCCGCGCGTCGGACGACGCGAAGGCCCGTTTCGCAGCGGCGCTGGGAACGAGTGACGCAGTTGCATCCGTTGTAGGCCGGATCAAAGTCGACTCCCACAAGTTCCTGCCGGTCTTCATCGGCGTCGAGCATGCCCGCCAGCTCCGCGCACACATGACACAGAGCGTGGACGACCAGTGGTTGGAGTCCTCATCGGCCCGAGTGGACCACCCTGAAGCGCAGGACTGCGTCCTGCACGTCTTCGCGTGCGGGGTGGCTGTCTTCCACCTTGTTCAGCCGCACGAGCCTGCCGCGCTCACCGATCTCGCCGTCTGGCGCTACCGCTCATACGCCTCCGATCTGCCCTGGGCGCGAAACAAGCTCCGCGATCTCCTGGACGAGGACCACACCCGCGTCCCGAACCCGGAGTACGTCCTCTCCCTGTACTGGCTCACCTCCGGCCCGTGGGCCGGAGACTCCCGTGACACCGCACTGCGCCTGTTATCCACGCCCTCGGTCCTGGTCGACCGCGGCGCCCCGGGCGGGCCCGCGCCCCTGGACGGCACGGTTGAGGAGTCGCTCCTCGCCACCGGCTTCGACCACCCGGACATCGTGTCCTTCGGCGTACGGGGCGTCTCCACCGCCTACGCCGGCTGGTCCGGCGTCGCCTACGCCTCCCACTCCCGCGAGCGCAGCCTCACCATCGACGAGCTGGTTACCTGCGAGCTGGCCGTCCAGGCCCTGTGGTGCTTCACCCGCCAGATCCAGCAGATGATCGAGGAGGGCCAGGATCCCTCCATGCCCGAGCAGTACGGCTGGCGCTTCCTGCGCGCCGCCTACTCCCGGCTCACCACCGCCCGAGCTCAAGAGACCGCGCAGCACGTCCTGATGCGGGAGGCCATCATGAAAACCAGCGGACTGGCCGAACGGCTGCGCTCCGCACAGGACGCGCTGCGCGAGAGCGTCGGCTGAGAACACGGGGCAGGAGAGACAGCGGATGGACATCGGCAGTGCCGCGCTGGTCGTGATCGACATGCAGAACGGCTTCGTGAACCACCACAGCCGCCACGCCGTGCACGCGGTCTCCGACCTGGTCGCCCAGTGGTCCGCCGCCGGCCGGCCTGTGGTCTTCACCCGGTACTTCAACTATCCGGACAGCCCCTACGAGCGCTTCTTCCAGTGGCGCCGCCTCCAGGAACCGCCTGAGACCGACATCGTTCCCGAGCTCGCCGAAGCAGCCGCCCAAGCACGCGCGGTCGTCGACAAGACCGGGTACACGCTCTTCACCCCCGAGGCCGCTGAACTGATCCGCCGGGCCGGCTGGACCGACCTTGTCTTCTGCGGGATAGCCACCGAGAGCTGTGTCCTGAAGTCCGCCGCCGACGCATTCGAGCACGACTACGCGCCCTGGATCGTCACCGACGCCTGCGCCAGCGACGCCGGCCCGGACGTCCACGACGCCGGCCTCCTCGTCGCCCGGCGTTTGATCGGAACCGGCCAACTCGTCACCACCGACCACGTGATCGGCCAACTCACTGCGTACGCCGGGGCCCCAGTGCTGGAATAGCCCCATGGCCGACACGCTGTACGACACCGACCTGATCATCATCGGCGGCGGCCCGGCCGGCTGCGCCGCTGCCCGCATGGCCGCCAGCGTCGGCATGCGCTCGATCCTGATCGAGCCGGACCGGCTGTGCCGCAACCTCTACCGGATCCCGGCCCTGAACAACGTCCTCGGCGGCTACACCAGCGGCCCGGAGCTGGCCGACTCCATCGTCGCGGAGCTGAAGAGCACGGAGCTGTGCCGTCTCGAACTCGGCCGACACGTCACCGAGCTCCGCGCCGACGGCGACCAGGTGACCATCACGGTGGACACCGGCACCCGTCTCACCGCCCCGTACGCCATCGTCGCCACCGGCGTCGGCCCCCTCCAGCCCCGCGACGTCGCCTGGATCACCGCCCCCAGCGGCCTGACCCTGCCCCCGCTCTGGCGGGCCGAGGCGGACGACGCCGAAGGCCGAACCCTCCTCGTCCTCGGCGGCGACCGTCCGATCGGCACCTTTCTGCGCGCCCACCCGACCACCGACACCCGCCTGCTTGTGGCGTTCCCGGCGGCCGACGCGTACAAGATCGAAGAGATCCGAGAGGACCCCCGGGTCGCACTCTTCCTCGTCGAGCACCTGACGCTGGATCTGACGGAAGGCGCCTTGGTATCAGCGGAGGCGGTGGGCCAGGACGGCGCACGGCAGACGATCACGGCGGATGCTGCCTACCTCAGCATCGGGAACGCGCCCACCGCCCCGTCCGGCGACCTGACTCGCGGTCCGGACGGATACTGCTTGCCTGCCGACCAGCACCCCCGCGTCATCGTGGCCGGCGACCTCCGCTCCGCCCGCTTCCAACGGATCATGACCGCCTTGGGCTCCGGCAGTGAGGCCGCGCTGCATGCCTACTACGCGGCCAGGGAACTACTGGCTAAGGGCTGAGACCGCACCAGCGCGCTCCGGCGGCGACGACCCCGGAAGGGAATCTCCACGACCAGCCGGAGCAAGGCGGCGGATACGGTCTTGCCGACGCCGAGGAGATGCACCGACGGCTTCCTCGCCTCGCATGGCTGCTTCTCGGACCGAGCGTCTAGATGTAGTCGAAGTACCGAATCCACCAATCGACTGGCTCCCCAGGGCGGTAGGTAGCCAGAGGACTCAGGCCGTCGTACGGCCGGGTGAGCAGACGCTCGGGGATCGGTACGTAGCCCAGGTCCGTGAGAGCACGTTCGACCCTCCGCAGGTCGGCGACGTCGAGCGCATCCGCCTCCACCGCCTCCTCGGTATCGAAGTAGACGCCCGGGTTCTCTGCGGCCACGACCGCCATCGATCCGAAGTTGCTCACCGAAACGACGATTCGCTCCCCGCATGCCGTGGCCTCCGCCGGCACCTCGACCCTGGCATGCAGGCTCGCGTCCTGCACCTGGCGATCGGCCGTGCAGCGGGTATCGAAGTCCGCGTCCAGCCTGACCACCAGACGCTCGAACAGCGCTCGCGTCGCCGCGTGGTCGTAGCCGGGGGGACGTTCCACCAGCTCCGGATCGTCCAGGCGATGAAGGAGGGCTTTCAGGTCGGCATCGCTGTACGTCATCCACCCATGATGGCGAAGCAGCCACAAGCAGCACAGCTCGGTCGCAGACCGTGGGATGGGGCCGGCCGACCAGACGGCGGGGTACGGCCGGTGGCAGGGATTAATCCCGACCACCGGCCGCCGATTCTTTTATCTGGCGCCTTTTCTGTGTGATCAGCCCTCCGTGTCGGCGCCCGCAGTGACGATGGTCTCCAACCGGCCGTACTCCAGCATGTCCTCGTGGGTCATGAAGGGGATGAGGACCTTGCGGTGCGGGATGACGTACTTGAACAGCAGCTCGGCCAGCTTCAGCACGGCCGCCTCTGCTTCGGCCCTGGCCTCTGGGTTGTGAACGTGGGCTCCGGCGGCCTGGAGTTCTTCGGCGGTTGCGCCACGGATGATGGCCTGCTCCTCCTCAGTGAAGAGGCGGCCATCGAGGCGGCGGAAGACCAGGGAATCAGCCGGGCCCTTGAAATTCATGTCGAATAGCAGCGCCATGACGTGGGGGCGAGGGGTGGAGTTGGGCATGTGGACTCTCCTCAAGAGGGACAGGGTGAGTACCGATGCATTCATGGTCCAGAGAATCGCCGGTTAGGCTAACCGGCGGTTGTCGGTTATGTTTGTCGGCTCGGTTTTTACGGTTCAGTGATGTCGCGGAGAAATGTGCGCGAGCCTGGTTCCGATGTGGGCGGGGCGCCCTGGCGTGGAGACGGCGCGGGCGCCGCTGGCTCGCCAGCCCTGGGAGTTCTGGGGATCAGCGGGGAGGTCGGCCATCCGCCGCAGCCGCCACACGAGCACGTCGCTCATGCGCTCCGCTGTGTCCAGCTCCCGTCGGGCAGCTGCCTGAGCGAGTAGGGCGGTGGGGTTGTGGCCGACGGCTCGGGCTTCGGCGAGGGTGGCTGCGAGGGCGGGCCAGCCGGGTTCGGCGAGGATTCGGTCGGCCAGTTCGGGCAGGGTCTGGCGTACGGCGGTGGCGTGGTGGCGTTGCCAGGATGGGGCCAGGCGAGCGCCCCGCTGGTGGAGCAGGGCCAAGGGCTGGGTGGCGGCGGCCTGGTAGGCGGCACGCAGGTGTTCGGCGGCCCGGTGGGCGGCTTCGGCCTGCTGGGCGTGCTGCTTCTTGGCGTGCCAGTGTGCGGCGGCGGTGATCAGGAAGAACAGCATGTCGAGCGCCATGGCCGTGGTAGCGCCGTCCTCGCCTCGGCCGAGGGCCGGGCCGCTGCGGACGAGGTCGCGGGCGGCTCGGCGCAGGGCGCTGTCGTGGCCGCGTGCGGCGCGGATGCGGGAGCGGGAAGCACGTTCGAACGAGGTGGCTGCTGCCTGGAGTTCGTTGCGGGTGTGGGCGGCGGAAGTCTGGGCGAGGGCGTCGAGGACTTCGCCGGTGGCGGCGATCTGCGCGGCGATGACGCCGTCGTCGCTGTGGTCGATGACGAGCAGTGCCTGCCAGGCGGCGGTGGTGGCGCGCCGGCGTGCGGAGGCGGGCCCGGTCACCGACGGCTGGGTCGGCTGCTGGGTGGCGTTGTCCGGGTTCTGGGTCCAGCGTTCGCGGATGCGGGGCAGGGAGAGGTCTGGGGCGAGCTTGGAGCCGGAGTAGAAGACCGGCTCGCCCTTGGCGTTGCGGTCGCCGGGGAGGGCGACGATGTAGTTGAGGGTGTCGCCCGACGGCGCGACGCGGCGCCGGATGAGCAGGCCGGCTGCGCTGAGGCGGTCGAAGAACTCTTCCTCGCTTGCCGCGCCGGCCACCGAGCGGCGGACCGTCTCGCGCAGCTCCTCGCGCGAAGTGCGCTGCTGGCCACGGCGGTCGGCCTTGTGGCGCTCGGCGCTCGTTGGGCGCTTGGCGGCGGTGCCGTCGCCTGGTGTGATCCGGCGCAGGCCGTAGTCCGCTTCGATGAGGCGGGCCTCGGCTTGGGCGCGGCGGGCCTCGTTGTGTAGGCGGGGCCGTCGGCCGTCCTCGCGGACCATGGTGGCGATGATGTGGATGTGGTCGTCGGCGTGCCGGACGGCCGCCCACCGGCAGGCGGCGTTGTCGCCGTCGGGGGCGATGCCGGTGGCGGCGGCCATGCGGCGGGCGATGGCGGCCCAGTCGTCGTCGGACAGGATGGGGTCTTCGGGGCTGGCACGTACGGACAGGTGCCACACGTGCTTCTCGGGTCGCCGGCCGGCGGGCAGGGCGTCGACGGGCTGGTCGAGCAGCCGCTGCAGCTGCCCGTAGGTGGCCTGCGGGTCGCGGCCGGGGTCGGGGGTGAGCGAGTCGAAGGCGGCGACCAGGTGCGGGTCGATGTGCTCCTCGTGGGAGCCGGGGCCGTACAGGTAGCGGATCAGCCCGATCGTCGCGCCGCCGCGCTTGTGAATGCGGGGGATCACGCAGCGGCACCGCCGTCCCGGTGGGCGAGCAGGGCATCGGTGGCGTCCTCCATGCGGCGGGCCGCGTTCAGGACGGCCTGGGCGGTGGCGTCGAGGTGGGGTGCGTCGGCACCAGAGTTGAGGGCCTTGGCGACCTGGTTGAACAGGCCGTGGATCCGGCCCAGGTGCCGGCGCGCGGTGAACAGCTCGCCGATGACCTCCCGTTCGGTCGCGATCTCGGCGGCGGTTCGGGTCAGGTCGCGGGCGGCCTTGTCGACGGCGTAGGCGAGGAAGGCGGCGTTGGTCATCTGGCACTGGGCGGCTGCGTCGGTGAAGCGCTTGTACTCGGTGTCGTTCATGCGGCAGCTGGGCTGGTGCAGGCGCTTGCGGGGCTTCGGCTGACGGGCGCGCTGACGTCGCCGCGAAAGGGACTCGGCCTGCCGCCCTCCTCCAGGCTGCGGTCCGCCCTCGGTCGCTGCCTGCCGGTCCGGCGCCCCCTGGCGCAGGACTGTTCCCGCCACCCCTGGGGCGGGAACTCCGGGAGCATTGCTCCCGGTACAACTTGCTCCGCCTGGTGCTGGGGTGGTGGTCGGCTGCTGCTGGGGAGTGACGGGTTCGTGGTGGGCGTCGTGCACTGGATCTCCGTCTCAGGTCATCACTGCGGCGAGTAGTTGCGGTTTCGGGGATCAGGCGCCTGTGCGCGTGGCCCCGAGTTGGTCCTTGAATTCGCGGACGACTCGGCCTGCGTCGTTGCTGGCGACGCTGTAGCCGGCGTCGCGCACGGCGTCCTCCACTCGGTCGCGTCCGACGCTGCCGGTCTCCTCGTACATGCGGCGGGCGAACTGGAGGATGACTTCGTCGGAGGCACTGGACTTGCGACCGGACCGCTTCGGCTTCGGCGTGGTGCGCCTGGCCGGTGGGGTGTGTGAGCCGCTGCCCGTGGATGGCGGAATGGCCTCTTGCGGGCGGGCTGCCCGATTCGGGCGGGCTGTCGTTTCCGGGCCGGAGCGGGCGGTGGGATCCGGGCGGGCGGATCGCGGGCGGGCGCCCGGGTGGTGTTCCTCGTCGCCCGTATCTGATGGGTGCGGGCGGGCGAGGTCTTCTGCCCGCCCGCACCCGCCCGCCCGCTCATCGGTGTCTGCCCGGGAATGGTCGGGCTGTGCTGCGGGCGGGCTGGCGGACTGCCCGGCGAGCGGGATCCAGCGCTCGGGCAGGTCGATGGCGGCCAGGGCGGCTGCTTGGCGGCGGGTAGCGAGCTGGCGAAGCAGCTGCTCGTTGCGGAGCGGGTCGGCGTCGATGCCGGAGCGGGCGAGGGCCTTGGACAAGCGGCGTACGGTGCGCCGGCCTGCCCGTCCGGTGCGTTGCCCGGGAGTCATCTCGGCGAGGCGGGCGGCCAGAGCGACGGCCCGCTGTGTGGCCCGCTCGCGGATGATCTGAGCGGCGCCCTGGTCCTGCTCGACGATTCCCAGGCGGGCGAGTAGCCGCTCGCGGGCCTGTCGCGTGAGGACGGCGGCGAGGCCGCGGGAAGCGGCGTCGGGGGTCTGCTGGCGCAGCTCGATGCCCATGGCCAGGTGCCAGAGCACTGCCGCCATCACCGGGCCGGTGAAGGCGCGCACGGTGCCGCCGACGGGGCCGGCCTCGGCGTAGGCGGGGATGGTCTGCATGGCGGTGATCACCCAGACCAGGACTCCGGGCAGGCCGGCCGCCTGCCTCGGACCATGAAGGTTCTGGCGGGCCATCAGGGCCATGGAGAACAGGGCGAGCTCGGCGGCGGCGAACATCGCGGTGCGCTCGGCGGTGTTGCGCATGTCGAGGTAGTGGGCGGCGAACCGCCAGCTGGTGTCCGCGCTGTAGGCGGTGCATACGAGCGCCGCCACGGTCGCTGTGACGACGGCGGCCGAGAAGCGCCGCTTTCGATCGTGGGTGCGGTGTTGGCTGCGTCGCGCCCTCAGGCCCGCGAGCAGTGCGCCGGCGGCGACGACCAAGACGGCCACGGGCAGGAGCGGACCGTCAGTGAGCGGGAGCGAAGCGGTGGCGATCATGTCGGCTATGACAGGGGGCATGTACGGGGCTACTCCGGGGAGAGAGTGAGGAGGCGATCACGGCGTTCACGGAGGGGGGCGTCCACGCGGGCCCCCTTCTAAAGGGGGCCCCGCGCGTGATCGCTTGGGTGCGTGTACGCCGTGGACGGTCGCGTGATCGCTCTACCTGCGGTTTTGCGGTGAGCGTGTGCGCTGTGAGCGGTTCACGGCGGTCTGCGGGCGCGAGGGCCGCGTGTACGGTCGCGTGAACGCTTTCGGGGGTCGGTGCGGGGGTTCAGCCGACGGCGGTGAGGTGGCGGGCGGAGGCGTAGTAGCGGGCCTGTCGGCCGCCTCCGACCCCTCCGGCCATGCCGTCGGCCTTCGTAGCCAGGCCGCTGTCGACGAGGCTGCTGAGGTGACGTCGTGCCTTCTCGATGTCGGCGCGTTCAGGGTCGTCGCCGCCGATGAGGATGGCCGCCAGCTCGCGTGCGCTCAGCCCGTTGGGGGCGTTGCGCAGCAGGGCGGCGGGGTCCTTGGTGGGGTCGACGGTGGTGGTGCCGCGCACGTGGTCGTGCGTGACGTCCAGGGGGCCGACTTCACCGGTGGAGGTCTTGAGGTGGTGCAGGGTGACCGCGGGGTCGCCTGCCCGGCCGCTCACGAACAGGACGCTGCCCGCGCCGGAGGTGAACCAGGTGGAGCCATAGACCTGGTCCAGGCTGGGGCGCTGGCCGCGCGGCGCGTCGGCCGTGGCCTTCCGCTGGTGGTGCAGCTCCATGATCTCCACGCCGTTGCGAATGGCGCGCATGCGGGCGTTGTGGAAGGCGACCGCGAGGCTGTCGTCGACCATCGTGCTGACCGCGTCCTTGAGGCTGTCGATCACGATGGTGTCGGCCTGGTGGGCGGCGGCGAGGTCGGCGAGGAGGTCGGGCTCCTTGTCGAGCGAGGCGGGCAGCGGACCCTCCCAGACCACGAGCCGCTCGCGCAGGATCTTCTCGTCGGTGGGGAAGACGCGGCGGGCCATGGCCTTGGCGATCTGCTTCGGCCGGTCCATTGCCAGGTAGAGCACGCGCCTGCTGGGGGCGACGGGCATTTCCAGGACGGTCTCCTGCAGGCCGATGCGGGCGAAGATCACCTGATGGGCCAGGGTCGTCTTGCCGACGCCCGGAGCGCCGACGATCATCAGGCTCTCGCCGGAGGCCCAGACGGTCTTCTCACGGGTGCCCCACAGGGGCTCGGTGTCCGCGCCGCTCTCTTTGACGAACGACCATCCGTTGGTGGCGAAGCGGGACAGCCGTCCCTGTCCCGAGGCGAGTGCGCGCTCGCGTTCGGCGCGTACTTCCGCTTCGACCTCGCTGCGGATCGCCTCGGGATCAGCGCCGGGTTCCTGGGCCCGCTGGAGGGTCCGTACAGCGGAGGTCATCAGGCGGCGTAGGTCGGCCTTCGCGCGGACGATCTCCGCGTGGTGCTCGGCGCTGCCGGTTCCGTAGGGCGCATCGGCGAGCTGGAACACATAGGTGGGACCGCCGACCCGTTGCAGATCGCCTTGCTGCTGGAGCAGTTCGGTGAGGACGATCGGGTCGGTCGGCTTGTCCTCGCGGTGCTGGGTGAGGAGCGCGCGCCAGATGGTCTCGTGGGCGGGCCGGTAAAAGGCGTCGTCGCCGAGGACGGGCCGGACCGCGTCGATGACGTCGGCTTTGTGCATGCAGGCGCCAAGGACCGCGCGCTCGGCGTCCAGGTTGAACGGAGGTTCCGTCGGGGTGGGACCTTCGTCGAAGTGGGATGGCGTCTGGGATGGCAGGGTCGTACCCTGGGTCACGGAGCTCCTCATCCGGCAGGCCATTACGGGGCGGCAACCCCGGCCTCCGGTTTCGATCGTTCAGGGATGGATGGTTGTGCGGTGGAGCCTCTACTTCGGCCCCGGTGTTCGTAGCACCGGGGCCGCTTGCGTGTGCGGATCCGTCCGCCGCTGTACGGCGGACTACGACCATAGCCGAGATTTTCGGCAGCGCAACGCCTTGCATTTCATTCCGCAACGATGTTTAGTTGTGGATGCTGGCCCCAGTGGACCCGTTGTCGCGTGAAGGGAGGTGCGAGTGAGCGGTGAGGAAGGTGCGGAGCGCGCCGGCCCCGGTCGTCCGATGCCGGAGGAGCACGTCGCTGCCCGCATCAAGCTGGAGCGCGAGGTCCGCGGTTGGAGCACGGTGAAGCTCGCCGAGGAGATGGCCGCCGTCGGCCATCCGATCAACCAGTCGGCGATCTGGCGCATCGAGAGCGGCAAACCCCGTCGCAGGGTCAACCTCGACGAGGCGCTCGGCTTCTGCAAGGTCTTCGACATCACCATGCAGGACCTGACGGGGCCGCCAGGAGAGCTGGCCACGCCCCGCATTCGTGAGCTTGTCCGTGAGTACGTCCAGATGACGCGGGAGTACCACCAACTGCGAGCGGCGATCGACCGGAACCAGATGCACCTGCACGAAATCGACATGGAACTCAACGCATACGGGGACAAGGGCCCCGAGCAGAGAGGACAGGTCGACGAACTCCTCCGGCTCGAAGAACGAGCCCTGCAGAGGAGCCTGCACCCATCCCGGGCGCACCTGCGAAACCAGGGGAAGCCACCCACCGGCGAATAGTCGGCCGCTGTCCCCTTACGGCGCTACGAACGCTGAGACCCCCCACGCACGGCGACCTCCGTCGCCGACGATCATCCAACGACCCATCCATCCCTGAACGATGCCACCGGCCAGGCCGACGGGAGTTGCCGCTCCCGCGACGCTGCGATGCCGGCGGGAGGAGTACCCCATGCCACAGCCCGCGCTGCCCATTTCCCAGATAGCCCACCTCCTGGACGTCCCCGAAGACGCCCTGCGCACTTTGATGGTCGAGCGGCGATCCGCCGGCGACACGACCCTGGTCGCCCTCACCGTTGCCGAGGCAGCTCGCCGGATCGGCATCGGCCGCACCAAGCTGTACGAGTACGTCTCCTCCGGCGAGATCGCCTCGGTCAAGATCGGTAGCTTGCGGCGCATCCCAGCGGAGGCGTTGAACGACTTCCTGGCCCGCCGTCTGTCGGCGACCGACTTCGGGGCCGCCGCGTGACGCGAGCCTCCGCACCGAAGCCCCGCCAGCCCAACGGCGCCTCGTCCATCTATCTCGGCAAGGACGGCCGCTGGCACGGTCGCGTCACCGTCGGCGTCAAGGACGATGGCACCCCGGACCGTCGCCACGTCGGCCGCAAGACCCGCGCCGAGGTCACCAAGCTCGTACGCGAGCTGGAGCGGCAGCGCGACAAGGGCGCCGTCCGCAAGGCAGGCCAGTCGTGGACCGTGAAGACGTGGCTCGCCCACTGGGTCGAGAACATCGCCGCCTCGCACGTCTCGGAGAACACGATCGATGGCTACCGGGTGGCGGTCTACCACCACCTCATCCCCGGCCTCGGCGCCCACCGCCTGGAGAGGCTCGACCCCGAACACCTGGAGCGCTTCTACAAGAAGATGCAGGACAACGGCAGCGCCGCTGGCACCGCACACCAGGCGCACCGCACGATCCGCACGGCGCTGAACGAGGCCGTGCGCCGCAAGCACCTCACCGCGAACCCGGCCTCCATCGCCAAGGCCCCCAAGGTCGAAGAGGAGGAGGTCGAGCCGTACACGGTCGAGGAGGTCCAGCGGCTCCTCGCCGAAGCGGGCAAGCATCGCAACACCGCCCGCTGGGTCATCGCGCTCGCTCTCGGCCTGCGCCAGGGCGAGGTTCTCGGCATGCAGTGGGACGACGTCGACTTCGAGCTCGGAGTCATCCGCGTACGCCGTGGCCGGCTGCGGCCCCGCTACAAGCACGGCTGCGGCGACCGCTGCGGACGCAAGCCCGGCTTCTGCCCCCAGAAGATCAACACCCGCCGCGAGACGAAGAACGCCAAGTCCCGCGCTGGCCAGCGACCTATCGGCGTACCCGAAGAGCTGCTCCAGCTCCTGCGCCGGCACAAGGAGGGTCAGGCCCGTGAGCGAACCGTGGCCCGCGACCTCTGGACGGAGAAGGGGTACGTTTTCACCTCGCCCACCGGCGAGCCCCTGAACCCGAACACCGACTACCACAAATGGAAGGAGCTCCTGAAAGCCGCCGGCGTCCGCGACGCCCGCCTCCACGACGCCCGCCACACCGCGGCGACGGTCCTGCTCATCCTCGGCGTCTCCGACGCAGTTGTCGACGCAATCATGGGCTGGGAACCTGGCAAGTCCGCCCGGATGCGCCGCCGCTACCAGCACCTGACCAGCCGCGTCCTCAAGGACACCGCTGCCAAGATCGGCGGCCTCCTGTGGGGCACGGACCAGGCTGCGGAAAGTGCCGCGCCGGACGCTGGCCAGAGTCCCGTCCCCGCCGACCTGGTGGTCCACGTCGCCCGCCTCGGCGAGCGGCGTGTGCCCTTCCTCCACCGTGAGCATGCCGACGAGGTCGTAGCGCGCTGGAGCGAGGACTGGCCCGACCACCCTGCCGAGGTCGAGGAATGGGATCGCTGGCGCTGGGAACACCAGGGCCCCGGCGGCGCGAGCGCCATCCGTGACCGTGTACCGGAGCGGGCTGTGGTCTTCCACGCCCGAGCCCTCTTCCTCCCCGGCGGGGAACGCGCGGCGACCGGGGTTCCGGAGCAGTGGTCGGTACCGGCCTGGGACTTCGAGACCGACCGCTACACCGACCGCGCCTCTGCCTGGCGCACGGCCCGACGACCCGGCATGGGCCAGGAGGTCGAGGCCCAGGTGCGAGGCACGGACAAGGCCGCCGTGGAGGTGGCCTTCGCGGCGGCGTGTGCTCAGGCCGTGGACCGAGCCCGAAACCCGGGAAAGTACGGCGACACCGACGAGTGGTAGTTGGTGCGCATGAGAGAGGGCCCCGACCTGTCTGGTCGGGCCCTCTGCGTTCTCGTTCGATCCGGTCCCGATGGCAGTAGGAGACCGGCTGGCATCTCACGCATGGGCCGGTTCGGAGGTGTCATCTCACCTCCTGGTGCAATATGCGCTAATGCGTCAATTCGTCGAACACATCGTCCGGCAGCGTCTTGATGTACGCGATGCGTGCACGGATGGCTGCCTCGAGATTGGCCAACGACAAGCTCACCGACGGCTCGGTGAAGTGTTCGCTGCCTGCCTCGGCGGTGAGTAGAGCGACAGCGTCGTAGTTGCCCTCCTTGACCATGCGTTCGAAGAAGATCTTGTAGCGCCCTATGTACGACGCCCCCTCGAAGATCGGGTCCGCCGGGAACGGCATGTTCTTGGGCACCTTGACCGTGCTCAACGATCCCGGTGCGCTTTCTACGAGCATGATGAAACCGAACCAGGGCTTCAACTGGCCAAACAGGCCGCGCTCCGCGGCCATCTGGGAGTCGGCCGCGAGCCCGAGGGCTTCCTCTGTCCGGTTGTTGAAGTTGTTGCCGAACGAGGGGCCTCGCTGGGACTTGAACTCCATCGCCGCGATCAGGGAGCCGCGGTAGAGCACCAGGAGGTCCCAGTTCTTCGCTGGCCGAAAGTACGCCGGGAGATTGTTGTGACCGGTCGTTCGCACCTCAAGGGTGACATCCGGATTGTCGCGCCATATTTTCGCCACGACTTCTTGCATCGCGTCCATCTGCTTGCCGCCCGTGACGGCTGCCCGGTTGCCAGTGTCCTTGACCCCGGTCGCCTGCCCCTGCTTGGCGGCCTGAAGGTCCAGGCCAGTCCAGTAGCCGAGAACAGCAGCGCGCCAGGTCTCGACAGGTGTCAGGTCGCTCATGACCCCTCTTCTTCTGTTCGGATCCTCAGATGCTGCCAGCAGGCAGCCCGTACGCTTCTTCGGCCGCACGCGTCGCAGCCGCCCTGTCGCCGGCCCGGAACGCGTCACGGAGCCTGGAGGCGATGTCGTCGGGGATCGCTTCGGGGCGCGGAACGGCGATCTTCCGCAGGTACTGTGCCTGGAATCGCAGCGTGCCGCCACGCATCTTCACGCCATAGGCACTCACGAAGGCCTCTGCGATCCGGGACAGCAGCAACCCGCCAAGCACTTCCATGTCCCACGACGACGAGACGATGTAGTACAGGTTGTGGTGCGGGTAGTAGCCACCCGGCTCTAGCACTGGTGTGATCTGGGCTTTCATGTCCTGAAGAAGTAGCTTCGGCTGTTCGGCGAGGCCCGGATAGACCTTGTCGATCGTGCGGTGCCAGGTGTTCGGGTTCTTCCTCGCGACGAAGCGCTTCTTGACGTTCGGGTGCGACGCAAGCGCGTCCGCGAACTTCGGGTAGTCCGCGAGATCCACGAGCCTGCCTTCGTCGTCCCATGGGTTCAGCAGCATCTTCGTAGGCGTCGTGAGGTGACCTGCGCGAATGTCGTCGGCCATGACGATGGGTGTCAGCCGATCTTGCTCGACGTCAATGCCAGCGTCTGGGCTGATGATGTAGGCCCTGTCGGCTCCGGTCGCGACCCCAATGCTGATCTTCGTCGTGCCGTCGGCTTCCAGCGTCGGGAAATTCTCCTGTAGGTGCTCCAGCAGCTTGATCGTGTGAGGGGATCCCGCGGGCCAGAAGTCATCGGTCTCGAACCAGCTGGGCAGGCGTGCGCCCTCCCACCCCTGGCCTGAGGCCTCCTCCACCGTGCCCCGCACGAACGCCAGGGCCTCACTCGCGGAGGCCGCTCCGAATGTGGCAGTAGTGTCGATGAACGTGGAGCTGCCCTGCTCGGAGTTGGCCAGTACCGTGATCGCCGGATAGGCCGAGACCTCTGCTTCAAATGCGTCCACGTCGTGCATCTGCCACACGGACTCGACCGCGTAGCGTGAGGTCACGAGACCCCGCAGGTGCTTCCCGTAGGCGTTCCGCATCCAACGGTCCGCGCAGATGAACCCAAGCTTCCCGCCGCTTGCGAGCATGGATAGCGATCGCTCATAGAAGCCGACGTAGATGTCCGCCCGTCCACGCATCGTCCGCCAGGTCTTGCGGTAGGCAGCCTCGGTCTCATCATCGAGGTCTTCGGTGCGGATGTACGGCGGGTTGCCGATCACGAAATCGACATCCGTCGGTACCTCATCGAGAAGGAAGTCGCCGTGACGCAGCCAGCCTGCAGACAGAGCTCGGGCCTCTGTGGGACTTGCCCCAGCGGCTTGGAGCATGTCTGCCGACTTCTTCCGGCAGGTCGAGACATGCTCGTGCTGGAGATCGAGACCGTACAGACAGCCAGCCAGTGCCGGCAGCTCCGTGCCATGGACCCTTGCAGACTCGAGCAGTCGCTCTAGTACGGGGACGAAAAACGCTCCGGACCCGATTGACGGCTCAACGAGCTTCATCTGGGTGAGGTCCTTGTTTGCCGTATAGCCGACCAGATCAAGAATCGTCTCGACGACCCACCGACGGGTGAAGACCTCGCCGTACTCGACCTCGTCGGGGGCAGCTGCAGCCATGGGTTCCTCTCGTCATGGCTCACTGCACGAGCCTTCACTTCAAGGCTATCGGTGGGCACGACCGCCAGAGGACTTCCCACAACTACTCGGATTCGTGGCTCCACGGCGGCTCGTCGAAGGTCTCCTCCATGGTCAGCGGAGTCCAGCCTCCTGTGTGCCTCTGACAACAGCCACGTGATGCAGCAGGGCAGCCGCTGGCTGATCAACCCCGGACTCACCCGCACCACAGGCGCGGTTGCGCAGGTTCATGACCGGCCGCTCGCGCCAACTGAGACCAAAACTGAGACCACACACGTCGAAGGGCCCCACTGCAAGCAGTGGGGCCCTTCGACAACGTGCCCGGTGAGGCACTGGCGGAGGATACGAGATTCGAACTCGTGAGGGGTTGCCCCCAACACGCTTTCCAAGCGTGCGCCCTAGGCCTCTAGGCGAATCCTCCGTGGAGAACATTACATGACCGGAGGGGGTGCTCGCGCACGCCGTCCGGAGCGGGGGGTGGGGGAAGGTCGCAGGTGGGTGAGGGGGGCCGGGGGAGGCGCGGGATCGGGTACGCTGGGCGCAGCCCCTCACGCGGTGCTATCTGACTGAACTCCCCCAGGGCCGGAAGGCAGCAAGGGTAGGTCGGCTCTGGCAGGTGCGTGGGGGGCGCTTGCGTTCCCGCGGATGTTCCCCATGGGTGTTCCCCGCGGACGTCGGTCGGGTTTCCCGGGTTGTCGGTGGGCGCCTATAACCTCGTATACGTGTCGTCTCTCGCGCTGTACCGCCGCTATCGCCCCGAGTCCTTCGCCGAGGTCATCGGGCAGGAGCATGTCACCGACCCGTTGCAGCAGGCCCTGCGGAACAACCGGGTCAATCACGCGTACCTGTTCAGCGGGCCCCGCGGGTGCGGGAAGACGACCAGTGCGCGCATCCTCGCGCGGTGTCTGAACTGCGAGCAGGGGCCGACGCCCACTCCGTGCGGTGAGTGCCAGTCCTGTCGGGACCTCGCGCGGAACGGGCCGGGGTCGATCGACGTCATCGAGATCGACGCCGCTTCGCACGGTGGTGTGGACGATGCCCGTGACCTGCGGGAGAAGGCCTTCTTCGGGCCCGCGTCCAGCCGGTACAAGATCTACATCATCGACGAGGCCCACATGGTCACCTCGGCGGGCTTCAACGCCCTGCTGAAGGTGGTCGAGGAGCCGCCGGAGCACCTGAAGTTCATCTTCGCCACGACCGAGCCCGAGAAGGTCATCGGGACCATCCGGTCCCGGACGCACCACTACCCGTTCCGGCTGGTGCCGCCGGGGACGCTCAGGGACTACCTCGGCGAGGTGTGCGGGCGCGAGGGCATCCCCGTCGAGGACGGGGTGCTGCCGCTCGTCGTGCGCGCCGGCGCCGGGTCCGTGCGTGACTCGATGTCCGTCATGGACCAGCTGCTCGCGGGTGCCGCCGATGACGGTGTGACGTACGCCATGGCGACCTCTCTTCTCGGTTATACGGACGGGTCCCTGCTGGACTCCGTCGTCGACGCGTTCGCGGCCGGGGACGGCGCCGCCGCGTTCGAGGTCGTCGACCGGGTCGTCGAGGGCGGGAACGATCCCCGGCGGTTCGTCGCCGACCTCCTTGAGCGGCTGCGGGACCTCGTGATCCTCGCCGCCGTGCCCGACGCCGCCGAGAAGGGGCTCATCGACGCCCCCGTCGACGTCCTGGAGCGCATGCAGGCCCAGGCGTCCGTGTTCGGGGCCGCCGAGCTCAGCCGGGCCGCCGATCTCGTCAACGCGGGGCTGACCGAGATGCGCGGTGCCACCTCGCCCCGGCTCCAGCTGGAGCTGATCTGCGCGCGCGTGCTGCTGCCCGCCGCCTTCGACGACGAGCGTTCCTTCCAGGCGCGGCTCGACCGACTGGAGCGCGGGGCGGCCGCCGCGCCCGCGCCCGTCTTCACGCCCGGACCCCCGGCGCCCGCCATGGGGTACGTGCCCGGGCCCGAGGCCCACACCCCGATGGCCCCGCCCCCGCCGGCCCCGACGCCCGTCCAGCAGCCCGCGCCCGCGCCCGCGCCCACCTCCGCCCCCGTACCGGCTCCTGTGCAGGAACAGGCCCGGCCCGGTGCCTGGCCCGGTGCCGCCACCCCCGGCGGCGGTGCCCCCGGTGCCTGGCCCGGCGCGTCCGCCGCGCCCGCCGCGCCCGCCGCCCCGGCCCCCGCGCCCGTACAGCAGCAGTCCGCGCCGCAGGCCCCCGCTCCGGCCGCCGGTGGCGGTGGTGGTGGCGGGGACACGGCCCAGGTGCGGAACCTGTGGCCGCAGATCCTCGACGCGGTGAAGAACCGGCGCCGCTTCACCTGGATCCTGCTCAGCCAGAACGCGCAGGTGGCCGGGTTCGACGGTACGACCCTCCAGCTCGGCTTCCTCAACGCCGGAGCCCGCGACAACTTCGCGAGCAGCGGCAGCGAGGAGGTCCTCAAGCAGGCCCTCGCCGAGCAGTTCAACGTGAACTGGAAGATCGAGGCGATCATCGACCCCTCGGGCGGCGCCTCGCCCCCGCCCGCCGCCACCGGCTTCGGCGGTTCCGGCGGCACCGGAGGATTCAACAACGGCGGCGGCTTCGGCGGCGGTCGGCCCGCCGCTCCCGCGCCCGCCTTCCAGCAGGCCCCGTCCCCCGCCCCCGTACAGGCGCAGCCGGCCCAGGCCCCGGCTCCCGCGCCCGTGCAGCAGCAGTCCGCGCCGGCCCCCGCGCCCGCGTACAGCCCGCCGGCGCCGCAGCCCGTGGCGCCCGAGGACGACATCCCGGAGGAGGACGACCCGGATCTCGTCGAGTCGGCGCTGTCCGGGCACGACCTGATCGTGCGCGAGCTCGGCGCCACGGTTGTGGAGGAATATCCGAACCAGTAGGGGCGTCTCGCTCGGTGGCCCGCACAAAGGGCATCCCGTCCAGCGGGCTACCCTGGCAGGCGTGAAGGTCCTCGTCATCGGCGGCGGCGCCCGCGAACACGCCCTGTGCCGCTCTCTCTCCCTCGATCCCGACGTCACCGCTCTGCACTGCGCGCCCGGCAACGCCGGAATCGCGGAGGTCGCCGAGCTGCACCCCGTCGACCAGCTGGACGGCGCTGCCGTCGCCGCGCTCGCCACCGAGCTGGGCGCCGAGCTCGTCGTCGTCGGCCCGGAGGCCCCGCTCGTCGCCGGCGTCGCCGACGCCGTCCGCGCGGCCGGCATCCCCGTCTTCGGCCCGTCTCAGGAGGCGGCGCAGCTGGAGGGCTCCAAGGCCTTCGCCAAGGACGTCATGGCGGGCGCGGGGGTCCCCACCGCCCGCAGCTACGTCTGCACGACCCCTGAGGAGATCGACGAGGCGCTCGACGCCTTCGGCGCTCCGTACGTGGTCAAGGACGACGGCCTCGCCGCCGGCAAGGGCGTCGTCGTCACCGAGGACATCGAGGCGGCCCGCGCCCACGCGCTCGCGTGCGACCGGGTCGTCATCGAGGAGTTCCTCGACGGTCCCGAGGTCTCCCTCTTCGCGATCACCGACGGCACGACCGTCCTCCCGCTGAAGCCCGCGCAGGACTTCAAGCGCGCGCTCGACGGCGACGAGGGCCCGAACACCGGCGGCATGGGCGCCTACTCGCCGCTGCCCTGGGCCGACCCGAAGCTGGTCGACGAGGTCCTGGAGACCGTCCTGCAGCCGACGGTCGACGAGCTGCGCCGCCGCGGCACGCCGTTCTCCGGCCTCCTCTACGCGGGTCTGGCGATCACCAGCCGCGGCGTCCGGGTCATCGAGTTCAACGCGCGCTTCGGCGACCCCGAGACCCAGGTCGTCCTGGCCCGTCTGAAGACCCCGCTCGCGGGCGTCCTGCTGCACTCCGCCAACGGCACCCTGGCCGACCAGGCCCCGCTGAGCTGGAGCGACGACGCCGCCGTGACCGTGGTCATCGCCTCGCACAACTACCCGGGCACCCCGCGCACGGGCGACCCGATCGAGGGCCTGGACGAGGTCGCGGAGAAGGACGCCCCGCACGCGTACGTGCTCCACGCCGGTACGAAGCGGGGCGAGGACGGCGCGGTCCTGAGCGCCGGCGGGCGCGTCCTCTCGGTCACCGCCACCGGTTCGGACCTGGCGCAGGCCCGCGAGCGCGCGTACGCGGCGGTCGGCCGCATCCGCCTTGACGGTTCGCAGCACCGTACGGACATCGCGCGGAAGGCCGCCGAAGCCTGATCCGGGCGTATTTCGCCTGAATTCTCTTGATTCCACTTGTGGCCGTGTGGTGCGGAAGCTGTGCACCACACGGCCACATGTGCGCCATCACCTTTACCCAAAGCCATTCCATCGAGTGACGGCTCGGCCATACGGATGACGCCCGCCACAGCCCCAACTAGGGTGCGGCGAAGGCATTCCGGCACTTGGCCCACCGGCATTGCGATGTCAGTGACGGGTGCCACAGTGGGGGAGTGAGCAACACCGCCACAGGCAGTCCCGTCGAGGGCAGGAGGGGGTGATGAACGGCGTGTCCGGTACCGGTTCCGTTGTCGGCGAGGAGTGGGGTGCGCGTGCCGCGCGCTCCCGGGCCCTCGCCGTCCTCCGTGTCCGCGGCAGGGCCCTGGGCCTCGCGGTGCTCCCCGCGGCGGTGGCCGTCGTCCTGTACGCGGGCGGGGTCACCGGCCACTTCACCGGAGCGGGCTGGGACACGGCCCGCTGGGTCGTGACCGTCCTCGCCGTGCTCGTCCTCCTCGCCTCCGCCGCCGTCGCCCTCGTCATCGCCCGGGCCCGCCCGGCGGCCACGCCGACGGTGGAGCTCGCCGAGACCGCCGCCCCCGACCTGTACCGGCTCGTCCGCGACCTCGCCGACCGGCTCGGCGTCCCCGCGCCCGCCGCGATAGCCCTCACCCCGGACTGCGACAGCTGGCTGGAGGACCGCACCCACCGGGCCCACCGCCACCTCCACCGCACCTCCGGCGGCGACGGCGCCCCCGTCCTGGTCATAGGCTCGCCCTTCCTGTGGTGGATGCGCGTCGGCGAGCTCCGGGCGGTCCTCGCCCCCGTCGTCGCCGGTACGGGACCCGCCGCCCACCCCGACATAGCCGCCGCCCGCCGCTTCGTCCGCGGCCTCGACGCCGCCGTCGCCGTGCCCCGGACCCCCGGCCTCGACCCGGTCCGCCGGCTCGGCGCCCAGGGCGTCGGGCAGGTCGCCCGCGTGCTGCTCCGCGCCTGTCGCGGCCACGCCGCCGAGATGGAGCGCGGCGTCGCCGCCGCCGGTTCGGAGCGGGCCCAGGCCGTGGACTACGGCGTGCGGATCGTCGCCCAGGAGCAGGTCGGCCTCGCCTACGCCGGCTGGGACCGCCTGCTCACCCGGGTCGCGCTGCCCGCCTGGCGCATGGGCCGCTGGCCCGCCAAGCTCGACGCGGGCGTGGTCTCCGCCCTGACCGAGCTCTCCCGCCGCGACCGGCTCGCGGACGGCTTCTCCTCCCGGCTCGGGGAGCGCCCCGCCTGCGACCTCCTGGAGGAGCCCGGCGCCGTCGACGAGGCCACCTCGCTGCTCGCCGCCCGCCTCTTCCACGGCGGCCCCGCCGCGCCCGGACCCGACTGGGCCCCGGTGGAGTGGAGCCAGTACCCGGAGGAGGTCGTCGACCGGAAGTGGCGCACCGACGCCGCCCGCCTCCACCAGGCCCTCGACGGCCTGGGCGTCCCCGGCACCGGTGACTCCCCCTCCTCCGACGACGCCCCCGGCCCGACCCTGACCCGGGTCATGGCCCACCTGACGACTGCCCGGCCCGAGGCGGGTGCGGGCGTGGGTGCGAGTACGGGTGCGGAGAGTGGGACCGGGACGGAGACCGGCGGCGAGGCCGGACCCGGGGACGAGCACGGGATCGACGCCGATCTGGACGCCGGGCGCGACGAGCACGCCGATCTCGGCGAGCACGACGACCTCACCGACCTCAACGAGCACGACGAGCACGACGACGACCCCGTCAACCCCGCCGCCGACGCGCTCGCCGGTGCGCTCAGCGCGCTCGTGGCGCGGGAGGAGGCGGCCCGGGAGGCGCGGGTCGCGGCGGCGGCCGAGGAGGCGGCCCGTACCGAGGAGAAGGGGAGCGGCACCACGGCCCCGTACGTGGTCAGCGGTCCCGACGGACCCCTGCCGCTGTTCCCGCTCCAGCCGCCCCGTACCGGCCGCGACCTGCTCGCCGACCACGTGACCGCGATGGTCTGCTGCGCGGCCGTCGACACCGCCGAGGCCGCCCCCGGCCTCGACTGGCTCGACGGGCCGGCCCTGCTCGTCGGCGGCGAGCGGGCGGCGGACCTCGGCCCCCGGGTGCTCGCCCTCGTCGAGGACGGCGACCCGGAGCCCCTGCGGGTCTGGCTCCGCCGCACCGGGGTGCGCCCGGAGAAGCCCGTACGCCTGGTCTGAGGCCCGCCGTACCGGCAGGTACCCGGAGCGCTGTCTTCCACTCTCACCGATTCACGACGAACGGTGACGGAGTGCGTGCGTTATGTGATGTGCTGGAGACCGTCAATGACAGCGGCACGATCCACAGGCACTGACCGGTCGACCGGGGGAGTCGAGGGAGGGGCGCACATGGGGGCGGAGCAGATCAGACGGTGGGAGTCGGGTGCGCTGGCGCACGCCGTCTCCGATCCCTTCGGCCAGGGCCCGCTGCCCTGGCTGCGCGGCTCGGACAACTACTTCGACGACACCGGCCAGATGGTCCCCTGGTACGCGGACGAGGTCCTGGCCCGGGGCGGCAGCGGCGGCCCGCGCACGGCCGACGACGTCCGGCGCCAGATCAAGGGCTTCGCGTCCGACGGGGCCGTGGCGCCGGGCGAGTCGATCGATTTCCACATCACCGTGGACCCGCCGCAGCAGTTCTCGGTCGACGTCTACCGGATCGGGCACTACGGCGGCGACGGCGCCGCGAAGATCACCACCAGTCCGCGCCTCTCGGGGATCGTCCAGCCGCCCCCGCTCACCGCCGACCGCACGGTCTCCTGCCACCACTGGTGGCAGTCCTGGCGGCTCCAGGTCCCCTCGTACTGGTCGATCGGCGCGTACGTCGCCGTCCTCACCACCGCCGACGGCTACCGCTCGCACATCCCCTTCACGGTCCGCGACAACCACCCGGCGGATCTGCTCCTCGTCCTCCCGGACGTGACCTGGCAGGCGTACAACCTCTACCCGGAGGACGGCCACACCGGCGCCAGCCTCTACCACGCCTGGGACGAGGAGGGCCGGCTGCTCGGCGAGGAGGAGGCGGCGGTCACGGTCTCCTTCGACCGGCCGTACGCGGGCGCGGGGCTGCCCCTGCACGTCGGGCACGCCTACGACTTCATCCGCTGGGCCGAGCGCTACGGCTACGACCTGGCGTACGCGGAGACCCGCGACCTGCACGCGGGCCGGGTCGACCCGGGCCGCTACCGGGGGCTGGTCTTCCCCGGCCACGACGAGTACTGGTCGGCGCCGATGCGCCGGACCGTCGAACTCGCCCGCGACCAGGGCACCTCGCTCGTCTTCCTCTCCGCCAACACCATGTACTGGCAGGTGGAGCTGGGCCCTTCGCCGTCCGGGGTGCCGGACCGCCTCCTCACCTGCCGCAAGCGCCGCGGCCCCGGCCGCCCGGCGCTCTGGCGCGAGGTGGACCGGCCCGAGCAGCAGCTCCTCGGCATCCAGTACGCGGGCCGGGTGCCCGAACCGCACCCGCTGGTCGTGCGGAACGCCGACCACTGGCTCTGGGAGGCCACCGGCGCGGGCGACGGCGACGAGCTCCCGGGCCTGGTCGCGGGCGAGGCCGACCGCTACTACCCGCGCACCGCGCTCCCGGAGCACCAGGGCCGCATCCTGCTCTCCCACTCGCCGTACCGGGACAGCGAGGGCGCGGTGCGCCACCAGGAGACGAGCCTCTACCGGGCCCCGTCCGGCGCCTGGGTCTTCGCGTCCGGCACCTTCGCCTGGTCGCCGGCGCTCGACCGGCCGGGCCATGTCGACGCCCGGGTGCAGCGCGCCACGGCGAACCTCCTCGACCGCATCTGCAAGAGGCACTGAGAGGAGGAGCGGGAGACGGGACTGAGCGGGGGGTCACAGGGCCCGGCGGCCGGATCCCCCCTCCCGTGCGAGAGAATCGGACACGTTCCCTGGATCAACCTACGCGGAGGAACCGTGTCCGGATTCGTAGAAAAGCCCGAGCCCGTCCAGGTCCCGGGCCTGACCCATCTCCACACGGGCAAGGTCCGCGACCTGTACCGGAACGAGGCGGGCGACCTCGTCATGGTGGCGAGCGACCGCATGTCGGCCTACGACTGGGTGCTGCCCACCGAGATCCCCGACAAGGGCCGGGTCCTGACCCAGCTCTCCCTGTGGTGGTTCGACCAGCTCGCCGACCTGGTCCCGAACCACGTGCTCTCCACCGAGCTGCCGGCCGGCGCCCCCGCCGACTGGGCGGGCCGCACGCTGATCTGCATGTCGCTGGACATGGTCCCGGTCGAGGCCGTCGCCCGCGGCTACCTCACCGGCTCCGGCCTCCTGGAGTACGACGAGTCCCGCACGGTCTGCGGCCTCGCGCTCCCCGAGGGCCTGACCGACGGCTCCGAGCTGCCCGCGCCGATCTTCACCCCGGCCACCAAGGCCGCCGTCGGCGACCACGACGAGAACGTCTCGTACGAGGAGGTCGCCCGCCAGGTCGGCGCCGAGACGGCCGCGCTGCTGCGCCAGACGACCCTCGCCGTGTACGGCCGGGCCCGGGACATCGCCCGCGAGCGCGGGATCATCCTCGCCGACACCAAGTTCGAGTTCGGCTTCGCGGGCGAGGCGCTCGTCCTCGCCGACGAGGTCCTCACCCCGGACTCCTCCCGCTTCTGGCCGGCCGACCAGTGGCAGCCGGGCCGTGCCCAGCCCTCGTACGACAAGCAGATCGTGCGGAACTGGCTGACCTCCCCGGCCTCCGGCTGGGACCGCAAGAGCGAGCAGCCGCCGCCGGCGCTCCCGCAGGAGGTCGTGGAGAAGACCCGCGCCAAGTACATCGAGGCGTACGAGCTGCTGACCGGGAACACCTGGTCCGACAGCTTCTAGTCGGCAGACGCCGTACGGGCCCGCAAGGAGGCCCGTACGGCGTCCCGGCCCCGGCCACCGCGTACACACGACGAAGGCCCCGGTTCCTGAGAACCGGGGCCTTCGTTTCTTGAGCGGACGACGAGATTCGAACTCGCGACCCTCACCTTGGCAAGGTGATGCTCTACCAACTGAGCCACGTCCGCCTGCGCCGTAGCGCGCTGCTAACTATACCCAACCTCGCGGGTGCTCGTGACACACCACCGTGTGGGGCCCTTCACACCCTCCGGGAACACGACAAAGGCCCCGGTTCCTGAGAACCGGGGCCTTTGATCCCTGAGCGGACGACGAGATTCGAACTCGCGACCCTCACCTTGGCAAGGTGATGCTCTACCAACTGAGCCACGTCCGCATTGCTACCGGTCAGCTTTCGCTGCTCGGTGCGAGCACCACTCTACCTGATCCACCGGAGTGGTCGGTAACGCGTTTCTCGCAGAGCGGGTGACAGGGATTGCACACTGCGCCTTCCCCCTGGAAGGGGGCTGTTCTGCTACTGAACTACACCCGCACGCTGCTGGGGACTTGGCTTTTCGGCCTCGCCCCTCGGCGTGATCCAGACTCTAGCGGATCAAGGGGGGTGCAATGCAAATCGGCTCCGCGCCCCCCGCCCCGCCGCCTCCGCGCCCCCGTCCCCTAGGGGTCCCGGCCCCCGAGAGTCCCGGCCCCTGAGAGCTCCGTCCCCTGAGAGTCCCGTCCCCTGAGAGTCCCGGCCCCTGAGAGTCCCGGCCCCCGAGGGTCCCGTCCCCGGGAGCCAGGGCCTCCCGCTCAGCTCGCCGCGCGGAAGGCCTCGTAGACCCGCTTCGGGATCCGGCCGCGGGCGGGGACGTCCATCTTGTTGGACTGGGCCCAGGCGCGGACCGCCGCCGGGTCGGGGGCTAGGGCGGTGTGGGTGTACGAGGCCGCCGGGGCGCTCCGGCCGGCCGTCGCCCGGGCCGGCAGCTTGCGGCCGGCGGCGAGGTAGGGCGCGAGTGCCTTGCGGAGTTTCTTTGCATTGGCAGCATTCAGGTCGATCTCGTACATCTTCCCGTCGAGACCGAACGCGACCGTTTCAGCCGCTTCTCCGCCTTCGATGTCATCGGAGAGAGTGACCACCACACGCTGAGCCACGGATATCGGTCCTTTCCTGCGGCCGCCGGGGTCGGTAGGCGCTTGTGGCGCCTCTGACGTGCGACGATGCCGACCTTACGGCTGTGCCGGGACAATGCTGATTTCTTCTGGATTCCTTTGTACAGGGGTGGGCGTCGCAGGGGGAAGCCCCACCAATTGTTTCAGCGTGTCCCGGTGCAATGCGGTCCGCAATATTTCACTCGAATTTTGGGCGGGGGCGCGTGTCCGGCACCTGGTGCCTGTTCGTGTGACGCACGCCGCCCCGAACCGGGCTTTTGTAGGATCCTTCAGATCTCTACCCGCGTAGAATTTGGAGGCAGGTACGCTGAGGGAACCGCCCACGCAACACACCACCGGGAGTGCCAGTGGCACGCGTCGTAGTCGACGTCATGCTCAAGCCGGAGATTCTCGACCCTCAGGGGCAGGCGGTGCAGCGTGCACTGCCTCGCCTGGGATTCGCCGGAATCGCCGACGTCCGTCAGGGGAAGCGCTTCGAGCTGGAGGTGGAGGGACCGGTCGACGACGCCGCCCTCGCCCGCATCCATGAGATGGCCGAAACCTTCCTTGCCAACACCGTGATCGAAGACTTCGTCGTGAAGGTGGAGTCGTGACCGCACGCATCGGCGTCGTCACGTTCCCCGGAACGCTCGACGACCAGGACGCGCTGCGGGCCGCCCGCCTGGCGGGCGCCGAGCCCGTCTCGCTCTGGCACCGCGACAAGGACCTCAAGCAGGTCGACGCCGTGGTCCTGGCCGGCGGCTTCTCCTACGGCGACTACCTGCGGGCCGGAGCCATCTCCCGCTTCTCGCCGGTGATGGAGAGCATCATCGAGCAGGCCAAGGCGGGCATGCCCGTCCTCGGCATCTGCAACGGCTTCCAGATCCTCACCGAGGCCCATCTGCTGCCGGGCGCGATGCTGCGCAACAACCACCTCCACTTCATCTGCCGCGACCAGAAGCTGCGGGTGGAGAACGCGGAGACCGCCTGGACCTCGGACTACTCCGCGGGCCAGGAGATCGAGGTCCCGCTCAAGAACATGGACGGCCGCTACGTCGCCGACGAGCGCACGCTCGACGAGCTGGAGGCCGAGGGGCGGGTCGCCTTCCGCTACCTGGACATGAACCCCAACGGCTCGCTGCGCGACATCGCGGGCATCACCAACGCCGCGGGCAACGTGGTCGGCCTCATGCCGCACCCGGAGCACGCCGTCGAGCCGCTGATCGGCACCGGCAAGACGGACGGCCTCGGTTTCTTCACCTCGATCCTCAAGAAGCTGGTCAACGCCTGATGAGCCTCGACACCGTCAAGCACGCGAGCGAGACGCCGGACAGCGAGCAGCCCTGGAAGGAGCTCGGCCTCAAGGAGGACGAGTACGCGCGCATCCGCGAGATCCTCGGCCGCCGTCCCACCGGCGCCGAGCTCGCCATGTACTCCGTCATGTGGTCCGAGCACTGCTCCTACAAGAGCAGCAAGGTCCACCTGAAGCAGTTCGGCGAGAAGACCCCCGCCAACGACGCCATGCTCGTCGGCATCGGCGAGAACGCGGGCGTCGTCGACGTCGGCCAGGGGTACGCGGTCACCTTCAAGGTCGAGTCGCACAACCACCCCTCGTACATCGAGCCCTACCAGGGCGCGGCCACCGGCGTCGGCGGCATCGTCCGCGACATCCTCGCCATGGGCGCCCGCCCGGTCGCGGTCGTCGACCCGCTGCGCTTCGGCGCGGCCGACCACCCCGACACCAAGCGCGTGCTGCCCGGTGTCGTCGCCGGCATCGGCGGCTACGGCAACTGCCTGGGCCTGCCGAACATCGGCGGCGAGGTCGTCTTCGACTCCTGCTACCAGGGCAACCCGCTGGTCAACGCCGGCTGCATCGGCGTGATGAAGCACGAGGACATCCACCTCGCCAAGGCCTCGGGCCCCGGCAACAAGGTCATCCTGTACGGCGCCCGCACGGGTGGCGACGGCATCGGCGGCGTCTCGGTCCTCGCGTCCGAGACCTTCGACGACACCAAGCCCACCAAGCGCCCCGCCGTCCAGGTCGGCGACCCCTTCCAGGAGAAGCTCCTCATCGAGTGCACCCTGGAGATCTTCAAGGAGAAGCTGGTCGCGGGCATCCAGGACCTCGGCGGCGCCGGGCTCTCCTGCGCCACGTCCGAGCTCGCCTCCGCCGGCTCCGGCGGCATGCGCGTCGACCTGGAGAAGGTCCACCTGCGCGACGCCACGCTCTCTCCTGAGGAGATCCTCATGAGCGAGTCGCAGGAGCGCATGTGCGCGATCGTCGAGCCGCAGCACGTCGACCGCTTCCTGGAGATCTGCGAGAAGTGGGACGTCATCGCCGTCGTCATCGGTGAGGTGACCGAGGGCGAGCGCCTGGAGATCTTCTGGCACGGCGAGCAGATCGTCGACGTGCCGCCGCGCTCCGTCGCCCACGAGGGCCCGACCTACCACCGGCCGTTCGCGCGCCCGGACTGGCAGGACGCCCTCCAGGCCGACGACGCGGGCAAGCTGCCCCGGCCGCAGAACGGCGCCGAGCTGAAGGACCAGGTCCTCAAGCTCGTCTCCTCGCCGAACCAGGCCTCGAAGTCCTGGATCACGAACCAGTACGACCGGTTCGTGCAGGGCAACACGGTCCTGGCGCAGCCCGAGGACGCCGGCATGGTCCGCATCGACGAGGAGACCAACCTCGGCGTGGCCATGGCGACCGACGGCAACGGCCGGTACGCGAAGCTCGACCCGTACACGGGCGCGCAGCTCGCGCTCGCGGAGGCGTACCGCAACGTCGCCGCCTCCGGTGCGAAGCCGCTGGCCATCTCGGACTGCCTGAACTTCGGTTCGCCCGAGGACCCGGCCGTGATGTGGCAGTTCGCCGAGGCCACCCGTGGTCTCGCGGACGGCTGCCTCCAGCTGGGCACCCCGGTGACGGGTGGCAACGTCTCCCTCTACAACCAGACCGGTGAGGTCGCCATCCACCCGACGCCCGTCGTGGCCGTCCTCGGTGTGATCGACGACGTCACCCGCCGCACCCCGATCGCCTTCGCGGAAGAGGGCCAGCTCCTCTACCTGCTGGGCGACACCAAGGAGGAGTTCGGCGGTTCGGCCTGGTCCGAGGTGATCCACCAGCACCTCGGCGGTCTGCCGCCGGCCGTGGACCTCGACCGGGAGAAGCTGCTCGGCGAGATCCTGATCTCGGCCTCCCGCGACGGCATGATCGACGCGGCGCACGACCTGTCCGACGGCGGTCTCGTGCAGGCGGTCGTCGAGTCCTGCCTGCGCGGCGGGAACGGCGCGCGCCTGGTCGTCCCCGAGGGCCTGGACGCCTTCACGTTCCTCTTCTCGGAGTCGGCGGGCCGTGCGGTCGTCGCCGTCCCGCGCAGCGAGGAGCTCCGCTTCACCGACATGTGCGGTGCGCGGGGTCTGCCGGCGACCCGCATCGGTGTGGTCGACGGCGACGCGGTCGACGTGCAGGGCGAGTTCGCGCTCTCCCTCACGGAGCTGCGCGAGGCGCACGAGGCGACGATCCCGGCCCTGCTGGCCTGATCGTCGGTACGCGTACGGTGTGAGCCCCCGTCCCTCGAAGGGCGGGGGCTCTCCCGTGTCCTCAGCCGTCCAGGGAGTAGAAGGCGTCGAGCTCGTCGATGTCCTCGACGCATTCGTCGATGTCGGAGACCTTGCCGCCGATGATGGTGAAGAACAGTGCGCCGGGCATCTCGATGCCCCGGTCGCCGTGTTCGGCGAACCACGTGTGGTTCGCGATGGCGTGGCCGCGTCCGTCGACGCAGATCGTGCCCAGCTCGACGCGCATGCTGCCGCCGGTGTACTCGCCCAGGTCCCGGTACATCGCGAGGATGTTGTCCCGGCCCTTGAAGTGGCCGCCGAACCGGGTGGTGCCCGGCGCGTGGTGCGTACAGTCGCTGGTCATCATGGAGCCCAGAGTCTCCATGTCACCGCTCTTGAAGGCTTCGTAGCCCCGCCGCACGAGGGCGGCGTCGGGGTGCTCGTGGTGGGTCATGGTCCCGTCACAGCCTCTCGCGAAAAGGGGACCTTCTCTTTCCAGTCTCGGCGCTAGCCTCGGGCCATGCCACCCGCCAAGAAGCGCCCTCGCAGGTACGACTCCGCCAAGATCCGCCCCGCCGTGCTCGCCCAGTTCGGGCACGTACGGGAGGCGGTGGCCGCGCTGACGCCCGAGCAGCTGGCCGGGCCGACGCGGCTGGGGGAGTGGACGGTACGGGACCTGGTGGGGCACTTCTCGATGGTGCTCGGCTCGGTCGTGCGGTACCTGGAGGCACCGGAGCCGGCGGCGCGGGAACTCGTCCTCCTCGACTGGCCCTTGGCCACGGTCACGGCGGCGGCCCGTATCGACGAGGACACCCGGGCGGTCGACACCGGCGACCCGGTGGGGCTCCTCGCGGCGACCGCGGCCCGCTACGAGGAGCTGGTCGCCGCCGCCTCCGACGAACGGCTGGTCCCGGCCCGCTTCGGCGCCATGACCCTCGGGGACTTCCTCGTGACCCGCACCGTCGAACTCGTCGTCCACACCGACGACCTGAACGCGGCGACCGGCGCCGACGTCCCGTACGACCGCCAGGCCCTCGCCGCCTGCACGCGGCTCCTCGCCGACGCGCTCGCGCAGAAGGCGCCGGGCGGGGCGGTGGAGGTGCGGATCCCGCCGTACGCCGTGGTGCAGTGCGTGGAGGGCCCCCGGCACACCCGGGGCACCCCGCCGAACGTGGTGGAGACGGACCCGCTGACCTGGCTCCGGCTCGCGACGGGCCGTACGGAGTGGGCGGTGGAGCTGGACGCGGCCCGCGTCAGCGCGAGCGGCGAGCGGGCGGACCTGAAGGACCTGCTGCCCCTCATGGGCTGACCGCAGGAACCGTACGGTCGCCCGCTCCGTCCCACCGACATGCCGAAGCCACGCGCACTCGCCTTCCTGGTCCCCCTCCTGCTGCTCACCACCGCCTGCGGTACGGAGGGAGGCGCCGGGTCCGGCGGCGCGGACACCGTCTCGCCGGACCTGCCGGTCGCGGGCACGTCCTGGAAGGTCGACGCCGTCACGGTCGACGGACGCAGGTCGGTGGCGCCGGACGGGGCGCGGGTCGACTTCGGGAAGGACGGCCGGGCCCGGGGGAACGGGGGCTGCAACGCCTTCGGCGCCGCCGTCGCCGTGAAGGGGGACACCCTCACCGTCACCGTGGAGGAGTCCACCGCGATGGCCTGCGACGGCGACCGGGGGAGCTTCGAGAAGGAGTTCCTCGAGGCCTTCACCGGCTCGCTGAAGGGGACGTCGAAGGGCGACGACCTGCGGTTGACCTCGGCCGACGGGCGCGACGAGCTGGAGCTGAGCACCGAGCCGCCCGTCCCCCTGACCGGCACCACCTGGAAGATCGACGGGCTGGTCTCGGGGGAGACGGCGTCCTCCCTGGCCGCCGGCAGCGGGGACAAGGCGCGGTTCGTCCTCGGCAAGGACGGCCGGGCCACCGGCAACCTCGGCTGCAACAACTTCTCCGCGCACGTCCGCCTCGACGAGAAGGCCGGCACCCTCACCGTCGAGGGCCCGGCGGCGACCACCCGGATGATGTGCACGAGCCCGCAGATGAAGCTGGAGACGAAGCTGTACGAGCTCCTCGACGGCCCGCTGACGTATCGGCTGAACCACCGAACGCTGACCCTCACCGACGCCTCAGGCGAAGGCCTCACGGCGACCGCGACCGCCCGCTGAGAGGGCGCCGACTGCGGCGTCCGTCACATCGCGGGACCACCCCGGGCCTGGTACGAGCGTCCGCTCTCCGGGCCCCGGGAGCCGGAAACCCTTACCCCGCCTGCTTCGTAGGCCTCTCCAAGCGGCAATCGATCATTTGGTGCGATCGCACGAGTGCGGCCACCTCGGCATTTCGCCAATTCGGACCAGTGGTCGAGCCCGTCTACACTCGGAAACGTGCCACGCGGAGACGGTCGACTCAATCACGATCTGCTCCCCGGTGAGAAAGGCCCCCAGGACGCTTGCGGCGTCTTCGGTGTCTGGGCTCCGGGTGAAGAGGTCGCAAAGCTCACGTACTTCGGGCTCTACGCCCTCCAGCATCGGGGTCAGGAATCCGCGGGAATCGCGGTAAGCAATGGCTCCCAGATCCTCGTCTTCAAGGACATGGGACTCGTCTCCCAGGTCTTCGACGAGACTTCTCTCGGTTCCCTCCAGGGTCATATCGCGGTCGGTCACGCCCGCTACTCGACCACTGGTGCTTCTGTGTGGGAGAACGCGCAGCCGACGTTCCGGGCAACCGCCCACGGCTCGATCGCGCTCGGCCACAACGGCAACCTGGTCAACACGGCGCAGCTCGCCGAGATGGTCGCCGACCTCCCGAAGAAGGAGGGGCGCACCAACCGGGTCGCCGCCACCAACGACACCGACCTGGTCACCGCGCTCCTCGCGGGCCAGGTGGACGAGGACGGCACGCCGCTCACCATCGAGCAGGCCGCCGCGAAGGTCCTCCCCGACGTCCGGGGCGCCTTCTCCCTCGTCTTCATGGACGAGCACACGCTCTACGCGGCCCGTGACCCGCAGGGCATCCGCCCGCTGGTCCTCGGCCGTCTCGAGCGCGGCTGGGTGGTGGCCTCCGAGTCCGCCGCCCTCGACATCTGCGGCGCCAGCTTCGTCCGCGAGGTCGAGCCGGGCGAGATGATCGCGATCGACGAGAACGGCATCCGCACCTCGCGATTCGCGGAAGCGAAGCCCAAGGGCTGTGTCTTCGAGTACGTGTACCTGGCCCGTCCCGACACCGACATCGCCGGCCGGAACGTGTACCTCTCCCGCGTGGAGATGGGCCGCCGCCTCGCGAAGGAGGCGCCGGTCGAGGCCGACCTGGTGATAGCGACGCCGGAGTCCGGCACCCCGGCCGCCATCGGCTACGCCGAGGCCTCGGGCATCCCCTTCGGCGCCGGCCTGGTGAAGAACGCCTACGTCGGGCGCACCTTCATCCAGCCCTCCCAGACCATCCGCCAGCTGGGCATCCGGCTGAAGCTGAACCCCCTCAAGGAAGTCATCAAGGGGAAGAAGCTCGTGGTCGTCGACGACTCGATCGTCCGCGGCAACACCCAGCGCGCGCTGGTCCGGATGCTCCGCGAGGCCGGTGCGGCCGAGGTCCACATCCGGATCTCCTCGCCGCCGGTCAAGTGGCCCTGCTTCTTCGGCATCGACTTCGCGACCCGCGCGGAGCTGATCGCCAACGGGATGTCGGTCGACGAGATCGGCAAGTCGCTGGGCGCGGACTCGCTCTCGTACATCTCCCTGGAGGGGATGATCGAGGCGACCACGATCCAGAAGCCGAACCTCTGCCGTGCCTGCTTCGACGGCGAGTACCCGATGGAGCTCCCGGACCCCGAGCTGCTCGGCAAGCAGCTCCTGGAGACCGAGCTGGCCGCCGGTCCGGCCGCCACCGCGGCCGCCGACGCCCTCCGTCGCCCGTAAGACCCCCGCTGCCCGCGCCACGACCGTGGCGCGGGCAGTACGAGCAGCACGAGCTGTAGTACGACGACACGAAAGTTCTCACCCATGTCTGAGACCACCGGTGCCAGCTACGCGTCCGCGGGCGTCGACATCGAAGCGGGCGACCGCGCCGTCGAGCTCATGAAGGAGTGGGTGAAGAAGACGCAGCGCCCCGAGGTCCTCGGCGGCCTCGGCGGCTTCGCCGGCCTCTTCGACGCCTCCGCCCTCAAGCGCTACGAGCGTCCGCTGCTCGCCTCGGCGACCGACGGCGTCGGCACGAAGGTCGACATCGCCCGCCAGATGGGCGTGTACGACACGATCGGCCACGACCTGGTCGCGATGGTCATGGACGACATCGTCGTCTGCGGCGCCGAGCCGCTCTTCATGACCGACTACATCTGCGTCGGCAAGGTCCACCCCGAGCGGGTCGCCGCCATCGTCAAGGGCATCGCCGAGGGCTGCGTCCTCGCCGGCTGCGCCCTGGTCGGCGGCGAGACGGCGGAGCACCCTGGCCTCCTCGGCGCGGACGACTTCGACGTCGCCGGCGCGGGCACGGGTGTCGTGGAGTACGACCGGCTGCTCGGCGCGGACCGGATCCGTACGGGCGACGCGGTCATCGCCATGGCCTCGTCGGGTCTTCACTCCAACGGGTACTCGCTCGTCCGGCACGTGGTCTTCGACCGCGCCGGCATGACCCTCGACCAGCGGGTCGAGGAGCTCGGCCGGACGCTGGGCGAGGAGCTCCTGGAGCCCACGAAGATCTACTCCCTGGACTGCCTGGCCCTCACCCGGACCACGGACGTCCACGCCTTCAGCCACATCACGGGCGGCGGTCTGGCCGCCAACCTGGCGCGGGTGATCCCGGACGGCCTGCACGCCACCGTGGACCGCTCCACGTGGGCGCCGGGCGCGATCTTCGACCTGGTCGGCAAGGCCGGTCAGGTGGAGCGCCTGGAGCTGGAGAAGACCCTGAACATGGGCGTCGGCATGATGGCCGTCGTGCCGGCCGAGTCCGTGTACGTCGCCCTGGCGACGCTGGCGGACCGCGGGGTCGAGTCCTGGGTCGCGGGCGAGATCACCGAGCGCGGGGCGCACACGACCGGTGCCGAGCTGGTCGGGGACTACGCCAAGTAGTAACGAGCCGTACGATGCGGGGCGCCCCTGAGGGGGCGCCCCGTTTCGCGTGTCCGCAGTCCGTCGGGGGTGAGTGTGCGGACAGCACCGAAACCCGGACGGGTGACCCCGGTCCGGGTTTCGGTGATGCGATTCAGAAGGTCAAGCGCGACGCGGGGACGCACCGGGACCGGACTCGTCGTCCTCGTCCTCGTCGTCCGTGTTGTAGAGATCCGCGTACTGGGCGTACGGGTCGTCTTCCTCGTCGTCGTCCTCGAACGGCTCGCCATTCGGCGGCTGACTCGAAGTCGAAGCGCCCAGCTCATTGGCCAGACGCGTCAGGTCTGTCCCGCCGCTGCTGTACTTCAGCTGGCGGGCGACCTTGGTCTGCTTGGCCTTTGCCCGGCCGCGCCCCATGGCTCGACCCCCTCGGTGACGGGGCTCGTCGGCCCCAGAGTCTTGACACGCGTTCATGATTCGGAACGGACTCTCGGTAGAGAGACCGGTCCGTAGGGCTTCAACGGTACCTGTTTCCGTGGGTCTACGGTACGCCGCGCGCATCACATACCCCGGTACAGAACCTTCGAGGTGCCCTTTCCTCGCTGGTCAATCGCGATTTTAACCTCTTCTTGAGGGCCGACCCGCCGAAGGGCGTGAGCGAAGTCTCCCCGGCGGCCGGCCGGCCCCGCGTACGAGCGGCGCGCTGATCAGGCGCGACGGGCCTCCGCCATGCGCTGCTCGGCGATCCGGTCGGCCGCCGCGGCCGACGGAATGCCGTCGGCCTTCGCACGTGCGAAGATCTCCAGAGTGGTGTCGAAGATCTTCGTCGCCTTGGCCTTGCAGCGGTCGAAGTCGAAGCCGTGCAGCTCGTCGGCGACCTGGATCACGCCACCGGCGTTGACCACGTAGTCGGGCGCGTAGAGGATGCCGCGCTCCTCCAGGTCCTTCTCGACGCCCGGGTGCGCCAGCTGGTTGTTGGCCGCGCCGCAGACGATCTTCGCGGTGAGGGCCGGGACGGTCTCGTCGTTCAGGGCGCCGCCCAGCGCGCAGGGGGCGTAGACGTCGAGGCCCTCGACGCGGATCAGGGCGTCGGTGTCGGCGACGACGGTGACCTGCGGGTGCTTGTCGGTGATCCGGCGCACCGACTCCTCGCGAACATCGGTGATCACGACCTCGGCGCCGTCCTCCAGGAGGTGCTCGACGAGGTAGTGGCCGACCTTGCCGACGCCCGCGACGCCGACCTTGCGGCCGCGCAGCGTCGGGTCGCCCCACAGGGTCTGCGCGGCGGCGCGCATGCCCTGGAAGACGCCGAAGGCGGTGAGGACGGAGGAGTCGCCGGCGCCGCCGTTCTCGGGGGAGCGGCCGGTGGTCCACTGGTTGGTGCGGGCGACGACGTCCATGTCGGCGACGTAGGTGCCGACGTCGCAGGCCGTGACGTACCGGCCGCCGAGGGAGGCCACGAAGCGGCCGTAGGCGAGGAGGAGCTCCTCGGTCTTGATCTGCTCCGGGTCGCCGATGATGACGGCCTTGCCGCCGCCCAGGTCGAGTCCGGCCATGGCGTTCTTGTACGACATGCCGCGCGACAGGTTGAGCGCGTCGGCGATCGCCTCGGCCTCGGTGGCGTACGGGTAGAAGCGGGTGCCTCCGAGGGCGGGGCCCAGGGCGGTGTTGTGGATGGCGATGACGGCCTTGAGGCCGGTGGCGCGGTCCTGGCAGAGCACGACTTGCTCGTGGCCACCCTGCTCCGAGTGGAACAGGGTGCTCAGTACGTCAGCAGGAACGCCGGTCACATCGGTCACGGTGGTGACTCCCAAGTACGAAGCGGCGGTTTGCGGCCCTCCCTACGGGTGGGGGAGGACCAGTTCGGCAAGAGGGTAAGTCCTACCTGGGCGTAGATCGGCCGCAGTGCTCAGGATCACCCCCTCGCGGAGTACCTCCGTGGAAGGATTTGCGACATGTCGGTCGCCCCCACGGTCCCCGTTCCCTACGCGTCCTATCTGCGGGTGTACGAGCCGCTGGCCGCGTTCCCCGAGCCGGAGCGGTCCCACTGGGCCCGGTACGCCCGCCGGCCGAGCCTCCCGGGGGCGCAGGAGGAGCTGCGGCGTTCGCTCGCGGACCTGCTGCCGACGCCCCCGGTGCCGGTGCCGGTCCACGAGAGCGGGGAGGCGTTCGTCGCGCGTCTGGACGGGGCGGTGGTGATCTGCCCGTGGCGGACCCGGTTGCGCGGCTGGCTGGCGCTGGAGGAGCTGGCGGCCGGTCCGTATCCGGCGCCGGTGCTCGACGCGATGCTGCCGCCCGTGGTGCGCCTCCAGGTGGCGAGGGACTACGAGCGGTGGCTGAGCCGGAACCCGGACGCGCGCCCGTGGATCCGCACCGGGCTGTGGCACGTGCCGTTGCGCTGGTTCGCGCTCTTCGGCGACGAGGAGCGGGAGTACGAGCCGGGGGACCGGGCGGCGGGCCGGGCGCCGGTGCTGCGGTACCGGACGACGATGGCGCAGGCCCGGCGGCGGCTCGCGCGGGCGCTGAGGGCGCTGCGGGAGGCGATCGACGACGGTCCGATGACGGAGGGTCTGATCGAGGTGGGGCGCTGGCTGGAGGAGTTCCATCCGCGGGCGCTCGTGGAACTGGACTTCGGGGGTCTGGTGCACGTGGTGCCGGACGGGTGGCTGGCGGAGGAGCGGTCGGCGGTGCAGCTGGCGGAGGGGATCGCGGCGCTGCGGGACGGGGACGGGGAGGCGGCGAGCGAGGTGTACGGGCGGCTCGCGGAGCGCTGGCGGTCCGTCAGGGACCTTCGCCTCGCGAACTGACATCAGTCGGACAGACTTCGTCAGGTCGGTATCGACAAGACATGTCCGACCGGTGTAAATGATCTTCAAGGTGTTGGCCGGATCCGGATGGCCGGGTCTTTCGCACCGGTTCGGTGGGGCCGTTGGTCCCGATCCGGGCCTTTGGCTCAAGCGTGACGGACAGCACGTAACGCACCCTTGCGCCCATCACCCACCCTCGTGCCAAAATAGGACAAGGAGTCCGGGGAGGGTTCCTTCCGCCCAAGTTCGGGCGGAACGCTCAGCATTGCACTCTATGGGGGGTCTGAGGACTCCTGATCGCTCTGTGACTGATCGTCACAGTGGCGTGACTGTCCGTTATGGCATGGTCAGTCGACTTCCGCCGCTGATGAACACCTGCGAGGGCAATTCCATCGGTTTGGCCGACGCGGCTGGACGGATGGTGTAGTTGTAGTGCCGAGGACAAGCCGTTCGTCCTATAACCGACTCGACCCGCTTCTGCCATTTCGGGCATGGCGGGTCAAGGTGCAGAATTTAGAGGAAAGAACCGAGATTGGTTCGGTTCTCCCGAGGAGGCCGCTCATGACCGCTCGCACCCCTGATGCCGAGCCGCTGCTGACCCCTGCCGAGGTTGCCACGATGTTCCGCGTGGACCCGAAGACGGTGACCCGTTGGGCCAAGGCCGGAAAGCTCACGTCCATCCGCACCCTGGGTGGGCACCGCCGGTACCGCGAGGCCGAGGTTCGCGCTCTGCTGGCGGGCATTCCGCAGCAGCGCAGCGAGGCCTGAGGTCGCGCAGAACCCCGCAGGACCTAGCAACACCCCGTAACACCGGGCCCGTCCGGATCCCCCAATCCGGTCGCCCACCCCTCAGTACTGCCGACGGGCGCCTGCCCCAACAGGTCTTCGTCAACGATCGCGCTGGACTCCGCCGGGTCCAGCGCGATCTTTTTGTGCCCGCGCCGCACCCCGTGCCGCACCCTGTCCCGCGTCCCCGCCGCACCCCTCCAGGGTGGTGCAATTGCACATATTAAATCGGGGTCGTGTAGGGAGGGAGTAAGTGTGGTCGTTCTCGAAACGGTTTCAGTGACACCCGTCACACCGGGGAAGCCTTGCCAAGGAACAGCCTGCCACCTCCGGGGCCGCCCCCAACCCGCCGTTGGTCACCGGCCGATGGGACTTTCGTCCCCGGGTGGGACGAGGGGTGCGGGAACACGAAGAAGGCCCGCATCTCTCGATGCGGGCCTTCTCGGAAGGCGACTCTGACGGGACTTGAACCCGCGACCTCCACCTTGACAGGGTGGCGAGCTAACCAACTGCTCCACAGAGCCTTGCTCGCAGCCACTCGTAAGCGGCTGCGAGACAGACTGTACAGCAGGTCAGGGGGTCTGGTCGAACTCACCCACGGCGAGGTCCCGGTCACGGGTCCTTACGGGGCCGCCGCGTCGATCGCCTTCACGATCCGCTTGTCCGAGATCGGGTACGCCGTGCCCAGCGCGTGGGCGAAGTAGCTCACCCGCAGCTCCTCGATCATCCAGCGGATGTCGGTGACCTCGGACGGCACCGGGCGGCCCTTCGGAAGCTGCTCCAGGAGCCAGGCGTACTCGTCCTGCATCTCCTGGACCTTCTCCATCCGGGTGGTGTCCCGCTGGACCCCGGTGGGCATCTGCTGGAGCCGCCGGTCCACCGCCACCAGGTAGCGCATCAGGTCCGGGAGCCGCTTCAGGCCCGTACGGGTGACGAAGCCGGCCGGCATCAGCCAGGCGAGCTGCGCCTTCACGTCGGTCAGGTTGTTGATCAGGGCCAGGCTGTTCGTCGACTTCAGCCGGCGCTCGCACGCCTGCCAGGCCGCCAGGATCTGCTGGACCTGGCCCACCGTCCGCACCGTCGTGTCCACCAGGTCCGCGCGGACCCTGTCGTACAGCTTCCGGAAGGACTCCTCGTCCCAGGCCGGGCCGCCGTGGTCCGCGATCAGCTTGTCGGCCGCGGCGGTCGCGCAGTCGTCGAAGAGGGCCTGGATCGAGCCGTGCGGGTTCGACGACAGGGCCAGCTTCTGCTGGTTGGTCAGCTTGTCCGAGGCGAACTTCGCCGGGTTCACCGGGATGTTCAGCATGATCAGCTTCCGGGTGCCCCGCCACATCGCCTGCGCCTGCTCGGCCTCCGAGTCGAAGAGCCGGACCGCCACGCTGTCGCCCTCGTCGACCAGCGCCGGGTACGCCTTCACCGGCTGCCCGCCCCGCTTGGTCTCGAAGACCTTCGTGAGCGTCCCGATCGTCCAGTCCCTGAGCCCCGTGCGCTCCAGGGAGGGCCCGGAGCCGTCCGGGCCGCCCGTCGCCGCCGCGGCGGCCTTGGAGAGCGCCTGACGGGCCTTGGGGCGCAGTTTCAGCCGCAGCGTCTCCAGGTCCTTGTCCTCGGCCAGCTTCCGGCGCCGCTCGTCGACGATCCGGAAGGTCACCTTGAGGTGCTCGGGGACCTTCGCCCAGTCGAAGTCCTCGGCCGTGACCGGGACGCCGACCATCCGCTGGAGCTCCCGGGCGAGCGCGCCCGTCAGCGGCTCCTGGACGGGGACCACGGAGTCCAGGAAGCGGGTCGCGAAGTTCGGCGCCGGGACGTAGTGGCGGCGGATCGGCTTCGGCAGGGAGCGGATCAGCTCCGTGACGACCTCCGCGCGCAGACCCGGGATCTGCCACTCGAAGCCCTCGTCCGTCACCTGGTTCAGCACCTGGAGCGGCACGTGGACGGTCACGCCGTCCGCGTCCGCGCCCGGCTCGAACTGGTACGTCACCCGGAACTTCAGCGCGCCCTGGCGCCAGGAGTCCGGATAGTCGTCCTTGGTGACCGCCCCCGCCTTCTCGTTGATGAGCATCTCGCGCTCGAAGTCGAGGAACTCCGGCTCCTCGCGGCGCTTGTGCTTCCACCAGGAGTCGAAGTGGGCGCCGGACACGACGTGTTCGGGGACGCGCTTGTCGTAGAAGTCGAAGAGCGTCTCGTCGTCGACGAGGATGTCCCGGCGCCTGGCCCGGTGCTCCAGCTCCTCGACCTCGGTGAGGAGCTTGCGGTTGTCCGCGAAGAACTTGTGGTGGGTGCGCCAGTCGCCCTCGACGAGCGCGTTCCGGATGAACAGGTCGCGGGAGACCTCCGGGTCGATCCGCCCGTAGTTCACCTTGCGGTCGGCGACGATGGGGACGCCGTACAGCGTCACCTTCTCGAAGGCCATCACGGCCGCCTGGTCCTTCTCCCAGTGCGGCTCGCTGTACGTCTTCTTCACCAGGTGCTGCGCGAGCGGCTCGATCCACTCGGGCTCGATCCGCGCGTTGACCCGGGCCCACAGGCGCGAGGTCTCCACCAGCTCGGCGGACATGACGAAGCGCGGGGGCTTCTTGAAGAGCGCGGAACCGGGGAAGATCGCGAACTTGGCGCTGCGGGCACCCAGGTACTCGTTCCGGCCGCCGCCCTCGCGCTTCGGGTCCCGGCCGCCGTCCTTGGACTCCTTCACGTCCTTCAGACCGATGTGGGAGAGGAGACCCGCGAGGAGGGAGACGTGCACGGACTGCTCCGGCGCGTCCTCCTCGTTCAGGTGGATGCCCATCTGCTTCGCGACCGTCCGCAGCTGGGCGTAGATGTCCTGCCACTCGCGGATGCGCAGGAAGTTCAGGTACTCCTGCTTGCACATCCGGCGGAAGGAGCTGGAGCCGCGCTCCTTCTGCTGCTCGCGGACGTACCGCCACAGGTTGAGGAAGGCGAGGAAGTCGCTCGTCTCGTCCTTGAAGCGGGCGTGCTGCTGGTCGGCCTGCGCCTGCTTGTCGGACGGGCGCTCGCGCGGGTCCTGGATGGACAGCGCCGCCGCGATCACCATGACCTCGCGGACGCAGCCGTTCCTGTCGGCCTCCAGGACCATCCGGGCCAGCCGGGGGTCCACGGGCAGCTGGGACAGCTTCCGGCCCTGCTGCGTGAGCCGCTTCTTCGGGTCCTTCTCGTTCGGGTCGATCGCGCCGAGCTCCTGGAGGAGCTGCACGCCGTCCCGGATGTTCCGGTGGTCCGGCGGGTCGATGAAGGGGAACTTCTCGATGTCGCCGAGGCCGGCCGCGGTCATCTGGAGGATGACGGAGGCCAGGTTCGTACGGAGGATCTCCGCGTCCGTGAACTCCGGACGGGTGAGGAAGTCGTCCTCCGAGTAGAGGCGGATGCAGATGCCGTCGCTCGTACGGCCGCAGCGGCCCTTGCGCTGGTTGGCGCTGGCCTGCGAGATCGCCTCGATCGGGAGGCGCTGGACCTTGGTCCGGTGCGAGTAGCGCGAGATGCGGGCGGTGCCCGGGTCGATCACGTACTTGATGCCGGGGACGGTCAGCGAGGTCTCGGCCACGTTCGTCGCGAGGACGATCCGGCGGCCGGAGTGCGCCTGGAAGACCCGGTGCTGCTCGGCATGGGAGAGCCGGGCGTAGAGGGGGAGGATCTCGGTGTTGAAGAGCTTCTTCTTGAGCAGCGCGTCCGCCGTGTCGCGGATCTCGCGCTCGCCGGAGAGGAAGACCAGGACGTCGCCGGGTCCTTCCTTCTGGAGCTCGTCGACCGCGTCGCAGATCGCGGTGATCTGGTCCCGGTCGGCCTCCTCGCCGTCCTCTTCGAGGAGCGGGCGGTAGCGGACCTCGACCGGATACGTACGGCCGGAGACCTCGACGATCGGGGCGTCGCCGAAGTGGCGGGAGAAGCGCTCCGGGTCGATCGTCGCGGAGGTGATCACGACCTTGAGGTCGGGGCGCTTCGGCAGCAGCTGGGCCAGGTAGCCGAGCAGGAAGTCGATGTTGAGGGACCGCTCGTGGGCCTCGTCGATGATGATCGTGTCGTACGCGCGCAGCTCGCGGTCCGTCTGGATCTCGGCGAGCAGGATGCCGTCCGTCATCAGCTTCACGAAGGTCGCGTCCGGGTTCACCTGGTCGGTGAAGCGGACCTTCCAGCCGACGGCCTCGCCCAGCGGGGTCCTCAGCTCCTCGGCGACGCGCTCGGCGACCGTGCGGGCGGCGATCCGGCGGGGCTGGGTGTGCCCGATCATGCCCCGGACGCCCCGGCCCAGCTCCAGACAGATCTTCGGGATCTGCGTGGTCTTTCCGGAGCCCGTCTCACCGGCGACGATCACGACCTGGTGGTCGCGTATCGCCTCCAGGATCTCGTCCTTCTTCTGCGAGACGGGCAGTTGCTCGGGATACGTGACCGGGGGCACGCGGGAGGCGCGCCCGTCGACGCGCTCCTTGGCCTTGGCCGCCTCGGCGGCGATCTCGTCCAGGACGGCCGCGCGGGCCTCGGGCTTGCGGATGCGGCGGGCGCCTTCGAGACGGCGGCCGAGCCGGTGGGAGTCCCGCAGCGAGACCTCGGCCAGGACGGACTGGAGGGCGGCGAAGGAAGTAGACATACGGGATCCAGGATCGCACCTGCCGACGAGAAGCGGCGAACCCATTTACGAAGGGGGCGGAGCGGCCGTGCGTAGTATTTCGGGCATCTGGCCCGGACCGGAGAGGTTTCGCATGTTCCGCACCACCCGCGCGACGGCGGCGTTCGCCGCGCTGCTGGGTCTGGTGCTCGGTCTGCTGGTCTGCGGTGTCTCTTCTCCCGCGTTTCCCGGGGAAACGGCTCACGTGTTTCCCGGGGAAACGGCTCTCGTGGACACGGCCCCGGTCGTGACGGCCGCCACCGTGCCCGGCTGCGACCCCGGCCACCTCCTCGACGAAGGGGCCCCGGGTCCCGTCGTACCGCCGCGCGCCCACGGCTTCGCCGAGCTGCTGCCGGCCCTGGCCGCCGACCGGGTGGCCCCCGGGGTCCGGCAGCCGGACCCCGGAACCCCGGCCGTGCCGCCCGGCCGGGAGCCGCCCGCGTGCGTACCGCTGTCTCCCGTGGAGCTGAAGGTCCTGAGGGTGTAGACGGACGGTTCCGCCTCCGCCGTCCTTCCCCTTCCCTCTCCTCCAGGAGCGCTTCCGCATGTCCAAGACCGCGTCCAAGACCGCGTCCAAGACCAAGCCGATCATGATCGTCTCCGGGGTGGCGGCCGCCGCCGTGCTGCTCGGCGTCGTCTCGTACACCGCCACCAAGCCCGCGTCCCCCGGCGCCTCCGGCTCCTCCTCCGCCGCCGAGGTCTCCGTCGACCCCTCCGCCGGTGTCTACGCCGAACTGGAGGCCTACGCCCGCCGCGACCCCGCCGACAAGCTCGCCCTCGGCCGTGCCGACGCGCCCGTCGTGCTCATCGAGTACGCCGACTTCAAGTGCGGGTACTGCGGCAAGTTCGCCCGCGACACCGAGCCCGCCCTCGTGAAGAAGTACGTAGGGAACGGCGCCCTGCGCATCGAGTGGCGGAACTTCCCGATCTTCGGCGAGGAGTCGGAGGCCGCCGCCCGCGCCTCCTGGGCGGCCGGGCAGCAGGGCCGGTTCTGGGAGTTCCACAAGGCCGCCTACGCCGAGGGAGCCAAGGAGAAGGGCTTCGGCAAGGACCGCCTCGCCGCCCTCGCCAAGGAGGCCGGCGTCCCCGACGCGGCCCGGTTCGCGAAGGACGCCGACGGGAAGGCCGCCCGTGAGGCCGTCGGCAAGGACCAGGAGCAGGGGTACGCGCTCGGCGCCACCTCCACCCCGTCCTTCCTGATCAACGGCCGCCCGATCGCCGGCGCCCAGCCCCTGGAGACCTTCACGGAGGCCATCGAGGCGGCGGCGAAGACCGCCTCGTCGAAGGGCAAGCAGTGACCTCGGGCATCGGCTACTTCGCGGCCTTCCTCGGCGGTCTCCTCGCCCTGCTCAGCCCGTGCAGCGCCCTGCTCCTGCCCGCCTTCTTCGCGTACTCGATCGACACGCGCGCGAAGCTCGTGGCCAGGACCGGCATCCTCTACGCGGGACTGGCGACGACCCTCGTCCCGCTCGGCGCGGCCGGGTCCCTCGCGGGACGCTTCTTCTACGGCCACCGGGACCTGCTCGTCACCGCCGGAGGCTGGCTGATCATCGGGCTCGGCGTCCTCCAGATCCTCGGCCTCGGCTTCACCTCCCGCCGGATCGCCGAGGCCAGCGGCCGCATCCGGCCCACCTCGGCGCTCTCCGTCTACGCCCTCGGCCTGGTCTACGGCCTCGCCGGCTTCTGCGCGGGCCCGATCCTCGGCAGCGTCCTGACCGTGGCGGCGCTGAGCGGCAGCCCGGCGTACGGCGGCCTGCTCCTCGCGGTGTACGCGCTCGGCATGGCCGTCCCGCTGTTCGTCCTGGCGCTGCTCTGGGACCGGTACGAGCTGGGCCGGCGGCGCTGGCTGCGCGGCCGTCCGCTCCGTATCGGCCGCTTCGAGGTCCACTCCACCTCGCTGCTCTCGGGCCTCTTCTTCATCGCCCTCGGCACCCTCTTCCTCGTCTTCGACGGGACGACCGCGCTGCCGGGCCTGCTGTCGGTGGACGAGTCCTTCGCCGTGGAGGAGCGGGTCGCCTCCCTCGGCCGTGCGGTGCCGGACTGGGTGCTGCTCGTCGCGGTCGTGGCGGCGGTGGCGGCGGCGCTCGCGGTGCGGGGCCGCAGGGCGCGGCGGCGCGAGGAGGTCTGAGCCGTACGGGGAAGGGGCGCGGGCCCCTTCCCCGTAGCGCCGCTCCCTGTTTCACGTGAAACGAGACAGGCCAAACGAAGAAGGCCCCGTTCTTTCGAACGGGGCCTTCTCTCTGTGGCTGGGGCCGGGGTCGAACCGGCGACCTATCGCTTTTCAGGCGATCGCTCGTACCAACTGAGCTACCCAGCCACGAAGCTGTTTCCAGCTTCAGCGACTCTGACGGGACTTGAACCCGCGACCTCCACCTTGACAGGGTGGCGAGCTAACCAACTGCTCCACAGAGCCTTGCTTGTGTGCGATCACTAGTCTCGCACACGATCCTGCGTGCCCCCAACGGGATTCGAACCCGTGCTACCGCCTTGAAAGGGCGGCGTCCTGGGCCACTAGACGATGAGGGCTAGAGGCTCACCTGCGCACTTCTCAGTGCGTCGGGGACGTGAGAAGCATATGGGATGGCGGCCGGTATCGCCAAAACGGTTTCCGACGGAGGGAGAATGGGCCCGTGCTGGAGATGACGCGCGAGGAGTTCGAGGAGCTCGTCGCCGAGGCCCTGGACCGGATCCCGCCGGAGCTGACACGGCTGATGGACAACGTCGCCGTGTTCGTCGAGGACGAGCCCTCCCCGGACGATCCCGAGCTGCTCGGGCTCTACGAGGGGACGCCGCTGACCGAGCGCGGCGAGTGGTACGCCGGGGTGCTGCCCGACCGGATCACGATCTACCGGGGGCCGACGCTGCGGATGTGCGAGTCGCGCGAGGAAGTGATCGAGGAGACCGAGATCACCGTCGTGCACGAGATCGCCCACCACTTCGGCATCGACGACGAACGGCTGCACGCGCTCGGCTACGGCTGAGCCGGCCCGCCGTCGTCGGCGGGCCGGTGGCCGGCGGTGGCCGGATCGGGTGGGTGCGTGGGGGCCGTGTCCCTTGTGGTGCCTGGGGAGTTGGGCAGTGCGACGCGTTCCGTTCCTGCCTGTTGTGTCCTGGAGGTGCCCCCCGTGCGCCATTTGCCCACCCCGGTGAGATGGGCCGCCACCGCGCTGGCCGTCGCGGCCTGTGCCGGTCTGAGCGGCTGTATGAGTGTGAGTGACGAGGGGGCGAAGCCGGCGCCCGGCGCGTCCGGGGGGAAGCACGGCGCGGCGGCCGGGACCGACACCGGCGGTGGCGTCCAGGGCGGGGACGGCGGCTCGTGGAACGGCCGGCCGGAGAGGGGCGGGCCGGCGCCGGCCGGTGCGGGCAAGGAGTCCCCGGTCCCGAGCGGCTCGCCCTCGGGCACGGTGAAGCCCTCGCCGGGCGCGGTGCTGCCGGTGGAGGGCCCGGGCGGCTCCGGCGGGCCGTCGAAGTCGCAGCCGCCCGGTGGCGGCCACGAGGTCCCGGGCGGCGGCCCGGGCGGCAGCGGCGGGAGCGGGAGCGGCGGCGGCAGTGGCGGGAGCGGCGGCGGAGGCGTCGGGGGCCCGGGCGGCGGCGGGTCCACGCCCACGCCGGAGCCGACCCCGCCGAGCCCCGAACCGACCCCGGAGCCGACCTCGAACCCGACCCCCGAGCCGACCCCGGAGCCGACCTCGAACCCCACCGATCCGCCGACGCCCGGCACCGACACCCAGATGGGTGCCATGCGGGCGGCGGACGGGCCGGGCGCGCCTCCGGAGCCGGAGGCGTCTCCGCAGGTCGGGCCGGTGTGACGTAGTCCGATTTGCCACAGGTGGGGGAGGGTGCGTATGGTGGTAGATCGTTTGATCCCATTGCCCGGCGCCGACACAGAAGAGCGCCGTGTGGCGCGTACTCTCCCTAGCCGTGGCTGACCGCATTGAGGCGGTCGTTTGCGAAATCACGGAGTTGACGGGCGCGTGCCGAGACTCCGGAAGGTTTCGCATTTCGCATGTCCATTTTCAGTTCTGACCACGCCGTCATGCCCGAGAACGACGAGATCGTCGAGGCCGTAGAGGCCACCGAGATCGTCGAGGCCGTCTCCGACGAGATCGTCGAGACCGTCGAGATCGAGGCCGACGACACCGACGTCGAGGACTCCGTCGAGGAGCCCGCCGAGCCCACCATCACCTTCGGCGACCTCGGTCTGCCCGAGGGCGTCGTGCGCAAGCTCGCCCAGAACGGCGTCACCACCCCCTTCCCGATCCAGGCGGCGACCATCCCGGACGCCCTGGCCGGCAAGGACATCCTCGGCCGCGGCCGCACCGGCTCCGGCAAGACCCTCTCCTTCGGTCTGCCGCTGCTCGCCACCCTGGCGGAGGGCCACACCGAGAAGAAGAAGCCCCGCGGCGTCATCCTCACCCCGACCCGTGAGCTCGCGATGCAGGTCGCGGACGCCCTCCAGCCCTACGGCGACGTGCTCGGCCTCAAGATGAAGGTCGTCTGCGGCGGTACGTCCATGGGCAACCAGATCTACGCCCTGGAGCGCGGCGTCGACATCCTCGTCGCCACCCCGGGCCGTCTGCGCGACATCATCAACCGCGGCGCCTGCTCCCTCGAGAACGTCCAGGTCGCCGTCCTCGACGAGGCCGACCAGATGGCCGACCTGGGCTTCCTGCCCGAGGTCACCGAGCTGCTCGACCAGGTCCCCGAGGGCGGTCAGCGCCTCCTCTTCTCCGCCACCCTGGAGAACGAGATCGACACCCTCGTCAAGCGCTACCTGGTGAACCCGGTCACGCACGAGGTCGACCCGTCCGCCGGCGCCGTCACCACGATGACCCACCACGTCCTCGTCGTGAAGCCGAAGGACAAGGCGCCGGTCACCGCCGCCATCGCCGCGCGCAAGGGCCGCACGATCATCTTCGTCCGCACCCAGCTGGGCGCCGACCGCATCGCCGAGCAGCTCCGCGAGGCCGGTGTGAAGGCCGACGCCCTGCACGGCGGCATGACCCAGGGCGCCCGTACGCGCACCCTGGCCGACTTCAAGGACGGCTACGTCAACGCGCTCGTCGCGACCGACGTCGCCGCCCGAGGCATCCACGTCGACGGCATCGACCTGGTCCTGAACGTGGACCCGGCCGGCGACCACAAGGACTACCTGCACCGCTCGGGCCGCACCGCCCGCGCCGGCCGCTCCGGTGTCGTGGTCTCCCTGGCCCTGCCGCACCAGCGCCGTCAGATCTTCCGCCTGATGGAGGACGCGGGCGTCGACGCCTCGCGCCACATCGTCGGCGGCGCCGGCGCCTTCGACCCGGAGGTCGCCGAGATCACCGGCGCCCGTTCGCTGACCGAGGTCCAGGCCGACTCCGCGAACAACTCGGCCAAGCAGGCCGAGCGCGAGGTCGTCGACCTGACCAAGCAGCTGGAGCGCCTCCAGCGCCGTGCCGTCGAGCTCCGCGAGGAGGCCGACCGCCTGGTGGCCCGCGCCGCCCGCGAGCGCGGCGAGGACCCGGAGGCCGCCGTCGCCGAGGTGACCGAGGCCGCCGAGGCCGAGATCGCCGCCGCCGCCGTCGAGGCCGAGCGCGCCGCGAAGGCCGAGGAGCGCCGCGAGGAGCAGCGTTCGACCTACCGCGACGAGCGGGGCAACTTCGAGCGCCGTGACCGCGGTGACCGCGGTGGCTTCAACCGTGACGACCGCGGTGGCTTCCGCCGTGACGACCGTGGTGACCGGGGCGACCGTGGCGGCTTCCGCCGTGACGACCGTCCGTCGGGTGGCTTCCGTCGTGACGACCGTCCGTCCGGTGGCTTCAACCGCGACGACCGCGGTGGCCGTTCCTTCGAGCGCCGTGACAACGACCGTCCGTCCGGTGGTTTCCGCCGTGACGACCGTCCGTCGGGCGGCTTCAACCGCGACGACCGGGGCGACCGTGGCGGCTTCCGCCGCGACGACCGTCCGTCGGGTGGCTTCCGTCGTGACGACCGTCCGTCCGGTGGCTTCAACCGCGACGACCGTGGCGGCCGTTCCTTCGAGCGCCGTGACAACGACCGTCCGTCCGGTGGTTTCCGCCGTGACGACCGTCCGTCGGGCGGCTTCAACCGCGACGACCGCGGTGGCCGTTCCTTCGAGCGCCGTGACGACCGCCCCGCCGGCGGCCACCGCGGCAGCGACCGTCCGTTCAACCGCGATCGTCGTGACGACCGCCCCGCCGGCGGCTTCCGCTCGGGCGGCGACCGCCCGTACGGCCGTCGTGACGACCACCGCGGCAGCACCGGCTCGACCGGCGGCTCCTTCGGCCGCCGCGACGACAAGCCGCGCTGGAAGCGCAACGGCTGAGGTCGGCTGACCTGACGTAAGCAGGGCCCGTACGAGCACCCCGGTGCTTGTACGGGCCCTGTCTCGTACCGGAGTTCGACGGGATACGCTCAGCCGGACGAGGTGGGTGAGGAGCGCCGGCCAGGGGGCCCGGCGAAGGCTCCTCCCCGCATCCACATCAGGTTTCCCCGGGGAGGGACCTCTCTTTGACCCGTCACCCACGCGCGCGGCGACCTCGCGCGCGTACCGCCGTCCTCGCCGCAGCGCTCCTGGTCTCGGGAATCGGCCTCGCGCCGACCGCGACCGCCGAGCCGGCCGGGGGCATCGACCAACTGGACATCATGCCGAACTGGCGGACCGTACCCCGTCAGGAGACCGTCACCGCGGTCGGCACCACGGGCTACACGCACGAGACGGAGGACTCCGACCCGTCCTCCGGCGGACAGCTGGAGTGGACCGACTTCGCGAGCGGCCGGAGCGTCCCGCTCGGATACGGGAAGGACGACGCGTCCTTCGCCGGGTCCGGAGTCGGCGGACGCTGGCTCCACCTCCAGCACGGCATCGGCACCCACTACCTCCGCAACGTGGAGACGGGCGCCGAGCAGCTGTTCGACGTGCCGCGCGACGCGAGCTACCGGGGGCTGCTCGGCGACACGCTGCTCTTCCAGCAGTACGCCTCCGCCGAGGACCTCTCCACGACGACCGGCTACTACCTGGTGCGCGCCGACGCCCCGGCCGGGGCCCGCGTCCCGGTCACCGGGTGGCCCGCCGACGCGGACCTGCACCACGCGCGGCTCGTGGCCGGTGACGACTCCGTGGCCGTGATCCGCTTCGGCCGGCCCGCGGAACCGTCCGCGTACGACTACACCGACCTCGGCGTCGTCGACCTGGGCACCGGGCGGATGACCGTGATCGAGGCGCCCACCCCGGCCGCGAGCGTGCTCGTCGCGCCGGTGGCCGTGAGCCCCGAGCGGATCGCCTGGGTGGACGGGAACCGCACCGTGCACGTGCGGGAGCGCTCCGACCTGACCGGCGCCGAGCGGAACTTCGCCCTTCCCGAGGGCCTGGGCGCCTCCCGCATCGGCCTGGTCGGCGACTGGGTGCTCGCCCTGGGCGACGCCTCCGGCACCGACGCCGCCCTCCGGCGGAAGCTCGTCGCGCTGCACCCCGACGGGCGCTCGCAGACGCTCCTGGAGCGGGCCGAGGGGGAGATCAACCAGATACCCGGCGGCGGCGCCGCCGTCGTCGGCGGCAGCTCCGCCACCGACTGGTCCCTCCTCAAGGCCGTCCCGGGCGAGGACGGCGGCGCGCCGGTCCTGGAGAAGCTGCGCCGGCTCGCACCGCTCCCGGCGAAGACCGACGCGCTCGCGCTGGGCGCGGGCCGGCTCACCACCCTGGAGCAGGACGGCCCGAAGGGGCCCGGTTTCTACGGCCGGACGCTGCCCGTCGGCCCGGTCCACACGGGGCAGTCCGCCCCGGCGTGGCAGGGCGTCGAGGCGAACGCCGACTGGAACGACTCGGCCTCGCTCTTCGACACCGGAGACGGCCGCACGGTCTCCTACCCCCGGATCCCGGACACCCAGCGGGCGGTCATCGCCCGGAGCGCCACGGGGAAGACGACCCGCGTCACCGTCGACGGCGACAGCGACGGCTGGATCGGCGACGCCTTCGGCCGCTGGGCGGTCGTCCAGACCGGGCGGCCCATGTTCCCCGGTGAACTCGCCGCCGACGCCGAGACGGTCGTCGTGGACCTGGACGCGTCGAAGGTCGTGTCGCGGCGGGAGCAGGCCGCCGTCGCGCTGTGGGGCGACACGCTGTTCACGAGCACGGACACCGACGGCGAGGTCGCCCGCGAGGACCTGGCCACCGGCAAGGCCCTCGGCAAGCTCGCGACCGGCTCCGGCTGCCCGCTGACGGAGCTCCAGACCGCGGGCGGGCGCTGGCTCTACTGGGCCTGCGCCCGGTACGCGAAGCAGGGCGTCGTCGACCTCAAGAGCGGTACGAAGATCGCGCTGCCCCGCTCGTACGGGGAGGGCGGCCTCCTCGGCGACGGCTACTACGTCGACCAGAACAGCGCGAACCTCCGGATCACCGACTTCCACGCGGGCACGCCGGCGACCCGTACGCTCGTCGACTCCACGCCCGTGTACGGCGCCCGCCGGGCGGCCTGGACCGTCGACCGGTTCGGCGGGGGCGTCGCGTACGTGGACGCCGACGACCGCGTCCACGTGGTGTGGCCGGGCGTGCCCGCCTCCGGCCTCACCGCCGCCTCGGCGAAGGTCCCGGCGAGCATGCGGGCGAAGGACGGCTGGAAGGCGTCCTGGGCGCTGTCCAAGCCCGCGTCGACCTGGCAGCTGACGCTGCGGGACGTGTACACCGGGGCCGTGATCCGCACCCTCGGCGGCGGCGAGACCCGGGCCCGTGTCGAGGCCGTCTGGGACGGCCGCGACACGGCGGGGAAGCCCGTCCTGAACGGCCGGTACAGCTGGCACCTGGCGGCGAGCACGGCGGACGGCCAGGGCGCCGACCTGTCCCTCACCGGCACGGTCTCGGTCACCGGCGGCCGCCCGGCGTGGCGGGACCTGGCCGGGAACGACACGCAGGGCGACCTCCTCGCGATGGACACCGCGGGCCTGGTCTCGCTGTACAAGGGCACCGGCTACGGCACCCTGTCGGCGCGGATCGCCGGTACGGGCGCCAAGTTCGCGACCTCGTCCGTCCTGGTGCCCTTCGGCGACGTGAACGCCGACGGCTGCGCGGACGTGCTCGTCCGGGTCGGCGACCAGCTGCGGGCCTACCGGCCGGGCTGCGACAAGGTGGTCTCGGCCTCCTCCCCGTACACCGTCATCGGCTCGGGCTGGGGGCAGTACGACGTCCTCACGTCCCCCGGCGACCTGAACGGCGACGGCTACACGGACCTGGTCGCGCGTCAGGCGTCCACCGGCGACGTGTACTTCTACGGCGGCACCGCCGACCACCGCGTGAAGTCCCGCGTCCGCATCGGCACCAACTGGAAGCTGTACAAGAAGCTCCTCGGCGCCGGCGACCTCAACGGCGACGGCCGCGGCGACCTCCTCGGCGTGGACGCCTCCGGTGTCCTCTGGCGCTACTACTCCACCGCCACCGGCGGCGTCACCGCGCGCGTGAAGGCCGGCACCGGCTGGGGCATCTACTCCTCCCTCGTCGGCGTCGGCGACCTCTCCGGCGACGGCTGCGCGGACCTCGTGGCCCGCGACACGACGGGCAAGCTCTTCGCCTACGACGGCACCTGCCGCGGCACGTACGGCTCCCGCCGCCTGGTCGGCTCCGGCTGGAACACCTTCAAGGCCCTGTTCTGACCCCCCGCCCCGCCGCGGGCCCGTCCGGCACCGGCCGGGCCCGCGGCGCGGCCGATGCCGGATACTCGATCGGTTCACGAGCCCTCTCGGGCTATGCTGCTCGGGCGTGCTTGTCCACGGGCCGTTAGCTCAATTGGCAGAGCAGTGGACTTTTAATCCATTGGTTGTGGGTTCGAGTCCCACACGGCCTACCAAGCGCAAGCGCGAAGCGCCCCGACCGGTTCCGACCGGGCGGGGCGCTTCGTCGTGGTGGGGTCAGCGGGTCCGCGGGCGGCGGTACGTGCAGACGTTGACGCCCTGGGGGCTGGTGACCGTGGAGGCCAGTTCGAGGGTGCGGAGGACGCCGTCGGCCGGGAAGAGGGACTTTCCGCCGCCGAGGATCACCGGCATGACGATCAGGCGGAGTTCGTCGACGAGGTCCTCGGCCAGGAGGGCGCGGACGAGGCTGGGGCTGCCCATGACGAGGAGGTCGCCGCCGGGGGCCTCGTGGAGTTCGCGGAGGCGGGCCAGGGCCTTGTCGCCGGGGACGAGCGTGGTGTTCCAGACGAGGTCGGCCTCGCCGAGGGTGGCGGAGACGACGTACTTCGGGAGGGCGTTCATCCGGTCGGCGAAGGGGTCGCCGGCCCGCTCCGGCCAGGCGGCGGCCATCGTCTGCCAGGTGCGGCGGCCGAAGAGCAGGGCCTCGGCCTTCCCGGCCGCCTCGGCGAACGCGCCGCCGACGATCTCCGGGTCGAAGAAGCGGTGCGTCCAGCCGCCGTGGGCGAAACCGCCGTCGGTGTCCTCCTCGGCACCGCCCGGGGCCTGGACGACGCCGTCGAGGCTGATGAACTCGCTGATGACGATGCGCATGGGGTCGGTCCTGTTCGTCCGGGGCTTCTTCGCCGTGCCGTACGGGAATGTCGTGCCGTACGGGAATGCAGACGGGCCCGGCGTCGGGAAGTCATCGCTCCCCGGGGAACTTTTCGCGAGGATTCTCGGTCCTGGCTCTCGGAACTCCGTTCGTCCGAACGGCTCCGTACGGGGGCGGCGCCGGACGGCGTGGGGAAACGTGGACGCGGAGTGCGGAGGTGGGGTCGGTGGCGGCGAGAGGTACCGGTGATCCGGCGGGGGAGGCCAGGGAGCTGGCCCGGTGGGCGCTGCTCGCCATGGGAGGCGCGGCGGCGGCCCTGCTGGCCGCGCTCGGCAGCGGTCTGGTGATCCTGCTGAGCGGGGTCCTGGGGCTCGCCGCGACGGCCGTGGGCGTCTGGTGGTTCCTCGCGCACCGGGGGCCGCTGCGGGTGTCCGGGGCGGTGCTCGCGGTGGCCGCGCCCCTCATGACCCTCGTCCTGTACGTCGCCTGGGGCGTCTGGGTGAACGCCTTCGTGGCCCTGGGGCTGTGGGGCGTGGCGCTGTCCTGCGCGCGGGCCGCCCTGCGCCGCCCGGAGGACGACCGGAAGGCCCTGATGCGGGGCGAGCCCGCCGAGCCGCCCCGTCGGCCCGTCCTGATCATGAACCCGAAGTCCGGCGGCGGGAAGGTCGCGCGGTTCGGGCTCGTCGCGCGGGCGGAGGCGCTCGGCGCCCGGGTGGTCCTGCTCGACCCCTCGGCCCCGTCCGATGTCGCCGGGCTCGCCCGGAAGGCCGTGGCCGAGGGCGCCGACCTGCTCGGGGTGGCCGGCGGCGACGGCACGCAGGCCCTGGTGGCCGAGGTCGCCGCCGAGCACGACCTGCCGTTCCTGGTGATCTCCGCCGGCACCCGCAACCACTTCGCGATGGACCTGGGCCTCGACCGCGCCGACCCGTCCCGCTGCCTGGACGCGCTGACCGACGGCGAGGAGCTCCGGGTCGACCTCGGCGACGTCGCCGGGCGCCCCTTCGTCAACACCGTCTCCTTCGGGGTGTACGCGGACGTGGTGCAGCGCCCCGAGTACCGCGACGACAAGGCCGGCACCGCGCTCGACGTGCTGCCCGACCTCCTCCAGGGCGGTCTGGGCGACCGTCTCGACGCGACCGCCGACGGGACCCCGCTCACCGGTCAGCAGGCGCTCCTGGTCAGCAACAACCCGTACGCGGCGCCCGATCCGCTCGGTACGGTCGCCGCCCGCCGGATCCGCCTCGACGGGGGCGAGCTCGGGGTGATCGGCATCCGCGTGGACGGCGCCGCCCAGGCCGCCGAGCTGGCCGTCCTGGGGAACCGGGCGACCGGCCTGAACGTGCTGACGGCCCGCCGCGTGGAGGTCGGGGGCGCCCCCGGCGGTCCCGGGGGTGCCCCCGGCGCCGCCATCCCCGTCGCCGTGGACGGCGAGGCGCTGACCCTGCCGACGCCCGTCGTCTGCACCCTGCGCCCGCGCGCCCTGCGGGTCCTCGTGCCCCGCGCCCGCCCGGGCTCGCCGCTGCCCCCGCCGCCCCTGGACTGGCGGCGGCTGACCCGGCTGGCCTTCCCCGAGGAGCCGGCCGCCGGTGCCGGAAACCCGTGGGACCCCCGTACCTCTTGAACTCCCGTACCCCTGAACCCGCTAGGAGCGGCGCATGACGACCGACACGACGACCGGGACCCTCCGGGCGATCCTGCACGACATCCGGGCCGTCGACGGCGCCGTGTACGCGGCGGTGGCGGCCACGCCCACGCCCACGCTCGACACGGCGTTCCGCCGGCTGTCCACGGCGGCGAACCACTCCAAGATCTCGTTCGGCATCGCGGCCGCGCTGGCGCTCGTGCCGGGCCGGCCGCGGCGGGCCGCGCTCGCCGGGGCCGGGGCGATCGCGGTGGCCTCCGCCTCGGCGAACCTCCTGGGCAAGCACCTGGTCCACCGGCCGCGACCGGACCGGGAGGCGGCCCGGGTGGTGACGGGCCGTCACGTCCCCATGCCGGCCTCGGCCTCTTTCCCCTCCGGGCACACGGCCTCGGCGTTCGCCTTCGCCAGCGCCGTCGGTTCGGTCTTCCCCCCCTCCGCGCTGCCGCTCTGGGCCCTGGCCTGGACCGTGGGCTACTCCCGGGTCCACACCGGCGTGCACTACCCGGGCGACGTCACCGCGGGCGCCCTCCTCGGCGTCGCCAGCGCGGGCGTCTCCCTGGCGGCAGTGGGCTGGTGGGACACCGGGCGGAAGTGACCTCCCGTCACCCTCGTACGGGCTCAGTGCTCCGCCCGGGCCAGGTCCTCCTCCGTGAGGCCGAGCGCGGCCATGCGCTCCGGGTCCGCCAGGATGTGCAGCTCGACGATGCGGTCCTCGACGATCGTGAACGTCATGATCGAGCCCGGGCGGCCCTGGACGACCGACACGACCGCGGGCTGGCCGTTGGCGACGACCCGCAGCACGCCCGTACGGAACTTCGCGTACGTGAGGGCCTGCGCGATGACGGCCTCGGCGCCCCGGACGACCTTGGAGACGGCCGCGAGGGTCCGGCCGCCGTCCGCGCGGAGCACCACGTCCGGGTCGAGGACGGCGAGCAGCCCCTCGAAGTCGCCGCCGTGCGCGGCGGCGAGGAAGGCGTCGGCGATCTCCCGCTGGCGCCGCGCGTCCGGGCCGGGGGCCGGGGTGGCGTCCTGCACGCGGCGGCGGGCGCGGCTGGCGAGCTGGCGGGTGGCGGCGGGGGTGCGGTCGACGATCTCCGCGATCTCGTCGAAGGAGACGGCGAACATGTCGTGCAGCACGAACGCGAGCCGCTCCGCCGGTCCCAGGGTGTCCAGGACGACGAGGAGCGCGAGCCCGACGGACTCGGTGAGCTCGGCCGCGTGCTCCGGGTCGGTGGTGTCGGCGACGCGGACCACCGGGTCGGGGACGTAGTACTCCAGCGGGTCCTCGCGGCGCGAGCCGCGCGAGCGCAGCATGTCGAGGCAGACGCGGCCGACGACGGTGGTCAGCCAGCCGCTGAGGTTCTCCACGCCGCTGACGTCGCTGCGGCTGAGCTTGAACCAGGCCTCCTGGACGGCGTCCTCGGCCTCGCTGAGCGAGCCCAGCATCCGGTAGGCCACCGCCCGCAGATGGCCGCGGTCGGCGTCGAAGCGCCGGGCCAGGAACTCCTTGTCGCCCGTCTGGTGCTGAGGTGCGTGGTCCACTCGTCGATCTCCCCGTTCGCGTCCCGTCATGCCGTCATGACGGATCAAGTCCCGCAGATGTGACAGCGGAGGCGAGCCGCACGGCCCGGTGACAGTCCCGGTACGTGAGATCCCCGCCGTCTCGTGGCGAACGCCCGGGATTCCCCGGCCGAAGCCCCCGACCACCGTGAATCCCCACTTCAGCACGGTGATCTTCGTCCGTAGATTGATCACCATGACGACGACAACGACGCAGGTCAACCCCGTGCTCCGCACCCCGCCGGCCTCCCCCGCCGCCGCGGCCGCCTACTTCTCGGCCAGCCTCGCCTTCCACGCCGACGTCTCCGACGTGGCCTCCGCGCTCGCCACCGCCGCCGCCGAGGGCACCGACCCGGGCTTCGTGGTGATCGACTCCCGGTCCACCGCCTCCTGGGACCAGGGCCACGTCCCCGGCGCGGTCCACCTGCCGACCGCCCTCATCCCCGAGCAGGCCGAGCAGCTGCTCGACCGGTCCGTCCCGGTCGTCACCTACTGCTGGGGCCCCGGCTGCAACGGCGCCACGCGCGCCGCGCTGGCCCTCGCCGAGCTGGGCTTCCAGGTGAAGGAGATGCTCGGCGGCTTCGAGTACTGGGTGCGGGAGGGCTTCGCGTACGAGACGCGGGAGGGGCCCGCGCAGAAGGCCGCCGACCCGCTCACGGCGCCGGTCGACTCCGACGACTGCGGCTGCTGAGGCCGGGCCGCGGGAAACCGATTTCGTGATCGCCCCGGTCATGCCGTAGAGTCATGTTCACCGACGCGGGGTGGAGCAGCTCGGTAGCTCGCTGGGCTCATAACCCAGAGGTCGCAGGTTCAAATCCTGTCCCCGCTACTCAGTAGCAACGAAGGCCCGGATCCAGTCACTGGATCCGGGCCTTCGTCGTGTCCCGACCCTCTTCGCTTGACCTTTACGCAACGTCAAGATCTAGCGTTCTCGGCATGGAGTGGTCGATCCAGGAGATCGCCAAGAAGGCCGGCACCACCAGCCGCACCCTCCGCCACTACGGGGAGCGCGGACTGCTGGAACCGAGCCGGATCGGTGCGAACGGTTACCGGTACTACGACGCCGCGGGGCTCGTGCGGCTGCAGCGGATCCTGCTGCTGCGCGAGCTGGGGCTCTCGCTGCCCGCCATCGCCGAGGTCCTCGCGGGGCAGCGGGACACCTCCGCCGCCCTGCGCACCCATCTCGCCCTCCTGGAGCAGGAGCGCGAGCGCATCGGACGCCAGATCGCGTCGGTGCGGACCACTCTCCGCAAGACCGAGAAGGGAGAAGAGCTCATGGCCGAGGAAGTGTTCGACGGTTTCGACCACACGCGGTACGAGGAGGAGGTCACCGGGCGCTGGGGCCGCGACGCGTACGAGAAGGGCGACCGCTGGTGGCGCTCGCTCACCGACGCGGAGAAGAAGGCGTTCATGGAGGAGCAGGCCGGCATCGCCCGCGACTTCGGGCGGGCGGCCCGGGAGGGCCTGGCCGCCGGCAGCGACGAGGTGCAGGAGATCGCCCGGCGCCAGGTCGCCTGGCTGTCGACGACCACGACGCCGAGCAAGGAGTACCTGATCGGACTCGGCCGAATGTACGTCGACGACCCGCGCTTCACCGCGAACTACGACAAGCACGGCGAGGGCACCGCGGTCCTGGTCCGCGACGCGATGGAGATCTACGCCGAGCGGAACCTTTAGTGATCACCTGCCTGAAGTAAACGGTGGCCAAAAGCCCGCCTGCCTCTTTGCGGGTGCGCGGCACCCCACCGTAGTCTCGCGCGCACCATGAGTGACCAGCGCGTGACTGAGATGAGCCGGCGGGCGCCCGCCCTGCTCGTCCTGCTCGCGCTCCTCACCCTCCTGGTGAGCGTCTGCCACGGCCCCCACGGGCATGCGCTGCCGACCTCCGGCACCGCCGCCTTCTCCGCCCCCGCGCTCCCGCACGGCTGCGACCGCTCCGGGGACGACTGGACCTTCGACGCCCACCTCCCCGCGCAGGCCGCCGCCTCCCAGTCCGCGGCGCCCGACGCCGCCGGAGCCGCCGTCCTGCCGTACACGGCGGACCTCCGCACCGACCCCCGCGCGCGCTGCGTCCGCAAGCGGGCGGGCCCCGGCCCCCGGCCGGGCCAACTGCTGATCGCCCTCGGGGTGGACCGGAACTGAGCCGCGTCCCGCACTCGCGTGACCAGGCTCCCTTTCGCGTACCCACCCCTAGGAAGACCCCCCATGACCGCACCACTGATGCTTCCCGTCGAGGGCCAGACCGTCGGCAACACCCCCGTCCTGTGGACCGACGACGGCTACTGGGCCAAGCTCGAAGGCTTCAACTTCGGCGGGATCAAGGACCGCGCCGCCCTCTACATGGTCGAGCAGGCCCGCCGCCGCGGAGAGCTGCGGCCCGGCGCCCCGATCGTCGAGTCGACCTCCGGGACCCTCGGCCTCGGCCTCGCCCTCGCGGGCGTGCTCCACGGCCACCCCGTGCACGTCGTCACCGACCCCGGCCTCGAACCGATCGTCGAGCGGATGCTCGCCGCCCACGGCGCCCGGGTCCACGTCGTCCCCGAGCCCAGCCCGCAGGGCGGCTGGCAGCAGGCCCGGATGGACAAGGTCGCCGAGCTGCTCGGCACCCTCGACGGGGCCTGGTGGCCCAACCAGTACGGGAACCCCGACAACCCCGCCGCGTACACCGGGCTCGCCGCCGAACTCTCCGCGCAGCTCGACCGGATCGACGTCCTCGTCTGCGCCGTCGGCACCGGCGGCCACTCGGCCGGGATCTCCCGGGCCCTGCGCGCCACCAGCAGCCCCGCCCTGGAGCTGGTCGGCGTGGACTCCGTGAACTCCACCGTCTTCGGCCTGCCGGCCGGGGAGCGGCTGATGCGCGGCCTCGGCTCCTCCATCCACCCGGGCAACGTCGACCACGGGGCCTTCGACGAGATCCACTGGGTGGGTCCCGCGGAGGCGGTCCGGACGGCCCGCCGCCTGGCCTCGCGGCACTTCGCGACCGGCGGCTGGAGCGTCGGCGCGGTCGCCCTGGTCGCCGGCTGGCTGGCCCGCACCCGGCCGCGCGGGACCCGGATCGCGGCCGTCTTCCCGGACGGGCCGCAGCGGTACTTCGACACCGTCTTCAACGACGAGTTCTGCGCGGCGCACGGGCTGCTCGACGGGCCCGTACGGGAGGACCCCGTCGCGTACGTCTCCGACGACACGGTCAGCGGCTGGACGCGCCGGGTCCTGGAGCGGGCCAAGTGACCACGGCGACCGCGCCCGCCAAGGGCCGGGGCGGCATCTGGAAGCAGAGCCGCTCCTTCGATCCGGCCGTACGGCTCCTGTTCCTCAACCAGCTCACCATCAACCTCGGCTTCTACATGCTCATGCCGTACCTGGCCGCGCACCTCGCGGACGGGCTCGGCATGGCGGCCTGGGCCGTCGGGCTCGTCCTCGGCGCCCGGAACCTCTCCCAGCAGGGCATGTTCCTCGTCGGCGGGGCGCTCGCCGACCGGCTCGGCTTCAAGCCGCTCATCGTGGCCGGCTGCGCGCTGCGGACGGTCGGCTTCGGGGCGCTCGCCTTCGCGCAGTCGCTGCCGATGCTGATCGCCGCCTCGCTCGCGACCGGTCTCGCGGGGGCGCTCTTCAACCCCGCCGTGCGGGCCTGTCTCGCGGCGGAGGCGGGGGAGGAGCGCCGGGTGGAGGCCTTCGCGCTGTTCAACACGTACTACCAGGCGGGCATCCTGCTCGGGCCGCTCGTCGGGGTGGCCCTGACGGGGGTGTCGTTCCGGCTGACGTGCGTGGTCGCGGCGGTGCTGTTCGCCGGCCTGACCCTCGTACAGCTCCGGTACATGCCCGTAAGGGCCGCTTCTGGCTCTCCGGACGGGAAGGGGGAGCGGGGGCAGTTCCGCACGGTGCTCTCCCACCGGACCTTCTGGCTCTTCTCGCTCGCCATGACCGGCTCGTACGTGCTGTCCTTCCAGGTCTACCTGGCGCTGCCGCTCGCGGCGGGCGGCACGGGCGCGACGACCGCGCTGTTCGCCGTCTCGGCGCTCGTCGCGCTCGCCGGGCAGCTGCGGATCACGGCCTGGTGCCGGGAGCGCCTCAGCCGGGAGCGGTGTCTCGTCCTCGGGCTCGCCCTGATGGGCGGGGCCTTCCTGGTCCCGGCCGTCCTGGGGCGCGGTCTGGTGGGGCTGCTGCTGTGCGCGGCGGTCCTGTCCGTGGCGAACGCGGTGCTCTACCCGTACGAGATGGACACCGTCGTCGCCCTGTCCCGGGGGCGCTGGGTGGCCACCCACTACGGGCTCTACAACACCGTGTGCGGGGTCGGCATCACCCTCGGGAACCTGGGGACCGGCGCGCTCCTCGACGTCACCGGCTGGTCGGCGGCGCCGTGGCTCGTGCTGTGCGCGGTGGGCCTGGTGTGCGCGGCGGCGATGGCCCTGCTCGCCCGGGGCGGCCGGCTGGCGGCGGGGGCGGCGGTGACCAGGGGCTGATCCCGTACGCCAGTCGGCCCCGCGGGAGTCGCCGCCCCGGGCGGCGGCGGCCACCCTGGGAGGGCGCGGTGCGGACCGCGGCGGGGCGGACCGGGCAGGGAGAGCACAGGTGGGGCCAGGAGCGGCGGACGGCGGACGGCGGGGCGGGGAACGCCCCGAGTACGGCGGCGTCCGCCGCTTCATCCGCGCGCTGCCCCCGCTGATCATCGTGGGCGGTGTCGCCTTCGACCTGGCGACACCGCCCGAGTACACGGCGGCGCCGCTCTTCTCCGCCGCCCCGCTGATCGCCGCGCCCTTCTTCTCCCTGCTCACGACCCTGCTCACCGGGATCGCCGCCGTCCTCGCCTCGGTCGGGCTGCACTCCTACAACGGCACCGTCGACGAGGTCGCGTCCCTCACCGAGACCCTGACCGTCCTCACCGTCTCCGCGCTCGCCCTCCTCATCAACCGGGTCGTGCGCCGCAGCGGCGAGCGCCTCGCCTCGGCGCGGGTCATCGCGGAGGCCGCGCAGAAGGCGGTGCTGCCGATGCCCGCCGAGCGGATAGGCGGGCTGCAGTGCGCGGCGCGGTACGAGGCGGCGCAGGCCGACGCGTTCATCGGCGGTGACCTGTTCGCGGTCCAGGACACCCCGCACGGGGTGCGGCTCGTGGTCGGGGACGTCCGGGGCAAGGGGATGGAGGCGGTCGAGGCCGTCGCCGTCGTCATCGGCGCCTTCCGGGAGGCGGCCGAGACGGAGCGGACCCTGGAGGGCGTGGCGCGGCGCCTGGAGCGGGCCCTTGCCCGGGAGGGCATGCGCCGGGACGACCTCGACTCCTTCGAGGGGTTCACCACCGCCGTCCTGGCCGAGATCCCGCGCGGCGACGGCGGCGGGACCTTCGGCGGTTTCGTACGGGTCGTCAACCGCGGGCACCCGCCGCCGCTGCTGCTGTACGGGGACGGGCGCCTGGACCTCCTGGAGCCGGGCGAGGCGGCGCTGCCGCTCGGCATGGGCGAGCTGGCGGCGTGGCCGGACCGGGCCGAGGCGCGGCCGTTCCCGCCGGGCGCGACGCTGCTCTTCTACACGGACGGCCTCTCGGAGGCGCGGAACGCGCGGGGCGTCTTCTACGATCCGGCGGCGCGGCTCGCCGGGCGGATCTTCCCGGGACCCGAGGAGCTGCTCGACGCGCTCGTGGACGACGTACGGCTCCACACGGGCGGCGGGTCGACGGACGACATGGCGCTGCTCGCGGTGAGCCGCCCGGCGACGGGGCAGCCCGAGCGGCGCCGGACGATGCCGGTGGTGCCGCCGGGCGGGCCCGGTCACCGGTCGTAGTCGAAGGGTATCACTGCGATAACAATTGACATAACGTCAGATCGCGGGGGTTTCGCGGAATCCACCGAAGGCCTTGCTGAAGGGGGGTCAACTCGGGCGATAGCCCCACAATTCAATGAATGATCAAGAGGAACGGCTTGGAATCGGGACCCCCTGTCTATTAACGTTCGATAACGCAGCGCGGTCGTCCCAGCCGTCGCAAGAGGCGGCACCGTGCGCACGCGCCGAATCCTGAAAAGGAACCGGGGAACCACCACTTGGGGTGAATCGGGCCCCTTCGCACCCGTGCGAGCGTGCCCGTAGGAGACCTTCCCGCTCCGAACCCGTCAGCTAACCCGGTAGGCGAGACGGAAGGAAAGGAGCGCGCCCCCGTGGCGTCCAACACTCCCGCACCCGAAGCCCCCTTCGACGCCTTCGGTGGTGGTGCGGCTCCCTCCGCCCCGGACACCGAGTGGAACCCCACCGAGGGCTCCCTGCGCGCCGAGAGCCGCTCCGGCGGCCGGCACCGGGTCGTCAAGCAGCGCTCCAACTTCGCCCGCTCCTCCACCGTCCTCGGCGTCGGCGTGATCGCCGCCGTCGGCGCGGGCGGCCTCGCCACCGCGCAGGAGAAGCCCCCGGTGGCGATATCCCTGCCGGACCTCCCGGACCTGAACCTGCCGGACGCCCACGACCTCCCCGGCGTCGGCGACCTCCTCCCCGAAGAGGAGAGCGCGCCCGCCGCCCAGGCCGAGGCGAACCCGCTCACCTCCGCCACCTACACCGCCCCGGCCGAGGAGCGGACCGCCTCCGCCCCCGCCGCGGGCGAGGCCCTGCGCGCCCGCATCCTCCAGCAGGCCGAGCAGCAGCAGGCCTCCGCCGACGCCGCCGAGAAGGCCGCCGTCGAGAAGGCCGCGGCCGAGAAGGCCGCCGCGGAGGCCAAGGCCAAGGAAGCCGCCGCGGAGAAGGAGGCCGCCGAGGCGAAGGCCAAGGCGGAGGCCGAAGCCAAGGCCAAGGCGGAAGCGGAGGCCAAGGCGAAGGCCGAGGCGGCCGAGGCCGAGCGCCTCGCCCAGCTCGCCGCCAGCTACTCGCTGCCGGTCTCCTCGTACACCCTCACCGCCACCTACATGCAGTCCGGCTCGATGTGGTCCTCCGGCTTCCACACCGGCCTCGACTTCGCCGCCCCCACGGGCACCCCGCTCAAGGCGGTCCACGGTGCCACCGTGAAGTCGGCCGGCTGGTCCGGCTCCTACGGCTACCGCATCGTCCTGGAGCTGGAGGACGGCACCGAGGTCTGGTACTGCCACCTCTCCTCCATGCTGGTCAGCGCCGGCCAGACCGTCGGCACCGGCGAGACCATCGGCCGCGTCGGCGCCACCGGCAACGTCACCGGCGCCCACCTCCACATGGAGGTCCACACCGCCGGCGGCGACGGCATCGACCCGGCGGCCTGGCTCCGCTCCAAGGGCCTGAACCCCTGAGGACCCGAACGGAACGGCGCCCCCGGCCCGGCGGATGCCGGACCGGGGGCGCCGTCGCCACTCCGGATCAGGTGAGCTCGGTGGGGACGTACATGCCCCCGAGACGCCAGTCGCTCGGCAGGTTCCAGTAGCAGTAACCGCTCTTGCCGCCGTAGTACTGGTCACCGAGGTAGAGCAGCCAGTTGCCCGTCTCGGGGCCGACGATGCCGTCGGCCTTGAGGCCGAGACGGCTCTGCAGCCAGACGATCTGGGCCTTGGTCTGCGGCCCCCACTGGCTGTCCTCCGAGATCAGCGCGCGGTCCCCGGCCTTCCGGGCGATGTCGTTCGCCAGGTGCTGGGCGCACCAGACGCCCGCACCGCTGTTGGAGTAACCGCCGCCGACGTAACCGGCCCCCTCGACGGCGCCGGCCGGACCGCCGGTCGCCCCGACGACCAGCGCCGCCGTACCCAGCGCGAGACCCGCCTTGGCCACGATCTTCTTGAACACGTGCGTCTCCCCGTTCTGAAACGATCTTGCGAGGACGACGGTACCGTGCGACCGGAGCCCGTGGGGCCGTGGGACGTCCCGGGAAACCGGCGTCAGCGGCGGTACGGGTTGTAGCCGTCGTAGTCCCGGTACTGCGGCGGCGCCCAGACCCGGCCCGTCGCCCGCGCCGCGTACGTGAGCGCGGGGGAGGCGACCTCGCGGCGCTGCCACAGGTGGTGCAGCAGCTCCTGCTCCCGGGCCGGGAAGTCGGGCCCCGCCGCGCCGCGCCGGGCCCGGTCCCGCAGGAACGCCAGGGTCGTCGCGAAGGACTCGTACTCGCCGACCGCCCGCGCGGCCGGCGCTCCGTAGGTCCGCGCGGCGAACGCGCGGGCCGTCTTCCGGGCCCGCATCGACGACAGCGCGAGCGGCTCCGCGGGGGCGAGCCAGCCGGCCGCCGCGTACGCCGGGAGCTCCCCGGATATCGTGCGCAGCTCGCGCTGCCGGCTCCACACCGCCAGCCAGGTCAGCAGGCCGAAGGCCGGGACCATGAGCACCCCGTACACCGCGTAGAAGGCCAGCGGGCCGCCGAAGGTGGCCGAGCCGTTCCACGCGGCGTGCAGGCTCATCGCGAGCAGCAGCCCCGCCAGCGGCAGCAGCACCCGGCGCAGCCGCTTCCCGCGCGGCGCGAGGGCGGCGAGACCGAAGCCGATGCCGGTGAGCACGGTGAACAGCGGATGCGCGAACGGCGACATCACGGCCCGTACGAAGAAGGTCGCGGCGGTCACCGAGCCCAGGCCGGAGGCGCCGAACTCCTGGTCCTCGCCGAAGGCGTTGCCGAGATAGAGGATGTTCTCGGTGAAGGCGAAGCCGGTCGCGGTGAAACCGGCGAACACGACGCCGTCGACGAGACCGCCGAAGTCCTTCCGGCGGAAGAGGAACAGCAGCAGGACCGCGGCCGCCTTCGCGCTCTCCTCCACCACCGGGGCGATGACGGTGGCCCCGAGGTTGTCGGCGGAGTCCGGATCGGCCGTGGCCGTGGCGATCCAGCGGACCGCGAAGGAGTTCGCCAGGATCGCGACGAGCGCGGCGGCGAAGGCGCCCCAGGCGAACGCGAACAGCAGGTTCTTCCAGGGGCCCGGCTCGACCCGGTCGAGCCAGCGGAACGCCGCCATGAGCAGCGGTACGGGAAGCACGGCGAGGCCCAGACCGACGAGGAAGCCCTGCGTGCCGGTCTGCTCGCGGACCAGCGCCAGGATCACCAGGGCGCAGAGCGCGAGCAGCGTGACGAGGGCGACCGCCCGGACCAGCCGGCTGCGCCAGAAGGCCCGGCGCGGCCGGTAGCGCCACTGGGATCGGTCGGCGGCGGCGGGGAAGGCCGGCTCCTCGGTGTCCCGGTGCGGGACGGCGGCGGGGTTGGACACGTGAGCGACCCTAACGACCCCCACCGACAGCGGTCGACGAAGTTACCGGCTCTCGGTCACTTCGACGGGTCACCGCCGTCGGGTCGCTCCCGTCGGAAGAGCAGCCGGGTCGCTCCCGCCGGAAGAGCCGCCGGTTCACTTCCGCCGGAAGAGCAGGTCGTGCACGACGTGCCCCTTGTCGAGCCCCTGCCCCTCGAAGCGGGTGAGGGGCCGGAAGTCGGGGCGGGGCGCGTAGCCGCCGTCGGCCTGCGTGTTCTCGTAGTCCGGATGCGCGGAGAGCACCTCCAGCATCTGGACGGCGTACTCCTCCCAGTCCGTGGCGCAGTGCAGCACGGCCCCGGGCTTCATGCGCGGCGCGAGGAGGCTGAGGAACTCGGGCTGGATCAGCCGGCGCTTGTGGTGGCGGGCCTTGGGCCACGGGTCCGGGAAGTAGACCCGGCAGCCGTCGAGGACCGCGTCGCCGAGCATCTCGCGGAGCAGGATGACCGCGTCGCCGTTGGCGACCCGGACGTTGGTGAGGCCGTTCCGGTCGGCGAGACCGAGCAGATTGCCCTGGCCGGGCGTGTGCACGTCCACGGCGAGGATCCCGGTGCCCGGGTCCGCGGCCGCCATCTGCGCGGTCGCCTCGCCCATGCCGAAGCCGATCTCCAGGACGACCGGAAGCCCGTCGAACATCTCGCCCAGGTCCAGGACCCGCTTGCCGTCGATGTCGAAGCCCCAGTCGGGCCACCGCTTCAGCATGGCCTGGGCCTGCCCGTACGTGACGCGGCTGCGGCGCGGCTGGAAGCTCCGGATCCGCCGCTCGTGGTGGGCCCCGGCGGGATCCGGCATGGGCCCCTCGCCGGGGGTGAACATCCGGCTGCCCCGGCGCGCGACGGGCTGGCCGGGGTCGGCGACGGGCTGCGGGCTGTTCTCGATCTGCTCAGACACAATGCGGCCAAGTCTACGGGGACCGCGCCGGGAGCGCGGCGTCGCGCTACAGCCGCGCCAGGGCCCGGCGGGCCACCTCGCGCCCGATCGGGAGCGAGGCCGTCGCCGCGGGCGAGGGGGCGTTCAGGACGTGGACCGTCCGCTCCGCCTCGCGGAACAGGAAGTCGTCGACCAGGGTCCCGTCGCGCAGCACCGCCTGGGCCCGCACGCCCGGGGCGGCCCGTCTCAGGTCGGACTCCCGGACGATGGGGAGCAGCCGGCGGACCGCCTCGGTGAAGGCCCGCTTCGAGACCGAGCGGTGCAGTTCTCCGGCGCCGTACCGCCAGTGGGCGCGGGCGATGGCCCAGGAGCCGGGCCAGGCCAGGGTGGCGCCCAGCTCGCGCGGGTGGACGACGGACCAGCCGTACCCCTCCTTCGCGAGCGCCGGGACCGCGTTCGGCCCGATGTGGACGCCGCCGTCGATGCCCCGGGTCAGGTGCACGCCGAGGAACGGGAAGGCGGGGTCCGGCACCGGGTAGACCAGGCCCCGGACCAGGGAGGGGTCCGCGAGCTCGTAGTACTCCCCCCGGAAGGGGACGATCCGCATGCCGGGGTCGTCGCCCGCGAGCCGCGCGATCCGGTCGCAGTGCAGTCCCGCGCAGTTGACCAGGACCTTCGCCCGCACCACGCGCCCGTCCGCCGTGCGCACGGCGACGCCCCAGGGCCGCCGGTCGATGACGGTGACCTCCGCGCCGTACAGGATCCGCGCCCCGGAGGCCGACGCGAGCCGCTCCGACACCGCCCCGTAGTCGCAGATGCCGGTCGTGCCGACGTGGATCGCGGCGAGCCCCCGCACCCGCGGCTCGTACTCGCTGATCTGCGCCGGGCCGAGCTCCCGCACGGGGATGCCGTTCTCCCGGCCGCGCTGCACGAGCGCGTGCAGCCGGGGCAGCTCCTCGCGCGTGGTGGCGACGATCAGCTTCCCCGTCACCTCGTGCGCGATGCCCCACTCCGCGCAGAACTTGACCATCTCGGCCGCGCCCTCGACCGCGTACCGCGCCTTGAGCGAGCCCGGCCGGTAGTAGATCCCGCTGTGGATCACCCCGCTGTTGCGCCCGGTCTGGTGGCGCGCGAGGGCGTGCTCCTTCTCCAGGACCGTGACCCGGGTGCCGGGAGCGGCACGCGTCACCGCGTACGCCGTCGAGAGACCGACGATCCCACCGCCGATCACCAGCACGTCACAGTCAAACACCAGCGCCACCTCCCACCCCCGATAGTGCACTGGCCCACTGACAGCACCGTTAAACGCCCACCTTGTGGGACGCGCGTCACGCCGGAGCGGCGGCGCGTCCCCGGGCGGGGTCCCACGCCGGAGCGGCGGCGCGCTCCCGGGCGGGGTCTCACGCCGGAGCGACGAGCAGCGGGCGGGCCCGCTCCCGCAGTTCCCTGACCCGCGGCTCGTGCCCGTACGGTTCGAGCCGGTGCAGCAGGTCCCGTACGTACTCGGTGGTCCGCGCCGAGGAGATCCGCCCCGCCACCTCCACCGCGCGCGTACCGGCCGCGCAGGCCGCGTCCAGGTTGCCCGACTCCAGCTCGGCCACCGCCGACACCACGAGCCGCAGTCCGTGCGAGCGGACGAACTCCTCCGTCGGCCGGGACAGCGCCTGCTCGGTGAAGCGCCGCACCTCGCCCGGCATCCGCAGGTCCCGGTAGCACTCGGCGGCGTCGGCGCAGAACCGGTCGTACGAGTAGAAGCCGAGCCACGTCGGGTCGGCGTCGCCCTCCCGGGACCGCTCCAGCCAGCCCTCGGCGGACTTGAGCGCGGCCGCCGCGGCCACCCCGTCACCGGCCTTGGCGTGCGCGCGGGCCTCGACGAGCCGGAAGAAGGACATGGTGCGGGCGGTGGCGAGCCCCCGGTTCCGTTCGAGGGCGGCCTGCGCGAGGTCGACGCCCTCGTCGGCGAAGCCCCGGTAGGTGGCCTGGAGGGACATGGAGGCCAGCACATAGCCGCCGAGGGGCACGTCGGCGGCGGCGCGGGCGAGCCGCAGGGCCTGGATGTAGTAGCGCTGGGCCGCCTCCTGCTGCCCGGTGTCGAAGGCCATCCAGCCGGCGAGCCGGGTGAGCTCGGCGGTCGCGCCGAACAGGGCCCGGCCGACCTCGTCCGAGTACGAGCCGAGCAGCAGCGGCGCCGCGTCCACGCGTAAGCACTCGGGCACCATCGACGAACGCCAGTCCCCGCCGCCGTACTTGGAGTCCCAGCGGCGCGCGTCCTCGGCCGCCTCGCGGAGTTTGGCGACGTCGCTGTGGCCCACGCGCGCGTGCTCCGCCGCCGCCGCCGCGCCGGCGCCCGCGGCGGGACGCGGGGCCTCGCGCTCCACCGACGGGTCGGCCGGGGTTATCAGCCAGCGGGACGCGGGCGTCGCGTACGCGCTGACCGAGAAGGACCCGGCGAGCGACTGCCAGATGCCGCCCCCGCCGGCCCGCCGCCCGGCCAGATCCAGCCGGTACAGGTCGGTGGCCGAGCGGACCGCCTCGCCGACGTCGCGCGGGAAGGCGAGCCCCACCTCGGGCGCCGGGTCGGCGTCCGCGAGCCCGATCTCGTGCAGCGGCACGGGCCGGCCCAGCTTCTGCCCGATCGCGGCGGCGATCAGATGCGGGGCGGCGCCCTGCGGCACCATGCCCTTGGACACCCAGCGGGCGACCGAGGTCTTGTCGTAACGAAGCGTCAGACCCCTCTGCGCACCGAGGTCGTTGACGCGCCGGGCGAGCCCGGCGTTGCTGATTCCCGCGAGGGCGAGAACCGTGCCGAGCTTTTCGTTCGGCCCGCGTTGCTCCCTGGACATGACGCCACCCCTCGACCACCCAGACGGCCGCCACGACGCCGGGCATAGGCGTGCGGCATTCGTAAACACAGCGTAGTTCGCCGCATCCCCACCGTTAAGGGGCGGTGTTCCGTATGGCGAGATTGTTGTGTGACCGTGCGACCGGCGGGTCCGGCGGCGCGGCTCGTGCTCCGGCCGCGCGGCCGTGCGCCCGGCCGTGCGCTCTCGTCCGCCCGGCGGGGGAGCGCTTCCATGAATCTCGCGTGGGTCGGCCCGCTCGGCCGGGAACGGTGTACCGGACCAGTGGGCTGGGGGACACCGCCGCCCCATTCCCCGCGGGCGGCGGACGGCTCCGGGAGGCGGGAGCGCCTCCCGGACTGCCGATGCCCGGGTTTCCGCCCGGACGCCCGTTCAAACCCCCGCCGGGGGTCGATATTTGGCCGAATGACGCCGGTCCGGGCAGGTCGCCAACTGGCCCATGCCAGGGGCGCATTCGGCTTTCGCGCGCGTGCGCCCGGACCCCGCCCCGTGCGCCGTTGTCGTGGCAGCATGTCCTCCACCGAAACGGATGTGGAGGCGCCGATGCGATGGCTGGTGGGCTGGAGCAGTGTCGCCGCGAGCTTCGCCACGACCGCGGGGGCCAGACCGGGACCGGTGAACGGCGCGCACGGCTCGGCCTCCCCGTACGACCCCGGATACGACGCCCGCTCCTCGTACGGCCCCGACCGCGCGGCCGAGGGGCGCACGGTGCAACCGGTGGGCGCGCAACTCCTCTGGGGAGACCCCGACCCGCTCTGGGCGGTCGGCGACTGGCGCCCCGACGAGGTGCGCGTCGTGGCCGTCGACGACCACACCCGCCTCGCCGTCCTCGGCTGCTGCGCCGCGAGCGACGAGGAGCTGCGGATCGGCCTGCTCACCGCGCGCGGGGGCGCGTTGCGGCACCTCACCGCCTGGCCCGGCAGCTACACCGCCGTCGTCAGGACCGGCCGCCGCGTCACCGTCACCGGAGACCTCGCCGGCGCCCGCCCGGTGTTCCACACCCCCTGGGCGGGCGGCACCGCCTACGCCACCGCGGCCCTGCCGCTCGCCGACCTCGTCGAGGCCCAGCTCGACATCGGCCACCTCGCCGCCCTGCTCGCCTGCCCCGAGACCCCGGAGGCGCTGCGCGACTCCACCCCGTACGAAGGGGTCAGGCGGGTCCCGCCCGGCCACGCGCTGATCCTGCGGGAGGGCTCGCGCGAGATCACCGGCTACGAGCAGGTGGCCTCGCTCGCCGTCGCCGCGCCCGAGACCGACCCCCGGCAGGCCGTCGAAGGGGTACGGGACGCCCTCGTCGAGGCCGTACGCGCCCGGCTCACCGCCCCCCGCCACGCCCCCGAGGCGCCGCTCCCCGACCCGGGCCCCGTCCCCGGCATGGGGCCCGCCGACCGGCGGGCGGCCCGGGGCGCGGGCCCGGCGCCCGGCATCGGCGCCGACCTGTCCGGCGGCAGTGCCTCCGGCACGCTCGCCCTCCTCGCCGCGGGCCTCCCGGGGGTCCCGGGCACGATCACCGGGCACGGCACGGGCGCGGGGGAGCGGCTGCTCGCCGTCACCTTCAACGACCTGGCGACACGGGCCGGCGCGCGGCGCACGGCGGAGCTGGAGCGGGCCCGCGCGATCGCCGCCGACCCCCGCCTGCACCACGTGGTCGTCACCGGCGGAGCGGAGGCGCTGCCGTACGCGGCGCTCGACGGCCCGCTCACCGACGAGCCGGGACCCGCGCTCGTCACGGCCGAACGCCACCGCAGGCGGCTCGCGGGCGGCAGCGCCGACCACTTCACGGGCATGGGCGCGAAGCAGGTCCTGGACGCCCACCCGGCGCGCCTCGCCGACCTCCTGATGGACCGCAGGCGCCGCTCCCTGGTGCGCCCGGTGACGGCCCTCGCGAAGGCCTCGGGGCCCTCGGCGGGCTCGCTGCTCGTCCCGCTGACGGTGTACCGGGCGGCGCGGAAACTGGCCCGCACCCCGTACCGGACGGGCCTGGAGGCGGCGGCCCGCCGGGTCCTGGAGGCGAACCGCACGGCCCCGGACGGCTCCGGCCCCCTGGAGGCCTCGCTCTCCGCCCTCGCCTGGTCCCGGCCGGGCCCGGCGGCGCGCTGGCTGACGGGCGAGGCCCTCGCCGAAGTATCGGTTCGCCTGAACCGGGCGGCGACCCTCCCGGCCTCCGTCCAGCGCCCCGGCGAGGCACGCGCGCGTGCCGCCCTCGTCCGCGCGGCGGCCGACCACCGGGTCCTGGAGCAGGCGGCGGAGATCCGCGGCCAGCGCCTCCACGCCCCCTTCCTCGACAACCAGGTCGTACGGGCCTGCCGCGACCTCCCCGAGTCGCTCCGGGTCCAGCCGGACGCCCGCGCCGGCGTCCTGCGCACGGTCCTCACCGGCGCCGGCGTCCACGACCTCCCCCCGGGCTGGGGCGCCCCCCACCCGGCCGTCCCGCCCGCCGCCGCCCGCGCGGGCCTCCGCGCCGCCCTCCCCCACCTCCTCTCCCTCTTCGACGCCCCCCTCCTCGCCGACGCCGGCCTGATCGACGCCCGCGTCGTCCGCAAAGCCCTCCACGCCGCGGCCGACGGCGCCCCCATCCCCCTCGACGGCCTCGCCGACCTCATCTCCACCGAACTCTGGCTCCACCGCCTCCTCTCCCGCCGCGGCTCCTGCTGGACCAACACGACCGAACCCCGCGCCCACCGCGCGGTCCGGGGCCCCCTGATCCCGACGTCCCGCTCGCTACCGGCCTGAGTCCCCCCCCGGGCCCGGGGCCAGCCCACAGACCGGGGGCGCCCGCCCTGCTCCTGGGCGCCCGCCCCGCCCCGGGATACCCGCCCCGCCCCGGGACACCCGCCCCGCCCCGGAGGACGCCGCGCTTCGCGCGGTCCCGCACCCGAGGCCCTCAGGGGCCCCGCCCGGGACCCGCCCGGGCAAACCCCGAGGCGTCCGCCCCGCCCGCCCGACACAATGGGCCGGTGCGGTATCTCATCCTCGGCACCACCGAGGCCCTTCGGCCCGACGGCACCCCGCTTCCCCTGGGCGGGGCGCGGCTGCGCGCGCTGCTCGCCGCGCTCGCGTTGCGCGGGGGGCGGGCCGTCTCGGTCGGCGAGCTCGCCGACGACGTGTACGGGGACGACCCGCCGCAGGACGCACCGGCCGCGCTCCAGGCCCTCGTCGGCCGACTGCGCCGGATACTCGGCAGGGAGGCCGTCGCCTCCACCCCCGGCCCCGGGTACCGGCTCGCCGCCGACCCCGAGGACATCGACCTGTACGTCTTCCAGCGCCGGGTCAGGGACGCCGCCGCCCGCCTCGACGCCGGAGACCCCGACACCGCCGCCGCCCTCCTCCGCGAGGCCCTCGGGCTCTTCCGGGGCCCCGCCCTCGCCGACCTGCCCGACCCGGCGGGCGTCCGGCCCGAGGCGCAGCGGCTCGCGGCGCTCCGGCAGCGCGTCGAGGCCGACCTCCGCCGGGGCGCCACCGACGGACTCGTACCGGAGCTGACCGAGCTCACCACCACGTACCCGTACGACGAGGCCTTCCGCGCCCAGCTCATCCGCGCCCTGAGGGCCGAGGGCCGCCACGCCGACGCCCTCACCGCGTACGAGTCGGCCCGCCGCACCCTCGCGGACGCCCTCGGTGCCGACCCGGGCCCCGAACTCACCGCCCTCCACCACGAACTCCTCACCGGCGCGCCCCCGAACCCGCCCGCGTCGACGCGCCCGCCCCGGACGACCCCCGGGACGGCCTCCGGCACGGATCCCGCCCCGAGCCGTACGGACCGCCCCGCCACCCCGCCGCCCGCGCACGAACGCCCCGCCCCCTCCGAGCCCCCCGGCAACATCCGCCCCCGCCTCACCTCCTTCGTCGGCCGGGAGCCCGAACTCGCCGCGCTCCAGGCCGACCTGACCCGCTCCCGGCTGGTCACGCTCACCGGCCCCGGCGGCTCCGGCAAGACGCGCCTCGCCGAGGAGGCCGCGATCCGGGCCGTCGGCCCCGCCGCCTGGATCGCCGAGCTCGCCCCGCTCGACGACCCCGACGCCCTCCCCGGCGCCGTCCTCTCCGCCCTCCGCCTCCGCGAGATCAACCTGCTCACCCGCGACGGCGTCCCGCTCCAGGACGACCCCACCGCCCACCTCGTCGAGCACCTGGCCCGCCGCCCGCTGCTCCTGGTGCTCGACAACTGCGAGCACGTGATCGACGCGGCCGCCGCCCTCGCCGAGACCCTGCTCACCCACTGCCCGCAGCTCCGCATCCTCGCGACCAGCCGTGAACCCCTCGGCGTCCCCGGCGAGTCCGTCCGCCCCGTCGAGCCCCTCCCGCCGGACCCCGCCCACCGCCTGTTCGCCGAGCGGGCCCGTACCGTCCGCCCCTCCTTCGACCTCGCCCGGGACGGCGGCGAGGCCGTCGACGAGATCTGCCGCCGCCTCGACGGCCTGCCGCTCGCCATCGAACTGGCCGCCGCCCGGCTGCGCCTGCTCACCCCGCGCCAGATCGCCGACCGCCTCGACGACCGCTTCCTCCTCCTCACCTCCGGCTCGCGGACCGTCCTGCCCCGCCAGCAGACCCTCCGCGCCGTCGTCGACTGGTCCTGGGACCTGCTCGACCCGGCCGAGCGGACCCTGCTCCGCCAGGTGTCGGTCTTCGCCGGGGGCTGGGACCTGGCCGCCGCCGAGGCCCTCTCCCCGGGCGCCGCCGACACCCTGGGCGCCCTCGTCGACAAGTCCCTCGTCGTCGCCACCCCCGTCGAGGGCGGCGAGATGCGCTACCGGCTCCTGGAGACCATCCACGAGTACGCGACCGAGCGCGCCGCCGAGGAACCCGCCCTGCTCGCCGCCGCCGAGGCCGCCCACACCGCCCACTTCACCGCCCTCGCCGAGGAGGCCGAGCCCAGACTCCGCTCGGCGGAGCAGCTCCCCTGGATCGACCGCCTGGAGCGCGACCTCGACAACATCCGGGCCGCCCTCCACCGCACCCTCACCACCTCCCGGGACGAAACCGCCGCCCTCCGGCTCGTCTTCGCCATGGGCTGGTTCTGGTGGCTGCGCAACTACCGCCCCGAGGGCCTCGCCTGGGTGGGCCGCGCGATCACCCTGGGCGAGGACCCGGACGACCCCGCCGACCCCCGCCACTGGCCCCGCATGCACCTGCGGATGCTGCACTTCTTCCTCGCGGTCGAGAGCAGCACCATGGGCGACTTCCAGCAGCCGGAGACCCTCGCGCTCGTCCGCCGCGTGCGCGAGGCGTTCGGCGGGACCCCCGGCCCCGAGGCGGCCCGCTTCCCCGGCCTGCTCTGGCCCTTCACCGCGTACCTCACCGAGTCCCCGGCCACGATCCGCGGCCTCCTCGACACCGCCGTCGACAACTGCCGCCGCCACGGCGGCGACTGGGAGCTCGGCGTCACCCTGATGTTCCGCACGCACATGATCGTCGACATGCCCGGCGGCATGCCCGGTGTCGACGAGGCCCTGGCCGAACTCCGCGGCATCGCACGGCGCGTCGGCGACCGCTGGATGGCGGCGCAGATCGCGAGCGCCGCGGGCGAGTCGTACACGATGCGCGGCCGGCACGCGGACGCGGGCGAGGCGTACGAGGAGGCCCTCGGTCTGGCCCGCGAGGTCGGCGCCCACGCCGAGGCCCCGTTCCTCCTGGCCCGCCTGGCCGAACTGGCCTACCGCACCGGCGACCTGGAGACCGCGGAGAAGGCCCTCGAGGAGGCCTCCCGTGAGGCCGAGCGCTATCGCGTACGGGACAGCCAGACGTACGTCCGCTTCCTCCGCGCCGCCTTCGCCCTCCACCGCCGCGACGTCCGGGAGGCCCGCGCCCAGCTGGAGGAAGCGGGCCGGGACGGCGCGGTCGGCACCCAGCCGCCGCACTTCGAGGCGGCGATCATCGGACTCGCCGCCCGCGTCGAGGCGTACGAGGGCAGGGGCGCGGCCGCCGTCGGCACGGCCGTCGTGGCGCTCCGCACCGCGCGGGAGGCGCAGTGCGCGGACTTCATCACCCACGGCCTGGGGGAGGGGCTCGCCTTCGCCCTGGCCGAGGCGGGCGAGGCGGACCTCGCCGCACGGGTCCTGGCCGCCGTCGACCACTGGCGCCGGGACACGCCCCGCTCGGTCCCCGAGCTGCGGGACATCGAGTCCGTGACGGAGCGGGCGCTCGCCGAGCTCGGCGCGTCCGGCCTGGCCGCCGCCCGCGCGGCCGGCACGGGACTCGGCGTCGACGAGGTCCTCGACCTCGTCGCGCCCTTCGCCCCGGTCCCGCCGGACGCGGGAGAGGCCGTCAGGAGCAGCTGATCCGGGACTCCGCCCAGTCGGCGACCGCGGCCCGGCCGAACGGCGTGTGCTCCTCCACCACGAGCCGGATCGAGGAGCGGCCCGAGATGTCGACGCTCACCGGGACCGGCGGGTCGCCCGCCCGGACGACCGGGGAGCGCCAGAGCCGCTCCCCGTCCCCGTAGACGGAGAAGCGGACGCCGCCGACGCCGAGCTGGGCGCTCAGGTCGTCGATGCCGACGGTCGCGTCGTACCGCGTGCACTGTCGGTTGAGGTCGATGAGCAGCTCGGACGGCGCGTGGACGCTGACGCCGTGGGCGTACTGGGTGCCGTCGATGGACAGGCCGCGCCGCTGCCACATCCAGCTGCTGTCCGAGAGGGACACCTCGGGCTTGGTGCCGTCGCCGAAGACCCCGTACTGGAGCTCGTTGACCTGGTAGACGGACGGCGGCGCGGGCTTGGGCTTCGGCGTGGGGGACGGCGTCGGCGTCGGCTTCGGCGTGGGCTTGGGCGTCGGCTTCGGGGCGGGCGGAGGCGTCGGCTTCGGCGTGGGTTTCGGCGTCGGCTTCGGGCTCGGCGTCGGCTTCGGCTTCGGGGGAGGCGGCGGCGCGGGCGCCGGCGGCTCGGAGGTGACGGGCGGGGCCGGCGGCGCGGGCTTCGGCTTCGGGGCCGGCGGCGCGGGCTCCGGCGCGACCGGGGTGACGACCGGCTGCGTGGGCCTGGGCGCGGCCACGGGCTGCGGGTTCCCGGCCATCGCCCAGACGAGCCCGGCGGTGGCCGCGACCGCTATGGCCGCCGCGATCCCGGCCTTCGCGGGAGCTCCGAGGCCCTCGGCGGCGGCGCCTCCCGAGGCGGCGCCCCCGGAGGACCCGGAGGCGGCGGCCGCCGCGCCCGCGCCGGCCGCGGCGGCGGTGCCGCCGGCGACGACACCGGCCGCCTTGAGCGAGTACCCGGCGGCGAACCAGCCGATGACGGCGACGGGCAGGAGCGCGGGGATCCCGGCGTTCACATGGGCCAGCTCACCGGCGGCGAGCCGGCACCTGGCGCATTCGTCCAGGTGCTTGCGCAGGCCGCGCTCGGCCCGCATCCGCAGTCCGCCGCGCGCGTAGGCGCCGAGCCGGTCCGCGTAGCGGGCGCAGTCGCCGCCCGCGGTGAGGGACTGGCTGACGTGGGCCTGGAGGTAGGCCTGCTTGAGGCCCTCGCGGGCGCGGCTGGCGAGCACGGCCGTGGCGTTGGCGGTCAGTCCGAAGAGCGGGGCGACCTCGCTCGGGGACTCCTCCTCGACGGTGGTGTGCCACAGCACGGCCTGCCAGCGCTCGGGCAGCGAGCGGAAGGCCTGCATGGCGAGGGACTGCTCGGCCTCGTGCATGGCGAGGACGTCGGCGCCGAGGTCCAACGTGTCCTGGTCGGAGACCTCGGAGGAGCGGGCGGCGTCCGCGGCGAACACCGCGAAGTCCTCGACGAGGTGCTCCCGCTTCTGCGTCCTGGTCCAGTTCGCCGCGACCCGCCGGACGGTGGTCATGAGGTAGGCGCGCACGGCCTGTTCGGGCCCGGCGCCGCCGCGGACGGCCTGGAGCGTGCGGGCGAAGACCTCGGCGGTGAGGTCGTCGGCGGTGTGCGCGTCCCGGCAGCAGGTCCTGGCGTACCGGCGGACGGCCTCGGAGTGGCGGCGGAACAGCTCCTCGTACGCGGAGTCGTCGCCGTCCCGCATGAGCTGGACGAGCTCGGCGTCGGAGGGCGGCAGTTCGCGGGGCGGCGGGAGTACGGTGTCGGGCTCTTCGGGCTCGCCGTCGTCCTCGACGGCACCGCCGTCGACGGCCCCCGCGGTTCCCGCCCCGGCGTCCGGCCCCGCGACGGCACCGGCACCCGGTCTGCCCTCACGCTGCTGCGGCACGCTCGCGTCGAGCGGCCCGGTCGGGAGGGACGGCCCGGTCGGCGAACCCGAGGACGCGGGCGCTCCGGAGACACCTCCCGGCCCGCCCTGGCTGGGAACCTGCCGAGGGGGAAGGCCCCCGGTCTCCGCGCCGCCACCACTGCCCAGCGGCTCGTCCCGACTGTCACCGCTCATCGCGGAAGCCCCCGTACGCACGCCCAGACCCGAATATTGGCCAAGCCTGCCACAGAGCCAGGGCACGCCGAAGCGCCGCGTCCACTTACCACTCGTCCGGGGCGACTTCATGTATCCGGGCGTAACCGCTCACACGTTCGTGTCATGCTCGTGGGTCCGCCCGGACCACGAAGACCGCCGTCCGCGAAAGGTCCTGAAGGTTTTTACGGCCGTGAAGGTTCCTACCGGGAGCGCAGGCCCTCAAGCAGGATGTCGAGGAGCCGGGCCGAGGCCGCCGCCTGCTGCACCGCGTCCGGCAGGGCCGGCGCGGCGGTGGCGATGACGAGGAGGACGTCCGCCACGGTCACGTCCGTCCGCAGCTCACCCGCCTCACGCGCCCGGTCGACCAGCCGGCCGACGACCTCCAGGAGCTCGGAGGCCCCCGCGTCGTCCCGCTCGTCGGCGGGCACACCACGCGGCGCGACCACGCGCGCGTCGCCCTGCTCGGCGACACCCCGCTGATACGGCACCCGGGTCGCCTCGTCCGTCCCGTCCGCGCCGAGCGGCGCCCCGGACTCGTCCACGCCCACCCGCAGCACCTGCGGCGGCAGGAGACGACCCGCACCCGAGGCCACCGAGGTCCGCAGGAACCGGGAGAGCGCCGACCACGGCTCCTCCTCCTGGCCCAGCGCGGCCCGCGCCTGCTCGGTCAGCCGGGAGGTCTCCTCCTCGGCTATCCGCCGCACCAGCACGTCCTTGCTGGGGAAGCGGCGGTAGACGGTGCCGACCCCGACGCGGGCACGGCGCGCCACGTCCTCCATCGGAGCCCCGTAGCCGAGCTCGCCGAACACCTCACGCGCGGCCCGGAGCACGTGCTCCAGATTGCGCTGGGCGTCCACCCGCAGCGGCGCGGACCTGCCGCCCGCCAGCGGCGCGGCACCCGTCCCCGGGACGTGCCCGTCGACCGTCGCCGTCCCGGCGCCCGACTGCCACCGTGAATCCTGAATCTGCATAAGCGTTCCCCCGCTCATGATGTCTCCCCCCGGAGACTCCCCGCCCTGAATGCGGGGCCCCCGGCGGACGAGCGCTCTTCGGTCCACGCGCACACCCGATCCGACACCCCGACGAAGTACGAACATAGTTGAGTCGGGGTCAATTCAGAAGGGGGAGTTCCGTACGGTGCGCCCCCCGATCGGAGCAAGGCCCGGAAGACTCCCGATTCCGACCGCTCTCCGAACCCGTCCCACCCGCCGTGACCTGCGCGGTTTCCCCCGCACCCCTCTCACGCGCCACCCCGCGCCTCCGTACCCCTCCGGTCACACAATTTGCCGAGCCTGTGGACAAACAACGGACGGGGGTGCGTCATGGGACAGTGACCGAACCTGCGCGCATTCTCGTGGTCGGCGGTGGCTACGTCGGCATGTACACCGCGCTGCGCCTCCAGCGGCAGCTCGGAGCGGAGCTCAGAGACGGCACCGCCGAGATCGTGGTGGTCACCCCCGAGCCGTACATGACGTACCAGCCGTTCCTCCCGGAGGCCGCGGCCGGCTCCATCTCCCCGCGCCACGTCGTCGTGCCGCTCCGCCGCGTCCTCGACCGCTGCCGCGTCCTCATCGGCGAGGTCCGGTCCGTCGACCACGCCAAGCGCACCGCGATCCTCTCCACCCTCGCCACCGAGGAGGAGGGCACCGGCGCCGTCGAGATGACCTACGACGAGCTGGTCATCGCGCCCGGCTCCGTCTCCCGCACCCTCCCGGTCCCCGGCCTGGCCGACCACGGCATCGGCTTCAAGACCGTCGAGGAAGCCATCGGCCTGCGCAACCACGTCATCGAGCAGATGGACATCGCCTCCTCCACCCGCGACCCCGCGATCCGCGACGCCGCCCTCACCTTCGTCTTCGTCGGCGGCGGCTACGCGGGCGTGGAGGCCCTCGCCGAGCTGGAGGACATGGCCCGCTACACCGCGCGGTACTACCACAACGTCAAGCCCGAGGACCTGCGCTGGGTCCTCGTCGAGGCCTCCGACCGGATCCTCCCCGAGGTCGGTGAGGACATGGGCCGGTACGCGATCCGCGAGCTCCGCGGCCGGAACGTCGACGTACGCCTGGAGACCCGGCTCGAATCCTGCGAGGACCGGGTCGCCGTCCTCAGCGACGGCACCCGCCTGCCCACCCGTACCGTCGTCTGGACCGCCGGCGTGAAACCCGCCCCCGTCCTCGCCGCCACCGACCTGCCGCTCAACGAACGCGGCAGGCTCCGCTGCACCGCCCAGCTCGCCGTCGACGGCGTCACCCACGCGTGGGCGGCCGGCGACGCCGCCGCCGTCCCCGACGTGACCTCGGACGAACCCGGCAAGGAGTGCGCGCCCAACGCCCAGCACGCCGTCCGCCAGGCCAAGGTCCTCGCCGAGAACATCGCGGCCTCCCTCCGCGGACAGCCGCTCAAGGAGTACGCGCACGCGTACGTGGGCTCCGTCGCCTCCCTCGGCCTCCACAAGGGAGTCGCCCACGTCTACGGACGCAAGCTCAAGGGATACCCGGCCTGGTTCATGCACCGCGCCTACCACCTCAGCCGCGTCCCCACCTTCAACCGCAAGGCCCGGGTCCTCGCCGAATGGACCCTGTCCGGCCTGTTCAAACGGGAGATCGTCTCCCTCGGCTCCCTTGAACACCCCCGAGCCGAATTCGAACTCGCCGCTGCTCCACCCCCCGGCGGCGGCGACGAGCCGCAGTCCTGACATCACTGTCAGTGCACTCGTCCACACTGGACGTGTGACCATAGGTGGGCTCACACCTGCACAGCGTGACTCTGCACGGCACCGACACCACGAGGCATACAGATCCGTGAACTTCACCCGTTGGAGCGCCCGGCTCCCCGGCACGCAGCGCCGCGCGGCGCGGGGGACCGAAGGCTCCGTGCCCGCCGCCCGCGGTGAGTACGGTCCGCAGCTGGAGCACCCCGCCGACAGCGCCGACGGCGCCGACGAGGCCGTCGAGGCCGCCGACGTCCCCGCCCTGGAGGACTTCTCCGTACGGGAGCTGCTCGGCCGCCTCCCCGGCCTGGTCGCCCTCGCGTACGGACCGGAGCACCGCATCGCCTACGTGAACGACGCGTACGCCGCGGCCTTCGGCCCGCGCCGCGCCGGCGCCACCGTCGCCGACACCTGCCCGGAGGCCGAGGAGCTCGGCCTGCTGCCCCTCATGGACCAGGTGCTGCGCAGCGGCAAGCCCCGCACGGTCAAGTCCCGCCGCACCCGCGACGGCGGCTTCTACACGGTCACCTGCCTGCCCGTCGACAGCCCCCGCCTCGACGGCGGCGGAGTCCTCGTCCACGCCGCCGACGTCACCGACCACGCCGAGGCCGCCGAGCGCCTCCGGGCCAGCGAGCGCCGGCACCGCGAGACCGCCGTCACCCTCCAGCGCTCCCTGCTCCCGCAGGAACTGGAGCAGCCCGACGACCTGCGGATCGCCGCCACCTACCAGCCCGGCGTCGCGGACGCGGCCGTCGGCGGCGACTGGTACGACGTGATCACCCTCGGGGCGGGCCGCACCGCCCTCGTCATCGGCGACGTGATGGGCCGCGGCGTGCGCGCCGCCGCCGTCATGGGCCAGCTCCGCACCGCCGTCCGGGCCTACGCGCGCCTGGACCTGCCCCCGCACGAGGTCCTCCAGCTCCTCGACGGCCTCGCCGCCGAGATCGACGCCAGCCAGATCGCCACCTGCGTGTACGCGATCCACGACCCCAACGAGGGCAAGCTGGTGTACGCCTCCGCCGGCCACCTCCCGATCCTCGTACGGGACGAGGACGGCACCGTCCGCCGCGCCGAGGACCCCACCGGCCCGCCCCTCGGCACCGGCGGCTGGCTGCACGCCTCGGGCTCCATCGCCCTGCCGCCCGGCTCCACCGCCGTCCTCTACACGGACGGCCTGGTCGAGCGGCGCCGCGAGGACATCGACGAGGGCGTCGCCGCCCTGGCCCGCGCCCTGTCCGGCGCCAGCGGCACCCCGCAGGTGGTCTGCGACCGGCTCCTGCGCGCCCTCGGCGTCACCGCCGAGCACGACGACGACGTCGCCGTCCTGGTCGTCCAGCACCCCTCCCGCAAGGGCCCGGACGCCGAGCTCTTCCACAACGCCGCCCTGGAACTCCTCGGCGGCGTGGAGGCCGCCCCCCGCGCGCGTGCCTTCGCCTCCGGCGTCCTCTCCTCCTGGCGCTTCCCGGTCGAACTGCGCGACCTGGGCGTCCTCGCCACCAGCGAGCTCGTGGCGAACTCCCTCCAGCACGGCACCCCGCCCATGCGCCTGCGGCTCCGCCGCACCGACCGCCGCCTGATCATCGAGGTCACGGACGGCGACGACCACCTGCCGCGCCGCCGCCGGGCGGAAACGGAGGACGAGGCGGGTCGCGGAATCTCGATCATCGCGACGATCGCCTCGTCCTGGGGCAGCCGCCGCACACCGGGCGGCGGCAAAGCGGTCTGGTGCGAGTTCGCCCTGCCGGACTGATCCGGCCCGGGCGGCCTAGGCGGCCGCGGTCTCGCTCTCGCGCACCGGCTCGTGCCGGGCGACCACCTTCGACGGCTTGAGCGCCAGCGAAGGCTGGTCCTGCTCGGGGGTGAGCCGCTTGCCCAGCCGCAGGGCCAGGAACGTGATCCCGAGCGAGAACAGCACGAAGGTCACGATGTACGGCCCGTGCAGCGCGGCCCCCATGGGCCCGCCCACGGCCGGACCGACGGCCAGCGCCAGCTGCTTCACCAGGGCGAAGGCCGAGTTGTACGACCCGACCATCGACTCCGGCGCCAGATCGGCCACCAGCGGCGCCACCGTCGGCGACAGCATCGCCTCACCGAGCCCGAAGAGGGCGTACGTGGAGACGAAGGCCGCCGTCGCCATCGCCTGGCTGCCGTGCCCCAGCCCCGCGTACCCGGCGATCAGCCACGCCACGGTCCAGATCAGACCGACGGCCGCGATCACCCGGGTCCGCTTGCGGCGCTCGACGAACTTCAGCACCAGGAACTGGGCGGCCACGATGACCGCCGTGTTGGCGGCCAGCGCGATCCCGAGCGTCGACGGCTGGATGCCGGCGGCCTCCGTGCCGTACGCCGCGAGACCCGACTCGAACTGCCCGTAGCAGGCGAAGAACAGCACGAAGCCGAGGACGCACAGCTGCACCATCGCCTTGTGCCCGAGCAGCGCGCGGACACCGCCGCCCTTGCCGCCCTCGGACGGACGGGCGCCCTGGAGCGCGGGGGAGCCCGGCATCCGGACCGTCCCGACGATCGCGGCGAGCACCAGGAACATCGCCGCCTCGATCGAGAACAGCAGGATGAAGCTGCCCGGCCGGCTCGTGTCGACCAGCAGACCGCCGATCAGACCGCCGATGCCGAGACCCAGGTTCTGCAGGAAGAACTGCATCGCGAAGGCCCGGGTCCGCCCGGCGGGCTCCGAGCACCAGACGATCATCGTGGCGAGGGCCGGCTGCAGCACGGCCGTACCGGCGCCAAGGAGCACCGCGGCCCCCACGGCCGCAGGCACGCTGGAGGCGAAGCCCATCGCCACCGCGCCCACCGCGGCGGCGACCGAGGCCACGAGGAGCACCGGCACGGGCCCGCGCCGGTCGATGGCCCGCCCGCTGAAGGGCAGCACCACCAGTGCGGCCATGGCGAAGACGGCCAGCACGATGCCCGCCGTCGCAGCGCCCAGATCCCGCACCTGCGCCACGTACACATAGAGGTACGGCACGGTGAAGCCGAGTCCGAACGCGCTCAGCGCGCTGCCTGCCTGGATACGACGCATCGCCGCGCCCCTCGCCTTGGTCACACTCACCCACTTCGGTCGCGGTTCAGATCTGTAGGCCTGAACCCTGAAGACTTCAACACTAAAGTTAACGCCTTAACAATACACACCGAAGGACTTCAACGCCAACGTGACCCGTGGGATACTCGCCGCATGTCCGACACCGCTCCCCAGGAGCCGAGCCTCGACGAGCAGATCGCCGCGTATCAGCGCGAGTACCGCGACCTCGACCCCCAGGTGGAGAAGGTCGTCTCCGCCCTCGGCCGGCTGAACCGCCGGATGAACGTGGCGTACGGCCGCCAGCTCTCCGACCTCGGCATCAGCAACGCGGAGTGGGAGGTCCTCAAGACCCTCGTCCTCGCCGGCGCGCCCTACCGCCTCGGCCCCGGCGAGCTCGCCAAGCGCCTCGGCCTCACCCCGGCCGCGATGACCCACCGCATCGACCGCATGGCCGGCGAGGGCCTGGTCACCCGCGACCGCGACGAGAACAACCGCGTCCGCGTCATCGTCGAGCTCACCGACGAGGGCCGCTCGAAGTGGCTGGAGGCCATGCGCATGGCAACCGACTTCGAGGAGGACCTCCTCCAGGACCTCACCACCCAGGAGAGGGGCGTCCTCGGCGACGTCCTCATCCGCCTCCTCCGCCGCGTCGAGCTCACCCAGCCCGACGCCGGCGGCCGCCTGACCGACCTCGACTGACGCCCCCGAGCGGGCGGCCGGACGGGGGTTGACACGCCCCCTCCCGATCCGTAAGGTTCTCCGAGTTGTCACGGAGCCGGAACGGTTCTTCGACGACCACTCCCGCCGCAGATGCGGCACCTCTACTCAGCACCAACTCCCCACCGGGACGAATTTCGGCATGCCGAAATTCATTTCGAATGGCTCGATTATGAGTCGCCGGGGAAACCCGCTAGAGTTTGAGACGTCGGAACGGCCCAACAGCCGGAAAGACAAACCCCCCTGACTGGGAATCAGACGCCGAAAGGATCTGATAGAGTCGGAACCGCCGGAAGGGCCCGGAGCGAAAGCGAATGGGACCGGAAAGCACCGAGGAAATCGGATCGGAAAGATCTGATAGAGTCGGAAACGAAGGAAGCGCCCGGAGGGCCCGGAAACGGGAACGAAGGAAGCGTCCGCACCTTGAGAACTCAACAGCGTGCCAAAAATCAACGCCAGATTAGTTGATACCCCGTCCATCTCCGGATGGTCGAGGTTCCTTTGAAAAAGTCCACCCTCCGGGGTGGCAACACTACAGCGAGGACGCTGTGGACGATCGGCCCTATTCCGGCCTGATCGTCCCGCTCAACGCGAGTGTCACCCGATCACGGGTA
>NZ_JBIRQU010000006.1:0-540337 GCF_044333355.1 Streptomyces sp. NPDC021012
GTCCCGTGTGCCCACCCGTCCCGCCCCAGCGGGACGATTGCCCACACGGCGGGTGGGAGGGGGCACCGCCCCGCCGGGCGCGCGGCCCACACGGGGCGGGTGCGGGCCCCACACGGGGCGGGGGCGAAGCCCCAGGCGAAGCGCACCGCCCCGCCGGGCGCGGGCCCCACACGGGGCGGGGCGGAGCCCCAGGCGGGTGCGGGCACCACACGGGGCGTGGCCGAAGCCCCGGGCGAAGCGCACCGCCCCGCACGGGCGCGGCCCCCACGGGCGGGGGCGAAGCCCCAGGCGGAGGGCGCCGCCCCGCTCAGCCGCGGGCCCGTGGCTGAGCGGTTGCTTAGAAAAGAGGCCCGCGTCACACCGTCAGGGCGGTGACCCGTGCGGTACGTACAGGTAACTTCCCTTTCAGTCCGCCCCCACCGCACCCTCATGGAGCCGTGATGCCCGAAGCCGTGATCGTCTCGACCGCCCGCTCCCCCATCGGCCGGGCCTTCAAGGGCTCGCTGAAGGACCTGCGGCCGGACGACCTGACCGCCACGATCATCCAGGCGGCCCTGGCGAAGGTGCCGGAGCTGGACCCGCGGGACATCGACGACCTGATGCTGGGCTGTGGTCTGCCCGGCGGTGAGCAGGGCAACAACCTGGGCCGCATCGTCGCCGTGCAGATGGGCATGGACCACCTGCCGGGCTGCACGATCACCCGGTACTGCTCCTCCTCCCTGCAGACCTCCCGCATGGCGCTGCACGCGATCAAGGCGGGCGAGGGCGACGTCTTCATCTCGGCCGGTGTCGAGATGGTGTCCCGCTTCGCCAAGGGCAACTCCGACTCGTGGCCGGACACGCACAACCCGCTGTTCGCCGAGGCCGAGGCCCGCACCAAGGCCGTCGCCGAGTCCGAGGGCTCGACCTGGCACGACCCGCGCGAGGACGGCCTCGTCCCCGACGCGTACATCGCGATGGGCCAGACCGCGGAGAACCTGGCCCGCTGGAAGGGCATCAGCCGCCAGGAGATGGACGAGTTCGGCGTACGGTCGCAGAACCTCGCCGAGCAGGCCATCAAGAACGGCTTCTGGGAGCGCGAGATCACCCCGGTGACGCTGCCCGACGGCACGGTCGTGTCGAAGGACGACGGCCCGCGCGCCGGCGTGACCCTGGAGGGCGTGCAGGGCCTCAAGCCCGTCTTCCGCCCCGACGGCCTCGTCACCGCCGGCAACTGCTGCCCGCTGAACGACGGCGCCGCCGCCCTCGTGATCATGTCGGACACCAAGGCCCGCGAGCTCGGCCTGACCCCGCTGGCCCGGATCGTCTCCACCGGCGTCTCCGGCCTCTCCCCCGAGATCATGGGCCTCGGCCCGGTCGAGGCCTCGAAGCAGGCCCTCAAGCGCGCCGGCCTGACCATCGGCGACATCGACCTCGCCGAGATCAACGAGGCCTTCGCCGCCCAGGTCATCCCGTCCTACCAGGACCTGGGCCTGGACCTGGACAAGGTGAACGTCAACGGCGGCGCCATCGCCGTCGGCCACCCCTTCGGCATGACCGGCGCCCGGATCACCGGCACGCTGATCAACAGCCTCCAGTTCCACGACAAGCAGTTCGGCCTGGAGACCATGTGCGTCGGCGGCGGCCAGGGCATGGCGATGGTCATCGAGCGACTGAGCTGAGCCGTAGCGGAGGGTAGGGGTCGCCTGAGGAACGAAGGCGGCACCTGCCCGCAGCGGTGGCGAGGCTCAGTGCGACCGGAGAAGCGAGCGACTGAGCTGAGCCGGAGCGGGACCCCCCGCTCTCCACGGACCGAGCGCGTCAACCGCACCGCGTCCGAGCCGTGACCGAATCTCCCCCAGGATGTGACCTATATCCCGGGGGAGATTGTTTTCCCAGGTCAGAGGCGTTTCAGGACTAAACGCCTGGCAGAAATACCTGTCCAATTCGTGACGTAATGCACTGACAGCGGGCACCGCCCCGGGACAAGCTGATGTAGGAAGTCGGGGGATCGACTCGGAATCGGGAGTACGTCAGTGAGCGCCATGTCTCTTGCCCTGCTGCTGACCACGGCCGCTGCCACGGCCGTGGGCGCTGCTGCCCTGCACGCCGTCCACGGTCTCCGCAAGGAGGTCAGCGCCCTGCGGGGCGAGCTGACCGCCGGGCACGGCGCCACGGTCCCCGCGGCCCGCGCCACGCCCGCCGCGGAGATACGGGCCGCGGTCGCCGAGGCGCTGGCCGAGGAGCGCGAGCGCGAGCTCGCCGAGGCGCGCGCCTTCTGGGCCGCGCAGGAGGCCCGTGACGCGGCCGACGCCCCGTCCCTGCTCGGCGGTCCGGTCGGCCCGGTCGACGAGGGCGCCTTCTTCGTGCCGCGCCAGGCCGACTTCGTGGGCCTGGAGGCGATGGCCCTGGAGGCCATGGAAGCGGAGGCCGCCGCGCTGGACGGCCCCGACCCGCTGGACGCCTTCGACACCTTCGACGAGTACCCCGAGGACTCGGCCGAGCTGGCCGCGGCCCGCCGCCGGCACCCCTCGCACCCGGACTTCGTGCCGGTGCAGACCCCGGTCGTCACCGACCACGAGCGGACGGTGGCCCGCCTGGAGGAGCTCGCGGACACCCGCACCGCGCTCACCGACGTCCGCCCGGGCCCGCTCGGCACCCTCGACGTGTACGTCTTCGCGGACGGCACCACGCTCTGTATGACCCCGGGCCACCGCGAGACCGCGGAGCGCCTCGCCGAGGCCCTGCGCTCGGGCCGCACCCCGGTCCTGCTCGGCGGCTCGGGCGTCTCGGGCGCCTTCGCCCTGACCTTCTCGTACGGCGACTCGGACGAGGAGAACGTCTACATCCTCGCGGACCGCGTCATCGCCTCCCTGTAAGCCCCCCAGGGGCTTCTACAGCCCCGAGCGCTCCACGGCCTCCCGCACCAGCCTCACGGCCTCGTCCAGTTCCCCCTCGTGGGAGCCGGCCGGGGCCGTTCGCAGGATCTCGGCCAGATCGTTCCCGGCGACGGCGACCTGGTCGCCGACCGCGAACAGGCCCGCGTCCGGCATGGTCCTCGGCTCCCGGTCCGGGTCCTCGGCGCGCTGGGCGCGGGCCGCCAGCTCCCTGGCGAGGGCCAGGCCCTCGGCCGCCGCGCCCTTCTGGAGGCGGCTGTGCGGGGCCGCCCGCAGCCGGTCGGCGAACCGCTCGACGGCGGCGGTCAACTCACTCGTATCGTGCACGCCGCGACCCTACGCGTCCGCCCGGCACCCTTGCCAACGGACCTGCCCTTCGGCACGGTGACGGGAAGGAGTACGAGGAGTGCACGGTACGAAGCGTCCGGAGGCGCCGATGTCCCAGACTTTCTCCGCGGAGACCCACCGCAACCTGATGGCCCGGATCCCCCGCCGCACCGGTCGTGAGATCTCCGACTGGATGCGCACCGTCGAGGAGGGCCCCTCCCTCCTCCGCTTCGAGGAGCGCGTCAGCTGGCTCCGCGGCGCGCACGAGCTGACGTACGGCTACGCGAAGGCGATCATCCACGAGTACGACCTGCGGCGGGCGGCCCGCAGGCTGCTCTGAGCCGCACCCCGGACACGCGGAAGGGCCCGCCCGGCGCGAAGCCGGACGGGCCCTTCGGGGTCGGTGCGCGACCCGTCAGTCGTCGCCCTGGAGGATCGACAGCAGACGCAGCATCTCCAGGTAGATCCACACCAGGGTCATGGTGAGACCGAAGGCGGCCAGCCAGGCCTCCTCGCGCGGCGCGCCGTAGGTCACGCCGTCCTCGACCTGCTTGAAGTCGAGGGCGAGGAAGCAGGCGCCCAGGATGATGCCGACGATGCCGAAGACGATGCCGAGGCCACCGCTGCGGAAGCCGAGGCCGTCACCACCGGCGAAGATCGAGAACAGCAGGTTGACCGCCATGAGGATCACGAAGCCCATCGCGGCGGCCATCACGAAGCCGTAGAAGCGGCGGGTGACGCGGATCCAGCCCATCTTGTAGGCGATGAGCACGCCGGCGAAGACCGCCATCGTGCCCAGGACCGCCTGGACGACCACGCCGTCGGCGATGTACGTCGAGACGGCGGCCGAGATGACGCCGAGGAAGACGCCCTCGAAGGCCGCGTAGGCCAGGATCAGCGCCGGCGACGGCTTGCGCTTGAAGGACTGCACCAGCGACAGGACCATGGCGACCAGGCCGGCGCCGATGGCGATGCCGTACGACTTGTTGAGGTTCGCCGGGTCGACCGGCAGCAGCAGCCAGGACAGGACGGCGGTGAGCACGACCGTGCCGAGCGTCATGGCCGTACGGCTCACGACGTCGTCGATCGTCATCACGTTGCCGCGGGCCTGCTGCGGGGCGCCGAGCTGGGTGTCCTGCGGGGCGTACGGGTTGGTCGCGTACGGGTTCGCCGCGCCCTGGGCGTACGGGTTGCCGGTGGCGTACGGGTTCGTTCCGACGGCGGGGCCCCCGGCCTGCGGCTGCTGCGCGTTGAAGCCCGCGTAGCCGGCGTCGCGGCTGAACCCCCGTCGCGAGAAGACCGGGTTGCTGCTCCTCATCTCACTCCTCCATGGCGGCCCGCACGGCGCGGGCCTTCGTCAAGAGTAATGCGTAGGCAAAAGAAACTCCCTAGTGCTCGGGGAGGATCTTTTCCCGTCATCTTTCGATCTTCGTCGGCGGCGGGCGGTCCCGCTCCGCCAGGCTCGCCCCGTCAGGAACCACCCCCTCCACGGGAGCGCCGATGACCACCGCACCGAACGCCGTCTGGACCCTGCGCAACGCGACCGCGTGGGTCTTCCTCGCGGGCGAGCACCTCACGAGGCCCGTGATCCTCGTCGGCGACTCCGGCACCGACCTCACCACCCTCACCGAGGCCGCCGACCACGACGCGTACCCGCTCCGCGCCGAGCTCCACGCGCGCGGGTACGACCTGATCCTGCTCGCCCTCTCCGAGGACGGCTCCATGACCGGCGACGGCGGCGCCGTCCAGAACACGGTCCTGCGCGCGGTCGCCGAGCGGTACGGCTCCGCCCCGCTCGCCGTCGGCGGCACCGGGCACGGCGCCCTCGCCGCCCGCTACGGCCTCGCGGCCATGGAGTACCAGGGGATCGACCACCGGACCTCGGTCCACTTCTCCCACGCCGGCGCCGCCCCCGAGCTGGAGGACGAGGCCGAGCTGGACCGGATGGGCGGGCGGCCGCGGCGGCCGCTCTTCCTGCGCATGGTCGACGGTGGCGCGGCCGACGGCCTGACCGACGGGGACGCCGACGAGACGATCACCGGCGAGGCGGGCGAGGCCGGCCCGCTCCTCTCCAAGGAGTACGGCTCCTGGCTGCTCGACCGCCTGCCGTCCTGACGAACCGTGGTGCCCGGAACCGGACTCGAACCGGTACGGCCCGAAGGCCAGCGAGGTTTAAGCTCGCCGTGTCTGCGTTCCACCATCCGGGCGTCGCCGCGAAGCTCCGCGTCGGCACATGAGCCTATCGGGACGCTTTCCCTCGATCAGCGGAACATCGGGCCGATGTTGTCTTATTTTATTGACGTCTGAGGGTGCGTCAGCGCAGGTGGGGGCCGTTTCGGCAAACTGTGACGGGGGTCGCAGGCGCAAAGCCGTACCCGCTGGAATGACGAAAAGTCGCCGCAGGTCTGTCACCTCCACCCGGTGGATCGTGTCAGGGGTCCTGTCATCCCAAAGGAGGAGGGACCGGACCCCTGGTCCGACTGGAGGCTGCCCCCGGAACGGGCACGTGGACTGACGTCGAGCGCGTGAACGTTCGACACGATGAAGGGGTTCCCGCATCGCAGTCCCAGTGACAGGAGTCCTCCCGTGACCACCACCCCCACCGTGTCCCGTGCCACCGCGGTGGCCGCCCGCGCCACGGACCTCTCGAAGGTCTACGGCCATGGCGAGACCCAGGTGGTCGCGCTCGACCGGGTCAGCGTGGACTTCCGCCAGGGCGAGTTCACCGCGATCATGGGCCCCTCCGGCTCCGGCAAGTCGACGCTGATGCACTGCGTCGCCGGCCTGGACTCCTTCTCCTCCGGCTCGGTCCGGATCGGCGAGACGGAGCTCTCCACCCTGAAGGACAAGCAGCTCACCCAGCTGCGCCGGGACAAGATCGGCTTCATCTTCCAGGCCTTCAACCTGCTGCCGACGCTGACGGCCCTGGAGAACATCACGCTGCCGATGGACATCGCGGGCCGCAAGGCCGACAAGCAGTGGGTGCAGCAGGTCATCGACATGCTCGGCCTCTCCGGCCGGCTCAGCCACCGCCCCTCCGAGCTCTCCGGCGGCCAGCAGCAGCGCGTGGCCGTGGCCCGCGCCCTCGCCTCCCGCCCCGAGATCATCTTCGGCGACGAGCCGACCGGAAACCTGGACTCCCGCTCGGGCGCCGAGGTCCTCGGCTTCCTGCGCAACTCGGTGCGCGAGCTGGGCCAGACCGTCGTCATGGTCACCCACGACGCGATGGCCGCCTCCTACGCGGACCGCGTGATCTTCCTCGCGGACGGCCGGATCGTCGACGAGATGCTGCGCCCGACGGCGGACGGCGTCCTCGACCGCATGAAGGCCTTCGACGCCAAGGGCCGTACGAGCTGACGCGGCCCCGAGCCGCTCCCGCCCTCCGCCTTCTCGAACTTCAGGACCCCGCCATGTTCCGTACCGCCCTGCGCAACGTGCTCGCGCACAAGGCGCGGCTGCTGATGACCGTCCTCGCCGTGATGCTCGGCGTGGCCTTCGTCTCCGGCACCCTCGTCTTCACCGACACCCTCTCCCAGGCCTTCCGCAACCAGTCGGCCAAGAGCTACGACGACGTGGCCGTCGCCGTCAGCCTCCGGCCGAACCCGGAGGAGGCCGTCAAGAACCCCGGCCTCTCCCAGCGGACCGTCGACGAGGTCGCGAAGCTCGACGGCGTCACCGCCGTCGCCCCCCGCGTCGACGGCTTCGCCGGCGTGCCCGACAAGAACGGGAAGCTGATCGGCGCCGGCTGGTCCAACAAGGGCACCAACTTCGCCCCCGGCAAGGACGGCAAGGACCCGGCCCTCGCCTTCACCGCCGGGACCGGCCCGGTCGCGGCCGATCAGGTCGCCCTCGACAAGGACACCGCCGACAAGGGCGGCTACGAGGTCGGCGACCGGGTGCGGGTCGCCACCAACGGCCCGGTGAAGGAGTTCACCCTCTCCGGCGTCTTCACCACCGAGGACGGTGCCGTCAACGCGGGCGGCAGCCTCGTCGTCTTCGACGCGCCGGTCGCCCAGAAGCTCTACCTGAAGCCCGGCTACTACTCGGACATGAACGTCACGGCGGCCCCCGGCGCCGACGCCGAGAAGCTCCGCGACGAGGTCCTGAAGGTCGTCCCGAAGGCCGCCACCGCCCAGACCGGCCAGGCCCTCGCCGACGAGCAGGCCAAGCAGATCGAGGACGGCCTCGGCGCCCTCAACCAGGTCCTCCTGGGCTTCGCCGGCATCGCGCTCTTCGTCGGCATCTTCCTGATCTCCAACACCTTCACGATGCTGGTCGCCCAGCGCACCAAGGAACTGGCCCTGATGCGCGCGGTCGGCGCCTCGCGCCGGCAGATCACCCGCTCCGTCCTGGCCGAGGCCGGCATCGTCGGCCTGCTCGCCTCCACCGTCGGATACGTCCTCGGCATCGGGCTCGCCGTGGCCCTGCGCTCCGGCATGGCCGCCTTCGACATGAAGGTCCCGGACGGCGACCTGGTCCTCGGCGCCACCCCGGCCGTGGCCGCCTTCGGCGTCGGCGTCGTCATCACCACGCTGGCCGCCTGGCTGCCCGGCCGCCGGGCCGCGAAGATCCCGCCGGTCGCCGCGATGAACAGCGTCCACGCGACGCCCAACGCCAAGTCGCTGGTCGTACGGAACTCGATCGGCGCCGCGATCACCGCGATCGGCGCCGTCCTCATCGTGCTCGGCGCGAACGCCGGCGGCGACGAGGGCCGCATGACCATCGCGGGCGGCGCCTTCGCCACCCTCATCGGCGTCATCATCCTCATCCCGTTCCTCGTCCGGCCCGTGATCGCCCTGATCCGTCCCCTCTTCGAGATGCTCTTCGGGATCTCCGGAAAGCTCGCCGGCCTCAACGCGGTCCGCAACCCGCGCCGCACCGGCGCCACCGGCTCCGCGCTCGCCATCGGCCTCACCCTGGTCACCGGCCTCTCGGTCATCGGCGTCAGCGCCGGCCAGGCCCTGGACAAGATGACCGTCGACCAGATCAAGGCCGACTACATGGTCACCATGGCCAGCGGCGGCGGTCTGTCGCACGAGGCCCTGACGGCCCTGGAGAAGGCCCCGGGCGTCACCGCCGTCTCCCCGCAGCAGGCGGGCGCCTTCGACCTCAAGGGCACGTACGTCTCCGCCTCCGGCGTCACCCCCGGCGACATCGGGAAGGTCCTCAAGGTCGAGGTCGTGAACGGTTCGCTGGCGTCCCTCGGCGAGGGGAAGATCGCCGTCGCGGAGAAGACGGCCAAGAGCCGCGGTCTGAAGGTCGGCTCCGGCGTCCCGGTCGAGTACGTGGACAAGAAGAAGGACACGCTGGCCGTCGGCGCGATCTACCAGGACAGCGAGTTCCTCTCCCCCGTCCTCGTGGACGCGAAGATCCTCGACGCGCACGACCCGCAGCCGTACATCCCGCAGATCTTCGTCTCCACCGACGGCGGCCCGAGCGACGCGAACGAGCGGGCGCTGGCCAAGGCCATGGGCGACAACCCGGCCATCACCGTCCTGGACCAGAAGGACATCCGCGACACCTTCGGCGGGCAGATCAACCTGCTCCTGAACATCATGTACGGCCTGCTCGCGATGGCCCTGGTCATCGCCGTCCTCGGTGTCGTCAACACCCTCGCGATGTCCGTCTTCGAGCGGCAGCAGGAGATCGGCATGATCCGGGCGATCGGTCTCGACCGGCGCCGGGTGAAGCGGATGGTCCGTCTGGAGGCCGTGGTCATCTCGGTGTTCGGCGCGGTCGTCGGCATCGGCCTCGGCACCTTCCTCGCCTGGGCCCTCGGCAAGACCTTCGAGAGCAGCCTGCCGGGCTACGGCCTGGTCGTGCCCTGGGACCGCGTCGGCCTCTTCGTGGTCCTGGCCGCCCTGGTCGGCGTCCTCGCCTCCCTGTGGCCGGCCCGGAGCGCGGCGAAGCTGAACATGCTCTCCGCCATCAAGGCCGAGTAGCACGGATGCGCGAAGGGCCGGTCTCCCCGTCGGGGAGGCCGGCCCTTCGTCGTTCCACCGGAACGTCACTCCTGCCAGACGCGCGGCCGCAGCGCCGTCCCGCTCACCCCGGACACCGGGGTCTTCACCGCCAGGAACTGGTTCACGCCGATCCGGTTGCGTTCGAAGGAGACCGCCGAGGCCGCCATGTAGAGCCGCCAGATCCGGGCCCGGCCGGGCGAGGTGAGCCGTACCGCCCGGTCCCAGTCGGCCTCCAGGTTCGCCACCCAGCGGCGCAGCGTGAGGGCGTAGTGCTCGCGGATCGCCTCCACGTCCCGCACCTCGAAGCCGGCGTCCTCCAGGGTCGTCAGGGTGCGTCCCATGGGGGCGAGTTCGCCGTCGGGGAAGACGTACGCGTCGATGAAGACGTCGATCTCGTAGGCCTCCTCGTCGGGTTCGGGGCGCCGGGAGATCTGGTGGTTGAGGAGCCGCCCGCCGGGCTTGAGGAGGCCGTACAGGGTGTCGGCGTACTCCCGGTACTTCACGGTGCCGACGTGCTCGGCCATGCCGATCGAGGAGATCGCGTCGTACGGGCCGTCGGGGACGTCCCGGTAGTCCTGGACGCGGATCTCGATCAGGTCGGTGAGGCCCTCGTCGGCGATCCGCTTGCGGGCGTAGGCGGCCTGTTCGCGGGAGAGGGTGATGCCGACGACCCGGGCGCCGTACTCGCGGGCGGCGTGGATGGCCATGGAGCCCCAGCCGCAGCCCACGTCGAGGAGCCGGTCGCCCTCCTTGAGGTTCAGCTTGCGGGCGATGAGGTCCAGCTTGTCGCGCTGGGCGTCCTCCAGGGTGCCGTTCTCGGTCCAGTACGCGCACGAGTAGACCATCGAGGGTCCGAGGACCAGTTCGTAGAAGTCGTTGCCCACGTCGTAGTGGTGACTGATCGCCTGCTTGTCGCGGCGCCTGCTGTGCCGGCTGCCGCTGCGGCCGCGCATCTCCTCGGCCGGGGGCCGCGGCGGCGGCAGGGGACCGGCGAGCAGCAGCAGTTCGCGGGCGGCGGCCCGGAGCTTCGGGTCGCGTGCGGAGTCGAGCAGGCTCCTGGTCTCCTCGCCGCGCTCCCACAGGAGGCCCGAGAGCCGGTCCAGGAGGGCGTAGAGATCTCCCTCGACGTCGATCTCGCCGGCCACCCAGGCGCGGGCCAGGCCCAGTTCGCCGGGTTTCCAGATCATCCTGCGCAGGGCCCGGCGGTCGCGGACGATCAGGACGGGGCCGCCCTCAGGTCCGGCCTCACTGCCGTCCCAGGCTCGCAGGCGGACCGGGAGCGGTCCTCCGAGGAGTTCCTCGGCGAGAGTCGTCAGCCGCGACGCGGCGTCGGCCATGGTGCACACCTCCGTGATCTCATGCCCCAGAAATGCTCGTCACCAAGGGAACACCGTACGTAGGCGTTTCCAGTCCCGCCGCCGCGCAACAAGTCGGCAAAACACGCGAAGGGCCGTCCGCACCACGGATGGCGGACGGCCCTTTTACGGCCTTGCGTGTTACTGCTGTCGTCGCAGGGGTCTTACGAGGCCTTGGCCTTCTCCTGCGCCGGGGCGGCCGGCGCCGGGGCGGGCTTGGCCGCCTCGTAGAACTCCTCGCGCGGCGTCTCCATGGCACCGAGCGACACGACCTCGCGCTTGAGGAACATGCCGAGGGTCCAGTCGGCGAAGACGCGGATCTTGCGGTTGAAGGTCGGCATCGCCATGCCGTGGTAGCCACGGTGCATGTACCAGGCGAGACGGCCCTTGAGCTTGATCTTCATCTTGCCCATGACGATCATCGCGACGCCCTTGTGCAGGCCGAGGCCAGCCACCGCGCCCTTGTTGGCGTGGCTGTACTCCTTCTGCGGGAAGCCGCGCATACCGGCCACCACGTTGTCGCCGAGGACCTTGGCCTGGCGCAGGGCGTGCTGGGCGTTCGGCGGGCACCAGGCGCGCTCGCGCGGGACGCCGGCCTTGATCGCGGCCATGTCCGGGACCTGGGCGTTGTCGCCCGCGGCCCAGACGTAGTCCATGCCGTTGACCTGGAGCTTCTCGTTGCAGTCCACGTGGCCGCGGGGGCCGAGCGGCAGACCGAAGCGGGAGAGCGCCGGGTTCGGCTTCACACCGGCGGTCCAGACGATCGTGTTGGAGTCGACCTCGAGGCCGTTCTTCAGCACGACGTGGCCGTCGACGCAGGAGTCCATGGAGGTCTCGAGGTAGATCTCGATGCCGCGGGACTCCAGGTGCTCCTTGCCGTACTGGCCGAGCTTCGGGCCGACCTCGGGAAGGATCTTGTCGGCCGCGTCGACCAGGACGAAGCGCATGTCCTCGCGGGACACGTTCGTGTAGTACTTCGCGGCGTCGCGGGCCATGTCCTCGACCTCGCCGATCGTCTCGGCGCCGGCGAAGCCACCGCCGACGAAGACGAAGGTCAGCGCCTTGCGGCGGACCTCCTCGTCGGTGGTCGAGTCGGCCTTGTCGAGCTGCTCGAGGACGTGGTTGCGCAGGCCGATGGCCTCCTCGATGCCCTTCATGCCGATGCCCTGCTCGGCGAGGCCGGGGATCGGGAAGGTGCGGGAGACCGCGCCCATCGAGATGACCAGGTAGTCGAACGGCAGCTCGTACGCCTCGCCGACGAGCGGCGCGATCGTGGCGACCTTGCGGTCCTGGTCGATGGTGGTGACCCGGCCGGTGAGCACCTCCGCTCCGCGGACGACGCGTCGCAGCGGGACGACGACGTGACGCGGCGAGATGCTGCCGGCGGCGGCTTCGGGCAGGAAGGGCTGGTAGGTCATGTACGACCGCGGGTCGACGACCGTGACGGTCGCCTCCGCGTAGCGCATCTTCTTGAGGATGCGCCGAGCTGCGTACAGGCCTACGTACCCGCCGCCTACTACGAGGATCCTGGGACGCTCCGTGGTGCTCATGGGATCGAGTATCCACCCCGCCCGAGGGGGGTGCTCGTGCGCCCCTTCACAAGGTTCGGAGACACCTCTGCTACACTCCGCCGCCCACGTGATCCATGTCATGGTGTTGCAAAGGAACCAGGGTGCAAGGGCGAACGTTGTTCACCCCTTGTGAACTGGCCTGGAGAGGGCCTGTTCACGTCGGCGCGCACGGTGCGTTCACACGATGGAAACAGCGAGCGAAGTAGCCCTCGCACCTGCGAAAGGGCCCTGAGACGCCCCTCGGAGGGCCTAAAGACCTTCCTCCGGCGCCATCAGGGCCCTTTTCCTTGTGAAGAACTTCACGAACTTCTATCGAAAGACCCTCCCGGGAGGGCTCGATAGTCGCCCGCTATGCCACGGATAGGGCGATCCCATCGAGAATGTCGTGCTCGCTGACGACGACCTCGCGGGCCCCGACGCGCTCCACGATCTCCCGCAGGACGAGGGCGCCGGCGATGATCACGTCGACCCGACCGGGGTGGATGACGGGGATCGCGGCCCGCTCGTCGTGGGTGGAGGCGAGGAGGCGGTCGGTCACCTCGGCGACCTGCGCGGCGGAGATCCGGGAGTGGTGGACCTTCTCGGAGTCGTACTCGGGGAGCCCGAGGGCGATCGCGGCGACCGTGGTGACGGAGCCGGCGAGCCCGACGAGGGTCTCGGCCGCGTCGATCGGGACGGTCTCGGCGGCCAGGTCGAGCGCGGCGCGGACGTCGGCGCGGATCGCGGCGACCTCCTCGGCGGTCGGCGGGTCGTGGCGGACGTGCCGCTCGGTGAGCCGGACGCAGCCGATGTCGACGGAGCGGGCGGCCTCGACGTGCTTGTTGCCGACGACGAACTCCGTCGAGCCGCCGCCGATGTCGACGACCAGGCGGCGGTCGTCCCCGTGCAGCTCGCCGGTGGCGCCGGTGAAGGAGAACTCGGCCTCCTGGTCGCCGGTGATGACCTCGGGCTCCACGCCCAGGATCTCCACGACCCCGTTCACGAAGTCCTCGCGGTTCTCGGCGTCGCGGGAGGCCGAGGTGGCGACGAAGCGGAGCCGCTCGGCGCCGACCCCGAACTCCCTGATGACCTCGGCGTACTCGCGGCAGGCCGCGAAGGTCCGCTCCAGGGCCTCGGGGGCGAGCCGGCCCGTCTTGTCGACGCCCTGCCCGAGCCGGACGATCGTCATCCGCCGGTCCAGCTCGATCAGCTCGCCCGTGTCCGGGTGGAGGTCGGCGACGAGGAGGCGGATGGAGTTCGTACCGCAGTCGATTCCGGCGACCCGGGTCATTCGGAGGACTTCCCTTCGTCGGTGCACGGGTTCACGCACGGGCCCTTCGCCCACCACTCCGGCAGCATCGCGAGCGCCTCGTCGCCGAAGGGGTTCACGCCCGGTCCCGCGGCCAGCGAGTGGCCGACGAGGACGTGCAGGCACTTGACCCGGTCCGGCATGCCGCCGGCGCTCGGGAAGCCCTCCAGGACCTCGATGGCGTCGCGGCGGGCGATGTAGTCCTCGTGCGCGGCCCGGTAGGCGGCGGCGAGCTCCGGGTCGGTGGCGAGCCGGGCCTGCATCTCCTTCATGACCCCGTTGGCCTCCAGGGTGCCGATGGCCGAGGCCGCCCGGGGGCAGGTCAGGTAGTACGTGGTCGGGAACGGCGTGCCGTCGGGGAGCCGGGGCGCGGTCTCGACGACGTCGGGGTTGCCGCACGGGCAGCGGTGCGCGATGGCGCGCAGGCCGCGGGGCGGGCGGCCGAGCTGGAGCTCGAAGGCGGCGATGTCCTTCTCGGTGGGCTCGGTGCGTTCGGTCTGCGGAGGGGGCGTTTCCATGTCTGCCTTGATTCGTGTGTCGCGGAGGAGGGGTCAGGGGCGGTCGGCGTGGTCGACGCCGTCCCAGAGGTTGTCGTACCAGGGGCGGTCCTCCGCGCCCTGGTCGGCGCGGGGCCGCTGCTCCGCGTCGGGGTCGTCCACGGTGAAGCCGGTCTCGCCGGGGAGCAGGTAGTGCAGGTGCTCGCGGGCGAGGCGGCGGACGTAGGCCGGGTCCTGGAGGCGGGCCTTCTCGTCCTTCAGTTCCTCGACCCGCCGGGCGGCCTCGGCGGCCCGGCGCTCCTGTTCGGCGATCTCGCCCTGCTGGGAGACGTAGCTCCGCATCGGGTAGGCGAGCGCCACGACGAGGGAGCAGACCACGAGGGCGAGGAAGGCCGCGCGGCCGGTGAGCCGGGAGCGGCGGGCCTGGCGGCGGGTCTGGGAGCGGTAGACACGGGCGGCTGTCTGCTCGCCGAGCAGTCTGATCCGGGTCGCGGTCGAGAACCGGTCCCGGTCCTTCGCGGCCATGTCGTGTCGCCTCCCCTGTTCACGCGGACGTCCCCGCACACGGTACGGGACCGAGTGCGGGGACGTACGGAGGCTGCTTCAGCGAGAAGCTCAGCCCTTGAAGCGCGGGAAGGCGCTGCGGCCGGCGTAGACCGCGGCGTCGTCGAGGATCTCCTCGATGCGCAGGAGCTGGTTGTACTTGGCGACGCGCTCGGAGCGGGCCGGGGCGCCGGTCTTGATCTGGCCGCAGTTGGTGGCGACGGCGAGGTCGGCGATGGTGACGTCCTCGGTCTCGCCGGAGCGGTGCGACATCATGCACTTGAAGCCGTTGCGCTGGGCGAGCTCGACGGCGTCCAGGGTCTCGGTCAGCGAGCCGATCTGGTTGACCTTGACCAGGAGGGCGTTGGCGGTGCCCTCCTCGATGCCGCGGGCGAGGCGCTCCGGGTTGGTGACGAACAGGTCGTCGCCGACGAGCTGGACCTTGGAGCCGAGCTTGTCGGTGATGACCTTCCAGCCGGCCCAGTCGTCCTCGAACAGCGGGTCCTCGATGGAGACGAGCGGGTACGCGGAGACGAGCTCCTCGTAGTACTCGGTCATCTCGGCGGCCGAGCGGGACTTGCCCTCGAACTCGTACTTGCCGTCCTTGTAGAACTCGGACGCGGCGACGTCGAGCGCGAGCGCGATGTCCTTGCCCGGGACGTAACCGGCCTGCTTGATGGCCTCCAGGATGAGGTCGAGCGCCTCGCGGTTGGAGTCCAGGTTCGGGGCGAAGCCGCCCTCGTCGCCGAGGCCGGTGGAGAGGCCCTTGCCCTTCAGGACGGCCTTGAGGGTGTGGTAGACCTCGGTGCCCCAGCGGAGGGCCTCGGAGAAGGACTCCGCGCCGATCGGGGCGATCATGAACTCCTGGATGTCGACGTTGGAGTCGGCGTGCGACCCACCGTTGAGGATGTTCATCATCGGAACGGGCAGCAGGTGCGCGTTCGGGCCGCCCAGGTAGCGGAAGAGCGGGAGGTCGCTGGCCTCGGAGGCGGCGTGCGCGACGGCGAGGGAGACGCCGAGGATGGCGTTGGCGCCGAGCGAGCCCTTGTTCTCCGTGGCGTCCAGGTCGAACATGGCCTGGTCGATCAGGCGCTGCTCGGTGGCGTCGTAGCCGACGAGCTCCGGTCCGATCTGCTCGATGACGGCGAGGACGGCCTTCTCGACACCCTTGCCCTGGTAGCGGTTCGGGTCACCGTCGCGAAGCTCGATGGCCTCGAACGCACCGGTGGAGGCGCCGGACGGGACAGCAGCACGGCCGGTGCTGCCGTCGTCGAGGCCGACCTCGACCTCGACCGTGGGGTTGCCTCGGGAGTCCAGGATTTCCCGGGCTACGACGACGTCGATGGACGGCACGAGCATCTCCTTCTGGGATGTGACGCTGGATGTGACGCAAGGTCGATGCAGGGTCGCTTGGCCTTGCGACAAGAGCCTAACCGGCGCGGGGGCTCCGGCCCGCCGCGCGCCCGCCCCCTGGGACGAAAAAGGACCCAAGGGCACGCATCACGGGACGAAGGCCACCGAATCTACTGGACAGTAACCATCAGGTCCCCCGAAAGGGGAAACCCCGGTCCGGCGCGCACGGGGGAGAGGCGCGTCGGACCGGGGTGGTCACCGCGGGAGGGTCGTCGGGGCCGCGTGAACCGCCGGACTCACGCGGACCGCCGGGCTCACTTCAGGTGGAGCTGCTGACCCGGGTAGATGAGGTCGGCGTTCTCGACGACGTCCTTGTTCAGCTCGAAGAGCTTGGCCCAGCCGCCCTTGACGCCGTGCGCCTGGGCGATCTTGCTGAGGGTGTCGCCGGTGACGACCTTGTACTCGCCGTCGCCCTTCTTGACCTTCTTGCCGGTCGGCGTGGTGACGGTCTTCGGGGCCTTGCGGTGCTCGCTGCGGGTGGTCGGCTGCTCGGCGCGACGCTCCTGCTGCTTCGGCGCGGCCTCCTGCTTCGGGGCGGCCTGCCGGGTCTGCTCCGGGGCGGGCTGCTGCGGGGTGCTCTCGGCGGCGCCGCCGTCGTAGGAGGCACCGGAGAGGCCGACGCCGCAGCTCGGCCAGGCGCCCTTGCCCTGGCCCGCGAGGACCTTCTCGGCGACGGCGATCTGCTGCGCCTTGGACGCCAGGTCGGCGCGCGGGGCGTAGGCGGTGCCACCGAAGGCGGCCCAGGTGGAGTTGGTGAACTGCAGGCCGCCGTAGAAGCCGTTGCCGGTGTTGATGGACCAGTTGCCACCGGACTCGCACTGGGCGACGGTGTCCCACTCGGCGGTGGTGGCGGCCGAGGCGGTGCCCGCGGTCAGCAGCGGGGCGGCGACGGCGACACCGGTGACGCCGACGAGCGTGGCGACCTGGGCGGCCTTGGAGGGACGACGGTGTTTGCCCTTGGCGGAAAACAGCATGGGGATTCTCCTCACCGACGCCTGTGAGGTGAGCTGTCGGGTTCGGGCCGGAAAGTTGCCCGGCCGCGTGTCCTAGCACGCGGCTTCACCCCAAGCCGGTCGTCGGCCGTCTGTCTCAACGGCCGGGCCCGGCACTTACCTTGGGTCCCCCACTCCTGCCTTCGGCGCTTGCGCGACGACTGTTCCCGGCGACCGACGGCAGGATTCGGCGTTTCGGTCGACGGGGCCCGCGGTGGCGAGCGGTGAAGACCGTAGACACAGACCCACCGGAAGTTCAAAGAGGCCGATTGCGGAAATATCGCCCTTCCTTGCCCTCCGGTGGGGGGTGTTTGCGCAGGTGGGAGGTGACGGAAGCAAAGTTTGCGGACGTGACACGCCAGTTGGGACGAAGAGACCCATGTCTCACTTGCCCAGAACCGGACATAAGCCCGCGAACTAACCTGCCGCCGCCGTCGAACCCTCCGTCAGGTCGAGGCTCTGACCAGGGAGGATGAGGTTCGGATCGGCGCCGACCGTCTTCTTGTTGGCGTCATAGAGGGCGGTCCACCCCCCGGGGAGCGCGTTCTCCTCCGCGATGCCGGACAGGCTGTCACCCGGCCGCACGGTGTACTCGCCCGAAGCGCCCTGACTGTCCGTTGTGTCCGACTTCTCCGCTTCGCCGGTCGCCGAACGGGTGTCGACCGCCCCTGCGGCCGCGTCCGCGCCCGCCGCGTGCCGGCCGGATTCGGCCGCGCCGTCCGTCGTGCCGGATTCCTCCGGGGCGGCCTCGCCCCGGTGCTTGCCGGTGCCGGGCGAGGCCGACGGCGCGTCACCCTTCGGCGTGTCGGACGAATCCGGCGTACCGGGCGTAACGGACGCGTCGGGCGTGACCGGGGCCGACGGGGTGACGGGCACGGCCGGCGTGGTCGGCGCGGCGGGGGTGGCGGAGCCCGCCGGACCGGTCGGCGCGGCCGGGGTCGCGGGAGCGGTGGGCGTCGCGGACGTGGCGGACCGCCCGGCCGTCCCGTCGGCGCCCGCGGTGCGGTTGGACTCGGGGAGGGGGCCCGTGGGGGTCGTCGGGACGACCGCCGGGCCGGGGTTCACGCCGGTGACCTTGCCGTCGTTCTTCAGGCCGGCGATCGGGGCGCAGGTCGCCCACTCGTCGCTGCCGCGGTCGAGCGCCTTCTCGGCGACCGCGATCTGCTGGGCACGGCTGGCCAGGTCGGGGCTGGGCGCGTACGCGAGGCCGCCGTTGCGCTCCCAGCTGTCCTGGGTGAACTGGAGGCCGCCGTACATCCCGTTGCCGAAGTTGGCGCTCCACTGGCCGCCGGACTCGCACTCGGCGACCCGGTCCCACGTGGCGGCGTCGGCGGCGGAGGCGGATCCGGTGGCGAGCAGCGGCAGCGCCATGGCGGATCCGGTCACGCCCGCGGCGACGACGAGGGCGGGGGCCTGACGGGGGCGACGGTGTCGTCCGTTCCCGGAACGCATAGAAGCGCCTTTCGCGTGACGGCTGAGACTGCCGGGAAACGTAGCCGCATTCGAACGCCCGTCACAAGCCGATCGCCCCCCGATCACGTAAAGATCACATTTCTGATGGTTCGTCAGTAACCAAGACCGGTACGGAAGGGGAGAACTCCACCGGAAGCGTGCGCAAACCACGCATGATGAGCCCACCGCGCCACCGCAGTTCGGCCGGATCGGCGGCAAGTCGCAGGTCCGGCAGGCGAGTCAGCAGGGTCGCGAGCGCCGTCTGCCCTTCGAGGCGGGCGAGCGGCGCGCCCAGGCAGTAGTGGATGCCGTGCCCGTACCCCAGGTGCTGGTTGTCGCGCCGGGCGAGGTCGAGGACGTCGGGCCCGTCGAAGCGCTCCGGGTCCCGGTCGGCGGCGGCGAGCACCACCAGCACCGGGTCGCCCGCCGGGATCTCCTGCCCGCCGATGGTCAGCGCCCGCGTCGCGTACCGCCAGGTCGCCATCTCCACGGGCCCGTCGAAGCGGAGCAGCTCCTCGACGCCGGTCTCCAGGAGCCCGGTCTCCCCGGCGGCGAGCGAGGCCTGGAGCCGCTCGCGCTGCTCGGGGTGGCGAAGGAGCTGGTAGACGCCGTTGCCGATGAGGTTGACGGTCGTCTCGAAGCCGGCGAAGAGAAGGATGAACGCCATCGCGGCGGCCTCGTTCTCGGTGAGGTGCTCGCCGTGGTCGGAGGCCTTGATGAGCCCCGAGATGAGGTCGTCCCCCGGCTCTTCGCGCTTGCGGTGGATCAGCTCGGCGAGGTAGCCGCGCATCTTCTTCACCGACCGGGCGACCCCGCCGCGCGGCCCCCCGCCGTGCCGGATCATCATCCCGGCCCAGTCCCGGAAGTCGTCCTGGTCCTCCTCCGGCACCCCCAGCAGGTCGCAGATCGCGTAGATCGGCAGCGGGAAGGCGAACTCGTGGATGAGGTCGGCGCTCCCCCGCTCCACGAAGGAGTCGATGAGCCGGTCCGTCAGCTCCTGCACGCGCGGGGTGAACTCGGCGACCCGGCGCGGGGTGAAGGCCTTCGAGACGAGCCGCCGCAGCCGGGTGTGGTCCGGCGGGTCGATGTTGAGCAGATGCGTCATCAGGCCCGCGCTGCGCTCGCCGGGGATTCCGGTCTTCCCGGGTTCCACGTGGTGCACGGGGTTCTTGGAGAGCCGCTGGTCCGCGAGGGCCTGCCGGGCGTCCGCGTACCGGGTCACCAGCCAGGCCTCGACCCCGCTGGGCAGCGTCGTCCGGTGGACGGGCGCGTGCTCCCGCAGCCAGGCGTAGGCGGGGTACGGATCGCTCGCGAACTCCCAGGTGAAGAGGTCGGGCGCGGGGGCGGGGCCGGGGGTCGTACTCACGCCACGACCGTACAGGGCGGCCCCGGGCGGCACGTTCCCGGAGAACCCGCACCAAGCGGTGCAGGTCGTGCCTTAGATTCTTGTCAGTGGATCATCAGCTGCTCAGGAGCACGTTCGCGGTCGTCGAGAGACGCGCCGAGCACGCCGTGACGTTCTTCTACTCGCACCTCTTCTGGCACAACCCCGGTGTGCGCGAGCTCTTCCCCGAGGACATGCTCCCCCAGCGGGACCGGCTCCTCGCCGCGCTCGCCCACGTGGTGACCCACCTGGAGGACCCCGGACTCGCCGACTACCTCGGCCGACTGGGCCGCGACCACCGCAAGTTCCTCGCCTCCCCCGCGCTGTACGCCGGGGTCGGCCAGAGCCTCCTCGCCGCCTTCGCGCACGCCGCCGGCTCGGCCTGGACCATCGAGGCGGAGAAGGCCTGGACCGAGGCGTACGGGCTCGTCGCCGATCTGATGCTGGCCGGGGCCGCCGCGTCGGAGGAGGCCGGGGAGCCCGCCTGGTGGGACGCGGACGTCGTCCGGCACGAGCTGTACGGCGACGACCTGGCCGTCCTCACCCTCCGCCCCCGCCGGCCCCTCCCCCACCTCCCCGGCCAGTACGTCAGCGTCAGCTCGCTGCGGGTCCCGCGCGTCTGGCGCACCTACTCCCTCGCCGACGCGCCCCGCCCGGACGGCACGGTCGAGCTGCACGTGAGCCGGATCGCGGGCGGCGCGATGAGCACCGCGCTGGTCGACGAGACGCGGCCGGGCGAGGTGCTGCGGCTCAGCGCCCCCGGCGGCGGGCTCACCGCGCGGACCGCGCCGGGCGGACTCCGCACCTACATATGCGGCGGCACGGGCTGGGCCCCGGTGCGGGCGCTGCTCGCGGAGGCCGCCGAGCGCGAGCCGGAGCTCGAAGGGCGGCTGTTCGTGGTGGCCCGCGCGAGGGAGTACCTGTACGGGCGCGAGGACGCCGAGCGCCTGAAGGAACGCCTCCCCGGGCTGAACGTCACCTACATCACGGCCGCGCCCCGGCAGCGCAGGGACCGGGCGACCGAGCGGCTCCTCCAGGCCCTGCGGGCCTGCGGGCACTGGCCCGCGCACGACGTCTACCTCGCCGGGCCGCCGGGCTTCGTGACGGAGGTCGCCGAGGCCCTGGAGGAGCTGGGCACCGACCCGGCGCGGATCCGCCACGACACCCTGCCGTCCGTGGGCCGCTTCACCACCCGCCCCCACACCGCCGCCGAACGCCTCCTGGGCCCGCCGGCCCCCCTCTGGCACGACCCGGAGGCCCGGGCGCCGCGCGAACGGACCTAGGCGTCCAGGCCCTCCGCCGCCCGGATCGCGTCCCGGTACGTGCGGGCCGCCGCGCGCAGGGCCGCCTCCGGATCCACTCCGGCGGCCTCGGCGCGGGCCGCGAGGGCGAGGAGTTCGTAACCGATGCCGTCGCCGGTGCCGTCTCCGGCCGGGAGCTTCACGTCGAGGGAGGCGGCCCGGACCCGCCCCGCGAGCTTCGCGGCGAGCGCGAGCCCCGGCTGCCCGAGCGGCACCCCGTCCGTGACGGACTCGCGCTGCTTCTCGATGGCCTTGGTGCGCTGCCAGTGCGCCTGGACGTCCTCGGGGGTCTCGGCGGTGGCGTCCCCGAAGACGTGCGGGTGCCGGTGGATCAGCTTCTCGACGAGCGTCCCGGCGACGTCGTCCACGGAGAACGGCTCCTCCGCGTCCTCCTCGGCGATCCGGGCGTGGAAGACGACCTGGAGCAGGACGTCCCCGAGCTCCTCGCGGAGCTCTTGCCGGTCCCCCTCCTCGATCGCCTCGACGAGTTCGTACGCCTCCTCGATGGCGTACTTGGCGAGCCCCCGGTGGGTCTGGCGCGAGGTCCAGGGGCACTCCCGGCGGACGCGGTCCATGACCTGCACGAGGTCGAGGAGGCGGGCGCCGGGCAGGTCGTACGAGCCGGGCAGCAGCTCCAGGTCGGGCATGGACACCCGGCCGGAGCCGGCGAGCCGGGCGAGGCCGTCGGTCAGCGCCCTGTCCCCCTCGCCGGAGGGCAGCAGCAGGACCGTACGGCCGCCGGCGCAGGCCTCGACGAGCTCCTCGGCGGTGGGCCGGGCGTGCTCGACGGCGACGCCGGCCTCCCGCAGGTACGGCAGCTGGGGGTGGTCCTCGTCGGGGCAGAGCACCCGGTCGGCCCCGTGCAGCGCCTGCCAGGCGGGCCAGGACAGCAGTCCGGGGGCCACGCGGTGGCTGGCGGTGAGCAGAACGATGCGGCCGGGGCTCTCAGAAGTCACCCTTCGAACCTACCCCGGGTCAGGCGCCCGCCTGCACGGCCGTGGGGTCCTGGCTGATCTGGCGGAGCCAGGGCGCGCCGTCGTAGCCGGTGTCGAGGCGGATCTGGGAGTTGTCCCAGCGGCCGTAGCGGGGGTTCACGTCGATGGCGAGGTCCTTGGCGGCGGCGGAGAAGACCTCGGTGAGCTTCTTCTGGCCGGCGGGGTCCTCGGTGACGCCCAGCTTCTTGGCGATCTTGTTCATGAGGACGTTGCGGCGGACGACGTCGTCGATCTGGCCGGGCGCCACGCCCTGCTCCTGGAGGAGGACGGCCGCGAGCTGGTCCTCGCCGCCGGACTGGCGGACGAAGGCGGCGCGGGTCTGCTGGAGCTCGGCGCGGGTGGCGCTGACGCCGTTGTCCTCGGCGACCTTGTCGACGACCCGGTCGAAGATCATGGCGTTGAGTTTGCGGCGGCCGAGGTCACCGGTGGCGGCCACCAGCTGGGCGGACTGCGGCGAGGCCGCCTGGGCGGCCCGTACGTCCTTCACCTGGGCCTGGAGGCTGGACACCTCGATCCGTTCGCCGCCGACGACGGCCGCCGCTCCCGGATGGGCGTCGCCGCCGCAGGCGGTGAGCAGCGGGGCCGCGGCGAGGAGGGCGGCGGAGACGGTGAGCGCAGTGCGGCGGTGCAAAGGAGCCTCCCGGGCTGGTCGTGCGTCAAGTTGAACGACCTTGCGGTGATCGATGGTAGGGAGTCGCCGGGGCCGGAGCCACTACTTCGGAGCGACTGTTTCCCACAACGACTCACCCGTCACCCGGGTGTCGGCCGGTTCCGCACCTCCGCCCGTCTCCTTCAGCAGGTAGTGCGGCCGCCGCTTCACCTCGTAGTAGATGCGTCCGACGTACTCGCCGATCAGCCCGGCCATCACCATCTGCATGCCGGCGAGGGCGGTGACGGTGACGAGGAGGGTGACGTAGCCGGGGGTGGTGACGCCGTTGACGAGGGCGTCGCCGACGATCCAGGCCGCGTAGCCGAGGGCGATGACGGTGAGGAGGAGGCCGAGGTGGACGGCGGCCCGCAGGGGCTTGTTGTTGAAGGAGAGGAGTCCGTCGAGGCCGTAGTTGAGGAGCTTGCCGAAGGTCCACTTGGAGCGGCCCTGCTCCCGGACGGCGTTCTCGTAGGAGAAGGTCGTGGTGGGGAAGCCGACCCAGGAGAAGAGGCCCTTGGAGAAGCGGTTGTACTCGCCGAGTTCGAGGACCGCGTCGACGGCGCGGCGGGACAGCAGCCGGAAGTCGCCGACGCCGTCGACGAGCTCGACGTCGACGAGCCGGTTGATCGCCCGGTAGTAGAGGCGGGCGGTGAGGGTACGGGTGACCCGGTCCCCCTCGCGGGTGCGGCGGGCGACGACCTGGTCGTACCCCTCGGCGTGCAGGGCGACCATGCGGTGCACGAGCTCCGGCGGGTGCTGGAGGTCCGCGTCCATGATCACGACGGCGTCCCCGGCGGCATGCCGGAGCCCGGCGAGCATCGCGGCCTCCTTGCCGAAGTTGCGGCTGAAGGAGAGGTAGCGGACCCGGTCCGGGTCGGCTCCGGCGAGCTCCCGGAGGAGCGGGAGGGTCCGGTCCCGGCTTCCGTCGTCCACGTAGACGAGCTCGAACTCACCTTCGAGACGGGCGAGTTCGGCGGTCACGTGGTCGTGGAAGCGGGCGAGGACGTCCTCCTCGTTGAAGCACGGGACGACGATCGAGAGCAGCACGCGGACCACGACAACGGAGCACGGTGACCCGGCCGGTCCGCGTGGATGGCGAGCAGAAGACCATCGCGTGAACTGGCCCGGCGGGCCGGTCATTTCCGTGGCGTCCGCTGTCATATTCGATCCGCCATGCCGAAAACCACGCGCTCGTACCTGCTCTCCGCCCTCCTCGCCGCCCTCGCCGTCTGCGGCGGGGACGCCGTCGCCCGGGTCTTCCCCTTCGGGCCGCGCCACCGGGCCGTCAACGACCTCGCCAACCAGTTCGTGCCGTTCCACGCGCACCTGTGGGACCTGCTGCACGGCCGGGCCGACGGCGGGCTGCTGCTCGACTGGCGGGCCGGCTGGGGCACGAGCTTCCTGCCCGACTACGGCACCTACCTGTCGAGCCCCTTCGCGCCGCTCGTCGCGCTCTTCCCGCGCGGGGACGTCGAGTACGCGGTGTACGCGGTCACCGTCCTGAAGACGGCGGTCGCGGCGGCGGCGATGACGTTCCTGCTGCGCCGCCTCGGACCGGGCGCCTGGTGGTGGGCCTCGGTCCTGGGCGCCTCGTACGCGCTGTGCGGCTGGTCGCTCGCGGAGGGCACGTACAACCCGATGTGGCTGGACGGCCTGATCGCCTTCCCGCTGCTCTGCCTGGTCGGCGAGTGGGCGCGGGAGGGCCGGCGCCCGCTCCTGGGCCCGCTGGTGGTGGCGGTCTGCTGGTTCGCGAACTTCTACACCGCGTACATGGCGACCCTGGGCGCGGCCCTGGTGCTCCTGGTCCGCCTGGCGGTCACGGACTCCTTCCGGTGGCGGACCCTGCTCCGGGCTGCGCTGACGACGGCCCTCGGCATCGGCCTCGCGGCCCCCGTCCTGGTCCCGGTCTTCCTCGGCTCCCGGCACGCCTACCCGGGCGTGGTCCGGGACTTCGCCCCGGCGGCCGGCACGGACTTCCTGGCCCGGCTGTTGCCGGTCACCTACAGCTTCTCGACGCCGGCGGCCTTCGTCTGCACGGCGGTGCCGCTGCTCGCGGGGGCGCTGCTCTTCCGCCGGGACGTGCCGGGGCGGGAGCGGTGGCTGTGGGGCGGGCTGTGCGCGGCGGTGGCCCTGTCGATGCAGTGGACCCCGACGCACCTGCTCTGGCACGTCTTCGCCACCCCGAACGGCAGCCCGTACCGGCAGACCTTCGTCCTGTCCGGCGTCCTCGTCCTCGCCGCCTGGACGGGTCTCGCGCACGGCCTCCCGGACCGCCGCGCGCTCCTCGGCGGCACGGCGGTCGTCCTGGCCCTCGCCGCCGGGGCCCTCCCCAGCCCCCTCCTCACCTCCTGGTCCCTGCTCCTCGCGGCCGTGGGCCTGGCGGCGGTGGCGGGCGCGCTCCTCCTCCCCCGCCGGGGCCGGCACGGCGTCCTCGCCGCGCTCCTCGTCGCCGGGACCCTGCTCGGCCAGGCGGCGGCGACCACGGCGTACGCGGACCGGGAGCGGCTCGCCCGGCTCGACGACTACCCGCCCTGGGGCGCGGAGCACGAGCGGCGGGCGGCGGCCCTCGCGGCGGCCGACGGCTGGCCCGCGTACCGCACGGACTCCGGCCTCCCCCGGGTCGCGGGCAACGACCCCCTCCTCCTCGGCGGCCAGGGCGCCGCGTACTACAGCAGCCACACCCCGGCGGTCCTCACCGAGACCCTCGCCGCCCTCGGCGGCGGCTGGACCTCACGCGGCCGCAACCTGCTGAGCCTGGACAACCCGGTGACGGACGCCCTGTTCGGCGTCGGCGCCCGATGGCGTGACGGCGCGGTGGTCCGTACGGACGTCCGCCTCCCCCTGGTGACGGTACGGCCCCCGGGCCCGCCCCCGTCCTACGGCACGTCCCCCTTCCGCAACCAGGAACTCCTCCTCGGCGCCCAGGTCTACGAGCCCCCTCACGCGGGCGCGTGCCCCGTCGGCACGGAGGTCTTCCTCTGGGCCCCCGACGCCACCGGCCCGGCCCGCCTCGGCGACCACGAGACCCGCCTCCTCGGCGGCCGACCGAAACGCCGCGCGGCCCTGACCTCCCTCGGCGTCCAGCGAGTCCCCGGCATGAAGCCCACCCTCCCCGGCCCCGGCGAACTCGGCTGCCTGGACCACGACCGCCTCCGCGCGGCGATCACGTCCCTCCGCGCCCGCGCCGCCACCTCGGTCCAGGTCACCTCCGACGGCATCCGGGCCACCCTCCCGCCGGGCTCCACCGGCACGGCGGTCGTGGCAGCCCCCCACATCGCGGGCTGGCACTGCTCAGGCGCCCCGGCCACCTCGTACGGCGGCCTCCTCGCCGTCCCGGCCCACGACGGCCAACTCTCGTGCACGTTCCGTCCCCCGGGCCTGCGGGCGGGCCTGGCGGCGGGGGCAGTGGCGCTCCTGGGTCTGTGCCTGGTCCTGGCGCGTGTCAGGACCAGACTCGGCGGGCCACGAGAGGCCAGTGACCGCTGAGCACGGGGGCGAGTCCGCCGAGCCGCTCCCGCCGGGACGCCCCCGCCTACGGGGCGTTCCGCAGTTCCCAGCGGACCTCGCCGTCCTGTTCCTCGTCCGTCGGCGTCAGGCCGGCCGCGCGGGCGACGGTGGCGGAGGCCGTGTGGTCGGGGTGGATGTGGGCGAGGACGGTACGGACGCCCCGGGCGAGGAGTAGGTCCACCAGCGCCCCGGCCGCCTCGCGGGCGATGCCCCGGCCCTGCCACTCGGTGCCGGTCACCCAGGCGACCTCGGCGGTCCGCCCGCCCTCGGTGACCGTCGCCTGGACGGTCCCGGTGAGCCGGTCCTCGGCGCGGAGTCGGACCACCCAGTTGCACCAGAGGACCGCGGGGTCCGGTGAGCCGGCGACCAGGCGTTCGTACCGGGCGCGCAGTTCGGGTGCGGTCAGCGGGGTGCCGCCGGTGAAGGTGTGGAGGGCGGGGTCGGCGAGGACGCGGGCCATCTCGTCGGCGTGTGCGACGGAGAGGGGGAGGAGGTCGAGGCGGGCCGTCCGTACGGTCGCGTCGCCGGGTCCGTCGCTCACGCCTCGCCCAGGAAGCCGGGGTCGGTGCCGTCGAGCTGGAGGGCCGTGTCCCGTGCGAATCCGAGCAGTTGCTCCAGGGGGACGACGGCGCGGCTGGTTCCGGCCAGGTCCTGGTGCGCCTCGGCGGACCACAGCGGCGGGTAGAGGCTGAGGCCCTCGCCGCCGGTCAGTCCGGGGACCTCCTCGCGCCAGCCGGGCCAGCGCAGGCCCTCGTAGAACTCCTCGGCGCCCCCGGCGAGCAGCCAGGACAGCCAGGCGCCGTATCCGGCGCCGGTCGCGTCCCAGCGCAGCGAGTCGGGCGCGAAGTAGACCACCTCGCCGGGCCGGCCGGGCAGTCCGGTCTCCTCCGCCGTGCCGCCCTGGATCGCGAAGGTCCCGCCGAGGACGTCGTGGGCGACGACGAGCCCGGCGGCGGGCCGCCAGTCGGCGTCGGGCTCGGCGGGGTAGCCGTTGATCCGGGCGAGGCCGGGCAGGCGCCGCTCGTTGTGGGCGGCGGGGCTGCCGTACACCCGCAGCCAGCCGTCGTCGACGAGCATCCCGCCGGTGCGGAACAGGAACGCGCCCAGGTACGAGCGGACGGTGACCTGCGTCTGGAGGAGCGTGGCCGCCGCCTGCCCGGGGTCGGCGTCCAGCACCTCGACGGGCACCTTCGCCGTCCGCAGCTCCTCTTCGAGCAGCGACCACGCCGGCTCGTCGACCTCGGTCAGCTCGCTCAGTTCACGCATGGGGAAATCGTCGCACGCGGTGGCGGGGCGTTGATCGGGGGCACTCTCAGGGGTATCTTGCATTACATGGTTCCTGGCGAAGCAAGATCCGAGACGGCGGCCGGAAAGGTCGCCAGTCAGCTGCGCAAGGGCGTACTGGAGTACTGCGTCCTCGCCCTGCTGCGCGACGGCCCGCGCTACGGCGTCGAGATCCTCGACGAGCTGGCGGCGGTCAGCGTGATGACCACCAGCCAGGGCACGATCTACCCCCTGCTGTCCCGGCTCCGCCGCGACGGGCTCGTCGACACCGAGCTGCGCGAGTCGGCCACCGGCCCCGCCCGCCGCTACTACACGCTCACCGCGCCGGGCAGGACCGCGCTCACCGAGTTCGCCGAGAGCTGGCCGCGCTTCCGCGACGGCGTCGACCACTTCCTGACCGCACCCCACGGAGGCACCGCATGACCGGCACCGAACACCCCCTCGTGACCGACTACCTGGCCACGATCGAGCGGGAGGCGTCCTTCCTGCCCGCGGGCCGCCGCGAGGAACTCCTCGCCGACCTGCGCGAGCACCTCGCGGTCGCCGTCGGGGACGAGGAGGACCCGGCGGCCGTCCGCACGGCCCTCGAACGGCTCGGCAGCCCCTCCGCGATCGTCGCCGCCGCCCGCGCGGAGGAGCCGGAGGCCCCCGCCGCGACCGCGACCGTCGCCGCCCCGAAGACGCAGCCCCGGACGCGGGCGGTCGTCACGGCCGTCCTGCTCGGCCTCACGGGGTTCGCCGGCCTCGGCGGCTCCCTCCCCGCCGTCGCCGCCCTGATCGTGGGCCTGATCCTGCTGTGGACGTCCGACGCGTGGGACCGCGGCACCAAGGTCCTGGCGACCTCGCTCACCCTCGCGACCCCGATCGTGGTCGCGCTCGGCGGCCTCTTCCTGGCCGCCCGCTTCGGCCCGACGGAGCTGCTCACCATCCTCGTCCTCGGCATCGCCCTGCCGGCCACCGCGGCGGTACGCCTGCTCCGCACCGCCCCGCCCGCGGCGGCCTGACCGGTCCGGAGCACGGGACCCCCCATCGACCGACCAAGATCATCACGGGTGCAGAATGACCCGTATGACCCTGTCGAACACACCGGAACCGGCCCTGATCGACGACGCGCACACGGTCGCCCGCACCCTGGCGTCCGCCTTCGGCGACGACCCGATGATGCGCTGGTTCTTCCCCGACGACGCGAGGCGCGAGGCGGACCTCGGCCGCTACTTCACGACCCTCTTCACCCGGCAGTACGGCCCGCACGGCGTCTGCGAGCGGACCGGCTCGGCCGCCGCGTTCTGGGTGGCGCCCGAGGGCGCGGACAAGGCCGTCCCCGACGCGGGGACGATCCAGGAGCTCGTGGAGATCCTCGGCGACCGCGCCCCGGTCTTCAAGGAGGCCGTCACGGCGGCCGCCGAGCACGGGCCGGCCGAACCCCACTGGTACCTCGCCGTCATCGGCTCCGACCCCGCCGCCCGGGGCCGGGGCCACGGCTCCGCCCTCCTCCGCTCGGGCCTCGCCAAGGCCGACGCGGCGGGCCTGCCGGTCTACCTGGAGTCCTCCAAGCCGGACAACCTCCCGGTCTACGAGCACTTCGGCTTCACGGTCCAGGGCGAGTTCTCCCTGCCGGGCGGCGGCCCGGTCCTGTGGTCGATGAAGCGGGAGCCGCGGGGCGTCTGACGGTCCGCGGAGGGCGGTGGGGCGGGTCCGTTCAACGTCTGTTGACCGGGTGATGACATCCGGACGGTGCCATGGGCCGCATGAAGCCCAGAAGAAGCGCACTCGTCACCGCCGCCCTCGCCGCCGCCCTGGCCTGCGGCCCCCTCGCGACCGCGCAGGCGGCCGCACCCACGACCACACCCACGACCGTCCGGACGGCCACGCACGCGGCCGCCGCCACGGCCCACCCGGCCCCCGGCGGATCCGTCCGGCCGAAGCAGGGGGACACCAAGGTCCCGGTCCTGCCGTCCGCGCCGCTCAAGGGCCTTCCGACCCTGCGGGAGGCCCGGAAGCAGGGCCTCCTCGCCGGGCCGGTGACGGCCGGGGGCGGCGCGACGGCGCAGGCGTTCCCCGGTTACGACTGCACCACGCCCCCGCAGGGCTGGGGCTACCACGACTACCTCGCCCCCGGCGAGTGCCTGACGCCGGACACGTACATCGCCGTCAACAGCGAACCGGGCGGCTGGTACGAGCTGTGGATGCAGAGCGACGGCAACCTCGTCCTCTACTTCCACGGCGCCCCGTTCTACACGGCGAAGTGGCAGACCAACACCCGCGCCTCGAACGCGACGCTGTGGATGCAGCACGACGGCAACGTCGTCCTCTACGACGGGCAGGGCAACCCCCTGTGGAACACGGGCACCTACGGGTGCGGCGGCCTGGGCGCCTGGCTGCGGGTCCAGACCGACACCAACCTCGTCCTCTACACCAGCGACTGGACCCCGATCTGGGCCCGGTTCAAGGGCCCCGCCTCCCGCCCCTGCTGAACCGGGGCGAGCCCTCACCGCCGGGTGCCGTCGGACGCTCAGTCGAGGCAGAACTCGTTGCCCTCGATGTCCTGCATGTTGATGCAGGACTCGTTCTCCTCGTCGGCGTACAGCGTCTTCAGGTGGGTCGCGCCGAGGGCGACCAGGCGGGCGCACTCGGCTTCGAGGGCGGCGAGGCGCTCGTCGCCCACGAGGCCCTTGCCGGCCCGTACGTCGAGGTGGACGCGGTTCTTGACGACCTTGCCCTCGGGGACGCGCTGGAAGAGGAGGCGCGGGCCGGCGCCCGTGGGGTCGGAGCAGGCGAAGTGGACGGGCCGCTCCTCGGGCGGCAGCGAGTGGTGGTACTCCTCCCAGGTGGCGAAACCCTCCGGGACCGGCTGGAGGACGTACCCCAGGACCTCGCACCAGAAAGCGGCGAGGCGCGCGGGCTCCGCGCAGTCGATGGTGACCTGGACTTCCTTGATCGCTGCCATCGGGCCACCGTAGCAAGGGGGCCCGACGGCGATCATCTCCTTTTCAGGGAAGGCGAGTTGGGGCACTCTCCAGGATCACCAGGCGCTGGGTCGCGCGGGTCATCGCCACGTACCGGTCGACCGCGCCCGCGACGCCCTCGCCGAAGCCCTCCGGGTCGACGAGGACCACCAGGTCGAATTCGAGGCCCTTGGAGAGGGACGGGGTGAGCGAGCGGACGCGGGGACGCTCGCGGAACGCCGGGGCGCCGATGACGCAGGCGACGCCCTCGGCGTTCTCGGCGAGCCAGGCGTCGAGGATCCCGTCGAGGTCCGCGACCGGGGCGTGGACGACCGGGATGCCGTTGGCCCGGATGGACGTCGGCACGTTCGCGTCCGGGAGCGCGGCCCGGATGACCGGCTCGGCCTCCGCCATGACCTCCTCCGGCGTGCGGTAGTTGATGCTCAGCGACGTCATGTCGACGCGGTCGACGCCGACCCGCTCCAGGCGCTCGCGCCACGACTCGGTGAAGCCGTTCCGGGCCTGGGCGCGGTCGCCGACGATCGTGAAGCTGCGGGACGGGCAGCGGAGCAGCAGCATCTGCCACTCGGCGTCGGTGAGCTCCTGCGCCTCGTCGACCACGATGTGCGCGAACGGGCCGTCCAGCGGCTCCCGTCCGGCCGTGGGCAGGGCGTTCTCGTCGACCAGGCTCTCCTGGAGGTCCTTGCCCCGCAGCATCGTGACCGCGCCCTCGCCGTCGGGGTCGGCCGCGACGATGCTGTCGATGACGCCGGCCATCCGCTCGCGTTCGGCGGCGACGGTGGCCTTGCGCCGGAGGTTGAACCGGGCCGTCGCCGGGTCGCCGAGCCGCTGCCGCGCCGCGTCCAGGAGCGGCAGGTCCGAGACCGTCCACGCCTGGGCGTCCGCGCGCCGCAGCCGCTTCACCTCGTCGGGGCCCAGCCAGGGCGCGCACATCCGCAGGTACGCGGGGACCGTCCACAGGTCGCCGACGAGGTCGGCCGCCTCCAGCATCGGCCACGCGCCGTTCAGGGCCCCGGTCAGCTCCCGGTCCTGCCGCAGGGACTTGCGGAACTGCGCCTCCGGGACCTCCTCGCCGTCGTACTTGTCGAAGAGGATCGAGACCAGGTGCTCCCAGATCTGCTCGCGGGCCTCGTTGTGCGGGGTGCCCGGCTCCGCCGCGTCGAAGGCCTCCGCCCAGTCGGCGGCCGTCAGCGGGATGTCCGACCAGTGGGTGGAGACGGTCATGTCCTCGGTGGGCGGCTCCTCGTAGAACGCGACCGCCTTCTCGATCGCCCTCACCATGTCCGCCGTCGACTTCAGGCGGGCCACCTCCGGGTCGGTCTCCGCCGGCGCCTTCGCGCCCTCGGCGACCAGGTCCCGCACGGTGCAGGTGCGTACGCCCTCCTCGCCGAGGCTGGGCAGGACGTCGGCGACGTAGTTCAGATAGGGCTGGTGCGGGCCGACGAACAGCACGCCGCCCCGGCGGTGCCCGAGCCTCGGGTCCGCGTAGAGGAGGTGCGCGGTGCGGTGCAGGGCGACGACCGTCTTTCCCGTACCGGGGCCGCCGTCGACGACGAGGGCGCCGCGCGAGCCCGCGCGGATGATGGCGTCCTGGTCGGACTGGATCGTCGCGAGCACGTCCCGCATCCGGGGCGAGCGGTTGCCGCCCAGGCTCGCGATGAACGCGGACTGGTCGTCGAGCGCGGCGTGGCCTTCGAGGCCCTCGGCGGTGAACACCTCGTCCCAGTAGTCCGTGATCCGGCCGCCGGACCAGCGGTAGCGGCGGCGGCTCGCCAGGCCCATCGGGGTGGCGTGCGTCGCCGCGAAGAAGGGTTCCGCCGCCGGGGAGCGCCAGTCGACGAGCAGCCTGCGGCCGGTGCTGTCGGTGAGGCCGAGGCGTCCGATGTAGAGCGGCTCGGAGTCGTCCGTACCGACCACGCGGCCCAGGCACAGGTCCAGGCCGAAGCGGCGCAGCGTCCGCAGGCGGCCGCTCAGCCGGTGGATCTCCGCGTCCCGGTCCATCGCCTCCCGGCCGACACCGCCGGGCGCCCTCCGCTCGGCGTCGAGCCGCTCGGACAGCTCGGCGATCGTCTCGTCGAGGCAGCGGGCGATGGCCGCGAAGTGCTGCTCGTCGGCGGCGATGAGCGCCGGGTCGGCCTTGGGGGAGAGGTTGCCGGCGAGGTCGAACACACCGGCAATGAGGGACGTCATGTAGGGAATCTCCCGCTTTCGGTCGTCTGGGCTTTTCGAGGCGAGGTGCGATTGTGTGCCACCGAGGGGGCCTTGCCGCAAGCCCCCCTGTGCGCTATAGGTTGAAAGTGCGGGAGGTGTGTCGTTCCCTCCTCGCGATCCCCCTCTCGGGAAATTCCTCGGACGCGATCCGCAACCTCGGGCGGTGCCGCACGTCTGGTGGGTTGAAGGCGCCCTTCAACCGATGTTCCAGACCGTGTTTCCGACACTTCCTCGGGAGAACCCCATGTCCAGCCGTGCCAAGCCCAAGACCCTGGCCGTCGCCATCGGTGCCGCGCTGCTCCTCGGCGGCGGCTTCGTCGCGCAGGCCGTCGCCGACTCGGCGCCGAAGCCGGCCCCCGTGGCGCCGAAGGTCGTGACCGTGCCGAAGCCGGCGCCCGTCGCGCCCAAGCCGGTGGCGGCCCCGAAGCCCGCGCCCGCCGCGCCCAAGCCGGTGGCGGCCCCGAAGCCCGCGCCTGCCGCCCCCAAGCCGGTGGCGGCCCCGAAGCCCGCGCCTGCCGCCCCCAAGCCGGTGGCGGCCCCGAAGCCCGCGCCCGCCGCGCCCAGGCCGGCTCCCGCGCCGAAGGCGACCCCCGCGCCCGTTCCCTCCCCCGTTCCCGTCCCCGCCGGTGACGCGCCCCGTGTGATCGCCCCCGGCAAGTAAGCACCAGGCGAGCGGGTGGGCCCGGGGAGGGCCCACCCGCTCCGCGACGGATCGAGGCCCATGCCGTACGCCCTTCCCCTGCCCCTGGCGCCGTCCTGGTGGTCCCGGCTGCTCGCGCGCGTGCCGGTACGGGAGCGCCGACCGCGACTGCGCGTCGTCGCCGCCGCCCCGCACGGAGGGGGGACCGCGCCGCCGACCCTCACCGAGCTCTATCTGGCGCGGCGTCTCGACATGGTGCGGCTCGCGTTGTTCCTGGTGGACGACCTGCCGACCGCCGAGGACGTCGTGCAGGACGCGTTCGCCGCCGTGTGCCGCGCCTACGGGACCTCCCTTGACGGGCTCCAGGACCCGGGGGCGTATCTGCACACCGCCGTCGTCAACGCGGCCCGCTCCGTGCTGCGCCGCCGCCGCACCGCGCGCGCGTACGTCCCGCCGCACCCGGGTGCCGGCGCGCCCGTCGACGAGGGGCTGCTGCTCGCCGAGGAGCACCGGGACGTGCTGGACGCTCTGGCGGAGCTGACGCGGCGGCAGCGCGAGGTCCTGGTGCTGCGGTACTGGTCGGAGCTGACGGAGGAGCAGATCGCGCGGACGCTCGGGCTCTCGCGGGGCACGGTGAAGTCCACGGCGAGCCGCGCGCTCGACGCCCTGGAGCGGAAGCTCGCGAAGAGAACGGAGACGGGCCGATGAACTCCCCCGCGACCTCCCCCGTCGAGGAACGGCTGCGCGCCGCGCTCGCCGCCCGCGCCGCGCTCGTCACCTCCCGCGACCTGCGGCGCGACCCGCCTCCGCGGGGGCGCCGGTGGGGGACGCGCCGGGTGGCCTCGGTGGCGTGCGCGGTGCTCGGGACGGCCGCCGCCGCGGCCGCCGTGTGCGCCCTCGTGCTGCTCCCGGACGGGCCCGTGACCCCGGTGCCGGCGCCGCCCGCCCGTACCCCGGCGGTCACCGGCGCCCCCTCGACGCCCGCACCGGCCCGGCCCTCCCCGTCCCCCCCGTCCTCCCCGGGCGGCCCGTCCGTCTCGGAGCCCCGGCCGGTGGAGTCGCCGTAGGACGCGGAGAAGGCCGGAACCGATCGGTTCCGGCCTTCCGGGCTGTCTCTGCCGCGCGGGTCCTACTTCTTGACCTCGTCGAGGCAGAGGACGAACTTGTCGGCGTCCCACTGCTGCGCCAGCGCCGAGTGCTCGTCGCCGCACTTGTTCAGGTCGAAGGTGTTGTCGATGACCTTGACGACCTTGAACAGGTCGGGCTTCCCGGAGGAGCAGTCGACGGTGTCGACCTTCGGGTCGTTGTCGGGGCCGCTGACCGTGACGCACTCGCCGGCCTTGGCGTGCACCGGGGTGTCGCCCGTGAGGTACGGGATGCCGAGCTTCACGGCGACGGCAACGATGATCGCGACGATGACGCCGCCGACCTTCTTGAGCATGGAAAGTTCCTTGGGGGACGCGGGCATGATCAGACGCGAACGTTACATGCATCAAAACGGGCAAAAGTGATCATGAAGATCCACTTCCCGATCAGTTGTCGAGTCGTGATCCCCTCGCCTCCCCCAGGTCACGACCAGTACGCCCGAAGGGTCCCTTTCAGGGCCGCCGCCCCAGCTGCCGCTGGTGGTCCAGGGACCGCCGCAGGTCCACCGGGAGCGCGTGGTACGGGCCGTACGCGCGCTCCGCGTCGAACAGGAGCCGCTGGAGCTCGTCCTGACCGGCCGTGTGCTCGCCCGCCGCGAGGAGCAGCAGCCCGATCCGCTGCCGGATGTCGAAGGCGCGGGCCAGGTCCTGCGCGTAGTACGGCAGGACCGCGCGGAACTCCGCGAGCGCGGCGGCCGTCTCCCCCAGCTGCTCCAGGCACAGGGCCGCGTCGTAACGGAACTGGAGGAACTGCGGGTCCGTCGGGCCCGCCTCCGCGCCGCGGTCCTCCGCGAGCCGGCGCAGCTCCGGCAGCGCGCGCCGGTACTGGCCGTCGTCCATCAGCGTGGAGGCGTACTGCTTGCGCAGGATGCGGACGACCGGCGACCGCTCGCCGTGCTCGGCCGCGGCGGCGGGCAGGATGCCGCCGAGGAGGTCCACGGCCTGGGTGAGCGAGCCCTCCCCGAGCAGCCGCTTCACCTCGTCGACGGCCGCGGCGACGTCGGGCCGCGGCGGCGGCGCCGGCGAGGTCGACCCGCTCGCGTAGATCCGGGGGTCGGTACGGGGATCGGTGCGGGCATCCGTACGGGCGTCGGCGCGGGGACCGGCCGGCGCGGACGGGGGCATCGGCGGGACCGGCGGGGGCACGTGCGCCGCCCTCGCCGTCGCGCGGTCCGGCCAGGGCGCGTGCGGGCGCAGGAACGGTCGGGTCGGGTCCAGCGGTCCCGCCGGGGCGCCGCGCGCGGGCAGCAGCGGCAGCAGGTGCTCGTACACCTCGTGCGCGCCGGACGGCCGCGCCTGCGGGTCCTTGGCGAGCAGCCGCAGGACCAGCGCTTCGAGCGCCTCGGGGACCTCGGGCCGCAGCTGCCGGAGCGGCGCGGGCGGCTCGTACAGGTGCCGGTGGAGCACGCCGAGCGCGGTGGATCCGGCGAACGGCACGTTCCCGCTGAGGAGTTCGTGCAGCAGGATGCCGAGCGCGTACAGGTCGGTGGACGGGCCGACGGCGCCGCCCATGGCCTGCTCCGGCGCCATGTACGCCGGGCTGCCGATGGGCGAACCGGTCTGGGTGAGCCGGGTGGTGTCGGTGTCCAGGACGGAGGCGACGCCCAGGTCGAGGACGGTCAGCGCCCCGTCCGGGCGGACCATCACGTTCCGCGGCTTGAGGTCGCGGTGCACGATCGGCACGGCGTGCACGGCGGCGAGCACCGCGCAGAGCTGCGCGGCGACGCAGACCGCCCACTCCCAGGGGTACGGGTCGTGCTCGGCGAGGTGGTCGGCGAGGTCGGAGCCCTCCACGTACTGCATGACGAGGTAGAGGTCGTCGCCGTCGCTGCCGGCGTCGTGCACGGTCACCAGGCCGGGGTGGTCGACCTGCGCGGTCACCCGGCACTCCCGCACGAAGCGGCGCCGCAGCTCCTCGGCGGCGGTGGCGGGGCCGGTCATGGTGGCCGGGCGGAGCAGCTTCACCGCGACCCGGCGGTCGAGGCGTCCGTCGTACGCCGTCCAGACCTGGCCCATCCCGCCCTGGCCGATGACGGTGGCGAGCTCGTAACGCCCGCCGATGACCCGCCCGTTCACCTACGGCCTTCGCCTTCCCCGGAGTTGTCGCCGGTGTCCCTCCTGAGCAGGTCGCTCAGCTCGTCGAGCTCGGCGCGGACCTGGTCGATGCGGGGGCCGGGCGCGGCGGGCGGCGGGGCGACCGGGCGGGCGTACGGGTTCTGGTCGCCGATCGCGCTCGGGACCGTGACGGCGGAGGCGGGGTCGTAGCCCGGCGGGAGGTACGCGGGGGCCGCGCCGCCCCGGTCCATCCGGCGGATCTCCGTCACCAGGTAGTACGTGATGGGGCCCGCCACCAGGAGCATCATGATGCCGACGGCGACGAAGGCCTCCGCGGTGCTGCCCTCCTTGTCGCCGGTCGCGGCCGCGTACGCGAACAGACCCGCCCCCACCGCGAACGTCACGCCGAACAGCACCCAGTCCAGCGCCCTGCGGGTGAGGACCGCGACGCGCAGCATCGGCGCCCAGGCCAGGAAGCCGCAGCTGAGCAGCGCGAGGGCGCAGAAGAGGACGAGCAGCGCGACCCGGCCACCGGTGGCGGGGCTCTTCGGGGGCTGCGGAACCTGCGGGGCCTGCGGGGGGCCGTACATCCTGCTGCTCCTGCTCGGACGGATCGGGTGCGGAGACGAGCGTATACACCCCCGCGGACAACGGTTCCGGGATACCCGGAACCGTTGTCGAACCGATCGGGAGCAGGACGGCGCGACCGCCCTACGGGGCCACCGTGCCGTCCGCCAGGCCGTCGTACAGGCCCTGCACCAGCTGGTCGCCGAGGCGGGCCGCCAGCCGCAGCGACTCCTCGAACTCGGCGAGCGCCCGGAACCGCTCCCCGAACCGGCGCTGTTCGGCCAGGGGCAGGCGCGGCAGCTGGAGGCGGCGCACGTCGAGGCGGGTCGCGGTGGAGGCGTAGCTGCTGGCCTGCCGGGTGTTGGCGGTGGCCCGGAGGAACCCGGCCAGGAACCAGGGGTCGAGGGTCGCCGGGTCGGGGCGGAGCAGCTGGAGGTTGCGGCCGAGCGCGGCGCCCTCGGCGGAGGCGTCGACGACCCGGACGGCCGCGCCGCCGCCGAGCACCGGGACGACGACGTCCCCGGCTTCGAGGAGGACCGGCTCCTCGGGCGGGCCGTCGGGCAGCGTCCCGGAGGGCGGCTGGGCGGCGAGGACGTCGTGGTCGGTGAGGACGGCGACCGGGGCGGAGGCGGGGGCGGTGCCCGTGCCTCCGGAGCGCAGGGCGAGGGCTCCGGCGCGGGCGAGTTCGCCGACGGTGGTCGTGGGCCGGCCGAGGCCGCCGCCGGAGGCCGGGTCGGTCACGGGCGGCGGGGTCAGTTCGCGGGTGCGGCGCAGGGTCCGGTCCAGCCGCTCGCGCACCCCGGTCAGCTGCGCCGCGCCCTCGGCGGCGGCCGGCGGCGGGAGGTGGCGGGCGGGGGCGAGGTCGACGTCGTCGTCGAGGAGTTCGATGACGGTCACGGAGCGGCTCGCGCCGGGGGTCCCGGCGAGGGTCCCGTCCCGGTCGAAGGAGGTCCAGGCGTCCAGTACGGCGGTGTGGACGGCCGGCCAGTCGATCCGGTCGCGGGCGTCGCGGGCCGGGCCCGCGTGCTCGGACGCGGTGTCGACGAGGAGGAGTTCGGCGGGGTGCCGCTCGCCCGGGACGGGCCTGCGCAGCACCCACAGGTGGAGCGGGATGCCGTACGGCGGGGCGGCGCCGGCGGGGAGGGCGACGACCGCGCGCAGGGCGCCCCGGCGGAGCAGGTCGGCGCGGATGCGGCGGCCGGAGCGGCGGGAGGCGGCGGCGGGCGGCATGAGGAGGACGGCGGTGCCGCCGGGGCGCAGGCGGGCCAGGGCGTGCTGGACCCAGGCGAGCTCGGACTCCGTGCGGGCCGGGAAGCCGTACTCCCAGCGCGGGTCGTAGGCCAGTTCGTCGTGGCCCCAGTTCCGCTCGTTGAACGGCGGGTGGCACAGGACGGCGTCCGCCGCGAGCGTCGGGAAGGCGTCGGCGCGCAGGCTGTCGCCGGACCGGACGCGGATGTCGGCGTCGGTGGCGAGCGCCAGGCGCAGGGCGGTGAGCGCGGCGAGGTCGTGGTCGGCGTCCTGGCCGCAGACGGCGCCGGGCCGCTCGACCGCGCTCAGCAGGCCGCCGGTCCCGGAGGCGGGGTCGAGGACGGTGAGCGGGACGCCGTCCTGGTCCGGCTTGGGGGGCGCGGCGAGCGCCGCCATGAGGGCGGCGGGGCCGGGCGGGGTGAGCGTGTACTGCCGGGGGTTGGCGTCGAGGTGACGGCCGAGCAGGAACTCGAAGGCCTCGCGGACCCCGGTCTCGGCCGCGAGCTCGGCGGCCCCGCGCAGCAGCGGGAGGGAGACGGCGAGGGCGGGGGCGCTGGGGGTGAGGACGGCCCGCTCGGGGCCGAGGCGCTCGGTGAGCGTCTCCTCCAGGGCGACGGGCAGCACCTCCGCGAGCCGCTCGTCGGGGAGTTCGGCCAGCGCCGGCCAGGCCGCGGACCTGTCCCGTACGAGGAGGAGGGCGCAGCCCGCGTGGACGAGGGCGGTGACGGCGCCGGCCGGGTGGCCCGCGACCTGCTGCCAGACGCGCTCCTTGAGCGGCACCTCGGCCAGCTTGCCCTGGGCGCGCAGCCACCGCTCGACGTCCGCGAGGGCGAAGGAGGGGCTGGTCTCCGTGCCTCCGACGGGCTTGGGGAAGTCGGGATGGCGGCGGCGCCAGTTGCTGACGGCGGCCCGGCCGACCCCGGCGAGCCGGGCGATCCCGGCGGCGGTCACCTCGGCCTCCGTCGTCCCGCCCGGCTGCTCCGCGCCCGCCTCTGCTGCGTTCTCCGGCACGTGACCCAACTCCCCTGTGGCTCGCCCCTCTGGCTGTGACACCAATCCTAGCGAGGAACGCGCACGCCACCACTTCACAGTGTGAGTCGACTCGTTTTTCGTGAACCGTGTTGACTCGGTTCACAGGCTCTGCTGTGATTGACCCATCGCACCAGACATCGCCTTCGTCCGGGAGGACACACCCATGTCGTACGACACCCAGGTCCCGCCTGCCGCCGCTCCGCAGGCCATGCGCAACGGCCTCGGCACCGCGGCCCTGATCCTCGGCATCATCGGCACGGTCTCCGGTCTCATCCCGCTCTTCTTCTGGCTGGCCGGCATCCTCGGCCTGATCGCCCTGATCCTGGGCCTCGTCGGCAAGGGCCGCGTGAAGCGCGGCGAGGCGAACAACAAGGGAGTGGCGCTCACCGGCGCGATCCTGGGCCTCGCGGCCCTGATCCTCTCGGTCGTCGGCGCGGTCATCACGTTCACGGCCGTCAAGGACGCGGTCGACCAGATCGACAAGGGCATCAAGGACTCGGCCCCGAAGGACCCGGCGGCGAAGAACCTCGCGGACGGCGACAGCTCGGTCTACGACGACAACCTCAAGGTCACGGTCTCGGACCCGAAGGCGTACTCCCCGAGCGAGTTCGCGGCCGGCCACACCGCGGGCAACAAGGCCTACCAGGTGACCGTCGTCATCGAGAACGGCAGCAAGAAGAAGTTCGACGCCGTCGGCGTCACCCTGACCGGGCGGGCCGGCAAGAACGGCGTCACCGCCGAGCAGATCTTCGACGAGAAGGTCGGCACGGGCTTCCAGGGCAGCATCCTCCCCGGCAAGAAGGCCACCGTCACCGTCGCCTTCGACACCCCCAAGGACGCCAAGAACCTGACCGTCGAGGTCAACCCCGGCTTCGACTACAACGCCTCCCAGTGGGAGCTGAAGGTCGGCTGACCCAGGCCCGACCCCGCACCACAAGGACCGGGGCCCTTCGGGGCCCCACCCCCCGTACGACCCCTCTCGGAGACCCCACCATGCACGCCTCCCCCCGCTCCCGCCGCCGTACCGCCCTCGTCGCCGTCCTGGGCGCAGCCCTCGCCCTCGGCACCACCGCCTGCGGCCCGTTCTCGGACGACGCGAAGCCGACCGGGCCCTTCGGGGAGCTGAGCGGTTCGCAGATCGTCGACAAGGCCTTCGCGGCGACGAAGGGCGCGAAGTCCCTGACCGTGGACATCGACGAGCGGAAGGCCGCCGAGCCGTTCAAGGCCTACCTGTCCCTCGACACCCGGGGGCAGTGCACCGGCACGCTGACCACGGGCACGACCAGCACGGTCGAGCTGATCAAGCCGGACCGCAGGAACGTGTACCTGCGCTTCGACGAGGCCTCCCTGCGCGAGCAGGTCAAGGACGAGAGCGCCGAGGTGCAGGAGGCCACCCTCAAGGAGCTCAGGGGCCGCTGGATGAAGGGGTCCGTCTCCGACCCCGACAACAAGGACATGGTGGCGCTCTGCGACCCGAAGCAGCTGCTCGGCGGGTTCGAGCAGGGCGCGAGCGGGATCGTGAAGGGCGCGGAGACCACCGTCGGCGGGCAGAAGGCACTGGCCCTGACGGAGCCGGACGGCAAGGGCGAGAGCAGCACCGTCTACGTGGCCACGCAGGGCACCCCGTACGTCCTGAAGATCGTCACGAAGGGCGGCGAGGAGCCGGGGACGATCACCTTCTCCCACTACGGAAAGCCGGTCGAGGCGAAGGCCCCGGCGGCGAAGGACGTCGTCAAGACCGACTGAGCGACACCCCGCATACGTGAGAGGGCCGTCACCCGGGGGGAACGGCCCTCTCACCCGTACGCCGGACGGGTCAGACGCGGTGGCGCACCCACACGTTGGGCTCCACGTACACCGCGTAGCCGCGCGTGGCCTCGCAGTGGACCGGGACCAGCGCGCCCGCGACCTCGACCGGGCCGTCCGTGTCGAAGGGGAGGCCGGTCCACTCCCGCCACTGCTCGACGGAGCCGGAGACGGTCATGGAGGCCGGGGCCACCGCCTCGATCACGCCGCCCGCGCGCACGTGGACGCGGAGCCACGGGTCGTGCGGCAGGCCGTCGGCCTCCCGCGTCCGGAAGGCGTACTCGTGGATGGAGGCCTCGGCCTCCAGGTGCTTGCCGTTGGGGCGGACCGGGGCGACCAGCTCGGCGAAACCGAGTCGGCCGGCGTTCTCCCGCATGGCGGCGAGCATCGTGTGCGAGAGGCCCTTCCCCAGGTGGCCGATGTCGACGGTGATCTCGATCGCGCTCACGGTGTCGGCCTCCCGGCCGTGCCGCAGGTCGGAGAAGGCCCAGTTGAGGACCTCGTCCCAGCCCCGGGCGGGCAGCTCGCCGCGGCCCTCCGCGTCGAGCCGGAAGGGCACGCTGAAGCCCCGGGCGACGACCGCGCCCCCGGCGTCGGTGGCGACGAGCACGTACTCCGGGAACTCCCGGACGATCCGGCCCATGTTGGCCCAGCCGACCGGGTCGTACAGCATGAACTCGGGCCACAGGTCCTTCATGGACCACATCGCCCCTTCGAGCTCGGGTCGTTCGGCGAGGGTGGTGATGTGAATGTCCATGCGGCGAGGTTAAAGATCGCCCACCAGGCCGCTCAAACGTTTTTCCCGAGGAAGCTACGGGAGCTTCTGCTGCGGGCAGGTGCCGAGGACCTTCTTCATCGCGTCCCGCTCCCCCGCCGTCACCCACACCCCGTACTTCTTCTTCACCGCGACCTGCCGGGCCACGTACGTGCAGCGGTAGGCCCGGTTCGGCGGCAGCCAGGTGGCGGCGTCGCCATCGGACTTGCCGCGGTTGGCGGCGGCGTCGACGGCGAGGAGGTTGAGCGGGTCGTTGGCGAAGCGGCGCCGGGTCTCGCCGTCCCACTTCTGCGCCCCCTTCTGCCAGGCGTCGGAGAGCGCGACGACGTGGTCGATGTCGACCTTGGAGCGGCCCCGGACGTAGCGGACGGTGGTGCCGGTGTACGGGTCGTCGGTGAGGGTCCCGGAGGCGACCTTGCAGCGGCCGTCCGTGAAGCGGACGCCGGTCAGGTCCCGCTTGAGTATGTCGTCACGGGTGCCGCAGCCGTTCCTGTCGACGTCCACCCAGGCGCGGCCGAACTTCTCCCGCTCGTACCCGGTCTTCGGGGCGCGGCCCTTGACGGTGAGCGTGTCCACGGCGGCGAGCGCCGTGCCGGGCGCGCCGGCCCTCCCGCCCGAGCCGCCCCCGTTCTGTGAACAGGCGCCGGCTGTGAGCGCGACGGTGACGGCGAGGGCCGCGGGCAGGATCGTTCGACGTGTCAGCACCCTCGGATCCTAGGCCGTGGCACGCCGGGACCTGGGGATCTTCGGTCCCGAATCGGACGGACCGAAGGTCCCGGGATCGACGCGCCGTCAGATCCTTCCCCCAGATCCTTCCGCCAGATCCCTCCCCCAGATCCCTCCCTCAGATCTTTCCGATGCCGAGGGTGTTCTCGGCGGGCAGCAGACCGGAGCCGACGATCGTGAGCCAGGGCCCGCCCAGGAGGGTGTCGAGCCGGGCGGTGTCCTCCGCGCCGAGGGCCTCCCACGGGCCCGCGGCCAGTTCGTCCGTACGGCGCTCGACCTCGGCGCGCAGGGCGCGGCCGGCGTCGGTGGCCGCCCCCTCCGGGTCGACGAGACCGCGTGCGGCGAGCCGCTCGCGGGCCGCCTTCCACGCCTCCGCGCTCCAGCCCCGGCTCTCGAAGACCGGTTCCGGCGCGGCTCCGACGGCCGCGAAGGAGACGAGCGACTCGGCCGGGTCGAGGCCGGCGGCGATCAGGGCGGCGATGTGGCCGTCGCCCCGGTGCTCGCGGAGGATCGTCGCCGCCTGCCAGAGGACGAGGTGCGGGGCGTCGGGCCAGGGCAGCTCGGCGTGGGCGGCGGCGAGCGGGCGGCCTTCGAGCGCGGCCGCCTCGGCGGCGCGGCGGGCGATCCCGGCGGCCTCGGCGAGCGCGGGGCCTTCGACGGCCTCCGCGCCGAGGAGGGCCCGGTAGGTCCGGTCGACGGCGCGGAGCCGGGCGGCGAGGACCTCGGCGGGGGCGGCGACCTCCCAGGCTGCGGGGACGTGCCGGGCGACCTTCTCGGGGCTGAAGCCGTAGAAGGCGGAGGCGACCCGGACGGGTCCGACGGGCCCGAGGGCGGCGGCGCGCCAGGCGAAGTAGGAGGGCCAGCGGTCGGCGGTCTCGTACCCGAGGGCCCCGGCCTCGTCGAAGGCCTCGGGGGCGTAGTAGAGCACGGCGTGCAGGGGTTCGAGCAGGTGCCACATCTGACGTACGCGAGCGGTGTCCATGGTGTCCTCCCGGCTTCATCCACATCTTGCCACTGACAAGATTGCGCGCCGGGCGAGAACTTGTCAATGACTAGACGAGGGCTAGGCTGCTGCCATGACGAGCGAGAACAAGACGAGCCGGAGCACCTACCACCACGGCGACCTGAGGCAGGCGATCCTCGCCGCCGCACTCGACGTGATCGCCGCCGAGGGCCCCGGGGCGCTGAGCCTGCGCGACCTCGCGCGCCGCGCGGGCGTCTCGCACGCCGCGCCCGCCCACCACTTCAAGGACCGCACGGGCCTGCTCACCGCGATCGCCGCCCAGGGCTACGAGCTCCTCGCCACCGGCCTCGCGGGGACGCCCGACCTGCGCGAACGGGGAGTGCGCTACGTGCGCTTCGCGCGGGAGCACCCGGCGCACTTCCAGGTCATGTTCCAGCCGGAGCTGCTGCGCGCCGACGACCCGGACCTCCTCGCCGCCAAGGAGCGCGCCTCCGCCGAACTCCGCGCGGGCGTCGCCGGTCTGCGCGGCGCCCCCGACCCCCGTACCGCCGGCATCGCCGCCTGGTCGCTCGCCCACGGCTTCGCGACGCTGCTCCTCACCCACAACGTGCGGGAGGCGGTCGGCGAGCTCGACCCCGAGGAGTACTTCCGCTCGCTCACCGGCCTGCTCTTCTCGCAGGCCGGTGAACAGCACGGCGCCCCCTGAGACCAGGGGGCGCCGCACGACGACAGCGGCCTCAGCCGCCGAGGATCGTCGTCAGGAACTCGCCCGTCCACGCGAGGAGTTCACGGCCCACCACCGGCTTGCCGCCGATCTTGCCGGTCGTCGGGCGCGGCACCAGGATCTGGTGGACGGCCGGCTTGATGACGGACTTCGGGTGGAGGCGCTTGAGGCGCAACTCCTGGGACTCGCGCAACTCCACCGGCGCGAAGCGGATGTTGGAGCCCTGGAGGACGATCTCGCCGACCCCGCAGGCACGTGCGAGCATCCGCAGGCCCGCGACGAGGAGCAGGTTCTCCACCGGCTCGGGCAGCTTGCCGTACCGGTCGGTGAGCTCCTCGCGTACGGCCCGGATGTCCTCCTCCGAGTTCGCGGAGGCGATCGAGCGGTACGCCTGGAGCCGCAGCCGCTCGCCCGGCGCGTAGTCGTGCGGCATGTGGGCGTCGACCGGGAGCTCGATCTTCACCTCCAGCGGGGCCTCCTCCTCGACGCCGCCCTCCATCTGCGCCCGGTAGTCGGCGACGGCCTCGCCGACCATCCGCACGTACAGGTCGAAGCCGACGCCCGCGATGTGGCCGGACTGCTCGCCGCCGAGCAGGTTGCCCGCGCCGCGGATCTCCAGGTCCTTCATGGCGACGTACATGCCGGCGCCCATCTCGGTGTGCTGGGCGATCGTCGCGAGCCGCTCGTGCGCGGTCTCCGTGAGCGGCTTCTCCGGCGGGTAGAGGAAGTACGCGTAACCCCGCTCCCGGCCTCGTCCGACCCGGCCGCGCAGCTGGTGGAGCTGGCTGAGGCCGAAGTTGTCGCCGCGCTCGACGATGAGGGTGTTGGCGTTGGAGATGTCGATGCCGGACTCGACGATCGTCGTCGAGACGAGCACGTCGAACTTCTTCTCCCAGAAGTCGACCACGACCTGCTCCAGAGCCTGCTCCGACATCTGGCCGTGGGCGGTCGCGATCCGCGCCTCGGGGACGATCTCGCGCAGCCGCGCGGCCGCCCGGTCGATGGAGTCGACCCGGTTGTGGATGTAGAAGACCTGGCCCTCGCGCAGGAGTTCACGCCGGATCGCGGCGCCGATCTGCTTCTCCTCGTACGGACCGACGAAGGTGAGGACCGGGTGCCGCTCCTCGGGGGGCGTCGTGATCGTCGACATCTCCCTGATCCCCGTCACCGCCATCTCCAGGGTGCGCGGGATCGGGGTGGCGGACATCGTCAGGACGTCGACGTTGGCCCGGAGCTTCTTCAGCTGCTCCTTGTGCTCGACGCCGAAGCGCTGCTCCTCGTCGACGATGACCAGGCCCAGGTCCTTGAACTTCGTCTCGGAGGAGAAGAGGCGGTGGGTGCCGATGACGACGTCGACCGAGCCCTCCCGGAGCCCCTCCATGGTCGCCTTCGACTCGGTGTCCGTCTGGAAGCGGGACAGCGCCCGCACCTTCACCGGGAACTGCGAGTACCGCTCGCTGAACGTGCCGAAGTGCTGCTGCACGAGCAGCGTCGTCGGGACGAGGACCGCGACCTGCTTGCCGTCCTGGACGGCCTTGAAGGCGGCCCGCACCGCGATCTCCGTCTTGCCGTAGCCGACGTCGCCGCAGATCAGACGGTCCATGGGGACCGTCTTCTCCATGTCCTCCTTCACCTCGGCGATGGTGGACAGCTGGTCGGGCGTCTCCGCGTACGGGAAGGCGTCCTCCAGCTCCCGCTGCCAGGGGGTGTCCGGACCGAAGGCGTGCCCGGGGGCCGCCATCCGCGCGCTGTACAGCTTGATCAGATCGGCCGCGATCTCCTTCACGGCCTTCTTCGCGCGCTGCTTCGTCTTCGTCCAGTCCGCGCCGCCGAGCCGGTGCAGCGTCGGCGCCTCGCCGCCCACGTACTTGGTGACCTGCTCCAGCTGGTCGGTCGGGATGTACAGCCGGTCGCCGGGCTGGCCGCGCTTCGCGGGCGCGTACTCGACGAGGAGGTACTCGCGGGTCGCGCCCTGCACGGTCCGCTGCACCATCTCGATGTACCGGCCGACGCCGTGCTGCTCGTGCACGATGTAGTCGCCGACCTCCAGGGTCAGCGGGTCGATCGTCTTGCGGCGCTTGGCGGGCATCCGCTGCCCGTCCTTGCCGGCCGCCTTCTGCCCCGACAGGTCGGTCTCGGTGAGCACGGCCAGCTTGAGCGCCGGGTCGACGAAGCCGTAGTCGATGGAACCCGTCGACACGTGCACGACCGACGGCGAGATCTCCGCGAGGTCCGCGTCGAGGCGGGCGGCGATGCCCTCGCCGCCGAGGACCTCGACCGTGCGGGACGCGGGGCCGTGGGCCTCCGTCACGTACACCGTCCGCCAGCCGTCGGCCAGCCAGCCCTTGGTGTCGGCGAGCGCGCGGGCGGTGTCGCCGCGGTACGACTCGGGGGCGTGCATCCCGAGGGTGAGCGTGTCGGCCGCCTGGTCGGCGTCCGCCGCGAACGGCGACACCGACCACCAGGCCATGCCCAGCTCGCCCGCCCGGTCCCGTACGTCCGCGATGCCCCACAGGGAGGCCGCGCCGACGTCGATCGGGGCCTCGCCGCCGCCGGCGGTCGCCGCCCAGGAGGCCTGGAGGAACTCCTGGCTGGTGGCGACGAGGTCGGCGGCCCGGGTCCGCACCCGCTCCGGGTCGCAGACGACGGCCATCGACCCCTTGGGCAGGACGTCGAGCAGCAGCTCCATGTCGTCGACGAGGACCGGCGCGAGGGACTCCATGCCCTCCACCGCGATCCCCTCGGCGATCTTGCCGAGCAGCTCGCCCAGCTCGGGGTGCTCCTCGGCGAGCGCCGCGGCCCTCTCGCGCACCTCGTCGGTCAGCAGCAGCTCCCGGCAGGGCGGCGCCCACAGTCCGTGCTCGGCGACCTCCAGGGACCGCTGGTCGGCGACCTTGAAGTACCGGATCTCCTCGACGTCGTCGCCCCAGAACTCGATCCGGAGCGGGTGCTCCTCGGTCGGCGGGAAGACGTCCAGGATGCCGCCGCGCACGGCGAACTCACCGCGCTTCTCGACGAGCTCGACACGGGAGTACGCGGCGGCCGCGAGCCCCTCGACGACCTCGTTCAGATCGGCGGTCTGGCCCGACCTCAGCGCCACCGGCTCCAGATCCCCCAGCCCCTTGACCTGCGGCTGGAGTACGGACCGGATGGGCGCGACGACGACGGAGACGGGGCCGGCGGCGGGGTCGTCCGCGCTCGGGTGCGCGAGCCGCCGCAGCACGGCGAGCCGGCGCCCGACCGTGTCGGAACGGGGCGAGAGCCGCTCGTGCGGCAGCGTCTCCCAGGAGGGGTACTCGACGACCGTGTCCGGGTCGAGGAGCGACCGCAGCGCCGCCGCCAGGTCCTCGGCCTCCCGGCCCGTCGCGGTCACCGCCAGCACCGGCCGCCCCGAGTCCCGCGCCAGCGCCGCCACCGCGAACGGCCTCGCCGCCGCCGGCCCCACCAGGTCCACCTGCGGGCGGTTCCCGTCGGCCGCGGCCTTCACCGCCTCGGCGAGGGCGGCGTCCTTGACGACGACGTCGAGCAGACCGTGCAGACTCATGGACTTCCATCCCCGGTTCGGACAACGCGAACGACCCGACACGTCTCACGGGCCGGGTGATGCCGGACCCCCACGGCCCGGCGCGTCCCCAGCCTACGACGTGCCGCTGTCACTCGCCCGAAGGACGGGGGCCGCTCGGGAGGGTGACGGAGCAGGCCGCTGGTCGGCTCGTCGCACTAGGCTTTAGTTCATACTCCCGGTCCACCCCGCACACACTCAGCTGTGAGCCCTCCCCACGGTGTGAGGCCGCCATGGAAGCAGCCCGGCAGTACGACGTCCACGAGGTGAAGAGCCACTTCTCCAAGATCCTGGAAGCGGTCGCCACCGGCGAGGAGGTGATCATCAGCAGGTCCGGCGAACCGGTCGCGAAGGTGGTCCCCCCGGCCGGCAGGTCCCGTCGACGCGACTTCGGCTCGCTCAAGGGCCGCGTCGCCGTCTCCGACGACTTCGACGACGCCCCGGAGGCCTTCGACGAGGCCTTCGGGGTCGACGAGTAGCCCCCACCAGTCGCGCGGGTCCGGCCCCCGTCCCACCACCGTGTGGGCAATCGTCCCGCTGGGGCGAGGGGGTCCCCCCTGCTCGAGCGGAACGATTGCCCACAACGGCGGGGCGCGGCCCACAACGGGGGCGGCGGCCCGGCAACGACGCGGCCCCGGCGGACCCGGCAGGGTCCACCGGGGCCGTCCCCCGTTCCGTCCCGCGCGCGCTCGCTACTCGCTCGCGATCGCGTTCAGGACGTTCATCCGCCCCGCCCGGAACGCCGGCACCAGTGCCGCGAACAGTCCCACGAAGGCCGAGCCGACGAAGACCGTGAGAATCGTCGACCAGGGGATCTCCAGGACCCCGAGCCCCTCCAGGGCCAGGAGCTTCTGGGCGGCGGTGCCCCAGCCCATGCCGAGGCCGAGGCCGAGGAGCGCGCCGAAGAGGGCGATGACGACGGACTCCAGGCGGATCATGCGGCGCAGCTGGCGGCGGGAGAGGCCGATGGCGCGCATGAGGCCGATCTCGCGGGTGCGCTCGACGACCGAGAGGGCGAGGGTGTTCACGACGCCGAGGATCGCGACGACGATGGCGAGGGCGAGGAGCCCGTACACGATGTTGAGGAGCTGGCCGACCTGGTCCCGCAACTGCTCCTTGTAGTCGGCCTGGTTGCTCACCTTGTACTGCGGGTACGGCGCGAGGGCGGCCTTGAGGGCCTCGTACGCGGCGGTCTCCTGGCCGTCCCGGGCACCGGCGAGGATGAGCAGGCTGTTCGGCACCCGGTCGGCGGGGAGGTACGAGGCGACGGTGGAGACGTTCGTGTACATCGCCCCGTTGTCGACCTGCCCGGTGTCCGCGGTGATCGCCGCGACCTTCAGCTTCGCCGTGTCGCCGCCCCTGAAGGCGACGGTGAGGACGTCGCCGACCTTCACGCGGTGCTTCGCCGCGTACTCGCTGCCGACGGACATGGCGTCCTTGCCGTACGCGTCGGTGAGCGTGCCCGCGGTGATCTCGCGGCGGACGTCCTTCACGTACGTCGGGTCGGTGGCGGACAGGTCGAGCTTGTCGGCCTTGCCGTGCGGGTCGGTGACGGTGACGTCGACCCACTTGTACGTGGTGACGTGGTCCAGGCCGGGGACCTTCGACAGCGCGGCCCGCGCCTGCGGCACGATCGGCTGTCCCGTACCGGACTGGACGATGAAGTCGGCGCCGACGGAGCGGTCGAGTTCCTCGGTGGCCGAGGCGACCATCGAGGAGCCGACGACGGAGAGGCCTGCGACGAGCGCGAGGCCGATCATGAGGGCGGCGCCGGTGGCGCCGGTGCGGCGCGGGTTGCGGAGCGCGTTGCGCTCGGCCATCCGGCCGACGGGCCCGAAGACCCGCAGGACGACGACGCCGAGGCCGCGGACCACCCCGCCCGCGAGGAGCGGGCCGATCACGACGAAGCCGAGGAGGGTGAGGACGACGCCGAGGCCGAGCCAGAGGGAGCCGGGTCCGGCCTCCGCGGCGCGGGCCGCCGCGACCAGGGCGGCCGCTCCGGCGGCGGTGAGGACGAGCCCGAGCAGGCCCCGTACCCGTCCGGCCCTGCCGTCGGCGGGGGTGCCCGCGTCGCGCAGGGCGGCCATCGGGGAGACCTTCCCGGCCCGGCGGGCGGGGACGTAGGCGGCGAGGACGGTGACGACGATGCCGAGGGCGAGGCCGACGGCGGGGGTCGTCCACTTCACGGTGAGGTCGCGGGTGGAGAGCTCCATGCCGATCGAGGACATGATCTTCATGAGCCCGACGGCGAGGCCGACGCCCGCGGCGACACCGGCGACGGAGCCGACGAGGCCGAGGAGGACCGCCTCGACGAGGACGGAACGGTTCACCTGCTTGCGGCTGGACCCGATGGCCCGCATGAGGCCGATCTCGCGGGTCCGCTGCGCGACCAGCATCGAGAAGGTGTTGACGATGAGGAAGATGCCGACGAGGAAGGCGATGGCGGCGAAGCCGAGCATCGCGTACTTCATGACGTCGAGGAAGCCCGCCATGCTGGCGCGGCCCGCGTCGGCGGCCTCGGCGGCGGTCTGGAGCTTGTAGCCGCCGCCGAGCGCGGCGGCGATGTCCCTCTTGAGCGCGTCGTGGCCGACGCCGGGCTTCGCGTCGACGTCGACCTGGGTGAACAGGCCTTCCTTGCCGAGGAGTTCGCGCTGCGCGGTGGCGGTGTCGAAGTAGACGACGGTGGCGCCCGGGTTGGTGACCCGGAAGTCGACGATGCCGGAGATCTTCGCGGTGAAGTCGCCGGTGACGGCGATGGTCCGCAGCTCGTCCCCGAGCTTCAGGCCGCGCTTCTCGGCGGTGGCGCCGTCGACGACGACCTCGGTGGGGCCGCGCGGCTCGTGGCCGGACGCGATCTCCACCGAACGCAGCGCTTCGGGCGACCAGTTGAGGGCGAGCGTCGGGGCGCCGCCGTCCGGGCCGATGTTCTCGTTCTTCGTGTCGACGACGGTGACGCTCGTCGACACGACCGCGCCCTGCGCGTCCTTGACGCCCTCGACCTTCCCGACCCGCTCGACGAGCGAGGCGGGCAGGGACTCGGGGCGGCCGCTCTGCGGCATCTCGTCGGGGTCCGCGTCGCCCTTCGGGCTGACGGTGACGTCGGAGGCGGTGGAGGCGAAGAGCTTGTCGAACGTCGTGTTCATCGTGTCGGTGAAGACGAGCGTCCCGCTGACGAAGGCGACGGAGAGCAGGACGGCGACGGCGGAGAGCGCCATCCGCCCCTTGTGCGCGAGGAAGTTGCGCAGCGAGGTCCTGAGCACGGTCACGACGTCCGCCCGCGCGCGTCGAAGTCCTTCATGCGGTCGAGGACGGCGTCGGCGGTGGGCCGCTCCATCTCGTCCACGATCCGCCCGTCGGCGAGGTAGAGCACCCGGTCCGCGTAGGAGGCGGCGACGGGGTCGTGGGTCACCATGACGATCGTCTGCCCCAGCTCGTCCACGGACGTACGGAGGAAGCCGAGGACCTCCGCGCCGGCCCGCGAGTCGAGGTTTCCGGTCGGCTCGTCGCCGAAGATGATCTCGGGCCGTGCGGCGAGCGCCCGCGCCACGGCGACGCGCTGCTGCTGACCGCCGGAGAGCTCGTTCGGCCGGTGCTTCAGCCGCTCCGACAGCCCGACGGTGTCGACGACCCGCCGCAGCCACTCCGCGTCGGGCTTCCGCCCGGCGATGTCCATCGGCAGCGTGATGTTCTCGATGGCGTTCAGCGTCGGCAGCAGGTTGAACGCCTGGAAGATGAAGCCGATCCGGTCCCGGCGCAGCTGCGTGAGCTTCTTGTCCTTCAGACCGGTGATCTCGGTCTCGTCCAGGAAGATCTGCCCGCTGCTGACGGTGTCGAGCCCGGCGAGGCAGTGCATCAGGGTCGACTTGCCGGAGCCCGACGGCCCCATGATCGCGGTGAACCGGCCGCGGGCGATGTCCACGTCGACGGAGTCGAGCGCCACGACCCGGGTCTCCCCCGAGCCGTACGCCTTGACGACCTGACGCGCCCGCGCGGCGACGGCCGTCCCCTCTCCAGTACCCCCGTGCCTGGGGATGGTCACAGCCGAAGTCACGGATCTCTCCTTGGAGCGGTGGGTGGGTTGGCAAGTCCCAGTCAAGAACCGGCCGCCGCGCTTCTCGTCCTCCGCCGGTACGAACGATCCCTGGGCCGCATGGGGGAGAGGCCCCTAGGGGTTCCTCCACCCCTGGTCCCAGTGAGACCCTGACCGCGCCCATTTAGGTGTACGAAGAAAGGAAGGGTGCGCGGTGACGGAACCGTCGACGACCCGGGCGGACGCCGATCCGACGCCCGCGTCCACCCCCAGCACCGCCCGCCGCGGCCCCGTAGTGGCAGCCCTGATGCTGGCCATGGGACTCGCCGCCCTCGACGGGACGATCGTGTCGACGGCCGTCCCCCAGATCGTCGGCGACCTCGGCGGACTCTCCGTCTTCTCCTGGCTCTTCTCCGGCTATCTGCTCGCCGTCACCGTCACCCTGCCGGTGTACGGGAAACTCAGCGACACCTTCGGCCGCAAGCCCGTCCTCATCGCCGGAACAGTCCTCTTCCTCGTCGGCTCCGTGCTCTGCTCCGCCGCCTGGAACATGGCCTCCCTGATCGCCTTCCGCGTCGTCCAGGGCCTCGGCGGCGGCGCCCTCCAGGGCACCGTCCAGACCCTCGCCGCCGACCTCTACCCCCTGAAGGAACGGCCCAGGATCCAGGCCAAGCTGTCCTCCGTCTGGGCCACCTCCTCCATCGCGGGCCCGGCCCTCGGCGGCCTCCTCGCCGGCTATGCCGACTGGCGCTGGATCTTCCTCATCAACCTGCCCGTCGGCCTGCTCGCCCTCTGGCTCCTCGCCCGCCACCTGCGGGAACCCGCCCGCACCGAGCCCCGGTCCCGGGTCCGCATCGACTGGGCCGGCGCCCTCGCGATCTTCGCCACCGGCGCCGTGCTCGTCACCGCGCTCGTCCAGGGCGGCGTCGCCTGGCCCTGGCTCTCGGCCCCGTCCCTCGGCCTCCTCGGCGCGGCCGCCGCGCTCGCCGCCCTCACCGTCGCCATCGAGCGCCGCGCCGCCGAACCGATCATCCCCGGCTGGGTCTGGCGCCGCCGCACGATAGCCGCCGTCAACCTCTCCCTCGGCGCCCTCGGCCTCCTGATGGTCGCCCCGACGGTCTTCCTTCCCACGTACGCCCAGTCCGTCCTCGGCCTCGGCCCGATAGCCGCCGGCTTCGTCCTCTCCTCCTGGACCCTCAGCTGGCCCATCACGGCCGCGCTGTCGAACCGGGTCTACACCCGCATCGGCTTCCGCCTCACCGCGATCCTCGGCATCTCCCTCGCCCTGCTCCTCCTCCTGGCCTTCCCCTTCCTCCCGTTCCCCGGCGAACCCTGGCAGCCCGCCCTCCTCATGCTCCTTCTCGGCGGCTCCCTCGGCCTCTTCCAACTGCCCCTGATCGTCGGCGTGCAGTCGACCGTCCCGTACGAGGAGAGGGGCACGACGACGGCCTCCGTCCTCTTCTGCCGCCAGGTCGGCCAGAGCGTCGGCGCGGCCCTCTTCGGCGCCATCGCCAACGGCGTCCTCGCCTCCCGCCTCGGCACCGACACCGACCTCGACCAGCTGGCCCGCTCCCTGGCCGCCACCGACGAGACCCGCCGCGCCGTCGACGCGGCGGTGGACTGGGTCTACCTGGGCGCGGCGGGCGCCGCCGCCCTCGCCCTCCTGGCCCTCCTCACGCTGGCGCCCCGCCGCTTCCCGGTCCTCAAGGAAGAGGACTGAGTACGCACCCGGTCCGTGGATGAGCAGCCGCACCCATGCCCGGACGGCGCCCCGGACCCGACGATGGGGTCATGAACCCCGACACGTACGCGACGCTCTACGGCCCCACCCGCCCGACACCGTCCCGCCGCGGGGCCGGCGTCGCCGCGGCGGCGGCCCTGCTGTGGTCGGTCGCCCTGTTCCTGCTCTGGGGTCTGGGGTTCCTGGCACTGTGGGCGGAGGCGGACAGGGGGCCGACCGAGGGGTTCCCTCCCCACTGGGTACCGATCTGCCTCGGCATCGCGGCCGTACCCATCGGCCTCCTCTGCACCCCCGCCGTCCGCCGCCTGTCCGTCCCGGGCCGCCTGCTCGTCACCGGCCTCGCGGTCTGCTCGATCGCGGTCGGCCTCGTGGTCCGGGCGGCTTGATCCGCCCCGCCGTCACACCACGTGAATTGACCGGTCAACCAGGTGCGCCGTGCCATTCGCCGTCGCCAGCCGTCTGGTTGACATCGCCGCGAAAGCGACGCCTACTGGAATAGGGGCTCCACAAAACGGCACACGAAACACCCCTGAGGTGTCTCGCTGGTACGCCGAACTCCTCCGGCAGCCACCTCGCGGGTGCCCACTGCTCACCTGACGGCACGACAGCCTGCCTGACGCGCGGCCAAGCCCGACCGCGAACCGGGACGGCGTCTCCGACTGCCGGAGCACGAGGGAAGAAGGAGAGCCCGATGACAGTCGATTCCAGAGGCAACTGGGCGGCATACCAGACCAACGGCGCCACGGTGCACATGAACCTGGACCAGGACCAGGCCGGAAACATATCGGGTTACGCCTTGGTCAACGGCGTTCACGGCGGCTGCCAGGGATTCGTCCGAGGCGACGACTTCCTGGTCACCATCGAGTGGGACAACGGCCCGAAGGGGCGGTACACCGGCCATCTCGGCCTCGACCTGCGCCTCTCGGGCGAAACCGTCGACATCAACAACCCGCAGGTCAGGGCCACCTGGTTCTCGGACCCCTTGCCGGCGATGACGTGACAAGCCGCCGCTCCATCGATCTCGACGAGCGCGAGTCGACCGGAGGGTCCTGCCATCCGGCCCGGGCGGCAGGACCTTCGCGCGGATCGAGGTCAGCGACACCCGCGCCGAGCGCGTACCGCCCCGCCCCGGCCGCCTTCCGGAGCCGGAACTCGCGGAAGGGGGCCGGGGCTTGCTGCTCGTCGAGGGGTTGGCCGAGCGGTGGGGCTGGTGCCCGAGGCTCGGTGCGCCGGGGAAGACGGTGTGGGCGGAGTGCGCCCTCGTGTGAGGGGCCGGGCTAGAAGGCGGCGTTGTAGGACGTGCCCGCTGTCAGGACCGCTTCCACGCCGCGCTTGAAGGGAGCCGCCCAGTTGCCCGTGCCCGCGTAGAAGGTCTCGCCGCCGTTCGAGGCGATGAGGTCGGCGCGTCCGTCGCCGTTGGCGTCGCCGACGGCGGTGAGCCCGGTGAAGGCACCCCACCCGGCGCCGACCTTCGTACGGGCGGCGAAGGTGCCGTCGCCCTTGCCGAGGTAGAGCCAGAGGACGCCGGCCTTGTCGCGGGCGAGGAGGTCGCCGGCGGGGCCGCCGGCGAGGTCGCCGGTGGCGGAGAGCTGGTTGTAGACGCCCCAGCCGGTGCCGATCTTCTTGCGGGTCGCGAAGGGGGCGGTGGCGGAGCCCGTGCCCTTGTACAGGTACAGGTCGCCCGCCTTGTCGGTGGCGACCAGGTCGGGGCGGCCGTCGCCGGTCAGGTCGCTGCCGCCCGCGAGCTCGTTGTAGGCCTGCCAGCCCGCGCCGATCTTCGTACGGACCGCGAGCGGCTTGTCCCGGTCGCCGGTGCCCTGGTAGAGCCAGAGGACGCCGTCCTTGTCGCGGGCGACGACGTCGGGCGCGGCCGAGCCCGCGATGTTCCCGACGGTTTCGAGCCGGTCGTAGATGCCCCAGCCGCTGCCGACCCGCGAGGCGCCGGCGCCCGCCAGGGAGCCGCCGGGGGCGGTGGGCCGGGTGCCGAAGCGCCGCAGCGCGCCGCCGGTGTCCCGGATGAGGAGGTCGGCCGTGCCGTCGTCGTCGAAGTCGTGTGCGGCGGCGGGCCGGGTCACGGTGAACCGGCCGGTGGCGACCAGCTCGGGGCCGATGCCGTCGTCCGGACGGGCGGTGAGCTTCCACTCGTACTCGCCGTTGCGGGCGGGGCGCGCCCAGTAGGGGTCCTCCAGGTCCTTGCCGCTCCAGTGCCAGGAGACATGGCCCGGCATCCCGGGGACGTAGGGGTGCGCGGCGAGCAACCCGGCGTCCACCGTCGTCCCGCTGCGCACGTGGGTCAGGGTCAGCTGTATCCGGCTGTCCGCCCGGGACAGGTCCCAGCCGAAGTCGACCCCCCGCGCGACCTCGTCGCCGGTGAGCGTCTTGGGGGTGGTGGAGCCGGTGAGAGTGACGACCGTCGACTGCCCGGTGGACGCGACCGGTTCGACGTCCGGGCGGCCGCCGTCGGCGCGTGGCGAGATCCGGTAGAGGCCCTCGCCGTGCTCGGGGGTGCCACCGCGCACGAGGAGGCTGCCGCCGGGGCCGGCGACGGCGGAGGAGAACGCGGTGAGGAGGACGGCCTTCTCCCCGGTCTCGACGGACTGGACGGTGAACGGACGCGTCGCCGGGTAGGACCCGCCGCCCGTGTAGGTGAACGAATCGATGTGGGCCTTCTGGCCGGACGCCACCCAGCCGCCGACGAGGTACACCGGGTCGGACAGGTCCTCGTCCGACGGGAGCCACAGCTCCTTGGTCGTGCCGCGCCGGTGGGCGACGATCCCCTGGATGGAGGTACCTCCCGACATCCGCGCCTCCCGCCAGGCCACGTGCGTGGCGGAGACGGCGCCGTCGCGGGCCCACTGGTCCTCCGTCTGGGGGTACCAGGTCGACGAACCCGAGGCGAGGTCGACGAGGACCTTGACCTGCATCCGGATGTCTTCGAGTTGGCACTCGTACAGCGCGGAACCGGTGTCGGTCCAGCCCTCGTGGCCGTTGGAGCAGTCGAGTCCGGATGTTCCGATCACCCGTTCGGGCTTCGGCGTGCCGCCGTCGAGCGTGACGGTGTACTGCCCCGTGGGCTTGTCCTCCTCGTACTTCCCGAGGAGCAGGGTGTTTCCGGCCACCCCCTCGAAGAAGTAGCCGTCGCCGAGGGCTTCGAGGTCGACCTCCCGCGGGGTCGGGGCGGCCGTGGCGGGCGTGGACAGGTCGTAGACCCGCAGCACCCGGCCGGCGACCGGGGCGGCGTTGTCGACGGTGACGACGAGGTCCGAGCCGCCGGCGGCCGCGACGGTGGCGCCGGGCAGCACGACCGACGAGCCGTCGGCGTACCAGGTCCAGCGGAACTCGGGCGTGGCGCCGCGGGTCTGCGACAGGAAGCCGCTGGGGCCGGCGCCGATGACGTCCGCGTTGCGCGGGAACGGCACAGTGGTCTGCTGTGCCTCCTGCGCGGCGGCCGGTGCGGCCGTGGCCGGGAGTGTGGTGAGCGTGCCGCCCGTGGCGGCGAGGACGATGGTGACGGTGGCGGCCGCGAGTCGGCGGCCGTGCGTGCGTGCGCGGTTCAAGTGCGGGTTCCCCTCCCTTGGGAAGAAGGAGGTTAGTCGCCCCTCGGACCGCGCCTCGCGGCCACCCCTGTGCTGGTGGGGCGGGTCAGAACGCTTCGTCGTAACCGGGGAGCTCGCCGAGCACCTGTCCGTCGCGGGCCTGCTGGAAGGGGGCCCGCCAGTCCCCCGTACCGGCGTAGAGGTACGACTGCCATCCGATACGCGCCAGGAGGTCCGGCCTGCCGTCCCGGTTGGCGTCGCCGACGCCGATGAGCTGCGTGTACGGCGTCCAGCCGCTGCCGATCCGGGTCCTGCTGGCGAAGGTGCCGTCGCCCTTGCCGAGGTAGAGCCAGAGGACGCCGGCCTTGTCGCGGGCGACGAGGTCGCCGGCGGGGCCGCCGGCGAGGTTCCCGACGGCGGTCAGGTCGTTGTAGACGCCCCAGCCGAAGCCGGTCTTCCTGCGGGGCGCGAAGGGGGCGGTGGCGCTGCCGGTGCCCTTGTAGAGGTAGAGGTCGCCCGCCTTGTCGGTGGCGACGAGGTCCGCGCGGCCGTCGCCGGTGAGGTCGCTGCCGCCCGCGAGCTTGTCGTACGTCTGCCAGCCGGCGCCGACCTTGACCCGGCCGAGGAAGGGCTTCGCCGCGTCGCCGGAGCCCTGGTAGAGCCACAGGACCCCGCTCTTGTCGCGGGCGAGGGTGTCGGCCACGGCCGTACCGGCGAGGTCGCCGGACGATTCGAGCCGGTCGTAGACGCCCCATCCGCTGCCGACGGGGGACGCGAACCCGACGAGCGAGCCTGTCGACCCGTCGTAGAACGCGGGTGCCACCCACAGCTTTCCGGACGCGTCCCGCGCGAAGAGCTCGGGGTCGACGTTCCCGTCGTAGTCGTGTGCCCCCGGGGTGCGGTGGACGGTGACGCTGCCGGAGGCGCGGACGGCCGGGCCGATGCCGTCGAGGGGCAGCACGGAGATCGTCCAGACGTACTCGCCGCCGGGCGCGCTCCGCTGCGGGGCCTCGACGTTCTCACCGTGCCAGGTCCAGCCGACCTTCCCCGGCCCCAGGTCCGGGTAGGGGCCTCCGGGCATCCAGATCGTCCCGGCCGACCATTCGGGCCCGCCCTTCCGGGCGAGGGTGAGGGACACCTTCACGTTCTTGCGCGAGAGACGCCAGGCGAAGTCGATGCCGTCCTTCTCGCGATCCAGGTCGATCACCGCCGGTACGTCACTGCCGAGGAGCGTGACGGAGGTCGGCTCCCCCGTGGGGGCGACCGGCTCCGCGGCGGGCGTGCCGTCCTCGCCGAGCGCGACGCGGTACAGGCCCTCGCCGTGCTCGGCCGTTCCTCCCCTGACCAGCACGGAGCCGTCGGGGCCCGGAACGGACGAGGACATGTGCTCAAGGAGGACGCGCCCGCCGGAACCGTCCGGCTTCACCGCGACGAGTGCCCGCCGCGGGTCCGTACGGGTGTCCTGTCCGAGGACGTACGGGCGTGCGGCCAGCAGCCAGTCCCCGACCAGGCCGTACCGGACGAGGCCGTCGAGCGGAAGCCTCCGCGTCTCGGTGGTCCCCCGCTTGCCGACGACGAGCGTCGGGCCCTCGTCCTCGCGCCAGGTCATGAGGGTGGGCGAGAGGGCCCCCTCGACCCTCTGGGTCCCCGTCGTCCCGTACAGGTCGGTGACCGCCGCGGTGCGGACGTCCACGGCCGCGCGGTGGTAGGTGCGCGCCTCGGCCGGGCCGGCCGCCGCGACGAGGGCGAAGGAGTCCGCGGAGACCGCCGTCACCGAGAAGCCCGTCGTGCCGACGGGCAGGCCGGTCACCGTGCGCTCGTCGAGGACGCCCCCCGTCTTGGTGAGCAGCCGCACCTCCATCGTGCCGTCCGCCTGCTTCACCCCGACCACCAGAGTGGCCCCGACGGCTCCGCGGTAGAGGTAGTTCTCGCCCAGGGCGTTCAGGTCGACCTCGACGGGAGCCGCGCCCGTGGCCATGTCGTGGATCTCCACGACGCGGAACTTCGTGATGTCGGTGTCGTGGTCCCCCGTCACCACGACGTCGGAGGCTCCTCCGCGCAGGGGGCTCGGCGGCAGCACGGTGGAGGTGCCGTCGGCGTAGCGGGTCCAGCGCAGCTCGGGGCCGGGACCGCTGGTCCGGGACAGGAACCCCGTCGTGCCCGCGCTCACGACCTCCGCGTTCAGCGGGAAACGGGCCGTGGTGGTCCGCGGCGGTTCGTCGGCGGCCGTCGCCGGGGCCGGGCCGGGTGCGGCCGTCGCCGGGATCGCGGCCATCGCGCCGGCCGTCGTCGCGAGGACGGTGATGGCGGCCGCCGCCGCGAGGCGACGGCGGCCGGGTGTGCGTACGTGCTTCAAGTCGTTCCCTCCCCTGGAGAAGAGGAGAGTAGCGGCCCCCTCCCGTCACGCCTCCTTCCGCCTCCGTACCGCCACCACCAGCGGTATCACCGCGAGGAGTTCGCCGACCGCGCCCGTCCACAGGGCCGCCCGCACGCTCGCGTACTGGCCCACGAGCCCGCCCGCGAGGGCGCCGAGGGGCATGGAGCCCCAGGCCAGGAAGCGGAAGGTGGCGTTGACGCGGCCGAGGAGGGGGGCGGGGGTGAGGCGCTGGCGGAGGGAGACGGTGGTGATCTTGAAGGTCATGAAGGCGGTCCAGCCGAGGCCCTGGAGCAGGCAGGCCACCGCGTACCGCGCGTCCGCGTGGAAGAACGGCACCGCGAGCAGCCACAGGGTCCCGCTGACCACGACGGAGGCGATCATCGCGCGGCCCTCTCCGAGCCGGGTCGCGGCACGGGTGACGAGGAGGCTGCCGAGGAAGCCGCCGAGTGCCTCCGCCGTGAACACGAGCCCGCACAGGAACGGCGACAGGCCCAGCTCCCCCGCGAGCAGCACCAGGAGCATGGAGGCGCCGACCGTGCCGCACGCGTTGGAGATCGTGGCGGTGAGCGTCAGCGCCCGCAGCAGCCGGTCGCGCGCCACGAACCCCAGGCCCTCGGCGATCTCGTCCCGCAGCCGGGCCCCGGGCGCCCGCGCGGGCCGGGGGTCCGGGCGGCGGACGCGGGAGAGGAGCAGCGCGGAGACGAGGAAGCTGACGGCGTCCACCGCCAGTGCCAGCGGGGCCGTCACCGCCGCGACGAGCGCGCCGCCCGCGCCGGGACCGCCGGCGGCCACGACCGTACGGGACGCTTCCAGGGCCACGTTCGCCTCCACCAGCCGGTCCTCGTCGACGAGTTGGGGCAGGTGGCTCTGGGACGCGATGTCGAAGAAGGCCGTGCAGACCGACAGCCCGAAGGCCACCCCGTACAGCTGGGGCAGCGTCAGCACGCCCAGCCACGCGGCCAGCGGGAGGCTCGCGAGCAGCGCGGCCCGGGCGAGATCGCCCGCGATCATCACGCGGCGGCGGCGCATCCGGTCCACCCACGCCCCGGCGGGCAGCCCGAGGAGGAGGAAGCCCAGGAATTCGCAGGTCACCAAGAGCCCCGCCTGGAACGGGGACGCGCCCAGCGGGCCGATCGCCACGAGGGGGAGCGCGAGGGCGGTGACGGCGGTACCGGCCTGGCTGACGGTGTCGCCGATCCACAGCCGGCGGAAGTCCTGGAGCCGGAAGAGCCGAGGTCGTTCGAGGGTCGCGGTGGTCATGTCGGCGAACACCATCACCCCCGGCCGGGGCCGACCATTGTTTTAGTCTGGGCGAAAAGCTCATGGGTGGGGGGGCCGGTGGGAGAGATACGGTTCGGGGTCGACGACCTGGCGCAGCTCCGGTTCGCCGTGTCACCCCTGTGGGAGTCCGTCGCGGCGCTGCGGGCCTCCGCCGACCCGGGGCGCCACGCCCTCCATCTCCCGTGGATCAAAACGGCGTCGGCCGTCGGCCGGGAGCGCACCGGACTGCTCCCGCACCTGCCCGAGCTCGAAGCCCTCGCGCCTCCGCCGCGCTGCCCGCTCGCCGAGATCGAGGAGGAGCTCGCCCTCTTCCCGGGTCCACCGGACCGCGCGGAGGCCCTGCTCGACTGGTGGGCGGCCGGGGTGCGGCCGTACTGGCCCCGGATCAGGGCCGTACTGGAGGCCGACCTCGCGTACCGCACCCGGCAGCTCGCCGAGGACGGCATCCAGGAGGTCCTCGCCCACCTCCACCCCAGCCTGCGATGGGCGGAGGACCGGCTCTCCGGGCCCGGCCTCCCGGCCCGGGGCCCCGCCCTGGACGGCGGCGGGATCACCCTCGCCCCGAGCGCCTTCACGACCCGCTGCGTCCTGCTCCCGGGGCGGAAGGGCGTACCGCCGTGCCTCGTCTATCCCGCGCGTGCCGTCGGCACCCTGTGGGAGCGGCGCGCCGAGCCCGGCGACGGGCTCGCGCGGCTCCTCGGCCGCAGCCGGGCGGGACTCCTGGGTCGTACGAGCACCCCGGCCACCACCACGGGCCTCGCCCACCAGACCGGGCTCAGCGTCGGCGCCGTCTCGCAGCACCTCGCGGTACTGCGGGACGCGGGCCTGGTGACCTCGCACCGCTACCGGCGCGAGGTGTACTACCGGGCGAGCGAACTCGGCCGGGCGCTGCTCGGCGAGCCGGGGGACTCGGAGTAGCCGCTCCCCGGCACGAACCGCTCAGGCGCCCGCCACCAGCATTCCGCCCATGGCGAGCATGGTCGCCGCGACCAGGCCGTCCAGGACGCGCCAGGCCTTCGGGCGGGAGAGGAGGCCGGTCAGGAGGCGGGCGCCGAAGCCCAGGGTGAGGAACCAGCTCAGGCTGGCCAGGGCGGCGCCGGCGCCGAAGGCCCAGCGCAGGTCGCCGCGGTCGGAGGCGAGGGAGCCGAGGAGGAGCACGGTGTCCAGGTACACGTGCGGGTTCAGCCAGGTCATGGCCAGGCAGGTCAGGACCGCCCGGCGGGCCGAGCCGGCCTCCGGCCCGCCCGCGGTCAGGGCGGCGGCCGGGTCGGGGCGCAGGACGCGCCGGGCCGCGAGGAGGCCGTAGCCGAGCAGGAACGCCCCGCCGAGCAGACCCACCGCGGTCAGCGCCGCAGGCCACGCCGTGACCACCGCGCCCACCCCCGCCACACCGAGCGCGATCAGGACCGCGTCCGACACGGCGCAGATCGCGACCACCGCGAGGACGGCGTGCCGGCGGGCGCCCTGGCGCAGGACGAAGGCGTTCTGGGCGCCGATGGCCACGATGAGGGAGAGGCCGGTTCCGAATCCGGCGAGTGCGGCGGCGAGGAGGCTGCTGGTCATGGCTTCGACCGTAGGGACCGATTCCGGATGAGTACAGCTAAGGATTCTTCAGTACCGTTAGCCCTGCTTATGCTCGTCCTTGTGGACGAGCTTCCCCTGGACCAGGTCCGGACGCTGCTCGCGGTGGTCGACGAAGGCACCTTCGACGCCGCGGCCGCCGCCCTGCACGTGACCCCCTCCGCCGTCAGCCAGCGCGTCAAGGCCCTGGAGCAGCGCACCGGCCGGGTCCTGCTGATGCGCACCAAGCCGGTGCGCCCCACCGGGTCCGGCGAGGTGGTGGTGCGGTTCGCCCGCCAGCTGGCGCGGCTCGAACGGGACGCCCGCGCCGAACTGGGCCTGGAGACCGGGCAGGGCCCGGCCCGGGTGCCGATCGCGGTCAACGCCGACTCCCTGGCCACCTGGTTCCTGCCCGCGCTCACCCGGGTGCCGCAGGACCCGCCGGTCTGCTTCGAGCTCCACCGGGAGGACGAGTCCCACACCACCGCCCTGCTGCGCGAGGGCCAGGTGATGGCGGCCGTGACCTCGCAGCCCGACCCGGTGGCCGGCTGCACGGTACGGCGGCTCGGACTGGCCCGCTACCGGGCCGTGGCCACACCCGAGTTCGCCGCCCGCCACCTCACCGGGGCCCTGGCGGAGGACCTGTGCGAGGCCCCGACCGTGGTCTTCGACCGGCGCGACGCCCTCCAGGACGCCTTCGTACGCTCCCTCACCCGGGGCCGCTCGGGCGCCGGGTCCGTCCGTCACCTGGTGCCCGCGTCCGACGGGTTCCGGGACGCCGTCGCCTTCGGCCTCGGCTGGGGCCTGGTGCCCGAACCCCAGGCGGAGCCGCTCCTGCGCTCCGGCCGCCTCGTGGAACTGGCGCCGACGCGCCCCATGGACGTCCCGCTGTACTGGCAGCAGTGGAAGCTGGACTCGCCCGCCCTGTCCGCCGTCGCCCGGGCGGTGGCGGCGGCCGCCGCCGAAGCCCTGGTGGCACCCGGAAGCGTCTGACGCCGCCGCCTCACGGCGTGGTCAGGGGCCCTCGCGGGATCGTCAGACAGAAGGGATGCCCCGCCGGGTCCAGGACCACCCGCCACAGGTCCGGCCGGGGCTGCTCGGCAGGAACGGTCGCACCCCACTCCACGAGCCGGGCCGTGGCCTCGTCCAGGTCCTCGACGTCGAAGTCGAGGTGCAGCTGCTGCGGGACCTCCTGGCCGGGCCAGGACGGGGGACGGTAGCCCTCGACGCGCTGGAAGCCGAGGAACAGACCGCCGTCCGCGCCACGCAGCCCCGCGAACTCGTCATCGGACCGGTCGGCGAGCGGGATCCCCGTGGCCCGGTGGTAGAACGCGGCCAGGGCCATGGGGTCGTCGCAGTCGAGCGTGACGGCCGTCAGTTTCATGAGCATGGGGTGGGAGCCTACGGGGGCCAGCCGGGCCAGCCGGGCCAGCCGGGCCAGCCGGGCCAGCCGGGCCAGCCGGGCCAGCCGGGCCAGCCGGGCCAGCCGGGCCAGCCGGGCCAGCCGGAGGCTACTCGGTGGCCCCGGGGCCTTCCCCGTTCCCGCCCTCGCCCTCGGCCTCCAAGTCCCCCCGCCCCTCGGCCTTTTCGGGTGCCGGTGCCGTCGGGCGGCCCGTCAGCGCCGCGAGGGAGTTGCGGATGTGCTCCATGTGGGAGTGGATCTCGTCCCGCGCCTCCTCGTGCTCCCGCAGCACCCGCTCCGTCTCGCGCTCGATCCGCTCCGCCTTCATCCTGGCCTCGGCGAGCAGCTCCGCCGCGCGGGCCTCGGCGTCCTCCTGGCCGTGCCGGGCCTGCTCCTCCGTCTCGGCCAGGGCCCGCTGCGTCTCCGCGAGCCCCGCCTCCGCCGCCGCGACCAGCTCCTCGTGGCGGGCGTCCAGGGCCGCCGCCTCCGCCTCGGCCGCGCGCTCCGCCTCCTCCCGCGCGGTCCGCTGCTCCTCCCGCTGCTGCGCGAGCAGCGCCTGCGCCCGGCGCTCCGTCTCCTCGAAAGCCTCCCGGGCGGCCTCGTGGGCCCCCTCGGCGTCCCGGCGGGCGATCGCCCCGATCTCCCCGGCCCGCGCGCGGGCCTCCTCCAGGGCCGCCCGGGCCGCCGCGTCCGCCGCCGTCCTGACGCCCTCCGCGTACGCGCTGGCGGCCTCCGTCGCCTCCCGGGCCGCCTCCTCGGCGGCTTCGGCGAGGGACTGCGCCTCCGCCTCGGCGGCCCGTACGAGCCGCTCGTCCTCCTGCTCGGCCAGCGCCAGGATCTTCTGCGCGGTCTCGCCGAGGGACTCGTACCGCTGCGGCGCGAGCTGCTTGACGGCCAGGCGGAGCCCGGCGGCCTCCGTCTCCATCTCCTTCGCGAGGACCGTGAGCCGCGCCGCCCGCTCCCAGGCCGCGTCCCGCTCATCGGAGAGCGCGGCGAGGTGGCGGTCGACCTGCTCGGGGCGGTAACCGCGCCCCCGTCCGACGGCGAAACCCATCCCTGACGCCCCTTCCCGTTGGCCTCGAACAACCAGGATGCGCCATCAGAACGGACAAAAGGCGCCCAACGTGAACACACGCCGAGCGCCTTTCATCACATTCGACCCGCCTCCGACTACAGCAGGCCGTCCCACATCTGTTCGAGCAGCACCGACCACCAGTTCTCCGGCGACGACAGCGCCGCCGGGTCCAGCATCGCCAGCTGCGCCTGGAAGTCGACCGTCCAACGGCCCGCCTGCTCCGGGTTGAGACCGAACCGCAGCCGCCACATCCGCCCGAGCAGCGCCATCGACCGCGCGAACTCCGGCAGCCCCGTGTTCACGAACTGCGGCGGCACCGACTGCCCGCCCGGACCGGCCTCCACCGGCACCGCCACGATGTGCGCGGTCCCGTACTGGACGCAGATCGCCCGACCGAAGTCCGAACCGAGCACCAGGTACGAACTCGCGTCCGGCGCCGCCTGCACCTGCCGCTGCGCCGCCAGCTCCGCGAGCGTCGGCACCACCGGCACCGCCGGCTGCGCCCAGAAGAACGGACCGAAGTCCGCCGGAAGCCCCGCCCACACCAGCGTGCGCGCCACCAGCTCCGGCACGCCCTGCCGGGACACCGCCCGCTGGTCGAAGCGCAGGATCCCCGGACCGAACGCGCCCGCCAGCTCCTGCGCGACCCCCTCCGGGGGGATCGGCGGCGCCGGCTGCACCTGCGGCAGCGGAGCCCGTACCGGAGCCGGACGCGCCGGACCGTCCGCGACCTGGTGCAACTCGCCCTGATGCGTCAGGAGTTGCCGCATACCCTGCTGCCGGCCCGCGTGGTCGCGGCCGTACGGGGCGATGCTCGTGATCCGCGCCTGCGGCCACGTCTCCCGGATCATCCGCGCGCAGTAACCGCCCGGCAGCTCACAGGACTCCAGCTCCGTGTGGAGTTCGAGCACCTGCTGCGGCGGCACGTTCATCGCGCGCAGCTCGTGCAGGATCTGCCACTCCGGGTGCGGGGTGCCCGGCGCCGAACGCCGGATGATCTGCGCCTCGGAACCGTCCGGCGCCCGGTACCGCAGCACCGCCTGGTAGCCGGGACCGACCGTCGGCTGCCCGGTCGGCTGCGGATAGCCGTACGCCGGAGGGACCGGCCCCGGAGCCACGGGACCCGGGCCCGGCGGCACCGGCCCCGGAGGCACGGGACCGGGCGCGGGCGGCGGCACGTGCCCACCGACCGGCGGCGCCGGCGCGGGCGGGGGCGGCGGAGCCCCCGGACCACCCGGGCCCCCCGGACCGGGGTGCGCCAGCATCGTCGCCGCCTGCGCGATGCCGCCCGGAGGCGTACCGCCACCCGGCACGCCCGGCGGCGGCGGGGGCGGCGGAGGCGCGCCCGGGCCACCCTGGTTCGGGTGCGCCAGCATCGTCGCCGCGTGGTGCACCGGCTGCGGCGGCGTCACGGGACCCGGCGGGGCCGGCGGAGGCGGCGGACCGGGCGGACCCGGCTGCGCGGGCGGCTGCGGCCCCTCCGGGCCGAGCTGCGACACCAGCTGGGTCGGGATGTACGCGTTGGAGCCCTGCGAACCACCCGGGACGCCCGGCACACCCGGCGGCGGGGGCGGCGTCGGACCGCGCCCGGCCTTCGGAGGCGGGGTGGCCTTGCTGGTCGCGGCGTCCGCGATGTCCCCGGTACCCGACACCGGGGGCGCGGGCGGCGGAGGCGGCGGCACACCCGGACCGGCCTGCGCGGGAGCCGGAGCGGAAGCCTGTACGGGAGCCGGCGAAGGCTGCGGCACGGGCGGGGCCGGAGGCGCCGGCGGGGTCTGCGGCACGACACCCGGGGCCTGAGCCTGCGGCTGAGCCGGGGCCGGGGCAGCCGGGTCGAGGCGGGGGGCGATCGCGGTCGGGGGCAGCGCACTGCCCCCCTTCATCAGGGCCGTCGGCGCGTCCGCGCCCACCGACGGCGGCGGGGTGTCCTCGTCGTCCGTCCCCGACAGCGGCGGCGCGAAGACGGTCGCGGGCAGCGGCACCGCCCCGTCGGCACCCCCGGAACTCGCGTTCGCGTCCACCCACGGACTGTCGGACGCGGGAACGGGAGCGGGCACGGGCACCGGCGGGGCCACCGGCGCGGACGCGGGCGTCGCCGGTACGCCGTCCATCGCCGTCGGCACGTACGCCTCGTCCTCGGAAGCCGGAGCCACGGGGGCCACGGCGGGCGCGGCGGGCGCGGCCGGAACCGGAGCCGTAGCGACCTCGGAAGCCGAAGACGCCACCGAAACGGAAGAGGCCACCGAAGCCGAAGGCCCCGGCTCCCCCGCCTCCACGCCGTCCGACACGTCGTCCACCGGCGCCGACGCGCTCGCGCTCTCCTGCGAGGCGTGCGACTCCTCCCGCGGCAGCCCGATCTTGTCGGCCGCGTCCTGCAACCACTCCGGCGGACTCAGCAGGAACGACGTCTGGTTCAGATCGATCCGCGCCGCCGGCACCGCCGCCTGCGCCGGAACCTCGTCCGCCGCCCCGTACTCCTCCTCGTACCGCCGGATCACCTCACCCACCGGCAGCCCCGGCCACAGCGTCGCCTCACCACTGCGCGCGATCACCAGACGCTGACGCCCGCCGTCCGACGTCGGACCGCCCTCGCGGTCCTCCGCCCACACCACGAACCCCAGCTCGAACTCCCGCACCCGCACCTCACGGTGCTGGTACGACGGCAGGTCGCCGTTGATCCATTCCTCGGCGCGCTCCTGCGCCTGCGCGAACGTCACCACAGCCAGCTCACTCCCCCACCGGGACCACGGGCACGGCACGCGCGAAGCCGCCGTCCACCATCAGGTTCGCCACCGTCTCCAGCTCCGGCGGATTGCCCGCCAGACGCCCGAGGAACGCGTCGAAGTCCGCGCCGCAGGGCAGCAGCAGCCGCTCCACCCGCTCGTTCACCGTCCAGCCGGCCGCCACCTCGCCGGAGTCCCGCGCGTCGTCGTACGCGCAGAACCACACCGAACCGACCGCCGCGCCCCGCACCTTCAGCGCGATCAGACCACCCTGGACGAACGCGACACCCAGATAGTCCTTCGTCAGATGGTCACGGAGGCACTTGTTGACGTAGACGAGGTCGTTGACCCCCGCCTCCTCCCGCACCGTGAAGAACGGCTGGTCCACCAGGAGCCCCAGCTCCGCGTCGAGCGCCGCCCCCACCGGAGCGCACCCGCCCGCCGCCTTCAGGAACGTCCGGTACGCCCCCGGCAGCCGGTAGCCGAGGTCCTCCTCGACACCCTGGAGCTGCTGCTCCGACACCGACACCCGGCCCTTCGGCAGCCCGAAGTGCACCGGCCGGGTCTCCTGCAGCGGACGCGTCCCCCGCTTCGACTGGTCCACCGCCGCCGTCGCCACCCCGCCGTGGTGGCGAAGCAGCGCCTTCACCTCGACCGGGACCAGCTCCATCCGCCGCGAACCCGCCACGTGGTGCCACGTCCAGCCGTGCGGGGTCGCCACCGCCGGGATCGTGTCCCACAGCTCATGGCCGGTCGCCGCCAGCGCCGCGTTCGCCGACACGTAGTCCGTCAGACGCAGCTCGTCGACGCCGAAACCCTCCGGCGGATCGGCGATCTCCGCCGCCGCCCGCGCGTACGGCGAGAAATCCGGGTAGCCGTGCTCGTCCACCCGCACCCCTCTGGGGTGACGGGAGGCGCGGACCGGATCCGGGAAGTGCACGACCTGCCCGGCGTAGGCCGCGTTCGGTGGCGCGGTGTCCTGCCCGAGCCGACCTGTCGTCATGGCGGTTGCCCCCTGCATGGCGTCGCTGACTGCTGCTCCAGGCTGATTCGCACAGCCTGGTTCCGCACAGCCTATGCGCTGCCACAAGAGGCCGAACCGGGCCCGAAGCGACGACCACCCGGCGGCCACCGGCGGTGACCAACTGTCACGAAGCCATGACGGGTGCACCATGATTCCGACACACCGAAGACGTGTTTCGCCGACCCAGCTTCCCCATATGGCTCCCTATTTGGCAGGCTGTCCACGCAACTCGGGGGATTGCAGGAGGGGAAGACCAGCACCATGCACGTAGCAACAACGCCCACACAGGGTGACCCACGCCTCAACTGGAGCAGCAGCGCCGAGGCCACCCGCGCACCCTTACTGCGTCACCGCCGCGACGGAATCCTCCCCACCGTCGGAGCCGCCCTCTCCGTCCGCGGCGAGACACTCACGTGCACCGCGGGCCGCGGCGACCGGCCCCCCGTCCTGCACGCCCTCGTCCAGGACTTCCTGGACACCCTCACCAGCAGCCAGCGGGAACGGTTCACCGGCCGCTGCCCCGAGGCGATCCTGCTCTCCCGGCACCTCACCGCCACCGAGAGCGCCCGCTCCAAACGCGCCCAGCGCAAACCGCTCACCCACAGCGAGGCCCGCCGCTCCCTCAAACACGCCAAACTCACCGCCCGGCGCATCCGCGAGGACGGCGACCCGCTCCACGGCAGCTACGCCGCACCCTGCCGCTCCTGTACGGCGATGCTCGCCCACTTCGGCGTCCGCGCCGTCGACCCCACCACGCCTGTCGAGAACGGCTGACCGCACACCCATGCCCGACCACCTCAGCACCACCCGCTTCCCGGTCAACGTCGACGCCGCCCTCCGCGAGGCCGGCTGGCAGCCCGGCCGCTGGGACATCAAGCTCGCCGAAGAATGGGCCGACACCCTGCGCGCCCACGTCTCCCCCGCCGGACACCGGCACAGCGTCTTCCCCGCCGCCGTGGAGGCCTGGGCCGAATTCGGCGGCCTCCGCGTCACCGCACCCGGCCACGGCCGGCAGATAGCACCCGCCGCCATCCGCTTCGACCCCCTCGCCGGCCTCCACCTCTCCCGCACCCTCGCCGACCTCGGCCGCGCCCTCGACACCGAGCTCGCCCCGCTCGGCGAGGAGGGCGAACACCAGGCCGTCCTCGCCATGGACGTCGAAGGCCGCGTCTACAGCCTCGACCACGCCGGCGACTGGTACCTCGGCAAGGACATCGACGCCGCCCTCTCCACCCTGATCACGGGGGCCCAGCCGACCCGCCTCACGGCAGCGGGCTAGGCGGGCCCCGTCGGCAGCACCGCCGACACCTTGAACCCGCCCGCGTCGGTCGGACCCGACACGAACACACCCCCGAGACGCACGACCCGCTCCTTCATCCCCACGAGCCCGTTCCCCCCGCTCGGCAGCCCCACATCCGCCACCGCCCCGTCCGAAGGCCCGTTCTCCACCTGCATCGCGACCTCCGCGACCCGGTGCGCCAACCGCACCACGACCTTCGCACCCGCCGCATGCTTGTGGACGTTCGTCAACGCCTCCTGCACCACCCGGTACGCCGTCCGCTCCACCTCCGGGGCGTACGGACGCGCCTCACCCAGCACCACCAGCTCCACGGCCGCCCCCGCCAGCCGCGACTGCTCGCACAACGCCTCCAGGGCGTCCAGACACGGCCCGTCCTCCGCGGCGGCCTCGGCCGCGGCAGCAGCGGCGCGCCCCACGGCGGCGAGCGGCACGGCGGCGGGCCCGACGGGACCCCCGTCCTCCCGGAGCACCCCCAACATCTCCCGCAACTCGGTCAACGCCTGCCGCCCCATGTCCCCGACGAGCGCCGCGTTCCGCACGGCCTTCTGCGGATCCTTCAACGCCACCGCCTGCAACGCCGCCGCATGCACCACCATCAACGACACCCGGTGCGCCACCACGTCGTGCATCTCCCGCGCGATCCGCGTCCGCTCCTCCCGCCGCGCCCACTGCGCCCGCTGCTCCGCCCGGTCCGCCAGCAGCGACAACTCCTGCTCCAGCGAATCCGCCCGCTCCCGCAGGCTCTCCATGAGCCGGCGCCGGGCCCCTATGTACAGGCCGAAAAGCACCGGCGGCGCGTTGAGCCCCAGCGTCATGAACAGCGCCACGCTCGGCACGTACCAGCCACTCGGATCGATGTCCGGCGACCCCTGATCGACCTGCGCGACGTCCTGCCGCATCCGCACCATCGTCACCACGAACACGGCCAGCGTCGACATCCCCGCGAGCGCCGCCGTGATCCGCCGGGGCACCTCGGAGGCGGCGAGCGAGTACAGCCCGACGATCCCCATCAGGAAGGCCATCTCGGCGGGCGCGACCGCGATCGACACCAGCACGACGGCGATGGGCCACCGCCGCCGGAACAGCAGCACGGACCCCACCATCAGCCCGAACACCACCCCCACGGGCACGGGCAGCGAGGCCTTCTCCGCGAAGCCGACGCCCTCGATCCCGCACTCCAGCGCGGACACGACCGCCAGCCCCACATCGAGAACGGCACTCCGCCGTCTCCCCCACCACCACCAACTCCCGACGCCCCCAGCGTCCCGGTCTGCCCCCGTTGTGGTCATACCCACCACCCTACGGGTGGCCCCCCACGTCAACGCTGCGCACACGAGTCCCTCGAACTGTTGAATCGCCCGCACTTTCGATCCGGATGTCCGCATTCCGGACGATGGTGTTCGTATGACAGTCGCCACCAGCAAGTACGCGGACTTCGAGAACCTGCGCGAACAGGCGATCACCCTCCGCCGCGAGGGCCTCAGCCGCCGTCAGATCCGCGACCGCCTCCGCGTCGACAACAACGACCTCCTCAACCGCCTGCTCGAAGGCGAGCCCCCACCGGAGTGGACGAAGCGCCCGAACGCGAAGGACGACCTCCGCGACCGCGCGAGGGAGCTCCGCCTCCAGGGCTGGACCTACGACCAGATCCAGGTCGAACTGGGCTGCTCGAAGAGCTCGATCTCGCTGTGGGTCCGGGACCTCCCGAAGCCGGAGCGGAAACGGACCCAGGAGGAGGCGTCAGAGATCGCCCGGCGGGGCTGGGAGGTCACGCTGCGCCGACGCGAGGAGGAGCGCCAGGCAGTCAAACGCACGGCGGCCGCAGAAATCGGGGCCATGTCCGAACGGGAACTCTTCCTGCTCGGCGTGGGCCTCTACTGGGCGGAGGGCACGAAGGACAAGCCGCATGCTCGCCGTGAACGCGTGGTCTTCGTGAACAGCGACCCCGGGATGATCCAGGTCTTCACCGCATGGCTCGACCTCCTCGGCGTCGAACCCGAGCGGCGGAAGTACTACGTGATGATCCACGAGACCGCGGACGCGGGCGATGCCGAGCGGCACTGGGGCGATCTCGTCGGCGTCGATCCCTCGACCTTCGGCAAGACGACCGTCAAGCGGCACAACCCGCGGACCAATCGCAAGAACGTGAGCGCCGACTATCACGGCTGCCTCGCGATCCGAATCCTGGGGAGCGCCGATCTGTACCGTCGCATTGAGGGTGCCTGGTGCGGCATAGTAGGGGCCGTCTCGATCTCCCCAACAGGGAATCGGACATAGAGGGCGAACTATCCCGGATCGTCTAAGGGCAGGACAAATGGTTTTGGTCCATTGAATGAGGGTTCGAATCCTTCTCCGGGAGCCCAGGCACTGCGGGTCCTGACCGTCCAGGTCAGGACCCGCACTCATGCCCGCACACCGGCCCCCCGGTATCCTTCGTGCGTCCACCACCCAAAGCCGAAGGGCATTCCCGTGAGCGCCAACCGCCCGGCAGCCGTCGTCGTCCTCGCAGCGGGTGAGGGCACCCGCATGAAGTCGAAGACCCCCAAGGTCCTGCACGAGATCGCCGGGCGTTCGCTCGTCGGGCACGTCGTGTCCGCAGCCCGGGAGCTGGAGCCCGAGCACCTCGTCGTAGTCGTCGGGCACGCCCGGGAGCTCGTGAAGGAGCACCTGGACGCGTACTACGCCGGGACCCGGACCGCCGTCCAGGAGCAGCAGAACGGCACCGGGCATGCGGTGCGGATGGCGCTGGAGGAGCTCGTCGAGGTGCCCGAGGGGACCGTCGTCGTGGTGTGCGGTGACACGCCGCTGCTGTCCGGGGAGACGCTGAAGGCGCTGGCCGGTACGCATGCCGCCGACGGCAACGCCGTGACCGTGCTGACGGCCGAGGTTCCGGACTCGACCGGGTACGGGCGGATCGTGCGGGACGCCGGGACGGGTGCCGTGACGGCGATCGTCGAGCACAAGGACGCCTCCGAGGCGCAGCTCGCGATCCGGGAGATCAACTCCGGTGTGTTCGCGTTCGACGGGAAGCTGCTCGCCGAGGCGCTGGGCCAGGTGCGGACGGACAACAGCCAGGGCGAGGAGTACCTCACCGACGTGCTGTCGATCCTGCGCGAGGCCGGTCACCGGGTCGGCGCGTCCGTCGCCCCCGACCACCGGGAGATCCTCGGGATCAACAACCGGGTGCAGCTGGCCGAGGCCCGTGCGCTGCTGAACCAGCGGCTGCTCGAGGCGGCCATGATGGCCGGCGTCACCGTCCAGGACCCCGCCTCGGTCTTCGTGGACGTCACCGTGACGTTCGAGGCGGACGCCGTGATCCTGCCGGGTACGCAGCTGCTGGGGACCACGCACATCGCGGAGGACGCCGTCGTCGGGCCGAACACGCGTCTGACGGACGTCACCGTCGGCAAGGGTGCCCGCGTCGACAACACCGTGGCCTTCTCCGCCGTCGTCGGTGAGGGCGCGTCCGTGGGGCCGTTCGCGTACCTGCGTCCGGGGACGAACCTCGGGAAGAAGTCGAAGGCCGGTACGTACGTCGAGATGAAGAACGCGACGATCGGTGAGGGTACGAAGGTCCCCCATCTGTCGTACGTGGGTGACGCGACGATCGGCGAGTACACGAACATCGGCGCCGCGAGCGTGTTCGTGAACTACGACGGTGAGGCGAAGCACCACACCACGATCGGCTCTCACTGCCGTACGGGTTCGGACAACATGTTTGTGGCTCCTATCACCATCGGGGACGGGGCCTACACCGCCGCGGGGTCCGTGATCACGAAGGACGTGCCGGCCGGTTCGCTGGCCGTGGCCCGGGGCCAGCAGCGGAATATCGAGGGTTGGGTGGCCCGGAAGCGGCCCGGAAGCGCTGCCGCGCAGGCCGCTCAGGTGGCCGCTGAGGAGTCCGCCGGCGAAAGCTGACCGGAAACGGGTACGTCGAACTCGGCGTACCGTGATACGTGCACACAAATTCGGCTGGTTCGCACGCGCGCACGGTTGCGCGAGGGTCGCGGCCAGAGAACACGTCTGAGGAGACAGTGCTGTGACCGGGATCAAGACGACCGGCGAGAAGAAGCTGATGCTCTTCTCCGGCCGCGCCCACCCCGAGCTGGCCGAGGAGGTCGCGCACCAGCTGGGCGTCGGTCTCGTTCCGACCAAGGCGTTCGACTTCGCCAACGGTGAGATCTACGTCCGCTTCCAGGAGTCGGCGCGCGGCGCGGACTGCTTCCTGATCCAGAGCCACACGGCTCCGATCAACAAGTGGATCATGGAGCAGCTGATCATGATCGATGCTCTGAAGCGGGCTTCCGCCCGGAGCATCACCGTGATCATCCCGTCGTACGGCTACGCCCGTCAGGACAAGAAGCACCGCGGCCGTGAGCCGATCTCGGCGCGTCTGGTGGCGGACCTGCTGAAGACGGCGGGTGCGGACCGCATCCTGACCGTGGACCTGCACACGGACCAGATCCAGGGCTTCTTCGACGGTCCGGTGGACCACCTGTCGGCGCTGCCGGTCCTGGCGGACTACGTGGGTGCGAAGGTCGACCGCGAGAAGCTGACGATCGTGTCTCCCGACGCGGGTCGCGTGCGGGTCGCCGACCGTTGGTGCGACCGTCTGGACGCCCCGCTGGCGATCGTGCACAAGCGTCGCGACAAGGACGTCGCCAACCAGGTCACCGTGCACGAGGTCGTCGGTGACGTGAAGGGCCGCGTCTGTGTCCTGGTGGACGACATGGTCGACACGGGTGGCACGATCTGCGCCGCCGCGGACGCGCTGTTCGCGCACGGTGCGGAGGACGTCATCGTGACGGCCACGCACGGCATCCTGTCGGGTCCGGCCGCGGACCGGCTGAAGAACTCGAAGGTCAGCGAGTTCGTCTTCACGGACACGCTGCCGGTGCCGGGCGCCCTTGAGCTGGACAAGATCACGGTGCTGTCGATCGCGCCGACGATCGCGCGCGCGGTGCGTGAGGTGTTCGAGGACGGTTCGGTGACGAGCCTCTTCGAGGAGCACTGAGCCCCCGCTGAGTAGCTGAGAAGGGCCCTTTCCCCGCCCGGGGGAAGGGCCCTTCGTCATGCCCGCGGCTTCACGCCCGCAGCGCGTCGACCGCGATCCTCGCCGCCCTGCCGATCGCCGCGTCGGCGGCCGGGAGGGTGACGTCGGTGGAGGCCGACCGGGTGAAGACGGCGACGGCGTACCGGCCGCCGTCGGGGTATTCGACGACGGCGGCCTCGTGGCGGAGGGTGGGCAGGGAGCCGGTCTTGCCGCTGACGCGGACGTCGTCGAAGGGGAAGCCGGCGGCGAGGCGGTGGGTCCAGGCCTGGAGGCCGAGGAGGGCGCGGAGCTCCTGGCCGTACGGGCCGGGGCAGAGTTCGTCGCGCCAGACGGCGGCGAGGAGGGCGGTGATCTCGCGGGGGGTGGAGCGGTTGGTGCGGGTGGGGTCGAGGGCGCGGAGGCGGGCGAGGACGGTGGGGTCGGTGTAGCCGGCGGGGTCGCCGGCGGTGTCCTCGCGCAGGGTGGCGTACAGCTCGGTCATGGTCTGGACGGCGAGGGTCTGCCGTAGGCCGAGGTCGGCCATGGTGGCGTTGACGGTGTCGAGGCCGAGGGCGTCCCAGAGGAGGTCGGCGGCGGTGTTGTCGCTGACGGCGACGGCGAGGCCGGCGAGGTCGCGGAGGGAGAGGCGGGCGGCGTCGCGCATGACGGAGAGGCCGGTGGAGCCGGGGGCGCGGCCGGTGGCGGGGATGTCGACGGGGCGGGTGGGGTCGACGAGGCCGAGGTGGGCCTGCCGGTAGAGGGTGGCGACGAGGCAGAGCTTGTGGACGCTGGCGGTCGGTACGAGGGTGTCGGAGCCGATGCCGAGGGCGGTGCCGGTGTCGATGTCGGTGGCGTGGAGCCGGCCGGTGACGCCCGCGTCGGCGAAGGCCGCGGTGATGCGGCGGGTGGCGGGGTGGGGGGTCACAGGGGGAACTCCGATGCGGGGCGGGGGAAGACCATCCTGGCGGATGGGGCGGGCCGCATGTCGGCGTGCTCGCGGAGGATCTCGTGGGCGGTGTCGGTGAAGAGGCGGACGGCGGGGCTGTCCTTGCCCTCGGGCCAGGCGGTGGAGGTGCGCCAGGTGACGGGGGAGCCGCGGAGGGGGCGCCAGACGGTGCCGTCTCCGTCGGGGGTGCGGGGGACGAGGGCGACGGCGCGGCCGGAGAGGACGAGGGCGCGGGTGAAGTCGGGTCCGGCGGCTTCGTGGACGGTGGCGGGGGTGCAGCCGTGGCGGGCGCAGGCGGTGAGGGTCTCGTCGTGGAGGGCGGGGGCTTCGGCGCGGGGGAAGAGGACGAGGTCGCGGCCGGTGAGGGCGGGGGTGGGGAGTTCGGGGGGTGTGGCGAGGGGGTCGTCGGCGGGGAGGAGGGCGCCGAGGGGTTGGTGGAGGGTGGGGCCGAAGGCGAGTCCGGGGGCGGGGCAGGGGTGGCGGACGATGCCGGCGTCGAGGGTGCCGGCGGTGAGTTCGGCGGTCTGTTCGGTGGTGGGGAGTTCGCGGAGTTCGAGGTCGGCGCCGGGTGAGCGGGTGCGGAAGGCGGTGAGGAGGTGGCCGACGGCGGTGGCGCCGAGTCCGGGGGGTACGGCGGCGCGGAGGGTGCCGAGGGCGCCGCTGTGGACGCGGGCGACGGTGGCGGTGAGCCGGTCGGCGGCGGCGAGGAGGTGTTCGGTCTCGGTGAGGACGAGGCGGCCGGCGGGGGTGAGGGCGGCGCCTCGGGGGCCGCGGTCGAGGAGGCGGACGCCGAGTTCGCGTTCGAGGCGCTGGATGCGCTGGGAGAGGGAGGGCTGGGCCATGCGCAGTCGGGCGGCGGCGCGGCCGAAGTGCTGTTCTTCGGCGACGGTCCTGAAGTACCGCAGGTGCAGGAGCAGGTCCATGATCAGCAAGGATAGGCGTGTGCCTATGGCTCGTATCCCGATATGAGTCTTGGACTGGTCGTACGCGTGTCTGTTTCGCTGCCCGGTATGACGAAACAAACGACGCATCGGGGACATGTACGGGGCCGTCGGCGCAGGTGGCCGGCGGTGGTGGTGACGGGGGCGCTGGTGGCGGGGGCCGCCGGGTGGGCGGTGGTGTACGGGCCGCTGAAGCCGGGTGCGGAGGGGCCGGTGGTGGCGGATCCGGAGGCCGTACGGACGGCGAAGGCGTTTCTGGGGAGCTGGGCGGCGGGGGATCTGGCGGCGGCGGGGCGGCTGACGGATGCGCCGGTGAAGGCGGAGGAGACGCTGCGGAACTTCACGGCGGGTCTGGAGATCGCGAAGCCGGTGCTGACGGCGGGTGCGGCGCGGCCGGAGGGCGAGGCGGGGGCGCGGGTCGCGTTCGCGGCGAGGATGCCGGTCGCGGGGCTCGGGACCTGGTCGTACGGCTCGGAGCTGGCGGTGGTGCGTACGGAGGCGGGGTGGCGGGTGCGGTGGGAGCTGCCGCTGATCCATCCGCAGCTGAACGACAAGCAGCGGTTCAAGCTGGTGGAGGAGGATTCCTCGGAGCTGGCGGCGGTGGACCGGGACGGGAGGGCGATCTCGGCGGCGGAGCATCCCTCGCTGGTGTCGGTGCTGGGTCTCGGCGGGGGCAGGCCCCGGGGCGAGGTGCGGGTGGTGGACCGGATCACCGGGGAGACGAGGGGGACGGCGGTGCGGTTCGGGCCGGATCCGGGGAAGGACGGGGGTCCGCTGCGGACGACGATCGACGCGCGGACGCAGGCGGCGGCGGAGAAGGCGCTGGCCCGGCATGCGGCGGGGCGGAACGCGGGTCTGGTGGCGGTGCGGATCGACAGCGGCGAGGTGGTCGCGGTGGTGAACGGTCCGGCGGGCGGCTTCAACCGGGCGTTCCAGGGGACGTACGCGCCGGGGTCGACGTGGAAGGTGGTGACGAGTGCGGCGCTGCTCGCGAAGGGGGCGGTGACGCCGGAGTCGCGGGTGGACTGTCCGAAGTACCTGACGGTGGGGAAGCAGTTCCACAACGTGGAGACCTCGGAGATCCCGGACGCCACGTTCCGGCAGGACTTCATCCATTCGTGCAACACGGCGTTCGTGGCGCTGCGGGGGCGCCTCGGACACGACGAGATGACGGTGTTCGCGAAGGAGTACTTCGGGCTGGGGCCGGAGTGGAAGACGGGGGTGAGTTCGGTGGACGCGGAGGTGCCGGTGCCGGCGGACGAGCCGGAGAAGGCGGCTTCGCTGTTCGGGCAGGGGCGGCTGCGGACGAATCCGCTGGCGATGGCGTCGGTGACGGCGACGGCGGTGTCGGGGACGTTCCACCAGCCGCTGCTCGTGAAGGGGACGGAGCAGCCGTCGGTGGTGACGAAGCCGCTGCCGCGCGGGGTGGTGGCGGGGCTGCGGTCGCTGATGCGGGACACGGTGACGGACGGTTCGGCGAAGGTCCTCGCGGGGGTGCCGGGCGAGGTGGGGGCGAAGACGGGGACGGCCGAGGTGACGGAGGACGGGAACAACAACGGCTGGCTGGTCGCGTACGACGGGAAGATCGCGGTGGCGTGCGTGGTGGAGGAGGCGGAGAGCGGCTCGGGCTCGGCGGGCCCGGTCCTGCGCGACCTGCTGAACGAGCTGGCGGGTTGATGTGCCCCGCTGATCCATTTGGGCGGGGTCGGGGGCAGCGGGTAGACTGCCGTAGTTGCTCGGCGAGGGAGGCCGTGCCCGTTCAGGGTCACGGCGGTCCGTTATCGACGCGCTCTTCGTAGCAGGCCATCGCCAGTCGTGGCCGGGTGACCACCTTTTTCGTCACCTTCTACGAGGAGTGCAACATGTCCGAGGTCAAGCTCGCCGCTTCCGTCCGCTCGGAGTTCGGCAAGGGTGCCGCCCGTGCCATCCGCCGTGACGCCAAGGTTCCCGGTGTCCTCTACGGCCACGGCTCGGAGCCGGTCCACGTCACCCTCCCGGCCCACGAGCTCGGCATGGCGCTCCGTACGCCGAACGTCCTGCTCTCCCTGGACATCGACGGCACCAACGAGCTGGCGATCCCGAAGGCCGTCCAGCGCGACGCCATCAAGGGCTTCCTGGTCCACGTCGACCTGCTCCTCGTGAAGCGCGGCGAGACCGTCACCGTCGAGGTCCCGGTCCACGCCGAGGGTGAGCTCGCCGCCGGCGGCAACCTGCTGGAGCACGTCCTCTCCACCGTCTCCGTCGAGGCCGAGGCCACCCACCTCCCCGAGGCCCTCACGGTCTCCGTCGAGGGCCTGGAGGCCGGTGCCTCCGTCCTCGCCAAGGACATCACCCTCCCGAAGGGCGTGACCCTGGCCACCGACGCCGACGCCGTCGTCCTCCAGGTCCTGGCCGCCCAGGCCGAGGAGCCGGCCGCCGAGGCCGAGGCCGAGGGCGCCGAGGCCTGAGCCGTAGGCTCTGCCTGACGTGACGGGGTGACGGGCCGTACGGGCCCGTCACCCCGTTTCTCTTGTACGGACACGCGGATACGAGGAGAGCTGCGCACATGACGGACGACGCGAACGCCCCCTGGCTGATCGTCGGTCTCGGCAACCCGGGGCCCGAGTACGCGGCCAACCGCCACAACATCGGCTTCATGGTCGTGGACCTGCTCGCGGACCGGATCCGCGGCTCGTTCAAGCGGGCGCAGAAGGCGCAGGCGCAGGTCGTCGAGGGCCGGATGGGGCCTCCGGGGCCCGAGAACCGCCGGGTGATCCTCGCGAAGCCGATGTCTTACATGAACCTCTCGGGCGGTCCGGTGACGGCGCTGCGGGACTTCTACAAGGTGCCGACGGCGCACGTGGTGGCGATCCACGACGAGCTGGACATCGACTACGGGGTGCTGCGGCTGAAGCTGGGCGGCGGCGACAACGGGCACAACGGCCTGAAGTCGATGACGAAGGCGATGGGCGCGGAGTACCACCGGGTGCGGTGCGGGATCGGGCGGCCGCCGGGCCGGATGCAGGTCGCGGACTTCGTCCTGAAGGACTTCTCGTCGACGGAGCGCAAGGACCTGGACTGGTTCGTGGACCGGGCGGCGGACTCGGTGGAGTGCCTGGTGGCGGAGGGCCTGGAGCGGGCCCAGTCGGCGTACAACTCCTAGGACCCGACGGTCGGGACGTACGACTGTACGATCGCGGGTCATGACGCACGTCCGTACCGCAGCCATGGCCCTGGTCGCCCTGTTCCTCGTCGTCGCGGGTGCCTGGGCCTCGTGGAACTCCGCCCAGCACGTCCTGCTCTCCCAGGGCCGCGAGCACGGGACGCTGACGGTGACCGACTGCACCGACGAGACGTGCAGCGGCCGTTACGTCCCGGAGGATCCGTCGTCGACGCGCCGGACGCTGACGATCGCGCGGTCGGTGGCGGCGGAGAAGGGCGTGACGATCCCGGTGGTGGTGAAGCCGGGGACGGACGAGGGCGTGCGGACGGGCTGGGGCGGTGGTCTGCACGCCTGGCTCCCGCTGGGCGGTGCGCTGATCCTCGCCGCGCCGCTGGTCGGCGGCGGGATGCGGCTGCCGCGGACGGCGTGGTCGCTGGCGGGGGCCGGTGGGGCGGTACTGGTGGCCGCGTTCTTCGCCCTCTGATGCCCCGTTTAAACCTGTTTCCTGAGCCAATCGTTATGGACTGCTGGCTTAAAGGCGACTTAAGGCGACGGATAGGCTGCCCCAGCCACCTCCCACGGCATCCTCATCCCACAGATGGACGACTATGCGACGCTCCCTCATACCCGCAGCCGCTCTTGTCGCGGCCATGGCGGGCTCCTCCCTGGCTCTGGCCCCCGCCGCCTTCGCGTCGGACGGCTCCTACCACTACAAGCTCCACCAGCCGACGCCGATCACCGCCGCCGGTTTCGACGAGCACGGTGACTGCAAGACGATCCCGGCCGGCCAGGACGGCTGGCACTTCGTCATCCCCGGCAGCACCGTGAACTTCGTCAAGCTGACGGTGACGTTCGAGCCCGGCGGCGAGCAGGTCATCACCTCCTTCGGTCCGCCGTCCGACAAGCACGCGTACGTGGCCTCCGCGCCGGGCGCGAAGCTGGTCTCGGCCGAGGCCGACGTCGACGGTGTCATCAAGCAGGGCTGGTTCAACCTGTCCCACACCTGCCCGGCCACCGAGACCGGCAGCACGGGCGGCTCCACCACCGGCGAGCAGACCACGGGCGGCTCCACCACCGGTGAGCAGACCACCGGCGGTTCGACGACCGGCGAGACCACCACGGGTGAGACCACCACGGGTGAGACGACGACCGGTGAGACCACCACCGGTGAGACCACCACGGGCGAGACCACCACCGGCGAGACCACCACCGGTGAGACCACGACCGGCGAGACCACCACGGGCGAGACCACCACGGGTGAGACCACCACCGGTGAGACCACCGCGACCGGCGGCTCCACCACCGGCGAGACCACCACGGGTGACACCACCACCGCGGGCGGCTCCACCGGCTCCACCGGCGCCGACACCAACGGCGGTTCGACCACCGGTGGCAAGGAGGGCAACCTCGCCGAGACGGGCTCCAGCGCCCCGGTCGGCATCATCGCCGCCGCCGCTCTGGCCCTCGCGGCCGCCGGCGCGGTCCTGGTGACCCGCCGTCGCAAGGCCTCGCAGAACTAAGGCCCATGACAGAGCCCCCGTGGAGGATTCCACGGGGGCTTCGTCATGCCTACGGGACGGGCGTCAGCCGGTGTTGCGGAGGCCCGCCGCCACGCCGTTCACCGTGAGGAGCAGGGCCCGGGCGAGCAGCGGGTCCGGGTCCTCGCCGCGCTCGGCGTCCGCGCGCTGGCGGGCGAGGAGCGCGACCTGGAGGTAGGAGATCGGGTCCAGGTAGGCGTCGCGGATGGCGAAGGTCTGCTGGAGGACCGGGTTGGAGTCGAGGAGCTTCTCGCCGCCGGTGACCTTGAGGACCTCGGCGACGGTCAGCTCGTGCTCGGCCTCGATGGCGTCGAAGACGTGCTTGAGGTCGTCGGGGACCAGGGTGTCGACGTAGTGGCGGGCGATCCGCAGGTCGGTCTTGGCGAGCGTCATCTCGACGTTGGCGAGGAAGTTGCGGAAGAAGTGCCACTTCTCGTACATCTCGCCGAGGACCGCGTCGAGTCCGGCCTCGCGCAGGGCCTTGAGGCCGGAGCCGACGCCGTACCAGCCGGGGACGATCTGGCGGGACTGGGTCCAGCCGAACACCCAGGGGATGGCGCGGAGTCCGTCGAGGGAGACGCCGGAGCCGGGGCGGCGGGAGGGCCGTGAGCCCAGGTGCAGGTCGGCGAGCTGGTCGACAGGGGTGGAGGCGAGGAAGTACGCCGGCAGGCCGGGGTCCTCGACGAACTTGCGGTACGCGGTGTGGGCGGCGTCCGAGACGGTGTCCATGGCCGCGTCCCAGCGGGCGAGGGCCTCGTCGGACTGGCGCGGCGCGGTGTGCAGGGCGGAGGCCTGCAGGGTGGCGGCGACGGTCAGTTCGAGGTTCTCGCGGGCGAGCGAGGGGATCAGGTACTTGTCGGAGATGACCTCGCCCTGCTCGGTCACCTTGATCTCGCCCTCCAGGGTGCCCCAGGGCTGGGCGAGGATCGCGTCGTGCGAGGGGCCGCCGCCGCGGCCGACGGTGCCGCCGCGGCCGTGGAAGAGGCGCAGGCGGACGCCGTAGCGGTGGGCGACGTCGCGGAGACGGCGCTGGGCGCGGTGGATCTCCCACTGGCTGGTGGTGATGCCGCCGAACTTGGAGGAGTCGGAGTAGCCGAGCATGACCTCCTGGACGTCGCCGCGGAGCGAGACGAGGCGCCGGTAGGAGGGGTCGGCGAGCATGTCGTCGAGGATGACGTCGGCGGCCTTGAGCTCGTCGGTGGTCTCCAGGAGCGGCACGATGCCGATCTTGGCCCAGCCGGCGTGCAGGTCGATCAGGCCGGCCTCGCGGGCGAGGACGGCGGCGGCGAAGACGTCGTCGGCGCCCTGGCACATCGAGATGATGTACGACTCGATGACCTCGGGGCCGAAGCGCTCGAAGGACTCCTTGATCGTGTGGAAGACGCCGAGGGTCTTCTCGCCGGCGGCGTCCAGCGGGGCCGGGGTCGGGGCGAGCGGGCGGCGGGAGCGGAGCTCCTTGGCGAGCAGCTTCTGCCGGTAGTCGCGGGGCATGTCCGCGTACCGCCAGGACTCCTCGCCGAGGCGGTCGAAGAGCTGGCCGAGGGCGTGGTGGTGGGCCTCGGCGTGCTCGCGGACGTCCATGGTGGCGAGCTGGAGGCCGAAGGCGGAGAGGGTGCGGATGACCCGGTCCATGCGGCCGTCGGCGAAGAGGGCGCCGCGGTGCTCGCGCAGGGAGGTCTGGATGAGGGTGAGGTCGCGGAGGAGGTCGGCGGTGCCGAGGTAGTCGCGGCCGTCCTGGTGGGGGGTGCCGTGGGCGAGGCGCTCGCGGGTGTTGACGAGCTTCTGCCGGATGCAGGTGGCCTTGAGGCGGTACGGCTCCTCGGCGTTGAGGCGCTTGTAGCGGGGGCTGATCTCCGGGAGGAGGTCCAGGTCGCGCTGGAGGGAGTCCAGGAGGTCCTGGGTGGCTCCGGTGTAGCGGATGGAGTTGGAGAGCAGTCCGCGGAGGAAGTCGACGAGTTCGAGGGCGTCGGTGATGCCGTGCTCGTGCTGGAGGATCAGGACGTCCCAGGTGACCTGCGGGGTGACGTTGGGGTTGCCGTCGCGGTCGCCGCCGATCCAGGTGCCGAAGGTGAGGGGGCGGGTGCCGGCGGGCAGTTCGAAGCCGACGCGCTCCAGTTCGGCGGCGAGGTCCTCCAGGACGTCGCCGACGGCGTTGGCGTGCAGTTCGTCGAGGTAGTAGATGGCGTTGCGGGCCTCGTCGGCGGGCTCGGGGCGGACCACCCGGAGTTCGTCGGTCTGCCAGATGAGGTCGATGTTCTCGGCGAGCCGCAGGTCGGTGCGGCGCCGGTCGACCTGGCTGACGGGGGTCTCCAGGAGGGCGGCGATGCGGCGGAGCTTGTTGAGGACGGAGCGGCGGGCGGCTTCGGTGGGGTGCGCGGTGAAGACGGGCCGCACGTTGAGGTTCTTGACGGTCTCGCGGACGTGCTCGGGGTCGCCGTCCTTGAGCATGTCGGCGGTGCGGGCGAGGAGGCCGCCCTCGGCGGCGCGCTTCTCGCGCATCTCGCGGCCGCGGTGGACCTGCTCGGTGACGTTCGCGAGGTGGAAGTAGGTGGAGAAGGCGCGTACGAGCTTGGCGGCCGTCTCGAGTTCGACGCCCTGGAGCAGCTCGGCGGCGGCCTCGCCGTCCTCGCGGGTGAGGCGGCGGACCTTCTCGACGAGGTCGAGGAGTTCGTGGCCTTCCTGGCGGACGAGGGTCTCGCCGAGGAGGTCGCCCAGTCGGCGGATGTCGGCGCGCAGCTCGGCGCTGGCGGTGGGGGTCTGGTCGGCACTGCTCACAGGTGCGGCTCCTTGCAGCGTTTGAGCACGTCTGGAGGGGTTTCCGGAGGCTTGCGGACCGCGCTGTCCGACGCGTCCAGGATAGGTGTCCACATGGTGGGCGGCGGGCAGGTCCCATCTTTGCGCCCTCTTGCCGCGCGCCACTGCGCTGCCATACTTACGACGCCGTAGGTTACGGAGGCGTAGCCACGACTTCGCCTTCGACGCGTTCCCCCTTTTTTCACTCACTCACCAGGGACATCCATGACCATGAGCCCCGAGATGACGGCGGCGTCCGCGACGCCGGACGACTCCGCGGCCCTGCCCTCCGCCACGCTGGGCGGGGACAGCAAGCGTTCGATCGAGCAGATCACCCTGCTGCTGTTCATCACGGTGCCGTTCCTGGCGCTGCTCGCGGCGGTGCCGCTGGCCTGGGGCTGGGGGGTGAGCTGGCTGGACCTGGGGCTGATGGTGGTCATGTACTACGTCGGCTGCCACGGGATCACGATCGGTTTCCACCGGTACTTCACGCACGGTTCCTTCAAGGCGAAGCGGCCGCTGCGGATCGCGCTCGCGATCATGGGTTCGCTGGCCGTGGAGGGGCCGCTCGTGCGCTGGGTGGCGGACCACCGCAAGCACCACAAGTTCTCGGACGCGGAGGGTGACCCGCACTCGCCGTGGCGGTTCGGCGAGACGGTTCCGGCGCTGATGAAGGGCCTGTGGTGGGCGCACATCGGCTGGATGTTCGACGAGGAGCAGACGCCGCAGCACAAGTACGCGCCCGATCTGATCAAGGACCCGGCGATCCGGCGGATCTCGCGCCAGTTCGTGCTGTGGACGATCGTGTCGCTCGCGATCCCGCCGCTGGTGGGCGGGCTGGTGACGATGTCGTGGTGGGGCGCGTTCACGGCGTTCTTCTGGGGTTCCCTGGTGCGGGTGGCGCTCCTCCACCACGTGACGTGGTCGATCAACTCGATCTGCCACGCGGTGGGCAAGCGTCCGTTCAAGTCGCGTGACCGCTCGGGCAACGTGTGGTGGCTGGCGGTGCTGTCCTGCGGCGAGTCCTGGCACAACCTGCACCACGCCGACCCGACCTCGGCCCGGCACGGGGTGCTGCGCGGCCAGCTCGACTCCAGCGCGCGGCTGATCCGCTGGTTCGAGCAGCTGGGCTGGGCGAGCGACGTGCGCTGGCCGGCGAAGTCCCGCATCGAAGCCCGCCGCCAGAGCGCGCCCGCCGACGCGGCATGATGGAAGACGTGGCGATCGAGGGCAGGACCGGCGGTACGGGCAGCGGCGGCGGAGAGCAGAAGCCGGTCGCCCGGCGGGGACGCCGGGTGCGGATGACGGGCGCGCAGCGCCGTGAGCAGCTGCTCGACATCGGTCGCACGCTCTTCGCGGAGAAGGGCTTCGAGGGCACGTCGGTGGAGGAGATCGCGGCGAAGGCCGGGGTCTCCAAGCCGGTGGTGTACGAGCACTTCGGCGGCAAGGAGGGGCTGTACGCGGTCGTGGTCGACCGGGAGATGCGGCAGCTCCTCGACGGGGTGACGGGGGCGCTGACGGCGGGGCATCCGCGGGAGCTCCTGGAGCAGGCGGCGTTCGCGCTGCTCGACTACATCGAGAACTACACGGACGGGTTCCGGATCCTCGTACGGGATTCGCCGGTGGCGCAGTCGACGGGCACGTTCGCTTCGCTGATCAGCGACATCGCCACGCAGGTGGAGGACATCCTGGGGCTGGAGTTCAAGGCCCGCGGCTTCGACCCGAAGCTGGCCCCGCTGTACGCGCAGGCCCTGGTGGGCAGTGTGGCGCTGACGGGCCAGTGGTGGCTGGACGTCCGCAAGCCGAAGAAGGCGGAGGTCGCGGCGCACCTGGTGAACCTGGCGTGGCACGGTCTGGACGGTCTGGAGCAGAAGCCGCGGCTGATAGGGCACCGGAAGAACTGAGCGCCGCGGGACGTACGAGCTGACGGACTGCGGAAAACGGCTGGACCGGCCACTTCCGCGCAGGAGTACACTCCTGCCCACATCCGGGGGGGTGTTCGCCCTCCGCGCGTGCCCGTGGCCGTGCGGAGGTGTCGCGGAGCCCTCGTTCCGGCCCTGAGTTCTACGTTCCCCAGGGGGGGATCTTTTGCGTTCCGCACTCTCCGGGCGTGCGCGTCGTGTCACCACCTGCACCGCGCTCGCCCTCTCCGCCGGCATGCTGCTGGCGTCTCCCGCCGTGGCCGACACGGCGCCCCGGCCGCCCCGGCCCGTCGTGGAGCAGCCGCTGATCGCCGACACGACGACGCCGAGGCTGGACATGTCGCAGCCGGCCGTCGGGACGGGCTCGGTCCGTGCGGCCGGGGCGACGGCCGTCGTGCCGTCCCGTTTCGACGTGGACGGCGACGGCAGGACCGATCTGATCCACCGCAAGCAGGACGGCCGGACGTACGTCGCGCCGACCGCCACGGCGGCGGCCGTCAAGTTCCTGGCCGACGACTCGCTCCTCACCCACAACCTCGACCTCGTTCCGCTCGGGGACCAGGACGGCACGGGCAGGCCCGAGGTGCTCGCGGTCTCCCGGAACGGCGTGCTGCGGCTGTACGCGGAGGCCACCTCGACCTCCGGCACGCTCACCTGGTCGGGCAAGGGCTGGAACGTCTACAACAAGGTGTTCTCGCCCGGTGACGTCGACGGTGACGGGAAGGCCGACCTGCTGGCCCGGCAGTACAACGGCGATCTGTACTCCTACCGGGCGACCGGGGTGCCGACGGCGCCCTTCGCGGCCCCGGTGAAGGTCGGCTACGGCTGGGGCGCCTACGACCAGGTCGTGGGCGTCGGCGACAACAGCGGCGACGGCCTCGGCGACGTCGTGGCCCGCACCCCGGACGGCAAGCTGTACTTCTACGGCAGCACCGGCGACCCGGCCGCCCCGTTCAAGCCGCGCAAGGAGATCGGCGGCGGCTGGCAGGTCTACAACCAGATCGTCGCCCCCGACGACCGCAACGGTGACGGCAAGGCCGATCTGCTCGCCCGGGACCAGTCCGGTGCGCTCTGGGCCTACAGCGGTCTCGGCAACGGCGCGTACACGGCGCCGGTGAAGCTCTCCGGCAGCTGGCTCAGCGTGGACCAGTTCGCCGGGGCGGGCAACATCCCCACCGCCGGCAGGAGCGGGTTCCTCGGCCGCGACAAGGGCGGCACGCTCTTCTGGTACGGCGACCAGAACGACGGCAAGCTCACCGCACGCGCGCAGTGGGGCGCCACCGGCTACTGGGCCGGCATGAACCTCTCGTACGTCTCCGCCCTGGACGAGGGCGCGTTCGCCGACCTCCTGGAGATCTACCAGGGCCACCTCTACAACGTCGACCGGGACCTCGGCGGCGGCTGGCAGATCTACAACCTGCTCGTCGGCCCCGGCGACCTGTCCGGGGACGGCAACTCCGACCTGCTGGCCCGGGACGCCTCCGGTGTCCTGTGGCTGTACAGGGGCGACGGCGCGGGCACGGGCGTCGCCTCCCGGATCAAGGTCGGTTCCGGCTGGGGCGCGTACAACCGGCTCCTGGGCGCGGGCGACTTCTCGGGCGACGGCCGGGCGGACCTGCTCGCCCGGGACGGCTCCGGCAACCTGTGGCTGTACAAGGGCACCGGTTCCGCGACCGCTCCGTTCGCCGGACGCGTGCGGATCGGCACGGGCTGGGGCACGTACACCAAGCTGGTGACGCCGGGCGACCTGAACGGCGACGGCAAGGCCGACCTGCTCGGGGTGAACGCGGCGGGCGAGCTGTACCGCTACCTGGGCACGGGCACCGGCTCCGCCATCAGCGCCCGGGTCAAGATCGGCTACGGCTACCAGATCTACGACACCCTGTACTGACGGGCCGTCGGGCGGCCCCGCACCGGGACTCCGGTGCGGGGCCGCCCCGGCTCCGTGAGTAGACTCCCGTTCGACCGTCCGAGGGACGCTCCGGCCCGCGAACGAGGTCGTCTCCGTGTGGCCCCTTCCGGCCCGCGCCGACGCCGTTCCGCGCTGCGCCAGCCCCCTCTCCGGTTCTTCCACACCTCTGGTCCCTGGGGGGATCCCTTGTCTTTCCGTTCCTCCACGCGCGCGCGTCGGCTCGCCGCCTGCACCGCGCTCGTCCTCTCCGCCGGCATGTTCCTCGCGGGCCCGGCGTCCGCCGGCACGCCGTCGCCGGTCCCGGTCGCCGAGCAGCCGGCGGCCCACTTCACCCCGCCGCCGCTGACGCGCCCGGTGAGCGGCGCGGGTCGTGCCGGTGCCGCGGCGGCCTCCGGGGTCGGCGCCTCCCCGCAGCTGTCGGACTTCGACGGCGACGGCAGCGGCGACCTGATCTACCGCGACTGGGACGGCAACCTCTACACGTTCGCGACCTCCGGCGGGGGCGGCCTCTTCAACGGAGAGACCTCGGAGCCCGTGCTGGACGTCATCCCGATCGGCAACCAGGACGCGTACCCGAGCGGCCCCGAGGTCCTGACGCTCTCGCAGCAGGGCCGGCTCAACCTCTACACGGACGCCACGCCGACCAGCGCCGCGTACGCCTGGTCGGGCGGCGGCTGGGGCATCTACAACAAGGTCGTCGCGCCCGGCGACGTGAACGACGACGGCCGCGCGGACCTGGTGGCCCGCGACAAGGACGGCGTCCTGTGGCTGTACTACGCCACCGGCAACCGCAGCGCGCCGTTCTCGGCGCGGGTGAAGCTCGGCGCCGGCTGGAACATCTACGACCAGCTCTTCGGCATCGGCGACAACAACGGCGACGGCTGGGCGGACCTCCTCGGCCGTGACACCGCCGGCAAGCTGTGGCTCTACGCCGGTACGGGCGACAAGACCAAGCCGTTCGCCGGGCGGAGGCAGATCGGCACCGGCTGGGACATCTACAACGCGATCTTCCCCGTCGGCGACGACAACGGCGACGGCAACGGCGAGCTGCTCGCCCGCGACCTGAACGGCACGCTCTGGTACTACACCGGCAAGGGCGACGGCACCCTCTCCGCGCGCCAGCAGACCAGCGACACGGGCGGCTGGGCCGGGCTCCCGCAGTTCGGCGGGTCGGGCGGCCTCCCGGTCCTGGGCAAGGAAGGCGTCCTGGCCCGGGACAACGCCGGCACGATGTTCTGGTACGGCACCCGGAGCACCGGCACGCTCGCCGCGCGCGACCAGTACGGCGACGCGGGCGGCTGGAAGGGCCTCAGCCTCGCGCACCTGTCCTCGATGGACACGAACGGCAAGTCGGACCTCGCGGTGGTCTACGACAACCACCTCTACGTCCAGGGCCAGGACCTCGGCAGCGGCTGGGGCGCCTTCAACGCGCTCGTCGGCACCGGTGACCTGACCGGCGACGGCAAGGGCGACCTGCTGGCCCGCGACCGCTCCGGCTACCTGTACCTCTACCGGGGCAACGGCGCGGGCACCGCGGTCGGCTCCCGGGTGAGGATCGGCGGCGGCTGGGGCGCGTACGACCGGCTCCTCGGCGCCGGCGACTACAACGGCGACGGCCGCGCCGACCTGATCGCCCGCACCTCCGGCGGCGACCTGTACCTGTACGCCGGCACCGGCGTCGCCGCGTCGCCGTTCAAGGGCCGCGTGAAGATCGGCTACGGCTGGAACGCGTACAGCAAGCTGGTCGCCCCCGGCGACCTCAACGCCGACGGGAAGGCCGACCTGCTCGGCATCACCTCCGGCGGCGACGTCTACCGCTACCTGAACACCGCCCCGGGCAAGTTCGCCCCGCGGGTCCGGATCGGCTACGGCTACGGGATCTACAACTTCGTCCAGTGACGGGCGGAGGGTTCCACGGGCGCCCCGCACCGGAGTTCCGGTGCGGGGCGCCCGCGCGTTCACGGCTTCTTGCGGGCGACGGCGAAGACGCGGCGGAAGGGGAAGACCGTGCCGTGCGGGCCGGGCGGGTAGGCCTCGCGGAGCAGCGCGCGGTACTGGGCGAGGAAGGCGTCGGTCGCCTCCCGGTCGTCGCCCAGGGCGGTGAGGACGGGCCGCAGCGCGGTGCCCTTGACCCAGTCGAGGACGGGGTCCTCGCCCTGGAGGAGCTGGCAGTACGTGGTCTCCCAGACGTCCGTCTCGCAGCCGAGGTCGGCGAGCCGGGTGAGGTACTCGTCGGTGTCGAGGACGTGGACGAAGCGGCGGCCCTGGTCGCCGAGGCGGGCCCGCCACTCGGAGGTCCCGCAGAGCTCGCCGAGGAGGGCGTGGCTGGGCGCGGTGAAGTTGCCGGGGACCTGGAAGGCGAGGGTGCCGCCGGGGCGGAGTCCGTCGATCCAGGGGGCGAAGGACTCGGGGTGGTTGGGGACCCACTGGAGGGCCGCGTTGGAGACGATGAGGTCGTAGGGCTCGTCGGGGGTCCAGTGGGCGGCGTCGGCCTGCCGGAAGTCGAGCCAGCCGCCGCCCCGGGTGGTGCCCGCCCAGTCCTTCCCGGCGCGCTCCAGCATCTCGGGCGAGAGGTCGAAGCCGGTGATGTGGGCGTCGGGCCACCGGTCGGCGAGGAGGACCGTCACGTTGCCGGGTCCGCAGCCGAGGTCGGCGATGCGGGCGGGCCGGTCCTGGGCCGGCAGGCTCGGTATTCGGGCGAGCAGGTCGAGGAACGGACGGGTGCGGTGGCCGGAGTGGTGGAGGTACTGCTGCGGGTCCCAGGTCGGTGCGGCGGGTTGCGCGGAATGCATGTTCGAAGCCCCCTTGCTGGTGCGAGGTGCCGAAGCGGAACGGCGTTGCCGGGCGGGTCCCTTCCCCGTGGTCCAGTCGAATATTTCTCGATACCAAGATACTCGACATCGAGAAACTCGAACACAAGAGACTTTATGTCAACAGACCCTCTACACTGATCGTCATGGAGGACGAGGTCGACCGACTGGTCGCAGCATGGCGCCGCGAGCGCCCGGACCTCGACGTGGAACCGCTCGAGGTGCTCAGCCGCGTCTCGCGGCTCGCCCGTCACCTCGACCGTGCCCGTCGGCTCGCCTTCTCCGAGCACCAGCTGGAGCCCTGGGAGTTCGACGTCCTCACCTCCCTGCGCCGGGCCGGAGCCCCGTACCAGCTCTCCCCCGGCCAGCTCCTCACCCAGACCCTGGTCACCTCGGGCACCATGACCAACCGCATCGACCGGCTCACCAAGAAGGGCCTCGTCGAGCGGCTCCCCGACCCCAGCGACCGGCGCGGGGTCCTCGTCCGGCTCACCCCCGAGGGCCGCGACCGCGCCGACGAGGCGCTCGCCGGACTCCTCGCCCAGGAGCGCGCCATCCTGGCCCAGCTCTCCACCGCCCAGCGCGGCGAGCTGGCCGGACTGCTACGCCGGCTGACCGCCCCGTTCGACAACGTCCCCGGCTAGCACCGGTTCGGCGGGGCCCACGCCCGCCCGGCGGGCCAGTGCGACCGCCGCGAGCGTCGAGTGCACGCCCAGCTTCCCCAGGACGTTCTGCATGTGCGTGCGGACGGTGTGCGGGGAGAGGAAGAGGCGCTCGGCGACCGCCTTGCGGCCCAGGCCCGCGACCATGCAGCGCAGCACCTCCCGCTCGCGCGGGGTCAGCGACTCCACGAGCCGCTCGCTGTCCGTCCGGTGCTTGCGGGCCGCCGTCAGCTCCCGCAGGACGCCCGTGAGCAGCGCGGGCGGCAGATGCGTCTCGTCCCGCAGCACGCCCCGCACGACGGCGAGGAGCCGCTGCAGCGAGCAGTCCTTCGCGACCCAGCCGGAGGCCCCGGCCTGGAGCGCGAGCGCGGCCCGGCGCGGGTCGTCCTTCTCCGCGAGGACGACCGTCCGCAGCGCGGGCTGTGCCCGGCGCACGCCCATGACCAGCGAGATCCCGTCCACGGCGCCCTCGGCGTCCTCGGGCACCGCGCGCGCCGAGCCGGCGGGGCCCGCGCCCAGCTCGGCATCGACGAGCAGCACGTCGAACCGGCGCCCCTCCGCCGCGCCGCGCTCCAGGCAGCGCAGGGCCGCCGGGCCGCTGCCGGCGGCGGCGACGTCGACGTCGGGCTCCGCCGCGAGGGCGGCGGCCAGCGATTCGGCGAAGACGCGGTGGTCGTCCACCACCAGGACGCGGATGCGTGCCACGGACACTCCCAAGTGTCGAGGAACGGACCGACGCGGGTACGGCGCCGGAGGCGGGTCCGCCGAACGCGCGGCCGCCGCCGTGCGTTGACTGCTACCCCGCTTCTGGCGCCGTACCCGACGGGTCTCGCCCCCTGAACGGCACCGGCCCCCACCGGCGCTGCCCAACAGAGTAGGGGCGGGGCGCCGCGGTGGGGGCCGATTCCAGGAAACCGTCCGAAGCCGTGCGGACGCGGGCGGTGGGATCAGAGGCGGCGCGCCCCCGCCGACGGCACGGCCGGGAAGACGCCCGGGGCCACGTACCCGGCCTCGGCGAAGGCCTTCCCGACGGCGGCCGTGACCGCCTCCGCCCGCTCCGCTTCGACGAGGACGAGCGCCGAGCCGCCGAAGCCGCCGCCGGTCATCCGGGCGCCGAGCGCCCCGGCCGCGTTCGCCGCCTCGACGACGAGGTCCAGCTCCGGGCAGGAGACCCGCAGGTCGTCCCGGAGGGAGGCGTGGCCCTCGGTGAGGACCGGACCGACGGCCCGGGTGTCGCCGGCGTCGAGCAGCGCGATGGTCCGCTCGACCCGGGCGTTGTCCGAAACCACGTGCCGCACGTACCGCAGAACCGTCTCGTCGCTCAGACGTGCGAGCGCTTCGGGGAGATGCGCGGCGCTCACCTCGCGCAGGGTGGTGACGCCGAGCGCCCGCGCGCCCGCTTCACAACCGGCGCGCCGCTCGGCGTACGCGCCGTCTCCGAGCGCGTGCTTCACGCGGGTGTCGACGACGAGCAGCCGGAGCCCCTCGCGCGCCAGGTCGAAGGGGACCTGACGGTACGAGAGGTCCCGGGTGTCCAGATGGAGGGCGTGGCCCTCCTCGGCGCAGGCGGAGGCCATCTGGTCCATGACCCCGCAGGGCACGCCGACGAAGGCGTTCTCGGCGCGCTGGGCGAGCCGGGCGAGCTCGGGCCGGGAGAGCCCGAGCCCGAACAGGTCGTTCAGGGCGAGCGCGGTGACGACCTCCAGGGCCGCCGAGGAGGAGAGCCCGGCGCCCGTCGGCACGGTCGAGGCGAGGTGGACGTCGGCCCCGGTGACCGGGTGCCCGGCCTCCCGCAGCGCCCAGACGACACCGGCCGGGTAGGCGGCCCAGCCGCCGCCGGAGAGCGGCTCCAGGGCGTCCACGGCCAGCTCGGCGACCCCGCCGTCGACGTCGGCGGAGTGCAGGCGCAGGACGCCGTCCTCCCGGCGGGAGACGGCGGCGACGGTGGTGTGCGGCAGCGCGAGCGGCAGCACGAAGCCGTCGTTGAAGTCGGTGTACTCCCCGATGAGGTTGACCCGCCCGGGGGCGGCCCAGACGCCGTCGGGGGCGGCGCCGTACAGCGCCTCGAAGTCGGCGGCGAGGCTCATGCGCCCTCCTCCTCATGGCGAAGGCGCGCGAACGCCCAGGCGTCGGCGACGACCTCGGCCAGGTCCGGGCGGGACGGCGTCCAGCCGAGCCGCTCGCGGGCGGCCTCGGCGGAGGCGACCAGGACGGCGGGGTCGCCGGGGCGGCGCGGGCCGGTGATCTCGGGGATCGGGCGGCCGGTGACCTTGCGGACGGTCTCGACGACCTCGCGGACGGAGAAGCCGTTGCCGTTGCCGAGGTTGCAGATCAGGTGCTCCCCCGGCGTCATGGCGTCGAGCGCGCGGAGGTGGGCCTCGGCGAGGTCGGCGACGTGGATGTAGTCGCGGACGCAGGTGCCGTCCGGGGTCGGGTAGTCCTCGCCGTACACGGAGATCGCCTCGCGCCGGCCCAGGGCGACCTGGAGGACGAGCGGGATCAGGTGGGACTCGGGCGCGTGCCGCTCGCCGAGCGCGCCGTACGCCCCCGCCACGTTGAAGTAGCGCAGCGAGACGGCGGCCAGGCCGTGGGCGGCGCACTCGCCGCCGATCATGTGGTCGACGGCCAGCTTGCTCGCCCCGTACGGGCTGGTGGGCGCCGTCGGCGCGGTCTCGGTGATCGGCACGGTCTCCGGCTCGCCGTAGGTGGCGGCGGTGGAGGAGAAGACCAGCCTGCGGACCCCGGCCGACCGCATGGCGGCGAGCAGGGCCATGGTGCCGCCGACGTTGTTCTCCCAGTACTTCTCGGGCCTGGCGACCGATTCGCCGACCTGGGAGAAGGCGGCGAAGTGCAGGACGCCGTCGTAGGAGTCGTCGAGCCACCGCGCCGCGTCCTGGACGCGGCCCTCGATGAACTCGGCGCCCTCGGGGACGGCTTCGGCGAAGCCGGTGGAGAGGTCGTCGAGGACGGTGACCCGGTGGCCCCGCTCCAGGAGGTGGGCGGCGACCACGCTGCCCACGTACCCGGCCCCTCCCGTCACCAGGTACCTCTTCGGAGACGTCATGCGCTTGCCACCTCTCGGAGTCGTCGGGCCGCGTCCTCGGGCCGTACGTCGTTCATGAACGCGCCCATGCCGGACTCGGTGCCCGCGAGGAACTTCAGCTTGCCAGGGGCCCGTCGGACGGTGAAGAGCTCCAGGTGCAGTCCGAGGTCCTCGCGCCGCTCGTCCGTGAACGGCGCCTGGTGCCAGGCGGCGATGTAGGGCGTCGGCGGCTCGTCCGGGCCGAAGATCCGGTCGAAGCGCCTCAAGAGTTCCAGGTAGACCTGTGCGCACTCTGTGCGCTCCGCCGCGTCGAGGCCGAGCAGGTCGGGCACCCGCCGCTTGGGGTGGAGGTGGACCTCGTACGGCCAGTGGGCGGCGTACGGCACGAAGGCGATCCAGTGCTCGGTCTCCAGGACCACCCGCTCGCCGTCGGCCCGCTCCCGGGCGACGAGGTCGTCGAAGAGGTTCCGTCCGGTCGCCGCCCGGTGCTCGTCGGCGCGGCGGCGCACGGCGGACGTGCGGGGCGTGACGTACGGGAAGGCGTAGATCTGGCCGTGCGCGTGGGGCAGCGTGACGCCGATCTCCGCGCCCCGGTTCTCGAAGCAGTAGACCTGCTCGACGCCGGGCAGGGCGGAGAGCGCGGCGGTGCGGTCGGTCCAGGCGTCGAGGACGAGCAGGGCCCGCTCCTCGGTGAGGTCGGCGAAGGAGTCCGTGTGGTCGTCGGTGAAGCAGACGACCTCGCAGCGGCCGACGCCGCCGGAGAGGGAGGGGAAGCGGTTCTCGAAGACCACCACCTCGTAGCTCTCCTCGGGGACCTCGCTCTCCCGGCCGTCCCGGGCGGGGCAGAGCGGGCAGGCGTCGGCCGGCGGGAGGTAGGTGCGGGTCTGCCGGTGCGAGGCGACGGCGACGTGGTCGCCGGTCAGCTCGTCGTACCGGATCTCGGAGCGGGAGACGACGCGGCTGAGGGGGCGCGGGTCGACGGCGGTGCGGACGGCGTCCTCGCGCGTGTCGTAGTAGATGAGCTCGCGCCCGTCGGCGAGCGTGGTGACGGTCTTCTTCACGGGGGTGTGCCCTCCAGGGCGGACCAAACAGAACCACGCACAAAGAACCACAATCAAACATCCGAGTCAATGGCGAAGCCCGGACCCGCACCCGAAGGGAAACGGACCCGGAACTCAGTACGGCTTGCGCTGCCCCGGCACCGCCCGGTCGAGCAGCCCCGTACGGGCCGCGAGCGCCGCCGCCTCCAGGCGCGAACCGACCCCCAGCTTCATCAGCACCCGCTGCACGTGCGTCCGCGCCGTGCTCGACGCGATCCCCATCCCCGCCGCGATCAGCCGGGTGTCCTCGCCCTCCGCGACCCGGACGAGGACCTCCACCTCCCGGTGGGTCAGCAGCCGCAGCAGCCGCTGCGCCTCGTCGTCCGGCTGCTCCGAGGGGTGCAGCAGCTCCGCGAAGGCCCCCTGGAGCAGCTGCGGCGCCACCGCCGACTCCCCCGCCCGCGCCTTCACCAGGGCGCGCTCCACGCCCTCGATGCGCTCGTCGTGGCGGACGTACCCCGAGGCCCCGGCCGCGAACGCCGCCGCGATCCCGCGCGGCGACGGCACCGGGCCGAGCACCACCACGGCCACCTGCGGCCGCTCCCGCTTGATCCGCACGACCGGGTCGAAGGTCCCCGGCGCGTCCGGCGCCGCCGTGCCGAACAGGCAGACCTCCGGCGCCCGGCCCACCACCAGCTCCGCGGCCCCCGCCGCCGGCGCGGCCGCCGCGAGCACCCGGTGCCCGCGCAGCTTCAGCGCCGAGGCGAGCGCCTCCGCGAGCAGGCGGTGGTCGTCCACCACCACGAGGCGTACGCCCATCCCGGTCATCCCCCCTCCTCCTGGCCCGCCGGATGCCCCGGCGGCCCGACCCGGAAAGCTACACGCTGCCCCGCCCCGGGCGCCGACATGCGCGTGGGCCCCTCCGGATCACCGGAAGGGCCCACAGGCGGACGGCGGATCGTCAGTGCCCCGCGGAGAAGGCGACGATCAGGTACTCCTTGATGTCCGAGGCGGTGTCCCTCGGCTTGCTGACCATGGTTCCCGAGATGAAGAACCGGCCGTTCCCGTAGAGCATCTCGGAGCCGTTGAGGCTGAAGCTGGTCTCGGCGTTGTGGACCGACTTGTCCGCCGGGTTCTCGAGCAGCAGCGTCTCCTTCATCGTGCCGCCGTCGACCGAGACGATCCGGCCGCCCTTGTCGTAGGGCGGGGCCTTGTAGACGATGAGGTTGCCGCCGTCCATCCGCAGCGGGACGAAGGTGTACTTGTCGCCCGCGTCGGCCTTCTCCGGCACCGTGCGCCCGGTGGCCAGGTCGAAGGCGATGATCTCGTTGGTCTCGGAGCCGAAGTCGCCGGTGCTGCCCTCGTGTTCCTCGGTCGGCACGTACAGCCGGCCGTTGCCGACGAGCGCCTGCGAGCAGGCCTCTACCTTCGTCGAACGGCAGCGGGCCGCGTACTGGTCCGCGTCCGCCGTGATCTTCGCCTTCAGCTTCCCGGTCTTCTCGTCGATCGAGAAGAAGTCCGAGATGCCGCTGCCGTCACCGGCGGAGTCGCCGACGTCGGCCGCGACGACCAGCGGCTTGGTGGAGACGACCGACGCGTACTTCGCGCCGGGCGGCATCTTGTACTGCGAGACCGGGGCGCCCGTGGTCGGGTTGAGGTTCTGGATCAGCACGCTCGGGTTGTCGTACGAGCCGCACTTGCGGACCGCGACGAGACCCTCCCCGCCGCCGTAGCCCAGGTCGTAGCAGTTCTGGTCGTTGGCCTGCGGCTTCCAGCGCGGGTTGCCGTTGGCGAGGTCGAAGGCGGCGCCGCCGTCGGTGCCGCCGGCCGCGACGGTCGTCCCGCTGAGCGTGACCTCGCTGAACCGGGCCTTCCCGTCGCCGGCCGTGCCGCCGGTGACCGAGGTCGACCACAGCAGCTTGCCCGTGTTCAGGTCGACCACGCCGACCTCGGTGCAGTTCTGGTAGAAGCGCGGCGCGGTCCGCTTGGCGGCCTCGAAGAGGATCGCCGTCCTGTTGTCCGCCGTGACGTGCCGCGAGGCGCCGCAGACCTGGCCGGTCAGCGGCAGCGTCCACTGCACGGTGCTCTTGTCCAGGTCGTACGCGACGAGCGAGTTGACGCCCGGCTTCACGAACGACTTGTCGGTGAGCCAGGAGCCGGAGACGTCGGTGAGGTCCTGGACCTTCGGCTCCGCGACCGTGTAGGCCATCTTCGCCTGGGTGCTCGCCGGGACCTTCTCCTTGCCGCCACCGCCGAGCCCGTTGCCGCCGGTGCTCCCGCCGCCGGTGCCCTGCGAGGAACCGCCCGAGCCCTTGGCCTCGTTGCCCCCGTCACCGTCACCGGAGTTGGCGTACCAGATGCCGACGCCGATGATCAGGACGACGGCGACGACCGCCGCGATGACGATCTGGAGCTGCGCCGACAGCTTCTTGCCGCCGCCGGGCGCCGGGGGCGGGGCGGGCTGGGCGTAGCCGCCGTACTGCGGCTGCTGGGGCTGCGTCGGATAGCCGTACGGGGGCGGGACCGGCTGCTGCGGCTGCTGCGGGTAACCGCCGTACTGCTGCGGCTGCTGCGGCGCGGTCGGGTAGCCGTACGCCGGGGGCTGCTGCGGCTGGCCGTAGCCCTGGTCGGGCTGGGTCGGCGGCTGCTGCGGGTAGCCGTAGCCGGGCTCCGGCTGGGGCGGCTGCTGCGGATAGCCGTAGCCCGGGTCCTGCGGCGGCGGGGGCGTCGGGGCGCCGAAGCCGCCCTGCCGCGGGTCCGGGGGCTGGTTCGGCGGGGGCGGGGGTGGCTGCGTCATCGGTCCGCGTACCTCACTTGCTGAAGGCCATCATCGTCTTGACCTGCATCTCTTCCTTGTCGTTGGACGCCGACACACGCCCGCTCGCCACGACGAAGACGCCACTGCCGTAGGCGTAGCTCGCGTCGTAGAAGCTGCTCTCGATCTCGGAGGTCGAGACCGGGTGCTGGAGCAGGACCTTCGGCGCGCCACCGGTCGGGGCGAGGGTGGCGACGAAACCGCCCTTGTCGTACAGCGGGGCCGCGTACAGCAGGACGTCGGAGCCCTCCATGCGCAGCGGGGTCACCGTCCGGCCCTCGGGCGCCTTGGAACGCCACTTGGCCTTGCCGGTGTTCAGGTCGAAGGCGATGACCTCGTTCGTCTTGCCGTAGCCGCCCTCGGTGGCCATGTAGAAGGTGTTCGCGTCGGCCGCGACACCGGTGCAGCCCTGGAGGTTGTGACCGAAGATGACGAAACTGCCGCCGCACGAGGGCGCAAAGGTGTCCTTGCCGCCCTGGATCTGCGAGCGGGGCTTGCCGTTCGCGTCGAGCGCGAAGATGGACCACTTCTTCTGCTCGCGCTGGGTCGCCGAGACGACCAGCGGGTCGACCGAGTAGACCTTGTCGACCTCCCAGTTCGCCTCCAGCTGGAAGGTGAACTTCGGCTTGCCGGTGTTGGGGTCGACCACGCCGACCGCCTGGATCTTCTTGCTCGTGCTGCCCGACGGGCAGTCCATGGCGGCGATCAGCTTGCTGCCGCCCGCGTAGGCGAAGGGCTTGCAGCCGGTGTCGGCGCCCTTGAAGAGCTGGTGGCCGTCGGCGAGCGAGAAGCCGTACGCGCTGCTGGAGCCGGCCGCCGTGACCGTGTTGCCGCTGATGGCCAGGGTGTTGTCGGAGAAGGCGAAGAAGCCCGTGGCCTTCGGGATCTCCTTCTTCCAGCCGGCCTTGCCGGTCTTGAGGTCGACCTCCTGCATCTGGGTGCACTTGGCGCCGTCCTTGGCGCTCTCGGCGTAGCCGAAGACCATGCGGCCGTCGGCGGCCGGCTCCGGCGGGGCCGCGCACAGCACGAACGGCAGGTCGATGTGCCACTTGGGCTTGCCGTCGGTCAGGCCGTAGCCGTCGACGCCCTTGTACATCGCCTTGACGACGGTGTCGCCGACGATCCACGGGCCGAAGACGTCCGAGCCGTTCCGGGGCAGGTCGACGTTGTTCTTGAGCAGCCAGTCGACCTTCGCCTCGCCGGCCGCGCGGCCCGCGTTGAGGTCCTCCTCGCCGTTCTCGCCGTCGCCCGAGCCGTCGCCCTGGTCCACCGACGCGGTGGGCTTCGGGGCGGTGGTGGAGGTGGCCGTGGCGGTGGGCTTGGCGACCGGGTCCTTCTCGTCGTCCCCGCCGACGACGGCCCAGGTCGTGACGGCGGCGACCAGGACGGCCGCGGCGGCCACGCCGGCGACGATTCCGGTACGGCCCTTGAACGGGCCGCCGCCGTTGCCGCCGGGGGCCGGGGGCTGCTGGGCGGGGTAGCCGCCGTAGGGGTTCTGCTGCTGGCCGTACGGGCCGGGCTGGCCCTGCTGCGGGTAGCCGTAGGGCTGCTGCGGCTGGCCGTACGGGCCGGGCTGGCCGTAGGGACCGGGCTGGCCGTACGGGGACTGGCCCGGCTGCTGCGGCTGTCCCGGCTGCTGCGGGTATCCGTAACCGGGCTGCGGCGCCTGCCCGTACGGTCCCGGCGCGGCGGGCGGCGGGGACTGCGGCGCGGGCGGCGTCTGCGGAGCCTGCGGCGGGACCGGCGGCACGGGCGGCATGCCCGGGGCCTGGTTCGGATCCTGGGGGGCTCCGAAGCCCCCCGGCGGCTGGTTGCTCGGCGGCTGGGTCATGAGCGTTCTTCCCCCTTGACGTGAACGGGTTTTCTTTCTACCACTCACGCCGTGGCGCAAAAGCGACCGGTCCGCCCCTTGTACCCAAGGGAGGACCGGCCTGTGATGCCCTCGTTATGCGCCTCTACCGGGTCGAGACCTAGGCGTCCTCGGCCAGCTCCAGCCAGCGCATCTCCAATTCCTCCCGCTCCCCCGCGAGTTCCCGCAGCTCCGCGTCGAGCTTCGCCACCTTCTCGAAATCGGTGGCGTTGTCGGCGATCTGCGCGTGCAGCTTCGCCTCCCTGTCGGAGAGCTTGTCGAGCTGCCGCTCGACCTTCTGCAGCTCCTTCTTGGCGGCGCGGGCGTCCGCGGCGGAGACGCCGGACTTCGCCTGCGCGGGCGCGGCGGCGGGCGCCGGGACGGACGCCTCGATCATCTTCTGGCGCCGCTCCAGGTACTCGTCGATGCCGCGCGGCAGCATCCGCAGGGTCTTGTCGCCGAGCAGCGCGAACGTCCGGTCCGTGGTGCGCTCGATGAAGAACCGGTCGTGGGAGATGACGACCATGGAGCCCGGCCAGCCGTCGAGGAGGTCCTCCAGCTGGGTCAGGGTCTCGATGTCGAGGTCGTTGGTGGGCTCGTCGAGGAAGAGGACGTTCGGCTCGTCCATCAGCAGGCGGAGCAGCTGGAGACGGCGGCGCTCACCACCGGACAGGTCGCCGACGGGCGTCCACTGCTTCTCCTTCGAGAACCCGAACTGCTCGCAGAGCTGCCCGGCGGTCATCTCCCGGCCCTTGCCGAGGTCGACCCGGTCGCGGACCTGCTGCACGGCCTCCAGGACGCGCAGGGTGGCGGGGAGTTCGGTGACGTCCTGCGAGAGGTAGGCGAGCCGGACGGTCTTGCCGACGACGATCCTCCCGGCGGCGGGCTGCTTCTCGCCCTGGCTGACGGCCGCCTCGGCGAGCGCCCGCAGGAGTGAGGTCTTGCCCGCGCCGTTGACGCCGACGAGGCCGATGCGGTCGCCGGGGCCGAGCTGCCAGGTGAGGTGCTTGAGCAGCTCCTTGGGCCCGGCGGTGATGCTCACGTCCTCCAGGTCGAACACCGTCTTGCCGAGGCGGGCGTTGGCGAACTTCATCAGCTCGCTGGTGTCGCGCGGCGGCGGCACGTCGGCGATCAGCTCGTTCGCGGCCTCGATGCGGTAGCGGGGCTTGGAGGTGCGGGCGGGGGCGCCGCGCCGCAGCCAGGCCAGCTCCTTGCGCATCAGGTTCTGCCGCTTGGCCTCCTCCGTGGCGGCGATCCGCTCGCGCTCGGCGCGGGCGAAGACGTAGTCGGAGTAGCCGCCCTCGTACTCGTGCACGTCCCCGCGCTGCACGTCCCACATGCGGGTGCAGACCTGGTCGAGGAACCAGCGGTCGTGGGTGACGCAGACGAGCGCCGAGCGCCGCTCCTGGAGGTGCTTGGCGAGCCAGGCGATGCCCTCGACGTCGAGGTGGTTGGTGGGCTCGTCGAGGACGATCAGGTCCTGGTCCTCGATCAGCAGCTTCGCGAGCGCGATGCGCCGCCGCTCACCACCGGACAGCGGCCCGATGACCGTGTCGAGCCCCTTCTCGAACCCGGGGAGGTCGAGACCGCCGAAGAGGCCGGTGAGCACGTCCCGGATCTTCGCGCTGCCCGCCCACTCGTGGTCGGCCATGACCCCGATGACCTCGTGCCGGATGGTGGCCTCCGGGTCGAGGGAGTCGTGCTGGGTGAGCACCCCGAGCCGCAGCCCGCCGCTGTGGGTGACGCGGCCGCTGTCGGCCTCCTCCAGCCGCGCGAGCATCCGGATCAGCGTGGTCTTGCCGTCGCCGTTGCGCCCCACCACCCCGATCCGGTCCCCTTCGGAGACACCGAGCGAGACCCCGTCGAGCAGGGCACGGGTGCCGTACACCTTGCTGACGTTCTCGACATTGACCAGGTTGACGGCCACGTTGACTCCTGTACGGGGTGATCGATCGACGTCCAGGGTAGACCGTGGGGCGACCGGTGACTCTCCGTGATGCCTTGGTCGCGGTCCGGCGGCTACCGCGAGCGGCGGGAGGGAGGCCGCTCCACCAGGAGCCAGCCCGCCAGGGTCATCGCCACCGCCGCCGGGGCGGTGACGCGGACCGCGATCAGGGTCGCCGTGTGGCCCTCCAGGAGGCCGCCGAGGCCGGTCATCGACAGGCCGAGGATCCCGAACAGGGCCAGCGTGACGCCCAGGGCGGCCAGGGGCGCGGAGCCGCCTTCGCGGCGGGCCGCGGCCGGGGCCTCGAAGCGGCGGAAGACGGCGACGAGCAGGGCCGTGAGGAGCGCCGCCGCGGCGAAGCGGAGCGGGACCTGGGCCCACCAGGCGCCCGAGGCCGGGGCGGGGAGCTCCGCGCCGAGGGCGAGCAGTGCCCCGTAGACCCCGAGCATGGCCGTCAGGTGCCACAGGAAGGCCGTCATCGCGATGCCGTTGGCGGCGACCACCGTCCGCCACACCCGGGCGCGGGCGAGGAGCCGCGCGCCCGGGCCCTTGAGGAGTTCGACCGCGCCGACCAGCCACAGGCCGTGGCAGAGGAGGGCGAGGGTCGGCGGGGCCATGTTCGACACCTCCTCGCCCGGCATCCCGACCATCGACAGCGGGTACGGGCCGAGGGCGACCAGCGCGGTCGCGCCGAGGAGGCCCGCGCCGGCGAGCAGGGCCGGGCGGCGGATCATGCCGTCGGCGCGGAGGAAGCCGAGCTGGTGGACCGCGAGCCACACGAACGCGAAGTTCAGGAACTCGACGAACGGGACGTCCGCCGCGAACCGCAGCGCGTCCACCGCGACCGCCCCGCCGGCGAGCGCGCCGAACGCGCCCCAGCCCCACCGCTCGTGCAGCCTCAGCAGCGGCGGCGTGAACGCCACCATCGCCAGGTAGATCCCGATGAACCACAGCGGCTGGGTGACGAGCCGCAGCGCGACCCCGGTGAGCCCCCCGTCCGCGCCCGACAGCTGGAGCAGCAGCGCGGCCGCGCCCCACACCCCGACGAACACCATCGTCGGCCGCAGCAGCCGCTGGAGCCGGGCCCGCAGGAAGGCCGCGTACCCCGGGCGGGAGCGGTGGGCGAGGGCGTGCGAGAAGCCGCCCACGAAGAAGAACACCGGCATCACCTGGAACACCCAGGTCACCACCTGCAGTTCCGGCACCACGGCGAGCAGGTTCCCGACCTGTCCGTCGGCGGTGACGGCCGCCATCAGCCAGTGCCCCAGGACGACGACCGCGAGCGAGGCGACCCGGAGGAAGTCGACGTAGCGGTCGCGCGAGGCGGGCGTGGCGGCGGCGAGTTCGCGTGCGCTGGATCCCATACGGCCACGGTCCCGCCGCCGCCCGGCCCGCCGTCAGGGCGCGCGTACTCAGCGGATACTCAACCAGCCGCTGAGTACGGCCCGGAGGGCCTGCGCCGCCGACCGGGGCCGGGTACGGGCCCCGACCGCCACCCGGGGCTGCGTACGCCCCGAAGCCCGCTCGTGCGCCGCGCGCTGCCAACCGGCCCCATGCCGTCGGCCACGCGGGCGACCTCCCGGCCGGGGCTGCCCGGGTCGCCGGTCGTGGAGGCGGAAGCCTCTTCCCATAGTCACCCGGTATCCCGTATGCCCGAGGAGAAGTCCATGTCGAGGCACCCCCGTCTGGCCGCCGTCGTCACCGCCACCGCCGCCCTCACCGTGCTCGCCGCGGGTCCCGCTTCGGCGGGTGATCCGACCGTGTCCGATCCGCGCGTCGTCGCCCACTTCGACGCCGCCGCCGGGGAGAGGCCGGAGAACATCGCCCTGGAGCCCGACGGCTCCGCCGATCTGACCTTCTCCTACGCCCGGCAGGTCGTCCGGGTCACGAAGGAGGGCGTGCGGACGGTCCTCGCCACGCTGCCCGAGGTGGCCGACCCGCAGACCCCGAACATCGGCGCGGCGATCGTCTCGGGCATCGCGCGCGCCCACGACGGCACCCTGTACGTCAACTACGTCACCGGCACCGCCGAGACCGGCGTCTGGCGCATCCCGCCCGGCGGGGGCACGCCCGAGCAGATCGCCCAGTTCCCGGCCGACACCTTCCCCAACGGGCTCGCCATCGACGAGGAGTGCGGCACCCTCTACACCGCGGACTCGGCGCGCGGCGTCGTGTGGAGCGTGCCGGCGGACGGGGGCGAGCCCACCGTCTGGGCCACCGGGACGGCACTCCTGCCGACCACCGCCCTGCCCTTCGGTGCCAACGGCCTCAAGCTCCACGACGGCGCCGTGTGGGTGTCGAACAGCGCCCGCTCGACCCTGCTCCGCATCCCCGTCGAGGAGGACCGGACCGCGGGACCGATCGAGACCCGGGCGACCGGCCTCACCGGCATCGACGACTTCACCTTCACCGGGCACGGCGACACGGCGCTGGCCGCGCTGATCCTGGACAGCAGGCTCGAACTGGTCCGCCCCGACGGCAGCCACAAGACCGTCCTCACGGCCGCGGACGGCCTCCGGAACCCGACCTCCGTCGCGGTCCGCGCCAAGACCCTGTACGTCCCGAGCGCGGCCTACTACGCCACCCAGAACCCGGACCCGAACCTCCTGCTGGCCCGGATCTCCCGCAACAAGCTCTGAACAGGCTCTAGAGGACCGTCGCGCCCGGCGCCGGCGAGGTCGCGACCCGGGCCGTGCGGCAGGTGCCGGAGGCGGTGAGGGCGGCGGCGACCGCGGCCGCCGCCTCCGCGTCCTTCACCAGGAACGCCGTCGTCGGCCCCGAGCCGGAGACCAGCGCCGCGAGGGCGCCCGCCTCCGTGCCGGCCGCCAGGGTCGCGGCGAGCGAGGGGCGCAGGGAGAGCGCCGGGGCCTGGAGGTCGTTGGCGAGGGTGGCGGCGAGCGCGGTGGTGTCGCCGGTCGCCAGGGCCTCCAGGAGGGCCGGGGAGGCGGCCGGCTCGGGGACCTCGACGCCCTCGGTGAGGCGGTCGAACTCGCCGAACACCACCGGGGTCGACAGACCGCCGTCGGCGACGGCGAAGACCCAGTGGAAGGCGCCGCCGACCGTCAGCTCCGTCAGCTTCTCGCCGCGCCCGGTGCCGAGCGCCGCCCCGCCGACGAGGCTGAACGGCACGTCGGAGCCGAGCTCGGCGCAGATGTCGAGGAGCGTCTCGCGCGGGGTGTCCAGGCCCCAGAGCGCGTCGCAGGCGAGCAGGGCGCCCGCGCCGTCCGCGCTGCCGCCCGCCATGCCGCCGGCGACCGGGATGTCCTTCCTGATGTGCAGGTGCACGTCCGGGGAGATGCCGTGCCGGGCGGCGAGCAGTTCGGCGGCGCGGGCGGCCAGGTTGCTGCGGTCCAGCGGCACCTTGTCGGCGTCCGGGCCCTCGCAGGTGACGGTGAGCTCGTCGGCGGGGGTGGCGGTGACCTCGTCGTACAGGGAGACGGCGAGGAAGACGTTCGCCAGGTCGTGGAAGCCGTCGGGGCGGGCTGCGCCCACCGCGAGCTGCACGTTGACCTTGGCGGGGACGCGTACGGTCACGCCGGGCACGGCGGCCGGCGCGGACCGGGCGCCCCGGGGTTCCGTACCGCCGCTCATGCCTTCGCCTCCGGCTTGTTCTCCGCGATCCGCGCGAACTCCTCGACCGTCAGCGACTCGCCCCGCGCCTGCGGCGAGATCCCGGCCTTCACCAGGGCCTCCTCGGCGGCGGCCGGGGAGCCGGCCCAGCCCGCGAGCGCGGCCCGCAGGGTCTTGCGGCGCTGCGCGAAGGCCGCGTCGACGACCGCGAAGACCTCCTGCCGGGTGGCGGTGGTCGGCAGCGGTTCGGTGCGGCGGACGAGGGAGACGAGGCCGGAGTCGACGTTCGGCGCGGGCCAGAAGACGTTGCGGCCGATGGCGCCGGCGCGCTTGACCTCGGCGTACCAGTTGGCCTTGACGGAGGGGACCCCGTACACCTTGTTGCCGGGCTTCGCGGCGAGCCGGTCGGCGACCTCGGCCTGGACCATGACGAGGGTCCGCTCGATGCTCGGGAAGCGCTCCAGCATGTGCAGCAGGACGGGCACGGCCACGTTGTACGGCAGGTTCGCGACGAGCGCGGTGGGCGGCGGCCCCGGGAGTTCCTCGACGAGCATCGCGTCGGAGTGGACCAGCGCGAAGTGGTCCTTCTTCCGCGGCATGCGGGCGGCGATCGTCGCCGGCAGCGCGGCGGCGAGGATGTCGTCGATCTCGACGGCCGTCACGCGGTCGGCGGCCTCCAGGAGGGCCAGGGTGAGGGAGCCGAGGCCGGGCCCCACCTCCACGACCACGTCCTCGGGCCGCACCTCGGCCGTGCGGACGATCCGCCGGACGGTGTTGGCGTCGATGACGAAGTTCTGGCCCTTCTGCTTCGTGGGGCGCACGCCGAGGGCGGCGGCCAGCTCACGGATGTCGGCGGGGCCGAGGAGGGCGTCGGGGCTTTCGGGGCCGGTGGTGGTGCTCACCGGTACAGCGTACGGGGCCCGGGTGGGGCCGACCTACGGCTCACCGGTACGGGCGGCGGCCACCCGGGCGGCTAGCCGTGCGTGAGCCGGCGCCCGCAGTGGGGCCACGGGCTCGCCCCCCGCTGCACGTAGAGCTTCTTGGCGCGGAAGGTCTGCTCGGCGGCGGGCGCGTTCTGGGCGGTGCCGGTGCCGCCGAGGGCGTGCCAGGTGCCGGGGTCGAACTGGTAGAGCCCGCCGTACGTCCCCGAGGGGTCGACGGCGTTCGGGCGGCCGCCGGACTCGCAGGCGGCGAGCGCGCCCCAGTCGAGGCCGTCGGCGCCGGCGACGGAGGCGGGCAGCGGCCGGGTGCCGACCCGCACCTTGCGGCTGACGGGCTCGCGGACGATCTCCTCGCCGGTGCGGCGGGGCCGCTGCCTGACGCCGTTGACGGTGCGCAGGCTGTACGTGACGCGGCGGACGCCCGGGACGCCCGGCCGTTCGACGACCTCGGTGCCGGCGAACAGCTCGGGGTCGCGGACCCGCTCGACGGCGTACGGGACGGCCTCCTCCCGCACCTGCCGGGAGCCGGTGATCCGCATGACGTTCACCGTCTGGCCGTCGCGGGGGAAGGAGCCGGAGGGGACGGAGGTGGTGTCCTGCCCGGAGAGGGTGATCCCGGCCTCGGCGAGGGCCTCCCGGACGGTGGCGGCGTTCGTACGGATCGTCCGCTCGCGCCCGTCGGCCAGGAAGGTGACGGCCCGCTCGGTGCGGACGTCGAGGGCGAGTCCCTGGCGGGAGATGGCGGCGCCCCGGGAGGCCGAGAGGTAGGCGCCCTCCGCGCGGACCCCGAGCTGGCGCAGCGCCCCCTCGACGGTCTCGGCGGTCGTCCAGACCTGGCGGCGCTGCCCGTCGAGGGTGAGGGAGACCGGCCGCCCGTACCGGACGACGACCTCGTCGCCGCTGGCCAGGGCCGCGCCGGGGCCGGGGGCGACGATGTCGTGCTCGCCGACGGCGACGCCCTCGTCGGCGAGGAGCTCCCGCACGTCGTCGGCGAAGGTGTGGAGGGTGCGCGGGGTGCCGTCGACGGTGAGCTCGACGGCCTTGTCGTCGGCGAGGAAGGCGCTGGTGCCGCCGGCGAGGAAGGCGACGACGAGGGCCTGCGGGAGGAGTCTCCGCAGGCCCTCGCCCGTGCCGCCGGAGGCCTTGCGGCGGCGGGCGGTGCGGCGGGCCCCGGCGCGGGCGCCCTGCCCGGGCACGGCGCCCGGCAGTGCGGCGGGTACGACGAGGGGCGCGGCCTGCGTCGGCTGCTCGTGCACGGGCAGGGTCGCGGTCGCGCCCGGCCCTCCGGCTCGGTGACTGCCCTGGGAAGTGCTCACGAGGCCGGGACCCTAGCCCCGCCGGACGTGACTCTCCCGAACGACCCGACTACGACACGTAACCGTTATGCATCGGTGATGCTCAGTAGTCGAAGGCGCGGGCCGTGTTCACGGCGATCGCCCCGGCGAGCTCGTTCTCCTCCATCCCGCGCACCTCGGCCATGGCCCGGACGGTGACCGGGATCAGGTAGGGGGCGTTCGGGCGGCCGCGGAAGGGCGCCGGGGTGAGGAAGGGGGCGTCGGTCTCGACGAGGACCAGCTCCAGGGGGGCGACCGCGAGGGCGTCGCGCAGGTACTGGGCGTTCTTGAAGGTGACGTTGCCGGCGAAGGACATGTAGTAGCCCTTGGCGGCGCAGATCTCGGCCATGGCGGCGTCGCCGGAGTAGCAGTGGAAGACGGTCCGCTCGGGGGCTCCCTCCTCGTCCAGGACGCGCAGGACGTCGGCGTGGGCCTCGCGGTCGTGGATGACGAGGGCCTTGCCGTGCCGCTTGGCGATCTCGATGTGGGCGCGGAAGGAACGCTCCTGCGCGGCGATGCCCTCGGGGCCCGTGCGGAAGAAGTCGAGGCCGGTCTCGCCGACCCCGCGCACGTACGGGAGGGCGGCGAGCCGGTCGATCTCGCCCAGGGCGTCGTCGAGGGCGGAGTCGCCGCCGCCCTGGCGGGCGCCCTGCCGGGACCAGCCGTCGGGGTCCCCGAGCACGATCCGCGGGGCCTCGTTGGGGTGCAGCGCGACGGCGGCGTGCACGTTCTCGTGGGCGGCGGCCGTCTCGGCGGCCCACTGCGAGCCCTTCACGTCGCAGCCGACCTGGACGACCGTGGTCACGCCGACGGCGGCGGCCTTGGTCAGGGCCTCCTCGACGGTCCCGGACTGCAGGTCCATGTGGGTGTGCGAGTCCGCGACCTCCACGAGGAGGGGTTCGGGCAGCGGCGGCGGGGCGTCCTTGGCACTCATGGCCCCGATCGTACGAGGGCCACGAGTGCCGGCGCGTGGCCTACTGGTGACGCCGGAAGGGGTGGAGCAGGTCCGACAGGTGCCAGTGGTGCGGCACCGGCGGCTTCTCCGGGGCGTCTTCTGTCAACTCCTGGCCGATGGGTCCGGCCGGCGAGACGGGCTTCGTCGCCCGCGCCCCTTGCTGGTGCTTCTCGGTCGCGGCGATCAGGTCGAGCACCGACGACACCTGCCCCGCGCGCATGATGCGGACGACGTGGCCGCCGCAGTTCATGCAGGTGGGGCTGGACAGCGGGGACGGTACCCGCTCTCCGTCGGCCTTGTAGACGACGAATTCCTGGCCGGCTGCGTCGACGTGGTGCTCGATGTCGTACGCCTGCTCCCAGCCGTATCCACAGCGCATGCAGGCGAAGGCGTACGCCTCATGGGCGACGGATATGCCGGTGCCGGTGATCTCGCTCATGCCAGCTCCTCTCCACTGATCAGTGGACGCCTTTTCCGGCCGGAGCGCATCAGCGGGGGACGAACCATGGAATGCTCTTTGGCGTTCCCTTGCCAAGCGCCCTGCGAAGAGTCCCGGCGCCGGGTTCGGCTTTGCCTTTCAGATTAGTCCTTTACCGTTTCCAGGGCCCGACGCGTCCGCATTCTTTGCCGCGACCACCGCATCGAAGACCTCGCGCTTGGGAAGTCCGGCCTCCGCCGCGACGGCGGCGATGGCCTCCTTGCGGCGCTCGCCCGCCTCCTCGCGCACCCGCACCCTGCGCACCAGCTCCTCCGCGTCGAGCTCGGCGGGGCCGGTCTCCGGGGCGCCCTCGACGACGACGGTGATCTCGCCGCGCACGCCGTCCTTGGCCCAGTCCGCGAGCTCGCCGAGCGGGCCGCGCTTGACCTCCTCGTACGTCTTGGTCAGCTCGCGGCAGACGGCGGCCCGGCGGTCGGCGCCGAAGACCTCGGCCATCGCGGCGAGGGTGTCGTCCAGGCGGTGCGGGGCCTCGAAGTAGACGAGGGTGCGGCGCTCGCCCGCGACCTCCCGGAGGCGGCCGAGGCGCTCGCCGGCCTTCCTCGGCAGGAAGCCCTCGAAGCAGAAGCGGTCCACGGGGAGGCCGGAGAGGGCGAGCGCGGTGAGCACGGCGGACGGGCCGGGGACGGCCGTCACCTTGATGTCCTGCTCGACGGCGGCGGCGACGAGCCGGTAGCCGGGGTCCGAGACGGACGGCATGCCCGCGTCGGTCACCAGCAGCACGCGCGCGCCGCCGGCCAGGGCCTCGACGAGTTCCGGCGTACGGGCGGACTCGTTGCCCTCGAAGTACGAGACGACCCGGCCCGTGGTGTGGATGCCGAGCGCGCGGGTCAGCCCGCGCAGCCGCCGGGTGTCCTCGGCGGCGACGATGTCGGCCCGCTCCAGTTCGGCGGCGAGGCGGGGCGGGGCGTCCGCGATGTCGCCGATGGGGGTCCCTGCGAGTACCAGCGTTCCTGTCACACGGGACATCCTCCCAGCCCGGACAGGCGACGCGCACAGGCGCAGTCCCTACGATGGCGCGGTGACCAGTACCGCACCCGAGGCCCTGGAGGGCCAGCACCCCGTGGCGGCGCCCGTGGCAGAGCCCTCTTCCTGGCAGCAGCGGCTGCGGCGCTTCGGCTACGCGCCGCCGGCCGCGGAGCCGATCGGGCTGCGGGAGCGGCTCGTCCCCCCGTACACCCGGCCCTCCGAGCGGACGTGGTCGCTGCTCGGCATCGGCCCCGGCGGCGCCGAGCGCCTCTGGCGGCTGCTGGCCTGGGGCGGTCCGCTCCTGGTCACGGCGGTCGCGGGCCTGCTGCGGTTCTGGAACCTGGGCAAGCCGCATGCGGTGATATTCGACGAGACGTACTACGCGAAGGACGCCTGGGCCCTGATCAACCAGGGGTACGAGGGGGCCTGGCCGAAGGACATCGACAAGACGATCCTCACCGACCCCGGCTCGGTCCTGATCCCGACCGACCCCGGCTATGTCGTGCACCCGCCGATGGGCAAATGGGTGATCGGCGTCGGCGAGAAGCTCTTCGGCTTCGAGCCCTTCGGCTGGCGCTTCATGGTGGCGCTGCTCGGCACGCTGTCGGTGCTGATGCTGTGCCGCATCGGCCGCCGCCTGTTCCGCTCGACGTTCCTGGGCTGCCTGGCGGGCCTGCTCCTCGCCGTCGACGGACTGCACTTCGTGATGAGCCGCACCGCGCTGCTCGACCAGGTGCTGATGTTCTTCGTGCTCGCCGCCTTCGGCTGTCTCGTCCTGGACCGGGACCGGACGCGGGCGCGGCTCGCGGCCGCCCTCCCCGAGGACGAGGAGGGCGTGCTGCGGCCGGACGCGGAGATCGCGGAGACCCTCCGCCTGGGCTGGCGGCCGTGGCGCCTCGCGGCCGGCGTCTCCCTCGGCCTCGCGGCGGCCACCAAGTGGAACGGCCTGTACGTGATGGTCGCCTTCGGTCTCCTGACGGTCCTGTGGGACGTCGGCGGCCGCCGCACGGCCGGTGCGGTCCGCCCGTACGCCGCGGTGATCAGGAAGGACCTGGTCCCGGCGTTCGTCTCCGTCGTCCCGGTGGCCATCGGCACGTACCTGGCGACCTGGACCGGCTGGCTGGTCACCGACAAGGGCTACTTCCGGCACTGGGCCGAGGACCACGACAAGGCGGTCGGCGGCGGCACCTGGGGCTGGCTCCCGGACTGGCTGCGCAGCCTCTGGCATTACGAGTCCGAGGTGTACACCTTCCACGTCGGCCTCACCTCGCCGCACACCTACCAGTCGAACCCCTGGTCCTGGATCGTCCTCGGCCGCCCCGTCTCGTACTTCTACGAGTCCCCCGCCCCCGGCACGGCCGGCTGCCCGGCCACCGCGAAGGAGAAGTGCGCCCAGGAGGTCCTGGCCCTCGGCACCCCGCTCCTGTGGTGGGCGGCGTGCTTCGCGATCCTGTACGTCCTGTGGCGCTGGGCCTTCCGCCGCGACTGGCGCGCGGGCGCGATCGCCTGCGGCATCGCCGCCGGCTGGCTCCCCTGGTTCCTTTACCAGGAACGCACCATCTTCCTTTTCTACGCGGTCGTCTTCGTGCCTTTCCTGTGCCTGGCGGTGGCCATGATGCTGGGCGCGGTCATCGGCCCCCGCGGCTCCTCGGAAAGGCGCCGGACTTTCGGCGCGGTGGCGGCGGGATGTCTGGTCCTGCTCATCGTCTGGAATTTCATCTACTTCTGGCCCCTGTACACCGGGACGCCGATTCCGCTGGACCAGTGGAGAAACCGGATGTGGCTCGACACGTGGGTCTAGTGGGGAATTGAGGCGAGAGGGCGCGACCGGCGGTCGCGCCCTCTCCGCCGTTGCGGGCGGCCGCCCCGGCCCCCCTCCCCCGGCCTCGCCGGCCCCGCCGACTTCGCCGGATTCGTACAACCATCCGCACGCTCAGGAGTCATGTAAAGCGGCACGCCGTAGGCGTGTTCGTTCCGTCTCCAGGGGGACCCCACATGACTCACCGCATATCCCTGCGCGCCCGCGCGCTTCCCGCCGTGGTCGCGGCCGGGCTGCTCGTGCCCGTCGTCGCGGGCGCGACGCCCGCTTCCGCCGCCACCGCGCCGCAGGTCAGCTGCACGTCCAACACGGCCGGGCTCGCCGCCAAGCTCCAGCGGGACATCACCGCCGCCCTCGCCACCCGCACCGGTACGGTCGCCGTCGGCCTGCGCGACCGCACCACCAACACCACCTGCACCCTGCGTGCCACCACCTCCTACGACTCGGCCAGCGTCGTGAAGGTGACCGTCCTCGCCACGCTCCTCTGGGACGCCAAGAAGACCAACCGGTACCTGACCTCGCGCGAGACCACCCTCGCCACCGCCATGATCACCAAGTCCGACAACACGGCCACCACCTCCCTGTGGAACCAGCTCGGCGTCACCAAGGTGAAGGGCTTCCTGGCGGCCGCCGGCATGACGCGGACGGTGCCGGGGTCCGGCGGCTACTGGGGGCTCACCCAGATCAACGTCACCGACGAGCAGCGACTGCTCTCGCTGATCACCGCCAGGAACACCGTCCTGAGCGACAACGCCCGCGCCTACATCCTCAAGCTCATGGGGAGCGTCATCACCTCGCAGCGCTGGGGCACCCCGGCCGGCGCGCCCTCCTCCGTCGCCGTGCACGTCAAGAACGGCTGGCTGCAGCGCGCCACGCGCGGCTGGCGCGTCCACAGCGTCGGCACGTTCAACGGCGGCGGCCACGACTACACCATCTCCGTCCTCACCGACGGCAACAGCACGATGACCTACGGCGTGAACACGATCCAGGCCGTGGCCAAGGTCATCCACCGGGACCTCGTCCCGACCACGACCACCACCACCCGCTACACGCCGACCGCCACGCCCATGGAGGCGTACGTGGCGGTGCCCCAGGGCTGACGGCCCGGCCGCACGTGGGGAGGGCGGGTCGAAGCGGAGGGCGGGTTGAAGCCGATCCCGAAACGCCAGGATTCGCCACCCTCTCCAAAACCCCAACCTGCGGTTTTACTTTTTTCCGCCCTGGCGTCGCCACGGAGCGCCACGGTTTTTGCGCCATGGTCAAACCGTGACCAGAAACGCATTTCGCCATTGGTCGACGACTGACGCTTGATGAAGCCGATGAACTGCGGTTACCTCGTCCTGCGGCGGCTCCGTGGCTCACGTCCCGGGGCCGTGGCTCCTCACACACGAAAGGCCTGGCTCCGGGTTGCCGCCCGAAACCAGGCCCGTGTGCGGGGCAGCGTGGGCCCGGCCGGGTATCCGTCGGCCGGGCCCGCACTCCAGCCCGACCAGCCGTCCAGTCCCTCCTGCTGCGTCACATGAAGCGCTCGACGCATCCCGCGATGGCAGTGATCGCCGTCAGGGCCAGCGCCACCAGTTCGACCCAGTCGTACGACCGGTCCCCGCGGCGCGACCTCCTCTTCCCCGACCTCTCCATCCGGTCCGCACTCCTCCCTCTCGAACTCCCAACGACACGTTGGGGCCTGCCACTTGGCAGGCGCTCGTGGAGAGAAAGCAGTGGACTCTCGCAACCTACCGCCGCCCCGGCCCGATCCAGCACAAGATCCGCCGTTCGCCACTGTTCGCCACGCCCCGCCCCTCGAAAGCGCCACCTCTGGTATCCGCGCGGCGGGAGTGACGGATATGGCGACAGTTGCTCGACACGCTCGTGCCGGGGCTGCTTGACTCGTCGGTCCACCTGGGGAGGGGAGGCGCAGTCATGCGCAGTGGGGCCAAGGTCGCGATCGTCGGGGGCGTGTTCGCCGTCGTGGCGAGCGGCGTCGGGTACGGGGGCTACAACCTCTACAACGGGATCACGGGCGGCGACTCGACCGTCGGGTCCCAGTCCGACTCCGCGCCGAAGACGGGACCCGTCACCGCCGAGGAGGTCTCGGCCACCGCGAAGGACTTCCTGGCCGCCTGGGCCGCCGGGGAGCCGGAGCGGGCGGCCCAGCTGACGAACGACCCGGTCACGGCGGGGCCCGCGGTCGCGGCGTACCGCGAGGAGGCGAAGGTCTCGAAGGCGGTCATCACGCCGGGGACGCCGGTCGGGGCGACGGTGCCGTTCACCGTACGGGCGACCATCTCGTACGAGGACGTCTCCAAGGAATGGTCGTACGCCTCCGAACTGACCGTGGTCCGCGGCCAGACCACCGGCCGCCCGCTCGTGAAGTGGCAGCCGTCCGTCCTCCACCCGAAGCTCACCGCCGCCGGCACCCTGCGGACCGGCGTCGCCAAGACCGCCGAGGTGAAGGCCGTCGACCACGACGGCGTGGAGCTCACCGCGGAGAAGTACCCCTCGCTCCGCCCGGTCCTCGCCGAGCTCCGCAAGCGGTACGGCTCGAAGGTCGACGGCACCGCCGGCGTCGAGACCTGGATCGACTCCGGCAGCGACACCGTCCCCGACACCCCCCTCCTCGTCCTGCGGAAGGGGAAGCCGGGCACCCTCAGGACCACCATCGACGCCGGCGTCCAGGCGGCGGCCGAGAAGGCGGTCAAGGGCTTCGGACAGGCCTCGGTCGCCGCGGTCGAGCCGTCGACGGGGGCGATACGGGCGGTCGCGAACAACCCGGTCACCGACTTCAACGTCGCGCTCCAGGGGCAGCAGGCTCCCGGCTCGACGATGAAGATCGTCACGGCGGCGATGATGATGGAGCACGGCCTGGCCACGCCGGGCAGCCGGGTCGAATGCCCGCCCAGCGTGTCCTGGATGGGCGTCACCTTCCACAACCTGAACAACTTCTCCATCGAGAACGGCACCCTCACCGACGCCTTCAGCCGCTCCTGCAACACCGCCTTCATCAAGGCGATCGGCCCCCTCGACCACAAGGACATCGCGGACACCGCCCTCGGCGCGACCGCCCGCCGCTGGTTCGGCATCGGCGAGGAGTGGAACATCGGCGTCGGGGCCTGGGACGGCTCCGTGCCCGAGTCGGCCGGAGGCGAGACGGCCGCCTCGTACATCGGCCAGGGCAAGGTCACGATGAGCGCCCTGAACGTCGCCTCGCTCTCCGCGACCGCGAAGAACGGGGGCTTCCGCCAGCCGTACCTGGTGGCGAAGGACCTCGACGACCGCGAGTTCGCCAAGGCCGAACCGCTTCCCGGCGAGGTCGCCAGGGGGCTGCGCCTGATGATGAACGAAGCGGCGACGAGCCGGCTCGGCACCGCCACCCGGGCGATGGCCGGGGTCCCCTCCCCCAAGGGCGCCAAGACCGGCTCTGCGGAGGTCGACGGCCAGGGCAGGTCGAACAGCTGGTTCACCGGCTACTCGGGCGACCTCGCGGCGGCGGCCGTCGTCCAGTCGGGCGGGCACGGCGGCGACGCGGCGGGCCCGGTGGTGGCGCGGGTCCTCAGGGCGGGGTGACCACGCGCCGGGACCCGGTCGCGTGACCACGCTCCGGAACCCGGCCCGCCTGCCCGCTCCGGAACCCGATCCCCGTGCCACGCTCCGGAACCCGGTCGCGTGACCGCACGCCGGAACCCGGTCGCGTGCCCCGTACACCGACCGCTAGCGTGCGGGCATGACGACTGACGACGCGGACACCGCCTCCCCCGCCCACCCCCAGTTCGCCGCCGCCCTCCGGGAGTTGGGGCTCGACGTCGAGATCCGCCGCTTCCCGGACGAGACCCGCACCGCCCAGCAGGCCGCCGAGGCCATCGGCTGCCAGGTCGCCGAGATCGTGAAGTCGCTGGTCTTCGCGGCCGACGGGGTGCCGGTGCTCGTCCTGATGGACGGCGCCTCGCGGGTGGACGTCGAGCGGGTACGGGAGGAGCTGGGCGCGGAGAAGGTGACCCGGGCGGACGCGAAGGTGGTCCGGGAGACGACCGGGTACGCGATCGGGGGCGTGCCGCCGTTCGGCCACCGCACCCGGACCCGGGTCCTCGCCGACCGGGGCATCCTCGACCACGCCGTGGTGTGGGCGGCGGCGGGCAACCCCCACACGGTGTTCGCCCTGGACCCCAAGACGCTGGTCACCCACGCCGGAGGCACGCTCGTGGACGTCCGCGAGCCGTCCGCGTGACCCCGCTCGTCACCCTCGCGGTCCTCCTCGCCGCGGTCACGCATGCGAGCTGGAACGCGATGGCGAAGAGCGTCAGGGACCAGCTCCTCTCCTTCACGCTGATATCCGGCGGCGGGGCGCTGATCGGCGCGGCCGTGGCCTGCTTCGCGCCCCTGCCGGCGGCGGGGGCGTGGCCGTACCTGATCGCCTCCGCCCTGCTGCACGTCGCCTACTACGCCCTGCTGATGCGCTCGTTCACGCTCGGCGACTTCGGCCAGATGTACCCCATCGCCCGCGGCACCGCCCCCCTCATCGTCACCCTCCTCGCCGCCGTCTTCGTCCACGAGGTCCCGGGCGGCTGGCAGCTCCTCGGCGTCGCCGTGGCCTGCGCGGGCCTGACGGGCCTGGCCCTCTGGGGCATCCGCGGCGGCGAAACCCGCCCCCACTGGCCCGCCCTCCTCGCCGCCGGCGCCACGGGCCTGTCCATAGCCCTCTACACGGTCGTCGACGGCGTCGGCGTCCGCGCCTCCGGCACCCCCCTCGGCTACATCGGCTGGCTGATGATCCTGGAGGGCCTGGTCATCCCGGCCTACGCCCTGTGGACCCGCCGCACGGCCCTCCTCCCCCAACTCCGCCCGTACGCGACCCGCGGCCTCCTCGGCGCAGCCCTCTCCGTCGCCGCGTACGCCCTCGTCCTGTGGGCCCAGACCAAGGCCCCCCTCGCCCCCATCGCCGCCCTCCGCGAGTCCTCCATCATCGTCGGCGCCGCCATCGGCGCCCTCTTCTTCAAGGAACGCTTCGGCGCCCCGAGAGTCGCTGCGGCGGGCCTGATGGTGGTGGGGATCGGGCTGATGCTGCGGGCGGGGTGAGCACGGGCGGCGGCGCCGACGGTGTCGGCCGCCGACGCCCCACTTCGCGGCGAGGGTGTCGACCAGGGGAAGGCCCCAGCCGCCGTCGGCGCCGTCTCAGCCTGGTTTCTTGACGACGAGCCCGGGGGACCCGCGCGTTGCGGGGCCGGCGGGTCGCCCGCCCCGGAACGGATCAGACCGTCGTACGGGCCACCGGGAACCACAGCTGGGCGTCGGAGTGGTTCGGGTCGGTCCGGGAGGGGCGGGTGCGGAGGATCTCCGGGCCGGGGCGGTACTCGTACGGGTTGGAGGGGATCCACTGGGCGGCGACGTCGCCCCACATCTGCTGGAGGGCCTGGGGGAAGGGACCGGTGTTCTCGAAGACCGCCCAGGTGCCGGCGGGGCAGTCGAGGACGTCGAGGTCTTCGGGGAGGTCGGCGCCGCTCGTCACCACCGCGTGGTAGTAGTCGAGTTCGCTGCCCTCCTCGAAGCCGTCCGAGAGGCGGACCGTCGCCGAGATCACGCCTTCCGGGTCCTGGTCGGACAGGGCGGCGATCCGGAGCATCGTCTCCGGCGGGATGCTGTGGATGTGCTCGGCGATGTGCGGGTTGACGCCCTGGTAGATGAGGGGGACGCGGGCCTTCTTGCCGACGACCCGGAAGGCGTCCTTCTCCACGATGCGGTAGCGCATGGTGCTGTTCCCTTCGACGGTGAGGCGGAAGGAGAGCCGGGGCTGGGCGTTCAGGGCCGCGCCGGTGCGCCGGGCCTCGCCCGGTCCGACGCCGTGCACGGCGCGGAACGCGCGGGCGAAGGCCTCGCCCGAGGTGTAGCCGTAGCGGATCGCGATCTCCAGCAAGGTCGGCTGCCCGGCGAGGACTTCGGCCGCCGCGACGGTGAGCCGGCGGCGCCGTACGTACTCCGAGAGCGGCATCCCCGCCAGCGACGAGAACAGCCGCCGGAAGTGGTACTCCGACGTGACCGTGATCCGGGCCAGTTCGGAGACGTCGACGGGCTCGTCGAGACGGTCCTCTATGTGCTCCATGGCCTGGTTCAGACGATCCAGCAACCCGGTCTCCTTCCCTTTCGATCACCGACGTTAGGGAGGAGCATGCCTTCCGGACCCGACGATCCGTGCCCGCTCCGGTCGGGTCCGCAAGGGCCTTCAGTCGTTCAGAACCTCCGCGAAGTGCGTGTTCACCGCGAGGAGTCCGCCGTCCACGCGGAGGGTCGTGCCCGTGATCCAGGAGGCGTCCGTGGAGGCCAGGAAGGCGACCGCCGCGGCCACGTCCTCCGGGGTGCCGACGCGGCCCAGGGGGTAGACGCGGGTGGCCAGGGCCTCCAGTTGCTTCTCCTTGCCCGCCCAGGCCGTCGTCGCGATCGTGCCCGGGTTGATCTGGTTGACGCGGACCCCGCGCGGGGCCGCGTCGCCGGCCAGGGTGCGGGTGAGGGAGGCCAGGCCCGCCTTGGCGGCGCTGTAGGCGTGGTTGCCGAAGTCCGCCTCCGCGTTGACCGAGCCGATCGTGACGATCGCCCCGCGCCCGCCGGCCGCCGCGAGGTGCGGCAGGGCGGCCCGGGAGCAGCGGACGGCACCCATGAGGGTGACGTCGAGCTGGCCGGTCCAGTGGGCGTCGGGCTCGTCCTCGAAGCGGTCCCGGTCGGCGGCGACGGGGGCGAGGGCGTTGTTGACGAGGACGTCGAGGCGGCCGAACGCCCGTACCGCGTGCGCCACCGCCGCGTCGACCGATTCCTGGTCGCCGACGTCGCAGCGCGCCGCCTCCGCCCCGGGGAGCTCCCCGGCCGTGCGACGGGCCGCCTCCTCGTCGATGTCGGTGACGAGGACCCGCGCGCCCTCCGCCGTGAGCCGCCGGGCGGTGGCCGCGCCGATGCCGCGCGCCGCGCCGGTGACCAGTACCGCGTATCCGCCGAAGCGTTCCCTGAGATCCATGGGGCGATCACAGCACCGGCGCACCGGTCACGCCAGGGCGCGCGAGTCCGTCACCTCGGCCTCGCGCGACGGGCCGGTGGTCGACTAGCGTCACGGGTCCGCTCCCGTGCGAGGAGCGGTACGGATGTGGGGGGAACGGGAGCATGGGTCAGCTGATCGCCGTCGCGGTCATCACGGTTCTGGCTGTCATCAGCCCCGGCGCGGACTTCGCCATGACCGTCCGCAACAGCTATCTGTACGGGCGGACGGCGGGCGTCCTCGCGGCCGTCGGGATCGCGGCGGGCGTCCTCGTCCACGTCACGTACACCATGCTGGGCGTGGGCCTCCTGGTGTCGCGTTCGCCGATGCTGTTCACCGCGATGAAGCTGATCGGCGCCGCGTACCTGGTGTACATCGGGTACAAGACCTTCGTCGCCAGGTCCCAGGCGGACATCGACCTCTCGGACGACGCCGGTCTTTCGAAGGCGGGGGCGCTGCGCACCGGGTTCCTGACGAACGCCCTCAACCCGAAGACCATGCTCTTCGTGCTGAGCACCTACACCCAGGTCGTCAGCGCCGACACCCCCGTCCTCCAGCAGGTCGGCTACGGCCTGTTCATGTCGCTCGCGCATCTGGTGTGGTTCGGCATCGCCGCGGTCCTCTTCTCCCAGCAGGGCCTGCGCGCGCGGCTGTTGCGGAGGCAGGCCGTGCTCAACAAGGTCATCGGGTCGGTGCTCGTCGGGCTCGGGATGGTGCTCGCGCTCACGCCGGCCGTCGCCTGAGCCGCCCCTCAGGCGACCGACACGCGTTCGACGCGCGGCTCGGCGATCGACTCGTAGTCCTTCGCGGACAGGGCGATCGAGCGGTCGAGCCGTGCCGCGTTGAAGTAGAACTCCTCGTTGGCCAACAGGTCGGGGTCCACGATCAGTTCGAGGCGCTCGTCGAAGGAGAACGGCAGGATGGTGCCGCTCGGCGAACCCGCGAGCTCCTCCGCGGTCTCCGGGGAGGCGAAGGAGGCGTACGTGCCGCCGTACAGGGCCTTCACCGCGTTGAGGTCGACGCGCTTGTCTCCCGGTACGACGACGAGCGCGAAGCGCTTCTCCTTCTTGCCGATCTTCACCATCGCGATGATGCACTTGGCCGCCTGCGCCGGCTCGTGGCCGCGCAGCGCGCTGACCGCCTCGGTGGCGCCCTCGGGGGCGTGCTCGATCACCCGGTGGGCCGCGCCGCGCTCGTCGAGCAGGGCGAGCAGCTTCTCGTACGTGGCGTAGGTGGCGTGCGCGTCGTGCGTGGATTCCATTCGCCTTGCTCCCCTTGGGACTTGGTACGTCTCCGGCCCCTCGACCCTACTCGCCGGGAACGGCCTCAGGCCGCCGTCACCGACCGCACCGCGCGGACCAGGGCCTGGGCGCGGGGGTCGGCCGTGACCGTCTTCCGCATGCCGTTGGTGACGTAGCCGAAGGCGATGCCCGCGTCCGGGTCGGCGAAGCCGAGGGAGCCGCCGCGGCCGGGGTGGCCGAAGGAGGAGGGGCCGAGGAGCGGGGAGGCCGGGCCGTGCAGCATGTGGCCGAGGCCGAAGCGGGTGCCGACGAGGAGGACCTGGTCGGGGCCCGCCGACTCCTCCGTGCGGGCCAGGGTGAGGGTCGCCGGGGCGAAGAGGCGCTCGGCGCCCTCGACGGGGCCGAGGGTGGCGGCGTAGAAGCGGGAGAGCGAGCGGGCGGTGGCGACGCCCGCCGAGCCGGGCAGTTCGGCCGCCCGGTAGACGGGGTCGTTCTCGTCGGGGGCGGGCTCGATGACGCCGAAGGCGCGCCGGGTGAGCGACCGCGGGTCCTGGTACGCCTCGGAGACCGTGCGCTTGGGGCGGAGCCTGAGCGCGCCGCTGCCCGGCGGGTCGATCTCCTCGACGGGGCCGAGCCGGCCGACCCGGTGGGCCTCGGTCCCGGGCAGGCCTATCCACAGGTCGAGGCCGAGGGGTCCGGTGATCTCCTCGGCGGCCCACCGGCCGATGGTGCGGCCGGTGACCCGGTGGACCAGGCCGGAGAGCAGCCAGCTGAAGGTGTGGGCGTGGTAGCCGTGGGCGGTGCCGGGCTCCCAGGCGGGGGCCTGGGCGGCTATCGCACGCGTGGCGGTGTCCAGGTCGACCGCCTCGGCGAGGGTGAGCGGGACGTCGAGGACGGGGACGCCCGCCCGGTGCGCGAGGAGCTGCCGTACGGTCACCCGGTCCTTGCCGTGGGCCTTGAACTCGGGCCAGTACGAGGCGACGGGGGCGTCCAGGTCGAGCAGTCCGCGCTGGTGCAGGAGCAGGGGGACGGCGGCGGAGACGCCCTTGGTGGCGGAGCGGACGACCTGGGCGGTGTCCGCCGTCCAGGGGTCCGTGCCGTCGGCGTCCTTCGTGCCCGCCCACAGGTCGACGACCTTCTCGCCGTCGCGGTGGACGGCGACGGCCGCGCCGCGCTCGCCCCGCTCCTCGAAGTTGCGCAGGAACGCGTCCCTGACCGGCTCCCAGCCCGCCGCCACCGTGCCCTGGACGTCCACCTGACCCACGCTCTCTCTCGTACGACCGACTCCCATGGTGCAACGCGGGGGAAGAAGGCCTGATTCCGGGGTCAGGCGGACGTCGGGGTCCGTCAGACGAGGTGGATCGTGAAGCGCCTCACGAGCGTGGGGGTCGTGGCGATCGTGTCGGAGTGGACCGTGCCGCGGGCCTTGTCGTACGCCCCGGTGCCGCCGGTGATCGCGTTGTCGAAGGGGCCCTGGGAGATGTAGTCGTAGTACATCCCCTGCACGGTGAGCTGGCCGTCCGGGAGGGTGTAGGTCGTGATGCACTGCTCCGCTTCCTCGACCACCGCAGGGTCCCCGCCCCGGGTGGTGGTGCAGGTGCCGTTGGTCTCGCCGACCACGTTGCCGCCCTCGTCCTTGAGGACCGACCGGACGACGACCCGGTCGCCCTGCGAGACGGTGCCGGGGGTGACGGGGAAGCGGGTCAGCTGCTGCAGCTCGGCCAGGAGCGTGAGGGTCCGGGCCTTGCCCCCGGCGTGGGGGGAGGCGGCGCCCGCGACGGGGGCGCAGGCGAGGAGGGTGACGAGGGCGGTGGCCGTGCCGAGGCAGGCCGCTCTGATGGGGCGCATCATGCGACTCCTGGGGTTGGTGTTCGGGAATGACCGGATGGCGAACTCTCATCCGATTCCGTTCGATTCCCTTCATAGCCCCGGCTCCGGCCCCGCCCGGAGCACCCCGGCACGACCCGCTGGCATGTCCAGCCGGTCGGACCAAAAACCGTGGGGCCCCCGGCTCACGCCACGGAGCTCGGTACGAAGCCGAACGGCAGCTCCAGGCGGTGCCGGGCCATCGTCTCCTCGTCCGAGAGGATCGCAGCGGTCGGGCCGTCCTCCACGATCACGCCCTCGCTGAGGATGACCGAGCGCGGGCAGAGCTCCAGGGCGTACGGCAGGTCGTGGGTGACCATCAGGACGGTGACGTCGAGGCCGCGGAGGATGTCGGCGAGCTCGCGGCGCGAGGCCGGGTCCAGGTTGGAGGAGGGCTCGTCGAGGACGAGGATCTCCGGCTCCATGGCGAGGACGGTGGCGACGGCGACCCGGCGGCGCTGCCCGAAGGAGAGGTGGTGCGGGGGGCGGTCGGCGAACTCCGCCATCCCGACCTTCTCCAGGGCCTTCCGCACGACGGCTTCGAGTTCGGCGCCCCGGACGCCCGCCGCCGCCGGGCCGAAGGCCACGTCCTCGCGGACGGTCGGCATGAACAGCTGGTCGTCGGGGTCCTGGAAGACGATGCCGACCTTCCGCCGGATCTCGGCCATGTGCTTCTTGCCGACCGGGAGCCCGGCGACGGTGACGGTGCCCGCGCCGCCGGTGAGGATGCCGTTGAGGTGGAGGACGAGGGTGGTCTTGCCGGCGCCGTTGGGGCCGAGGAGGGCGACCCGCTCGCCGCGCCCGACGGTCAGGTTCACGCCGAAGAGGGCCTGGTGGCCGTCGGGGTAGGCGTACGCGAGGCCGGAGACTTCCAGCGAGGGGGCGGTCATAGGGTCCATCCCAGGAGGCAGATCAGGAGTGCGGTGAGGGGGAGGGCGGCGGCGTACGCCCACTGGGCGCGGGTGGCGGTGACCTCGTCGATGACCGGCATGGTGCCGCCGTAGCCGCGGCTGACCATGGCGAGGTGGACGCGTTCGCCGCGCTCGTACGAGCGGATGAAGAGCGCGCCCGCGGACTTGGCGAGGACGCCCCAGTGGCGGACGCCCTTCGCCTCGAAGCCCCGGGAGCGGCGGGCGACGGACATGCGGCGCATCTCGTCGGTGATGACGTCGCCGTACCGGATCATGAACGAGGCGATCTGGACGAGCAGCGGCGGCAGTTTGAGCCGCTGGAGGCCGAGGACCAGGGCGCGCAGTTCGGTGGTGGAGGCGAGGAGCACGGAGGCGGCGACGCCGAGGGTGCCCTTGGCGAGGACGTTCCAGGCGCCCCACAGGCCGGGGACGCTCAGCGAGATCCCGAGGACCTCCGTCTGCTCGCCGGGGACGACGAAGGGCATGAGCAGCGCGAAGGCGACGAACGGGATCTCGATGAGGAGCCTTCGCAGCAGGAAGCCGGCCGGGACGCGGGCCCGCGCGGCGACGACGCCGAGCAGGACCGCGTACAGGGCGAAGGCCCAGACGGCCTCGCGGGGCGTCGAGACGACGACCACGACGAAGCCGAGGACGGCGGCGAGCTTGGTGTGCGGGGGCAGCTCGTGGACCGGGGAGTGCGCGTGCCGGTAGAGCTTGTGGGCGTGCCCCGCTCCCATCTCAGGCCTCCTGGGGGGCGGTCTTGCGGCGGCGGACGACCCAGAAGGCGCCGGTGCCGACGGCCAGGGTCGCGCCGACGCCGATGACGCCGGCGAGGCCGCCGGAGAGGCGGGGGGCCTCGATGCCCTTGACGCCGTAGTCGGCGAGCGGGGAGTCGGCGGCGGCGTGCTTCTCGACGTTCTTGTCGATGCCCTGGTCGGCGGCGACCTTCTCCAGGCCGTCGGGGCTGGCGGAGGCGTAGAAGGAGACGAAGCCGGCGAGGACGAGGGCGGTGACCACGCCGCCGATCCACAGCTTCTTCGGGGAGGCCTTCGCGACGGGCGTCGCGGAAGGAGTCGCGTCGATCAGTTCGCCGTCGACGCGGAGCTTGAGCGGCGCGGTCAGGCCGCGGGCGCCGTACACGAGGTCGGGGCGGACGGCGATGACGGCGCCGACGGTCAGCATGGTGATGACGGCCTCGCCGACGCCGATGAGGACGTGGACGCCGACCATGGCCGTGAGGACCTTGGAGACGGGGACGTCGGTGGTGCCGCCGATCGCGTAGATGGCCGTGAAGACGGTGGCGGCGGCCGGTACGGAGACGAGCGCGGCGGCGAAGGAGGCCGCGGTCACCGAGCGGCGGGTGCGCGGCAGGAGGAGGACGAGGCCGCGGAAGACCGCGTAGGACACGACGACGGTGACGACGCCCATGACCGTGATGTTCACGCCGAGGGCGGTGAGGCCGCCGTCGGCGAAGAGGATGCCCTGCATGAGCAGGACGACGGCGATGCACAGGACGCCGGTCCAGGGCCCGACGAGGATCGCGGCGAGCGCTCCGCCGAGGAGGTGTCCGCTGGTCCCGGCGGCGACCGGGAAGTTCAGCATCTGGACGGCGAAGATGAAGGCCGCGACGAGGCCCGCGAGGGGCGCGGTCCGCTCGTTCAGCTCGCGCCGGGCCCCGCGCAGGCCCGCGGCGACGGCGCCGGCGGCGACGACACCGGCGGCGGCCGACACGGGGGCGTTGATGAATCCGTCAGGTACATGCACCTCGGAATGATAGAGCGCTCCTGCGAAGAGCTTGCAAGAGCGCATCAGTCACAGAACAGGGGCGCGCGCCCGCGCACACCCGCCGTCCGCACACCAGCCGCCCCCGCACCCCCGCCCTCACACGTGACCCCGCGCACACTCTCCGCCGTCCGCGCATGTGACGCGCCCCCACCGGGAAGGAGTGGAACCATTAGTCGATAAGAGGACAAAACGTGAGGAGCCTCCGATGGACGGCGCGCACGACCACCGAGTCGACGACCATGCCAAGGGGCGGATCATCAGCGACGCCCCGCTCTCCCGCCCCGTCCCGGTATCCCTCCGTTACGACCCCGGGGCCTCCCCGGCCACGGTCCGCTTCGGCTTCCCCGGCGCCGTCGAGTGGTCCTTCCCGCGCGCCCTCCTGGAGACCGGCCTGCGCGCCCCGACCCGCCGCGGCGACATCGGGGTCTGGCCCTGCGGCCGCGTCCAGACGGTCGTCGAGCACCACACGGACGACGGGGTCACGGTCGTCCAGTTCGACACCACGGCCCTGCTCCGCTTCCTGAAGCACACGTACGCCGCCAGTACGTCGATGACGACGCGCTGACGGCGTACGGGGACCGGGCCGGGGGTCAGACCTTCACGAGGTCCGGCTTCGCGGCGCCGGTGCCGGGCCCACCCGTGGACTGCGCGAGGCTCTCGCCCTCCACGTCCACGTTGGGCAGGATCCGGTCGAGCCACTTCGGCAGCCACCAGGCCTTGTGGCCGAGGAGCGCCAGGACGGCCGGGACGATCGCCATGCGGACCACGAAGGCGTCGAAGAGGACGGCGGCGGCGAGGCCGAAGCCGATCATCTTGACCATCTGCTCGTCCATGCCGATGAAGCCGGAGAAGACCGCGATCATGATCACCGCGGCGGCGGTGACCACCCGGGCGCTGTGCCGGAAGCCGGTCACGATCGCCTCGCCGGGACGCTCGCCGTGCACGTACGCCTCGCGCATCCGGGTGACGAGGAAGACCTCGTAGTCCATCGCGAGGCCGAAGACGACGCCCACCATGAAGATCGGCATCATCGACATGATCGGGCCGGTCTGCTCGACCCCGAAGAGGCTGCCGAGCCAGCCCCACTGGAAGACCGCGACGACCGCGCCGAGGGCCGCGACCACCGAGAGCAGGAAGCCGAGGGCCGCCTTCAGCGGGACGAGGACCGAGCGGAAGACCAGGGTCAGGAGCACGAAGGCGAGGCCGACGACGAGCGCCAGGTACGGCACGAGCGCGTCGTTCATCTTCTGCGAGAAGTCGATGTTCATCGCGGTGGCGCCGGTGACGAGGACGTTGTCGCCCGTGGCGCCGCGGATGTCGTGGACCAGGTCCTCGGTCTCGGTCGAGGACGGCCGGTCCTTCGGGATCACGGTGATCATCGCGGCGTCGCCGGCCTTGTTCGGGGTCGCCGGGGTGACCGCCGCCCAGCCGTCGAGGCCCTTGATCGTGGAGACCGTCCTGTCGGCGGCGGCCTTGTCGCCGTCCACGACGACGAGCAGCGGGCCGTTGAAGCCGGGGCCGAAGCCGTCGGACAGCAGGTCGTACGCCCGGCGCTCGGAGGTGGCGGTCGACTTCACGCCGTCGTCCGGGAGGCCCATCTCCAGGGAGGCGGCGGGCACGGCGATCGCGCCGAGGCCGAGGACGCCGACGATCAGCACCATCAGCGGGCGGCGGATGACGAAGCGGGCCCAGCGGGTGCCGCCGTTGGGCTTGTCGCTCGTCTTGGCGGTGCCCTTGCGCACCTTGCGGCTGACGACCTTGTCGCCGGCGAAGCCGAGCAGGGCCGGGATGAGGGTGAGCGCGATGAGGACCGCGATCACGACCGTGCCGGCGGCGGCGAAGCCCATCTTCGTCAGCATCGGGATGTTGACGACGGCCAGGCCGACCAGGGCGATGACGACGGTGAGTCCGGCGAAGACGACGGCGGATCCGGCGGTGCCGACGGCCCGGCCCGCGGCCTCCTCCTTCGCGCGGCCCTCGGCGAGCTCCGCGCGGTAGCGGGAGACGATGAAGAGGGCGTAGTCGATGCCGACGGCGAGGCCGATCATCGACGCGAGCGTGGAGGTGGTGGTGCCGAGGTCCAGGACGTTCGCGAGCGCGGTGATCGTCGAGACGCCGATGCCGACGCCGATGACCGCGGTGAGCAGCGGGAGCCCGGCCGCGACGAGCGAGCCGAAGGTGATGACGAGCACGATGCCCGCGAGAACGATGCCGATGGCCTCGCTCGCGCCCTGCTCGGGCATGGTCTGGAGGGCGTCGCCGCCGACCTCGACGGTCAGGCCCTTGCCCTGCGCGTTCTGGCCGGCCTGCTTGAGCGCCTCGCGGGTCTCGTCGGTCAGCTCCATGGCGTTGACCTTGTAGGAGACCGAGACGTAGGCGGTGGAGCCGTTCTGCGAGACGGCGTGCGCGGTGTACGGGTCGACGACCTGGACGATCTGGTCCGAGCCGGACTTGAGCGCGGAGACGGTCTCCTCGACGACGGCCTTGTGCGCCGGGTCGGTCACCTTCTGGCCCTCGGGGGCCTTGAAGACGACGCGGGCGGTGGCCCCGTCGGCCCCGGCGCCCGGGAAGCGCTCTTCGAGCAGGTCGAAGGCGCGCTGGGCCTCGGTGCCGGGGATCGAGAAGGAGCTGGAGGTGGCGGTGGGCGCGGTGGCGGCGCCGACGCCGGCGACCGCGAGGAGCGCCACCCAGAGGAGGGCGACGAGCCGTCGGCGCCGGAAGGCGGCGCGGCCCAGCTTGTAGAGGAACGTGGCCACGGGGGCGTACTCCCATTGTGGGGCGGGACAGGACATGGGGAGCCGGCCCGACGGCGTGAGCGGTTCGTCGTCAGGTGGAGAGGTGGTGCTTCAGGAACTTCAGGAGCTTCAGGTGGATCAGACGCCGAGTGAGGGGAGCACCACGGCGTCGAAGTAGGCGCTGAGGAAGGCGCGGTCGACCGGCTGGTCCTCGATCAGCGGCCGGGCGATGAACGCACCGATCAGCATGTGCGGGACGAGCTTGAGCGCCGGGTTGCCGGCCTCGATCTCGCCCCTGCGGACCGCTCGCTGCAGCACCTCGTCGAGGCCGTTCATCTCGGGTTCGATGAGCAGCTCGCGCAGTGCCCGGTGCAGTTCGGGGTTGGTGTGGACGGCATGGGCGAGGCCCCGCATCAGCGCGGCGTCCTTGTCCATCTGGCAGTCGTCGGTGTGGGCGAGCATCTCCTGGATGTCGCCCCGCAGCGAGCCGGTGTCGATCTGGGTGATGTCGACCGGCTTGTTCGAGCGCAGCGCCCGGGCGACCAGCTCCGGCTTGCTCCCCCACTGGCGGTAGAGGGTGGCCTTGCTGGAGCGGGTGCGGGCGGCGACGGCGTCCATGGTGAGGGCGTCGTAGCCGACCTCGCGGAGGAGTTCGAGCACGGCCGCGTACAGCTCGGACTCCCGCTCGGGAGTGAGTCTGCTGCGTGCCATGGCCGGTCTCCGATCCGAACGAAACGGTTTCGTACAGTACCAAGATACCCCCGACATCAGCGAAACGAAACCGTTTCGTACGTGTCCTGGCCCACATCGTGCGCGCGTTCACAAGGACGCCCGCATACACGTACGAGTTGCCTCACCCCCTCCGCGCGGAAAGCATGAACAGGTGAGTGACGACGTCGCGTATCTCCGTTTCCCGCACCTCCACGACGACCTGCTGTGCTTCGCCGCCGAGGACGACCTGTGGATCGCCCCGCTCGTCCCCGAGGGCCACCGCCCCGGCCGGGCCTGGCGCCTCACCGTCGACCGGACGCGGGTCGGCCACCCGCGCTTCTCGCCGGACGGGCGGCACATCGCGTACACGAACTGGCGCAGCCTCGACCCCGAGATCCACCTCGTGCCCATCGACGGCGGCTCCGCCCGGCGGCTCACCTACTGGGGCTCCACCGACACCCGGGTCTGCGGCTGGACGCCCCCCGACAAGGACGGCCGCTCCGACATCCTCGCCGTCTCCTCGCACGGGCAGCCCTTCTCGTACTACTCCTGGGCCTACACCGTCCCCACCGACGGCTCCCCCGGCCTCCGGCTGCCCTGGGGCCCGGTCTCGGACATCGCCGTCACCGACGACACCGCGATCACCGGGAACGGCGGCGAGCGCCGAAGCCTCCTCCTCACCGGCAAGCCCCCGCACGAACCGGCGGCCTGGAAACGCTACCTGGGCGGCGCCACCGGCCGCCTCTGGCTCCACGGGGAGCGGCTGCTTCCCGACCTCGGCGGCCACCTCGACGCCCCCATGACCGTCGGCGGCCGGATCGCCTTCCTCTCCGACCACGAGGGCGTCGGCAACCTCTACTCCTGCCTGCCCGACGGCACCGACCTGCGCCGCCACACCGACCACGACGAGTTCTACGCCCGGCACGCCTCCAGCGACGGCCGCCGGGTCGTCTACCAGTGCGCGGGCGACCTGTGGATCGTCGACGCCCTCACCGCCGACTCCCGCCCCCGCAAGCTGGAGGTGCGGCTCGGCGGGCAGCGCGTCGGCCGCCGCCCCTACCAGGTGCCCGCCGCCCACCACGTCGACGCGGTCTCCGTCGACGAGACCGGCCGGGCCTCCGCCGTCTCCGTACGCGGCAGCCTGTACTGGCTGACGCACCGCGACGGCCCCGCCCGCACCATCATCGACACCCCCGGCGTCCGGGTCCGGCTCCCCGAGATGCTCGGCAGCGGCGGCCAGGTCGCGTACGTCACCGACGCCGAGGGCGAGGACGCCGTCGAGGTCGCCTACCTGCCGCGCGCCAGCGGCGACCGGCCGCCCCGCAGGCTCGCCTCCGGCGGCCTCGGCCGGGTCGAGGAGATGGTCTCCGACCCGGACGGCGAGCGGCTCGCGATCGCCTCCCACGACGGCCGGCTCCTCCTCCTGGACGCCACCGAGGACTCCAACGGCGAGGTCACCGAGCTGATCCGGTCCGTCAACGGGCCCGTCCGCGACCTCGCCTTCTCCCCCGACGGCGACTGGCTGACCTGGTCCCACCCGGGCATCGGCCGCTCCCTGCGCTCCATCAAGATGGCCCGGATCTCCGGACCCGGCGCCCGCACCGTCATCGACGTCACCAACGGCCGCTTCGAGGACGAGAACCCCGTCTTCACCCGCGACGGCCGCTACCTCGCCTTCCTCTCCTGGCGCGGCTTCGACCCCGTGTACGACGTGCACACCGGCGACCTGTCCTTCCCGCTCGGCTGCCGCCCCTACCTCGTCCCGCTCTCCTCCGCCACGCCCTCCCCCTTCGCGCTGCTCCCCGACGGGCGCCCGGCGGCCGGCGGCCTCGACCCCGCCGACGACGACACCGAGAACGCCGACGGCACCGTCACCGTCGAGATCGAGGGGCTCCCCGACCGGGTCACGCCCTTCCCGGTCGCCGCCTCCAAGTACTCGGCGCTGCACCCGGTCAGCGGCGGCGGCCTCGTCTGGCTGCGCTGGCCCATCTCGGGCGCGCTCGGCGAGACCTTCGCCAACCCGGCCGACACCTCCGGCAAGCCCACCCTGGAGCACTTCACCATCACCAAGGCCCGCAGGACCGAACTCGCCAAGGACCTCGACTGGTTCGCGGTCAGCGGCGACGGCACCCGGCTCGTCGTCGCCGAGGACGGTGAACTGCGGGCCGTGCCCGCCACCGAGTCCGGGGACGGCGACTCCACCGTCTACCTGGACCTGCGGCGCATCCTCCACGAGATCGACCCGGGCGCCGAGTGGCGGCAGGCCTTCGACGAGGCCGGGCGGATCGTACGCGCCTACTTCTGGGAGCCCGGCATGGGCGGGGTCGACTGGACGGCCGTCCTCGACCAGTACCGGCCGCTCGTCGAACGGGTCGCGTCCCCCGACGAGTTCGCCGACCTGCTCCGCGAGGTGATGGGCGAGCTCGGCACCTCGCACGCGTACGTCACCCCCGCCCGCCGCAACGAGGGACCGCCGCACTACCAGCGGCCGATGGGCCTGCTCGGCGCCAACCTCGTGCCCCGGGAAGCCGGTTGGACGGTCAAACGCATCCTCCCCGGCGAGTCCTCCGACTCCAAGGCCCGCTCCCCGCTCGCCGGCACCGGCATCCGCGAGGGCGCCGTCCTCACCCACGTCGACGGCCGGCCCGTCGACCCGGTCACCGGCCCGTACCCGCTGCTCTCCGGCACCGGCGGCACCACCGTCGAGCTCACCTTCACCCCCGCCGAGGGCGAGGGCCGCGCCCGTCGCGTCGCCGTCGTCCCGCTCATCGACGAACGGCCCCTGCGCTACCACGACTGGGTCGCCAAACGGCGTGCGGTGGTGAGGGAGCTCAGCGGCGGCCGCTGCGGCTACCTCCACATCCCCGACATGGGCGGCTCCGGCTGGGCCCAGTTCAACCGCGACCTGCGCTGGGAGGTCTCCCGCCCGGCCCTCATCGTCGACGTGCGCGGCAACGCGGGCGGCAACATCAGCGAGCTCGTCATAGAGAAACTGACCCGCCGGATCCTCGGCTGGGACCTCACGAGGGACGCCCAGCCCGTCAGTTACGCCTCCAACGCCCCGCGCGGCCCCGTCGTCGCCCTCGCCGACGAGGCCACCTCCTCCGACGGCGACATGATCACCGCCGCCTTCAAGCTCCTCGGCCTCGGCCCGGTCGTCGGACAGCGCACCTGGGGCGGGGTCGTCGGGATGACCGGCCGCCACCGGCTCGGCGACGGCACCCAGATCACCGTCCCGATGAACGCGGCCTGGTTCCCCGAGTACGGCTGGTCCCTGGAGAACCACGGCGTCGAACCCGACCTCGCGGTCCTGCGCACCCCCCTCGACTGGGCCGAGGGGCGGCACGCCCAGCTCGACGACGCGGTGGTCCTCGCCCTCGCCCTCCTCGACGAGACCCCCGCCGCGAGCCCCCCGGGCTACGAGTCCCTCCCGGACCGCTCCCGCCCGAAACTGCCCCCGAGAGCCCCCTAGACGGCGCCGAGGTCCAGCTCGTACGCGGTGGCCGGCTCCCCGTCGTCGAGCGTCACGCCGCCCACGGCGCCGAACCCGGCCCGGGCGAGCACGGCGCTCGACGCGCCGTTGCCCAGGGACACGACGGCGGTCAGCCGGCTGAGCCCGTACTCCTCCACGGCCAGCCGGCACACCTCCCGCACCCCCCGCGTCGCGAGCCCCCGCCCGGTGGCCTTCTCGGCCAGCCGGTAGCCGAGCTCGGCGCTGCCCGCCGCCGCGTCCACGTCGACGAGGTTGATCCGCCCGAGGATCTCCCCGCCCTCGGCGACCAGCACGTGGAAGTGGATCTCGCCCGCCTCCTGCGCCTCGATCAGCTCCCGGTGCCGGGCGTCGAACTCCTCGAAGTAGGCGTCCCCCCGGTCGGGCACGCGCGCGGCGAAGTACCCCCGGTTCTCCCGCTCGAAGGCGAGCAGGGCGGGTGCGTGGTCGGGTCGGAGTCGCTCAAGTACGGCCATGCCCGCCACCGTACGAAAATCGCCCACCGGGGGCGTACAACTTTTCAGGCGGTCGCACGTCTGACCGGGTGTGGCGCGCAGTGCGCCCGCGCTCTGGAAGGGAACGACCGTGCCCCACGCCCGCTCGAACCGCCGGCGCCTCGTCGCCGCCGTCACCACCGTTCTCGCCGTGACCCTCGGTGCGGGCGCACTGACCGTGCCCGCGACCGCCGCCCCGTCGGCCCCGGCGGCCGTCACGGCGGACACCGCCGCGGCCCCGTTCGCCTTCCCCAAGGACTCCGTCCTGGTCGGCGCCGGGGTGAAGGGCTTCCTCACCCAGACCGCGGGCAGCACCACGAGGCGCTTCGCCTGGTACGGGGAGGACACCGGGACCGGCTACGGCGCCCGCACCTACCTCAACTCGACGCGGACCAACGACTACCTGGTCTTCGAGGGGCACTACCAGGTCACGGTCCGGGACCTGACGACCATGTCGGTCCTCGACGTCCCCCTCGACCCGCTGACCGGCTCCCCCGAGTACGTCGGCTCGGCCGCCGACGCCGTGTTCACCACCGTCGGCCCGGACCTGCGCAAGCACACCAAAGCGGGCGGCACCGTGCCCGTCGCCGGTCTGCCGGACGGGGCGACCTCGATCGAGGTCTCGCCCGGCACCCCCGACGACGCCCTGGTCCGGTTCACCGTGGGCGGCGTGAAGAAGTGGGGTCTGCTCGATCTCGCCACCGACACGGTCGACGAGATCCACGAACTCCCGGCGGGCGCCACGATCGGCGCCGTCTCCGCGACGCACGTCGCGTACACCGTCGGCACCGGCGTCCGCGGCGAGATCCCCGCGCTCTTCCTCCTGGACCGCGCCACGGACACCGTCCAGGAGGTCCCGGTCGTGGACGCGCCCGGCAGCCTCCGGGTCGACCTCGTCGGCGGCTGGGTGGTGTACGGAGACCCGGGCGCCTCCACCGCCGGGGCCCCGAGCCCGCTGTTCGCCCTCACCGCGTACAACCCGGTCACCAAGGAGTCGGTGAAGCTCCTCGACCACCTGACCTCGGCCGCCGCGGCCGGCGACGGCAGCCTGCACGTGCGGGGCGGCAGCCTGGACCGAGGCGAGGGCATGTACAGGATCACGGCGGTCGGGGACGAGACCCCGGTCGTCACCCTGGAGGCGACCACCGGCGAGCCCACCGAGCTGCAGGTCACGGGCAACGACGTCCCCGCCCTGGTCGACCTCGACCAGAACGGCGGCAAGGCGAAGTTCACCTGGAACCTGTCCCGGCCGAACGCCGAGGTCAACCTGACCCTGCGGCACACCCGGACCGGTGAGGCCGAGATGTTCAACGACTACACGACGGGCCGGCGGACCACGGCCTTCACGTGGCAGGGCGAGTACAACGGCGCCTACACCTGGGAGCTGACCGCCCGTCCGCTCAACGGCATCGGCCCGACCGCGAAGGCGACCGGCTCGTTCACCGTGACCCGCACGCCCAAGCCGCACGACTTCGACGACAACGGCGCCCCCGACGTCCTCCTCCGCGACGGAGCCGGACGCCTGTGGCGGGCCGACACCTCCTACGGCACCAGGCTCCAGGCCGACCCGCACGCGCGGATCGGCACGGGCTGGCAGATCTACGACCGGATCGAGGCCACGGGAGACCTCGCGGGCTCCACCGTCGGCGACCTCGTCGCCCGGGACACGGCCGGAGTGCTGTGGCTGTACCAGGGCGACGGACGCGGCGGCCTCGGCACCCGTACGAAGATCGGCGGCGGCTGGCAGGTCTACAACGAGCTCGCGGGCGGCGGCGACCTCACCGGCGACGGCCGCGCGGACCTCGTCGCCACCGACAAGGCGGGCGACCTCTACCTCTACAAGGGCACGGGCAGCGCCACCGCTCCCTTCGCCACCCGCAAGAAGATCGGCTTCGGCTGGGGCGTCTACAACCAGCTCACCGCCACCGGCAACATCGCCGGCGGACCGGCCGGCGACCTCCTCGCCCGCGACAAGGCCGGCGTCCTCTGGCTCTACCTCGGCAAGGGCGACGGCACCTTCGCCGCCCGTACGAAGGTCGGCGCCGGGTGGAACGCGTACAGCCAGATCGTCGGCGTCGGCGACGCCGACCGGGACGGCCGCCCCGACGTGATCGGCTTCGGCGCGACGGGCCAGTACCTCTACCGCGGCACCGGCGACTGGCGCGCCCCCCTGCTCCCCCCGCAGTCCGCGAGCCTGACCTTCGGCGGAGGCCCGTACAACAGCGTCGCCTGACCCCCGTCCGGACACGCGCGAAGGCGCACCCGGGGCCCCGGGTGCGCCTTCCTCAAGGACGGACCGACGTCAGGCGTCGTAGTCCTGGTCCATGCGGTCCTGGGCCTCCTGCTGGGCCCGGCGGGTCTCCTCGTCAGCGCGGTCGCGGCCCTGGGAGGCACGGGAGGACGCTTCGTCCTTCGCCTTGCCCGCAGCCTGCTTGGCCTGCTCCTTGAGCTGGTCCGCCTTGTCCTTGAACTGGTCCTTCATGCCCATGAAAGTTCACTCCTAGAAGGGGTGTGTGGGGGTCGGGGCGGTGTGCCCCTCGGGCCTCGACCAGCCTTGCACGAGCGAACATTCCACGCATTTCGATCAGTTACGGTCGGCTACCGCGGGGCGGATCCCTCCGCGCGCGCCTGCTCGTCCGCCGCCCCGCCCGCGCCCACCAGCCCCTTGGAGACCGCGCCCAGACGCGGCTCGAAGCGCCGCATCTCGCGCTGGCCGACCGTGGCGATCATGCCGGGGAGGTAGCCGCGGACCGACTGCATCCCGCGCAGCCACCACTGGGCGTACACATGGGCCGAGCGCCGCTCGATGCCCGCGACGATCCGGTCGACGGCCGGGCCGAGGGGGTACGTGCGGTTCGCGGGCCACGGCAGCCGCTGCCGCAGCTCCTTCATCACGTCGTCCTGGTCCGCGCCCCGCACCATGTCCGTGTCGGTCCAGGACAGATAGCCGACGCCGACCTTCACGCCCTTGTACGCGACCTCGGCGCGCAGGCTGTGCGCGAAGGCCTCGACGCCCGACTTGGAGGCGCAGTACGCCGTCATCATCGGGGCCGGCGTGAGGGCGGCGAGGGAGGCGATCTGGAGGAAGTACCCCCGGGACTCCATGAGGACCGGCAGGAACGCCCGGCCCGTCACCGCGCCGCCGATCAGGTTGACCTCGATGACCCGCCGCCAGGCGGCCGGGTCGGAGTCGACGAAGGGGCCGCCCGCGGCGACACCGGCGTTGGCGACGACGATGTCGACCTTCCCGAACCGCTCCTTCACCTCGGCCGCGACCCGGGCCATCGCCTCGTGGTCGGTGACGTCCGCGTGCCACCAGTCGGCCTCGGTGTGCAGCCGCCCGGCGACCTCCTTGAGCTGCTCCGGCTCCAGGCCGACCAGCGCGATCTTCGCGCCGCGCGCGGAGAGCTTGCGGGCGAGGAGCTCACCGACGCCGCGCGCACCTCCGGTGACGACCGCGACCTGCCCTTCCAGGCTCACCCTGCTCATGCCCCTGCCTCCTCGTTCTCCTTCACGCCCAGGTACGTGAGGGTCAGTTCGCGGATCTGCGCGGTGACGGCCTCCGGGGCCTCCACCGGTGTCATGTGGCCCATGCCGGGCAGCTGGACGAGGCCCGTGCAGTGCGGCAGCGCCTCGGCCATCGCCCGGGAGTGGATGGGCGGGGTGAGCCGGTCGGCGGTGCCGACGAGCACGGCCACGGGCAGCCCGAGCTCCCGGAGCCCCGCTCCGAGGTCGAGTCCGGCCAGGACCTGCGACCAGCCGTGGCGGGCGCCGCGCGGGCAGGCGTGCACGATCCGGGCGCAGGCCTCGACCCGCTCCGGCGCCGAGGCCGGTCCCATCGTCGCGTACTTCAGGACCTTCTTCGAGAGGGCGTTGACCGGGCCGAGCGGCGCCTTCGCGCCGAGGACGGCCTTGGTCAGCCGGGTGCGCAGGCCGCCGGGCCCGAGGGGTACGACGGTGGCCTCGGCGGTCAGCCGCGAGGGGCCGGTGGAGCAGAGCAGGACGGCCGCGGCGTGCTGCCGGAAGCCGGGCCGCCCGGCGGCGGCCATCATCGTCATGCCGCCCATGGAGTGGCCGGCCAGGACCGCTCGCTCGCCGGGGCCGAGGGTGGCCGCGAGCACCGCCTCCAGGTCGTCGGCGAGCGCCGTCGTGGAGTAGCCGGTGCTGCCGGTCGCGGCGGGCGCCGGGGACCGGCCGTGGCCGCGCTGGTCGTAGGCGATGACCCGGTGGTCGGCGGCGAGGGCCCGTATCTGCTCGGCCCAGAAGGCGATGGAGCAGGTCCAGCCGTGGGAGAGGACGACGGCGGGCGCGCCCTCGGGGCCGTACACCTCGACGTGGACCGGGGTGCCGTCGGCGGAGACGGCGGTGAGGGAGCGGGGCGCGGGAAGGCTCTGGAGCGTCACTGGGCGGTCTCCTTCTTCCGGGAGGTGCGGGCGGGCTTCGGGGCCTGGACGGGCTTGGGCGCGCGGATCACCTCGTACTCGGAGAGGTCGACCTGCCGGGTCTCGCGCCGGAACTCGGCCGTGGTACCGGGCCACAGGGTGGTGTTGCGGCCTTCGGCGTCGAGGTACCAGCTGTTGCAGCCGCCGGACTTCCACACGGTCCGCTCCATCCGGGACTGGACCTTGCGGTTCCAGGCGTTGACGGCGGAGGGGCGGACGGCGAGGGCGGCGCGGCCGCCGAGGACCCGCAGCTGGCGGAGGTAGTCGGCCAGGTAGTTCAGCTGGGACTCGATCATGAGGATCATGGAGGAGTTCCCGAGGCCGGTGTTCGGCCCGATGATCATCATGAAGTTGGGGAAGCCGCCCGCAGTGGCCCCGCGCAGCACCTTCACCCCGTCCTTCCAGGAGTCGGCGAGGGTGTGCCCCTCGGCGCCGACGACGCGCGAGGCGATCGGGATGTCGGTGACGTGGAAGCCCGTGCCGAAGACGATCGCGTCGACCTCGGTCTCGGTGCCGTCGGCGGCGACCACGGTCGAGCCGCGGACCTCGCGGAGCCCGGAGGCGACGACGTCGACGTTGGGCTCGGCGAGCGCCGGGTAGTACGTGTTGGAGAGCAGGATCCGCTTGCAGCCGATGCGGTACGAGGGCGTCAGCTTGGCCCGCAGCTCCGGGTCCTTGATGGAGCGGGCGATGTTCGCCCTGGCGAGCTTCTCGACCAGGCCCAGTTCGTCGGGGTGCTTGGTGAAGGCGCCGACCTGGAGTTCGCGGATGCCCCAGAGGATGCCCCGGCGCAGGGTCGCGGTGACGGGCAGCGCGCGGTGCAGCCGGCGTTCGACGCCGGTGATGGCCCGGTCCATGCGGGGCATCACCCACGGGGGCGTCCGCTGGAAGAGGGTGAGCCTGCCGACCTCGCGCTGGATCTCGGGCACGATCTGGATGGCGGAGGCGCCGGTGCCGACCATGGCGACGCGCTTGCCGCGCAGGTCGTAGTCGTGGTCCCAGCGGGCCGAGTGGAAGACCTTGCCGGGGAAGTCGGCGATCCCGGGGATGTCGGGGATCTTCGGGTCGGAGAGCGGCCCGGCGGCGGCGATGAGGACCTCGGCGCTGAAGGTTCCCCCGCTGGTCTCGATCTCCCAGCGGAGCGTCTCCGCGTCCCACTGGGCCCGCAGCATCTCGTGGCCGAGCCGCAGGTGCGGGCGGATCCCGAAGGTGTCGGTGACGTGCTCCAGGTAGGCGCGGATGTGGCGCTGGCCGGAGAAGGTCCGGGGCCAGTCCGGGTTGGGCGCGAAGGAGAAGGAGTAGAGGTGCGAGGGGACGTCGCAGGCGCAGCCGGGGTAGCTGTTGTCGCGCCAGGCGCCGCCCACGGAGTCGGCCCGCTCCAGGACGACGAAGTCGGTGATCCCCTCGCGGCGCAGCCGGACGGCGGCCCCGATGCCGCCGAATCCCGACCCGATCACCGCCACCCGTACGTGCTCGTGCTTCGCCATGCCGCCTCCCACGCGCCCGGCCCATTGCGCCAGCAATCACTGGCACAGTCGGGACTGTAGAGCAGCTCCATACCGAGCGGTAGGGGTACGACGAGGGAAAGTTACCGGCGGTACAACATAGGCTGGCGGGCGTGGCAGACGGATCGCGTCCCGAGACGGGCGCACAGGACGGCGTACGCGGGCCCCGCGAGTACCGCATGGAGGAACTGGCCTCGGCCGCCGGCATCACCGTGCGCACCCTGCGCTTCTACCGCGAGCGCGGCCTGATCCCGCCGCCCCGCCGCGAGGGCCGCATCGCCTGGTACGACGACAACCACCTGGCCCGGCTGCGCACGATCGCCGCGCTCCTGGAGCGCGGCCACACCCTCAACGGCATCGCCGACCTCACCGCCGCCTTCGAGAGCGGCCGGGGCGTCCGCGAGGTCCTCGCCCTCCCCGCCCCCTCCGAGGAGGAGCCGGTCCGCCTCACCCCCGAGGAGCTGGCCGACCACTTCGCCGGCGAGGTCACCGCGGAGAACCTCGCCGCCGCCCTCGACCTCGGCTACCTCGTCACCGACGGCGAGGAGATCGTCCACATCAGCCGCCGGCTGCTCGACGTCTCCGCCGCCCTGGTCAGGGAGGGCGTCCCGCTCGCCGAGGTCCTCAAGGCGGGCGCCCGCGTCCGCGAGCACGCCGACGCCCTCGCCGAGCTCTTCACCGACCTCCTGCGCACCCACGCGAAGGACGACGACCTCTGGCGGCTGCGCCCGCTCGCCAAGAGCGTGGTGGAGGCGGAACTGTCGCTGGCGCTCGACAGACGGCTCGGCGAGGCCCCCGACGGCCCCGGACCCCGGGACCCGTCCTAGACCTCGTAGACGACGGTCACGGGAGCGTGGTCGCTCCACCGCTCCCCATGGGTCGCGGCCCGCTCGACGAAGCCCTTGACGGCCTTGGCGGCGAGTCCGGGCGTGGCCATCTGGTAGTCGATGCGCCAGCCGCTGTCGTTGTCGAAGGCGCGCCCCCGGTAGGACCACCAGGAGTAGGGCCCCTCCTGCTCGGGGTGGAGCTCCCGCACGACGTCCACGTACCCCCCGTCGCCCCCGTCGAGGACCTTCCCGAGCCACTCCCGCTCCTCGGGCAGGAAGCCCGCGTTCTTCTTGTTGGCCTTCCAGTTCTTGAGGTCGGCCTCGCGGTGGGCGATGTTCCAGTCGCCGCAGACGACGACCTCGCGCCCCTCGGCGGCGGCCCTGGCCCTGAGCTCCTTGAGGTACGGCAGGAACTCCCCCATGAACCGGTACTTCTCGTCCTGGCGCTCGGTCCCGACCTCGCCGGAGGGCAGGTACAGGCTGGCGACGGTCACGCCGGGCAGGTCGGCCTCGACGTACCGGCCGCTGGAGTCGAACTCGGCGGAGCCGAAACCGATCCGCACGGCGTCGGGCTCGCGCCGCGTGTAGAGCGACACACCGGCGCGCCCCTTGGCGGCGGCGGGGGCGTGCACGGTGAACCAGCCCTCGGGGCTGCGCACCTCCTCGGGCAGCTGCGTCTCCTCGGCGCGGACCTCCTGGAGGCAGACGGCATCGGCGGAGGTGCCGGCCAGCCACTCGACGAAGCCCTTCTTGGCGGCGGCGCGGAGACCATTGACATTCACGGACGTCACAGTGAGCATCCCGGGAGAATACCGACACCCACCACCCGCATACATGTACGATCCACCGCATGAACATCCAGCCCACGCCCTATGACCACCCCGACGCCGTCAAACTCAACGACGCGGTCCAGGCGGAGTACGCCGTCCGCTACGACGGCGAGGGCGATGAGACACCGCTGGACCCCGGCATGTTCGTCCCGCCCCACGGCCTCTACCTCCTCGCGTACGACCCCGAGGGCCGGCCCGTCGCCACGGGCGGCTGGCGCACCCAGGACGCCAACGACGAGGGCTACTCCGACGGCGACGCCGAGCTCAAGCGCATGTACGTGATCCCCGAGGCCCGCGGCCTCGGCCTCGCCCGCCGCATCCTCGCCGCCCTCGAATCCGACGCCCGCGCCGCCGGCCGCACCCGCATGGTCCTCGAAACCGGCACCGCCCAGCCCGAGGCCATAGCCCTCTACACCTCCAGCGGCTACGCCCCCTGCCCCAAGTTCGGCCACTACCGCGACTACCCCAACAGCCGCTGCTTCGCGAAGCCCCTGACCTGACGCCCCCGCTGACCCGCGCTCATGAGACGCGGGTCACAACCCCCGTACGCCACAACCCCCGTACCGGAAAAGCAGAGATCCCGCCCGATCTTTCGATCGGACGGGATCTCCGTGTCTGTGGACCTGTGGGGATTTGAACCCCAGACCCCCTCGATGCGAACGAGGTGCGCTACCAGACTGCGCCACAGGCCCTTGCGACGTGTGAAACATTAGCACCCCGATCGGGAAGAACAAAAATCCGCTCCTCCGCAGGTCAGCCGGGAACCGTCGCGGGCCCCCGACCGGGGGTCATTCGTTGGCCGCGCGAGGGCGGTCGTCGTCCGCGTACTGGTCGAAGAGGGGGGTGCGGCCGTGGTCGCGGGTGCGGCGGGGCGGGGTGGTGCGCTGGCGGGGGGCCGGGGAGGGGGCGGGGGTGGGGTCGGCCGCCGTGGAGGAGCGGGCGGCGCTCCAGGTCTCCGGGTCCGTGATGTCGATGCCGTTCGTGGCGCGCGGGGCGACCGGGGCGGTGACGTACGTGGGGAGCGGCACCGGGACCGGGTCCCAGCTGTCGCCGAGGGCCGGGCCGCGGTCGCGCTGCTGGTCCACCCACTCCGCGTGGTCGGTCTGCTCGACCAGGGCGCGCCGGTCCGCCTCCTGCGGGGTCACCGCGGGGGCCTGGCCGGCCTCCGGCTCCGGCGTCGGGGCCGGGCGGCGGCTTTCGCGCAGCCGGGCGGCGGCCGCTTCGGCGCGGCGCCGGTCCATCACGTACACGAAGCGGCGCCGCTCCTGGATCCGCAGGTGCACGATGTACGCGCTGAGGAGCAGGGCGGGGACCGCAGGGGCCCACAGGAAGGCGACGCCGCCGACGGCCGCGATCACCGCGCCCAGGGTGAAGCCCGCGAAGAGGAGCGTGGTGACCCGGCGGCGCCGCGCGAGGACCTTGCCCCGGCGGGCGCGCTCGGCGGCGCCCGGGGCGGGGCGGGCCGGTGCGGGGTTCGGCGCCGGTTCCGGCCCGGGTTCCGGGAGTTCCAGGCGCGCTTCCGTCCTGGCCGCGGGCGCGGAGAAGGCCCGGACGTCGACCGAGCTCAGATGCTCGGTCTCCGCGTCCGGGTCCACGTCGGGCGTCGGTCCCTCCGCCGCAAGGTCCCGCTGCTTGAGCTCCTTGGCGTACCGGCGCTCCATGCCCGCCCGTCCGGAAAGCAGCCGGATGGCGGTGCTGAAGCGTTCCGTCGGACGGGCTTCGTTCAGCTCGTCCTGCCTGCGGAGCCACATCGGCACCAAGTAGGCGGCCCAGGCCCCGACGATGACTGCGTAGATGAGGCCGCTGCTGCTCACGCCTCACACGGTAGAGGGGTTCTGTAACACGCATCGGCCAATTGGCCCGGTGTGTCGCACGATCTGGCTGATATCACTGAACTTTTTTGTGATTGTTCAGATCGATTGACCGCCAACTGACGATTAAATTCGAACACTTATTGCATTCTTGCGTGATGCCAGCGCCGCAGCAGCCCCTCCGGCACCTCCTCGGCCGTCAGCGCGAACACCAGGTGGTCCCGCCACGCGCCGTCGATGTGGAGATAGCGCGGCCGCAGCCCCTCCTCGCGGAATCCGAGCTTTTCCACCACCCGGCGCGAAGGACCGTTCTCCGGGCGGATGCACACCTCCATGCGGTGCAGCCCCACGACGCGGAAGCAGTGGTCGACGGCGAGCGCGACCGCCGTCGGCATCACCCCGCGCCCGGCCACCTCGCTGTCCACCCAGTACCCCACGTGCCCCGAGCACATCGAGCCCCAGGTGATCCCGGCCACCGTCAACTGGCCGACGAGCCGCCCCCGGTACTCGATCACGAACGGCAGCATCCGGCCGGCGTTCGCCTCCGACCGCAGATGGCGCACCATCTGACGGAACGTCGGCCGCTGCGCGACCGGACCGCCCGGAGGCGGCGGCGGAACCGTCGCCTCCCAGGGCCGCAGCCACTCGCGGTTGCGCCGGTTCACCTCGCGCCAGGCCGCCTGGTCGCGCATCCTTATCGGTCGGAGCACCACGTCGCCGTCGACGAGCACCACCGGCCAGGACGGGATCACGACGCTCTCGGGTGGTCGCCGCCGCGGATCTGGTCGACGGCATGGCGCAGCAGCGGCTCCAGGACGGCGAGCCCGTCGCGCACCCCGCCCGGGGACCCCGGCAGGTTCACGATCAGCGTGCCGCCCGCGACCCCGGCCAGACCGCGCGAGAGCGCCGCCGTGGGGACCTTCTCGCGGCCGTACGCGCGGATCGCCTCCGGGATGCCCGGGATCTCCCGCTCCAGGACCCGGCGGGTCGCCTCGGGCGTCTCGTCGGTGGGCGAGATGCCCGTGCCGCCGGTGGTGACGATCACGTCGTACCCGGCGGCGACCCCGGCGCGCAGGGCCGCCTCGACGGGCGCCCCGTCCGGGACGACCCGCGGGCCGTCCACGGCGAAGCGCATCCGGGTCAGGCCCTCGGCGATCAGCGGACCGCCCCTGTCCTCGTAAACCCCGGCCGAAGCCCGGTTGGAGGCGGTGACGACGAGAGCGCGGTAGGCCGCTGCCGGGACCTCCTCGGGGGCGGGCTCCACGTGCTCCTCGTGCGTTCCCGCCACCCGGCCCGCGCGCGTCACGCCTCGGCCCTCGTCCAGTGGCCCGACTTGCCGCCCGTCTTCTCCTCCACCCGTACGTCGGAGATGACCGCGCCCTTGTCGACCGCCTTGATCATGTCGACGACCGTCAGTGCCGCCACCGAGACCGCGGTGAGGGCCTCCATCTCGACGCCCGTGCGGTCCGTGGTCTTCACCGTCGCCAGGATCTCCACGGCCTCGTCCGTGACCGCCAGGTCCAGGGTGACGCCCGAGACGGCCAGCGGGTGGCAGAGCGGGATGAGGTCCGGGGTCTTCTTGGCGCCCATGATCCCGGCGATGCGGGCGGTGGCCAGCGCGTCGCCCTTCGGGACGCCCTCGCCGCGCAGCAGCTCGATCACGCGCGGCGAGACGAGGACCCGCCCGCTGGCGCGGGCGGTGCGGGACGTGACGTCCTTCGCCGATACGTCGACCATCCGGGCCGCGCCCGCCTCGTCGATGTGGGTGAGACCTTGCTGCGTGCTCATGGCCGTGACACTCCCGGTCGCTGTGTGAAGGACGACACCGTACCCCCAGCGTCGCCCCCTCAGCCGAGGAGGACCACTTCCAGCTCGGTGCCCGGCTCCACGCTCTCCACGTCCTCCGGGACCACGAGCAGGCAGTCCGCGTGCGCGAGGGCCGCGATCAGGTGGGATCCGGCGCCGCCCACGGGGGTGACGGTGCCCGCCTCCGGGTCGTACGTGCCGCGCAGGAACTGGCGGCGGCCGGCCGGGGACGACAGGGCCTTGTCGGCGCTGAGGACCGCGCGGACCGTGGGCCGGTGCAGGTCCTCGACGCCCATCAGCGCGCGGATCGCGGGGCGCACGAACAGCTCGAAGGAGACGTACGAGGAGACCGGGTTCCCCGGGAGGGCGAGCAGCGGGATCTGCTCGGCGCCGATCGCGCCGAAGCCCTGCGGCTTGCCCGGCTGCATGGCGAGCTTGCGGAAGTCGACCTGGCCTTCGGCGGTCAGCGCCTCCTTCACCACGTCGTACGCGCCGACGCTCACCCCGCCGGTGGTCACGATCAGGTCGGCCCGGATGAGCTGGTCCTCGATGGTGGCGCGCAGCGACTCGGCGTCGTCGGCGACGGCCCCCACCCGGTAGGCCAGGGCTCCGGCGTCCCGGGCGGCGGCGGCGAGCGCGAAGCTGTTGGAGTCGTGGATCTGGCCCTCGCCCAGCGGCTCGCCGGGCTGGACGAGCTCGCTGCCGGTGGAGAGGACGACCACGCGGGGGCGGGGGCGGACCTTCACGCTGCCCCGGCCGATCGCGGCGAGCAGGCCGATCTGCGGCGGCCCGAGGACCGTGCCCGCCGCGAGGGCCAGCTCCCCGGCCCGTACGTCGCTGCCCGCCCTGCGGACGTGCGCCCCGGCCTCGGCGGAGCGGTGGACCCGGACCTCGCCCCCGGCGCCCTCGGGGGCGGCGCTGGCGGCGGTCATGCCGGTGGCCGCGCCCCCGCCCGTACCGCCGTCGGTCCACTCGACGGGGACGACGGCCTCGGCGCCGGGCGGCAGCGGGGCGCCGGTCATGATCCGGGCGGCCTGGCCGGGGCCGACCTCGGGCAGGCCGCCGGCGCCCGCGGCGACGTCGCCGATGACGGTGAGGACGGCGGGGAACTCCTCGGTGGCCCCGGCGACGTCGGCGACCCGGACCGCGTACCCGTCCATGGAGCTGTTGTCGAAGGGGGGCAGCGCGGCCGGCACCGTCACGTCCTCGACGAGGACGCAGCCCTGGGCGTCGAGGAGTTGCAGCTCGATGGGTTCGAGCGGGGCGACCGTCGCCAGGATGTCGGCGAGGTGCTCGTCCACCGACCACAGGCCGCGGGCCGGACCCGCGCAGGGGTCGGCCGCGCCCGCCACGTGGTCGTGCTCGTGCTCGTGTGCCGCGCTGCTGCTCAAGGTGTTACATCTCCTCGCTGACGTATCTCCGGAGCCAGGCCCGGAAGTCCGGTCCCAGATCTTCACGTTCGCACGCGAGTCTGACAATGGCACGCAGATAGTCGCCGCGGTCACCGGTGTCATAGCGGCGGCCCTTGAACACGACGCCGTGGACCGGGCCGCCGAGCTTCTCGTCCGAGGCGAGCTTCTGCAGGGCGTCGGTCAGCTGGATCTCGCCGCCGCGGCCCGGCTCGGTCTCCCGCAGCATGTCGAAGACGGCCGGATCCAGGACATAACGGCCGATGATCGCGTAATTGCTCGGCGCCTCGCCGGGCTCCGGCTTCTCGACCAGGTCCGTCACCTTGACGACGTCCGAGTCGGCGGTCGGCTCGACCGCCGCGCAGCCGTAGAGGTGGATCTGCGAGGGCTCGACCTCCATCAGGGCGATCACGCTGCCGCCCTCCCGCTCCTGGACCTCCACCATCCGCGAGAGCAGCGGGTCGCGCGGGTCGATCAGGTCGTCGCCCAGGAGCACCGCGAAGGGCTGGTCGCCCACGTGCGGGGCGGCGCACAGCACGGCGTGACCGAGGCCGCGCGGGGCGCCCTGGCGGACGTAGTGCATGGTCGCCAGGTCGCTGGACTCCTGGACCTTGGAGAGGCGTTCGGCGTCGCCCTTCCGGCTCAGGGCCTCCTCCAGCTCGTAGTTCCGGTCGAAGTGGTCCTCCAGGGGCCGCTTGTTCCGGCCGGTGATCATCAGGACGTCGGTGAGGCCGGCCGCGACGGCCTCCTCGACGACGTACTGGATCGCCGGCTTGTCGACGACCGGCAGCATCTCCTTCGGGGTCGCCTTGGTGGCCGGGAGGAAGCGGGTGCCGAGACCGGCGGCGGGGATGACAGCCTTGCTGATCCGACCGAGCCTGGGAAGCGACTGATTCATGCGGTGCACCTTAGCCGTTCGTAATGAGAGGAAGATGTGACTTCGGTTAACTTCCTCCACATAAAGACAGTTACGAGACGTTCGTGAACGCACAAAGGGCCGAGATGACACCGGAGATGTCCGAAAAGACCGCACTGCGCAGCCGACTTCTGGCCGCCCGGGCCGCGCTGACCCCCGAAACCCTCGCGGACACGGCCGAGTCCCTCGCCCGGCGGGGAATGGAGCTGGCCGAGCTCGCCGGGGCGGACACCGTCGCCGCCTACGTCTCGGTGGGCCGCGAACCGGGCACGCGCGCGCTGCTCGACGCCCTCCACGCGCGCGGGGTGCGGGTCCTGCTCCCCGTCCTGCTGCCCGACAACGATCTGGACTGGGCGGCGTACGAGGGGGCCGGGCGGCTCGCGAAGGCCGGGCGCGGACTGCTCGAACCGGTCGGGCCCCGGCTCGGCCCCGAGGCCGTCTGCGCCGCCGGCGCCGTCCTGCTGCCGGGCCTGGCCGTCGACGGGCGCGGGATGCGGCTCGGGCGGGGCGGCGGCTCGTACGACCGGGTCCTCGCCCGGCTCGCACGCGCGGGCGTGGACCCGGCCCTGGTGGTGCTCCTCTACGCGAACGAGGTGGTCGCCCGGGTCCCGGAGGAACCGCACGACCACCCCGTGCACGCGGTGGTGACCCCGGAGGGGGTCACCCGATTCCGCCCCTGATCAGGGCTTCAGCGTGAGCGTGTCCTTCGTCTTCGCGTCGACCGCCGCCTTGCCGTAGGCCCAGTCGTACAGCTCGCCCTTCGCCCAGGTGTCCGTCTGGTCGGTGTAGTTCGAGTGGAAGGCGTGGCCGGAGGCCCCGGTCAGGTTGACCCAGCGGGACTTGTCCCAGTCGCCCACGTTGACCACCATCCGCATCGACGGCACCCAGATGACCTCGTAGCCGCCGGCCGCGTTCCAGCCGGTGGCGTCGACGGCCGCCTCGCCGCCGCCCAGGTCCCACGGGCCGCGGTTGAGGAGCCGCTGCACGAGGCCGGGGCCCGCGGTGCCGAGGGTCTGGTTCTTCAGGGTCAGCTGGTGCAGCCGGCCCCAGCTCCAGGTGGAGACGTCCTTGCCGAGCTTGGCGGTCAGCTCCCAGCGGGCGTCCTTCATGGCGCGCGCGAGCAGCTGGTCACGGGTCTCGGTGGCCGGGTCCAGACGGTCGCCCGGGGTCTTCCACCACTCGTTCTTCTCCTGCTTGAGGAGCGGGCGGACCACCTCGTACCAGCGGTCGCCGCCGTCCGGCTGCGCCGAGTCGGGGTCGCGCTGGCCGCACTCGCGGACGAGCCGGTTCTGCTCGTCGACGGGGCCGGTGGCGTCGGCCGGGCGGACGTTGATGCAGTCGCCCTCGGCGCGCAGCTCCTTGGGCAGCTTGTTCCCGAAGGCGAGCTTGAGGACGTTGCGCCAGACCGCGTTGAAGTAGGCGGCGGCGGCCGAGTCGGGCTCCTGGGTGTAGTCCCAGCCCTCAAGGAGCTTCTGCGCCTCGCGGACCTGCGGGTCGGCGATGTCGATCTTCAGCAGGAGCGGGTTGAGCAGGGTCGCGATCTCGCTGCGGTTGTCGGTCTGCATGGTCCGCATGTCGTCCGGCGAGATCTTGCCGCCGTCCTTGATCTTCGACTCGATGAGGTCGTTGATCCGCTGGCTGCGCGAGCCGTAGCCCCAGTCCTCGGTGAGCAGGTCGGGGTACTGCTTCGGGGAGATCACGGCCTGGTTGGCGGTGACGATGTAGCCGCGCTCGGGGTTCTCCTCGTACGGCAGCTTCTCGAAGGGGATGTAGCCCTTCCACTTGTACGAGGAGTCCCAGCCGGGGGCGGGCAGGGTGCCGTCGCCCTTGGTGCGCTGCGGGATCTTGCCGGGCGACTGGTAGCCGATGTTGCCCTCGGTGTCGGCGTAGATCAGGTTCTGGGACGGGACCTCGAAGTTCTTCGCGGCGGCCCGGAAGGTGGTGAAGTCCTTGGCGCGGTCGAGCGCGAAGATCGCGTCCATCGAGTGGCCCGGCTGGAGCGCGGTCCACTGGAGGGAGACGCCGTAGCCGGTGCCGCGGTCGGGGGCGGCGTTGCCGACGGGGGCCTTCTGGCCGACCTTCTCCAGCTCGGAGGAGCGGTCGGAGACGAGCGGTCCGTGCTCGGTGGAGCGGACGGTGATCCTGCGGTCGCTGCCGCCGGCGACCTTGATGGTCTCCTCGCGGCTGGTGAAGGGCTTGACCTTGCCGTCGACGAGGTAGCCGTCGGGGCCGATCTTCTCCAGGTAGAGGTCGGTCACGTCGGCGCCGAGGTTGGTGAGGCCCCAGGCGACCTTGTCGTTGTGGCCGATTATCACGCCGGGCATCCCGGAGAAGGTGTAGCCGGCGACGTCGTAGCGGCAGGTGGCCGAGACCGAGCGGCAGTGCAGGCCCATCTGGTACCAGAGGGACGGCAGCTGGGGCGCGAGGTGCGGGTCGTTGGCGAGCAGCGGCTTGCCGGAGGTCGTGTACTTGCCGGCGACGACCCAGGAGTTCGAGCCGATGCCGTTGCCGTTCGGGCCGAGCAGGGCGGGGACGGTGTCGAGGACCTCGGAGAGCGCGCCGAGCTGGGACGCCACGCCGCCGCTCGCACTGCCCGGGCCCGTGCCCGGGGTGTCCCCGGTGGTCGTCCCGTCGCCCTCGGTCGCGTCGGCCTTCGGGTCGAACTTCCCGGTGGACCCGTCGACCGTGCCCTTGTCCAGGATCGGCTGGTGGAGCGCGTACGGGTACTCGGGGTACAGCTGCTTGATCTGCTTGGCGCTCAGCCTGCTCGTCATCAGCGAGCGGTCGATCTCGTCCTGCATGTTGCCGCGCAGGTCCCAGGCCATGGCCTTGAGCCAGGCCACCGAGTCGACCGGGGTCCACGGCTCGATCGCGTAGTCGTTGCTGAGGGCGAGCGCCGCGTACTCGACGGAGACGTCCTTCGGGGCGCGGTCCTTCAGGTAGGCGTTGACGCCCTCCGCGTAGGCCTGGAGGTACTTCTTCGTCTCCGGCGACAGGACCTTGTCGTACTCCTGCTGCGCGACCCGGCGCCAGCCGAGGGTGCGCAGGAAGGCGTCGGTGTCGACCTGGCTCTCGCCGAACATCTCGGAGAGCCGGCCGGCGGTCACGTGCCGGCGGACGTCCATCTCGTAGAACCGGTCCTGCGCCTGGACGTAGCCCTGGGCGCGGAAGAGGTCCGTCTCGTTGTCGGCGTAGATCTGCGGGACGCCGTTGGCGTCGCGCTTCACCTCCACGTCGGCGGAGAGCTTGTCGAGGCGGATCTCGCCGGTCGTCTGCGGGAACGAGGCCCGGACGGTGCTGACGCCCCAGTAGCCGCCGAAGCCGATGCCCGCGACCAGTGCGAGGACCAGGAGGACGAGGATCAGGCGGGCACGCCGCCCTTTCTTCTTGGCGGTCTTCTTGCCGGGGGGCGCGGACGTGTTGGAGGGCATCGCTGTCCTTCGAGGGGCAGGGTGGTCCTGGAGTACGGGAGCAACCTTAGGCGCAGCGTCCGGAGGGCCTGGACGCGGTGTCAGGAAGAGAACCGTACGGATGAGCGAGGAGATGCAAAGAGAGCGTCAAGAAAGCGTTAAAGATTAGGTAAGGTAACGAAGTACCTTGCCGCTGGAGGAACGATCCAGCAGCACGTGAGGGGAAGGAACGGCCACTGACTGTCCACCAGCTCAACGAACTCCTGCTCGTCTGCTCCCTCGTCCTGCTCGTGGCCGTCGCCGCCGTACGGATCTCCTCCCGGAGCGGGCTCCCCAGCCTGCTGCTCTACCTGGGCATCGGCGTCGCCATCGGGCAGGACGGCATCGGCAACGTCGCCTTCGACAACGCGGAACTCACCCAGGTCATCGGCTACGCGGCCCTCGTCGTGATCCTCGCCGAGGGCGGTCTCGGCACGAAGTGGAAGGAGATCAAGCCGGCGCTGCCCGCCGCGGTCGTCCTCTCCACCGTCGGCGTCGCCGTCAGCGTCGGCATCACCGCCGCCGGCGCCCACTACCTCGTCGGCCTCGACTGGCGGCAGGCCCTGATCATCGGCGCCGTCGTCTCCTCCACCGACGCCGCCGCGGTCTTCTCCGTCCTGCGCAAGGTGCCCCTCCCCTCACGGGTCACCGGTGTCCTGGAGGCCGAATCCGGCTTCAACGACGCCCCCGTCGTCATCCTCGTCGTCGCCTTCTCCACCGTGGGACCGGTCGACCACTGGTACCTGCTCATCGGCGAGATCGCCCTCGAACTCGCCATCGGCGTCGCCATCGGCCTCGCCGTCGGCTTCGTCGGCGCCTACGGCCTCAAGCACGTCGCGCTGCCCGCCTCCGGCCTGTACCCGATCGCCGTCATGGCCATCGCCGTCGTCGCGTACGCCGCCGGCGCCATGGCCCACGGCTCCGGCTTCCTCGCCGTCTACCTGGCCTCGATGATCCTCGGCAACGCCAAGCTGCCCCACGCGCCCGCGAACCGCGGCTTCGCCGAGGGACTCGGCTGGATCGCCCAGATCGGCATGTTCGTCCTGCTCGGCCTGCTCGTCACCCCGCACGAGCTCGGCAACGACTTCTGGCCCGCCGTCGTCATCGGCCTCGTCCTGACCGTCGTCGCCCGGCCCATGGAGGTCGCGGTCAGCCTGCTGCCCTTCCGGATCCCCTGGCAGGAGAAGGCCCTGATGTCCTGGGCCGGCCTGCGCGGAGCCGTACCCATCATCCTCGCCACCATCCCGATGGTCTCGCAGATCGAGGGCAGCGAGCGGATCTTCAACATCGTCTTCGTCCTCGTCGTCGTCTACACCCTCGTCCAGGGCCCGACCCTGCCCTGGCTGGCGAAGGCCCTCAAGCTGGGCGACACTGCCGAGGCCGCCGACCTCGGCGTCGAATCCGCGCCCCTGGAGCGGCTGCGCGGCCACCTGCTCTCCGTCGCCATCCCGGAGAAGTCCCGGATGCACGGCGTCGAGGTCGCCGAGCTGCGCCTCCCGGCCGGAGCGGCCGTCACCCTCGTCGTACGGGAGGACGCCAGCTTCGTCCCGGGGCCCGCGACCGTCCTGCGGCACGGCGACGAACTCCTCGTCGTCGCCACCGACCCCGTACGGGACGCCACCGAGCGACGCCTCCGGGCCGTCGGACAGGGCGGCAAGCTCGCCGGCTGGCTCGGCACGGGAGGCGCGACGGCTGCCTCGGCGCCGGCGGCCACGGGGCGCCTCCATCTGCCGGGCAGCGACCGGCACAGGAAAACCCCCGGTTAATCCCAGGCATTAATTCAGGTGCGGGAGCGTTTTCCCAGGCAGGAAGACGCTCCTCCCTGTACCATGAAGGAACACCTGATCGAACCAACTCTGCCTGACGCAGAGCTGGCGCGACCGTATGGCGGCCGTGGCGCCCCCTCCGCAGTGGGGCCGGCCCGGTATCTACCGCAGTAACGCGCATGAGGACAGCTCTCGGCGACAACCCGCACCACCGTGCGGGAGCGCGCTACCAGGCGGCAGAAAGGCAAGGACCGTGGCGTCCACGGTCATCACGGACAAGCGGCCCGGCTACGGGCAGCTGCTGCGCACACCCGGCGCACTGTCCTTCCTGCTCCCCGGCTTCGCGGCCCGGCAGCCCTTCGCGATGCTGACCATCGGCATCGTCCTGCTCGTGCAGCACACCACCGGCTCCTTCGGCAGCGCCGGCGCGGTCGCCGCCGTCACCGGCGTCTCCATGGCGCTCTTCGCCCCGCAGAGCGGCAAGCTCGCCGACCGCTTCGGCCAGCGCGCCGTCCTCGTCCCGGGCGTCCTCGTCCACACCGCGTCCGTCTCGCTGCTCGTGGCCCTCGCCCTGGCCGGCGCCCCGCTCTGGGCGCTGTTCCTGGCCGCCGTCCCCTCCGGAGCCTCCGTTCCGCAGGTCGGGCCGATGGTCCGGGCCCGCTGGGCCGCCAAGCTCGACGGCAGCCCGCTGATGCCGACGGCCGCTGCCTTCGAGTCCGTCACGGACGAGTTCACCTTCGTCGTCGGCCCCGTCCTCGCGACCGCCCTGTGCACCGGCGTCCACCCGGCCGCCGGCCTGATCGCCGAGGCCGCCCTCACCCTCGTCGGCGGTCTGTTCTTCGCCGCCCAGCGCGCCACCCAGCCCGCGTACGGCGCCTCCGCCGCCGCCTCCGTCGAGCCCCACCGCTCGGCCCTGTCCGTCCCCGGCGTCCGCGTCCTGATCGTCGCCTTCCTCGGCATCGGTTCCGTCTTCGGCGGCATGCAGGTCTCCCTCACCGCCTTCACCGAGGAGATCGGCAACCCCGGCGCCAACGGCCTGCTGTACGGGATCTTCGCCGCCGGCAACATGCTCGCGGGCATCGCCATGGGCGCCGTCGCCTGGAAGACCGGCCCCCGCCGCCGCCTGATCCTGGGCTACGCGGGCCTCACCGCCGCCGCCTCCCTGCTGTGGACCACCCACTCGGTGCTGCTCCTCGGCGCCCTGGGCCTGGTCGTCGGCCTGTGCATCGCCCCCGCCCTGATCACCGGCTACACCATCGTCGAGACCCTGATCCCGGCCTCGGCCCGCACCGAGGCCTTCACCTGGCTCACCGGCGCCGTCGCGCTCGGCCAGGCCGCGGCCGTCACGGTCGCCGGCCGCCTCGCCGACGCCCACGGCGCGAGCACCGGATTCCTGGTGCCGATGGCGGGCACGGCCCTCGCCCTGACCACGCTCCTCGCCCTGCGGTCGCGGCTGAAGCCGCGCGAGGCGAGCCGGGTCGCGGCACGTGGTGTCGGTCACCGCGTGCCGGTGGCGGTGGACTGAACCCACGGAATACGTCACTATGGATCGTCGTTAGCACTCGATGAGTGTGAGTGCCAGGAGGAAGTCAAGTGCCGACCTACCAGTACCAGTGCACCGAGTGCGGCGAAGGCCTCGAGGCGGTGCAGAAGTTCACCGATGACGCCCTGACGGAGTGCCCCAGCTGCCACGGACGCCTCAAGAAGGTGTTCTCGGCCGTCGGCATCGTCTTCAAGGGCTCCGGCTTCTACCGGAACGACAGCCGCGGCTCGTCGTCCAGCAGCTCGCCGGCCTCGTCGAAGTCCTCGACGTCCTCGTCGTCGACCTCTTCGTCCTCGTCGTCCTCTTCGAATTCGAAGCCGGCCGCGTCGACCGCTTCCTCCTCCTCGACGTCCTCGTCGAGCACCGGAAGCTCGGCCGCCTGATCCGTCCCGCCTTCGGGCCCCGTCGCCACGCGCGACGGGGCCCTCGGCGTTTTCCGGGGCCGGGGCCGGGACCCGTCCGGCGGCTCGGGGCCGGACCCTGGCCTGTCCGGGCGGCTCAGGGACAGGCCCGGGGCCTGCCCGGCGGCGCAGGGACGGGCCCGGGGCCTGTCCGGCAGCGCAGGGACGGGCCCGGGGCCTGTCCGGCAGCGCAGGGACGGGCCCGGGGCCTGTCCGGCAGCGCAGGGACGGGCCCGGGGCCTGTCCGGCAGCGCAGGGACGGGCCCCTGGGCCTGTCCGGCGGCGCAGGGACGGGCCCCTGGGCCTGTCCGGCGGCTCAGGACCGCGCTCGCCGGGCAGGCCCTAGGGTGACCGGCATGGCGAACCATGACGCGTACGCGGACATCGGCGTGATCGGCGGCTCCGGCTTCTACTCGTTCCTGGAGGACGTCACGGAGGTGTCCGTCGACACCCCGTACGGCAGCCCCAGCGACTCCCTCTTCCTCGGCGAGATCGCCGGCCGGCAGGTCGCCTTCCTGCCCCGGCACGGCCGCGGCCACACCGTCCCCCCGCACCGGATCAACTACCGCGCCAACCTCTGGGCGCTGCGCTCCCTGGGCGTACGGCAGGTCCTCGGACCCTGCGCCGTCGGCGGACTGCGCGAGGAGTACGGGCCCGGCACGCTCGTCGTGCCCGACCAGCTCGTCGACCGGACGAAGACCCGGGCGCAGACCTACTTCGACGGGGAGCGGCGGGCCGACGGCGCCGTGCCGAACGTCGTCCACGTGACCTTCGCCGACCCCTACTGCCCCGACGGGCGGCGGGTCGCGGTCAAGGCCGCGCGGGGGCGGGGCTGGGAGCCGGTCGACGGCGGCACGATGGTCGTCGTCGAGGGCCCCCGCTTCTCCACCCGCGCCGAGTCGCGGTGGCACGCCGCCGCCGGCTGGTCCGTCGTCGGCATGACCGGGCACCCCGAGGCCGTCCTCGCCCGCGAGCTGGGCCTCTGCTACACCTCGCTCGCCCTCGTCACCGACCTGGACGCGGGCGCCGAGACCGGCGAGGGCGTCTCCCACACCGAGGTGCTGCGGGTCTTCGGCGAGAACGTGGGACGGCTGCGGGAGGTGCTGTTCGACGCGGTGGGGGCCCTGCCGGCGACGGCGGACCGGGACTGCCTGTGCCTGCGGGCGCACGAGGGCTGGGACCTGGGGATCGAGCTGCCGTAAACCACTCCGGAGCGTGAGGGAGTTGTCCACAGGCGCGGGGTGATCCCCAGGCGGGAGCGGGGTGGGGGCGGAGTCGGGAGAGTGGACGCGTCGTTCCCGCGCTCCCGACCCGAACAGGCGGTACTCCGCATGCCGATCACCTCTTCCTCCGTCCCCGCGCCCTGTACGGTGCCGCCCTTCGAGCCGCTACGGGTGCGGGGCGCCCGGCACCGGCTGCGCAGGGCGCTCCGGCGGGGGCGGCGCGCCCCGGCGCTGCTGCTGGCCCTGACGGCGGGCGCGCTGGCCGTCGCGAACACGGGGCCGGTTTCCTCCGGCGCGGAACCGCTGCCCGCCCGCGCGCGGCCGCCCGCCGCCGTCCCCCTGGTGTCCGCGCCGGTACGGATCGCCGACGCGGCGACCGTGCGGCTGCTGCGGCCCGGCGACCGGGTCGACGTGATCGCCGCGCCCGACTCGCCGCTCGGCGGGGAGGGTGGGGCGCGGGTGGTGGCGACGGGCGCCCGGGTGGCCGAGGTTCCACGGCCGGACGAGACCCGTCCGGACGGAGGGGCGCTCGTCGTCCTGTCCGTGCCGAGGCCGACGGCGGCGGCGCTGGCAGGTGCCGGTGTCACGTCCCAACTGGCGGTGACGGTGTGCTGATTCGCACTGACACGCTGTCAAGTCACCGTCCCGTGTGTACGGATTGGACGCCTCTGCGCCGTTCACGGCCTAATGGCTCCGCACACAGCGGTACACGCGACGAAAGGCACCTCGGTGGCCGAGAAGAAGGAAAGTTTGCTGGGAGGCTTCAAGGCCTTCCTGATGCGCGGCAACGTGATCGACCTGGCGGTGGCCGTCGTCATCGGTGCCGCGTTCACGAACATCGTGAACTCGGTGGTCAAGGGCATCATCAACCCGATCGTCGGCGCCTTCGGCACGAAGGACCTGGAGGGCTACGCCTCCTGCCTCAAGGACCCCTGCAAGATGGTCGACGGGGAGATGCAGGGCATCCAGATCCAGTGGGGCCTGGTCCTCAGCGCGGTGCTGAGCTTCGTGATCACCGCGGCCGTCGTCTACTTCCTCATGGTCCTGCCGATGGCGAAGATCCTCGCCAAGCGGGCCCAGCAGGAGAAGGCCAAGGAAGGCGTCGAGGAGGTCATGGAGGTCAGCGAGCTGGAGGTGCTCAAGGAGATCCGCGACCACCTGGTCTCCCAGCGCGGCCACGTGAACAACACGCACCCGGCCCCCGGGGTCGTCGGCGGTGGCAGCGCCGGGGCGCACTCCACCTCCTGACCGGCGGAGCGCGCCGGTTTCAGAGGTGGTGCGGCGGCTTCTCGTCGAGGAAGCGCGCGAGGTCGGCGGCGCTGTCGCCGCCGGCCGGAGGCCGCTCGCCCCACCCGCGGTCCGTGTCGTCCGCGGATTGCTGGTCCAGCGGATCGTCGAAGACGAGTGCCGGCTTCGGACTGTTCTCGGGGCTGGATGACATGCCGGGCCGCTTCGCGTCTCGCGGGCCGTGGGCGGGGGCGGTGCTCATCTCTCCAGACTACGCCCGGTCACCCGCCCCGGTACCGGGACCGGGGCGCCGGATCCGGGGATCGCCGCATCCGCCGGGGGGCCGGGCGTGGCACGGGGGCGGGCCCGTCGCGCGCTCTGCTGTGCTAGTGCACATGACACAACCGTTTCTGCCCCTCACCGCCCGCTCCCGCGAGGAGTCGCACCGGGTCGCCACGTCCCTGGAGCTCTTCTTCGACCTGTGTTTCGTCGTGGCCGTCGCCCAGGCCGGCGCCGAGCTCGTCCATGCGGTCGCCGAAGGCCACGCGGGCCAGGGCATCGTCAACTACGCGATGGTCTTCTTCGCGATCTGGTGGGCCTGGATGAACTTCTCCTGGTTCGCCTCCGCCTACGACAACGACGACGTCCTCTACCGCGTCGTCACCCTCATCCAGATCGCCGGCGTGCTCGTCCTCGCCGCCGGTGTCTCGCGCGCCTTCGAGGAGCACGACTTCCTCGTCGTCTACATCGGGTACGTCGTGATGCGCCTCGCGATGGCCTCGCAGTGGCTGCGCGCCGCCCATCACGCCACCGACCCGGCCGAGCGGCGGATGTGCCGCCGGTACGCGGGCGGGGTCCTCACCGTCCAGATCGGCTGGCTCGCGCTGGTCCTCGCGCCCGAGCCGGCCCGCCCGTGGGTCTTCCTGGTCATGGCGCTCGCCGAGATCGCCGTCCCGGTGTACGCGGAGAAGGACGCCCCCAGCGCCTGGCACCCGCACCACATCGCCGAGCGGTACGGCCTGTTCACGATCATCGTGCTCGGCGAGACCGTCGCCGCCGCGACCGTCGCCGTGAAGACGGGCATCATCGAGAACGACGCCCTCGGGGAGGTCCTCCCGATCGCCGCCGGCGGTCTGCTGCTCGTCTTCGCCGCCTGGTGGATCTACTTCGTCGTGCCCGCCCACGACCGGCTGACCTCCAGCCGCCAGGGCTTCCTGTGGGGCTACGGCCACTACGTGATCTTCGCGTCGGCCGCCGCCGTCGGCGCGGGCCTGGAGATCTCCGTCGAACAGGCCGTGGGCAAGGCCCACGTCTCCACGCTCGCCGCCTCCGCCGCCGTGACGATCCCCTCGGCCGTGTTCCTGCTGTCGGTGTGGCTGCTGCACGCCCGCTACTTCAAGGTCGGCATCGCCCAGCAACTGGTCCTGCCGGTGGCGTCGTTCGCGATCCTGATGTGCTCGTTCGCGGGCCACTGGGCGGTCCCGGCGGCCGGGCTCGTCGCGGCCGCCACGGTCGCCGTCGGCGTCACCCTGACCGCCCGCAACCCGGCCACGCGCGCGCGGGAGGCGGTCTGACCGTCCCCGGGGCTGGAGGACCCGCCGTCCCCCGGGACACAATCCCGCCCATGATCTTCCGCCTCCTCGGGCCACTCACCCTGCCCGGCACGGCCGGACCTGCCGGGCCTGCCGGCGGCCCCAAGGTCCGTGCCCTGCTCGCCCGGCTCCTCCTCGACGCGGGCCGGACCGTGCCGGTGGAGCGGCTCGTCGACGGGCTGTACGGGGACGAGCCGCCGGCCGGCGTCCAGGGCGCGCTCCAGGCCCAGGTCTCGCGGCTGCGCCGGATCCTTCCGGCGGGCGTGGCGGTGGAGTTCACGCCCGGCGGGTACCGGCTGGTCGTCGGGGACCCCTCGACGGACGTGGACGTCCTGCGGTTCGAGGCGCTCGCCCGGGACGGCGCGCGGGCCGCCGGAGCGGGCGACCCCGCGCGCGCGGCCGCCCTGCTGCGGGAGGCGCTCGGGCTCTGGCGGGGGCCGGCGCTGGCCGACGTACGGGAGGCGCCGTTCGCGGCGGCCCAGGCGGCCCGGCTCGACGCGCTGCGGCTCGACGCGGTGGAGGAGTGGGCGGCCGCCGAGTTGACGGCCGGCGGCGACCCGGCGGTCCTCGTACGGGAACTGGAGTGGGCGGTCCGGGAACAGCCCCTGCGGGAGCGGCTGCGGGGCCTGCAGATGCGGGCGCTCGGCGCGGCGGGGCGGCAGGCGGAGGCGCTCGCCGCCTACGAGGGGGTGCGGGCGGCCCTGGCCGAGGAGCTGGGGGCCGATCCGTCACCGGAGCTGTCCGCCGTCCACCTGGAACTGCTGCGGGGCGAAGCGGCTGCCCGGGCGTTCCCGCCGCTGCCCGCGCCGCTGACGGACTTCGTGGGCCGCGGGCGGGAGCGGGAGCGGCTGGCCTCCCTGGTGGCGGCCGCCCGCCTCGTGACCCTGGTGGGCCCGGGCGGCGCGGGCAAGACGCGGCTCGCGCTGGAGGTGGGCGCGGGGCTGCCGGGAGAGGTCCGGTTCGTGGACCTGGGGGCGGTGTCCGCTTCCACCGAGGTCGTGGAGGCGTTCGCGGCGGCGCTCGGGGTGCGGGGTGCGGCGCGGCTCGAAGCGGCGCTGGCCGGGCGGCCGGTGCTGCTGATCGTGGACAACTGCGAGCACGTCGTCGGGGAGACGGCGTTCCTCGTACGGCGCCTGCTCGCCGCCTGCCCGGGGCTGCGGGTCCTGACGACGAGCCGCGAGGCCCTCGGGATCACCGGGGAGTCACTGCTGCCGCTGGGCGCGCTGGCGCCCGAGGCGGCGGAGGAGCTGTTCGTGCGGCGGGCGGCGGCGGTACGGCCCGGATTCACGGGCCACGCGCGCGTGGCGGAGCTCTGCGCCGGGCTCGACGGGCTGCCGCTCGCCGTCGAACTGGCGGCGGCCCGGCTGCGGACCCTGTCCGTGGAGGAGCTCGCGGACGGGCTCGGCGAGCGTTTCGAGCTCCTTTCGCGCGGGGACCGCACGGCGCCGGAGCGGCACCGCACACTGCGGGCGGTGGTGGAGTGGAGCTGGTCCCTCCTCGAACCCGGCGAACGGGAACTGGCCGCCCGGCTCTCGGTCTTCCGGGGCGGGGCGACGGCGGAGGCGGTGGCCGATGTGTGCGGGGCGGGCACGGGCACACTGGCCTCGCTCGTGGAGAAGTCGCTGGTGGAGGTGCGGGACGACGGCCGGTACCGGATGCTGGAGACGATCCGCGCGTACGCCGCCGAGCAGCTACCGGACGGGGACCCCGCGGTCGCCGCCCACTCCGCGTACTACCGGGCGCTCGCCGAGAAGGCCGACCCCGAACTCCGGGGCCCCGCCCAGCTGGAGTGGCTGACCCTCCTCGACGCGGAGGACGCGAACCTACGGGCGGCCCTGCGTCACGGCACCCCGGAGGAAGGCCTGCGCCTGGTCTCCGCCCTCACCCCGTACTGGTGGCTCCGCGGCCTCCGGGGCCGGGTCGCGTCACCCGTCGCGGAACTCCTGGACCGGGTGGAGCCGTCTGCGGAACTCGGCGAGGAGTACGCGCTGTGCGTGCTCGCGGCGGGCCTCCGGGAGGGCGAACACGTCGACCGCGCCCGGCGGTTCCTCGCCACGCGCACGACTCCGCTCCGGCAGCCGTACACGGCCTTCCTCTGGTCGACCTCCGTGGGCCCCCTGGACCCCCTGGAGGGACTTCGCCTCGCCGACGACCCCTGGTCCCACTCCCTTGCCCTCGTCGGCCGCGCCCACCTGACCTCCTCGGAACCCCTCTTCACCCGAGCCCTCGCCGGCTTCCGGGCACTCGGAGAACGCTGGGGCACCGCCACAGCCCTCGAAGGCCTGGCCGGCCTCTCCTCCGACCCCCTCCCCCTGCTCGCCGAGGCCCTCACCCTCTTCGAGCAACTCGGCGTCGCCGAGGACATCGTGGACCTCCTCCGCCGCCGCGCCTCCGTCCACGAAGCGTCCGGAAACGAGGCCGCTGCCGCGGCCGACCTCGCCCGCGCGACGGCCACCGCCCGGCAAGCGGGCCTGCCCACCTGACCGACGACCCACCGCCGGGCGGTGCCCCCGCCGCCCCCCGTTGTGGGCAATCGTTCCGCCGGGGCGGAACCCACCCCCCCCCGTTGTGGGCAATCGTTCCGCAGGGCGGAACGGGTGGGCACAACGGACCCGCGCCCTGCCGGCGCCAGAGGCTTCCGAGCCCGGACCCGCACCACGTTGTGCGCCGTACATGGGGTGCGGGTTCAGGCTCGGAACGCGGAGGCGCCGCTAGAGGGCGCCGTCCCGTGTGCCCACCCGTCCCGCCCCAGCGGGACGATTGCCCACACGGGGCGGGGGCGAAGCCCCAGGCGGGTGCGGGCACCGCACGGGGGCGTGGGCGAAGCCCCGGGAGGGGGCACCGCCCCGCCGGGCGCGCGGCCCACACGGGCGGGGGGCGAAGCCCGGGCGGGGGCGCCGCCCAGCAGGGGTGCGGGGCCGAAGTCCTGGGCGGGGCCCACACGGGGCGCGGGCGAAGTGCGCTGCTCGGCGCGGGTGCGGGAGGCACTTTTCGTGGCCGAGGCAACGCGCTCCGTATCGCCGCAGGTCAAACCGCCCTTATGTGCATAAGACACTCTTTCGGCGTACCGTCGTGTGGTTCCCCCCTTCCCCGACGCCCAGGGAGAGCGCGTGTCCCGCTCCATGACCGGCCATGTCCCGACGCCCCGCAAGGAGCACCGTTCGCGTCTTCGGACGGTGGCGATTGCGACGGGTGTGGTCGCGGTGGCCGCGGGGGGGTTGTATGCGGCGGGGGTGCTCGCGACGGGGGACGACATATCCGCGGGGACGCGGGTCGACGGCGTGGACATCGGGGGGATGAGCCGCGCGGAGGCAGAGGCGAAGCTGACGGCGGAGGCTCCGGCGTCCTGGAAGGCGCCGATAGCCGTCAAGGTCGGCGACCGCTCCACGACCGTGGAGCCGGCGGCGGCCGGGCTGACCGTGGACGTGGCGAAGACCGCGGACCTGGCGGCGGACCCGTCGCGGAACCCCGTGACCGTCATCGGGCGGATGTTCTCCTCCGGTGAGCGGGAGGTCCGGCCGGTCCTCGCCCACGACGAGGCGAAGACGCGGGCCGCCGTGGCGGAGCTGGCCAGGAAGAACGACCGGGCGGTCCGCGAGGGATCCGTGGCCTTCCGGGACGGCAGGGCCGTCGCGACCCAGCCGGTGACCGGCAGCAAGTTGGACACCGCGCGGGCCGCCGAGACCCTGCGCGCGGCCTACCCGGCGGCCACGGGCGCCGCCGCGGTGACGCTCCCGGTCTCGGTGACCGAGCCGAAGCTGCCCGCCGGCGAGGTGAACCGGTTCCTCGACACGTACGCCGAGCCCGCCGTCTCCGGCCCCGTGACGCTCACGGCCGGCGAGCAGCGGCTGCGGATCTCCCCCGCCACCCTCTCCGACCACCTCACGGTGAAGAACGACGGCGGCCGTCTGACCGCCTCCCTCGACGAGGAGGCCCTGCTGCGCGACCCGGACGTGGCGGGCCCCCTCGCCTCGCTGACGGGCGCGCCGCGGGAGGCGTCCCTCGGGGTGCGGGACGGCAAGGTCGTCGTGGAGTCGGAGGGCCGGCCGGGCCACGAGGTCACCGCGAGGGCCCTCGGCGACGCCGTCCGCCCGCTGCTCACGAAGTCCGGCGACGCGGCCCGTACGGCTCCGGTGGCCACCAGGGTCACCGAGCCCGAGCTGTCCTCCGGCTCCCTGGCCCGCCTCGGCATCACCGAGCAGATGTCGACGTTCACGGTGAACTTCCCCACCGCCCCGTACCGGACGACGAACATAGGCCGGGCGGCCGAGCTCATCAACGGCTCCCTGGTGCAGCCGGGCGAGGTGTGGAGCTTCAACAAGACGGTCGGCGAGCGGACCCCGGAGAACGGCTTCGTCGACGGCACGATGATCCTCGACGGCTCGTACCGCTCCGCGCCCGGCGGCGGCGTGTCCGCCATGGCCACCACCATGTACAACGCCATGTTCTTCGCGGGGGTGCAGCCCGTCGAGCACGGCGCGCACTCCTTCTACATCGAGCGCTACCCGGCCGGCCGGGAGGCGACCGTCGCCTGGGGCCAGCTCGACCTGAAGTTCCGCAACGACACGGGCAAGCCGATCTACATCAAGGCGAGCGCCACCGACCATTCGGTCACCGTGAGCTTCCTCGGCACGAAGAAGTACGACTCCGTGGAGGCCGTCGCGGGCCCGCGCACCAACATCACGCAGCCCACCAAGCGCGAGGGCACCGGCGAGGCCTGTGTGCCGCAGCCGCCCCTGGAAGGCTTCGACATCTCGGTGGACCGCGTCTTCAAGAACGGCGGCGTCGAGGTCAAGCGGGAGACGTACAAGACCCACTACACCCCGCGCGACGAGGTGACCTGCAAGCCCGTCACCGAGGGGCAGACCGGCGGTCACTGACGGAAGGGTGTCTTCCCGTTCGACCGGGGCATGACTTCGGAGCGCGGCCCGTCGCCCCTCGACCGGCCCGCCCCGAACCTCCCCGGACCGCCGGAGGCACGCCTTGGCACAGCGCAGCGACCCCTTCGAGCGGCTCCTCGGCGAGGCCGCCCGCGCGGGCGTCTACCCCGGCGCCGCATGGGCCGTCGGCGACGCCCGTACGACCCTCTCGGCCGGGGCGGTCGGGCCGCTCGACCCGGAGCGCCCGGAGGAACCGACGCTCCCCGACACGCTCTTCGACGTCGCGAGCCTCACCAAGGTCCTCGCCGTCTGGGCGGTCGTCGGCACCCTCGTCGACGCCGGGAAGCTCGACCTGGCCGCCCCACTCGGCTCGTACTGGCCGGAGGCCGCGGGCCGGCCGCTCGCCGGGGCCACCGCGCACCACCTCCTCACCCACACGGCGGGCCTGCCGCTGCGCGCCAACCTCCGGTTCCTGTACGGCTCCGATCCGCAGGACGTCCGCGACGGCGTCCTCGCCGAGCCGCTCCGGCACCGGCCCGGGGAGGCCGTCACGTACACCGACCGGGCGGCGCTGATCCTCGGCTACCTCGCCGAGCACCTCACCCGGCAGCCGCTCCCCCGGCTCGCCGCCGACCGGGTCTGGACGCCCCTCGCCATGGCGGAGACCCGGTTCGGGCCGCTGCCCGCCCGGGTGAGGGAGCGGTGCGCGCCCACCGAGTACGACGAGGAGAGCGGCGCCCCGCTCCGGGGCACCGTCCACGACTTCTCGGCCCGGCTCCTCGGCGGCGCCTGCGGGATCGCGGGCGTGTTCACCACCACCGCCGACATCGGACGGTTCCTGCGGCATCTGCTCGACCCGGTGCCCGGCACCTTCTCCGCCGGCTGGACCGCCGCGTCGCTGCGCGTCCACACCGGCGGACTCGTCCCCCCGCGCGGCCTTTTCTGGCATCCGGCGCCGGGCACGGAGCCGGCGGAGGACGTGTGGGCGCACTTCGGCTTCACCGGCACGGCCCTGTGGGTCTCGCCCGCGCGCGGCCGCTGGGCGGTCCTGCTCACCAACCGGCTCCGTCTCACTCGCGACCCCGGCCCGCTGGCCCGGGTCCGGGACGGCTTCCGGGCCCTCGCCTTCCCCGACGGGTAGGCCCCGCCTTCCCCTCGGGTAAAGGGGGTGCCGTCCGGCGTCGCGTCTGCGACCCTGCGTCCGCCCGGTGGATCACCGACGGCTCGATGCCTGCGCAGGGAGTGCGGACTGATGGGTTTCACGCTGGAAGGACCGGTTCTGGAGGGCGGGTTCGTCCGCCTGGAGCCGCTGGGGCACCACCACGTCGCGGGCCTGGCCCAGGCGGCGGAGGAGAACCGGGACTCGTACCGCTACACCTGGGTGCCGGGGCGGGGGGAGGCCGGGGCGTACGTCGACGCGCAGCTCGGCCGGGCCGCCGAGGGCAGGCTCGCCCCGTACGCGCAGATCGACCTGGCGAGCGGCCGGATCGTCGGCCACACCTCCTTCTGGGACCCGCGCCCCTGGCCCTCCGGGGAGGGCCTGTGCGCGATCGAGATCGGCTTCACCTGGCTCGCGGCCTCCGCGCAGGGCACCGGGGTGAACGCCGAGGCCAAGTACCTGCTCTTCCGGCATGCCTTCGAGAACTGGGGCGTGGCCCGCGTCGACCTGAGGACCGATGCCCGCAACGCCCGCTCGCGGGCCGCGATCGCGGGCGTCGGCGCGAGCTTCGAGGGCGTCCTGCGGAACTCGGCCGGGTCCTGGGTGCCGGGCGAGGAGGGCCGCCTCCGCGACACGGCCGTCTTCTCGGTCATCGCCGAGGAGTGGCCCGAGCGCCGGGCGGCCCTCGAAGAGCGCCTGGCCGGGATCCGGGAGCGGCGCGCGGCGGGCCGCTGACGCGGGGGCGCGTGTGGGACCCGTCTCACAGTGCGGCACCCCTTGATCGATCAAGTGGGCCCGGGGTTACCATATGAGCGCCGCCTAGCTCGAAAGATACTTCTGTGACTGTCAATGACGACTCGTTCACCAGTTGGAAGAACCGCGAGGAGATCGCGGAGTCGATGATCCCGATCATCGGGAAGCTGCACCGGGAGCAGGACGTCACCGTCCTGGTCCACAGCCGCTCCCTGGTGAACAAGTCGGTGGTCAGCATCCTGAAGACCCACCGCTTCGCCCGGCAGATCGACGGCGAGGAGCTCTCGGTCACCGAGACCCTGCCCTTCCTCGAGACGCTCACGACCCTCGACCTGGGCCCGTGCCAGATCGACATCGGCGTACTGGCCGCGGACTACAAGACCGACAACCGCGGTCTCTCGGTGGCGGAGTTCACCGCCGAGGCCGTCGCCGGCGCCATCGGCGAGAACAAGGTCGAGCGCCGTGACGGTCGCGACGTCGTCCTCTACGGCTTCGGCCGCATCGGCCGCCTCGTCGCCCGCCTCCTCATCGAGAAGGCCGGCTCCGGCAACGGTCTGCGCCTGCGCGCGATCGTCGTCCGCGGCGGCGGCGACCAGGACCTCGTGAAGCGCGCCTCGCTGCTGCGCCGCGACTCCATCCACGGCCAGTTCCAGGGCACGATCACGGTCGACGAGGCGAACGGCACCATCGTCGCCAACGGCAACACGATCAAGGTGATCTACGCCAACGACCCCTCCGAGGTCGACTACACGGCGTACGGCATCGACAACGCCATCCTGATCGACAACACCGGCAAGTGGCGGGACCGCGAGGGCCTCTCCAAGCACCTGCGCCCCGGCATCGACAAGGTCGTCCTGACCGCGCCCGGCAAGGGTGACGTGCCGAACATCGTGCACGGCGTCAACCACGACACGATCAAGCCGGACGAGCAGGTCATCTCCTGCGCCTCCTGCACCACCAACGCGATCGTCCCGCCGCTGAAGGCCATGGACGACGAGTACGGCGTGCTGCGCGGCCACGTGGAGACGGTCCACTCGTTCACGAACGACCAGAACCTCCTGGACAACTACCACAAGGCCGACCGCCGCGGCCGTTCCGCGCCGCTCAACATGGTCATCACGGAGACGGGTGCCGCCTCCGCCGTGGCCAAGGCGCTGCCCGACCTGAAGGCGCCGATCACCGGCAGCTCGATCCGCGTCCCCGTCCCGGACGTCTCGATCGCCATCCTGAGCCTGCGCCTGGGCCGCGAGACCACCCGCGAGGAGGTCCTCGAGTACCTCCGCGACGTCTCGCTGCACTCGCCGCTGAAGCGCCAGATCGACTTCACCACGGCCCCCGACGCCGTCTCGATGGACTTCGTCGGCTCGCGCCACGCGTCCATCGTCGACGCCGGCGCGACCAAGGTCGACGGCGACAACGCGATCCTGTACCTGTGGTACGACAACGAGTTCGGCTACTCGTGCCAGGTCATCCGGGTCGTCCAGCACGTCTCCGGCGTGGAGTACCCGACCTTCCCGGCCCCGGCGGTCTGATCTCCGCCGGCGCACCCGCACGGCCGCGCGCCGCACTTCCCGTCCGGGGGGTGCGGCGCGCCGCCGTCTCCGCCGCGACCGGGCCCGACGAACCGCTCACGGCCCGCCGGCGTCCCTCCCGCCATGAACACGCTCACGCACGGGACGCGCCAGCTGCTGCGCTTCACGGTCCTGGAGGCGCGCTGCTGCGCCTTCGCCGTCGCGCTCGTCGGCGGCATAGCCGTCTCGGCCCTGCTGCCCGAGCTGCCCGTCGCCCGCTACGACCTGCTGCTCCTGTACGGCGCCGGGCTCACCGTCCTGGCGTGGAGGCTCGGCTGGGACACCGGCCGCGACGTCGCCGTGATCGCCGGCTGCCACGCCATCGGCCTGCTCTTCGAGCTGGTCAAGGTACGGATGGGCTCCTGGAGCTACCCGGAGGACGCCCTGACCAAGTTCGGCGGCGTGCCGCTGTACGGCGGGTTCCTGTACGCGGCGCTCGGCAGCTACGTCTGCCGGGCCTGGCGCCTGTTCGACCTGCGGCTCACGGGCTACCGGCCCCGGCTCACGGCGGCCCTCGCGGCGGCCGTGTACCTGAACTTCTTCAGCCACCACTGGCTGCCCGACGCCCGCTGGGTCCTCGCCGCGCTGCTCCTGGCGGCGACGGCGGGGACCTGGGTCCGCTTCCGGGTCGGCGAGAGCGACCTCCGGATGCCGCTGGCCCTGTCCTTCGTCCTGATCGGCTTCTTCCTCTGGGTCGCCGAGAACGCGGCCACGTACGTCGGTGCCTGGAGCTATCCGGACCAGTTGGACGGCTGGCAGCCGGTCCCCCTCACGAAGTTCGGTGCCTGGGCGCTGCTCGTCACGGTCACGTTCACCCTGGCCGCGCGAATGAATCGGACATTTTTCCCGCATGACCGCCCGCGCCGTGCTACAGTCGATCTCAGTTGCAGTCGTGGTTCCCAATGAACTGACAAGTGCCTTCGGCGATTCGACATCGTCAGGCACTTGATGTGTTTTCGGTGCAGTTTTCCGGACGGGGCAATCATCACGGCGACACCGGGACCCGCACAGTGCGGTTCCCAGGGGTACGCCCCGTTAAGGAGATCTGACATGGCCAACGGCACCGTCAAGTGGTTCAACTCGGAAAAGGGCTTCGGCTTCATCGAGCAGGAGGGTGGCGGCCCGGACGTGTTCGCCCACTACTCCAACATCGCCACCTCCGGCTTCCGTGAGCTCCAGGAAGGCCAGAAGGTGACCTTCGACGTCACGCAGGGCCAGAAGGGCCCGCAGGCGGAGAACATCCTCCCCGCCTGACGTTGACACGTCCGACGCGGCCGGGGCCCCCACCCATGCGGTGGGGGCCCCGGCCCGTCGCTTTTCCCCGCCCTTTCCACGGACCAGGTGCCGCATGACCACCACGCCCAGCAAGGACGCCCCCGAGGCCTCCGTGACCTTCGCCGCGTTCGGCCTGCCGGCCGCACTGCTCGCGGAACTCACCCGCCGCGGTGTCGAGGCGCCCTTCCCGATCCAGGCCGCCACGCTGCCGGACGCCCTCGCGGGCCGCGACGTCCTCGGTCGCGGGCGGACCGGATCCGGCAAGACCCTCGCCTTCGGCCTGCCGATGCTCGCCCGCACCGCCGGGCGCCGGGCCGAGGCCCGCAAGCCGCTCGCCCTGGTCCTGGTCCCCACCCGCGAGCTGGCCCAGCAGGTCGCCGACGACCTCGCTCCCTACGCCGACGCGCTGGGGCTGCGCCTGGCCACCGTGGTCGGCGGCATGTCGATCGGGCGGCAGGCCACCGCGCTGCGCGACGGCGCCGAGGTGCTGATCGCCACGCCCGGCCGGCTCATGGACCTCGTCGAGCGCAAGGACTGCCGTCTCGACCGGGTGGCCGTCACCGTCCTCGACGAGGCCGACCGGATGGCCGACATGGGCTTCCTGCCGCAGGTCACCGAGCTGCTCGACCTGGTGCCGGGCGGCGGCCAGCGGCTGCTGTTCTCGGCCACGCTCGACCGTGACGTCGACGAGCTGGTCGCGCGCTACCTCCAGGACCCGGCCGGGCACTCCGTCGACCCGTCGGCCGCGGCCGTCTCCACGATGGAGCACCACGTGCTGCACGTGCACGGCCCCGACAAGTTCGCCACCGCCACGGAGATCGCCGCCCGCGACGGGCGCGTGATCATGTTCCTGCGCACCAAGGCCTCCGTGGACCGCTTCGCCAAGCACCTCCTCGGCAGCGGGGTGCGGGCCGCGGCACTGCACGGCGGCAAGTCGCAGCCGCTGCGGGCCAGGACCCTGGAGCGCTTCAGGAGCGGCGAGGTCCCCGTCCTGGTCGTCACGGACGTGGCGGCGCGCGGCATCCACGTCGAGGCGCTCGACCTCGTCGTCAACGTCGATCCGCCCGCCGACGGCAAGGACTACCTGCACCGCGGCGGGCGCACGGCGCGTGCCGGGGAGTCCGGCGTCGTCGTCACCCTCGTCACCCCCGAGGAGCGCCGGGACGTGGCCAAGGTCATGGCCGACGCCGGCATCCGGCCCGTCGTCACCAGGGTCCGCTCCGGCGAGGCCGAGCTGACCCGCATCACCGGCGCCCGGAAGCCCTCGGGCGTACCGGTCGCCGGGAACGCGCCGAGCCAGGAGGGCGCCCAGCGCGGCGGCGCCGCCTTCCGGGGCATGGGCACCGTCCCGGGCCGCCCGGGGCGCGCGAAGAACGAGTCCCGCCGCGCCGCCGAGGCCCGCAGGACGGCCGAGGCCCGCCGGGCGGCGAAGGTCCGGCGGGGCGGCTGAGCGGACGGCTTCGGGCGCCTCGGGGACGGGGGCCCGGACACGGCTTCTCTCCGTCGGGCCGACCGGGAGCCGGGGCTCCCGGCGGCCGGACCGGCGGACGCCGTCAGACGCTCCAGATCTCCTTCATCGTGGCCACTTCGCCCTTGGCGTTCAGCGTGACCTCGTAGACGTTGCCGTAGCAGCCGTAGGGGGGCTCCACCTTGGGGTAGTCCTCGGTGGGAGCCCCGATCTCCTCGGCCAGGCAGCGGTCGACGTGCAGCGCCAGCTGCTCGTGGTCGACCTGCTTCGACTGGCCGGGGCCGAGGGCCAGATACGCCTTGACGTTCCGGGGAAGGACGTAGTGCTTGGTCGGGTCCCCCTTGTCGGCGCCGTAGATCCAGTCGTTCGGCGTGCAGTGCGGCTTGGCCTCGGCGGCCTCGAAGCCGCCGGAGTCGCGCATGAGCTGGACCTTCAGCTTCAGGATCCCGGCGGGCAGGGTCGGCGGAGTGCCGCAGTCGCCGCCCTTTCCGTCACCGTCGACGTCGTCGGCCGGGGCTCCGTCTCCGGTCTCGCCGGGGTCCGACGTCTGGGACGCCGTGGCCGACGGCGAGGCCCCGGTGCCGGAACCTCCGGTCACGCCCTGGGCGTCGGGGTCCTCCGGACCGCAGGCGGCGATGCCGCTCAGCGCGGCGAGGAGCGCGATCGCGCTGAGGACACGGCGAGTTGAGGTCATTCTTCCATTCCCCCGAATGAGAGAGCTCTATGTCGTGATCATGATTGATCGACGGGGCTTTCTACACCACGGAGTCGCCGAAGGGCCAATCGGCGCGACGCGTCAGTCCCGCGCGGGAGCCCCCGCCGTGACCAGCAGTCCCGTGAGGAGGCTCCCGAGGAGCAGGAGGCCGACCGTGGACCAGAGGGCGACGGAGTAGCCCTCCAGGACGGCCCCGTTCGCCAGCACGACGAGCCGGGAGACTGATTCCGGGGTGCTGTGCGGGTCGATCAGGATTCCGCTCCGGGCCGCCTGGGCCAGGGGCTGCGGCAGCTCCGCCGCCCCGCCGAGGCGGCCCGAGACGGCCGAGGCGAGGAGGGTGCCGAACAGCGGTACGGCGAGCCGGCCGCCGAGGCTCTGGACCGCCAGGACCATGCCCGCCGGGCCGCCGGAGCCCCCCTGCGGGCCGTCCGTGCCGGTCGCGGTGGCGAGCAGCGGCCCCGTGGCCAGGCCGAGGCCCAGGCCGACGAGGACGAGGCCGGGCAGCACCACGGCGGCGTACGAGCTGTCACCTTCGAGGCGGGCCAGGACTCCGACGCCGGCCGCCGCGACGAGCAGGCCGGGCACGATCAGCCCGCGGGGTGCCAGGCGGGCCTGGAGGCCGCCGGAGAGCTGGGTGGCGACGAGGGCTGCGAGGGCCAGGGGCAGCAGGGCGAGACCGGTCTGGGACGGGGTGTATCCGAGACCGCTCTGCAGGTACATGAGCAGGATCAGCCCCAGGACGGGCGTGCTCATGCCGACGAGGGCCAGGGCCAGGAGGGAGCCGGCGCGGTCGCGGTCCGTGAAGAGCCGCGGCGGGACGAGCGGGCCGTTCGTCCAGGTCTGCCACCACAGGAAGGCCACCAGGAGGGCCGCGCCGGCGAGCAGGAGTACCAGGGTCAGGGGCGTGGTCCAGCCTCCCCCGCCGGAGCCGTACCCCCCGTCGGCCCGGTCGAGGCCGAGGACGAGCGCGGCCAGGGCGCCGGTGCCGAGCAGCAGGCCCGGTGCGTCGAGGCGGGCGGGCGGACGGCTCGACCGGTCGTCCTCCAGCCGTACGGCCGGAACGACGGCGATCAGGGCGAGCGGGACCGCCGCGTAGAAGCACCAGCGCCAGCTCATGTTCTGGACCAGCCAGCCTCCCGCGAACGTGCCGACGCCGAGGCCGCCGGCGGCGAGCACGGCATAGGCCCCGAAGGCCCTGCCGCGTTCCTTCGGGTCGGTGAAGCCGCCGGCCACCAGGGCGAGCGCGGCCGAGGAGAGCAGCGCGGCGAACCCGCCCTGGAGGGCCTGCGCCGTGGTGAGCACGGCGGAGGCCGGGGCCGTGCCGCCGAGCACGGAGGCGGCGGCGAACCCGGCCAGGCCGATGATCGCCGCCCGTTTGCGGCCGAGGAGATCGGTGAGGTGCCCGCCGAGGAGGAGCAGGGCACCGAAGGCGAGCCCGTAGGCGAAGGAGAACACGCCGAGGTCGTCCACGGGGAGGCCGAGGTCGGCCTGGATGGCCGGCAGCGCCACGTTCGTGCTCGCCGAACCGACGAGGACCAGGAACTGCGCCACCACGGCGACGGCCAGGCCCGCCCACCGCCGCGGGGAGGCCCCCGGCCGGTCGGCGGGGGCGACGGGAGCGCCCCACGCGCCCGGCACGGTGCCGGCGGCAGGCCCGAAGCCCGCCGAGGCCGTAGGGGTGTACGCGGGGTGCGGCGGGAGCGAGGGCGGCTGGGGCTGTGCGGGGTGCTGGGCCGGGATGCGCGGGTCCTGGACCGGCACCCGCGTCTCCGGCGCGAAGTCGAGCAACCGGGCGGCGTGACGGCCGAGTTGGGCGAGCACGGAGCCGGGCAGCCACTCCCCCGCCCCGTCCGCCGCCGTGCGCGCCGCCACCTGGGCGGGGGTCGGCCGGCGCGCCGGGTCCTTGTGCAGGCACTCCCGTACGAGATCGAGCAGCGAGTCCGGCACGCCCGTGAGGTCCGGCTCGTCCTCCGCGATCCGGAAGAGGTGCGCGCTGAGGCCGGTGTCGGTGGCGCCGAAGAGGAGCCGGCCGGTGGCGGCGTACACGAGGACGGCGCCCAGGCAGAACACGTCGCTGGCCGGGGTGAGTTCGAGCCCGCGCACCTGCTCGGGCGACATGAAGCCGGGCGAGCCGATCAGCATGCCCGTACGGGTGTGCAGGCTGTCCCCGCCGAGGCCGTCCATGGCCCGGGCGATGCCGAAGTCGATGACGCGCGGCCCGTCCACGGTCACGAGGACGTTGGAGGGCTTCAGATCGCGGTGGATCAGCCCGGCCGCGTGCACGGACCCGAGCGCCGCGGCGAGCCGGTGGGCGAGGGTGCGGACCGAGTGCTCGGGCAGCGGACCGAAGTCCTTCGCCACCACGGTCGTCAGGTCGGGTCCGGGGATGTACTGGGTCGCCACCCACGGCACCGGCGCCTCGGTGTCGGCGTCGAGCACGGCCGCCGTCCACTCCCCGCCCACCCGCCGGGCGGCCTCCACCTCGCGCGCGAAGCGCCGGCGGAACTCGGGGTGCTGGGCGTACTCGGCCTGCACGACCTTGACGGCGACCGTCCGTCCGGCTTCGGACCGGCCGAGGTACACCAGCCCCATCCCGCCCGCGCCGAGCCGGGCGATGAGGCGGTACGGGCCGATGCGCGTCGGATCTTCGGTGATCAACTGGTCCACGAAAGCAAGATAGTTGAGGGGAGCGCGGCCGGGTGGCGGAACCTCACCGCGATTCCCGGGGACATAACGCGCATGCGGGCAGCAACCACGAGGACCTACCATCCCCATTCATGATCGACTGGATGGCCGTCGAGGCCGCCGACTGCGCCGTGCCCGCCGACCACCCCATGGAGGGCCTCGTCCGCGAGCTGTCCCGCGCCCTGGCGGATCCCGATCCGCTGGTCCGGGACGGCGCGCCCTACGCCGTCCTCGCCACCTGGATCGCCCGGGGGACGATCGAGGCGCCCCGGCGGCTCGCGCTGGGCGACGAGATGGCCGCCCGGTTCACCGACCCGCGGATCGAGGCCCGTACCTTCGCGCCCCTCGTGCTCGACATGCTGGTGGCGGCGGGGGACTTCAGGACCGGCTGGGTGGACGCGTTCGAGCGCTGGTACCCGGCGGAGCGGGACCTGCGCGGCCACGACGCGACGCTCGGCTGGCTCCACGCCGTCGCGCACGGCGCGGACCTGCTCGCCGGCTTCGGCCTGCACCCCGAGGTGGCGCCGGTACGGATGCTGGACCTCGCCGCCGCACGCCTGACGGCGCCCACCGACCACGTCTACGACCAGCTGGAGGACGACCGGCTGGCCCGCGCCGTCGCCCGCGTCCTCACCCGCGCCGACCTGAGCGAACGCGAAGCCGTCGGCTGGCTGGAGCCCATCGCCGAGCGCTTCGGCGCCGACCGCCTCAGCACCCCGGTGCCCGCCCACCTCAGCAACTGCCTGCGCACCCTGCGCCTGCTCTACGTCCTCGCCGACCGGGGCGTGCGCCCCACCCCCGAACGGCCCGCCGAACCCCTCGCCCACCGCGAGGCCGTCAAGTCCGGCGTCGCCACCGTCCTCGACCGGATCGTCAAGCGCTGACCGTCGACGGTCCTCGCCCTCCGGGGCCCGGAGCCGGCTGCCGCCCCCACGGCGGCAGCCGACCCGAGGGCGCCCACCCTGGCGCGGCACGCTGGAAGCCCGATGGAATCCCGCTGAAGCGAAGGCCCCGGAGCAGCGCCGCGTCGCCGCGCGCACGGAGGTCCGTGAGGAGTTCCGGACCGCCCCCGGACCTGCTGCGCCGGCACATGCCGAGGATCGCCCCGGACGGGCTGCTGCGCCCTGGCCTCACCGTCTCCCTCGCCCGGTACGACACCGGGAGCCGCGACGGTCCGGGCCCCGTGCGTCTGGTGGCCCGGACCGCGCCCGCCTGGGCGGACTCCGGGCAGCGGATCAGCCTCGCGCTCTGGGACGCGAGCCGCGCCGGTGAACTGCGCACGCGCTCCGGAGCCGACGGCCCGCCCGCCGGACCTCCCTCCCCGGGACTGCCGGGGGACGGACTCCACCACGCCGTGGACCGGTGGCCGTACGCCCGGGCGGGGCGCACCGGTTTCGCCGGGGCCCTGCGGGCGCGCCCGCGCCCGGTCGTCCCGTTCGTGGCGCGAGCACGATCCCGACCAGGTACCGGACGGGCCGCCGGGGTGGGCCCGGGCGGTCGGCATCGGACAGCCGGCGCGCGGTCGGACATGATCTGGATCACAGGGAACCTTTGCGCGGTGCGGGTCCTCCTCCGGGTGTCGACGCCCTTCGGCGCCGGCCCGATCCCGATCTCGATCCCGATACGGAGGGGACCCCATGGCGGTCATCGACATCGAGCGGCCCCGCGCGGCCGACGGCGGGCGCGCCGTCGCCGTGCTGCTCGCCGTCCTCGCGCTGGCGCACGTCTACTGGGCGACCGGCCTGACCTGGCCCGCCGCCGACGAGCGGAGCCTGTCGCTCGCGGTCCTGGGCGGTGTCGTGTCCTTCGGGCCGGCGGTGGTGCTGCCGCTGGCCGTCCTGGAAGGCTGCGCCGCCGTCGCCGTGGCGGCCCACGCGCGGGGCGTCCGCGGCCGCCGGATCCCGCGCCTCGTCACGTATGCCGTGGCGGGCGGGATGCTGCTGCGCGGGGCGGCCGGTCTGGTGTGGATCGTGATCGGCCGGGACGGATCCGGGGCGGCCTTCCCGTGGCTGAACGCGCTGCTCTACACGCCCCTGAGCCTGGTCTTCGGCTGGACGGCCCTGCGTGCCGCCCGCTGAGGCCGCCGGACCGGTCGACCGGGGCGTCGCGCTCGTGCGGGCCGCCCGGCGCGGCGACACGCTGGCCCTGCACGACCTGCTCGACCACCTCACCCCGTACATCGCGCGGATCTGCCGGCCCATCGCCCTCGACGACGGGCCGGACGCCACCCAGGAGGCCCTGGTCGCCGTCTTCACCTCGCTGCGGTCGCTGCGGGAGCCGGAGGCGCTGTACGGGTGGGTGCGGGTGATCGCCGTACGGGAGGCGGTACGGGTCGCCAGGCGGGCGGCGCGGGCGCGGCCTGCGGAGCTGCCCGACGTGCCGGAGCGGGGCGATCCGCTGCTGGCCGCCGACATCGGCGACGTCCTGGCCCGGTTGTCGCCGGCGCACCGGGCGGTCCTTGTGCTGCGGGACGTCGAGGGGATGGACGAGGAGTCCGCGGCCGCGCTGCTCGGGGTGCCGGCCGGTACGGCGAAGTCCCGGTTGCACCGGGCACGGCAGAGCTTCCGAAAGGCGTGGTCCGGGTGAACGGGGAAGAGGCGATGATCGACGACGTGCGGCGGCTGCGGGTCATGGGCGCCGGGGTCCGGGGCGCGCGGATCGTGGAGCGGGTGCTGCCCGCGCCGCTGGACGTGGTGTGGGCCGTCATGGGCGACCTGGAGGGCGGCTTCGGCTCCTTCCAGCCGGACATGCGGTCGGTGCGGGTGCTGCGCCGGGACGGCGACCGGGTGGAGGCCCTGGCCCGCAGCCGGTACGGCTTCCGGGCCCGTCTCCACGGGGTGCTGCGGCCGGGGTGGTGCTGGCTGCAGAGCCGCTTCCTGGTCATCGGGATGGCGGCGGTGGACGAGGGCGGCTCGACCCGGGTGGCGCTCACCGGAGGCGTCCGGGTCCCGGGGCGGGCCGCGCTGGTCCCGTTCGGGACGCGCCGTGAGCTGGAGCAGGCCATGGCGCGCCTCGCCGAACGGCTCACACGTCCTGGATCCGCCGGAACGGACGGTCCGCCTCCAGGGTGAACGCGACGTCCAGGAGGGTGCGTTCGCTTCCGGGGCGGCCGGAGAACATGACGCCGACGGGCAGGCCGTCGTCCGTCGCGCGGGTGCTCGGGAGGGAGATCGAGGGGGTGCCGACGACGTTGTCGACGGGGGTGAACGCGACGTACGCGAGGATCCGTTCGATGAGCTCGGGGTAGGGGACGGTCGGCGCGAGGCGGCCGATCGGCGGGGCGGGGTGGGCGAGGACCGGGCTGAGGAGGAGGTCCAGGCCGCGGAAGGCCGCCGCGTACGCCACCTTGGTGCGCTTCAGGCGCCGCAGGACGCCCGGGGTGCGCCGCCAGTTCTCCAGGTACGTCGCGCGCAGCCCGCGGCTGAGGCCGTCCATGCGGCGGCGGTCGAAGTCGGCGCCGAGGGTCCGGCCGGTGGCGCCGAGGAGGAAGGACAGCATCCCCCAGTAGGTGAGGAAGTCCTCGGTGAAGCGCGGGTCGACGGCGATCTCGACCGGCTCCACGGTGTGGCCGAGCCGTTCGAGCCTCGTCGCCGTCTCCGTGACGGCCTCGCGGGTGGCGGTGTCGGAGGCGACGCCGTTGGGCGAGTCGAGGAGGAAGCCGATGCGCAGGCGCCGTCCGGAGGGGCCTTCGACCAGGCCCACGGGCGGCAGCTTCGGGTTGCGCCAGTGCGTCTCGGCGGCGGCGAGGAAGGCGGCGGTGTCCCGTACGGAACGGGTCACGACGCCGTCGACGACGAGGTCCAGGGGCAGTTGGCGGCTCTGGGCGTTCGGCACGACCCTGCCCCGGGTCGGCTTGAGGCCGACGAGTCCGCAGCAGGCGGCGGGTATGCGTATGGAGCCGCCGCCGTCGTTGGCGTGGGCGATCGGCACGGCTCCGGCGGCGACGAGCGCCGCGCTGCCGCCCGAGGAGCCGCCCGCGGAGTGGCCGGTGTGCCACGGGTTGCGGACGGGTTCGGCGGTCTCGTACTCGGTGGTCGGGCTGAAGCCGAACTCGGGCAGCCGGGTCTTGCCGAGCACCGTGACGCCGCTGCTCAGGAACTGCCGGGCGAACGGCGCGTGCCGCCGGGCCGGCCGGGGCGTGAAGGCGGCGCTGCCGTGGCCGGTGGGCAGCCCCTGGTGGTCGGTGTTGTCCTTGACGAAGGTGGGGACGCCCGCGAAGACGCCGCCGGTGCCGGGCGCCGGGGTCTCCGCGTGCGTCTGCACGGCGTGGAGCCGCTCCTCGACGGCCCGCACCCGCTCGGCCGCGTCCCGGGCGGCCTCGGCGGCGCCGACCTCGCCGCGCCGGATCGCCTCGGCGAGCCCGACGGCGTCGTGCTCCCCCAGGGCGTCGTCCCGGAAGGCGTGCACCCTGGTCCTCGCGTCGAAAGTCGTCATCGCTGCCTCAGCCCCCGGCCGTGTGGATGGTCGTCCCCTCATCATCGCCTACCGGCGGGTAACAGGCGAGGGGTCGGCGACCGAATCGCCTCCGGGTGCGGTCCGCGCCGCACCCGGAGGCGCCTGAACGGCCCTCAGGTGGCGGTCAGTTCCCGGCGCGCCCTGGACGGCGCCGACGGCGACGGTGACGGGGAGGGCGGCGCCGAGGCTGTCGTGGCCGCCGTTGCCCGTGGCGGCCGGGCCCGCGTCGACGGCGGCGGAGCCGGAGAGCGGGCGGTAGCCGGTCAGGTCGGCGCGGGAGGCGGCGGTGCCGGGGGCGGCGGGCTTCGGGTCGCCGATGGGGGACGGGACGCGGACGGCGTTGTCGGGTACGCGGCCCTCCCCCGGCTCCGCTCGCTCGCCGAGGCGGCCTGGTCGTCGCCGTCCGGGCGGTCCCACGGGGAGTTCCCGGGCCGGCTGTGCCCGCACCTGGCCGGGCTGGACCGGATGGGCATGCGCTACCGACCGCTCGACTCAACCTCCGCCGCGGACCGACGCGCGAGGGTCCTCCGCCCGCCGGTCGCGCCAGGCCGGGGCGAGGGCCGTGAGCATCAGCGCGGCGGTGAGGGCGAAGGCCGCCGGGTAGCCGGTCCGTCCCGCGAGGATCCCGAAGCCGACGGCCCCGACGCCCATGCCGACGTCGAAGGCGAAGTTCCACAGGGCGCTGACGGTTCCGTATCCGGAGGCGGGGACCCGTGCGTACATCAGCGTCAGGGTGGCGTTCTGCGTGATGCCGAAGCCGACTCCGAACAGGGTCACGCCGATGACGACGGCGACGGGACTGCGGGTCAGGGCGGTGAGCAGCGTCCCCGCGACCGCGGCGGCGAGGCCGGGCAGGAGGAGGGCGGCGGGACCGTGCCGGTCGCCGTGCCTGCCTGCGACCCAGCGGGCCGCGGTCGATGCCGCGGACTGGGCGAACAGGGCCGTGGCGACGACGCCCGCGGAGGCCGAAGGGACGGCGAGGGGAAGGAAGGTGACGAGGATTCCGGCGGCGAGCGCGGTCGTCGCGAAAACGAGCGTGGGCCGTATCAGCGCGGGCGTCCGGAACCCGGCCGCCACCCCGATCGCCGGCTCCGGGGCCGGGTCGCGGTCCGGCAGGCCCGGCACCGAGACGACGGCGGCCAGCGCGGCCACGGCTCCGGCGGCGAAGACCGGCCCGTACCCCACGTGCGCCGCCAGCCACACCCCCAGCGGCAGCGCCACCAGGGACGGGACCCCGGACACGATGCCGACCAGGGCCAGCCCCTCCCCACGGCGGCCGGCCGGGATGAGCGAGGCCGTCAGGGCTCCGCCCGCGACGACCGTGAACGCGAAGCCGAGGCCGCGCAGGACGCAGACCGCCGTGATCCAGACCGGGCTCCCGGAGGCGGAGAGCGCGAACGCGGGCGCCCCGAGGAGGACGAGGCCCGCGCCCAGCGCGAGGCGGTAGCCGAAGCGGGCGACGAACCGGGGAGTGGCCAGCTCGCCTCCGACGGTGGCCAGCATCAGCGCGCCGGTGGTGAGCCCGGCGGCGCTGCCGTGGCTTCCGGCGACCCCTTCGGCGTAGAGGGGGACGACCGACAGGAGCAGATAGAAGCTCGTCGAGGCGCCGATGATCGAGACGAAACGCAGCAGCAGGGGCCGCGTCACCAGAGGCTGCCGCGAACCGGCGCCGTTTTCTCGGGAGTTGAGCATCTTGGTCACCCGACGACGCTATGGGCCGGGCAGCTCGTCGGTAAGATCCGATTCCATGCCTGTGGAGTGGTCCGGTCTGTCGCCCGAGCTGCTGCTCGTCGTGGACCGGGACGGCGGCGAGCCGCTGCGGTCCCAACTGGAACTCGGGCTGCGGGACGCGATCCGGACCGGACGGCTCGGGGTCGGCGAACGGCTGCCGTCCTCCCGCGAGTTGGCCCGCGTGCTCGGGGTGTCGCGCGGGCTCGTGCAGGAGTGCTACGCCCAGCTCCAGGCCGAGGGATACCTCGTGACGCGCGTCGGCTCCGCCACGCGGGTCGCCACCGGCGCGGGGCCGCCGCCGGCACCCGCGTCACCGCCCTCGGCGCCGTCCCGTCTCCTGGCCGACTTCACCTGGGGCGTCCCGGACCTGGGCTCCTTCCCCGTCGCCGACTGGCTGTGGGCCACGCGCGAGGCGGCCCGCACCATGCCGACGTCGGCGCTCGGATACGGAGACCCGCGCGGCAGTGCGGAGTTGCGCGAAGTCCTCGCCGGATATCTGCGGCGCGTGCGCGCCGCCGCGGCGGATCCGGAACGGACCGTGATCTGCTCCGGCTATGCGCAGGGCCTCGGGCTGGCCCTGCGCGCGCTGGCCGGGACGGGCGTCCGCACGGTGGCGTACGAGGATCCGGGCTCACCGGCCACGGTCGTCTCCGCCGCGTCCTGGGCGGGCATGTCGGCGGTTCCCGTACCGGTCGACGAGCGCGGCATCGACGTACGGGCGCTCGCCGCGACCGGTGCCCGCGCCGTCGTCACGACTCCCGCACACCAGTGGCCCACCGGCGTCGCCCTGGCACCCGAGCGGCGGCTCGCGCTGATCGAGTGGGCCAGGAGCCGGGACGCGGTGGTCGTCGAGGACGACTACGACGCCGAATTCCGCTACGACCGGGGGCCGGTGGGAGCCTTGCAGGGACTCGCCGCCGACCGGGTGATCTCCCTGGGCACGGTCAGCAAGTCCCTCGCGCCGGCGCTGCGCATCGGCTGGATGCTCTGTCCGGCGGCGCTCACCGGAACGATCGTCGAGCAGAAGCAGCTGAGCGACCGCGGCTCCCCCACGCTGGACCAGCTCGCCCTCGCGCGACTGATCGAGTCCGGCCGCTTCGACCGGCACCTGCGCCGGATGCGGGCGACCTACGCGGCGCGGCGCACGACCCTGGTGGCGGCGCTCGCCGAGCACGCCCCCGAGGTCGGGGTGACCGGTCTCGCGGCCGGCTTCCACGCGGTCGCCCACCTCGCCGGACCGGCCGACGAGCAGACCCTCGTCGCCGCGGCCCGCGCCCGGTCGGTCGGCCTCTACGGCATGAGCGCCTGCCGCCGCTCGCCCGCGACGGAACCGGTGCGGCTGGTCCTGGGCTTCGGCAACGTCGGCGAGCGGGCCATCACGGCGGGTGTCGCGGCGGTCGGCGACCTGCTCAGGGGTCGTTAGCCAGTTCCTCGGCGGCCGGCGGCCGAGGCCTCGGACCGGTGCGAAAAAAACTTCGCCGGGAGGCGAATCCTCTCGGGACCTCCCCGTCTCTTATGCGTGTACCGGTCGAACGGACCGGACGGAACCGGGAGGAAACAGCGAAATGATCACTGCCATCGTCGTGGTCGGCGTGGTGCTCGTGGGTGCGTGCAGCTGGCACCTGATGCGGCGCTTCCACGGGAGCCGTGGCTGACCGGCGCCCGCGCGCGGGAGGCCTTCCGGTAGGAGTACTGCATGAACCAACGTTTCCGCTGGCCGGACGAGCGGCTGATCAGAGCCGCCCAGGACGGCGACGTCACGTCGCTCACCACCGTCGTCATGGAATCGCAGCCGCACGTGCGCAGGTTCGCCCTGTCGCTGTGCGCCTCGCCGCAGGACGCGGAGGACGCGGCGCAGGAGGCGTTGATCATCCTCTACCGGAAGATCGGCACCTTGCGGGCCACCGGTGCGCTCGCCTCGTGGATGTTCCGGATCGTGCGCAACGAATGCCTCCGGCAGGTACGGCTGCTCGTCGCGCGGCGCGACGGGCAGCCGGCCGAGCCGGAGGCGGGCGCGGAACCGTCCGCCGAGGAGGCGGTGCTGTACCGGCTGGAGGTGGAGCGGATCGCGGCGGCGGTCGGCGCCCTCCCCCGCGACCAGCGGCAGGTCCTGATCATGCGGGACGTCCAGGGCCTGCCCGGCAGGACCGTCGCCCACGCGCTCGGCCTGAGCTCCGCCGCGATGAAGTCGCGGCTGCACCGGGCGCGCACGGCCCTGCGTCACGCGCTGGAAGCGACCGGCCAGGCATCGGACCAGACCACCGACCGCCCCGTCGAAGGAGACGCACACCCATGAACACGCTGAACGTCATGAAGCCCCGCCAGGACGCGAAGGCCCCGGTCGTGGCCCCCTCCGCCTCCTCCGCGCCGTCCGCGGCGCCGGACTTCGCCAGCAGCTCCGTCCCGCGCCACCTGGCGCGCGGCGCGGTCGGTTTCGGGCTGATCGTCGGCTCGATCGCCCTGGTTCCCCTCGCCGGCCCGGCCACCCTGCTCGCGGCCCCGCTGGCCCTGATCGCCTTCCGCGGCTGCCCGACCTGCTGGATGGTCGGCCTGGCGCAGACCGTCTCCCGGGGGCGCCTGGAGCGGCAGTGCGTCGACGGCGTCTGCACCCTCACCAAGGCGGACCCGACGGCGAGGACGAACCCGACGGCCAAGGGCTGACCGGCCTCGCCCATGTACGCGCCGCACGCGGCGAGTTGACCTCCACCCCTCCCTGTTGTCACGGTGGACAACAAGATATTGTCCACCGTGACAACAGGGAGGGGCCATGCCTGCCGCACGCCGTCGGCGCACCCCGGATCAGGCACGTGCCGAGATCCTCGACGCCGCCACCGAGCTCATCGCGCGACACGGCCCCGACGGGGTCGGACTGCGCCGGGTCGCGGAGGCGGTCGGGGTGACGCACGGGCTCGTCACCCACTACTTCGGGACCTATCGGGCACTGGTACGAGCCGTGCTCGAACGCGAGAACGAGCGCAAGCGGGAGCTCGTACGGGAACGCATGCGGGCCGACGGGAGCGTGCCGTACGCCACCGGCATGACCGAGGTGCTCTTCGAGATCCTCGCCGACGAGCGGTACGTCCGGCTGTGGACGTGGTCCCAGCTCCACGGCTGGGACGACGGGGCCGCCCCGGACTCCCCCACGAACCTCTCCCGCCTGGTCGACGTGATCGAGGAGGGCGTCCGCTCGGTGCTCCCTCCGCCCGAGGGCCCCGACCGGGCGCGGATCGAGAAGGTCGTCCTGCTCGCCATGTCCGGCGCGTACGGCTACGCCCTCGGCCGCCGCTACTGGCTCGCCGACCTCGGGCACGACCCCGACGAGCCCGGGCACGACGCCGCCTACCGCACCGCCCTGTCCACCGTCCTCGCCGCCTATCTCGGAGGGTCGACCCCATGAACCGGCACGATCTGGACATCCTCGCCTCGGACGGTGAGCGTTCCGACGCCGAGGAACGACTGAGGGCCGCCGTCGAGAACGGCCGGCTGCCGCTGGCCGATCTCGCGGCCCGCCTCGACGAGGTGCATGCCTCCCGCACCCGGGGAGACCTGGAGGAGGCCTGCCGCGGCCTGCCGCGCCCGGGGCCCCGGGACGCGCTCGTGGTGGACCGGCCCCCGACCTCGCGCGGCTTCGTCGCGGGCGTCTTCGGCGGCTTCGAGCGCAAGGGCCCCTGGGTCGTGCCGCCCCGCATGACCGTCTGGTCGATGTGGGGCGGCGGCAGGCTCGACCTCTCCGAGGCGCGCTTCAGCAGTCAGGACACCGAGATCCGCGCCGTCGCCCTGTGGGGCGGCACCAGGATCGTCGTCCCGGAGGACATCGAGGTCGAGGTGCGGGGCTTCGGCCTCTTCGGCGTCTTCGACAAGCGCGCCGCCCGGCGGATCGGCAGGCCGGGCACGCCCCGGGTGGTCATCAGGGGCCTGGCCCTCTTCGGCGCGGTCGTCACCCGCAACAAGAAGTAGCGACAAGAAGCAGCGCCGGGGTCACGGCGGGATCGCCTCGATCGTTGCCCTCAACTCGCTTAGTACGCGCGGGAGTTCACCCAGGGGCGGAGTGGCGAGCGCCAGCCGCAGCGCCTTGGGGCGGTGGGGTCCGGTGGCGAAGGCGTCCGCGGTGGACACGAGGACGCCCGTCTCCGCGAGCACGGCCGCGACGTGGTCGGGGCGCTGGTGGGACGCCAGGCCGAGCCACACCGTGTAGGCGCTCGGGTGTGCCGTGAGGTCCATGCCGGCGAGCTCGTCGCGGGCGATGCCCTGCCGGGCCGCCGCGTCCTCGCGGCGGTCGCGCTCCAGGCGCGCCACCGTGCCGTCGGAGAGCCAGCCGGTGGCGAGCGCGGTGACGATCCCCGGGGTTCCCCAGGCCGCCGCGCGAAGGCTCCGGGTGACCCGCTCCACCAGACGGCCGGGCAGGACGGCGAAGCCGAAGCGCAGGCCGGGCGCCACGTTCTTCGACAGGCCGGCGACGTAACAGGTGCGTTCGGGCGCGAGGGCCTGGAGCGGCGGGGGCGGCGACGCGTCGAGGAACGCGTAGGTGCCGTCCTCGACGATCAGGCAGTCCCGCGACCGGGCGACGGCGACGAGCCGGTCGCGCCGCTCCCGGTCCAGGACCCAGCCGAGCGGGTTGTGCACGGTGGGCATCGTGTAGACGGCGCGGACGGGCCGGTCCCGGCACAGCCGGTCCAGGGCGTCCGGGTCGGGTCCCGTCGGCGTGACCGGCACCGGGGCCAGGTCGAGGCCGTGCGCCGAGGCGAGGAGCTTGATGCCCGGGTAACTGAGCGCGTCGACGGCGAGGACGTCACCGGGCCGGGTGAGGGCGCGCAGCACGACGTCCAGCGCCTGCTGGGTCCCGCCCGTCAGCAGGACGTCCCGGGGCGCGACGTCGATCCCCCGGTCGAGGAGGTACGTGGCCACGGCCGCCCGGTCGCGTCGGCGTCCGCCCGGCGGGTGCTGGTACAGCAGCGCCCCGGCGTCACCCGTCGCCGCCAGCGCGCGCAGGGCCTGCCGCAGCAGACCCGCCTGCCCGGGGGCCAGGGGCTGGTTGAACGACAGGTCCGCCACCCGGGGCACGGGCAGCGCGCGCGAGGGTTCGAGCCCGTCGTAGCCGGACTGTTCGCGGACGAACGTTCCCCGCCCCGGCTCCCCCACGACCAGTCCCATGGCGGTGAGTTCGGCGTAGACCCGGGTGGCGGTGGCCAGCGCGATCCGCCGTTCGCGCGCGAGAGCGCGGTGCGTCGGGAGCCGACTGCCCGCCGGGAAGGTGCCGGAGCGGATCGCGGCGGCGAATTCGTCGACGACGGCCTTGTAGGAGGGCGGTCGCATGCGGGGCACCTCCAGGGGCGGTCGGGAGGGAAGTCGTGTACGGAGTTGTATCCAGGACAATAGATGGCACGTCCTGGATCGCGGCTCCTAGCCTCGGTGCGTCCGCACTCAGGCGAAACGGAGCACCCGGCATGACGGTCCGCACCGAGCGGGACGACCACGTCGTCACGATCACCATCGACAGGGAAGCCAAGCTCAATGCCCTCGACTATCCGACGATCGACGCGCTGCTCGCCGAACTGGACCGCGTCGAGGCCGACGACCGGGTCCGGGCCGTCGTCCTGACCGGCGCCGGGCGCAGGGCGTTCAGCGCGGGTGCGGACATCCCGTCCCTCGCGGGCAGCATCGCGGGCGGGCCCGAGCGGGCGCTGCGGGAGATCGTCCGCCGGGGACACGCGCTGACCCGGCGGATCGAGGAGTTCCCCAAACCCGTGATCGTGGCCGTCAACGGCCTGGCGTACGGCGGTGGTTGCGAGATCACCGAGGCCGCGCCGCTCGCGATCGCCGCCGAGCACGCGAGCTTCGCCAAGCCCGAGATCTCCCTCGGCTTCCCGCCGCCCTTCGGCGGATCCCAGCGGCTTCCGCGCCATGTCGGCCGCAAGCTCGGCCTGGAGATGATCCTGACCGGCGATCCGATCCCGGCCGCGCGAGCCGCCGGGCTCGGCCTCGTCAACGGCGTCGTACCGGCCGACCGGCTCCTCGACGCCGCGCACGACTTGGCCGACCGCGTCGTCAGACACGCGCCGACAGCCGTGACGGCCTGCCTGCGTGCGGTCACCCGCGGCATCAACCTGCCGATAGACGAGGGCCTCGCCGTCGAGGCGGCCTGGTTCGCCGCCACCGTGCCCACGGACGGCGTACGGGACGGGCTGCGGCGGTTCCTCGAACGGTGACGCCCCTCAGCGCACCCCCTCCCAGAGCAGCCGTTGCTCCGCACGGGGGTCGTCGACGGCGGTGGACGCGGACGCGCCGGTGAAGGTCATCGTCGTGCGGGTCGTCCGGTCGTACGGCTTCCAGCCGGGGCTGCCCGTCTTCGCGAAGGAGACCCACGCCCCGTGCACGGCGTCCGCGAGCTCCTGGGGCGGGTGGGTGCCGAGCATCGGGGCGTACGAGGGGTCGTGGAGCCGGTCGAAGACGAAGGGCAGCTCCAGCGCGTGGCAGGCGCCGAGCTCCCCGCCGAACCGCGGGGAGCGCCAGGCGAATTCGTAGAGGTACGAGCCCGGGACGGACTCGACCAGGCGGATGGCGGGGATCCGGTAGAACCAGTCGGTCGCCACCGCGTCGAGGAGTTCGCCCGGGGTGGCGCCGGGCCGGGCGGCGGCCCGGTAGACGGGGAGGGCTTCGGCCGGGTCGAGGCCGTAGGCCGCGGTCATGGCGCGGAGCGAGGACTCGGGGAAGACGTGCAGGCGCTTCGTGGGGACGAGGAACAGCCGGTACTCCTCGCGGTTGCTGCCGATCAGGAGGTCGACGCCGCGGTCCGGGCCGGGAAGGGCGAGCCCCGGTCGGACCGGCTCGAACGGCATCATGTTGAGGACCGCCTCGCCCCATCGCGCCGGGTCCGGATCGGCGCCCACCTCCGCACGCAACTCGGCCTGGGCCGGAAGGAGTTCCGGCAGGGGGACGGCCTCGAAGGCCTCCGGGGTCGGTTCGATCCCGAGTTTCTCCGCCAGCCGGGCCGCGATGAGCCCGGCCGAGGGCGGGCGCAGGAAGTGGTGGCAGGCGCCGCTCTGCAGGATCGCCCGGTGGAACAGGCCCCGGGCCGCCTCGGTGGTCAGGAGCGCGCCGATGCTCATCGCGCCCGCCGACTCGCCGAAGACGGTGACCCGGTCCGGGTCGCCGCCGAAGGAGGCGATGTTGTCCCGGACCCAGGTCAGGGCGGCGATCTGGTCGAGCAGGCCCCGGTTGTCGGGGCGGCCGGGAAGGCGCAGGAAACCGTCCGCGCCCAGACGGTAGTTGAGGGTGACGCAGACGACGCCGTCCCGGGCGAAGGCGCCGCCGTCGTACGCGGACGCCGAGCCCGAGCCGTTGGTGAACGCCCCTCCGTGCAGCCACACCATCACGGGGAGTCCGGCGCCCGGTTCCGGGGCGGGGGTCCAGATGTTGAGGTTCAGGCAGTCCTCGCCCGGGATGCTGTCCTCCGGGATGAGGGCGTCGAAGGGCGGGGCGTAGGGGGCGTGCGGCGCCGTCGGCCCGTGGGCCGTGGCGTCGCGCACGCCCGTCCAGGACTCCGGCGGGGCGGGCTCCCGGAAGCGCCGCGCGCCGAAGGGCGGGGCGGCGTACGGGATGCCGAGGAAGGAGCTCACTCCGTCGGGGGAGGTCCGGCCGCGGACCTCCCCCTGGCGCGTACGGCACACGGTCATGCCGACAGGACCTCCAGGAGCGCCTTGCCGAACTCCTCGGGGCGTTCGAGGTGGACGGAGTGCCCGGCGTCGGCCACGGCGACCTCCCGCACCGTGCCGCCGGCCGCCGCGTAGCGGTCCAGGACGTGCCGGGTCTGCGCCAGCATCGGCTGCGCCGGGGTGCCGTCCCAGCCGGGCACCGCGCCGATCGAGCCGAGGTGTGCCAGGTCGAACATCGAGGTGTCGGAGACGATGATGTCGTCCTCGCCGCGGATCCACAGCACGGGCGGCTTGGGGTCGATCAGGTGCAGGTCGTCGACGCGGAAGTGGGTCGGGGCCATGCAGTTGAGCACCCCGCGCGTGCCGGGCGCGATGCCGGGCCAGGCGGTGGACGCGGTGCTGTCGCCCGGGTAGTGGTCGTCGCCGAGGCGCGTGGCGAGCATGGCCTCGACGTACGCGTCCTCGTGCTCGGGGCGCAGCGGCGGCTTGACGTAGCAGGTCGCCAGGACGGTGCGCGGCGAGGTCGGGGAGTCCTCGCTCCGGTCGCCCTCGGCGAGCAGCCGGACGAACTCGGGGTTGGCGGTGCCGCCGCCCGATCCGGCCCCGTCCTCGGAGTTGAGGACGCCGTCCACGCCGTGCGTGCCGCCGAAGCCGTACGGGGAGACCGGGTTGACCAGGGTGAGGGAGCGCACGGCGGCGGGGTGGTCGCGCAGGTACTGCAGGAGCACGCCGCCGCCCATGGACCAGCCGACCAGGTGGGCCCGGTCGATGCCGAGGGCCGTGAGCAGCTCGGCGAGGTCGTCGGCGTAGTCGCGCAGGCCGCGCGTGGCGTCGACGGGCAGCGGGTCGGTGCCGCCGAAGCCGCGCAGGTCGACGGCGAGGGGGCGGTAGTGCTCCGGCAGCGTGGTGAGGGTGGAGTGCCAGAAGGCGGAGGAGGAGACGTTGCCGTGGACGAAGACGACGGGCTCGCCCTCGGCCCTGGCCTCGGTGATCTGCTGGGTCAGCCGGCCGGTGGTGACGCGGCGGGTGTGGAGCGTGGTCATGTTCTTTCCGGTCCTTCAGGAGAGCCAGGTGGCGACCTGGGCGGCGGCTGCGCTGTCCCAGCCGAGTTCGAGGTGGTTGGCGGTCGCGATGGTGGCCTTGCCGCCGACGGTGGGGATGCCGGTGGTGTCGAGCGCGCTGGAGATGAAGACGACGCCGTCGCTGGGTCCGCGGTTCTCGTTGAAGATGCCGACGATGTCGGCGGATCCGCCGGCGAGGAGGTAGGTGGTGACGGAGGCGGGCACTCCGGCGCTGTGCAGCGGGGCGATGAGCGATCCGGCGTCGATGGCGGCCTGGATGCCGCTGCCGGCGGTGTAGAAGCCCTGGCCGCCGTAGTAGGTCGTGTACCAGTCCTGGGCGGCGCCGTCGACTCCGTACGTCCCGTCCCAGCGGGCGAGCATCTGGCGCTGGCCGGGGTAGTTGTCCTGGCCGCCGGAGGGGGTCATGGAGAACTCGGGGTGGGCGGTGTAGAGGCCGTAGCAGGTCATGTGGGAGTGCGGGGAGGGCGCGTTGACCTTTCCGCCGCACTCCGGCCAGATGGAGAAGTCGTGGGCCCAGCCGTGGGCGTACGGGTAGTCGTAGCCGCCGTTCGGGCCGCCGAGGGTGATGAGCCTCCGTACGTCTCCGGCGTACGCCCGTCCCCAGCTCGGCTTCAACGACGACACGTACGCGCGGGTCGACATCTCGCCCTTGCTCCAGCCGACCAGATCGACCTTGTCGACGCCCAGCTTCGCCTTGACGAGGGCGATCGCGTCGCCGACGACCTGCGCCTGCATCAGGTTGTCGCCCTGCTTGTGCGCGAAGCCGACGGCGAAGACGCGGTGGCCGCGTCCGGAGAGGTACTGCATGAGCCCGGTGGACGGGCAGGAGGCGGCGCCGCAGCCGTAGCCGCCCGATTCGCCGGGGTTGGCCCAGGCGCGGTCGGCGGTGTCGTTCGCGCCGTGGACGAGGAGGACGGGCGTGGTACGGCTGCCGGTGTTCCAGCCGGGAGCCGAGTAGAGCAGGAACCGGCCCGAGGAGGGCCGGGAGACCCCGCCGAAGTACGTGACGCGCTTGCCGTCCTGGTCGCCGCGGCCGTCCGCCGGGTAGCCCTCGGTGCGGAACCCCGTGGTCGTGTCGGCGTAACGCTCGACCTTCTCCCAGCCGTTGGTGACGGTCCCCGCTCCGTAGCTCGCCTCCAGCGTCAGGTACGAGGGGACCGCCGCCGCCGTCGTCCCGCTCGCTGCGGCCGGCGACACCCCCACGGCCGCCGCGACGACCCCCACCACCGCCATGACCCGCGCGGCGCGCACCCGCCACCGTCTCCCCGGGCTCCGTCTGCCGTCCACGTCCGGCCTCCCCCACTCGTGCGCCCGCGGCGCGTCCGCCCGGTGGCCGTCCCGGCACCGGATCCGCACACGGTAGGCGGGCGCGCCCGCCCGGGGCATGGGGGCGGGCCACACATTGGCAGCCTCGCGCATGGGGTGCGAACCCGGCGGTCGAAGACGGCTGTTCCGGGTCGTCCGGCCGGCGTGGGGCCGGCTCTGTGCCGATTCCGCTGACATCGCCGCCGGACCGCCGCCAGACTGGCGGGAGGCGAGAAGGACGGGAGCGGCGGGATGACGTCGGAGACGGAGAAGGCGCGGGCCTTTCTGTGGGAGCTGCAGGCCCAGGTCGCCCGGGCGACCGGCTTGGAGCACCTCGCGCAGAACACGGACTGGAAGGAGAGTCTCCTCAAGACCGGGAGGCAGATGCCCGAGGTGTCGGAGGAGGTGCTGCAGCGGGCCGTCGAATTCGGGACGACTCCCCCGGAACACTGGCCCCCGTGCGGGCCCGACGAGCCCCTCTGGGGGTATTCGATGGTCCACACGCTGGCGGACCGCCTGGAGAAGTTCTTACCCCCCGACTCCTTCACCCGTCCCGTGCTCGGCATGCTGGCCACCGGCGAGATCAACGCCGTGACGCTCCTCGCCCCCGACTCGCAGGCGCACCTCGTGGTCTTCGAGAACGAGCTCTTCAACTTCGCCAACCTGTTCGGCAAGGCCGTGGCCCTGGCGATGCCGTACGAAGGGAGCGTGGACGAAGGGGTCGCGTTCTCGACGGACGTCGACCAGGTGCGTCGTCATCTGCGGGACTCGCCGGAGGCCGTCCACCGCTTCCGCGACGTCGTGCTCGCCTATCTCCTGCACGGCCGGCCGAGCCATGCACGCCCGTACATCCCGTCGCAGATCATCCGCACCATGGGCTCCATCCTCCGGGACGGGATGGAACTCTTCGTCCTCGGCCACGAGTACGGCCACGTCATGGGTGAGCACGTGGCCGACCGGAAGGCCCCGCGGCGCATGCTGGGGGCCGGGGAGGTCGACGTCACCGAGGTCGCCTGGATGTGGGAGCAGGAGGCCGTGGCCGACCTCATCGGCTGGGACCTGTGCCTGATGTCGATGGGCGAGAGCTTCGGCCCGGCGCTGCCCCACGCGGGCATCGAGCTGTTCTTCTCCGCCTGCGAGGTCCTGGAGCGGGCCGTGCCCCTGCTGATCACCGGCGGGGACGCTCCGCGCCCCGGTCCCTCGACCCATCCGCCGACCGACCTCCGACGCGGGGTCGTGCGCGAGCACGCCAAGGAGCGGCTGGGCGAGGGTGCGGCGCCGGTCCTTCAACTGGGTGCGGCGATCCACGAGATCGTCGAGGTCCTCTGGGCGCAGACCGCACCCGTGATCACCGACCTCCACCGGCAGGGCGCCGTCCCCGACGCCCGCTGGACAGCCAACCTCTAGGGGGCTCGTCGATCAGGCCGGGCTCGATCGCCAGGACACCCCTAGGGACAGCTCGGCACCGACTTCGCCGATCCGATCCGTCCGGAGGGCACCCGCCGCTCCACGTCCTCGACGCGCAACCGCAGGCCCTTCGCGTCCATCCCGACGAGCGTGCCGCACAGCGCGCTCCCGTCGGTCAGCACGACCTGCACCCCCGGCTCCCCGGGCCGGGGGCCGTACCAGGTCAGACCGATCCCCGCGGTGACCACGGCCAGCGCCAGGAACCCCGCGGCGATGGCGCGCCGCAGGTCCCGGACGGCGCGGCGCACGGTCAGCCGCTCCCTGGTGAGCAGCTCTTCGAGCGAGGCGTCGGCCACGCGCCGCCTCGGCAGCCCGAAAGCGGCGCGCATGGCGAAGAAGGCCCCGCCCGCGGCGAGCAGGAGTCCCCCGAGCAGGAGCAGTCCCACCGCTCCGCGCGCCCCACCCGACAGCCCCTGCAGGGTGTCGGGACCCTTGACGATCCCGACCGCGGTCAGCAGGCCGAGCAGGGCCGCGAGGCCGTTGCGCCAGTTCTCGGCCTGGGCGCGGACCCGGGCCAGCTCGCCCGCCAGGAGGCCGCGGGACTCGTCGGCCCGTGACCGGCTGGCCGGCGTGCTGGGCGCGCCGGCCGTGACGCGGACCGCCATCAGACGCCCCATTCGACGTGCAGGACCCAGGAGGCCCCGCATCCACGGTGCTCGCCGGCCTCGGGGTGGGTGGCGGCACAGGCGCAGATGACCTCGACGTCGCGCGAGCCGGTCGCGGCGGCCCGGCGGAGCAGGAGACGGGCGAGCAGACCGGAGCCGTCGAGGGCGTTGGCGTACGTGACCAGCGGCTCGGCATGCACGCTCTCGTGGTGGCAGCGCGGGCAGGGACCGCTGACGACGATGACCTCGGGGGCGCTCTCGTCCGGGTGCAGGGTGACCCGCGCGGTGCCCGCCGCGACCGTGTTCCAGTCAGGATCCGACTCCACGCGGTACAGCAGCTGTTGGTCCGTCACTCGTCCCCCTCGCGTCCGGTGCCGCCAACCTAGCGCCCGCCGAAGGGCGTCGGCGACGGAAGCATGTGTCGGCGGCCTGACGTGGTGCCCCCGCGCATGCTCGTACCCCGAACCATGGGGTCCCACCACATACGCCCCTGACCTGCTGCTTCCTAGGGGTGGCGACACGAAAACCTCCCCGTCACCCGCTCGGAAGTGGTGCAGACGGCCGCCGCCCCCCCCGGTTCCCTCAAGCGCATCGTCGCCGCCAGTCTCATCGGCACGACGATCGAGTGGTACGACAACTCATCGGGTCAGAGCTACGACCTGCACTTTCGCCCTCATGGCCCCCCCCTGAAGCCAGCACCGGACCAGCACGGGAACATCTCGTGCCGGCCGGGGCCCAGCGAGAAGCTGGCCCGCCCAGGCCATGGGTTGCTCAACGAAGCGGAGGACGATCACTGACAGCAGCGCACGCAACCGCCCCGGATCACTTGCTGCTGAGCCTGCCAGGCAGACGAACGGAACGCGTGATGCCCTCAGCCGAGCTTCTCGGCTGAGGCCGTCGGGCATCACGTGCGCGTAGGTCTGATGGGTGATCTTCGGGTCACGGTGCCCCAGCCACGCGGACCGATCGTCCTCGTCTGGGGCAACGCCCGCATCCACCTCGTGCCGCCGCTCAAGACGTTCTTCAAGGCCAACACCCACTGGCTGATCGTCTTCCAGCTGCCCGCCTGTGCGCCGGACCTCGAACCACAGGAAGGCGTCCGGTCGCTGGTAAAGCGCGACCTCGGCAACCTCGCCGCCACCGATCTCGGCCAGCTGACGAGAGCGGTCAAGCGCAAGCTCAAGCAGATCCAGTACCGCCCGCACCTCGTCGGCGGTTGCCTCACCGGCACCGGCCTGATCATGGACGGCTGACCGGCGTCACAAGCTCAAGCCCAGAAGCGGTTCTACGAGCCTGCTCGCCGACCAGCTTCTTGTCTTCGAGGTTCGGATGGCGAGCCGGCCGGGCAGATCCCGAGTCACACCGACGACCTACTGGTACCAGTCGTCGCCGCCCTCGGCGAGCGAACGGCCCAGGTAGTCCCTGAGGTCTCGTGCCACCCATCGGCGACTGTCGGTCTCGTGCTCCCAGACGAAGACGTCCGGGCGCTGGGGTGTCCGCACGAACGCGAACTGGTCTCCACCCCCGTTGTCTCCGAAGAAGAGCAGAGCGTCGAAGGGCATGTACAGCTGGGCGAAGGAGCTGTCGGAACGGAAGAGAAGGTTCTGCTCGACGATCCGTTCGACGGGCCAGACGGTGTCCACCGCGATGCGGCCGATGATTCCGTTGCTCTCCAGGAGCAGCTGCCTCAGCTCTGCAGGCAGCTCGCGTCCGAGACGGTGCTCTGCGTCAGCGAGGTCCGCCACCTGCGCGGGACTCCGGAACTCTGCCTCAGGAAAGGCCTCAAGAGCCGCTTCTCTCCACATGATCCGAAGACTACCCAGCAGCCGACCGGATCCTGGACGAAGGCACCTGGCCCACCCGCCGAGCCGGGACGGACCATCGCCAGTCGGATACTCCGCCCACCCGCACCGACATCACGAGTTCAGATTCAGAAGCGCGGCGAGTGTGCGTGTCACGTGTTCGAGCATGGTCATTTCCCGTATGTGGTGTGTGGTGGCGGCGCTCCCGGAGCGCGTGGGCGGGCACGGCACCGACGGCGGCCATCCCCTGCGTACAGTCGGCCTTCCGCTCGGCCGTCGGCGTTGGTCCAGGTGCTGCTGGTCGCGAAGTACGTGTCGTAGAGCTCCTGGACATCCAGAAGGCTCTCGGGTGGGACCTTGCCGTAGGCGATGCGCTCGAGGTGCCGAAAGTATTCGAAGCGCTCGACGCCCGGGGTGATGACGATGAGGATGTCGGCGTCGCGGCCGGGTGCGGCCGCGAAGGCGTGTGCCAGGCCGGGCGGGACGATGACCAGGTCGCCGCGTTCGGCTGTGACGAGCTGCTCGCCGGACAGAAGCTGCGCGGTGCCGTCCAACAGGTAGAACAGTTCGGCCGAGTGGGCGTGGTGGTGCGGTCGGGCACCGTCCGCACCGTTGGTGAGGGTGACCCGCTGAGTGGACAGGGCGCCACCGGTTGCGCTGCTGTCCGCCAGGAGGCGGACGGTGCTCGGGGCCCGGCCGATGACCTCGGCCTGCGCGGCGCGGACCACCACGGATTCATCGAAATCTCCGGTGACGAGGGACATCCGTCAATCCTTCGTGAGGGGTTCAGGTCGCCGGCGACCGCGGCATCGGATGGAGTTGCACAGTGACATGGCGAAGCGGCTCGACGTCGAGGAGATGGGCCGGATCAGAGGGTGAACAACAGGGCGGCCGCCACCCACACCAGGACAGCGGTGGCGAAGTGGATGCCGAAGGCGGTCGCCCGGGAGCCGCCGTTGCGCAGCACGATGAACGTGTCGCCCAGAGGCAGCAGCGCGACGACGAGCATGTACCAGGCTTCGGCGCGGGGCCCGACGAACGCGAGCAGGGCGAGGCCGAGCAGGCCGTAACTGCTGTCACGCAGGCCCTTGATCCGCAGGTAGGCGGTGGGGCTGCCCGGTGGGGACGCGACTCCGTATCCGCTCGCCGCGGCATGCGGGGAGTAGAGGAATCGCGCACCGACGAACAGGACGAGCAGATCGAGAAGAACAGCGAGGGTGTACGCGGTGATCGTCATGAGGTGTCACCGGTCCCGGAGCCTTGCGTGGGCGACGGTGGTCGCGCCCGCAGCGGATGCCTGCGGCTGAGCCGGCAGGCGCTTGCCGATCGTGATGAACAGCAGGACCAGACCTGCGGTCAGCAGGATGTGGCCGAGGCCGGCGGTGCCCGCGACTGCGGCACCGCTGTCGTGCCCGAGGACGGTCAGAGTGCCGTGCAGGGTCATCGTGCCGACGGTGATGACCAGGCCCGCGTTGTAGATCCAGAAGAACCAGCCGAACAGCGCACTGGCGGTCAGGGAGAACAGCTTCTCCAGGGCCAGCACGACGAGGAAGAACAGCGTTCCCAGGGAGAGGACATGGGTATGCACGACCCCCAACTGGGTCTGCCCGGTGAAATGCTCGGCCTTGGTGAGTTCCCGGTGGTACAGGCCGCTGACCACACCGAGGATCATGTAGAGATGAGCGGCGTTGAGGAGTTTCTTCATGCGCGGTTGCTTTCTTCGGGTTCGGTGTTCCACGGCTGACGGAGCAGAGCCGAGGGCGAGAACGCCGACGGCCAAGGGGCAACGACCGCGCTGCGCACGAGCGATCGGCTCGGCTCGGCTCGGCTCGGCTGCGGCTGCGGCTGCGGCTGCGGCTGCGGCAAATCGAGGCGTCCGAGGTGATCACGACACCCTGGAGATGGGGCCACGGGTGTCGTGGATGTCCATAGTCACGGCAGCGGAGGCATACGGAAGACATACATGCGCCTCCGCGCTCGAGGACCAAGGCGCTTGGGCTCAGGTGACTCTGTTGATGTGACGGGAACTGCGGGCAGCCCCTGTCGATCTCGCTTTCAGATGCTAGGTCGGCGCCGCATGTGGTGATGTGCATCGCGTGCAGACCTCACTGGCAACGCATGCAAGGGCTGTGCGAGGTTGCGTGCTGGAAGGGCTGTACGGGTTCCGCCACAACCGGGATCCGTCGAGCGTCGCCCGGCTCACGCACCCCGGGCGGATGTGCGACCTGTCCGGCAGGTCATGCCTTCCGACCGGACTCCATTGCCTCGGTGCGGTAGGCGTGCGGAGTGGTCCCGTAGGTGGCACGGAATGCCCGGTTGAACGTCGCCGCACTGGTGAACCCCCACCGAGCGGCGATGACGTGAACGGCCAGATGGCGCAGCTGCGGACGCGCCAGGTCGGCCCGGCAGCGTTCCAGTCGACGTCGGCGGATCACCGCCGCCACCCCCTCGCTCCCGCCATGAAGGTCGTCGTGGCTCTGGAACAGCGTGTACAGGGTGCGCAGCGAGATGTGGTGATGGTCGGCGATCGCACGGGGCGTCAGGCCCGGGTCGGTCAGACTCTGTTCGATGAAGGCGTCGATCCGACGCCGCATGACCTGCGCCCGGGCGCTGGCCGGCGCATGCGCTTCCGCGCCCAGTTGCTGGCCCAGGCACGAAACCGCCAGCTCCACTGCCGTGTTGCCGAGGACCGTCAGGTCCAGGGGCCTGCAGTCCGGACCGTTCCCGGCCAGGGAGACCAGGAACGGGGCCAGGATCGCTCCCATGCCCGTGCCGCTGGACATGCGTCGTGCGAGCAGTCGGTCGATCTGCTGAGAGGGCAGTGGCATCCGCGCTTTGGGTATCTGCAGGACGAGGGCGTCCACTGTGCTGCCGTCGAGGCCGGAACTGGACTTGTACGGGCGGGAGGTGTCCCACAGCACCATGTCCCCGGCGTGCAGCTCCGCCTCACTATCGCCCTGCGCGTACCAGGCGGTTCCCGTGGTCACCAGCGCCAGCTGGTACTGCTCCGGATCCCCACGGCGGATCAGCGCCGGGGTGCGCCATGAACGCAGCGGTGAATACGCGAACCTCGACACCTGGGCCGCACCGAGGTCCAGGAAGGCGCCTTCCGCATGGAATCCGGCAGCGTCCTGCGGGGTGAACGCAGACGGCATCAACGCGCTGGACACCGTCTGCGCGAACCAGTCGAACCTGCCCGTCATCGGTACTTGCGCCGAATCCACCCCGTGCCACATCGTCAAGCCCCCACCTTGCTTGTTCCACTCGGCTCGGTCTTCTCGCTCGACCCACGCGACGACCACTCGCGGCGCCATGTGCCGAGCGGCTCGACCCGGGCCGGAGAAGTCGCGCGTCCTACCTTCACGGGCTGCCCTGTGGTCGCCATTCGTGCCCGGTGTTCCGAAGCCGCCGATCAGTTCGTGCTTCCTCCCGTCCACACTGACGACCGGGTCACCTCCCGCCGGAACGGACGACTGACCGACGGACCTCGCACACCCACTTCCACACGTACCGGCCCGGGGTTGCCGAACCGATGCCCCCGAGGGAGGCCGGAGCGGCACCACGGCGGCGCGTCAAGCTCGATCGTGCTCGGGCTGATGGGCGCAGCGGCACTGCCCATCGGTGCGCTGGAACACCATCGGTCAAACGCCGCCAAACGATCCCACTGACTCGCCCCCCGGTCGGCTAGGGACGCCAGCCGGGGCGCCAGCCGCCCCGGTCCCCCGCCTTGACCTGGTGGCACCAGGCGCGCAGAGGCTCCTGGAGAGTGTCCGACGGATCGTGCGGCGACCCCGTCGGGTTACCTGCGTCAGACCGTCAGGCGGCGTGCTCGACGTACTCGAAGACGATGCCACCAGGGTGTCGCACCGTGGCATTGCGGCCAGTGGGAACCTGGTTCGGGCCGGAGAGGATCTCGCCGCCGTGCGTATCCAGAAGGTCGCCCAGGCCGTCAAGATCGTCGACGAGGACCGTGCTCTGAACGTTCCGAAAGGGGGCGAGGGCCTCCTCCGTGCCTGCCACGACCAGGAATCCGCCGATACCCGCCAGTTCCACGTCGGCGTAGGGGAAGCGCATCCTGACGTCCTCCCCGGTCAGCTCGCGCAGTGAAGGCAACGCCCGATCCAGATCGTCCACGTACAGCCGAGCCAGCGTCCTCAGCGCCTTCATGTCCACCCCTCAAGATCAATTCGATATTCCCGAACTGTGGAATCGTGCGTCATCATAGACACGGATCCGGAGGAGGACGAACCGATGCCCACGCTGCCCCAGCCCCAGCCCCAGGACTTCGACATCGCCACCGTGCTGCATGCCCTGGGCGACCCTGTCCGCCTGGACCTGCTGCAACGCCTGGCCGCGGACGGAGAATGCACCTGCAGCCCGGAAGGCGTCACCGTGGCCCGCTCCACCCTGTCCAACCACTGGCGCATCCTGCGCGAAGCAGGCGTCATCTCCGTGCGCACCAGCGGGAAGACCCGCCTGGTCACCCTCCGCCGCCAAGAACTCGACGCGCGCTTCCCCCGTCTGCTCGACGCCGTGCTGGACGAGGTCGACCGCCACGCCGACACCGCGTGACCCCCGCAGGTCAAGAACGCGACCACAGCCAGACCACTGCCCGAGGTGGCACCTGGACGTCCTCACCGTCGTATCGGGTCGCCACCGACCGAAATCCCTTGAGCGCCGGGACGGTTCGCTCCACCACGTCGCGGCAGGCGCACCGTCCGCGGTCAAAGCCCGGAGGGCGGCCGCCAGCTCTTCCGCGGCGCCGCCGATCGGCCCGCCGCGTCTTGTCCGGGGGTGACCACCACCCGGCCGGGCCGCGCACACGGTCCAGAACCGAGATCATCCGGGGAGCGTCACCCATTGTCCGGGCGTGAGGAGCAACGCCGGGGGTCGGCACTTCCCCGTCAATGAGACAGTGCGAAACATTCGGTCAGACCGATCCGCGCCGGTCCTCCCCGCACATCTCGCACGCGGCCCGGCCGCCGGACGGCGTGACACACTGACGGCTCAGGCAGCGGAGAACGGGGGGGGATCCGGTTGGGTCTGGAGATCGAGAGCAGACCGTCGGAGCTGCCGTACGTCGAGCGGGTGTGGCGCAGCCGGAGCAACGAAGTGGGCCGGATGATGTCGGTCGCGGCGGCGCACTGGGAGCTCGTCTTCTGGGAGCACCGAGGTCAGGTCCAGGCAGTCGTAGTGGGCCCAGAACCCAGGGCATGTCCGGCCCCCGTCCCCAAGGACGCCACGTTCTTCGGTATCAGCTTCGCCCTGGGCACCTCGATGCCGCACATACCGATCAGCCGGCTCGTGGGCAGGAACGCGGAGATACCCGATGTGACGCGGCGCTCCGTCTGGCTGAAGGGCTCTGCCTGGCACCCGCCCGATTACGACAACGCGGAGGCGTTCGTACGGCGCATGGTGCGGGAGGGCATCGTGGACCGCGACCCGATCGTGCCCGCCGTGCTCGACGGCGCTGCCCCCGATGTCTCCGAGCGCACCCTCCAGCGGCGCTTCGTCACGGCGACGGGTCTCACCCAGGGCGCCATCCGGCAGATCCACCGCGCCCGTGCGGCCGCGATCCTGATTCAGAAGGGTGAACGGGCCCAGGACGTCGTGCACCGGCTGGGCTACTTCGACCAGCCGCATCTGGCGCGGTCCTTGACCCGGTACATCGGCCGGACCGCCACTGGCCTGAGCCGTCCGGACGGGACCGAGCCCCTGTCGCTTCTGTACAAGCCCTCGTCCTCGATGCCCGCGTAGGTTTCCCGGCGTAGCCGACGGGGTCGGCTCGTCCCGGTCGCAGGGCCGTCCCGGCCGCAACCGGGCAGACGGCCCGGAACTCATCACGGAGGAATCATGCGCAAGGTCGTTTCGAGTCCGTTCATCTCGCTCGACGGTGTCGTCCAGTCGCCGAACGAATGGCAGTTCGCCTTCGACGAGGAGATGGGCGCTGCACTGGGGAAGGCGCTGGAGACGGCGGACACGATTCTGATGGGCCGGGTGACCTTCACCGAGTGGGCTGAGTACTGGCCGACGGTGACCAGCGGCGAGGACGCCGGTTTCGCCAAGTGGATCAACGATTCGCCCAAGTACGTCGTCTCCTCCACGCTGGACAGCGTCGAGCACTGGGCCAACAGCACGCTCGTCAACGGCGATCTGGCGGCCGCGATCGAGAAGCTCAAGGCAGGCGAGGGCAAGGACATCACCGTCGCGGGCAGCCCGACGCTGGTGCGTTCGCTGCTGGAACTTGATCTGCTGGACGAACTGGTGCTGTTGATCCACCCGGTGGTGGCCGGCGAGGGCCGAAAGAAGCTGTTCGCGGATGACGCCGCCCTGAAGAAGCTGGAGCTGGTGAGCGCCGAGCCCACCAGCAGCGGCGTGATCATCGCGACCTACCGCCCGGTGCGCTGAGCGCTGGACCGTAGCGGCAGTCAGGCTGCTCCGTTCAGTGGCGGTGTCGTAGGGCCAATGGGCGAGTCGCCGGTGCTCTCCTCCGAACATCTGCGGCTCGGGTCTGCCCTTGCGAGGCGGCCACACCTTCCAGGACCCGGCAGTCATGACCTGGACCGCGACGAAACCGCGCGGCTTCCGAGCAGGCTGCTGCTGGTCCCCCGCGGGCATGTGAAAGACCCGTCCAGGTCCGAGGCGGAATGATGCCGGCCGCTGCGGCGACGGCCGCGCCCGGTCTGCCCATGTGTGCGGGTTCCACTCTCCGTAGTCAGCACGGTGGCCTCATGTCATTCCCGATCAGCGCGACACGGACAGGCGCTGGTCCAGCCGCTCCGCAGGACTCCACGAGGTCGCGCAGGAGGGCCATGGCGGCCGGGCGCATGCGGGAGCGTCGAACTATGGTGTCCCACCACATACGCCCCTGACCTGCGACTTCCTACGGTGTGGCGACACCGAAACGTCCCCGCACATGCCTGCAAGTGGTGCACATGGCCGCCGCAACAACCGCTCCCACACCCCCCGGTTCCCTCAAGCGCATCGTCGCCACCAGTCTCATCGGCACGACCATCGAGTGGTACGACAATTCCTTATGCGGTTCTGCTGGGCGACGAGCACACCGTGAACCATCACCGCCGCCGGGCCTGGGGCACGTCCGAGGGAAGGAACCACCCCTCGACGGTCACCCGCGCCCGCCCTCGGCACGCGGTCCGCCGTAGCGCGCCCGGTAGAAGGCCACCTGCTCGGCGCTCGTCGACGAGTACACGGCGTACACGTCACCGATGCGCTCGCGGCCGCCCCGACGCCCGTGCCTCCCTTGGGCAGCCCGGCATGCCAACACCGACACCTGGGAGTCGGGTTGCCAGTGCAGGGTGTACGCCGGACCGTTGGGATCCGGGACGTCCTCCATGCGTACGCCGCGCCCGGCCAGCAGCCGTTCCAGCTTGCCGTAGCGGAGGCGGCGGGCGAAGCGGCCGTACCGCGCACGGATCACGGGGTTGACGGCGCGGCTGCCGAGGGACGACAGCCGATGCACCTGCAGGGTGAAGTGGTGCCCCACCCAAGGGTGGTCGGGCGACTCCCGCTGCCAGAAGAACTCGGCCATGCCGTAGTCGCGCCACATGCCGTGGCCGTCGAGGGAGTTCTCGGCGAAGTCGGTCCCGAGGACGGCTGTGACCTGGTCGGGGCCGTCCGTCGGCCTGGCGCCGAGCACCGTTCCGGACGTGATCACATCGAGGTAGAAGGCAAGGGAGTACGGAGTCAACGGGGCTTTCCTCGAAGGGCTTTCCTCGCCGGACGGGAGGCGGTCGGCGCCCGCAGGCTGCCCCAGCATAGATCAGGACTCGTCGCCCAGACCGCGGTCGGGTGCGCTCATGTCCCCCGTGGCGGGCGTGCCCTCGGCGCGGCCGTAGCGCAGGTGCACGGTCCCCTTGGGGCTGGCCTCCGGCGGCTCCAGGAGCGTGACGTTGGTGGGCACCGCGCCGTCCTCGAACACCTTCTTGCCGACGCCGAGCACGACGGGGTGCAGCCAGAGGTCCAGGCGGTCGAAGAGCTTCTCGTGCAGGAGGGTCTGCACCAGGTTCAGGCTGCCGACGACCGTCACCTGCTCATGCCGCTCGCGGATCTCGCGCACCGCGCCGGGCAGGTCCGGGCCGAGCTGCTCGGAGTCGGCCCAGGGCAGGTCGGGCTTGCCACGGGAGGCCACGTACTTCGGGATGCGGTTGAAGAGCCTGCCGAAGTGGTCGTCCTGCTGCGGCCAGTACGAGGCGAAGATGTCGTACGTGCGCCGACCGAGCAGGAGGGCGTCCGTGCCCTCGTACGCCGCCTGGATCTGGGCGCCCGTGGCCTCGTCGATCAGGGGCGCCTGCCAGCCGCCGAAGGGGAACCCCTCGGGGTCCTCATCGGGACCGCCGGGCGCCTGCCCGACGAGGTCGAGGGTCGAGAACATGGCGATGTGGATGAGGCCCATGGCTTGCTCCTGATGCGTCGAACGGTCTCGTCAAGAGGTAGACCCGGGGACGACCGCGGAATCATCGCCGCGAAGCCGGGTTCACCCGTTCGGACGACCCCGGACGCGAACACGAACCCGGCCCTGGCCCCGACGCGGGCCCGAGCACCACACCGCCTCGGCGCCGCGACCACCGCATGAGGCCCACGGGCGGGACCACCCGGCGGGGCTCATGACGCGACTGCAGAATCCGTGGGGAGAGCTTGTGAGCGAACGGTGATCGAGAACGACGAACACCGGAGGCGAGCATCGACCGTTTCTGGCCGGCCGGAACCGTAGTCGGCAGAGCGTAGCCCTCTCCGATCTCGCGCCACCTCCCGACCTTGCCGTCGTTGAGCCGACCACCCGCCAGACCGGGCTCCGTTTCGAAGGTGCCGTTCTCGATCAGATCGGTCCGCACGGCACGCGAGGCGCCCGGCCCCTGCGGACTCGCGGTCGCGGTCTCGGTCGGACCGAACAGAGGCAGGGCCAGGGCCGTGGCCACAGCGGCGACAACCGTGAGCCGACCAGCCGTACGACGACACCGCGGCGTCGGGAGGGAGCACGCAGCGGAACCCGAGCTCCGCGGGAGAGGATTCACATGCTCGCCCCAGGGCCCGTCTGACGATTCGCGTCGGATCAGGCCGGGCGGGTCGGACCCGACGGGAAGGGGCGGACAGGCCCCGGGACGGACCCTACGGCCGGGCCGTCCCGTCCGGCACCGGCGTGGCCTGGTGGTAGTAGAGCCGGAACTCCCCGGCGGCGTCGCGGCGCCAGATCGACGAACGGCGGGCGTGCCGGTCCTCGATGCGGGTCTCGTAGGTGAGGTGGACGATCCCGGGGGCGAGGACCGTGCCCTCGAAGTGCTCTGCGGTGATGGGGCTGCTGTTGTCGGCGCCGCCGTGGAGCGTGGGCAGGGCGGCGATCATCTCCGCGTGTGTCCACCGCCGCCCGGAGGCGCCGACCTCGATGAAATCGGGGTCGAAGAGGGTTTCGGCGAGGGGGCCGGAGAGACGGACGGAGGGGTCGTGGAGGCGTCGCTCCCGGATGATCGCCTCGGTGACGTCCGGATGCTGCGGGAGCGCCTCGGGCGCGTGCCGGTCGTTCTGGATCATGGCGACATGATGCCTGGTCGCGGCCGACGGGCCCGCGGCGGTCTGACCACCGGGGTCCACCTCGCCTGCGACGGCCGGGGCCGCCCGCCGGCCCGACCGCCGAGACCTCGAGCCAAACCCATTCTGAAACGATCAGTCAGAGGGCGTTTAGCTCATCATTACGTTCTCTTGCGCCGATATGGGCTTGTGATCGGCTGGGAGTGATGAGGTTGGTGTGGTTGATGATGTGGGAGTGACTGTCAGGCGGGCGTCTTGGCCTGGCTGCTCCTGTTTCATCCCAAGGCGCCGGTCTTCGCGCTGTTTGCTTCGAGCGCCGGTCCGCGCGCCGGGGCCGGCTGGGTAGTTCAGGTTCATGCCTGAACGCCGCCGATATCCCAGCGATCTGTCCGATGCCCGGTGGGAGTTGGTCGAGCCGGTCCTGACCGCCTGGCGGTCCGAGCGCCGCGGCCGCGGCCTGGACATCGGCCGACCACCGGACCACGACCTGCGGAGCCTGCTGGACGCGGTCCTCTACGTGAACCGGACGGGCATCCCATGGCGCTATCTGCCGCACGACTACCCGCACTGGAACACCGTCTACGCATACTTCGCCCGCTGGCAGGAAGAAGGCGTCTTCGACCAGCTCAACACGCTCCTCCGCCGCCAAGTCCGCAGGCAGGAAGGCCGCGAGGAGGAACCGACCGCCTGCGTCATCGACTCCCAGAGCATCAAGACCTCCGTCAACGTCCCCACCTCTGAGCAGGGCATCGACGCCGGCAAGAAGATCGTGGGCCGCAAGCGGAGCATCGTCATCGACACCGTCGGGCTCCTCCTCGGAGTCCTGGTCACCGCGGCCAGCGTGCAGGACTCGATCGCCGGCCAGACCCTCATCGAACGGGTCGCCGCCGAGCATCCGACCGTCCGCAAGACCTGGGTCGACGGCGGCTACCGCCAGCACCTCGTCGAACATGCCGCCACCCTCGGCATCGACATGCACATCGTCCGCCGCGACCCCACGACCAGGGGATTCGCCGTCCTGCCCCGTCGATGGACCGTCGAGAGAACGCTGGACTGGCTCATGAACCACCGCCGCCTCGCCCGCGACTACGAAGCCCACCCACACCGCTCCGAAGCCATGATCCACCTCGCGATGATCAACCTCATGACCCGCAGACTCACCGCCGAATCCACCCCGAGCTGGCGTGACACATGAAACGCGCTCAATCCGGCAATCCGGCAATCCGGCAATCCGGGATGAAACAACGGGACGAAACGCCCTCTTACACACGCGGGACCGCAATGCTCCGAGCAGGCCGTCACTGACTCCTCCCACAGGCCGTGGACCCCGCGTCCCTCAGACGGCGCCCGCATAAACCTGCCCCCTTCACCGCCGGGGGCATGCGGCCGGGCGGATGCGGGAGCGTCGAACTATGGTGTCCCACCACATACGCGGCTGACCTGCGTGTTTCTCTCCATCTCGGGTCGCGAGCCAGCACGGAACCAGCACCGGAAAGAGAGGCCCTGATGGGAGCGGCAGCCCACTTGCTCGGGAAGGCATCCGAGACCCGAGCGAATGGCCCCGCTGCGGGACAGTACGAGCGATCGGCCTACCCCCGCCTAGGGCAAAAAAGGCTCAAGCCGCACCGACGTCCCAGGTCGGAAAGCCTCCTCCCCCAGTGCGTACGAGAGCAATTCGATCCGTGGCCAGCGTCCGAATCCGGACTTGCTGTGCTAGAGGCCAGCAGGAGCGGGGACCGGCTCGAGACCGCTGGGTGCGGAGACCGCGCCGCGTCCGGTGCGGGGGAAGGCCGATTCCTGGCTGGCCGGAGGGCGTCGGTGTACCAGAGAATGGGGTGACCGGAGCCGAGCACGAGCGGCTTCCGCTGCCTCCCGCCGACGGAGCTGAGATGTGCGGTATCACCGGATGGGTGTCCTTCGACCGCGACCTCCTCGCAGAGCCGCCCGTCGTCAGGGCGATGACGGACACGCTGCGCAGACGCGGCCCGGACGGCAGCGGTGTGTGGACGGGACGGCATGCCGCGCTGGGCCACCACCGGCTGGCGGTGCTTGATCCGTCGGGCGGGGTCCAACCGCTCGTGGCGCCCACACCCGACGGCCCGGTGGTCATCACCTACAGCGGCGAGACGTACAACTTCGCCGAACTCCGCGCCGAACTCGCCTCCATGGGACACCGGTTCCGCACGTCCTGCGACACGGAGGTGGTGCTCCTGGGCTATCTCGAGTGGGGTCCGGACGTCGCGCGGCGGCTGAACGGCATGTACGCGTTCGCGGTGTGGGACGCCAGGGTCGACCGGCTCGTCCTCGTGCGGGACCGGCTCGGCATCAAGCCGCTGTTCTACCGGTCCACGCCCGACGGCCTGCTGTTCGGCTCCGAGGCGAAGGCCATCTTCGCCCATCCGCTGTCCCGCCCCGCGATCGACACCGACGGGCTGCGTGAGATGGTCGCGCACAGCCTCAGCATCGACCAGCCCGTGTGGGCGGGGCTGCGCCACGTGCCGCCGGGGGCCGCTGTCACCGTGGACCGCGGCGGCCTGCGCACCCGGCCCTACTGGCGGCTCACCGCCCACGACCACCGCGACAGCCTGCCTGAAACCGTCGAGACCGTCGGCGCCCTGTTACAGGACGGCGTCCGCCGTCAAATGGTGGCGGACGTGCCGGTCTGCGTCCTGCTCTCCGGCGGGCTGGACTCCAGCGCGCTGACCGCCATGGCCGCGGCACAGCTGGGCCCGCTGGGGGAATCCGTCGCCAGCTATTCGGTGGACTTCGCCGATCACACCGACATGGTCGAGGCCGACCTCGAACGTCCCGAGGCCGACGCTCCGTTCGTCCGCGAAGTCGTCCGGCACCTGTCCACACGCCACACGAACGTCCTGGTGGACGCGGACGAGATCGCGGAGCCCCGCATCCGCCGCGAGACGGTCGCCGCTTACGACCTGCCACCGACCTCACAGGACCGGGACCGCTCGCTGTACCTGCTGTTCAGGGAGATCCGGCAACGCTGCACAGTGGCGCTGTCGGGCGAGTCCGCCGACGAACTCTTCGGCGGCTACCACTGGAACCACGATCCGCACGTGCAGCAGGCAGCCGCCTTCCCCTGGATCGCCGGGCTCAGCGGCTACGGTCAACTGCGATCTGCCCTGCGCCCCGAGCTGTCCCGGTCGCTCGACCTCGACACCTACCTCCACGACCTGTACGCGACCGCCGTCGCCGAGGTCGACACCCTGCCGGACGACAGTCCGCTGGAACGGCGCATGCGGGTGTCGAGCCATCTGCACCTCACGCGCATCCTGCGCGTCCTGCTGGAGCGCAAGGATCGGTTGAGCATGGCCGTCGGGCTCGAGGTGCGGGTGCCGTACTGCGACCACCGGCTGGTCGAGTACGTGCACAACGCGCCCTGGCACATGAAGAGCCACGACGGCCGCGAGAAGAGCCTCCTGAGGGCGGTGAGCCGCGGCCTGCTCCCGGCAGGGGTGCTCGAACGCCGCAAGAGCGCCTATCCCACCCTGCGGTCGACCCGCCATGCGCAGGTCTTGCAGGAGCAGGCGGCAGAGTTGCTCCGGCACCCCGATCAGCCGCTGTTCGATCTCATCGACCCCCGATGGCTGGCTGCCGCGGTGCGCGTCCCCCCGGAGTCGCTTCCGGCGGCGACGCGCAACGGCATCGAGGACGTACTCAACCTCACCGTCTGGCTGGACCTCTACAAGCCCGAAGTACGACTGCGCTGAAAGCGGCCGCAGAGTTCCCGGAAGCCGGACAGGAACGCCCCATCGCTCGTCGCATGCCGGATCTCGGCGCTCGTACCGGAGAAGTCCCTGATCCCCGACGGGTCGTGCGCGAGGCGCTTGAGGCAGTCGGCGAGACCCGCCGGGGTGGCCTGGAATCGGTATTGCTCGGGCAGCATCTCCTGCACGCCCACACTGCCGACATCCGCGACGACCGTGCACAGACCCGAACGTGCGGCCTCGAGCGCCGTGTACGGCACGAGGTCGAACCGCGACGAGCAGACGAACACCGCCTTGCCCGCAAGGGACGGGAAGAAGCGCCCCACCAGCGCGTCCCGGCCGGTGCGGGGTGTGAAGACGAACCTCTCGCGGAGCTCCCTCGGTATCGAAGCCCGCAGCCGCTCGCGCTCCGCGTCCTCCGGGAACCCGCCGATCACCACCGCCCGTGCCAGGTCGCCGTTCTCGATCGCGAGCCGGCAGCCCGCCACGAACAGCTCGACGTTCTTGAAGTGGTCCAGCCGTGACACGGCGGTCACCGCCAGGAGACCGGACGAGAGGGGCAGACCGGCAAGCTCCTCCGGCAGGCGGGCCCGGCCCACCGCACCGTCCAATGGCTGTGCCAGCGCCGTCACGCGCCCGGCCGGCACACCCTCCGCGCGCAGGCGCCGGACCTGCAGGGGCGATATCTCGGCGCACAGCAGACGTTCCCGGCGGCGCACGACGTCAAGGCCCCGCTGCTGGACGTGCTGGAGATGCCGTGCCTTCGCGTGGTCCCAGTCGAAGGCCTGCTGCGCCGCCGGCCAGCCGATCGCCTCGGCCACGTGCGTCACGAAGGGGGAGTGGTGGGTGATCAAGGAGTCGAACTCCGGTGGTGCGTAAGGCAGTACGGCCGAGGTCTGGTAGTAGACGACCGGTGAGGGCTCGCCCTCCTCGCCGCCGGCCGCGCGTATCGCTGTGCGGAATGCGTCGGTGAGTTCCGCGTCCGTCATGCCGTAGTGGAACTCCAGGCTGACCGCGGGATAACGGCCGAAGACGTGTAGCGGCCGCACCCGGGGGCGGCGCAGTCCGTCGCGGCGCCGATACAAGACGAAGGCGACGCGCCCGCCGTTGAGATGGAGGATGTCCGCCGCTCTGACGGCATGCTGGACGACGCCGTAGAGGTAGGGAGCGTGGCGTCCCTGTGGCAGAAAACGGTGGTTGAGGATCAGGACGGTGTCGCGCAGGTGCTGCACTGTGCCTCCTCGCCGCTGGTTTCAGAGCCCCGGAATGACGCGGTGCGCGGTACCGGCGTAGATCTCGGCCAGGACGTCCGGCGGCAGTCCCAGCCCGGAGATCATCCATCGGCCGCGCAGGGGCGGATGCTCGTCCGAGTGGGGGAAGTGCTCGTCCTCGGTCTCCAGGAACCTGAAGTGCGTCCGATACGCGGCCTCGTAAGGCGGAATCTCATCGGTGCCGAACAGCACCCTGCCCGGGTGGCGCAGCAGGAGTGCCCGGGTGCGGCGCGGCTGACGACCGAGCTCGGCCAGCCGTGCCGAGATGTCGATGAGGTAGTTCGGACACGTGTCGAGCATGCGTCCGACCAGGCCGAGATCCTCGGCGCAGCATCCGGCGTGGACACCGATGAAAGTCGTGCCGGGATGACCTTTGACCACGGCCTCCAGCGCGGTGATGAGCCTCTCGAAGGTGGGCAGGCCCCGGCCCGCGTAGGACCACTCCGGGTGGGCCAGCAACTCTTCAAGGCGTTCGTTGGAGGGGTCCGGCGGGTCGAAGAAGGCCATGGGGTCGGCGGTGTGGATGGCGACGGGCACACCCAACTCGCCCGTGCGGCGCCACAGTGGCGACAGCCTGGGGTCGTCCGGCAGCACCAGCCGCCCCGCGCCGTCCCGCACCCCGAGGCCCAGGTCCTTCCAGACCTTCATGCCGCGGGCGCCTGCGGCCACGGCCGCCTCGAGGTCGTCCGCCAGCAGGGCACCGGCCCGCTCGTCCTGCGCTTCGCGCAGCCGGGACCAGTCGGGATGACAGAAGGTGGCGAACCTGCCCGGGTAGGCCCTGTCGTACCGATCGAGGTTCTGCTGGAGCTCCGCGCCCCACCGGCCGTCCAGATTGACGACGGCGCGGATGTTGCAGCGGTCCATGGTCTGGACGAGTTCCCGTGGATCCGGCACCGCCCAGCCGCCGGTGAGCCACCGGCCGAGGTGGGCATGGGCGTCGACCGCAGGCACCCGCGCGCGTTCGACGCGGGTGGTGGGCACGCGTAACCGACTGCGCGGCGCGTAGCTGCCCAGGTGCGCGCCGAGGGCTGTTCCCGCCGTCACAGGGGCGCCTTCGTGCCGTTCGGTGCCGTCCTCCACAGCATGACCTCCTCGATCCGCCCCTTCCACATGCGCTGGTCGCCGTCGGGCCAGGCACCGATGTTGAGGCCGAACGGCCAGTGGATGCCTTGTGCCGGGCCGAGTCCGCCGTAGCCCTCGGCCACGAGTTCCCCGTCCATGGTGAGCGCCATGGCGCCGTCGTCGGTGTACACGAACGTCACGTGGACCCATCGGCCGAGCGGTACGAGGCCCGGCCGGCTCTGGATGCCGCCCCACTCCATGTTCTGGTAGATACTGGCTCCGAGTGCGCCGTCGCCCTCGACCCCTAAGGCGAATGAGAGGTAACCCTCGATGAGGGTGCGCCGATGGACGTACTCCTCCAGGTTCACGGTCAGGTCGGCGCGGATACCCCCGGACCGGGTGAGCGTCGGTGAGGGGGGCACGAAGACGCGGTCGGTCGTTCCGTCGAACAGCGCGGCGCCCGTGCCCGCTTCCCGGCCCTCCCCTCTGCCGGGAGCGCCGTAGCCGTGGTTGCCGCGGCCCGACAGGTCCTCGGCGCCGGGTCGGTCGTAGCGGTGGTGAAGGACGAGCTCGAACACGCACGCCTCGCAGGGGTAGGGGCGGTCATGGCCACCAGCTCTGGATGTCGGCGAGGTCCGCCGCCACGGTGCGCAGCGATGCGGGCCCGTCGCACTCGGCCACTGCTTCCAGCAGCCCGGGCAGACTCGTGAAGAGCCGCTCTCGAGGGCCCGCGGCGAAGTCGTCGAGTGCCGACTCGTACAGCGCGGCGGGGCTCACCCCCGTGCCGGTACCGGTCCGTGCATCACGCAGCGCCTGGCGCAGGGCCGCGACACGGACCTGGGCCCGCGCAGGCCGGTCGGCAATCCGCGCCATCTGCTCGGCAAGCGCGGACGACAGGTCCGGAGCTCCGCTGCGGAGGACCGCGGTGAGCGCGTCGGCGTGCAGCAGGTCCAGGGGGATGTCCGCACACACCTCGCTCGCCCGTGTCACGTTCCCGCAGGACACAAGAGCCTCCGCCACCATGCACAGGGCGACGGACCGCTCGTAGTAGTCCTCGATGCCCTGAGCCAGGGTCAGGGCCTCCTCGCAGAGCTCGGCCTGCGCGGCCGACGGTGCCGCGGTCGCCATTCGGGTCAGGACGGAGACGTGTGACGGGGCGTCGAGGCCGACCGCGAGTCGGCGGGCCTCGGCGAGGAGCGTCCCGGCGCGCTCGACGGGAAGTGTGCGGGCGGCACGGGCGAGGATGTCCACTCGCCAGGTCCGGTAGGGCAGCCGTGGAGCGAGCTCCACGGCTGCCTCGGCCTGCTCGTCGTCCAGGCGTGCTCGGGCCAGCGCGTACAGCAGCTCGCCGAGCCACAGCCCGCCGACCGACTCGGCCAGTCCGGCGGCCTCCGCGGTACGCCCGAGCGCGCACAGCCGGACCCCCAGGGCGGACCGTGCCGCCCAGCGCAGTTCGTCCTCCGGGATCGACTGCGTGAGTTCGCAGGCCCTGTCGATGGCGTCCCCGGGCAGGTGCGCCGCGGCCTGGGCGAGCAACGCCGCCCAGCCCCGTGGGCGGGCCGGCGTCGTCACCAGCCCTGCCAGGCTTTCGGCGAGGTGCTGTGCGACGGGGTCCGTCGCATGGTCCGCCAGAGCCTGCAGCACCTGGGTGCGGCTGTGGACGTCGTCCACAGCCGCGATGATCTCCGTGATCCGCGCCGCGCCGCACCGCGCCAGGGCAGGAGCGAGGTCGGCGATGACGGCCGCGCGGGCGGTGTCGTCCGGCAATGCCGCCAGGGCCGCCAGCACCCCGCGGTGTGCGGCCTCCTCCGCTTCCGGCTCGGTGGTCCAGGCCATGAGGCCGCTCAGCAGGGCCAGGCGGTGTGCCGGGACGGGGATGCGGTTGGCCAGTGTGCCGACCGCCCACGTGTCCGCAGAGGACTCCTGTTCGAGCGCTGAGGCCAGTGCGGCCCAGGCGGTCGTGCCCGCACGGCGGTCGTCAATGACCGTCCCGAGGTCGAAGGCCGCCCCGACGAGCCTTCCGGCCTCGTCGCCGGACGCGTCGGTCGCGGCCAGGGTCAGCAGATGGGCGCGCCAGTAGCGGGAGGCCGGATCGTCCGTCGCGTCGTGGGCCGGATCGTCCGTGGAGAATCCGGCCTGCCCGAGCCGTACGGCCGCCTGGTGCCGGCGACGACGGTAGTCCTCGATGAACGCGGCGCTGGCGGCCATGCCCGAGGGAGACTCGAGATCGAGTTCGTGTCCGTGCCCTTCTCTGGGTATCGACAGCGCCGGCATGCCTTCCTGGACGCCGAGCAGTCTCTGCGCCACCACTTGGTAGTAGGGGTCGGCGAGGGAGCGCACCACCGACAGCAGCTCCCCCTTCCGTTCGGCGGATACGTGGTGGTTCAGCCGCCACAACTCGCCCACCCGCCAGAACCCGTCGGGCACCGACCGGACCGCGGCCATCGCCTCGCGTTCGACGTCCTCCCGCAGCGCCGCGGGGACCGCTTCGATCAGGCTGGTCAGTGCCTCGGACCGGTCCTCCGCGGTGGGGATCTCCCGCGCCTGGGTCAGAGCCTCCGCCGCCGACATCCTGCCGTGGCGCACGAGCAACGACCACAGAGCGGGGGGAGTGGCCTCGGCGAGACTGTTGAGCGAACAGGCGATCAGGACGTAGCGCAGCCGGAGCGCCCAGGCCAGCGGCTCCGTGCCGAGCCGCGTCGCGTTGCGCACCACGGCGACGTCCCGGCGGTAGGCAGCGATCTCACCGGCTCGTCGGTGGACCGCGAACCACACGTTGAGGCGGCGCGGCCCCGCCTCACGGGACAGGGTCATCAGGGTGTGCGCGTCCTCCTGCCGGTCGGCGCCGACGAGGTGGTCGACGACATGGCGCAGGCCGTAGCCCCCGTCCAGCCCTTCGCGTCCGGCCTCGGCGAGCCGGGGAAGGCCGTCCGCGAGCCCTCCCCACGCCGTGAGGTAGCGCTCGGCCATCCGCGCGTGCGCCTCCCGCGTCGCCCGGGCCAGTCGCCGGCCCAGGGAGCGCTCCGCGGTGGTCAGCTCCTCCACGGCGACGGCGCCCCGCACGAACTCTCCGAGGCTGTCGTGGAAAGTGCGGTAGCGAACGTCCTCGCCGCTCTCGTCGGCATGGAGGAAGGGACGCCAGTCGTTGTCGAGCAGGTCCTCCACGGTGCCCGTGCGGGGTGTCCCCGCGAACTCGGCGATGAGCCGCGCCGACAGGGGCTCGGCCGCGGCCGCGATCACGGACAGCACCGGTAGGTCAAGCTCGTGCCAGCGTTCTTCGTGACGACTCTGCCAGTCGTGCCAGTACTGCGCGTAGTAGTGCCACAGACCGGTGGGCAGTCGGTCGATCCGGTCGATGGACAGCCGCTGTGCGGAGATCTCGGCGACTACGTGGTGGAGATAGATCCAGACCCCCTCCGACTTGGCCAGGAGCGTGTCCACGAACCGGCTCTTGGGTGTGCCGTTGCGCGCCAGGATGCCGCACAACGGATCGCTTTCGCTGAGACCTTCGAGAAACGCGCGTGCGTCGCCCCGGTTTTCCTCACTGTCCCGATCGATACGCATGATCTCCCTGGGGACGTTGATCCTCAACGGGATGTGGACGGGCCGCTGCGCGGTGACGACGAACACGCCCGCCGGCAGGTACGACGGCAGTCCCAGAGGGTTCTGTCCGGCCGCGGGCGTCGTCTCGTTCAGGCCATCGACGACCAGCACGATGGGCTCGCCCGGGCTCAGTGCGTCCCGCCGGGCGCCGGCCGCCTCCAGGAGCTCGGAGAGGAACTCCGGGCGGTCCGCGGTGGGCGGGAGGACGCCACCGACGGCGTAGGTGTCCAGGTCCCATGCCCGGATCAGCTGGGCACTCAGATTGCGCAGTGCTGCGCCCGAGTCGTTCGGGTCCTGCATCAGACGTACGAAGTGGTGGACGTAGCCGCGCTGGCGGGCGAGCCATGCGAGGAACGTGGTCTTGCCCATCCCTGCCTCAGCCTCGACCAGGACGTAGCCTCGGTCGTGGCGGCCCATGGCCGCATCCAGCTGCGCGACCAGCCAGCCGCGTCCTGTGAACCTGTCCAGCTCCAGTTCGCGGTGGAGCTGTACGGGGCTGACGTAGGCGTCCTGGAGCCGCGCGTACCGGCCGATGAAGAACGTGTTGTTGTCGCCGGTGACCAGCAGGGCGTTGATCGCGTCCCCGCCGATGGCGATGCTCCGGTCGCCGGTCGCGGTCACGGAGCCCGGCACCGGCCCGGTGTCACTCATCCGGGTCCCGCTGCGACGAGGCCCCGTCCCCCGTGCTGATGCTGCCGCCGCTGACGTCGCCGCCGATGGCGATCGAGCGGGTGCCGCTCGCCGTCACGTTGGTGACGGTGACGCCGGCAGCCGTGGCCTGCTTCCACAGCGCGCTCAGCTCCTCGCGCAGCGCGGTGTCGGCGGTGAGCAGCTTTTCCAGTTGCCATGCCAAGGCGTCGCGTGCGCCGGTGCTGTCAGGGCTCTCGGCGACGTCCTGCGCCGCCTCCAGAGCGGCGGGACGGTCACGGACCCGGTCCGCGAGCCGGTTCCACAGTCGGGCCGCGTGGTCCCAGGCCTCACCCGCCGCGGCGGCCGTCGCGCGACCCGCGCCCTCGAGCAACGGTGCGAGGAACGGCGCGAGGAAGTCGACGAGTTGGCTGATCTCCATGCTGCCTCCGTGGTCACGAATGCCGGGACGGCCGGGATGCGGCGCGTCCCTGGAAGTACCGAAGGGTCGTGGGGCCTCGTTCCAGCCACCTGCGCGGCACCACGCCGTGCAGTCCGAGGATCGCGGCGGGCACGAGGTCGTCCGCAGTCAACCACGCGCGCTCGTCAGCGGACCGGAGGGCACGCAGCAGGCCACGAAGGGACAGACCTTGTTTGCGTGCGTGGGTGCGCCACGTCCTCAGGTCGTAGTTCTCGACGACGTACGTACGGCCCTCCAGCTGAGGCCCTCGGGGCACCGGGCGACCGCTGAGGTCGAGATGGAGCGCACGTACCACGTCGATGCCATGCACGTTCTCGAACATCCGGAAGCAGGCGCCCGCACGCGGATTGACGTCCAGCAGTTTGTACGTGCGGTCACGACGGTCGTACCGCACGTCCATGCTGACGATTCCGGTGAAACCGACGGTCTTGAGGAAGTGCTCGGCCTGCTCCCGCAGCTCCGGGTTGTCCTCGGAACGTGCGTAGGCCGTCTCGCCCGCGTGGGCCGGGTACGAGCGCAGCTTGCGGCCGGTGAAGCTGACCAGGCTGACGGACCCGGCGTCGCAGTAGGCGTGGAAGAGCCAGTCGTCTCCCGGCCCGCCCGGCACGACCTCTTGGAGCAGGACTTCGTACTCCTGCCCGGCCTCTGTGGTGGCCGCGCGCAACTCCGCGCGGCTTCGGGCCATCACGGTGCCGTACGTACGGGAGCCGTCCGGGAGCAGGGTCCGCTCGGTGCGCTTGACGACGACGGGGAGCTCCACGTCGGCGAGGGCTGCTTCGGGCGCGGGGCACCGCTGGATACGCGTGCGCGGCGGAAGGAATCCGGCCCGCTCGGCGAGCTCGGCACATCGTCGCTTGTTGACGAGGTCGAGAGTGAGTCCGGTGCGGCAGACCGGGAACAGAAGCTCATCGGGAAGCCGGTCTGCGTCCTCGTTGAGGAAGACGGCGGCCTGATCGTCCGTGGGTACGGCCACGCAGGGGACGGCGATCCGCTCGGCGATGCGGCCGATGCCTTCCATGAGCTGCCGTCGGTAGTCGAGCTCGTCGCCGGTGCGCCAGACGAAGCCGCCGCGCAGGAACGCCGAGCGCGATGCGGGCGTGAAGGAGTCCTCGTGCACACCGTAAACCTGGACGCCAACTCGGCCGAGGGAGCGGATGACCCCGAGCCCTCCGTGGTGGAGCCGGTAATCGCCTGTCTTGAGTACGAGGGCAGCTACGCGGTGGTCGAAGCGTGGATCGCTGTCCCGAGCCAATTCTTCCCCCGGAAATGGCGCGTACGAACACGACGTGCGTGTTCCCTGCAGGGCACAGGGTGGCATGAACCCTGGGCTGCGAACAGGGCGCATGCAGGGGCGCTTGAACGGTGCTCGCGCCCCGCACGCGTGACAGCCGTACGAGCCGTGGGCCCACGAGGGCCTGGATTCACTCGCACAGAGGGCGTCGGCGGCACCAAGGCCGACACCGGCCCCGTTGGGTGCGCCCTGGCGCCCTCGGTCCACCCGGGGTCCTGAGGTGCGGCACCGACCGATAGTTGAACGTTCTGACGCACCGTCGGGCAGGGCTCGCCGAATCGACATCCGGAAGTGCCCGGCGTGCGTCGGCATCGGGTAGGGAGCAGGCCGGGATCCGCGTGGGGATGGTGATCCGGTTGGGGATGCACTCCCGTGGGATGACGCCCTGGAAGGGGTCGTCGGCATCCCCTAACAGCAGTGGCGGGACCTCCTGCCACACCTGGCCTGGCGCCCCTCGTGCGACCCGTAGGCGGTCGAGGGAGTCAGCCGACCGCGACGGCGTTCCGGGCGCCGTCGAGTTCGTCGGACCAGGCGGGTCCGGCGAAGGCGCTCCCGTACAACCGGGCGCAGCTGCGCTGGTGTTCGACGTAGGCCGCGCGCAGCCGGGCGGCGTAGTGGGCACACAGTGCACGGGGCGCCGCGGTCCCCCGCACGGCCGCGTCGATGACGGCGGCGGCGAGGATGCCCGTACGCAGGGCCTGCGCGGTTCCGGTGCCGCTGAGGGGGTCGTAGCGGATGGCTCCGGCCCCCACCAGCAGCCGGCCCGGGGCGTCCCCGGCGGGTGCCGTCGCGGGGGCCGGGTGCAGCAGCGGGGCGGCCGGGACGGCGGCGGCGGACCGGGGCGGGTGGCGCAGGAGCGCCCCGAGACCGGTCTCGGCGGCCAGCCGGGCGAGCAGGGCGACGGGGTCCCCGGCCGGACCGGGCACCATGGCCTGTACGAGGGCGGCGCCGCGCCCCAGCGGGGTGAGCTGTGCCCAGCCCGCTTCGGCGGTGCCGAGGACGGCGGTGCGCTCGTCGGCACCGGGCCGCAGCGGGGCCGTTCCGGCCAGCAACCGCCGCCGCCCGGCGGCCCGTTCGGGCACCGCACGGGCGGTCACCACCCATCCGGGCGGTCCCTCCGGCGGATCCGCGCGCCCCTCGTCCATGCCGTGCTCCGCCAGCCGCTCCCGCATGCGGACGGCCACCTCGGCTCCGTCCACCACCCGGCCGGCCTGCGCGAACCGGGTAGGCGGCCCGTCGCCCCAGCACACCTGTCGGTGCGTCACCTCCCAGTTCCCGTCGAGGAGTCCCGGACCCCACAGGGAGTCCAGCAGCTCCAGGGCCGGCCCGGCGAGCAGCAGCGGCCGAGCCCCCGTGGCGCCCGCCCCCGCCGCGCCCGGCCCGGGCGGCGGCAGCCGGACCCGGTGCCCGCGCCCGGCCAGTAGCCGGGCGCAGGTCAGCTCCGCCAGTCCGGCCCCGCCGATCTCGACGGGGCGGCTCATCCCTGAAGCTCCAGCACATCCAGCAGAGCCGCGGTTTCGAATTGCTGACTGATCGTCATGTCCCTCAGGTCCCCGTCGAGTTCCCGAATGGCGGCCAGGGCCTCGATCGCCGCGATGGCCGCTTCCCTGGTGGCCTGACCGTCGGCGAGCTCGGGCGGCAGCTCGCCCGCGCCCGGCGCGAAGGCCGGGGGCAGGGTGAAGCGGGGCGCGATGCCGCGGGTGGCGAGGAGGTGGTTGATCTCGTGGAGGTTCTCCATCGTGACCCGGGCCTGGCCGATCAGCAGACCACCGGCCTGGTCGCCGAGTGCGAAGGTGGCTTGCAGGGTGCCGAGCAGTGCCGCGTAGTACCGGTCGCTGAGGTCGAGCAGCGTCCGGCCCAGCTCGTCCTGCGCGCCCGGCCGCCGCAGGGGTCGCAGGTACACGAGGGGATCGAGGCCCACCAAGTGCTCCTTCACCGCGGTGAACCGACGGAAGTGCTCCTCGCCCTCGTCGATGACGAGCTTGATCAGGTGGGCCAGCCTGTCGGCCTCGGGGAACACGTCCGGCTGCTTGATGATGCTCCGGTGCAGCTGGACGTACATGCCGTCGAGGCCGGTGCCCACCTGCTGGCTGGGGGCCTCCACGTCGATGAACCACTGCAGTTGCGCGGGTGTCAGCGGGCGGAGCTCGAAGGGGTGGACCGTGTCGCGCACGATCTCCGCCGCCCGCCCGACGACGGGCTTCTCGCCCAGGGTGCCGAGGGCCTCGTTCACCCAGCGCAGGTGCCGCATCTCGTCGACCGCGACCTCGAACACCTCGAAGGCCGCGGCGTGGATCCGCCGCATCAGCCGACTCGCCGAATCCGGCAGCTCCCTGGGCGCGTTGAGCGAGTAGTGCGCGTACAGGTACTCCACGCTCAGTGCATGCTCGACGGTGGCCAGTGACTTGAGCCTGCTGATCACGGTCGCCCGGTCGAGGAGCGGGATGTCGGGCGGCACCGGGTTGCCGATGCTGTCGTCCTCGCGGTCGTTGAGCACCACGGGCAGCACCTGCCAGTCGGAGATCAGCCGGGGGTAGCTGAGCTCCAGCCGCCTGCGCGGGCTGCCGAGGTCCAGTGCGTCCGTGTCGAGGTCCGGGACCGGTGTGCGGTCCGCGCGCAGGAAGTTCATCTGCGGGATGCTCTCGTCGGCGTTGCCGGCGACGTCGGGTTTCGAGGCGGCCCAGTAGAAGCAGCCGCAGTCACGGAAGTCGTACTGCCAGGGGGCGCACAGGCTGCGGGTGAGGTCTCCCGGCCGATACACCTCCGGGTCGATGACCCCGTTCTCGTCCAGGTACCGGGCCCGGTCCGAGACCAGCACGGCCAGCTGGAACCGGCCGTCGGGGGCACGGCGGACGAAGCTCTCACCGCTCATGCGCAGGGCGTTGAGGTTGCCGACCGCGGCGGCTCCGAGCGTGGCGACGGTTGTCTGGCGCCCCAGCAGGAGTACGGCGATCCGGCCCGGCAGCAGATCGTGCACCTGCCGCCAGACATCCAGGCCGTCGCGTTCACGGCAGTCGACCGGTTCGACCTGGGCATCGGTCTGGTCCACCCGGGTCCGGCCGCACACGGCCCCGATGAAGACCTGGTTGTCGCCCGCCAGGTCCGCCGTGGTCAGCCCGTGGGCGGCGGCCACCCCGCCGGTCACCTCCAGCGCCCGGGAACCGTTGTAGCGGTGGAAGTCGAAGAGCATCCCGGGGAAGAAGGCCTTGTCGAGGTTGCGCTGGTCGAACTCGAGCCCCGGGAAGCAGTTGTCGACCCCGCTCTCCGGGCGGGTGTTGGAGGGGTTGCCGCGTACGACGTGGTCGGCCCGCGCGGTGAGGTTGCGCGGGAGGATCTTCCCAGTGGGAGTCGGCAGGTCGGGCATGGACGGGCTCCTTCGGGCCTTCAGACGGTGCTGGCACTGCTCGTGAGCGGGGCCGCTGCGGACCGCTGCTCGAAGAACTCGGGCGCGGCCTGGACGAGTTCGACGTAGGCGCGCAGGCAGAAGGACAGCCAGCCGCGGATGTAGTCACAGCCGGGCCGGCCCCGTCGGCTGACCTCGTGGTAGCAGCCGCCGCCGCACAGGTAGCGGGCCCAGCAGGACCGGCAGGGCTCCTGCCGGTCCACGTGGCGTTCGGCCAGGTGCCGTTGCCGGGCGGCGGTGTCGGGTCCAGCGGCCAGTGAGCCCATGGCGAAGGCGGGGTCGTCGACCAGCCGGTGGCAGGCGTAGAGGCCCCCTTCCGCGGAGGCGCTGAGGTAGCCCGCGCCGGCCCCGCAGGGGTAGGGGCGGTGGGCGCCCCGGTGCAGCTGCTCCATGGCGGTCTGGAAGTTGCCGAACGGGTAGGCGCGGCCGGCCGACAGCTCCGCAAGGGCCCGTTCGCCGCAGGCGGTCATCTGCTCGAGGAAGCCCGCGAAGGCCTCGGTGGTGATCTCGTACGCGGGGTCCGGGGCGCTGACCACCGCACCGAACCCGACCTCGTCGAAGCCGAGCGCGATGCCGTGCTCCAGGATGTCCAGGAGGCGGCCGGTGTACGGGGTGACGCTGACGCGCGCGGAGAGGTGACGGGGGCGGCCGTGGCGGGCGAGCGTGTCGAGCCCGGCCCGCAGCCGGTCGTATGCGCTGGCTCCGCCGGGTGCCCTGCGCAGGGCGTCGTGGCCGGTCCGGTCGCCGTCCAGGCTGACCGTAACGGTGAACGGGTGCTCCGCGAACAGTGCCGCGTCGTCGGGCCGTACGGTCGTCAGGTTGGTGGTGAGCGCGAAGCGGACCCGGTGCCCGGTGGTGGCCCCCGCCCGGACGGCGTACCGGACCACCTCGTGCACCAGGTCGCGGGCGAGTAGCGGTTCGCCGCCCATGAAGCCCACGACGACGTCCGAGCCGGGCGCCGCCTCGGCCAGCAGCCGGTCCACCGCCGCGTACGCGGTGGCCCGAGGCATCGCCCGGGCACTTCCCCCGAACCGGCCCTCGTCGGCGTAGCAGTGACCGCAGCTCAGATTGCAGGCCTGCATCACGTTGAGGGAGATCGAGGACAGCGGAGGCGGTGCGAGGGGAGTGCCGTCGATCCGCGGTGCCCCCCAGAGCGGGAGGTCCAGCGTGCGCCCCAGCTCGTCGAGGGAGCCCTCCGAGGCGGAGAGCCACTCCTCCAGCCGGACCGCCGTCGCCTCGGGCAGGTCGTACAGACGGCTGCCGTCGGCGACGAAGAGATGGGCCCCGTGCGCACTCCGGAAGGTCCGCACCTGCGCTCCGGGCCCGGCCGGCAGCGGGCTCGCGGCTTGTGCCGGGACGTCCGGGGGCCGCCGCCCGATCTGCAGGAGTACGGTCACGTGCCCGGCTCCGTCCTGTCGCGCAGGCCCTGGGCCCAGGCGGTCAGCAGGTCGTACTGCCGTCGGGTCAGGTGCAGCGGTCCAGCGTCGGCACCGCGCATCCCGATCGGCATGCGGCGGTCGGTGTAGCTGGGCGGCAGGTCCTCGGCCGGTGGCCGTACCACGCGGTCGAGCAGATCGGGCTGCTCACGCACCATGTCTTCCAGAGCCTCAAGGGCGACGAAGCGGCGGTGGCGCCGACGACCGCGGTCGGTGAGTGCGAGGAGAACGCCGGTCAGCGGTTCGGGAACCGTCCACGCGACCCCTTCGTAGGTGTCGAGGACGCGCTGGTTCTGCACGTCCACGTTCATGTTGCCCATCGTTTCGAGGACCCGTTCGAAGAGATCACGGATCTCCAGCGCGGTCTGTCCCTCGTCGGCGATGTAGGAGGGGTCGCTCACTTCGGCGCGCTTGACCCGGTCGGCTAGTCCGTCCGCGAGGGAGACGAAGGGCCTGCGGTCCGGTGCGAAGTCGGGCGGGCTGACCACGATGCGGGCGGTGGCGGTGAGACCTCCCGGCAGGGTCACGGCGACCGTGCCGTCGCAGACGTCGTCGACCATGCCCAGGCTGGCCTGGATCTGCCGCTCCGCGCCCGCGAACAGGCCGGGGGGCGAGGTCCGTTCATCGTCGCTGATGTCACTGAGCCTCAACCGGCACCACGGCGCGGCCGGATTGAGGATGAGCCGCTCCTGCGGGAGCTGGTACCCGGTGTTCGCGGCGAGCTCGGCCAGGTTCGTCGGCCCGTACACAAACCCTTTCCCCGGGGTGAACCGCAGCCGGAGCTCGGGGAGTTCGGCGTTCGGCGCGGGCACCTGGACCGAGCCGAGCGGGAGGGACTTGCCGGCCGGGACGAGCGGGTTGGCGGTGCCCTGCGGAGAGTGCCCGGCGAGCGGATGCCGCTGGTGGTCGTCGCCACGGACCTCGGCCCGGGCCTCGACGCGGTCGTCCTGCTGCTGGGTGATGTGGTGGGCCTTGAGGTTGGCGACGGAGACCTGCCAGCGCACGTCGCCGAGGCCCAGCCCGAAGCCGGCGAGCACGTCGGCGGTGAGGACCCCCGTCCGCTGCTCGCCGTCGGCGGTGGTCCAGCTGCCGTGCACCTCGAAGAACGGGCACACCGGCCGCCAGCCCTCCGCGTCCTTGAACCGGACCTTCTGCGGCATCCGCGTGGTCAGGGTGCCGTCGGCGGCGAGGTCGAGGCTCTCCACTGGCTCCACGGTGGTCTTGCCCGTACCGCGCGGGGTCAGGTCGCTGGGTCCGTAGCGGTAGTTGTCGCACGGCATCGGCGAGGAACCCAACCGGGCGATGGCGAGGGGTGGTTGAAGCCAGATACGGTCGATCACCGGCACCTCCTGGCGGGCGTGCCGCCGGCGGGGCGGCGGCGTACGGCCGGCCCCGGAGCGCGGTCCACCCCGTGCGGTAAAGTTACGGGACGTAACCAAACATACGATTCCAGTCACCCTGTGTCACGCACGACACGGCGAGCCGCGGCCGGTCTCCGTCACCGACGGGACGCGACCGCGCGTGCCGTCAGTCCGCCTCCGGGCCTTGAGCGGGGTCGGCGGTACCTCCGGCGCGGCCAGGCGCCCGCCGTCGTACCCCTTCACCTCACCGAAGCGGTCGCCGGTCATCCAGTCCTCGCGAGCCTTGCGGATCCCCTCGTCCGTGCGGCCCACAAAGTTCCACCACAACACGGACATCTTCCCCACTCGCAGGCGCGGGGCCGCAATGTTGCGAGCAGGCCGCCGCCGGCGGACCCCACACCCTCATGCAGAGCTCACATGAACCTGCCTCCCTTCGCCACCGCCGGCATGTACAAGACCCGTCCAGGTTCGAAGCGGAGTGCCGCCAGCCGCTGCTGTGACGACCGTGCCCGGTCCGCCCCATGCGCGCAGATTCCACCCTCCGTAGTCAGCACCAAGTCAGCACGGGAGAGGTGAACACGGGTGCTGACGTGGGGTTTCAGTCAGCACGAAACCAGCACGGGAGTCAGCACGGCGGCCTCATATCGTCCCCGATCAGTGCAACACGGACAGGCGCCGGTTCGGCCGCTCCGCAGGACTCCGCGAGGCTACAAAGGAGAGCCATGGCGGCCGGGCGCATGCGGGAGCGTCGAACTATGGTGTCCCACCACATACGCCCCTGACCTGCTGCTTCCTACGGTGTGGCGACACGAAAACCTCCCCGTCACCCGCTCGGAAGTGGTGCACATGGCCGCCGCAACAACCGCTCCCACACCCCCCGGTTCCCTCAAGCGCATCGTCGCCGCGAGTCTCATCGGCACGACGATCGAGTGGTACGACTTCTTCCTGTACGGGTCGGCCGCAGCGCTGGTGTTCAACAAGCTGTTCTTTCCCGAGTCCGATCCGCTGGTGGGGACGCTGCTGTCGTTCCTGACCTATGCGGTCGGGTTCGCCGCGCGGCCGCTCGGCGCGCTGGTCTTCGGGCATTTCGGGGACCGGCTCGGGCGGAAGAAGCTGCTGGTGCTGAGCCTGCTGATGATGGGTGGGGCGACGTTCGCGATCGGGCTGCTGCCGACGCACGCGACCGTCGGATCGGCCGCGCCCGTGCTGCTCACCGTGCTGCGCCTGGTGCAGGGCTTCGCGCTCGGCGGGGAGTGGGGCGGGGCCGTCCTGCTGGTGTCGGAGCACGGGGACGCCGGGCGGCGCGGGTTCTGGGCCTCCTGGCCGCAGACCGGCGCGCCGGCCGGGCAGTTGCTCGCGACCGGGGTGCTGTCCGCGCTGACCGCGCTGCTCTCGGACGCCGCCTTCGCCTCCTGGGGCTGGCGCGTGCCGTTCCTGCTCTCCGGCGTCCTGGTGGTCGTCGGCCTGTGGATCAGGCTCTCGGTCGACGAGTCGCCCGTCTTCAAGACGGCGCTCGCCGCCGCCGAGGAGCGCAAGGCCCTCGCCGGGCAGGTCGAGAGGATGCCGCTCGTCGCGGTGCTGAAGCACCACTGGCGGGACGTGCTGATCGCGATGGGCGCCCGCATGGCGGAGAACATCTCGTACTACGTGATCACCGCGTTCATCCTGGTGTACGCGACCACCCAGGTCGGCCTGAGCAAGCAGACCGCCCTGAACGCCGTCCTCATCGCCTCCGCCGTCCACTTCGCCGTCATCCCCGCCTGGGGCGCGCTCTCCGACCGGATCGGCCGCCGCCCGGTCTACCTGATCGGCGCGGTCGGCGTCGGCGCCTGGATGTTCCCGTTCTTCCTGCTCATCGACCACGGGAGCTTCGGTTCGCTGCTGCTCGCCGTCACCGTCGGTCTGGTCCTGCACGGGGCGATGTACGCGCCGCAGGCGGCCTTCTTCTCCGAGATGTTCGCGACCCGGATGCGCTACTCCGGCGCCTCCATCGGCGCCCAGTTCTCCTCCGTGGCCGCCGGGGCGCCCGCGCCGCTCATCGCGACCGCGCTCCTCGCCGACTACGGCTCCTCGACGCCGATCGCCCTGTACGTGATCGCCGCCGCGCTGCTCACCGTCGTCGCGATCGTCTGCGCACGCGAGACCCGCGACCGGGACCTCGGCGAGGTCGCCGAGGACGCCCCGCAGGCCGCTGCCCCGGCCCGCGCCGACGTCTGACCCGGGTCCCGACCGCCGACCCCGAGCGGCTCCCTCCGCCCCCGCGGAGGGGGCCGCTCGCTCAGGAGAGGGCCCGGCGGAGGGCGTGCTTGTCGGGCTTGCCGATGCCGCTGAGCGGGATGGCCTTCAACACGTGGAACGCGTGGGGGACATGGCGGCCGCTCTTCCGGGCGGCGACGAAGTCGCGCAGCTCGTCGATGTCGGCGCTGTGACCGCGGGCGGGCACGATGGCGGCGTGGACGCGCTCGGGGGTGCCGTCATGGCGCATCCCGAAGACGGCGCACTCGGCGACGGCGGGATGGGCCATCAACACCTCCTCGATCTCGCTGGGATAGACCGGTGCGCCGTCGACGGTGATCGTGTCGTGGCCGCGGTCGGTGAGGAAGAGGTAGCCGTCGTCGTCGAGGTAGCCGATGTCGCCGGTGCTCACCCAGCCGTCGTGCAGCACGCGGGCGGTCAGCTCGGGCTGCTTCCAGTAGCCGTTCATGGCGCTGTGGGCGCGGGCGTGGACCTCGCCTTCGCCGCCGGCCGGGAGGGCACCGCCGTGCTGGTCGACGATGCGGAGTTCGACGCCGGGCATGGCGCGGCCGACGGTGATCTGCCCGTGCCGGCCGACGCGGTCGTGCTCTTCGGGGCGGACTTCGGTGAGCCCGAGCGTCTCGTTCTGCCCGTACCAGCTCTGCAGCACCTTGCCGAAGACGCTCTCGGTCTGCCGCAGCCTGACCGTCGACGCGGGGCTGCCGCCATAGGTGACCCGCCGGACGCTGGACGTGTCGGTGGCGGGCAGCGCGGGATGGTCGAGGAGCCGGTGCAGGAGGGGCGGCTGGAGGAACAGCCGGGTGATCCGCTCGCGTTCGATCGCCGCGAGGGCCTCGCCGGGATCGAACGCGGGCTGCAGGACGACGGATCCGCCCTGGAGGAGCGCCAGGTCGGCCCAGAGCCCGGCGATGTGGGTGAGCGGCGTACACGCCAGATAGCGGAACGGGGCGTCCTCGGGGGAGCACAGGTTCTCCAGGGTGCGCCGGTACGGGCCGTGCCTCATCTGCAGGCTCTTCGGCAGCCCGGTCGTGGTGCCGCCCGTGTGGCGGATGCACCAGTCGTCGTCGGCGCCGACGGGCACGGTCACGGGCGCCGACGGCTGCCCGTCCGCCGCCGCGCAGATGTCGTCGGCGACCGGGTGCGGGCCCAGCGTCGCCAGCACCGGCACGTGGAGAAGCGGCTTCAGCCGGTCCAGGTCCGCGTACCGGGTGGGGTCGACCAGCAGCAGCTCGGTGTCGACGACGTCCATCAGGTGCGCCAGGACGTCCGTGGACAGCCCCTCGTACAGGGGTGTCACGCGCGCCCCGGCCAGGTTGGCGGCGTAACGGGCGATGAGCGCCTGAGGGGTGTTGCCGGTGAGCAGGGAGACGGTCTGCCCGCGCCGGACGCCACGCGCGATCAGCTCCCGGGCCAGCCGGTGGACGCTGTCGCGCAGCTCGCCCGCCGTGATCCGCCGGCGGTCGTGGCAGATGATCACGGGCAGGCCGGGACGGCGCGCCAGGGTGTCGAGGATGGCTTCCGTGTAGGTGACGAAGCCCTGGTCGGCCGTCTCGGGACGGAGGTCGGACATCTGTGCCCCTTGTGGTCGGTGGGAGGAGTGCGGCGACGGATCGGCCGGGATGCGCTTCGGAGCCGTCACGGGACCAGGGAGGCCGGCCTGGCGTGGTGTTCGAGGGGGGTGAGGTACGTCAGGTCGTCGAGGGGCTGATCGGTGAAGAAGCGATCCAGCAACTGGGACATCTCCAGGGGCCGTTCGAGATGGCAGAGGTGGTCGGCGCCCCTGATGAGGGTGAAGACGCTTCCGGCGATGGTGCCGGCGACCTCGCGCCCGAGGTCGGGGTGGGTGAGGCTGTCGTGTTCTCCGGTGAAGACCAGCGCCGGAACATCCCGGACGCCGCCCGGCCACAGCCCCTGCCAGTCGATGACGCGGCGGGTGGAGGCGAGGTGCCGGGGGATGTCGGCCCGCGTGACCGACCCCATCGTGCGGGCGAGGACGCGGGTGACGACCGCGCGCTTGTGGACGTCCCGCTCGCCGGGGGACAGCAGCGCCGCGATGCTCATACGGGCGTAGGCGCCCGCGTCGCCGGACTCCAGGGCGTCGGCCATCGCCTGGAGCGCGGCGCGCTGGTCCGGCGGGTACACGGGAGCGGCACCCACCAGGGCCAGGCGGGCGACGAGCTCGGGACGCTCCTGGGCCAGGCGGTAGCCGATCGGCGCCGCGTAGGAGGCCCCGAAGAGGTTCACGCGTCCCAGGCCCAGCCGGCCCAGCAGGTCCGCCAGCGCCTCGGTGAGGAAGTCGAAGCCGTACGAGGCGGGCAGCACGTCGGCCGCGCCCGATCCCGGCAGGTCCACGCTGACGACGGTCGCCGACGCCGCCCAGAGCGCTTCGAGCCGTTGGTAGGCGTACATGTCCTGGAAAGCGCCACCGAGCACGACGACGGGCTCGGTGACCGGAGCGGCGTTCTCGACGATCCGGCACCGGTAGCCGAAGCCGTCGAAGGTGAGGTGGCGGATCCTTTCAGCATTCATGCCCGGTCAACCGGGACGCGCGGAGAAAGGTCACGCGTTCGGCGATCATGTGACCGGTCCCCTCCCCTGCGCCTGTCCGGAAACCACCCGGCCTCCGCGGGGCGCGCGGGTCACCGGGCCGGCGGCAGAGGGCCGTCAGGTCCGTCCTCCGGCGGTCGCCAGAGGTGCCGGGGCGGGGGCCCGGTGGCCGGGCAGCAGGGCTGCCACGACGACGGTGCAGACCGTGAGGGCGGCCGTCAGGCCGAAGGCGTGGGCGAACGCCGTCGCGGTGTGGCCACCGCGCTGGAGCAGGACGGCGAGGGCGGCGATGCCGAAGGAACCGCCGAGCTGCTGGAGGATGCGCGTCGTGGTGCTGGCGTCCGCGACCTGGGAGTCCTGGAGGCCCTGGTAGGCGCCGACCGTGACGGCGAGGTTGACGGCGCTCATTCCGAGGCCGCGGAAGAACAGGGCGACGCCGATCACCGCGCCCTCACCCACCGAGGCGGCGAAGGGCCACGTCGCGACCGCGCTCAGCAGCAGGCCGGTCACCACGACCGGGCGGGGCCCGATCCGGTCGGTGAGCACGCCGGCCACCCGCGCCGCCAGCGCGCCGACGCCCTGCGGGACGAGCAGGAGACCCGTGGCGACGACGCCCTTGTCGAGCACGAGCTGGCAGTACAGGGGCAGCAGGAACATCCCGCCGTACATGGTCAGACCGCCGGCGAACATCAGCACCGACGTCGCGGCGAAGGAGCGCAGCCCGAACAGACGCATGTCGATGAGGGGCGCGCCGCTCCGCAGGCTCCACCCGACGAACGCCACGACCAGGACGACCCCCGCCGCCATCGGCAGGAGTACACGCCCTTCTCCCGCACCGCCCTGGCCGCCGCACTGCGAGAGCCCGTACACGAGCCCGGTGAGGCCCGGGCAGATCAGCACCAGCCCTACGACGTCGAGGCGGGGGGCGCGCTGCCGTCGGTCCCGGGGCACCCCCCGCCAGGCGAGGAACAGCGCGAACGCGCAGACCGGCAGGTTGACGTAGAAGATCCAGCGCCAGCTGAGGTGCCCGAGCAGCAGCCCGCCGAACACCGGCCCCAGGACCGGGCCGAGGAGAGCCGGCAACGAGACCACCGCGACGAGCCGGCCGACCCCCCGGCCCCCGCAGGCCCGGATGACGATGGTCTGCAGGACCGGCGTCATCAGCCCCGCACCGGCCCCCTGCACGGTCCTGAACAGGACCAGCGACTCGACGCTCCGGGCGCAGGCGCACAGCAGCGAACCGACGGAGAACAGTGCCAGCGCCCCCAGCCAGACCCGCCGCGTCCCGAACCGGTCACCGGCCCAGCCGCTCATCGGCATGACCATCGCGAACGCCAGCAGGTAGGCGGTGCTCACCCACTGCACGGTCGTCGTCGGGACACCGAGGTCGTCGGCGAGGGCGTCGACCGCCACGGAGACGATCGTGCTGTCGAGGAGCGGGGCGAAGGCACCCACGGCGAGCACGCCGCACAGCCTGAGCAGGGCGGGATCAAGGCGTTCCTTGGGCATGCGACTCCCTCGGGGTTCGCCCCGACAACGACCAGGGGGCCCGTGCCGTCACGGGCTCCCGGTCCTGGGCCCGCAGGACACCGGCTCATCGGCTCGATCTCACCGAGGCGGCACGCCAGCGCCGTTCAGCGGGCGACGGCTGCCGACATCGCGTGCAGCCGCAGCGCGAGCTGGATCTCCAGGGCGCGGGCCGGGGACTGCCAGTCGGGGCCGAGGAGCCGGCCGACGCGCTCCAGGCGCTGGGCCACCGTGTTGACGTGGACGTGGAGTTCGTCCTTCGTACGGGCCGGACTCATGCCGCTGCCGAAGTAGGCGTCCAGGGTGCGGACCAGGTCGGTGCCGCGCCGCCGGTCGTAGTCGACGACCTGGCCGATCGTCCGGCCCACGAAGCCCTCGATGTCCCGGCCGTCGGCGAGCAGGAGGCCGAGGAAGCCGAGGTCCTCGGCGGCCGCGCCCTGGCCCGAGCGGTGCAGCAGGACGAGCGCGTCCAGGCAGCGGCGGGCCTCCTGGTACGCGACGGCCACCTGGTCCGGGCGGTCGAGGAGCGCCCGTACGGGCGCGGAGGCGCCGACGGTGACCGGCTCGCTCAGGGCGCCGCCGAGGCTCCGCGCGGTCTGGCGGGCGAGGTCGGCGGCGCTCTCCCCCGGGCCGAGCGGCAGCAGCAGGACCGTACCGCCGTCGCGGGCCGAGGCGAGGCCGTGCCGGGTGGCGGCCAGGTGCGTGGCGGCCGACCACAGGCGCTGGCGGTCGGCGCTCTCCCGGCGGCCCGCGTCGGAGTCGGCGGCGCCGCCGGCGGACCGGTCGATGCGGGCGGCGAGCACGACGTGCGGGGCCTCGCCGTCGGTACGGAGGCGGGCGGCGCGCTCGCGCAGCAGGAGGCGGTCCCGGTCGGGGGCGTCGAGGAGGTCGTCGAGGAGCTCCCCGCGCACCCGCTGCTCGGCCTCGCCCGCCGAGCGGCGGGCGAGCAGCAGCAGGGAGGTCACCAGGGCGGCCCGCTCCAGGGTGCGCTGGTCGACGGGGTCGAGCTCGGGCTGCCCGCGGAGCACGAGCGCGCCCAGGGTCTCGCCGCCGGCGGAGACGGCGGCCACCCAGTCGTCGCCCTCGCGGACGGCGTGGCCCCCGGCGCGGCGGGCGGCGCCGGCGCCCGTCTCGGTGAACTCGACGGTGCCGCCGAGGACCTCGGAGACGGCGTGGGCCACGTCGTGGACGCCGCCGCCGCGCAGGACCAGTTCGGAGAGCCGGTCGTGGACCTCGGAGGCCCGCTCGATGACGGCGCTGTGCTCGCGGATGATGTCGTTGGCCCGCTCCAGTTCGGCGAGGGCCGAGCGGGTCTCGGCGAGCAGGTTGGCGGTGTCGATGGCGACGGCGGCGTGCGCGGCGAAGGAGCCGAGCAGCGCGACCTGTTCGCGCTCGAAGACCCTGGCCCTGCGGTCGGCGGCGAAGAGCACGCCGATGACCTGGCTGCCGAGGCTGAGCGGCACGCCGAGGATGGCGACGAGGCCCTCGTCCCGCACGGCCGCGTCGATGGCGCGCGTGTGCTGGAAGCGCGGGTCCTCGAAGTAGTCCTCGGTGACGTACGGGCGGGCGGTCTGGGCGACCAGCCCGCCGAGGCCCTCGCCCATGCCGAGCCGGACCTGCTGGAACCGTGCGGAGACCGAGCCCTCCGTGACCCGCATGTACGTGTCCCCGGCGGCCGGGTCGTTGAGGCTGAGGTAGGCGACCTCGGTGCCGAGGAGCGAGCGGGCGCGCTGGACGATGGCGCGCAGCACCGCGTCCAGGTCGCGGAGTCCCGCGAGGTCGTGGGCGGTGGCGAAGAGGGCGGAGAGCTCCGCCTCGCGGCGCCGCCTCCCCTCCAGTTCGGCCCGGACCCGCAGCGCCAGTTGCTTGGCCTCTTCGAGCCCGGCCAGCGCCTCGGGGCCCGCGCCGCTCGCGCGGGCGAGCAGCACGGGCCGGTCGTAGGCCTCCGACGCCGCTCCCCGGGCGAGGAGTTCCAGGTAGGAGACGTGTTCATGGGACATGGACACAGGGATACCTGCCGTACGTGTGGTCGCACCACCCCTGTGGACGAACGGTGCGGGGGACCGGCTCAGTGGGCGGTCCAGCCGCCGTCGAGGGTGAGGGAGGTGCCGGTGATGAACGAGGCCTGGGGGGTGCAGAGGTAGAGGACGGCCTCGGCGACCTCCTCCGGTTCGATGAGCCGCTTGAGCGCCGAGTCCTTGAGGAGGACCTCGGTGAGGACCCGCTCCGGCGGGATGCCGTGGGCGGCGGCCTGGTCGGCGATCTGCTTCTCGACGAGTGCCGTGCGGACGTAGCCGGGGTTGACGCAGTTGGAGGTGACGCCGTGCGGGGCGCCTTCGAGGGCGGCGGTCTTGGAGAGGCCCTCAAGCCCGTGCTTGGCGGCCACGTAGGCGGACTTGAAGGCGGAGGCGCGCAGCCCGTGGACGGAGGAGAGGTTCACGATCCGCCCCCAGCCCTGCGCGTACATGTGGGGCAGGGCTCCCCGGACGAGCCGGAAGGGTGCTTCCAGCATCACGGTGAGCACGGTGTGGAAGACGTCCGGCGGGAACTCCTCGATGGGGCGGACCAGCTGGATCCCGGCGTTGTTGACGAGGATGTCGGTGCCGGCGGCGGCCGCTTCCGCCGCGTCCAGGTCGGTCAGGTCGAGGAGCCGGGGCTCGAGGCCGCCGGGGAGCGCGCGGGCCTCCTCGGCCAGGGTCTCCAGACCCTCGGCGGCCCGGTCGACGGCTCTGACCCGGGCCCCGGCGGCGGCGAGCCGCAGCGCGACGGCGCGTCCGATGCCGCCGGCCGCGCCCGTGACGAGCGCGGTGCGGCCGGTGAGGTCGAGGGCGAGGCCCGCGGCGCGGGGCAGGGGCGAGGCGACGTCCGCGCCGGGCTCGGTGCCGGGGACGGTGATGGGTGCGCTCATGTTCGGCACCCTATGAACGGGCCCCGCCCTCACCGATGTGCGCCGCACCCATAGTTCAGCCGGTGGCTGTGGTGCGGAACCATGTGGGTTCGTCGGCGAGCGCCTTCTCGATCCGCAGGTACGAGAAGCGCTTCATCTCGGGCAGCTCGTCCACCTCGAACCAGCCGACCTCGGTGGACTCGTCGTCGTTGACCCGCGCCTCGCCGCCGACCGTCCGGCAGCGGAACGTGACGTCCATGTACTGGCAGATGTCGCCGTTGGGGTAGACGACGGGCTTGCGGAGGGTCTCCACGAGCACGATCCGCTCGGGCACGCAGCGCACGGCGGTCTCCTCGTGCACCTCGCGGACCACGGCGTCGGCGGGCTGCTCGCCCGGGTCGACGATGCCGCCGACGATCGCCCAGAGCCCGTTGTCGGCCCGCTTGCCGAGCAGGACCCGGCCCCGGTCGTCGAGGACGACGGCGCTGACGCCCGGCAGGAAGAGCAGCTGGTGGCCGGCCGTCTCGCGCAGTTCGCGGATGAAGTCAGGAGTACCCATGCCCCGACCCTAGATCATCCGCCGATCGGGGCGGCCGGGTCCCGTCTCAGGCCGCCGGGGTCCGGCGGGCCCGCAGCGCGCGGGCGGCGGCCCAGCCGAGACCGGCCGCGGCGAGCACCGCGAGCAGGGCCTCGGGCAGGGTGCCCAGGCGGGTCGCGGGGGTCTGCGAGGAACGCAGGGGCACCTTCTCGACGAGGACGTCCGGGGTGAACATCTTCGTCTGCGCGACGATCTCGCCGTCGGGGCGGATGATCGCGCTGACCCCGCTGGTGACGGGCACGACGACCGAGCGGCTGTGCTCGACCGCGCGCACCCTGCTCATCGCGAGCTGCTGGTAGGTCATCTCGCTGCGGCCGAAGGTGGCGTTGTTGCTGGGGACGGTGATCAGCTGGGCGCCGTGGGTGACGGTGTCGCGGACGGCCCAGTCGAAGGCCGCCTCGTAGCAGGTCGCGAGGCCCACCTTCGTACCGGCGAGGTCGAAGACGCCGACCTTCTTGCCGGGGCCGAAGTCCCGGGCCACCCGGTCGACGTTGCTGTTGAAGAGCCGTACGAAGGACCGCATCGGGATGTACTCGCCGAAGGGCTGGACGTGCCGCTTGTCGTACGTGGCGACGGGGCCCCGCGCGGGGTCCCACTCGATGAGGGTGTTGCGGAGCTTGCCGGTCTCGGGGGCGATGACGGCGCCGATCACGGTGGGCACGCCGATCGCCTTGACGGCGCCGTCGATGACGTCGGCCGCGTCGGGGTTCGCGTACGGGTCGATGTCGGAGGAGTTCTCCGGCCACAGCACGAAGTCGGGCTGCGGCTCGCGGCCCTCCTTGACGGCCTTGGCGAGTTCGAGGGTGCGGGCCACGTGGTTGTCGAGGACGGCCCGGCGCTGGGCGTTGAAGTCGAGGCCGAGGCGGGGCACGTTGCCCTGGACGGCGGCGACGGTGGCGGTGCCGTCCTCGGCGGAGTCGTCGACGAGGGGCAGCGCGGCGAGGGCGCCGGTGACCGGGACGAGGAGGGAGAGCGCCGCGGCGGCGAGCGGGCCGCGCGGGACGGCGCCGGTGGCCCGGTACGCCCGGAACAGCCGGCATGCCTCGTACAGGCCGAAGCCGCAGAGGGCGACGGCGAAGCCGAGCACCGGGGTGCCGCCGACGGCGGCGAGCGGCAGGAAGAGTCCGTCGGCCTGCCCGAAGGCGACCTTGCCCCAGGGGAAGCCGCCGAAGGGCACGCGCGCGCGTGCCCCCTCCCCGAGGATCCACACCCCGGCGGCGAAGAACGGCCACCACGGCAGCCGGGAGACGGCCGCGATGCCGAGGCCGGCGGCGGCCACGAAGAGCGCCTCGACGGCGGCGAGGGCGAGCCAAGGACCGGCGCCGACCTCCTCGCCGGTCCACACCAGGAGCGGGAGCAGGAAGCCGAGTCCGGCGAGGTAGCCGAGGCCGAAACCGGCGCGGAGCCGGCGGCCCCGCAGGGTCCAGCCGAGCAGCGCGAAGGCGGGCAGCGCGAGCCACCACAGGGGGCGCGGCGGGAAGCTCAGGTAGAGCAGGAACCCGGACAGCAGTGCCGCCCCGGGCCGCAGGAACCGCCGCAGCCGGGAGACCGGCGTGGGTGCGGTGTCGGGGCCGGGCGCGTCGACGGGGGTGATGGTGGCGCTCACCTTGGGGAGTCTACGTGTCGTCCCTGTGCGCGAGGAGGGCGGTGCGGCCCGGCGCCGACCGCCTTACGCCGAGGTCACACGCCGGTCGGCGCGGGCGGGACCGGCGGGGCCGGGTGGCCGAGGCGGGCGCGGATGACGCGTACCGCGGACTGGGCGTCGTCGACGGTCACCGTGAAGGTGCGGCCGTCGCCGAGGCGCAGGACCAGGCCCTCGCCCCGCCGGACGACCACCGCCGTGCCCTTCTCGGGCCGCCAGCGGTAGCCCCAGCCGCCCCACTGGCGCGGGGTGACGCTGGGCGCGAAGTCGGCGCCGACGACCTGGGCGAGCGGGATGCGGCGGCGCGGCACGCCGATGTGGCCGCAGCGGACCTCCATGGCCCGGTCGTCGACCTTCACGGCCACGTGGACGAAGGCGAGCGTCCCGAAGAGGACGAGCAGTCCGGCCGCGACACAGCCGATCACCGCCATGAGCAGCGCGGCGACACCGGAGGTCCACGGGGACTCGACGGCCAGCGTGACACCCAGCGCCATGCAGGCGGCACCGGCCACCGCCGCCACCCACTGGAGGCGGTTGGTGGCGCGTCCGGTCCAGACGACGGGCACCGGCTCATCGGCACGCGCGTCCCGGGAATGCTCCCTCATACCGGAAGCGTACCCAGGATCGACCGGGCCAGCGCGCCGGAGCGCGGTCGCCCGGTGACGCTCGGTGAGCAGTGCCGGGGCGGCGCGGCCCCGGGGTGGGCCGGTGGGCGACTCGGGGGGGCGGCGAGCGGCCGGAGGCTCAGTGCGCGGCGGCCGTGGCCGCGAGGGTGCGGCCCTCCGCGTAGCCGAGGGCCGGGGCGGGGAGGGGGCCGGGGCGGCCGCTGAGGAGGACGGAGAGGGTGCCGGTGGGGGGTGCCTCGGGGGCGGGTTCGGCACCGATCCGGCGGAGGGCCTGGGCGGCGACGGCGTCGGCGGAGCCGTGGAAGACGATCGGCGGAAGCCCGGGGCGGCGGTGGGCCGCCAGGGCGGCGAGGATCCGCTCCTCGACCAGTTCGTAGTGGGTGCAGCCGAGGACGACGGCGCGGACGTCGGTCGGGGTGAGCGCGGCCGCCGCGGCGACGGCGGCGTCCACGGCGTCCCGGTCGGCGTGCTCGACGGCGTCGGCGAGCCCCGGGCAGGGCACCTCGGTGACCTCGGCGCCCTCGGCGAAGTCGCGGATGAGTCCGCGCTGGTAGGCGCTGCCGGTGGTGGCGGGGGTGGCCCAGATGGCGACCTTGCCGCCGGCCGCGGCGGCCGGCTTGATCGCGGGCACGGTGCCGATGACGGGGATGTCCGGTTCGAGGGCGGCGCGCAGCGCGGGCAGGGCGTGCACGGTGGCGGTGTTGCAGGCCACGATGAGCGCCTGCGGGCGGTGCTCGGCGGCGGCGAGGGCCACGTCGAGGGCGCGGCCGGTCAGGTCCTCGGGGGTGCGGGGGCCCCACGGCATGCCGTCGGGGTCGTTGGAGAGGAGGAGATCGGCGTCCGGCCGGAGCCGGCGCACCGCGGCCGCCGCCGGGAGGAGGCCGATTCCGGAGTCCATGAGCGCGATCTTCACCCGGTCACCCTAGCCGATGAGCCGTGTATCCCCCGCGATCTGGGGCAGACTGCCGCGAATGAGCACCCTCGCCTGGTTCTCGATCGTCTCCCTGGCCGCCTGGGTCTGGCTGCTGCTCGGTCAGGGCTTCTTCTGGCGCACGGACCAGCGGCTGCCGCCGGAGCGGCGGGCGCCGGAGCGCTGGCCGCGGGTGGCGGTCGTGGTGCCGGCGCGGGACGAGGCCGAGGTGCTGCCGATGAGCCTGCCGTCGCTGCTGGCGCAGGACTATCCGGGGGTCGCGGAGGTCTTCCTCGTCGACGACGGGAGCACGGACGGTACGGGGAGGCTCGCCGTCGAGCTGTCCGGCCGGTACGGCGGGCTGCCGCTGACGGTCGTGTCGCCGGGAGAGCCGGAGCCGGGCTGGACGGGGAAGCTGTGGGCGCTGCGGCACGGGATGGCCCTGGCACGCGCGCGGGGGCCGGAGTTCCTGCTCCTGACGGACGCGGACATCGCGCACGAGCCGGACGGTCTGCGGCGCCTGGTGGCGGCGGCCGTGGGCCACGATCTGGACCTGGTGTCGCAGATGGCCCGGCTCCGGGTCGCGAGCTTCTGGGAGCGCCTGGTGGTGCCGGCGTTCGTCTACTTCTTCGCCCAGCTGTACCCCTTCCGCTGGATCAACCGGGCGCGGCCCCTGGCGACGGCGGCGGCGGGCGGCTGTGTGCTGCTGCGGACGGAGACGGCGGTGGCGGCGGACGTGCCGGAGGTGATCCGGCAGGCGGTGATCGACGACGTGTCGCTCGCGCGGGCGGTGCGGCGGGCGGGGGGACGGATCTGGCTGGGGCTCGCGGAGCGGGTGGACAGCGTCCGCCCGTATCCGGGGCTCGGCGAGCTGTGGCGGATGGTCGCGAGGAGCGCGTACGCGCAGCTGCGGCACAGTCCGCCGCTGCTCGTGGGGACGGTGGCGGGGCTCGCGCTGGTCTATCTGGTGCCGCCGGTGGCGCTGGTGGCGGGGGTGTGGAGCGGGGACGCGCCGGCGGCGTGGGCGGGCGGGGCCGCGTGGGCGGTGATGGCGGGGACGTACGTCCCGATGCTCCGCTACTACCGGCAGCCGCTGTGGCTCGCCCCGCTGCTGCCGTTCACCGCGTTCCTCTATCTCCTGATGACGGTGGACTCGGCGGTGCGCCACTACCGGGGCCGGGGTGCGGCCTGGAAGGGACGGACGTACGCGCGTCCGGAGGCGGCGCCGGACCGGTGAACACCCGCTCGGTGCCGGTCAGAGGTCGTTCCCGGCGTAGGAGAGGTTGAAGCTCTTGTTGGTGAGGGGGAAGTCGGGAACGATCGTGTCCGCGAGGGCGAGCGGCAGGGCGGGCCAGTTGAAGAAGGACGGGTCCACGGGTTTGACGCGGCTGAGCCGGCCGTCGGCGGTGGTCTCGACGCGGGTGGTGATCGTGCCGCGCCATCCTTCGACGATCCCGGTCCCGGAGCCGCTCCGCGCGGCGACGGGCGTACGGGTCTCGCCCGGGGCGGTGCCCTCGGCGAGGTGGTCGATCAGGGCGAGGGAGACGTCGATCTCCTCCGCCCGGACGAGGAAGCGGGCCAGGACGTCTCCGGTGTCACGCACGGGGACGGGGAGCTCCGTGTCGTAGGAGAGGAAGGGGTGGGCGACGCGGGCGTCGGTGCCGGTGAGGCCGCTCGCGCGGGCCACGTAGCCGAGGCAGCCGAGGTCCCGGGCGGCCCGTGGGCTCAGGACGGCGGTGCCGGTGAAGCGGTCGCGGACGGTGGAGTGGTGCAGGGCGAGGCCCGCGATCTCCCGGATGTCGCGGCCGACGGAGGCGAGCCGGGCGGGGTCGGGCAGTGCCCGCAGGACGGTGCCGCCGGGGACGACGCCACCGCGCAGCAGCCGGTGGCCGGTGGTCTCGGCGTTCAGGCGGAGGAGCCGTTCCCGTACGTGCTGGGCGTGGGCGTGGAGGATGCCGTGGCCGACGTCGTTGCAGAGCATGCCGAGGTCGGCGACGTGGTTGTGGAGCCGTTCCAGTTCGAGGAGGAGCGCGCGGCCCCGGGCGGCGGCGGCCGGGACCTCGGTGCCGGTGGCCTCCTCGACGGCGAGGCAGTAGGCGAGGGCGTGGCCGACGGCGGTGTCCCCGCTGACGCGTTCGGCGAGCGGCAGGCCCGCCTCGGTCGTCCGGCCCTCGAAGAGCTTCTCGACGCCGCGGTGGACGAACCACAGCCGGGCCTTGAGCCGGATGATGGTCTCGCCGACGACGGAGAAGCGGAAGTGGCCGGGTTCGATGAGGCCCGCGTGGACGGGCCCGACGGGGATCTCGTACACGCCGTCGCCCTCGACCTCCAGGAAGGGGTACGGGCCTTCCTGCTCGGCGAAGGGCGGTGGCGGTCCCGCGTCGGGCCGCATCGGGTACCAGCCCTTGGGCCAGTGGTAGTGGCGGACCAGACGGCGGGGCAGCGGGTGTTCGAGCGGTACGACGCCGTGCAGGTCCCGCATCTCCCGCTCGAACCGGCCCGCGGGGAAGGAGATGCGGGCGAGGCTCGGGGCCTCGGGCTTGTCCGGGTCCAGGTGGACGTGGAGTTCGGTGCGGACGTCCGGCGGGCCGGAGGCGAAGAGGTGGACGACCCGGACCCGTTCCCCGTCGTCGTGGTGGGCGGCGACGAGTGCCAGGCGGTGGCCGGCTTCCAGCAACTCGGAGACTCTCCGGGGGAGTTCGCCGACGCCGATCTCGTGGATGGTGCGCATGGGGTCAGTGGCCTCCGATCGTGGCGGCGGCGTCGTGCAGGAGGCCGGTCAGCGGTCCGGTCGTGACGCCGAGCGCGGCGCATGCGGCGAGTCCGAGGACGAGGGGCCAGACCGCTCCCGCTCCGAAGGACGCGGGGGCGGGGGCGGGTGGCGGGCCGAGGACCATGCGGGCGGTACGGACGGCCAGCGCGGCGAACGCGGTCAGGACGAGCAGCAGGGCCGCCGCCGTCGCCCAGCCCAGGCCGGCGGCGAATCCCGCGCGGACGATGCCGAGTTCGGAGGCGAAGAGGCTGAACGGCGGGAACCCGAGGAGCGCGAGCACCGCGAGGCCGAACGCGCCGCCGAGCCAGGGCAGCCGGGCGAGGAGTCCCCGCACCCGCCCCACGAGCGTCGTCCCGGTCAGGCGCCGTACATGGCCCGAGGCGCAGAAGGCGACCGACTTGGCCAGTCCGTGTCCGGCGATGTGCAGCAGGACGGCCGCCCGGGCGAGCGGGGTGCCGATGGCCGTGCCGAGGGCGATCAGGGCCATGTGTTCCATGCTCGAATAGGCCAGCATGCGGGTGTGGTCGCGCTGGGCGAGCAGCAGTGCCGTGGCGAGGGCCAGGGTGAGCAGGGCGATCCCGGCCAGGAGGACGCGGGTCCAGCCGTTCCCGAGCGCCGCGTCCGCGATCACGTCGTACCGGAGGATCGCGGAGAAGGCGACGGACAGCAGTACGCCGGACATCAGCGCGCAGACGGGCGCGGGTGTCTGGCTGTAGGCGTCGGGCAGCCAGGCGTGGAGCGGGGCGAGTCCCGCCTTGGCCCCGAAGCCCAGGATGACCAGGGAGACGCCGAGCCGGGTGACGGACGGGTCGAGCGCGTGCGCGTGGGCGACGAGCGTCGGCCAGTCCAGGGCGTGCGCCTCGTCGATGCCGGCCTGCCGGGCCGCGTAGTAGACGAGCACGGTGCCGAGGAAGGCGAGCACGATGCCGGCCGAGCAGATCACCACGTACTTCCAGGCGGCCTCGACGGACCGTCGGGTGCGCCGGTGGCCCACCAGGAAGGCGGTGACGAGCGTCGTCGCCTCGATCGCCACCCACAGCACCCCGAGGTTCGCCGTCACCACCGCCAGGCACGTGGTGCCGAGGAACGCCTGGACCAGCGCGTGGAGGAGCGCCGTGCCCCGGGCGGAGGGGTGTTCCCCGGCCGTCTGGGACGGCAGGGCGGCGCAGGCGATCAGGGCGACGGCGCCGACGACCAGCAGCATCCACGCCGTCAGCGCGTCGGCCCTCAGCAGTCCGCCGAGCGCCGGGAGCGCCCCGCCGCGCGGCAGGGCCGAGGCGAGGGCCGCGCCGCAGGCGAGGACCGCGAGCGGCGGGACGAGTCCCCACCAGGGGGAGACCCGTCCGGTCGCCGCGTCCGTGTCCGGCGGTGGCGGCACGACACCTTCCGGGCCGTACGGGGCGGGCACCGCCCCGGCCGGTACGGGCACCGGGCGCGGTGTCGCCGGGGCGGTCCGGCGGGCCCCGGCGAGGGAGAGGGCGTGGGCGGCGGCGAGGGCGCAGGGGACGAGGACGGGGCCGGTGAGGAGGAGCGTGGTCGTGGTGGCGTCCATCAGTCGTGCAGCTCCCGCAGGTCGTCGAGGTCGGTCGTGCCGAACACGGCCCGCATCCGGGCGGTGAGCAGGTGGAGCACCAGCACGGCGAACAGGACGTCGAACGAGACGCCGAGTTCGACGATGAGGGGGACGCCGGAGGCGGCGAGGAAGGCGGTGGCGGTGATGCCGTTGTCGAGGAGCAGGAAGCCGACCACCTGGGCGAGGGCGCGGCGCCGGGTGACGAGCACGAAGAAGCCGATGAGCACGACGGCGAGGCCCACGGGGAGGGCGCGGGTCGCCGGGGTCGGATGGAGCGCGGCCAGGGGGCGCGCGACCGCGGTGGCCAGCAGGGTGAGGGCCGCCGCCGTGAGCAGCGAGGCGGCCACGTTCACCAGTGGCCGGGTCTCGCGCGCCTCCGCGCCTCCGGTGTCGTACGGGTGGCGGTCCGCCGTCAGGGCGGTCAGGGCCCGGCGCATCAGATAGGGCAGGACTCCGGCCCGCAGCACCCCGATGCCCACCGCGACCACGACGAGGTCCGCCCGGCCCTCGTGGATCCCGAGCAGCGCGGCGATCGCGGCCAGGGCGATCCCCTGGAGGGCGAAGACCCGCATGATGGAGGAGAGTTCGTGTCTCCACAGGATCACGGCGGCGGCCAGCAGGAAGGATCCGCAGGCGAGGTCGAGGAGCTGGGTGTACGCGCTGTCGCCCATGTCCGGCTCACGCTCCGCTGAGGAAGAAGGAGGAGGCGACCGCGAGCAGCGCCAACAGGAAGGATCCGGCGAGCAGTTCGGGGACGCGGAACAGGCGGATCTTGGCCCAGAGGACCTCGGCCGCCGCGAGCAGCGCCCCGAGCAGCGCGACCTTGGCCGTGAGCGCCACCAGCGCCACGGCGAGGCCGGCCACCGAGGTGGTGGTGGCGATGCCCCACGGGGCGAACAGCGCGGCGAGCAGTCCGAGGAGCACGGTGAGCCGCATCTGGGCGCCGAGTTCGACGAGGGCCAGGTCCCGGCCGGCGTACTCCAGGACCATCGCCTCGTGGACCATCGTCAGTTCCAGGTGGGTGGAGGGGTTGTCCAGGGGCAGCCGTCCGGTCTCGGCGAGCACGGCGACGGCGAGCGCGGCCGCCGCGAGCAGTCCGGCGGGTGAGGCGAGGCGGCTCGGGTCGTGGACGACGTCGGCGACGATCGTGGGCAGGTTGGTGGTCCCGGCCGGGGTCGAAAGGGCGAACACGGCCATCAGGAGCGTCGGTTCGACCAGGGCGGCGATGGTCATCTCCCGTGAGGCGCCCATGCCTCCGAAGGCGGTGCCGGTGTCGAGACCGGCGAGGGCGAGCGTCACGGTGCCGAGGGCGAGCAGCGCCACCACCAGGATCAGGTCCGCCCGTCCGGCGACCGGGGTGTCGGTCGAGAGCAGGGGGACGAGCGAGCCGACCACGAGGGTGGTCGCCACGAGGAGCGCGGGGGCCGTCCGGAAGGCCGGTCCGGTGCCGACGGGCTCGGTCGATTCGCGGCGCAGGAGCTTGCGGAGGTCGCGCCAGGGCTGGAGCACTCCGGCGCCCGCCCGGCCTTCGAGCCGGGCCCGTACCTGGCGCATCAGCCCCGTGAGGAGGGGCGCGCCGCCGACGACCGCGCCCGCCTGGAGGGCGACCGCCGCGTGTCCGAGCAGGCTCACCAGCCCACCACCAGCACGACGAACAGGGACAGCAGGCCCAGGAAGCCGTATCCGAGGTAGAGGTGGACGCTGCCGCTCGCGAGCCGGCGGGCGGCCCGTCCGGTCCGGGCGAGCGCGTCGAGCACCGGTTCGTACAGCCGGTGCTCGATCCGGTCGGGCACGCGGTTGCGGAAGCGGACCCGCTCCACGAGATAGGCCGACTCGCGGGCGTGCGTCACGTCCACGTCCTGTTCCGGGGCCAGGACGTCGTCGAAGACCCGCTGGAGCGGTTCGGCGAACGAGGTCGCGGTGTACGCCATGCGGGGGCTCGGGGCGCCGCCGCCGCAGTCCCAGAGGCGGGCGTTCACCCGGCGCTGCCGGGGGCCGTACAGCCGGGGTGCGGCGGTGGCGAGGAGCAGGGCGCCGGTGAGCGCGGCGACCACCCACAGCGGTGAGAGCGTGGTCCCGAGGTCGTGGAGCCGTACGCCCAGGCCGTCGCCCGTCACGGGCGCGGCGACGCGGGGACCGGCGGCGGCGACCGCCCGGTCGAGACCGGGGGCGAGGAGTCCCGGCACCAGGGCCAGGCCCGCGCAGGCCGCCGCGAGGAGGCCCATGCCGGCGAGCATCAGCGGGGGCGACTCCTGGGCGCGGGCGGCTCCTTCTCCCCGGGGCCGGGCGAAGAAGCCGACGCCGAGCGCCTTCACGAACACGGCCGCGGCGATGCCCGCCGACAGGGCGACGAGGGCGACGGCGAGCGGCAGCACGATCGCCACGGTCACTCCCGGCACCTCCAGGCCGTGGATGAGCGACTGGAGCAGCAGCCATTCACCGACGAACCCGTTGCCGGGCGGGAGGGCCACGGCGCCGAGCGCGCCCAGCGCGAAGAGTCCGGCGGTCACCGGCATCCGGGCCCGCAGGCCGCCGAGGCGGTCGAGGTCCCGCTCCCCGGTGGCCCGGACGACCGATCCGGCCGCGCAGAACAGCAGGGCCTTGAACCCGGCGTGGTTCACCAGGTGCAGCAGGGCGGCGGCGAGGGCGAACGCGGCCAGGGGGCCGTCGCCGGAGGCGGCGAACAGGCCGGCCGCGCCGGCCCCGACGAGGACGAGTCCCAGGTTCTCCGCCGTGGAGCGGGCCAGCAGCCGCTTCAGGTCGGAGGCCATCGCGGCCTGGAGGATCCCGTACGCGGCGGAGAGCCCGCCGACCGCCATCACGCCCAGCCACCACCAGGCGGGTCCCCCGCCGAGCAGGTCGAAGCCGGTGCGGACGATGCCGTAGACGCCGAGGTTGACCATGGCGGCGCTCATCAGCGCCGAGACGGGCCCCGGGGCCTCGGGATGGGCGCGGGGCAGCCAGGCGTGCAGCGGCACGGCACCCGCCTTGGAGGCGAAGGCGGTGCCGGTGAGGACGAACACCGTGCCGCGTACGGCCGGTGACAGCGCGTCGGCGTGCCGCCGGAGCCGCTCGAAGTCCTCTCCCCCGGTGTGCGCGGCGAACAGGGCGAAGCCCGCGAGCAGCAGCACCAGGCCGAGGTGGGTCATCACCGCGTACCAGACGCCCGCCGCCCGCACCGCCGCCCGTTCCCGGTGCTCGGTGAGGACGAGCAGGAGGGAGGAGAACGCCATGAGTTCCCACAGGACGAGGAACGTGGAGACCGAGGCCGCGGCCGGTACCAGGATCAGGGTGAGGGCGAAGAGCGGCAGCACGGCCTGCGGCGTCCGGGAGGCCGGGCTGTGGTCGCCGTGGCCGGACGCGTAGCCGATGCCGTAGACCGCGACCGCGGTCACCACGGCCCCCGCCACCGCCATGAACAGTCCGGACAGGGCGTCGACGGACCACACCGTTCCCGCGAGCGGCAGGAGTCCGGGCAGCCGTGCGGACCAGACGGCGCCGCCCAGGGCCGCCGTCCCGGCCGCGCATCCGGCCGCGCCGACGCCCGCCGCGCACAGCCCCGCCAGGGGCAGGCGGGGCCTCGTCGGCAGTGCGGCTCCCGTCACCGCGCCGAGACCGCCGAACCCGGCCGCGGCGCCGAGACCGGCCGCGACGGCGTTCACCGGCCCGTCACCCGCCTCAGCGCCGCCACGATCTCCGCGGGGGACGGCGGGCAGCCCGGTACGGCGAGGTCGACCGGCACGACCTCGGAGACGGCGCCCTCGATCCCGTACCCGCCCGCGAACTCCCCGCAGTCGATGGCGCAGTCGCCGACCGCCACGACGATCGGGGGCTCGGGCATCGCCTGGACCGTGCGGCGCAGCGGCTCCTTCATGTTCCGCGTCACCGGGCCGGTCACCAGGGCCACGTCGGCGTGGCGCGGGGAGGCCACGAGCCGGGCCCCGTACCGTTCCGCGTCGTACACCGGGTTGAACGCGGCCGCGATCTCGATCTCGCAGCCGTTGCAGGAGCCCGCGTCCACGCAGCGCACCTGGGCGGAGCCGCCCAGGCGGGCCGCCTGCGGCAGGGCTCCGCCCACGGGGGCCGGGGGTGCCGGTTCGGCCACCCGCCCGGTCGTCCGGATCTTGCGCAACAAGCCCATGAGCACCCCTCCCGCGTGGTCGCGAGGACCCTTACGGGGCGGCTAACGGCGCTTCCCCCGGCCGGAGTTACGGCACTTTTCTCGTGCTTTGCGTGTTTTGACGAGTCTTTGGGCGGGGCGTGGTGGCCCGTAGATCGGCGAGCAGCTCGGCCTGGCCCGCGAGCACGCCGGAGAGGATCGACCTCGCCACCGCGAGCAGCTCGGCCACCTGCGGATCGGTCAGCGAGTAGTGCACGACCGATCCCTCACGGCGCCCGACGACCAGGTTCGCGCGCCGCAGCACGGCGAGCTGCTGGGAGAGGTGCGCGGGCTCGACGCCGATCTCGGCCAGCATCTCCGAGACGCCGTGCTCCCGGACGCTGAGCAGCTCCAGGACCCGGATGCGTACGGGGTGTCCGAGCGTCTTGAAGAACTCCGCCTTCAGTTGGTAGAGCGGCGCGCTCACCGTGCGCACCGCCCGTCGGCGGGGAAGGCCGCCACGCCGTCGCGGGAACGCCGCGGCGCCCACGCTGTCCATCGCATCCGTTCAGCACTCTTCGCCATGGGGACCATCCTCGCCCCTGCGCGGCGTCCTGATGGCCACGGGGATCGCCGGCAGGGGCGAGGGGGAAGCCGATCAGAGGGACCGCACGCCGGGCCATTCGTCGCTGCACCACTCCCGCTGGCCCCGTCCTCCGCCGTGGTGGGCGGTCAGCGCCGCCTCCAGGTCGCAGTGGACGGGGATCTCGGGGTGGTCGCCACTGGGCACGAGGGACCCGTCGGCGGGGATCGCGGCGAGTTCGAGGCCGCGTCCCTCGGCTCCGAGCCGGCGGGCGGCGTCGACGACCGCCAGCTGCCCGCCGGCGGACCAGCCCCGCAGCGCGGTCAGGTCGAGGATGACGGGGCCCGTCCCCCGGGCGAGGACCCACCCCACGGCGCCGTCGAACCGCCCGACCGCGTCCGCGCCCAGGAAGCCGGCCAGGGAGAGCACGCCGAGGCCGGGATGGGTGGTGTAGCGCCATTCGATGGTCATGTCGTCGCCTTCGTCTTCACAGGGGGGGGAGGGAGCCCACGGGGCCTCGGCGGATCCGCCCGCGCTCACCGCGGCTCCACCGTGCCCAGGCGGTACCCGGTCACGGTCTGCGGGGTGATGCGCAGCAGGGTGTCGTGCGGCCCGTACGCCCAGCCGGGGAGGGTGCGCAGGTAGTGGGCGGCCTCGACCGGGTCGCCGACCGGTTCGGCGGGGCCGGTCACGGTCACGGTCCAGCCGGTGCCGCCGGGCATCCGGATCTCGTCCGCGTGGTACGTGAGCAGGGGGCGGCCGTCGGCCGCCTCCGCCTGCACGGGGGTGCGGACGATCAGCCGGCCGTACTCCAGGACGTGCACGGCCGGGCGGACGACCGCCTGCTCCCGCCGGATGTGGACCAGGCGTCCGTGGGCGGCCCCTTCGAGGAGCCACAGGGCCTCGGCGCCGGAGACCTCGACCATGCGACGGGACGTCGGCAGCGTCATCGTGCGGCCTCCCCGGTGACGGCGGGCAGTATCCCGGCGCCCCTCAGGTGCGCGCGGGCGCCGGCGATCGCCTCGGGGGTGGTCGCGTACTCCCGCCCGTCCAGGCGCAGCAGGTCCAGGGCCCCGACGGAGGCGAGGGCCTGCCGCTGGCCCGGCCGTATCCCCGAGGTCATCACCACGATCCCCCGCCGGTTCAGCTTCTCGACGGCGTCCTTGAGCACGAGTGCTCCGGTGGCGTCGACGGTGGTGACGCGGGACATGCGCAGGATGACCACGCGGACGTCGGCGACCTCGGCCAGTTCCAGGAGGAAGCGGTGGGCGGCGGCGAAGAAGAGCGGACCGTCGATGCGGTACGCCACGATGTGCTCGGCGAGCAGCGCCCGCTCCTCCTCGCTGTGCTCGCCGGGCAGGTCGGCGTGGAAGTCGACCTCGGCCAGGCGGGCCTGCTTCGCCACGGCGCGCAGGGCGAGGGCGCCGGCCACGACGAAGCCGATGATCACCGCGTAGACGAGGTCGAGCACGAGGGTGGCGGCCGCGGTGAGGACCAGGACGACGGCGTCGGCGCGGGTGGCCTTCGCCATGGCGCGCAGCGAGCCGACCTCGACCATGCGGATCGCGGTGGCGATCAGGACGCCGGCGAGCGCGGCGAGCGGGATCTTCGAGACCAGGGGGGCGGCGGCGAAGACGATCACGGCGAGGACGGCGGCGTGCGTGAGGGCCGCGAGCCGGGAGGAGGCGCCGGTGCGCACGTTCACCGCCGTACGGGCGATGGCGCCGGTGGCGGGAACGCCGCCGAACAACGGCGCGGCCAGGTTCGCGAGCCCCTGCCCGAACAGCTCCCGGTCGGGGTCGTGCTTCTGGCCCACGGTCATCCCGTCGGCGACCTGCGCGGAGAGCAGCGACTCCAGGGCGGCGAGGGCCGCGACGGCCACGGCGGGGGCGATCAGGGAGCCCAGCGCGGAGAGGTCGACGAAGCCGAGGGAGGGGGCGGGAAGTCCGGCGGGCAGCTCGCCGATCGGTGCCGCCGCGTCGAGGTGGAAGGCCTGCGCGACGGCCGTGGCGGCGATCACCGCCACGAGGGAGAAGGGGACGGCGGGCCGCCACCGGGCGCCGAGCAGCATGACGGCGGCGACGCCCAGGGCGAGCCCGAGGGCCGTCCAGTTCGGGGTCCGGACGAACTCCCCGACGGCGCGCCAGGTCACCGCGAGGACCCGCTCGCCCTCGGGCTTGGGGACGCCGAGGGCGGCGGGGACCTGCTGGAGGCCGATGACGAGGGCGATGCCCAGCGTGAAGCCCTCCACCACGGAGGCGGGGATGTAGGCCATGTACCGGCCGGCCCGGGCGAGGGCGAGCCCGATCACCAGGGCGCCGGCGATCAGCCCGACGGTGAGGACGCCGTTCGGACCGTGCTCCGCCACGATCGGGACGAGGACCACGGTCATCGCCCCGGTGGGTCCGGACACCTGGAGGTTCGAGCCGCCGAACAGCGCGGCGAGCGCCCCGGCCACCACGGCGGTCGCGAGTCCGGCCTCGGCCCCGAGGCCGGAGGAGACGCCGAAGCCGAGCGCGAGCGGCAGCGCCACGATCGCGACGGTCAGCCCCGCGAGGAGGTCACGGCGCGGGGCGCGGGCCATGGCGGTGAGGTCGGCGCGTACGGGCAGGAGGGAGCGCACCCGGCGCAGCATCCCGCTCATCGGGCCGCGACCTCGGCCTCGCGCAGCTCCTCCAGGAGTTCGTTCTGCCCGGCCAGCATCTCGGTGAGGATGCGCCGTGCCGCCTGCATGAGGTCGGCGACGTCGCCTCCCGCGAGCCGGTAGACCACCGTGGAGCCCTCACGCGTCGAGGTCACGATCCCCGAGCGCCGGAGCACCGCCAGCTGCTGCGAGAGCGCGGGCGGTTCGACCTCGATCGCGGCGAGCAGGTCCCGCACCGCCTGGGGTCCGTCCTGGAGGAGTTCGAGGACGCGGATGCGGACCGGGTGTCCCAGCATCCGGAAGAACTCGGCCTTGGCCTGGTACAGCGGAACCGACACGGTCGCGCACCCTCCTCATCACCTCGCGCGGGCGCGGGTGTCGATCGGCGCTGTGCCCGCGGCTACCTGCGGGCACAGCGGATCCATCATGTAGTGAATTGCCAAATTATGCAATTCATGGAGAGCCGAAACCGGGGCTTCCCGGCTGCGGTCAGGCCTTCTTGACCACGCTGGACTTGAGCTGCATGGGGCCGAAGCCGTCCACCTTGCAGTCGATGTCGTGGCCGTCGACGCCGTCCACGAGCCGGATGTTGCGGACCTTGGTGCCGGCCTTGATGCCGGTGGGGCTGCCCTTGACCTTGAGCGTCTTGACGACGGTGACCGTGTCGCCGTCGGCGAGGACGTTGCCGACGGAGTCCTTGATCACCTTTTCGCCGGGGGCGGCGGCCTCACCGGAGGCGTCGGTCGCGGCCGGCCACTCGTGACCGCATTCGGGGCAGACGAGCAGGGCGCCCATCTCGTAGGTGTAGGTGCCGGAGCACTCGGGGCAGGGCGGGAGGTTCTCGTTCATGCCTCGGATTCTAGGTCGGACCGAGCGGGCACCCTCGCACCGGAGGCTGCCCGCGGGTACCGATCGCCACAGGTCAGACGGAGATCCCGGTCGGCCGCTCCGCCGCCGGGGCCGCGGCCGCGGGGGTGTCGGCGGGGGTGGCCGCCCCGGGCCGGTGCGGCCGGCGGCGGAGCACGAGCTGGTGGACCGCCGCGAGGAGGGCCAGCCAGACCACGCCGACGACGAGCGCCACGCGCGTGCTCTCGTGGAGGCCGAGCAGGACCAGCACCGCGGCCATGAAGAGGAGGGTGGCGATCTGGCCGTAGGGCCAGAACGGGGCCGGGAACTTCAGGGAGGCGGCCTCCTCGGCGGACATCGAGCGGCGGGCCTTCAGCTGGGTGAGCAGGATCATCACCCAGACGAAGACCGTGGCGAAGGTCGCGATGGAGGAGATGACCAGGAAGATCCGGCCCGGGACGAGGGCGTTCGCCAGGACGGCGAGGAGCAGGGCGCCGATCATGACGAGGGTGGTCACCCAGGGCACGCCGTTGCGGGTCGTGCGCCGCATGACGGAGGGGCCGTGCCCGCGCTCGGCGAGGCCGTACATCGTGCGGCCCGCGGCGAAGATGTCGCTGTTGATGGCGGACAGGGCGGCGGTGAGCACCACGACGTTGAGGACGGCGGCCGCGGACTTGAGGCCCACTCCGGCGAAGATCTGCACGAACGGGCTGCCCGAGTCGCTGATCTGCTGCCAGGGGGTGATCGACATGATCACGGCGAGGGTCAGGACGTAGAAGAGGATGATGCGCAGCGGAATGGAGTTCACCGCGCCCGGGATGGTCTTCTCGGGGGACTGCGCCTCGCCGGCCGTGACGCCGATGATCTCGGTGCCGCCGAAGGCGAACATGACGACGGCGAAGGAGATCACGAAGCCGTCGACGCCTCCGGCGAAGAAGCCGCCGTGGCTCCACAGGTTGGAGAGGCCGACGTGGGCGTGGCCGCCGCCGACGCCGAAGGCGATCACCACGACGCCGACGACGATCATCGCGACGATGGCCACGATCTTCACGAGGGACAGCCAGAACTCCAGCTCGCCGAAGACCTTGACGCTGACGAGGTTGAGCGTGCCGACGACGAGGACGGCGGCCAGGACCCAGATCCAGCGCGGGACCCCGGGGAACCAGAAGCCCATGTAGACGCCGATGGCGGTGACGTCGGCGACGGCCACGACGACCATCTCGAAGGCGTACGTCCAGCCGGTGACGAAGCCGGCGAGCGGCCCGAGGTGGCGGTTCGCGTACTCGCCGAAGGAGCCGGCGCTGGGGGACGCCACGGCCATCTCGCCGAGGGACCTCAGGACGAGGAAGACGGCGGCGCCGCCGATCAGATAGGCGAGCAGGACGGCGGGGCCGCCGGCCCGGATGGACTCGGACGAGCCGTAGAAGAGTCCGGTGCCGATCGCGGAGCCGAGGGCGATGAAGCGGATGTGCCGTGCGTTGAGCCCGCGGCTCAGACCGGCGTTTTCGGTGCGCAAACGAGTGTCTCCCTCGTGGGGGCGGGCGTCGGGGTGGGGCCCGGCCCGGGCGGTGTGCCTCGCGGCATCGGGCTGTCGTCCCGGACTCCCGACGGCGAATGGCAGCCTGTATATTCCTGTCTATACAGGTGCGTCAAGAGGTGGTCCGATGAATGAACGCAAACCGGCGCCCGGTACGACGTCCAGCGCCTCCCCCGCCGTCGCGCGCGCCCTGGACATGCTCGTGTACCTCGCCGGCCGGCCCGGTCTCGTCCAGGCCGCCACGCTCGCCCGCGACCTGGGCATTCCGCGCTCGTCGGCGTACCACATCCTCACCGTGCTGACCGACCGCGGCTTCGTCACGTACGTCCCCTCGGAGCAGGCGTACGGACTCGGCGTGTCCTCCTTCGAGGTGGGCTCGGCCTACCTGCGCCACGAGCCGCTCGAACGGCTCGCCCGGCCGATCCTGCGCACGGTCGCGAGCCGCCTCGGCCAGACCGCGCACCTGGGGATCCTGCACGGCGCGGAGACCGTCTACCTGCTCAAGGAGCGCCCGCCGGCCCGGGCGGGGGACATCGACATCGCACTCGTGACGGACGTCGGCGTGCGCTTGCCCGCCCATCTGACCGCCAACGGCCGCGCCATCCTCGCCCACACCTCGGAGGCGCAGCTGCGGGCGCTGTTCTCCCGGCCCGGCGATCTGACCACCCGCACCGGCCGCGGGCCGCGCTCCCTGCCGGAGCTGACCGGCGAGCTGGCCCGGGAGCGGGAGCGCGGCTGGTCGCAGGAGGTGGAGCTGGTGTCGCAGGGCTTCTGCTCGATGGGGGTGGCGGCGTTCGACCACAACGAGCGGCCGGTCGCCGCGATCAGCACCACCTGGCGCCGCCACCACGGCCGGCACGACACCGAGGAGGTCCGCCGGGCCCTGGCACAGGGCGCGGCGCGGCTGACGGCGGCGGTCTCGGGACACGCGCCGTCGGGAGCGGCGACGCGGACCGCCGCCTGAGCCGCGTCGGCGCCGTCCCCGTACCGCCTCGGCGCCCTCCCGGCGCCATCCCGGCGTCGTTCTCAGCGCCGTCCCGGCGTCGTTCTCAGTGGGTGGCGAACGCGCCTTCCAGGCGGTAGCGGGAGCCCGGGTGGAGCAGGCGCGCGATGCTCACGAGCGCGTCCCGCGACCAGGTGCGGCGCACGATCAGCAGGCACGGCTCGGACGGACCGATGTCGAGGACCGCGCACTCCTCGGGCGACGGCAGGACCGCCTCCACGATGTGCTCGCCCCGGCCGAGCGGCGCGACCTTCGACAGGAAGGTGTACGGCGTCTGCAGCGTGAAGTCCTGCTCCAGATAGCCGGGGGCGAAGGCCGGGTTGACGTAGCGGTCCTCCAGCTGGAGCGGCACCCCGTCCTCGTAGTGCACCACCTTCGAGCGGAAGACCGGCCGCCCGGTGCCGAGCCCGAGGTGCGCGCCGGTCCTGTCGTCGGCCCGCTCCTCGCCCAGGGACAGCACGCGGGCCGTGTAGCGGTGGCCGCGCTGCTGCACCTCGTCGGCGATGTTGTGGACCTCCAGGAGCGCCGAGCTGGCCTTGCGCTGGGCGACGAAGCTGCCGACGCCCATGACGCGCCGGATGACGCCCTCGGCGGCGAGCTCGCGCAGGGCGCGGTTGACGGTCATGCGGGACAGGCCGAGGGCGTCCACGAACTGGCTCTCCGAGGGCAGGGCGTCGTCCTCCTGCCAGTGGCCGTTCCCGATCTGCCGCGTGACGAGCTCCTTGACGCGCTGGTACGCGGGGACGGCACCGCCCGCGCCCTGCGCGTACCACCGGGCCAGTTCCGCCGGGTCCACGGCCACGCCGCCCACCGTCCTCGCCATCCGCTCCCCCTGCCTCCTACCTGGGACGAATCCTAGGCGAGCGGTGCCGGCGACGACCCGGCCGGCGGTCCCGTTCCGGGGGAAGCGTCTCGGATCCGAGAGATGCGGGCGCCGCCGCTGGCCCCGGCCCCGCCGCTCGCGTGTCATGAAGGCGCACAACGGCTCGATCCCCCTGAGGAGCACACATGACCAGCCCTTCCCACGAAGCGCCGGGCGTCGTCCGGGCCCCGCGCGGCACCGAACTGAACTGCCTCGGCTGGCAGCAGGAAGGCGCCCTGCGGATGCTCATGAACAACCTCGACCCCGAGGTCGCCGAGCACCCCGAGGACCTCGTCGTCTACGGCGGCACCGGGAAGGCCGCCCGCAACCACCAGGCGTACGACGCGATCGTCCGCACCCTCAAGACCCTCAAGGACGACGAGACCCTCCTCGTGCAGTCCGGCAAGCCGGTCGGCGTGATGCGCACGAACGAGTGGGCGCCGCGCGTGCTGCTCGCCAACTCCAACCTGGTGGGCGACTGGGCCAACTGGGAGGAGTTCCGCAAGCTGGAGGCCGAGGGCCTGACCATGTACGGCCAGATGACGGCCGGTTCGTGGATCTACATCGGTTCGCAGGGCATCCTCCAGGGCACGTACGAGACCTTCGGCGCCGTCGCCCGCAAGAAGTTCGACGGCACCCTGGCCGGCACGATCACGCTGACCGCCGGCATGGGCGGCATGGGCGGCGCCCAGCCGCTGGCCGTGACGATGAACGACGGCGTCGCGATCTGCGTGGACGTCGACGAGACGCGCATCGACCGCCGCATCGGCACCCGCTACCTGGACGTGAAGGCCGAGAACCTCGACCACGCCCTCGAACTGGCCGTCCAGGCCCGCGACGAGCGCCGCGGCCTGTCCATCGGCGTCGTCGGCAACGCCGCCGAGATCTTCCCGGAGCTGCTGCGCCGCGGCGCCCCGATCGACATCGTCACCGACCAGACCTCCGCCCACGACCCGCTGGCCTACCTGCCCGTCGGCGTCCCGGTGGAGGACTGGCGCAAGGAGCGCGAGGCCGACCCGGCCGGCTTCACCGAGCGCTCCCGCAAGTCCATGGCCCTGCACGTCGAGGCCATGGTCGGCTTCCTCGACAAGGGCGCCGAGGTCTTCGACTACGGCAACTCGATCCGCGACGAGGCCCGCAAGGCCGGTTACGACCGGGCCTTCGACTTCCCCGGCTTCGTCCCGGCGCACATCCGCCCGCTGTTCGAGGAGGGCCTCGGCCCGTTCCGCTGGGCCGCGCTGTCCGGCGACCCGGCCGACATCGCCAGGACCGACGCCGCGATCAAGGAGCTGTTCCCCGAGAACAAGCACCTGCACCGCTGGCTGGACATGGCCGGCGAGCGCGTCTCCTTCGAGGGCCTGCCCGCGCGCATCTGCTGGCTCGGCTACGGCGAACGCCACCTGGCCGGCCTGAAGTTCAACGAGATGGTGGCGAACGGCGAGCTGTCCGCGCCCGTCGCCATCGGCCGCGACCACCTCGACTCCGGCTCCGTGGCCTCCCCGTACCGCGAGACCGAGTCGATGCTCGACGGCTCCGACGCCATCGCCGACTGGCCGCTGCTCAACGCCCTGGTGAACACCTCCTCGGGCGCCTCCTGGGTCTCCATCCACCACGGCGGCGGCGTCGGCATGGGCCGCTCCATCCACGCCGGCCAGGTCTGCATCGCCGACGGCACCGAGCTCGCGGCCCGCAAGCTGGAGCGCGTCCTGACGAACGACCCGGGCATGGGCGTCATCCGGCACGTCGACGCCGGATACGAGTACGCCGCCTCGGTCGCCAAGGAGCGCGGCGTGCGCGTCCCGATGACGGAGACCGGGGACGGCGCGGCGTGAGCACGTTCCAGGAGACCGCTCCCCCGGTCACGGACGTCCCGGCCCGCCCCTGGTCGGGCCGGGACGACGGGCCCGGCGCGGAGCACCTGCGCTGGCACCACGCCGTCGCGCTCGATCCCGGGGCGGCGGAGCCGGGCGACGTCGCGTTCGTCGGCTTCGCGAGCGACGAGGGCGTGCGCCGCAACAAGGGGCGGCAGGGCGCCGCGCAGGGCCCCGACGCCCTGCGGCGGGCCCTCGCCCCGATGGCGCTGCCGAAGCCGCTGCGGGCGCTCGACGCCGGTGACGTGGAGGTCGTCGGCGACGCCGACGACGCCCTGGAGGCCGGTCAGGAGCGGCTGGGCCGCGCGGTCGCGGACCTCGTCGACGCGGGCCGGCGGGTGGTGGTCCTCGGCGGCGGCCACGAGGTCGCGTTCGGGACGTACAGCGGTCTGGAGCGGACGCGCGCGCTGAACGCCGGCGGGCGGCTCGGGGTGCTGAACCTCGACGCGCACTTCGACCTCCGCGAGGACGTGCGTCCCAGCTCGGGCACCCCGTTCCTGCAGATGGCGCGGAGCGAGGCGCGGCACGGCCGTGACTTCAACTACCGGGTGCTCGGCATCAGCCAGGCCGCCAACACCGAGACCCTGTTCCGCACCGCGGAGTCGCTCGGGGTGCGGTACCTGGCGGACACCGAGTGCGGGCTGCTCGACACGGCGCGGGTGGAGTCGTTCGTCGACGAGTTCCTCGCGAGCTGCGACCTCGTGCACCTGACGATCGACCTGGACGTGCTGCCGGCGGCCGTCGCCCCCGGGGTCAGCGCGCCCGCCGCGTACGGCGTGCCGATGGAGGTCGTCGAGCGGGTCTGCACCCGGGTCGCGCGCAGCGGCAAGCTGGTGGTCGTCGACGTCGCCGAGCTCAATCCGGAGTTCGACGTCGACCAGCGCACGGCGCGGGCCGGCGCCCGTCTGGTGCACCGGACGGTCACCACCTGGGCGTGACGCCCTCCCCCTGAACAGGCCGCCAGGCCGCCCGGCACCCGAGAGCCGCGGCCTGGCGGCCGCGGCTCTCGCGCCCGGACCCGCCCTGATCCGCTCAGCGGACGTCGGTGAGGGCGACGACCGCGAGGACCCCGTCGACGGTGATGTCGGCGGGGTCCTCGTCGTCCTGGAGCAGGACCGCGTCGAGCCGGTCGAGGCGGACGGATTCCCGGTCCAGGGTCGCGGTGCCGTCGAGGACGACCGCGAGGACGCGGGTGGCGGGGGCGGGGCGCAGCACCGTGGAGCCGCGTTCGACGGACACCCCGGCCTTCGCCGCGGTGCGCCGCACCATGACGTTGAAGTCGACGATGGGGCCGTCGAGCAGCCGGCAGTCGGTGGTGGCCTCACCGGAGAAGGCGAGGGGCGCGTAGCGGGTGTCCACGAGGTGCTCCGTGCCGTCGACGGTGAGGGCCATGCCCGGTCCCTCGACGACGGTGATGATCCGGTCGACGCCCTCGAAGGTGGAGAAGGGGCCGCTGCTCGCGACGTCGGCGACGCTGATCCGCCACGTGAAGTCGTCGGTGCCGGCGCCCCGGGGGTGGGCCATGACCTCGGTGGTGATGCCGCCGCCGTTCTTCCACGGTGCGGGGGTCCGGTCGCTCGCGCGCAGGATCTGGGGTGCCATGAGGGGTGCTCCTTCGGGGAGAACACAAGCTCCTCCCCCGCTGCCGGGAGGCCGCGAGGGAGGAGGTGGGGTGTCGTGTGGTCGGGCCGGGCTAGCGCTCGGCGGTGTGGCGGGTTTCGAGGGCGGTCTCGGTGAAGACCCGGTATCCGGCCGCCGGGTCGTACCCGTGGATCTCCCGGGTGTCGAGGGCGGCCATGTAGGTCAGGACGTCCTTGCTGACGACCTGTCCGGGGACGAGGACGGGGAAGCCGGGCGGGTACGGGGTGACGAACGTGGCCGAGACCACCGTACGGCCCTGGGCCATGGCGTCGGTGAGGGCGTCCGTCGAGAGGTGCTCGCACTCGGTGTCGTCGTAGGCGAGGAAGAACGCGGCGCGCATGTCGCCCTCGGGGGTGCGCGGGCTCGGCCGGAACGCCGGGTGGAACGCGCTGAAGTCGGGGAGGGCGGCGGAGCCCGCGTCGAGCCCGGTGACGGCGCTGTCGTGGGCGGCCCGGTCGTGCGGGCCCATCTCGCCGACGCGTTCCTCAAGGTCCTCGACGATGCGGACGAGCACCTCGATGAGGTAGGCGACGGAGCTGCGGGTGGTGCCGATGTTCGTCATGAACAGCAGCGTGTTGCGGGTCGTCTTGTTGACCTGGATGCCGTGCCGGTCCATCAGGAGGTCGTGCTTGAACGTGTCGCCGTCGATCCCGGTGAGCCCGATGTGCAGGGTGGCGCGGGTGGGGTCGAGGACGAACTCGTCCTCCTCCCAGGCCTGTTCCATCCGGGCGAGGCCGGTGGTCAGGGGCTGTTCGATGCCGGAGGAGCGGAAGCGGTGCGGGACGAGCTCAGGGGTGGTGAGGATGCGCAGGTAGCGGCTGAGCAGCGGGTGCTGGGCGACCGCGTCGCGGAGCACACCGGCCTGTTCGAGCTGCTTCTGCACGAGGGCGAAGCCCTCGAAGACGGCCTGCCGGCGGCCGAGGTCCATCGAGGCGAGGATCTGGTAGTTGGGCGACGTCGAGGTGTGCGTCATGTACGCCTCGTGGAACACCTCGGCGACCTTGTGGCGGAAGTCCTGGTCGAAGACGTGGACCATGGAGCCCTGGCGCATCGAGGTGAGCGTCTTGTGCGTGGACTGCGTGGCGTAGACGCGGACGCGGACCCGCTCCGGGTCGGGCATCAGACGGGTGGTGACGAGGGTCTCGTCGTCCGGGTCGTCGCCGAGCTCCGCGCGGTGGGCCGCGTGGGCGTCGGCGTACGCGGGGTCCCGGTAGCGGTCGGTGAGGGTGCGGGCCGCGGCCATGGCGGTGCGGCGGCGGTAGACGGGGTGGAAGCGGGCGAAGGCGAACCAGGCCTCGTCCCACAGGAACGCCAGGTCCGGCTTGAGGGCCAGGCACTCCTCCATCACGCGCGAGGGGTTGTAGACGATCCCGTCGAAGGTGCAGTTGGTGAGCATGAGGAGCTTGACGCGGTGCAGGACGCCCTCGTGCTTGAGCATCAGCAGCTTCCGCTTGATCTCCTCCACCGGCACGGCCCCGTACATGCCGTACTCGTCGAGGGGATAGGCGTCGAGGTAGACGACGTGGGCCCCGGCGAGGACGAGTCCGTAGTGGTGGGACTTGTGGCAGTTGCGGTCCACGAGCACGATGTCGCCGGGGCGTACGAGCGCCTGCACGACGATCTTGTTGGCGGTGGACGTGCCGTTGGTGACGAAGTAGGTCTGCCGGGCGCCGAAGGCCTCGGCGGCGAGGTCCTGGGCCTCGCGCAGCGGGCCGGTGGGGGCGAGCAGGGAGTCCAGGCCGCCGGAGGTGGCGGAGGTCTCGGCGAGGAAGATGTTCAGGCCGTAGAAGTCCGCGATCTCCGGGATCCAGGGCGAGTGGAGCACCGAGGCGCCGCGCGAGACGGGCAGGGCGTGGAAGACGCCGGTGGGCTTGCGGCTGTGGGCGCGCAGGGCGGTGAAGAACGGGGCGCGGTGGCGTTCGGCGATGCCGTTCAGGATCGACAGGTGCAGTTCGAGGAGGCCTTCGCGGGCGTGGAAGACGCGCCGGAAGCGGCGGCCGACGCGGCCGGCGGTGGACTCGACGGCCCGTTCGGACACGAGGTAGAGGTCGAGCTCGGGGCGCAGGGCGAGGAGCCGGTCGCCCAGGGCGTGGATCCGTTCGCCGTCCCCGGACGTGGCGGCGGTGGTGTCGGCGGTCTCGTCGAAGAAGCGGCGGACGACGCTGAGGTCGTGGCGGGAGCGGTCGGTGAACCGGTCGCGGATGACGACGGCCTGGAGGCCGGAGTTGACGAGGGACGTGATGACGGCGTCCTCGAAGCTCGGGGCGAGGACGATCTCGTAGGCGAACTCGTCGTCGGGGCGGCGCAGTCGGCGCAGTTCGCCGCGGAGCGCCTGTTCCTCGGCGGCGTCCAGGTCGCCGACGACGAGGACCTCGAAGTACGGGGCGGAGGGCGCGGGGAGGGGGTGCGCGGGGTCCGCCGTCTCCTCAGGCGCGGCGCCCGGTCCCGCGGCGGTGTGCGGGGCGGCGGGGCGGTGCCGGTGTCCCGCGAGGGCGCCGTAGAACTCTTCGGTCCGGTAGGCGAGTTGCCGGTACTCGCGCTGGTCGTGCAGCGCGCGGAGCTCCTTGAGGGCGGCCGTGCCGGGGAAGGCCCAGCAGTGCTCGACGGGCGCCAGGAGGTCGATGAGCTCCCGGATGCGCGCGGTGGTGTCCGGGCGGCCGTCCGCGCCCTGCGCGGCGAGGCGGTGGGTGAGGTCCGTCAGCGAGCTCCAGGCGTCGGCGCGCAGTTGGCCGACGCTGTTGTGCACCGTGGCGGTCGGCAGGTCATTCACCGGGAAACGGCTCCTTCTGAGGGCTGGGCATGCGCGGCGGGGGCCTGCCGCGCCTTCCGGGTCCCGCGCGGGACCCGGAAGGCGCGAGGGACTGCGTCCCGGTCAGACCAGGGCGCCGGTCACGGACTCGGCGGCGGCCAGGGCGCGGCCGGAGGCCACGTACTGGACGGCCTCCTCGATCTCGGGGGCGAGCCAGCGGTCGGTGCCGGGGCCCTCGACGGTCTCGCGCAGGCCGTCGCGCACCGCGGCCGTGGCCGGGGCGGGGGCCAGCGGGGCGCGCAGGTCGAGGGCGCGGGCGGCGGTGTAGAGCTCGACGGCGAGGACGCGGCCGAGGCCGTCGATGGCGCGGCGGAGCTTGCGGGCGGCGGCCCAGCCCATGGACACGTGGTCCTCCTGCATGGCGCTGGAGGGGATCGAGTCGACGGAGGCCGGGGTGGCGAGCCGCTTGAGCTCGGAGACGATGGCGGCCTGCGTGTACTGGGCGATCATGTGGCCGGAGTCGACGCCCGGGTCGTCGGCGAGGAAGGCGTTCAGGCCGCGGTTGCGGGCGGGGTCGAGGAAGCGGTCGGTGCGGCGCTCGGAGATCGAGGCGACGTCGGCGAGGGTGATGGCGAGGAAGTCGAGGACGGCGGCGACGGGGGCGCCGTGGAAGTTGCCGTTGCTCTCGACGCGGCCGTCGAGGGTGACGACCGGGTTGTCGACGGCGCTGGCGAGCTCGCGGGAGGCGACGAGCTCGGCGTGGCCGAGGGTGTCGCGGGCGGTGCCGTGGACCTGCGGGGTGCAGCGCAGCGAGTAGGCGTCCTGGACGTAGGTGCAGTCCGGGCCCGCGTGGCTGGCGATGATCGCCGAGTCGGCGAGCAGGGAGCGCAGGTTGCCGGCGCTGTCGCCCTGGCCGGGGTGCGGGCGCATGGCCTGGAGGTCGGCGGCGAACACAGCGTCGGTGCCGAGCTGGCCCTCGACGCTCATGGCGGCGGCGATGTCGGCGGTGCTCAGCAGGCGGCGCAGGTCGTGGGCGGCGAGGACGAGCATGCCGAGCATGCCGTCGGTGCCGTTGATGAGGGCGAGGCCCTCCTTCTCCTCCAGGACGACCGGGGTGATGCCGGCCTCGGCGAGGGCTTCGGCGGCGGGCTTGCGCTCGCCGTCGGCGGTGCGGACGACGCCCTCGCCCATGACGGCGAGCGCGCAGTGCGCGAGGGGGGCCAGGTCGCCGGAGCAGCCGAGCGAGCCGTACTCGTGGACGACCGGGGTGATGCCCGCGTTGAGGAGCGCGGCGTACGCCTCGGCGGTCTCGGTGCGGACGCCGGTGCGGCCGGTGGCGAGGGTGGACAGGCGCAGCAGCATCAGGGCGCGGACGACCTCGCGCTCGACCTCGGGGCCGGAGCCCGCGGCGTGCGAGCGCACGAGGCTGCGCTGGAGCTGGGTGCGCAGCTCGGTGGGGATGTGGCGGGTGGCCAGGGCGCCGAATCCGGTGGAGACGCCGTAGTGGGGCTTGGCGTCGTCGGCGAGGGCCTTGACGACCTCGCGACTGCGGGCGATCTCCTGGAGCGCCTCGGGGGCGATGCTCACCCGGGCGCCGAGACGGGCAACGGACACGACTTCGTCGGCGGAGAGGGCACCGACACCAACAACAACGTTCATGCCCCTATGAAGCCGCAGGCGGGGAGGGGTCCGCGAGGTATGCGAGGGAGCTCGTGTCTGGGATACAAGACATATAGTCCGGGATCCCAGACAGATGGTCCACGGCGTCCCTGGTCTACTCTCGCCCCATGAGCATCGTCCCTGCCGCCGCGCAGGTGCTGGCCGTCCTGCGGTATCTGTCCCGTCAGGCCGGGCCCGTCCCCGCGGCCGCCATCAGCCGTGACGTGGGGCTGCCGCGCTCGACGACCTATCACCTGCTCGACACGCTGGCGGCGGACGGTTTCGTGGTGCACCTGCCGGAGGAGAGGCGGTACGGGCTCGGGGTCAGCGCCTTCGAGCTGGCCTCCGGGTACGAGCGCCAGGCGCCGTTCCAGCGGCTCGCGCGGGCCCCGCTCGCCTCGCTCGTGGACCGCACCGGGCACAACGCGAACCTCGCCGTGCTGCACGGCCGCGAGGTCATCTACGTCATCGAGGAGCGCGCCCCGGGCCGCCCGCCCCTGGTCAGCGAGGTCGGCGTCCGGCTGCCGGCCCATCTGACGGCGAGCGGCCGGGCGGTGCTCGCCCTGCTGCCGCCCGCGCAGGTGCGGGCGATCTTCCCCGACCGCTCGGCGTTCGTGCAGCGGCACGGCGCCGGTCCCGCGACGCTGACGGCGCTGCGCGCCCTGCTGACCCAGGCGCGGCGCCGGGGGTACGCGACGGAGGAGGGCGAGGTGACGCCGGGCCTCTCCTCGATCGCCGCGCCCGTCCTGGACCACCACGCGCATCCGATCGCCGGGGTGGCGGTCACCTTCCCCGACGAGGCCGTCGACGAGGCGGAGCGGCAGCGGATCGCGGGGCACGTGGCGCAGACGGCCCGGGAGTTGACCCGCCGGGTCGGCGGCGCGGCACCCGGGCCTGTCTGAACCCTTCGCGTCGGGGACGGGGCGTCACCACCCGGCCAGGAGCGGGGTGTCCGGTCCCTGTCGCCGCCAGGCCTCGGCGAGGCGGACGAGGCGGGCGGGGGCGGCGATGCCCCGCACGGTCGCGATCCTGCCGTCGGCGAGGTCGAAGGTGACGGCGCCGACGATCCGGTCGCCGGGCACGAAGAGGAGGGCGGGGGCGCCGTTGACGAGCGCGTAGTGGACGGTGGAGACGCCGCCGGCGAGCCGCTGCTTCGCGGGGGTGGACTTGAACCCGGCCCGTGCGACGGCAGCGATGCGCTCCGGGGTGTCGAACCGCAGCAGCTTCGCGGTCAGGCCGGCGCCGTCGGAGATCGCGGTCGCGTCGTCGGTGAGCAGCGCCACCAGCCGTTCGGTGCGGCCCGAGGAGGCGGCGGCGAGGAACTCCTCGACGATCCTGCGGGCGGCCGCCGGGTCGGCCTCGCCGCCGCGGCGCGCGGCGGTGACGCGGCGGCGGGCGCGGTGGAGGTGCTGCTGGCTCGCGGACTCGCTGATGCCGAGGATCCCGGCGATCTCGGCGTGCCCGTAGGAGAACGCCTCGCGCAGGACGTAGACGGCCCGCTCGACGGGTGACAGGCGCTCCATCAGGGTCAGTACGGCCAGGGAGACCGACTCGCGCTGTTCGAAGGTGTCGGCGGGGCCGAGCATCGGGTCGCCTTCGAGGAGCGGCTCGGGCAGCCAGGCGCCGGCGGCGCGTTCGCGGCGGGCGTGCGCCGAGCGGAGCCGGTCCAGGCACAGATGGGTGACGACCTTGGTCAGCCAGGCCTCGGGCACCTCGATCCGCTGCCGGTCGGCGGCCTGCCAGTGCAGGAACGCGTCCTGCACGGCGTCCTCGGCGTCGGTGGCGGAGCCGAGGAGCCGGTACGCCAGCGAGGCCAGCCGGTTCCGGCCGGCCTCGAAGCGACCGGTGTCGAAGCGGTCGACGTCGAAGCGGCCGGTGTCGAAGCGATCGGTGCCGGTGCCGTCCACGCGGACCACCCTAGTGACCGAGCGGTCGCGCGACCGCCTTCTCGGCGGTGGCGTCGGACGCGTCCGGCGCTCCGGCCGACCGGTGCTTGCGCCTGGGCAGGCCGAAGGTCGGGTGCGAGACGGTCCAGAGCGACATCCCGAGGATGCCCGCCTTGATCCGCGCGGCCTTCCGGCCGCCCATGAACGCCGTCTTCGCCCGCGCTTCGCCGTCGACCAGCTGGAGGATCCCGTCCCGTCGCCCGAGGCTGATGTGGTTGCCCGGGTAGGACAGCTTGACGTGCGCGGTCCTGCGGCCGGTCAGGCGTCCCAGGATCGCCTCCGTGGCCTGCATCCCGGTGTAGCCGGCCGAGGCGCAGGACATGGGCAGCGGCAGGCCGTTGTCGCCGACGGCCCAGGCGCTGTCTCCGGCGGCGTAGACGTCCGGGTGCGAGACCGACCGCATGGTGCGGTCGACGACGATCCGGCCGTCGTCGGTGACCTCGAACCCGCTCGCGGCGGCGAGGGGAGGGACCGCGAACCCGGCCGTCCACACGGTCGCGTCGCACTCCAGGGCGGTCCCGTCGGCGCACAGGGCCCGCGTCGCTTCGACGGCTTCGACGCGCGCGTGCTCCAGGACGGTGATGCCCAGCCGCTCGCAGGCCCGGCGCAGGTGGCCGCGGGCTCCGGTGGAGAGCCGGGCGCCCAGCTCGCCGTCGGCCACCAGCGTCACCGAGAGGCCGGGCCGGGACTCGGCGATCTCGGTGGCGGTCTCGATGCCGGTCAGCCCGTCGCCGACGACCAGCACGCGCCCGCCGTCTCCCCGCCCGTCCAGGCCGTCCAGGCGCTCGCGCAGGCGCAGCGCCGCCGGACGGCCGGTGACGTGGAAGGCGTGCTCGGCGACGCCGGGAACGCCGTGGTCGGCGACGTGGCTGCCGAGCGCGTAGAGCAGGGTGTCGTAGCCGAGCTCGCCGCCGCCGTCGGCGTCGGCCACGGCGACGACCCGCCGCTCGGGGTCGACGGCGGTGACCCGGGCCAGGCGCAGCCGTATCCCGGTGCCCGCGAAGACGTCGGCGAGGTGCGGGGCCTCGATCGCCTGGCCGGCCGCGAGCTGGTGCAGTCGCAGCCGCTGGACGAAGTCCGGCTCGGCGTTGACCACGGTGACCTCGACGTCCGCCGGGGACAGCCGGCGGGCCAGGTTCCCGGCCGCGTAGGTCCCGGCGTAGCCGGCGCCGAGGACGACGATGCGGTGCTTCATGGGGCGCTCCTGTCTCTTCGCGTGCTCTCGACGGCTTGAGCGGGACAGCGCCCCGATTCCTGACAGGAACGATCTGTGACGTGGGTCACAGGGGGATTGTGACGTGCACCTTTCAGTCACATGTCAGCCACCTGTGAATGCTTCCGAACGCGCCGATCATGACCACAGAATGACTCGTCACCAGGTCTCGTTCCCCTCCGATTCGGAGGCGTCGTGCCCTGTGATCGCCTCGCGCGCACGGCGCCACCCCGATCGGCCGCGCGTTTCCACCCCCCAGAAAGCACGTCGAGCATGCCCCTCACCGGCTCACCCCCGTCGGTCCTCCGTCACGTGACGCGCAAGGCGGCCGGCTGGCTGGCCATGATCGTGGTCGCCACCAACGTCACGTACGTCCTCGCCGCCTGGTTCCTCGATCCGAGGTCCAACTACAAGGACACCCGCCCGGTCCGCACCGAGGCGGAGATCGACCAGGCCCTGGCGCCCTACAACCTGGACCCGCGGGTGCCGCTGGTGGACCGGTGGTGGCACTGGTTCAGCGACGTGGTGCTCCGCTTCGACTGGGGGAAGTCCCCGGTCGGGACCTCCGTCAACGGCGAGATCGGCTTCCGGGTCCTGGTCAGCGGCCAGCTGGTCACCGCCGCCACGCTCCTGTCCGTGCTCCTCGGCGTCGCCCTGAGCGTGTCCGCGGCGTCCCGGCAGTACGGCTGGTGGGACAGGATCACCCAGCTGGTGTCGGTGTTCCTGTTCAACATCCCCACCGCCGTCGCCGCGCTGGCCGTGGTCCTCCTCGGGATCCGGCTCAACCAGGGCCTCGGGCTGCGCTTCCTGTACGTCGCCGGGGAGAAGTCCCCGACCGTCGAGGGCCTGCTGCCGACGGTGGTCGACCGGGTGCAGCACCTCGTCCTGCCGACGCTGAGCCTGACCCTCCTCGGCTACGTGGGCTACCACCTGACCCAGCGCACGCTGCTGCTCGACGCCATCGGCTCGGACTACGTGCGCACCGCGCGCGCCACCGGGCTGACCCGCGCCCGGGCGATCCGCCGCCACGCCCTGCGCGCCTCGCTGATCCCGACGGCCACCTCCGTGGCGTTCGGCATCCCCGCCATCTTCACGGGCGCGGTCATCACCGAGACCGTCTTCGGCTGGAACGGCATGGGCCAGTACTTCATCCAGACCATCGGCAAGAACGACGTGCACGGCACCGTCGCGGTGGCGGCGTTCGGCGCGGCCATGACCGCGATCGGCGCGATCCTCGCCGACCTCGCCGTCGTCCTCCTCGACCCCCGGGTGCGGGTGAGCTGACGTGACGCTGTACCTGCGGCGCTTCGGCCGCAATCGCGGGGCCCTGCTCGGCGTGGCGCTCTTCGCGCTCCTGGTCCTCTTCAGCGTCCTCGGCGGCCTGTTCACGGACTTCGCGTACACCGACGCGGACTTCGCTGCGCTCACCCAGCCGCCGGGCCCGGCCCACCCCTTCGGCACCAACCAGGGCGGGAACGACGTGTACGCCCAGGCCGTGCACGGCCTGCGGCGTTCGCTGGTGATCGCGGTCTGCGTGTCGGTCCTGACGGTCGCGCTGGCCGCGGTGATCGGCGCGGGAGCCGCGTACCTCGGCGGCAGGGTGGAGAAGGTGACCCTGGCGGTCATCCACTTCCTGCTCGTGGTCCCGTCGTTCCTGATCCTCGCCCTGGTCTCGCACCGGCTCGCCGGCGACTGGCGGGGACTGGTCCTCGTGCTCAGCGTCTTCGGCTGGATGACCACCGCCCGCGTCGTCTGGTCGCTGTCCACCTCGCTGCGCGAACGCGACTACGTGCTGGCCGCCGAGTTCATGGGCGTGCGGCCGTGGCGGATCGTGCTGCGGCACATCATCCCCAACCTGGGCTCCCTGCTCGTGGTCAACCTGACCCTGGGGGTCGTCGCCACCGTCCTCAGCGAGACGGCCCTGTCGTTCCTCGGTTTCGGCGTGCAGACCCCCGACGTGTCGCTGGGCACCATGCTCGCCGACGGCTCCGGCACCATCACCAGCGCCCCGTGGCTGTTCGCGTTCCCCGCCGGCCTCCTCGTCCTGCTCACGGTGTCGATGACGCTCGTCGGCGACGGACTGCGCGACGCCCTCGACCCCACCTCGGTATCGGCGGCCTCGGGAGGCGCACGATGACGTTCACCCTCGCACCCGCGCCCGGCACGTCCTCGCGCGACACCGCGCGACCCGCCCCCGTCCTGTCGGTGCGGGACCTGCGGATCTCCTTCCCGTCCGAGACGGGACCCGTCGAGGCGGTGCGCGGGGTCGGCTTCGACCTGCTGCCCGGCCGGACCCTCGGCATCGTCGGCGAGTCCGGCTCGGGCAAGTCCGCCACCGCGATGGGCATCATGGGGCTGCTGCCGCCCACCGCCCGGGTGTCGGGCGAGGTGCTGCTCGGCGGCCGCGACCTGGTCGGCCTGGACGACACCCGGCTGTCCGCGATACGCGGCAAGGACATCGGCATGGTCTTCCAGGACCCGCTGTCCGCGCTGACCCCGATCTACTCGGTCGGGCGGCTCCTCTCCGACGCGCTGCGGGTGCACCAGGACCTCACGAAGCAGACCGCGTGGAACCGCGCGGTCGAACTCCTCGACCTGGTCGGCATCCCCGAACCGCACCGCAGGGCGCGGTCGTTCCCGCACGAGTTCTCCGGCGGGATGCGCCAGCGCGTCGTCATCGCCCTGGCCATCGCGAACGCGCCGTCGGTCATCGTCGCCGACGAACCCACCACCGCCCTCGACGTGACCGTGCAGGCGCAGATCCTCGACGTGCTGCGGACCGCACAGGCAGAGACCGGCGCGGGGCTCGTGCTGATCACGCACGACCTCGGGGTCGTCGCCGGGTACGCCGACGACGTCGCCGTGATGTACGCGGGGCGGATCGTGGAACGGGCGGGCGCCGAGGAGCTGTTCCGGCGGCCCACCATGCCCTACACGATCGGCCTCCTCGGCGCGGTGCCCCGCCCCGACGCCCCGAAGGGCCGCCCGCTGGTGCCGATCGGCGGCGAACCCCCTTCCCTGGTGGCGCTTCCGGCCGGCTGCCCCTTCGCTGACCGGTGCCCCGCCGCGCTGGACCGCTGCCGTACGGAGGAACCCGTGGCGACGCCCGTCGCCGGGCACGGGGACGTCGCCTGCCTGCGCGCCGACGAGATCGCCGACGGCCGGCTGAAGGCGGAGGAGCTGTTCCCGGCGCCGGAGGCCCCGGAGGTTCCGGAGGTCCCGGAGGACACCGCCCCCGGCGAGGTGGTGCTGCGGGTGTCGGGCCTGTCCAAGACCTTCCCCGTCACCAAGGGCGCGTTCCTCAAGCGCCGCGTCGGCACCCTGCACGCGGTCAGCGACGTCGAATTCGACCTGCGGGCCGGCGAGACCCTGGGTCTGGTGGGCGAGTCCGGCAGCGGCAAGACCACCACGCTCCTGGAGATCCTGCGGCTCAGGCCGCCGGAGGGCGGCCGGATCGAGGTCGCCGGCACGGACCTCGCCGACCCCGGCCCGGCGGCGCGGCTGCGGGAGCTCCGCGGCGCGGTGCAGATCGTCATGCAGGACCCGATGGGAGCCCTCGACCCCCGGCTCCCCGTCTTCCAGCTGCTCGCCGAACCGCTGCGGGCGGCCGGTGCCGACCGGTCGGCGGTCCGGGCCCGGGTGGCCGAACTCCTCGGCATGGTCGGCCTCGACGCCTCGGTGGCGGACCGCTTCCCCGCGGCCCTCTCCGGCGGACAGCGCCAGCGCGTCGGCATCGCCCGCGCCCTGGCGACCCGGCCCCGGATCGTGGTCCTGGACGAGCCGGTCTCGGCCCTGGACGTGTCCGTGCAGGCGGGCGTCGTCAACCTGCTCTCCCGGCTGGGGCGCGAACTCGGCCTGGCCTACCTGGTCGTCGCGCACGACCTGGCCGTGATGCGGCACTTCGCCGACCGCATCGCGGTCATGTACCTCGGGCACGTCGTCGAGACCGGCGGCACCGAGGAGCTCTTCGCGAACCCCCGGCACCCGTACACCGAGGCCCTGCTCTCGGCGATCCCGGTGCCCGACCCGCGGCGCGAGCGCGCCCGCGAGCGGATCGTCCTCGAAGGCGAGCAGCCGAGCGCGACGAACCTCCCGCCGGGCTGCGTCTTCGTCGACCGCTGCCCGCTGTACCGGTCGCTCGACGACGAGGCACTGCGCGAGCGGTGCCGTACGCGGCGGCCCTCCCTGGGCCCGGCGGCCCCCGGCTCCGGCCACCGCCACGCCTGCCACGCCCGCTGACCCCGGGCCCCGCCCCCATCGCTCCGGCACCGCACCCCTGGTGCCGCCCCCCATGAAGGAATGAGGATCCATCCCGCCATGCGATCGAGAATCGCCGTCCCCGCAGCCGCCCTCACCGCGGCCCTCGCCCTCGCCGTCTCGGCCTGCGGCTCCTCCGAATCCGGCGCACCGGGCACCGGCGGGGGCCCCGCGAAGGGCGGAACCCCCGCCGCGGCCTCGGCGAAGGTCGACTACAACCCCCAGCCCTACGACAAGGTCGAGGAGGGCGGCACCTACACCACCGCGGGCACCATCGACGACCAGGGCAACCCGTTCAACGCCAACTCCACGCTCACCGCCAAGCGCGTCTGGTTCTGGTACAACCCGGACGTCATCACGTACTCCCCCACCGGTGAGACCCAGTACAACCCGGACTACCTCAGCGACGTGAAGGTGAGCGTCGAAGGCGGGAACCAGCGGGTGGTCCTCACCCTCAACCCCAAGGCCGCCTACAACGACGGCACCCCGATCGACTGGACCGCCGTCAAGGCGACCTGGCAGGCCAACAACGGCGCGGACAAGAAGTACAACGCGACCGACACCGAGGGCTACGGCCACATCACCTCGGTCACCCGCGGCGCCGACGACAAGCAGGCGGTCATCGACTTCAAGGGCGTCGCCCCCTGGTGGTCGAGCCTGTTCACCACGTTCCTGCACCCCAAGGCCGCCACCGTCGCCGCCTACAACGACGCCTACGTCAAGAAGGTCCACCCCGAGTGGGGCGCGGGCCCGTACACCGTCGGCACGTTCGACGCCAAGACCGGCGACCTCACCTTCGTGCGCAACCCCAAGTGGTGGGGGAAGAAGGGCAGGCTCGACAAGCGCGTCTACGTCAACCTGGAGTCGGCCGCCGCGGCCAACGCCTTCAAGAACGGCCAGATCGACTACACCTCCGCGGGCGACGCCGAGGGCCTCAAGCGGCTCTCCGGCGTCCAGGGCACCGAGATCCGCCAGGGCGGCAGCCCCTTCGCGTACTCCTTCTACGTCAACGCCAAGTCGCCCCACCTCCAGGACCTCCAGGTGCGCAAGGCGCTCCTGGAGAGCATCGACCGGACCCAGATCGCCAGGATCCAGTTCCAGGGCCTCGGCGACTACAGCGAGCCCCTGCCCGGCTCGCTGCTGCTCTTCAGCTTCCAGAAGGGCTACTCCGACAACGTCGGCGCCGTGATCAAGCACGACCCGGAGAGCGCCAGGAAGACCCTGGACGCGGCGGGTTGGAAGCCCGGCGCCGACGGCGTCCGCGAGAAGGACGGCAAGAAGCTCACCGTCACCTACACCCTGCGCGGCGACGACCCGCTGGAGAAGGCCACCGCCGGCGCGCTCGTGCAGATGCTCAAGCCGGTCGGCATCCGGGTCGACCTCAAGAACTCCACCGAGGCCGACTTCGCCAAGATCCTCACCGACCGCAGCTTCGACATCTTCCTCGTCGGCAACCGGGCCGGGGACCCCTTCGGCACCCGCTACCTGTGCGAGTTCTACTGCACCGACAGCGCCTCCAACATCGTCGGCATCGGAAGCCCCGCGCTCGACAAGGAGATCCACGCCGTCTCGGCCGTCTCCGACCCCGTCCGGCAGACCACCGAGGCCAACGCCGTCGAGCGCAAGGCCCTGGCGCAGTACGGCTACCTGCCCCTGTTCAGCGGCCCCTCCATCTACGGCGTCAAGAACGGCCTGGCCAACGTCGGGGCCACCATCTTCGGCACGCCCCTGCCGGAGACCGTGGGCTGGCAGAAGTAACCCCCCGAGCCCCCGGGTCAGTCCACCACCCGCAGACCGAAGGTGCCGGCCAGGCCGTCGGCACCGGTCTCGGTCAGATGGACGACCCGGGGGCTCGCCCCGTGGCGCAGCCAGCGCAGCTCGAAGAGCCGCGCGGTGAGCGCCGCGCCCACCGCACCCGCGAGGTGGTGCCGCTGTTCGCTCCAGTCCACGCAGTAGCGGATCGGGCGCCGGCGGGCGGGCAGCCGGTCCAGGTCGACGCCGAACCGGGTCAGCGCGTCCCGGCCGGTGTCGGTGAGCCGGTAGTCGACGTCGTGCCCGTAGCCGGACGCACCGTCGCGTACCGCCTCCCCGGGGCGGTGGCCGCCGTCGTGTCCGGCGAGCAGGCCGCCGTCGAGCAGGGCTCCGAGGAGGCCCACGCCGAGCCGGCCGGCGAGATGGTCGTAACAGGTGCGGGAGCGGCGCAGGGCGCCGGCGGTGCTGCTCTCCCGCAGCGAGGTGACCGGGAGCGGCGGCGCGATGACCGCCAGCGCCTCCAGGGCGATGCCGACGTCGGGGCCGGACAGGCGGTAGTACCGGCACCGGCCCGCGCTCTCCGTCAGGACCAGTCCCGCCTCGACGAGCTTGGCCAGATGGACGCTCGCCGTCGCGGCGCTCACCCCCGCCTCGGCGGCGAGCAGACCGGCCGCCAGCGCGCGGCCGTCGCCGAGCGCCTTCAGCATCCGCGCGCGGGAGGGATCGGCGATCAGCTGCGCGGCCCGGGCGGTGTCGGGCTGATGGTGCACCTGGTCCCGGCGTCGGCCGGTCGTCGTCCTTGCCATGCGGCCAGCCTAGGCCGGGGACACTTAGACGGGCGACGAAGTATCGCGCCGTGAGACTGGGTCACATGCCCTCCACGGATCCCTCGTTCTCCCCCGCGCGCACCGCCGCCGTCTCCGCCGACCCGCCTTCGGGCCGTCCGTCCCCCTCTCTTTCGCTGCCGCCGCTCGTCGCGTTGAGCCTCGGGTACTTCCTGGTGATGCTCGACGTCACGGTCGTCAACGTGGCCGTGCCCACCGTCCGGGTCTCGCTCGACGCCGGCTCCTCGGGCCTGCGGTGGATCGTCGACGGTTACGGCGTCTGCTTCGCCGGGCTGCTGCTGCTCGGCGGCGGGCTCGGCGACCGCTTCGGGCACCGGAGGCTGTTCCTCGCCGGGCTCGGGGGCTTCGCGGCCGCTTCGGCGGGGTGCGCCCTCGCGCCCTCGACGGGGGCCCTGATCGGGGCCCGGCTGGCTCAGGGCGCCGGGGCCGCGCTGCTGGTTCCCGCCTCGCTCGCCCTGCTGCGGGCGGCCTACCCCGACCGGACCCTGCGCGCTCGGGCAGTCGGCCTCTGGGGGCTCGTGTCCGCGGTCGCCTTCGGCGCCGGACCGGCGGTCGGCGGGCTCCTTGTCGCCGGGTTCGGCTGGCGTGCGGTGTTCTGGGTGAACCTGCCCGTGGCCGCGGCGGCGGTACTGCTGACCGTGCGTCACGTACCGGCGCCGGGGCGGAGGGCCCGGCCGGGGCGGGCGGATCCGGCCGGTCTCCTGCTCGGCGTGCTCGGGCTGTTCGGCGTGGCCGGCGCGCTCAACGAGGCGGGGTCCGCCGGCTGGTCCTCGCCGGAGGTGCTGGTGCCGTTCGCGGGAGGCGTCCTGTGCCTGGCCGCCTTCGCCGCCGTCGAACTGCGCCTGGAGAAGGCCGCGGCGGTACGGCCGGAGGGCAGGCGGCCGCTGCTGCCGCCCTCGCTGCTGCGTGAGGCCGGGCTCGCGGCGACGAACCTCGTCGGTCTGCTGCTGAGCTTCGGCTACTACGGGCTGCTCTTCGTCGTCACGCTGTACTTCCAGCAGGAGCGTCAGTTCGGCGCGCTGATCACCGGGGTGGCCCTGCTGCCGTCGGTCTGCATGGGTTTCCTCGCGGCGCCGCTGTCGAGCCGGCTGACCGCCCGCAAGGGTCCGTACGTGCCCATGGCCGGGGCGCTGCTGCTGGGGAGCGCCGGTTTCCTGGGCTGGCTGGCGGCCGGCCCCGACACGCCGTATCCCGTCCTGCTCTTCGCGCTGATGGCGACGGGTCTCGCGACGCCGGTCACCGTGGTGGCCGCCACCGTGGCCGTCATGGAGGCCGCCCCGGCGGCCCGGGTGGGCACGGCGTCAGCGGTGTTCAACGTGTCCCGCCAGGTGGGCGGCGCGATGGGCGTGGCCCTCTTCGGGGCGCTAGTCGGCGCGACGGGCGGTGTGGTCGACGGACTGCGCGTGTCGGCGGTCGTCGCCTCGGTGGCGTTCCTGCTGGCGGCGGCGCTGGCCGCGGTCGCCGGGCGCCGGACCGGTGCCGCCCGGGCCGGGTGAGCGATACGGCGAGGGGCGGTGCCCGGTAGCCCGGACACCGCCCCCTTGCGCACCCGTGTTCACCGCCGTACGGCTCAGGCCTTGACGTTCACCCCCGCCCAGGCGGCGTCCACGGCCTTCACCTCGGCGCTGCCCGCGCCGTAGAGGTCGGCGGCCGCCTTCAGGGTGCCCTCACGGGCGCCGTGGTAGTCGGTGGTGGAGGTGAAGTACGTGGTCAGCGCCTTGTACCAGATCTGTACGGCCTTGTCGCGGCCGATGCCGGTGACGGTGGAGCCGTCCACGGTCGGGCTGTCGTAGTGCACGCCGTTGATGTCCTTCGCGCCGCTGCCCTCGGACAGCAGGTAGAAGAAGTGGTTGGCGACGCCGGAGGAGTAGTGCACGTTGAGGTTGCCGACCCCGGCGCTCCAGTAGTCGGCCGAACCGCGGCCGTCCTTGCTCGGCTGGTCCTGGTAGCGCAGCGGCTTGCCGTTGCCGAAGAGGTCGATCTTCTCGCCGAGCAGGTAGTCGCCCTTGTCCTGGGCGTTGTTCGCGTTCCACTCCACGGCGGTGCCGAAGATGTCCGAGGTGGCCTCGTTCAGGCCGCCGGACTCGCCGGAGTACTGCAGGCCCGCGGTGGCGGAGGTGACGCCGTGGCTGAACTCGTGGCCGGCGACGTCGAGCTGGGTCAGCGGGTGCTGGTCGTTCGCGCCGTCGCCGTAGCTGATGGTGAAGGAGCGGTCGTCCCAGAAGGCGTTCTGGTAGGCGCTGCCGTAGTGGACCCGGGAGACCGGGGCCCGGCCGTCGTTCTTGATGCCGTTGCGGTGCAGGACGTCCTTGTAGAAGTCCCAGGTCTTGGCGGCGCCGTAGGCGGCGTCGACGGCGGCGGTCTGGTTGTCGGCGGAGGTGCCGTTGCCCCATGCGTTGTCCGCGTCGGAGAACAGGACGCCCTTGCCGCTCGTACGGTGCTGGAAGTCGAGGACGCTGGAGCCGCCGCGCACGGTGTCGACGAGGTCGAAGCCCTTCGTCGACGTGGTGGTGTTGAGGCCGACGGTGCCGCTGTACTGGCTGGCGCCGGTGCCGACCGCGGCGACCTGGGCGCCGCCCGGCTTGGTGGCCCCGGTGGCGCCCTTGGCGGTGAGGCCGCCGGCTATGTCGTCGATCAGCTGCTGCTCGTACAGCTTCTTGCCGGTGTCGGCGTCGGTGACGACGCGCAGCACGCTCGGGGTGACGCCGTCGTCCTGGGTGCCGGTGACGACGGTCTCGTAGGCGAGGACGGGCTTGCCGTCGGCGGCCCAGATGACCTTGCGGGGGGCGTCGCCGGTGGCGGCACCCGTGGTCCGCGCGGTCTTGGCGGCCTTGACCGCGGCGGACTTGGCGGCCGTCGGGGTCTGCTTCGGGGTGAGCGAGGCGACCTTGATGGCGGCCTTCACGGCCTTGGTGACGTCCTTGACGGCGCCGTTCGAGGCGCGGTGGACGATGAGGTCGCCGCCGAGGACGGGAAGGCCGGCGTAGGTGCGCTCGTAGCGGGTGTGGACCGTGCCGTCGGCGTCCGTGATGACGTCCTTGACGACCAGCTTCTCCTTGGCACCGAGGCCGAGCGACGAGGCGGTGGCCGCGACGGAGGCGCCGGCGTGGGGCGCCGGAGCGGCACCCGCCGACGCGGTGGCGGCACCGGCGGCGATCAGGGTGCCGGTGAGGACGACGGCGCCGGAGGTGAGGGCGAGACGCCGTGCCGTGCCGCCGGTGGGGGAAAGCGAGGACATGTGTTTTCTCCAGAGATTCATGGGGAGTTGGACGGGATCGCCGCCCACCCGTTCAAGGAGGACTGCCTTGATGGGCAGGGACATTCGCAGCCCGTCGCGCACATGTCACGTGCCACAAAAGAGGGTTCGCCCCTTGATGCCGGATTTGCCGCCCACGGCTTCATCGGAAGGACAAGATCCGGACACACGCCGACACGACGGCCACAGGAATCCGCAACACAACGGCACGCAGTCACGTTCGGTAATAGCTCGATAATCCTGAGTTCCAAACGCGCAAGATCGAAAGTCCGCCACCTGGGCCGGCGTCGACAGATGTCCCTCGGGCGAGGGAAAAATCCCCCGCCGTTAACGCGGCCTTTAACAATGTTTTGGCAGGTCAGGGCGCGAAAAAGCGCGTAAAACGGATGACCCTAAGATGGGGGCTCCCCAACCGGCACATCGTGGGCTTAACTTATGTGCCATGACCTCCCCCCGCTCCACCTATGGAGGCGGTTTCCACACCGCGCCGTCCTTCCCGGACACCCCGATCTACGACTCCCTGGTCGCGGAGCGGGGCACGCCTCAGATCGCCCCGATCCGAGTGCCCGCCGCCTACGACACCGGCAGCGGCTTCCCCGTGAGCAACTCCTACCTGCCGGCGCTCCCCTCGGCGCTGCCCGCCCTCCCGGCGGCGCCCGCCCCGCAGCCCGCCCCCGCCCACCACGGCGGCTACGGCTACCCCCAGCCCGCGCCGCAGATGGCCCCCGTCCCGCTGCAGCACGCCCCGGCCCCGTACATCCCGCAGCAGCAGGCGGCCCCGCGCGGCTACCCGGGCGGCCCGTACCCGCAGCAGCCCCGCCCGGCCGCCACCGGCTACGAGGCGATGCGTCCGGCGGCCCCGCGGCCCGCGCCGGTCCCGTCCCCCGCGCCGTACGACGACCCGTACAACCGCCCCTACCAGGGCGGGGGTTACTGACCGGCTCCGCGCCCCCGGCCGACGCCGGGGCCGGGGCGGCTGGCAGGATTGAGGGCATGTCGACTCCTGTGCTCCGCTCCGTCCACGTCCACCCGGTGAAATCCATGCGCGCGCTGACCCGCACGGAGGCCGAGGTCGAGCCCTGGGGGCTGGCCGGGGACCGCCGCTGGGCCGTCGTCGACGCCGCGAACGAGGTCGTGACCCAGCGCCGTCACCCCCGGATGGCGCTGGCCGCGGCCGAGCCGCTGCCGGGCGGCGGGATCGCCCTGTCCGCTCCCGGGCATCCCACGCTGGAGGTCGGGGTACCGACCCCGCCGCCCGCCACGCCCACCCTCACGATGGAGATCTTCGGCAAGTTCGTGGAGGTGGTCCCGGCCGCCCCCGCCGCGGCCGCCTGGCTCTCCTCGTACCTGGAGAGCGACGTACGGCTCGTGCACATGGACGCGCCCGAGCACCGGCGGCCCGTCGACCCCGACTACGCGCTGCCCGGCGAGACCGTGAGCCTCGCCGACGGCTACCCGCTGCTGGTCGCCACCACCACCTCGCTCGACGCCCTCAACTCCCTGATCGCCCAGGGCGACCACGCCGACGAGGGCCCCCTGCCGATGAACCGGTTCCGGCCGAACCTGGTGATCGAGGGCACCGCCCCCTGGGCGGAGGACGGCTGGAAGCGGATCGCCGTCGGAGAGGTCACCTTCCGGGTCGCCCGGCCCTGCGGGCGCTGCGTGCTCACCACCACGGACCAGCTCACCGCCGAGCGGGGCAAGGAGCCGCTGCGGACCCTCTCCCGGCACCGCAAGAGCGACGGCCGCGTCATCTTCGGCCAGAACCTCGTCCCCGAGCACACCGGCACGGTCCGGGTCGGCGACCCCGTGAAGATCCTGGACTGATCCGCCCGCCAGGGGGCGCGCGTCACACTTCACCGGCCCGACAGGCGGGGAACCCGCGCCCGGGGCACACTCGTTGGAGCAGTGGTGAACGAGGAGTGGTGAACAACTAGGGGGTCCCCACGTGCGCGCAGCCATCGGACTCTGGCGCTGGCGGCACAATCCCCTGCGCCGGAGCACTGATCTCGTCGAGGCGTGGGTCGCCTTCGCGGCGGCCGTCCTGCTCTGCCTCGCGGTGCCCCTGACGGGCTGGACGGTCGGCACCTCGGCGTACGGCTCGCTGGCGCGCGCGGTCCGCACGCAGCAGGAGCAGCGGGTGGCGACGACGGCCCGGGTGGTGCGGCTCGCCGACGGCCCCGTGAGCGGCCCCAAGTCCGTCGAGACCGCCGGCGAGGAGCGGCTGCGGCGCTCCGTGGTGGCCCACTGGACCGCGCCGGACGGCTCGGCGCGCACGGGGACGGTGGCGACGGCCCGGCAGCACTCCGCGCCCGGCGCCTCCTTCCGGCTCTGGACGGACCGGACCGGGCACCCGGTCGCGCCGCCGATGCAGCCGGGGACGGCCCGCGCGCATGCGGTCGTCGCCGGCCTGACGGCCGCGCTGCTCGCCGGTCTCCTGGTGGAGCTCGTCCGCCGTCTGGCCGTCCGCAGACTGGTGGTCCGGCGGTACGCGCGCCTCGACCGGGCGTGGGCGGCGGCGGGCCCCGACTGGGGCCGTACGGGCACGGGGAGCTGACCCCCGCGCGCGTTCGAGTTCGATCACTCCCCGATCGAGGTCGACCGCTCCGGACCGGCGGTGACGCCTGTCCGATGGCCGTCGGCCTCCCGTGCGGGCGCGGGTCGGCGACCCGTCAACCCCGTGGCGCCGCGCGCGCTACGGTGGGGCATCGGATCAGCGGCGAGGCATGAGGCGGGGGCAGGGCACACCCATGGCACAGGGCACGGTCCAGGTGACGCACACCGGCACATCGCGGTGGCGGCGCCGCACGGGTGAGTACCCCTCTCTCGCCGCCGCCCTGGAGGCCGCCGGCGACGGGGACGTGCTCACCGTCGCGCCCGGCACCTACCGGGAGAACCTCGTGGTCCGGCGGGCCGTCACCCTGCGCGGCCCCGAGGGCGGGGTCGGCTCGGTGCGGATCGCGCCCCCGGACGGGGTGCCGCTGACCCTCCGGGCCTCCGTCACCGTGCAGGACCTGCACATCGAGGGGCAGGACGTGGCCGCGCCCGCGCTGCTCGTCGAGGACGGCACGCCCGAACTGCTCGACCTGCGGATCATGACCCGCTCGGCCGCCGGGATCGAGGTGCGGGGCGCCGCCCGCCCGACGGTCCGCCGCTGCACGGTCGACAACCCGGCCGGGGTCGGCATCGCCGTGCTGGACGGCGCGGGCGGCGTCTTCGAGGAGTGCGAGATCGTCTCCGCCGGGCAGGCGGGCGTCTCGGTGCGCGGCGGGGCGCATCCGCGCCTGGAGCGCTGCCGGGTGCACCACGCCTCCGGCGCCGGGATCGCCGTGACCGGCGAGGGCAGCGGCCTGGAGGGCGTCGGCTGCGAGGTGTACGAGATCAAGGGCGCCGGTCTGCAGATCGCGGCCCGCGCCACCGCCCACCTCACCGACTCCTCGGTGCACCGCACCTCGGCGGACGGCATCACGCTCGACACGGACGCGGTGCTCACGCTCTCGGACTGCGACATCCACGACGTCCCGGAGAACGCGGTCGACCTGCGCTCGCGCTCGGTCCTGACGCTGACCCGGTCGACCGTCCGCCGCTTCGGGCGCAACGGCCTGTCGGTGTGGGACCCGGGGACGCGGGTGGACGCCAACCAGTGCGAGATCCACGACAGCACGGGCGACTACCCGGCGGTGTGGGTGAGCGACGGGGCGACCGCCGTCCTGGACGCCTGCCGGGTGCACGACGTGCCGGACGCGCTGTTCGTCCTCGACCGGGGCTCGCGCGTGGACGTCGTCGACAGCGATCTGACGCAGGTGCGGAACACGGCGGTGTCGGTGAGCGACGGGGCCACCGCCCAGCTCGACGACTGCCGCATCCGGGAGGCCTCCACGGGCGCCTGGTTCCGGGACCACGGCAGCGGCGGCACCCTCGGCGGCTGCACCATCGACTCGGTGCAGACCGGGGTCATCGTCACCAAGGGCGCCGACCCCACGATCGACCGGTGCGTGGTCACCTCGCCCGCCGAGGCCGGTTTCTACGTCTCGGCGGAGGGCCGCGGCTCCTTCCACGGCTGCCGGGTGACGGGCAGCGGCGGGTACGGCTTCCACGTCACGGACGGCTGCCGGACGACCCTGCGCAAGTGCCGTACGGAGCGGTGCGCGCGCGGTGGTTACGAGTTCCCCGATGAGGGCGCGAGCGCCGAGGACTGCACCAGCGACGAGAGCGCCGTCCGCTCCTCCGTCCCCGACGGCGGCACGGTCCTGACGGCCGCCCAGTCGGCGGGACTGCTCGGCACGGTGCCCGCCCCTCGCGCCCCGGCGCCGGCCGCGCCCGTCGCTCCCCAGCCCGCGCCGGAGGCCCGTTCCTCGCAGGACGTACTGGGCGAGCTGGACGCCCTGGTGGGTCTGGAGAGCGTCAAGCTGGAGGTGCGGACCCTCACCAACATGATCGAGGTGGGGCGCAGGCGCCAGGAGGCGGGGCTCAAGGCGGCCTCGGTCCGCCGCCACCTGGTCTTCACGGGCAACCCGGGCACGGGCAAGACGACGGTGGCCCGGCTGTACGGCGAGATCCTCGCCTCGCTCGGGGTCCTGGAGCGCGGGCACCTGGTGGAGGTCTCCCGGGTGGACCTGGTCGGCGAGCACATCGGCTCGACGGCGATCCGTACGCAGGAGGCCTTCGACCGGGCGCGCGGCGGGGTGCTGTTCGTCGACGAGGCGTACGCCCTGTCGCCGGAGGACTCGGGGCGGGACTTCGGCCGCGAGGCGATCGACACGCTGGTGAAGCTGATGGAGGACCACCGGGACGCGGTGGTGGTCATCGTCGCCGGGTACACGGCGGAGATGGAGCGCTTCCTCACCGTCAACCCGGGCGTGGCCTCGCGTTTCTCACGGACCATCACCTTCGGCGACTACACGCCTCAGGAACTGCTCCGGATCGTCGGCCAGCAGGCGGACGAGCACGAGTACCGGCTCGCGCCGGGCACGGACGAGGCGCTGCTCGCGTACTTCGAGAAGCTCCCCAAGGGCCCGGCGTTCGGCAACGGCCGTACGGCACGGGGGACCTTCGAGTCGATGGTGGAGCGGCACGCGGGCCGGGTCGCCGCGCTCGCCGAGCCGAGCACGGACGACCTGACGCTGCTCTATCCGGAGGACCTGCCCGAACTGCCTTGATCCGCGGCCTCGTTCGGCGTCCGCTGGTGGGGCAGGGCGGGCGGGAGCCGGTCGAGGAGTTCGGAGCGGTGGCGGGCGAACGCCGGGTCGGCCTGGTAGTCGGAGTGGCCCAGGATCGGTTCGGGCAGCGGGTGCGCGCGGGTGCGGCCGTAGGCGACGGGGTCGAGCAGCACCGCTCCGTCGACGGCCGGACGGCCGTCCTCGGCGGGGACCCGGACGGGGCCGCCGATGGGGTCGGTGGCGCGGTAGAGGTTGCTCCAGCAGTGCACCGTGCGGTTCAGGGCGCGCAGCGCCTCGGGGCCGAAGTAGGCGGGGAACCAGCGGCCGTAGAGCCGCTCCAGGGGTGAGCCGTACGTGAGCAGGGCGACCCGGCCCCGGGTGGCGGGCTGGAGCTGCCAGACGGCGGCCGCGGCGAGGACGCTGCCCTGGGAGTGCCCGGAGATGACGAGCCGGCCGCCGGTGGAGCGGGTCCAGGAGCTCATCCGCCAGGTCAGGTCGGGGACCGCGCGCTCGGCGTAGCAGGGCGGGGCGAAGGGGTGGGCGGCGCGGGGCCAGAAGGTGCCGACGTCCCAGAGGATGCCGATGGTGCGGCGGGCGGAGGCGTCCCTGTAGGCGCGGCGGCCCCAGGTGACGAAGAGCAGGAAGCCGAGGCCGATCATCCAGGAGCCGAGGGCCTGGGTCGCGGAGGCGAGCGAGGCGATCGCGGGGTGGGCCCCGTCGAAGGCCCGGCCGGGGACGTTGCCGCTGGCCCAGGCGCCGGCGACGGACGCGGCCCCGAGGAGCAGGGTCGCGCCGGATACGACGCCGACGAGGAGGGGCGCGGAGTCGGTGAGCGCGGCGCGGGCCCGGTCGGCCGCGATCTGCCCCGTACGGACCGGGTCGGGTTCGCCGGCGGCGTCGTAGTCGGCCTCGACGGAGGGGCGCAGCCGCCGGGCTTCGAGGACGGTCCGGGCGCCCAGGAGGGCGGCGGGCACGAGGAGCAGCAGGAGCAGGACCGGAATGACCGAGGCCTGCCAGCTGAGGAGGACGGGCGGGCCGATGCGGGCGTCGCCCCGGCCGGCCGGGCCGTCGAGCCAGTCGGCGACCCGCTGCGCCACTCCCCCGGACATCACTCCGCCGAGGGCGCAGGCGAGCATGGCGACGGCGGGCCCGCCGAGTCCGCGCAGCACGGTGCGGGGGTCCCCGCCGGGGTGCCGCAGGAGCAGGGCGACGATCCCGAGGGCGACGACGAGGCCGCCCTGGGCGAGGGTGAGGGCGCCGAAGACGGCGTCGCCGGGGAGGGTGCCGGAGGAGGCCCATCCGGGGCGGGACCAGCCGGTGTGCAGGGCGGTGAGGGCGAGCAGGACGAGGGAGGCGGCGGGGAGCCAGGAGACGAGGGCGCGTTCGACGCGCAGGTCGAGGCGGCTCTCGCTGCGGCCGCGCCGGCAGACGACCCAGAGCACGACGACGGCGAGGACGGCGACGGCGGCCTGGAGGGCCCAGCCGAGGACGGTGCGCAGGCCCGGGGCGCCCGCGTCGTGGCGGGCGGTGGCCGTGGCGAGGGCGGCGGCGACGGTGAGGAAGCCGGCGGCGGTGTGGGCGGCCCTGAGGCGGGCGACGAGCCGGCGGCCGTACCAGAAGCCGGGGCGGCCGAGGGCGGGGCGGAGCTCGACGGGCCCCGCGGGGTCGGCGGCGTCGGCGGCCTCCGTGTCGGCCGTGGGCCCGGGGACGGGGGCGTCGTATCCGGTGGGCGGGCGCTGCGCCTCGTACGCGCTCCAGGTCCGGTTGGAGAGGTACCAGAGCAGGCCGACGAGCGCGGTCGGCACGAGGGCGGCGAGGGCCAGGCGGCGGCCGGGCGCCGACCACCAGCCGCCGCGGGCCTCGGAGAGGAAGCCGAGCCAGGAGTACCTGTCGGTGCAGGCGGTGGTGGCGGCGCACTGCCAGGCCGTCAGGTCGAGCGCGACCTCGCAGGCGGCGGCGGTGAGGAGCACGGTGAGGGTGAGGGCGACGAGCCGGACGAGGACCCCGTAGAGCCGGACGAGCCCCGGCCTGCCCTGGGCGGGCGGCCGCATCCAGTGCGCCAGATTGGCCACCATGAAGGGCAGGAGCAGCAGCCACAGGGCGCGGGCGCCGTCGCCGGAGGTCAGATTGGACCAGCAGTACGCCTCCGGGACGGGCCGGGCCGCGTACCGCTCGGGGTGGTCCTCGGCGTCGAGGTCCTCGCCGCGCCGGTACACGGCGGCGGTCCGGTCGCCGGTGACCCGGACGGTCCTGGGGTCGTCGAGCATCGACTCGGGGGTGGCTCCGCCGACTCCGTGGACGAGGAGTTCGAGCGCCGCGCCCCCGCTCTCCGGAGCGGGTGTGGCAGGGGGCACTGAGGGGACTTCCTCTCCGAGTGGGAAGATGCGACGTCGGCAACAGGATCGCGGACGGCCGTGCGGTCGCGCACGGTCCCTCACCGAATCCGACGCTCATCCCCTTGTCTCCTGCGGAAGGACCGGCCCCGGCGGTGACTGACAATCAGAACCTCCTCGCGGAGCAGCGGCGTGCCCTCATCCTCGACGAGGTACGGCGGCGCGGCGGTGTACGGGTCAACGAGCTGACCCGCCGCCTGAACGTCTCGGACATGACGATCCGCCGCGACCTGGACGCGCTGGCCCGGCAGGGCATGGTCGCGAAGGTGCACGGCGGGGCCGTTCCGGTGGTCGAGGCGAGCACGCACGAGCCGGGCTTCGAGGCCAAGTCGGTGCTGGAACAGAGCGCCAAGGACGAGATCGCCCGGACGGCGGCCGCCCTCGTCGCCCCGGGCACGGCCATCGCCCTCTCCGGCGGGACGACGACCTACGCGCTGGCCCGGCACCTCCTCGACGTGCCGGACCTCACGGTGGTCACCAACTCGGTGCGGGTCGCCGACGTCTTCCACGAGGCGCAGCAGACCGGCGGCGGGGGCGAGGCCCGTCGCGGCGCCGCGACCGTCGTCCTGACCGGCGGGGTCCGCACGCCGTCCGACGCCCTGGTCGGGCCGGTCGCGGACCGGGCGATCCGCTCGCTCCACTTCGACCTGCTCTTCCTCGGCGTCCACGGCGTGTCGGTCGAGGCCGGCCTCTCCACCCCGAACCTCGCCGAGGCCGAGACCAACCGCTGCCTGATGCGCTCCGCGCGCCGCGTCGTCGTCCTCGCCGACCACACCAAGTGGGGGACGGTGGGCCTGAGTTCCTTCGCCACCCTCGACGAGGTCGACACCTGGGTGACGGACCGCGGCCTGCCGGAGGGGGTCCGCGCGGAGGTGACGGAGCACCTGCCGGGTCTGGTGGTGCCGGGCGAGGAAGAGGCGTGACCCTCTTCCGGATCGAGCGGACGGTGCCGCTGGCTCCGCAGGAGGTGTGGCGCCGTCTCACGGACTGGCCGGCGCACGGCCGCCAGGTGCCGCTGACCCGGACGATCGTCCTCACGCCGGGGCCGAACGGGCTGGGGACGCGGTTCACCGCCCGCACGGGCCTCGGCCGCCTCGCCTTCGACGACCCGATGGAGGTCGTCCGCTGGGATCCCCCGACGGCCGACCGCCCCGGCGTCTGCCGCCTGGAGAAGTCGGGCCGGGTGGTACGGGGCTGGGCGCAGGTGGAGGTCACGGGCACGCGGACCGGCGGCACCCGGGTCCTCTGGACGGAGGAGCTCTCGGTGCGGGGCGTCCCGACGGCCTTCGACGGACTGCTTGCGAGCGCGGGCCGCCTGGTCTTCGGCCGAGCCCTGAAGGGCCTGCTCGGAGAACGGTGACCCGCCGTCCGTCGCGGACCGCGCCCCGCCGGGCGCGGGGCCCGCACGGGCGCGGGCCCCCTGTGCTGTTGACAGCGCGTCAGCTAAGGTGCTGCATCCGTTCGCGTCCCCCAGGAGGGCCCATGCCGCGCCGACTCAAGCCGGTGGAGCTCGACTTCACCGCGTCCGCGCCCGTCCGCCTCGTCTTCTCCGCCACCCTCGCCGCGCCCCCGCCCGTCGTCTACCGTTCCGTCGCCGTGGAGGTGGGGAGCCTGCCGTCCTGGTTCACCGCCGTGGTCTCCGCCGTGCCGACGGGGGACGGCGCGGGGAGGAGGATACGGCTGCGGGGCGGGATCGCGTTCGACGAGACGATCCTGGCCTCGGAGCCGGACCTCCGCTACGCGTACCGGGTGGACGCGACGAACGCCCCCGGTGTGACGGCCCTGGCGGAGGAGTGGTTGCTCTCCCCCACCGGGACGGGGACCCGTCTGCGGTGGACGATGGCCGCCGACGGCGCGGCCGCGTTCCGGCTGGCGCTGCGGCTCGCGGCGCCGGGCGTGGGGTTCTCCTTCCGGGACGCGGCGCGCCGGCTGGACCGGCGGCTCACTCCGGCCAGGCCCCCGTCGCCAGGAAGCGCTCGATAGCGGCGGCGTACGGGGCGATGTCGAGGCCCTGGGCGGCCAGCCAGTCGTCGGAGTAGTACTTGTCGAGGTACCGCTCGCCGCCGTCGCAGATGAGGGTGACGACGCTGCCGGTGCGCCCGTCGGCGACCATCTCGGCCACGATCTTGAAGGCGCTCCACAGGCCGGTGCCGGTGGAGCCGCCCGCCTTGCGGCCGATCGCGGTCTCCAGGGCGCGGACGGCGGCGACGCTCGCCGCGTCGGGGACCTTCATCATGCGGTCGACGGCCCCCGGCACGAAGCTGGGCTCCATGCGGGGGCGGCCGATGCCCTCGATGCGCGAGCCGCAGTCGGCGGTGGCGTCCGGGTCGTGGTGCGTCCAGCCGTCGAAGAAGCAGGAGTTCTCGGGGTCGGCGACACAGATCCGGGTGTCGTGCTGCATGTAGTGGACGTAGCGGGCGATGGTCGCCGAGGTGCCGCCGGTGCCGGCGGTGGCCACGATCCAGGCGGGCTCCGGGTACCGCTCCAGCTTCAACTGCTGGTACATCGATTCGGCGATGTTGTTGTTGCCGCGCCAGTCGGTGGCCCGCTCGGCGTAGGTGAACTGGTCCATGTAGTGGCCGCCGGTGCGCTCGGCGAGGGCCGCGGCCTCCTCGTACATGGTGCGCGAGTCCTCGACGAAGTGGCACTGCCCGCCGTGGAACTCGATGAGCCGGCACTTCTCGGGGCTGGTGGTGCGCGGCATGACGGCGATGAAGGGGACGCCGATGAGCTTCGCGAAGTACGCCTCGGAGACGGCCGTCGAGCCGCTGGAGGCCTCGATGACGGGCTTTCCGGGGCGGATCCAGCCGTTGCAGAGCCCGTACAGGAAGAGGGAGCGGGCGAGGCGGTGCTTGAGGCTTCCGGTGGGGTGGGTCGACTCGTCCTTGAGGTAGAGGTCGATGCCCCACTGCTCGGGGAGGGGGAAGCGCAGCAGATGGGTGTCGGCGGAGCGGTTGGCGTCGGCCTGGACCTTGCGCACGGCCTCCTTCAGCCAGGACCGGTACGCCGGGTCGCTGCGGTCGACGTCGGCGGTGGCCGTCGCGGTGACCGCGCTCTCGTGGGTGGTGCTCATCCGTCCCTCTCCTCATGTGTCGCCCCATGGCTCCCCCACTGCCGACAATACCGCTCTCACCTGGGCAAACGTTCCCTTTGACGATCCATAGGCCTGCCTTGTGGACGGGTCGGCGGAGGGCTACTGGTGCGGTCGGCGGCGGCCCGGCACACTGGGTACGGCAAGCGGGTGAAAGGGGCGGATCGACATGACGGAGCCGGAGTTCAGCGCCAGGGGCGTACGGATCGCGCGCTGGCCGCGTTCGCTGACGCGCGCGGGCGAGGTGCGGATCGAGGACGGCCGCCTCGCGCTCCTGACGAGTTACGGCAGCGAGATCGACAGCGCGCCGGTGTCGGCGGTACGGGCGGGGCGGCCGTGGTTCGCGAAGGCGGACGAGACGGTGGCGACGGTGAACGGGACGCGGTACCGGCTGACCCTGCGGGACGGGGGGCACGACGGCGAGGCCGAGACCTCGGGGCGCTTCCTCGCCGCGCTGAGGAAGGCCGCGCGACGGTCCTGAGCTGCGGCGGTTCGCGGCGAGTTGCGGGGCGGTCACGGCTGGTCCAGGCTGGAACCCACCTTCACTGAGGGTTCAGCGGTGGTGACGCTGCGATCAGGTCTCCGCCCCTTCTGTACCGCATTGACAGATCCGAATCTTCGTCTTCTTCCGGACCACTTCGGGGAGTCGCAGCCGTGATCAGCGAGCCGAGCAGGTACTACGCGGTGGAGCTTCAGGCCCTGCCGTCGCGGATCGGACAGGTCCGCCGCATCATCTCCGCGCATCTTCGACATTGGCAGCTGGACGCCCTGGTGGACCAGGCCGTCCTCGGCGTGACCGAGCTGCTGACGAACGTGCACCGCCACGCCCAGCCGGACAAGGGGTGCAGGGTCGAGATCGAGCTGCTGCTCGACCGGCTCACCGTCTCCGTCCGCGACCACGATCCCCGGCTCCCCGAGCTCGGGGGCGCGTTCGATCCGTTCGGCGCGCTCGACGCGGCCGACGACATCGACGCGCTCGCCACCTCCGGCCGGGGGCTCGGGATCGTCGGTGCGGTCAGCGAGAGCTGGGGCATCCGGCCGTGCGGCGCCGACGGGAAGGTCGTGTGGTTCACCCTCACGGCCCCGCCCTGCGCCGACCCCGTCGAGGAGCGCGCGCATGCCGGGTTCGGCCTCGCGGCCGAGGTCCCGTTCGCGGACATCGGCTACAGCCGGCTCCCGGGCGTGCCGCTCAGCGCCCCGGCCGAGCCGGTCCCCGCTCCGTCGGTGGCCCGCCCGGTCCTGGCGGGCCGGGCGGGCTGACCGGGCCCCTCGGGGCCCGTCACTCCGTGGCGATCGCCCGCAGGATCTCCAGGCGGGCCGCCCGGCGGGCCGGGCGCCAGGCCGCCACGGCCCCCGCCACCAGGCCGACGAGGGCCACGGCCGCGAGCCGGAGCGCCGGTACGGCGAACGCGAGGGCGCTGTCGCCCGAGCCGCCCGAGGCGCGGACGAGGACCCAGCCGAGGAAGCCGCCGAGGACCAGCCCGCCGACCGTCCCGAAGGCGGCGACGAGGACGGACTCCCAGCGGACCATGGCCCGCAGCTGGGCCCGGGTCTGCCCGACGGCCCGCAACAGGCCGAGTTCACGGGTCCGTTCGTGGACCGAGAGGGTCAGCGTGTTCGCGATGCCGAGCAGCGCGATGAGGACGGCGAGCGCGAGGAGCGCGTAGACGAGGGTGAGCATCATGTCGATGCCGCCCGCCGAGGCCGCCGCGTACTCCTCCCGGGTCTGCACCTCCGGATGGCCGTACCGGTCGGCGACCGCCGTCACGGCCGCCTTGCCCTTCCCGGTGGAGACGCCGTCGGCGAAGGAGACGGCGACCAGCCGGTCGGAGTCCTGGGTGCGGTGCGGGGCCCAGGCCTCCCGGGTGACGAGGTAGTCGCCGGCGAGGTCGGAGCGCTCGTAGACCGCGCGGACCGTGAAGGTGCGCCGGCTGCCGTCGGCGAACGTCAGCTCGGCGGTCCGGCCCGGTGCCAGACCGTCGGCGGCGGCCTCGTCGGCGGCGACGGCGAGCCCGTCCGTACCGAGTCCGGTGAGGGAGCCCCGTACCTCCCCCAGGTCGAGCACCCGGGCGAGCGCGGCCGGGTCGGTGACGGTGAGCGCGCGGCCCCGGCCGTCCACCTCGGCGACTCCGCGCCCCAGGCCCACGGCGGTGTCGACCTCCGGGAGCGCGGCGACCGCCGGGGCCAGGCGGGGGCTGAGCCCGCTGCCGCCCGCGCCGAACGAGGGCGTGCCGATGGCCACGTCGCCGGCGAAGGAGCGGTCCACGGTCCGGTCCATGGTCGTCTTGAGGGAGGCGCCGAAGACCGTGAAGAGGGTGACGACGGCGACCCCGATCATCAGGGCGGTGGCGGTCGCCGCCGTACGGCCCGGGCTGCGCAGCGCGTTGCGGCGGGCGAGCCCGCGGTTGACCCCGCGCAGGGGGCGGCCGAGGACCCGTACGGCGAGCGAGGCGGCGACCGGTCCGAGCACCACGAACGCGGCGACGGCGAGCGCGGCGCCGGTCCCGGCGAGCCACAGCGACGGGGTGCCGAGGACCCCGGCGAGGACCGTGCCGACGGCAGTGGCGAGCAGGGCGCCGCCGGTCAGCGCGCGGCGCCGGGAGGTGCCGGAGTCGTCGACGTCCGTCTCGCGGAGCGCGGCCAGCGGGGCGGTGCGTCCGGCCCGTACGGCCGGCAGGAGCGCGGAGAGGGCGCAGACCGCGAGCCCGACGCCGAGCGGCAGGAGGAGCGAGGTGGCGGAGACGACGAGGGCGCCCTCGGGGAAGGGGAAGCCGATCGCGGGGAACAGCGCCTGGAGCCCGGCGGCCACGCCGATGCCGGTGAGGAGCCCGGCGAGGGAGGCGAGCAGTCCGACGGCGAGCGCCTCGGCGAGGGTGCCGGTGACGATCTGGCGGCGGGCGGCGCCGATGGCGCGGAGCAGGGCGTTCTCGCGGGTCCGCTGGGCGACGAGGACGGCGAAGGTGTTGTGGATGGTGAAGACGGAGACGAGGACGGCGACCCCGCTGAAGACGAGCAGGAAGGTGGTGAAGAGGTCGAGGAAGCGGCCGGAGATCATCTCGGTGTTCTCCTCGGCGGCCCGCTGCCCGGTGATCGCCTCGACGCCGTCGGGCAGGGCGGGCCCCAGCGCGGCGACCAGCTCCTCCTGGGAGACGCCCGGCCCGGCCCGTACGGCGATGCTCGTCGCCTCGCCGGGGCGCGCGGTCAGGTACTTCTCGGCGTCGGCGCGGGTCAGGCCGGTCCAGGTGACCTGGCCCATGCCGTCCGCGCCGCCGAAGGTGGCCAGGCCGACGACGGTGACCTTCACCGGGTCGGGGGTGCGCAGGACCGTGGTGTCGCCGATCCCGAGGCCGGCCGTCCTCGCGGCGCCCCGGTTGACGACGGCCTCGCCGGGGGCGTGCGGTGCGCGGCCTTCCGCGAGGCGGTACGGGTTGAGGGCGGGGTCCTCGATCCAGTTGCCCGCGAGGGTGGGCGGGCCCTTGCCGCCGACGGGGGTGCCGTCGGCGGAGAGCAGCTGGCCCGCGCCCTCGATCCGGGGCGCGGTGGCGGCGACCCCGGGGACCTTGGCGAGGCGCTCGGCGAGGGCGGCGTCGACGGGGCCGCGGCTGCCCTGGGCCTCGCCGGCGGCGGTCACGGTGACGGAGCTGCGGACGATGGCGTCGGTGCCCCGGGTGGCGCTGGTGAACATCGAGTCGAAGCTCGCGCGGAGGGTGTCGCCCATGACGAGGGTGCCGGTGAGGAAGGCGACGCCGAGGAGGACGGCGGCGAAGGTGCCGAGGAAGCGCCGCCGGTGGGCGCGGAGCGAGGACCGGGTGAGGCGGAGGACGGCGGGGGTGCTCATGGCGCGCCTCCGGGGACCGTCGCGGCGCCCGCGTCGAAGGCCTTCATGCGGTCGAGGACGAGGTCGGCCGTGGGGCCGGTCATGCGGTCGACGAGCCGGCCGTCCGCGAGGAAGACCACCTCGTCGGCGTGGGCGGCGGCGACCGGGTCGTGGGTGACCATGACGACCGTACGGCCGGTCTCGCGGACCGTGCGGCCGAGGAGGCGCAGAACCTCCTCGCCGGAGCGCGAGTCGAGGTTGCCGGTGGGTTCGTCGGCGAAGACGACGTCGGGGTCGCCGGCGAAGGCCCGGGCGACGGCGACGCGCTGCTGCTGTCCGCCGGAGAGTTCGGCCGGCCGGTGGTGGAGGCGGTCGCGCAGGCCGACGGTGTCGACGAGCCGGTCGAAGCGCTCCCGGTCGACGGGGCGGCCGGCGAGGTCGAGCGGGAGGGTGATGTTCTCGGCGACGGTGAGCGTCGGGAGCAGGTTGAAGGCCTGGAAGACGAAGCCGATCCGGTCGCGGCGCAGCAGGGTCAGGCGCCGGTCGTCGAGGGTGGACAGGTCGGTGTCGCCGACGAGGGCGGCGCCGGAGGTGAGGGTGTCGAGGCCGGCGGCGCAGTGCATCAGGGTGGACTTGCCGGAGCCGGAGGGGCCCATGACGGCGGTGAAGCGGCCGGCCGGGAAGTCGACGCTCACCCCGTCCAGGGCCGTGACCTGGGTGTCGCCGCGCCCGTAGACCTTGACGGCGTCGACGACGCGGGCGGCGGGGTGCCGGGCGGAGGTGGTCATGTCCGGCGCCCCTTGGGGTCCGCGGCGCGGCCGAACTGCTCCTCCAGGACGCTCAGGCGCCGCCAGTACTCGTCCTCGTCGATCTCCCCGGCCGCGAAGCGGTGGCCGAGCAGGGCGATGGGCGAGTTCTCGTCCGGCCGTCCGTCGCGCCACGGCCGGCCCCGGCGCCACCCGGCCCGGCGGACGACGGTGACGATCCCGATGACGACGGCGGCCCAGACGAGGGGGAAGAAGAGGACCCAAGGGCCGGGGCCCGCGTGGGCGAGTGTGTTCATGAGGGTTCAGCTCCTCGGTGCGGTGGGGGCGTGCTCGTGGTTCGAGCTTCGCTCCGAGGAGGGGTCCCGGTCGTCGTACGGGCAGCGGCTTCCGGTGTACGACGCCGGGAGTACGCCGCCCGCCGCCCGGCCGTCCGGCGGGCGGCGGCCGGGGCGGTCGCCCTACGCCACGGCGACGAGGGTGAGGTAGGCGATGCCGAGCACGCCCCGGTAGCCGTTCAGCCAGCCGGAGCGCTGGCGGTCGACGCGCTCGCGGGTCTCGGCGGCGAGCGGATGGTCCGGGTGGGCGGCGAGCCAGACCTCGGTGTCGTACCGGTAGCCGGACTCGAACTCCTCCCACTCGTCCGCGCTCGCCGTCTCGATCCACGCGGGCCGGAATCCCGCCTCGATCGCGAGGTCGACGAGGTCGCCGAGGGCGAAGTGGTCGGCGGCGCTCGCGCCGGGCCACATCCCGGCGAGCTCCGTCTCGGTGGGGGTGCGCTCCCAGAAGCCCTCGCCGAGCACGACCCGCCCGCCGGGCCGGACGAGCCGGCGCAGTTCGCGCAGGACGGCGGCGGGGTCGTACGGCAGCTCGGGGTCGCAGAGCGCCTGGCTGGAGCCGAGGCAGAGGACCGCGTCGGCGGGACCGCGGTCGGTGCCGAGCGCCGACTCCTCGACGAAGGCCACCCGGTCGGCGAGCCCGCGCTCCTCGGCGAGGACCCGGCCGCGGGCCAGGTCCTCGGCGTTGATGTCGATGCCGACGCCCTTCGCGGCGGGGGCCGCCTCCAGGACGCGGAGGAGCAACTCGCCCCAGCCGCAGCCGATGTCGAGCACGTCGGCGGGCGCGGTGGCGGCGAGCCGCTCGATCATGCGGGTCGCGCGGAGCTCGGAGAGGGGGCCGTGGAAGACGAGGCTGCCGAGGCGCGGAGGGAGATCGGCGGTGGAGTCAGAAGTGATCATGGAGGGAAACGGTACGGCGTCCCCTCTCCCCGCGCACCGTGTTTCTTCGGGTCGCCGGGGCGGCTCCCGTCAGGGCACCGGGACGGCCTTCCTCAGGTTGCCGGGACGGCTTCCCTCAGATCGCCGGGACGGCTTCCCTCGGATCACCGGGACGGCTTCCCTCGGATCACCGGGACGGCCTTCCTCAGATCGCCAGGGCCGCGAGCGGGTCGTCGAGCACCGGCTGCCAGGCCAGTTCGGCGGCGCCGACCAGGCTGTTGTGGTCCAGGGTGCACGGGAGGATCGGCACGCCGCCGCTGCGGCCCCAGAGGCTGCGGTCGGCGACGACCGCGCGGAGCCGCTCGGGGTCGGCGTCGAGGAGTTCGCGGTGGAGGCCGCCGAGGATGATCCGGTCCGGGTTGAGGATGTTCACCAGGCCGGCGAGGCCCAGGCCCAGGCGGTCGATCAGCTCGCCCACCGCGACCCGGACGCCCGGGTCGTCGGGGCTGGTGCGCAGCAGGTCCCGGGACTGCTGGAGCAGGGAGACCTCGGGGCCGGGGGTCCGGCCCGCGGCCGTGAGGAAGGCGAGCGGGTCGGTCTCGACGTCGAGGCAGCCTCGGCTGCCGCAGTGGCAGGGGCGGCCCTCGGGGTTGACGGTGAGGTGGCCGACCTCCAGGGCCAGGCCCGAACTGCCGGTGTGCAGGCGGCCGTCGAGGACGAGCGCCCCGCCGACGCCGCGGTGGCCGGTGGCCACGCAGAGCAGGTCGCGCGCGCCGCGTCCCGCGCCGTGGCGGTGCTCGGCGAGCGCGGCGAGGTTCACGTCGTTGCCGGTGAAGGCGGGGCCCTCGATGCCGGCGGCCCGTACCCGCTCGGCGAAGATCTCGCGCACCGGTGCCCCGGCGGGCCAGGCGAGGTGGAGCGGGTTGAGGGCGGTGCCCTCGGGTTCGGCGACGGCGGAGGGCGCGGCGAGTCCGGCGCCGACGCAGCGGCGGCCGCTCTCCGCGAGGAGCGCGGCGCCCGCGTCGACGACGGCGCCGAGGACCTGCGCGGGGTCGGCGGAGACGGTGACGCAGCCGGGGGCGGTGGCCACGATGGTGCCGCCGAGGCCGACGAGGGCGGCGCGGAATCCGTCCGCGTGGACCTGGGCGGCGAGGGCGACCGGGCCCTTCTCGTCGACGGCGAGCCGGTGCGAGGGCCGCCCCTGGGAGCCCGCGGCGGCGCCGGGGTTGGAGTCGACGCGGATGAGGCCGAGGGCCTCCAGTTCGGCGGCGACGGCGCCCGCGGTGGCCCGGGTGACGCCGAGTTCGGCGGTGAGGACGGCCCGGGTCGGCGCCCTGCCGGTGTGTACCAGTTCCAGTGCGGGGCCGAGCGCGTTACGCCCCCTGTCCAGCCGTGTCCGGGTCGTCGTCGCCTTGCCGTTCATGGTGGTGAGTCTCCCATGATCGGACCGTGGTGCGGCCCCCGCCCGGTTGATTCCGCCGCCCCGTGGCCCCTATCCTGAGTTTGTGCCGCTACTAAACAAAGTACGGACGGCCGTATCGGGGGGCTCCGGCGGAGACACCGCCACCCGCTCCCTGTCCCGCCTCCGCTCCGCCCTGACCCTCTTCTTCGCCCTCGACGGCTTCCTGTTCGCCGGCTGGGTGGTCCGGATCCCCGCCGTCAAGCAGCAGACCGGCGCCTCGGCCGGCGACCTCGGCCTCGCCCTCCTCGGGGTGTCCGCGGGCGCCGTGATCACCATGACGCTGACCGGCCGGCTCTGCCGCCGCTACGGCTCCCACGCGGTCACCGTCGTCACCGCCGTCCTGCTCTCCCTGTCCATCGCCCTCCCCGCCCTCACCCGGTCCCCGCTCGCGCTCGGCCTCGTCCTGCTCGTCTTCGGCGCCGCGTACGGCGGGATCAACGTCGCCATGAACAGCGCCGCCGTGGACCTCGTGGCCGCTCTGCGGCGGCCCGTCATGCCCGGCTTCCACGCCGCGTTCAGCCTCGGCGGCATGGTCGGCGCGGGCCTCGGCGGGCTGCTCGCTGGGAGCCTGTCCCCCACCGCCCACCTCCTCGGCCTCACCGTCGCCGGACTCGCCCTGACCGCCGCCGCCGGGCCCGTACTCCTGCGCCACCCCTCCCCCGCCCTCCCCGAGACCCTTCCGGCGCCGTCCCGTCCCGGGGCCTCCGGCCCGCGGGCGGCCGGGGCGCGGCGCACGGTCCTCGTCTTCGGGGTGATCGCGCTCTGCACGGCGTACGGCGAAGGGGCACTGGCCGACTGGGGCGCCCTCCACCTCGCGCAGGACCTGCACGCGCACCCCGGGGTGGCCGCCGCCGGGTACTCCGTCTTCGCGCTGACCATGACCGCGGGCCGGCTCTCCGGCACCGCGCTGCTCGAACGCCTCGGCCAGACGCGGACCCTGGTCGCGGGCGGTGCGACCGCCGCCGCGGGCATGCTCCTCGGCGCGCTCGCGCCGAGCGTCTGGGCCGCGCTCCTCGGCTTCGCCGTCACCGGGCTCGGCCTCGCGAACATCTTCCCCGTCGCCGTGGCCCGCGCGGGCGCGGTCGCCGGCCCCGGCGGTGTGGCGACGGCCTCCACCCTCGGATACGGGGGGATGCTCCTCGGCCCGCCCACGATCGGCCTCCTCGCCGACCGGTTCTCCCTCCCGGCGGCCCTCACGACGGTCGCCGTGCTCGCGGCCGGCGCGGCCGTCCTGGGCTACCGGGCGCGCAACGCGGGCGCGTCCCCGAGGAGTTGAGCGGAACCGCCCTCCGATCACCTGGCAGAATCCGGCCCATGGACGCTGACTCCCCGAAGATCACCGAGTACATCGAGGCGCTGGAGGCGGCCGGCCGCGGCCTCGCGGACGCGGCCGCCGAGGCCGGGCTCGACGCGAACGTGCCGACCTGCCCGGGGTGGCGGGTCCGGGACCTCGTGCGGCACATCGCCATGGTGCACCGCTGGGCCGCGGCGTACGTGAGCGAGGCGCTCACCGAGTACGTCCCGGCGGACGGCGAGACGACGCTCGACGGCGAGGAGCTGCTCGCCCACTACCGCGAGGGGCATGCGCTCCTCGTCGCCGCCCTGCGCGAAGCGCCCGAGTCCCTGGAGTGCTGGTCCTTCTTCCCGGCGCCCTCGCCGCTGGCCTTCTGGGCGCGGCGGCAGGCGCACGAGACCGCCGTCCACCGCGCGGACGCCGAGTCGGCGCTCGCGGCCGGTCCGGGGCCGCTGGATCCGGCGTTCACCGCCGACGGGATCGACGAGCTGCTCGTCCGCTTCCACGCCCGCGACCGCAGCCGGGTGCGCACGCCCGAGCCCCGGACCCTGCGCGTACGGACGACGGACACCGGTGACGTCTGGACCGTGCGCCTGACGGCGACCGAGCCGCCCCGGACGGAGCGGGGCGGACAGGGCGCGGACGGTCCGGCCGACACCGAACTGAGCGGTCCGGCCGACCAGTTGTACCTGGCCCTGTGGAACCGGCTGCCGCTCGACGCCGTGACGGTGACGGGCGACGAAGAGCTCGCCCGGCTGTGGCGCGAGACCTCGGCGGTCTGATCCCGGGCTCCGGGCCCCACGGCCACGCGGGCCGGTCCGCGCCCGTCCGCGGGCCGAGGCCGGGCTCCGCCCACGCGGCGCGGGCCCCGGCGAACGCCGCGAAGTCCGGCGGGCCGGGCGCGCGCTCAGCCCAGCCAGCCGGGCCTGACCAGGCCCGACTCATAGGCGAGGACGACGAGTTGGGCGCGGTCCCGGGCGCCCAGCTTCACCATGGCGCGGCTCACGTGGGTCTTGGCGGTGAGCGGGCTCACCACCAGCCGGCGGGCGATCTCCTCGTTCGACAGGCCGATCCCCACCAGGGCCATCACCTCCCGCTCCCGTTCGGTCAGGGCGCCGAGCGCGGCCGTCGCCGCCGGGGCCTTGGAGCGGGCCGCGAACTCCTCGATGAGCCGGCGGGTGACGCCCGGGGAGAGCAGCGCGTCCCCGTGGACGACGGCGCGCACGGCCCGCAGCAGCTCCTCCGGCTCGGTGTCCTTGACCAGGAAGCCGGAGGCGCCGGCGCGGATCGCCTCGAAGACGTACTCGTCGAGTTCGAAGGTGGTCAGCATGACGACCCGGACCTCGGCGAGGTCCGGGTCGGCGGTGATGCTCCGGGTCGCCTCCAGGCCGTCGAGCCGGGGCATCCGGATGTCCATGAGGACGACGTCGGGGCGCAGGGCGCGGACCCGTTCCACCGCCTCGTCGCCGTCGGCGGCCTCGCCGGCCACCTCGATGTCGGGCTGGGCGTCGAGCAGCGCGCGGAACCCCGCCCGCACCAGGGACTGGTCGTCGGCGAGCAGGACACGGATCACGGACGACTCTCCTGGGGTGTCGGGGTCTCCCGGGGTCACGGGGCGCTTCCCTCCGGGCGGAGCGGGAGTACGGCGTGGACGCGGAAGCCGCCGTCCGGGCGGGCGCCCGCCTCGATGGTGCCACCGAGGGCGGCGGCCCGCTCCCGCATTCCGGCGAGTCCGTTGCCGCTGCCGCCGGCCTCCGTGCCGGTGGCGGGGCCGTCGTCGTCGACGGTCAGCTCCAGGCGGGCGGGGCCGTGGCCGATCCGCACCCGGGCGGTACGCGAACCGGAGTGGCGCACCACGTTGGTGAGCGCCTCCTGCACGATCCGGAAGGCGGCGAGGTCGGCGCCGGGCGGCAGGGCCGCCGGGGTGCCGCTCGTGGAGACGGTGACGGTGAGGCCCGTGGCGGCGGCCTGTTCGACGAGTTCGGGGAGCCGGTCGAGGCCGGGGGCCGGGGCGCGGGGGGCGTCGCCGGGGGTACGGAGGGTGGCGAGGACCTGCCGCACCTCGCCGAGCGCCTCCTTGCTGGCCGCCTTGATGGTGGTCAGCGCGGTCCGGGCCTGCTCCGGGTCGGAGTCGAGGAGGGCGAGGCCGACGCCCGCCTGGACGTTGATCACGGAGATCGAGTGGGCGAGCACGTCGTGGAGTTCGCGGGCGATGCGGAGGCGTTCCTCGTCGGCACGGCGGCGCTCGGCGGCGGCCCGTTCGGCCCGCTGCTGCGCCCACTGCTCGCGCCGGACCCGGACGACCTCGGAGGCGGCGAGCACCGCCACCACGAACGCGGCGGACGGCAGTTCCTGCCCCCAGGGCGCGGGCCCGTCGCCGGGCGGGGGCAGCCATCGGTAGAGCCAGTGCGCGAGCAGCAGATGGCCCGCCCACAGCAGGCCGATGGCCCACCAGGCGGCGGTGCGGTGGCCGTGGACGACGGCCGCGAAGCAGGCGACGGCGACCATGACGAAGACCGGGCCGTACGGGTATCCCGCCGCGACGTAGCCGAGGGTGACGGCCGCGACGGCGAACACCACCGGAACGGGCCTGCGGTGACGGAACAGCAGCGGGACCGCCCCGAGCAGGAGCAGGATCCGCCCGACGGCGTCGAGCGCCTCCCGGCCCGGCTGGTTCCGCGCGGAGAACCCGGTTCCCACCATGACGAGGACCACGATCAGCGCCGTCGACCGCCAGGGCAGGCCACCGCCGCGCTCCTCCCGCCCCCAGGGCGGACCGCCGCCGCGTTCCCAGCGTTCCCGGAGCGGGCCGCCGCGCTCCCGCCGTTCCCGGGGCCCGCGCGGCCGCTCCTTGTGCATCCCGGCGTCCATGGGGTCACGCTAGCCGCGCCCGACCCGCCCGCACGTCAGCCCGGCGGGGTGGTCACCCGTACTTCCCCGGGAGTACGGGACACGGCGGCCGGGTCAGCCGCGCGGGAGCAGGCCCACGTCCTGGCCCAGGCGGCGGGCCGCCGTCGCGAAGAAGGTGTCGCGGTCCTCGACGACGTTGTGGAACTGGCCGAAGACCTCGAAGGAGACGAGGCCGAAGAGCTGCGCCCAGGCGGCGACGAGCGCGACGGCGAGGGCCGGCGGGAGGTCGGGGGCGAAGTCGGCGCTCATGCGGACGGCCTCGGGGCGCAGGGCGTCCGCGAGCGGCGGGAGGGCGACGCCCTCGCCCGTGTGGGCGTGGCGGGTGATGTCGATGAGGACGAGTCCGACGCGGGAGGCGGGGACGATCGTGTCCTGGGGGGCGGTGTAGCCGGGGACCGGGGAGCCGTAGATCAGGGCGTACTCGTGGGGGTGGGCGACGGCCCAGGCGCGGACCGCCCGGCAGACGGCGGTCCAGCGGTCGAGGGGGCGCTCCGCCTCGGTCGCGGCGGCGGCCTGTTCGGCGGCGGCGCCGACGGCGTCGTAGGCGTCGACGATGAGGGCGGTGAGCAGGTCGTCGCGGCTGGGGAAGTAACGGTAGAGCGCGGAGGACACCATGCCGAGTTCGCGGGCGACGGCCCGCAGGGACAGTTTGGCGGCGCCTTCGGCGGCGAGCTGGGTGCGGGCCTCGTCCTTGATGGCGGCGGTGATCTCGATGCGGGCGCGGGCGCGGGCTCCTCGAACGGTCGTCATGGAGAGCAGTGTGCCACTTTCGGAGCACCGCAACGAAACGAGAGCGGCGAATCAAAACGAGAGCACCGAAATAAAACGAGAGCACCGCTCTTGCTTGCGAGCACCGAACCGTGCACACTGATCTCAAGCGAGAGCAGTGCTCACGCTTTCGGTCCGCAGATCTCCAGGAGGCCCTCGTGTCCGCTCAGCCCGCCACCCACGTCATGAAGCCCGGCTGGTTCACCGTGAACGTCTTCAACCGCGCCGTCGCCTGGATGACCCGCCGCGGCATCAGCGTCTGGGGCTCCCGCGTCCTCGCCGTCCGCGGCCGCAAGAGCGGCGAATGGCGCCGCACCCCCGTCAACCTCCTGACGGTGGACGGCGCCCGGTACCTCGTCGCCCCCCGCGGCCACGTCCAGTGGACCCACAACATGCGGGCCGCCGGCGGCGGGCAGCTGCACCTCGGCAAGCACGTGCAGGAGTTCACCGCCGTCGAGGTGGCCGACGACGACAAGCCCGTCCTGCTCCGCGCCTACCTCAAGCGCTGGAAGGCCGAGGTCGGCGTCTTCTTCGGCGGGGTCGGCCCCGACTCCACCGACGAGGAGCTGCGGGCCATCGCGCCCAAGCACCCCGTCTTCCGCATCACGACGACGTGCCCCGTCACCCCGGCCGCGTGAAGCGGCCGGGACGGCGGAGCCCGTGTCGAAGCGGTCGGAGCGACCGGACCGTCAGACCTCTTCCGGGGCCTCCACGTCCTTCGCGCCCTCCGGCTCGGACGCCGCGCGCTCGCGCGGGCTGACGCCCCGCCCCGCCGGACCGACACCGGCCGAGGTGTCCATGCGCTTGTCGAGGAGCTCCAGGGCCCGCCGCGCCATGCCGTTCGAGCGGACCATGCCACCGAGCGTGGCGGTGCCGCGGGTGATGTCGGCGAAGGCGTTCCAGGCCGGCCGCAGACCCGTGATCGTCGCGTGCAGCAGCCCCGGGCGGCGCTCGAAGACGGCCAGCATTCGCCGCCCGACCGCCATCTCGACACCGAGCCCCGCCTTGATGGCGAAGGCGTAGTTCAGGGCCTGGCGCCGCGCATCGACCGCGTCGTTCGACTCGGCGACCCGCACCGCCCACTCACCGGCGAGACGGCCCGAGCGGAGCGCGTACGAGATGCCCTCGCGCGTCCACGGCTCAAGCAGACCGGCCGCGTCGCCGCAGACCAGGACCCGGCCGCGGGAGAGCGGCGAGTCGTCGGTGCGGCAGCGCGTCAGATGGCCCGAGGAGATCGAGGGCTCGAAGCCGGCGAGGCCGAGCCGGGCGACGAAGTCCTCCATGTACCGCTTGGTGGCGGCGCCCTCGCCGCGCGCCGAGATGACGCCGACGGTCAGCGTGTCGCCCTTGGGGAACACCCAGCCGTAACTGCCGGGCATCGGCCCCCAGTCGATGAGGACCCGCCCCTTCCAGTCCTCCGCCACGGACGGCGGGACGGGGATCTCCGCCTCAAGACCCAGGTCCACCTGGCCGAGCTTCACCCCCACATGAGCGCCTATCCGGCTGGCACTGCCGTCGGCACCGACGACCGCGCGCGCGAGGATCGTCTCGCCGTCGGCGAGGACGACTGCGACCGTCCGCCGGTCCGGCACGGCCGGGCCGTGCTGCTCCACCCGGGACACCGTGGCGCCGGTCCGCAGTTCGGCGCCGGCCTTCTGGGCGTGCTCGACGAGCTGCGCGTCGAACTCCGGACGGTTGATGAGACCGAAGAGCATCCGGCGCGAGCGGCGGGTGCGGGCGAAGCGTCCGTCCAGGGAGAAGGTGACGGCGTGGACCCGGTCCTGGAGGGGCAGTTCGAAGCCCGGCGGGAGCGAGTCGCGCGAGGGGCCGATGATGCCGCCGCCGCAGGTCTTGTACCGGGGCAGCTCGGACTTCTCCAGGAGCAGCACCCGGCGGCCCCCGACCGCCGCCGCGTAGGCCGCGGACGCGCCGGCCGGTCCCGCGCCGACGACCACGACGTCCCACACCTCCGCCGGCTCGCCGTCCCCGGGGGCCGCCGCCCCGTCCGACGCCTCGTCACCCGGGAGGTCCGCCGCCCCGGCGTCCGCGCTCCCGACGGCACTCCCGGCCGCCTCGGCAGCCGCGGCCTCGGACTCGGTGTGCTCCGTACCGGCGTTCTCTGCGTGCTCGCTGCTCACGTGTGCTTCTGCTCCTGATCCGACCGGTGGTCTGCTCCTGACGCATCCTACGGCGCGGTAGCCAGGAGCCCGGCCGTAGGATCGGCGGTGCGTTCGCCGTACCACGACATACGACGAATGCCCTCTCCACGTCGTAACGTCGCACCCATCAGGAGCGTGCCCATGACCTCGAATCCGATCGCCGAGACCGTCCGGTCACTGATGCCCCGGGCCAAGGCCGAGCTGACGGAGCTGGTGGCCTTCGAGTCGGTGGCGGACGAGGCCGTGGCGCCCCGCAGCGAGTGCGAGGCCGCCGCGAACTGGGTCGCCGACGCCCTGCGCGCCGAGGACTTCCAGGACGTGGCGCTGCTCGACACCCCGGACGGCTCGCAGTCCGTGTACGGCGTCCTGCCCGGACCGGCGGGCGCGCCGACCGTCCTCCTGTACGCGCACTACGACGTGCAGCCGAAGCTGGACGAGTCCGTCTGGCTCTCCCCGCCGTTCGAGCTGACCGAGCGCGACGGCCGCTGGTACGGGCGCGGCACCGCCGACTGCAAGGGCGGCTTCATCATGCACCTGCTCGCGCTGCGCGCCCTCAAGGCGAACGGCGGCGTGCCGGTGACGGTCAAGGTGATCGTCGAGGGCTCCGAGGAGCAGGGCACCGGCGGTCTGGAGCGGTACGCGGAGCAGCACCCCGAGCTGCTGACGGCCGACGCCATCGTGATCGGCGACGCGGGCAACTTCCGCGTGGGCCTGCCGACGGTGACCGCGACCCTGCGCGGCATGACGATGATCCGGGTCACGATCGACACCCTGGAGGGCAATCTGCACTCCGGTCAGTTCGGCGGCGCCGCGCCCGACGCGCTGGCCGCGCTGATCCGCGTCCTGGACTCGCTGCGGGGCCCGGACGGCTCCACCGTCATCGACGGCCTCGCGGCCGACCAGGTGTGGGAGGGCCTCCAGTACCCGGAGGAGGACTTCCGCCAGGACGCCAAGGTCCTCTCCGGCGTGGCCCTGCCGGGCGCCGGCACGGTCGCCGACCGGATCTGGGCGCGCCCCGCGGTCACGGTCATCGGCATCGACGCCCACCCGGTGGCCGGCGCGACCCCGTCGGTCCCGAAGTCGGCGCGCGCGCAGATCAGCCTGCGGGTGCCGCCGGGCGAGGACTCCGCCGAGGTGACGAAGCTGCTCTTCGCGCACATCGAGAAGCACACCCCGTGGGACGCCCGGGTGTCGATCGAGCAGGTCGGCCAGGGCCAGCCGTTCCAGGCGGACACCTCCAGCCCGGCGTACGCGTCGATGGCCGAGGCGATGCGGATCGCGTACCCCGGTGAGGAGATGCAGACGGCGGGCATGGGCGGCTCGATCCCGCTGTGCAACACGCTGGCCTCGCTCTACCCGGAGTCGGAGATCCTGCTGATCGGCCTGAGCGAGCCGGAGGCGCAGATCCACGCGCCGAACGAGTCGGTCTCGCCGGAGGAGCTGGAGCGGCTCTCGGTGGCCGAGGCGCACTTCCTCGTCAACTACGCCCGCTCGAAGCAGGCCTGACGGGGAGTCGCCCCGGAGCTCGGTTTCAGCGCTCGGCGAAGCTCGCCGAGAGCGTAGAGGCATACGGCGGACCTGCGCGGATGCGTAGGTTCGCCGTATGGCATCCATCGAACTCACCCGTATCACCCCGCGGCTGCACCTCCTCGACTACTCCATCGGCCAGGCGTACCTGTGGCGGGACGAGGAGGAGCTGACCCTGGTCGACGCCGGCTGGGCCGGCACGGCGGACGGCACGGAGGCGGCGATACGGTCGGCCGGCCTGGACCCGGCGCGGCTGCGCCGGATCGTGCTGACCCACTGCCACCGCGACCACGTGGGCTCGGCCCAGGAGCTGGCGGACCGGCACGGGGCGGAGATCCTCGCGCACCGGCTCGACGCGCCGGTCGTCCGGGGCGCGGCCCCGGTCCCGGAGCCCGACCTCCTGGACTGGGAGCTCCCCCTCTTCGCGCACGGTCTGAGCACGCCCGAGGCGCCGCCGACCCGGGTCGACCGGGAGGTCGAGGACGGCGAGGAGCTGGGCTTCGGCGACGGCGCCGTGGTGGTGCACACCCCCGGCCACACCCCCGGCTCGATCGCCGTCCACCTGCCGCGCCACGGCGTGCTGTTCGCCGGGGACACGGTGGCGTCGGTGCAGGGCGTGACGTTCGGCGTGTTCCACGTCGACCGCGCGCTCGCCCTGGACTCGATGCGGGCGCTCGCGAAGCTCGCCCCCTCGGTGCTGTGCTGCGGGCACGGGGCACCGGTGACCTCGGACACGGCGGCCCAGCTCACGGCGGCGGCCCACCAGTAAGGGGTCAGCCCACCGGGACACCCGCCTCCAGGTTGAGGACCGTGCCGCGTTCCCGGGCGCGCAGCGCCCAGCGGAGACGGCGGTAGCGGACGGGGGGCAGCAGCTCCTCGGCCTCCTCCTCGGTGACGAAGCGCCAGCCGCGGAGCTCGGCGCCGGGGAGGTGGAGCCGCTCGGTGTCGGCGGTGCGGAGCGTTCCGCCGTCGAAGAGGAGGCGCAGCCCGCCGTAGCCCGGGGGCTGCGGACGCTCCCAGTCGACGAGCAACAGGCGCGGTACGGCGTCGAGTTCGAGGCCGATCTCCTCGGCCACCTCGCGCATCCCGGCCCGGGCCGGGGCTTCGCCGGGCTCGACAACGCCGCCGGGGAACTCCCAGCCGGGCTTGTAGGTGGGGTCGACGAGGAGGAAGCGGTCCTGCTCGTCGAAGAGCAGGACGCCCGCGGCGAGGGTCTCACCGGTCGGCTCGGGCGTCTGGACGATGCCGCAGGGCGCCGCCCGCCCGGCCCGGACCGCGTCGGCGACGGCCCGGGCGGCCTCGGCCGCGGTGAGTGCCGAGGTGTCGAGCGTGTACGCGTCGGCGGCGAGCCAGTCGAGGGCGGCGCGGTACGGCGGCAGGTGCTGGTGGCACCACTCCCGGACGCGGGCGTCGACCTCGGGGTCGCCGTACTCCGCCCGGCCGTCGATCCGCTCCCGCAGGATCGTTTCCTCCGGGGCGAGCAGCACATGGCGCACATCGATGCGGCGGGCCGCGAGCCCGCCGAAGATCTCGTCCCGGTACTCCTGGCGGAGCAGGGTCATCGGCACGACGAGGACGCCGCCGACCTCGGCGAGCAGGGCGGCGGCGGTGTCGACGACCATGCGGCGCCAGATCGGCAGGTCCTGGTAGTCCTCGACCTCGGCGAGCCGCTTGGCCGGGAGGAGCCGCCGCAGCCCCCCGCCGGTGAGCTCGGGGTCGTACAGGGTGCTGTTCGGGATCAGATCGACCAGCTCGCGCGCGGTGCTGGACTTTCCCGCGCCGAACGTACCGTTGATCCAGACGATCACGTCTTCCCCCTCTTCGATAGCCCCCAGTGGCTTGCCCGCAACACCCTGCCACGGAAACCACGAACACACGTCCCGGCAGGGGCGCGACACTTCCGGGGAGGGCGGGGCCTCCGGATCAGGGGGCCGGGTGCAGCGCCGCCGCCGCGGCGCCGAGGAGGCCCGCGTCCGTCCCGGTGACGGCGGGGACGACCGTCAGGTCCCGGACGAAGGAGAGCGTGGCGTAGGCGGCGAGGCTGCGGCGGAGCGGGGCGAAGAGGACCTCGCCGGCGCCCGCGACCCCGCCGCCGACGACCGCGATGTCGATCTCGACGAGCGCGGCGGTGGCGGCGATGCCCGCCGCGAGCGCCTGCGCCGCCCGCTCGTACGAGGCGAGGGCGACCGGGTCCCCGGCGTGCGCGGCGGCGGCGGAGACGTCTCCGTCGGGTCCCGGCCGCCAGCCGTTCTCCAGGGCGCGGCGGGCGAGGTGCGGGCCGCTGGCGATGCGCTCGACGCAACCGCGGCCTCCGCATGCGCAGGGCTCGCCGTCCAGGTCCACCGGGATGTGGCCGATGTGACCGGCGTTGCCGGTGGGTCCCGTGTGGAGCCGGCCGTCGAGGACGAGGCCGCCGCCGACCCCCGTGGAGACCACGAGGCACAGGGCATGGGCGTGGCCCCGGGCCGCCCCGAGCCAGTGTTCGGCGGCCGTCATGGCGACGCCGTCGCCGACGAGGGTGACCGGGCGGCCGGCCGCGGCCCGGCGGACCCGTTCGACGAGGGGGTGATCGCGCCAGCCGGGGATGTTCACCGGGCTCACGGTCCCCCGGGCGGCGTCGACCGGGCCCGCGCTGCCGATGCCGACGGCCCCGGCGGAGGCCCAGAGCGGGGAGGCCGCGAGGTCGGCGAGCACCGCCTCGACCGCCGCCGTCACCGTCTCGCCGTCCTCACGCGCGGGCGTGGGCCGCTGGGCCCGGACGCGGATGCGGCCCTCGCCGTCGACCAGGGCTCCGGCGATCTTGGTGCCCCCGATGTCGAGGGCGGCGACGAGGCCCGTGGCGGGGTCGGTGTGCATGGGCGCGGGGCCTCCGGTCGGCGGTGGGAACAGAAGGTGGTTCTCCACAGTCTCCCAGTGATGACAACGTTGTCCAAGCCCTATGCTCGGACCGAGATCGACCCGACACGCTCCGGAGGAACCCCGCACCGTGGCCCACATCGCCCGACGCACCGAGTCCCGCTACGGCACCCGGCCCACGATGAAGGACGTCGCCGCCCGGGCGGGTGTCGGCCTCAAGACGGTGTCCCGGGTCGTCAACGGCGAGCCGGGGGTCACCCCCGGCACCGAGCAGCGGGTCCGGGAGGCCATCGAAGCCCTCGGTTTCCGCCGCAACGACAGCGCGCGGGTCCTGCGCAAGGGCAGGACGGCGACCGTCGGCCTGGTCCTGGAGGATCTCGCCGACCCCTTCTACGGGCCGCTCAGCCGGGCGGTCGAGGAGGTCGCGCGGGCGCACGGGGCCCTGCTGTTCAACGGCTCCAGCGCCGAGGACCCGGAGCGGGAGCAGGAGCTGGCGCTCGCGCTGTGCGCGCGCCGGGTCGACGGCCTCATCGTGATCCCCGCCGGTGACGACCACCGGTATCTGGAGCCCGAGATGAGGGCGGGCGTCGCCACGGTCTTCGTCGACCGGCCCGCCGGGCGGATCGACACCGACGCCGTCCTCTCCGACTGCGTCGGCGGGGCACGCACGGGCGTGGCCCATCTGATCGCGCACGGCCACCGCCGGATCGGCTTCATCGGCGACCGGCCCCGCATCCACACCGCGGCCGAGCGGCTGCGCGGCTACCGCGCGGCGATGGAGGACGCGGGCCTCCCGGTCCGGGACGCCTGGGTCTCCCTCGGGCCCACCGACCCGGAGCGGGTGAGCACGGCGGTACGGGAGATGCTGGCGGCGCCGGAGCCGGTGACGGCCCTGTTCTCGGGGAACAACCGGGTCACGGTGACCGTGGTCCGGGCCCTCGCCCGGCACGGCCGGCCGGTCGCCCTGGTCGGCTTCGACGACATCGAACTGGCCGATCTGCTCGGCGTCACGGTCGTCGCCCAGGACGCCGCCGCGCTCGGCCGGACGGCGGCGGAGCGCCTCTTCCGGCGCCTCGACGGGGCCGACGGGGCGCCGGAGCGACTGGTGCTCGGCACGACGCTGCTCGCCCGCGGATCGGGCGAGATCGCGCCGCCGGCCGTCTGAGCCCCGTCGTCCGGCGCTCCGTCGTTCAGCAGACCCGCAGGCCCGCCACGGGGCCGCCGCCCCCGCCGCCCGACAGGTGGAGCACGCTGAGGTAGACGTTGGTGTTGCCGCTGTCGTCGTCGGTGCGGGCGAACCAGCGGCTGGTGACACCGCCGTACGTCTCACTGCGGTCCAGGTCGACCTGGCAGTAGAAGGAGTGCGGGCCCGCGCCGACCGTGCCCATCTCGCCGCCGTCGTACCGGGTGGTGGTGGCGCTCCGTACGACCTGGCAGGTCGCGGTGGAACCGGAGGCGGTGCAGCCGGAGGCGGGCGCCGGCGCCTGGGTGGTGGGCGCGGTCGTGGCGCCTCCCCCGGAGGGCGGCCGGGTCGTGCCGGTGCCTCCGGCGGTGGTGGTGCCTCCGGCGGTCGTGCCCGGGGCCTTCGTGCCGCCGCCTCCGCCCGCGCCCGACGCGGTGTCCGACCCTGTGCCGCCCGCCGTCGCGCCCGGATCCGAGCCGTCGGAACCGGGGCCGGCGGTGGCGGGTGCCCCACCGGCCGCCCCACCGGCCGTCCCGCCCGCCACCGCGCCGGACTCCCGGCCGGAAGGGGTGGAACCGGCGGACGGGGTGGCCGTCCCGCTCGGCCGCCCCGAGGGCGCGGTGCTGCTCCCCGGGTCCAGGACGCGGCCGGGATCGCCTCCGGCGGCGGAGCCCCGGTCGCCGTCCTGCGGGGTCTCCCCGGTGGCCCGGGTGTCGGTGCCGTGGTCCATGAGGGCGTACGTGATGCCTCCGCCGGCCAGCAGGACGGCGGCCACGGCCGCGGCGACCAGCACGTTCCCCCGGCGCGGCGCGGCCCCGGCCCGGCGGGCGGCCCGCGTCCCGGCGCGGCTGCCCGTGTCCGCGCCGGAGTGCGCGGGCGGCACGGGAACGGCGGGCCCGAAGGCCCCCGCGGGCGCCGCGGCCACGGGCGCCGGACCCGCGGCGGCTCCGGCGTAGGGGTTGGGGTCGACGGAACCGGCGTAGGGGTTCGGCTCGACGGAGCCGCCGTACGGATGCGGCTTCACGGAACCCCCGTACGGATCCGGCTGCGCGGAAGCCGCGTACGGATTCGACCCCACAGGACCGGTATACGGATCCGGCTCCGTGGGACCGGCATACGCATCCGGCGCGGGCGGCTCCGGCGTGGAGGCCCCCGGAGCGGGGGCTTCCACGGTGGCGCCCGCCGGTTCCGGTGCCGACTCCCCCACCGCGCCGAGGAGTCGCGCCGCCTCGCGGGCGGTCGGGCGGGCGGCGGGGTCCTTGTCGAGGAGGCGGAGCAGGACCGGGGCGAGGGGGCCGGAGCGGACGGGCTCCGGGAGGGGCTCGGTGACGATGGCGGCGAGGGTCGACCAGGTCGACGTACGGCGGAAGGGCGAGGCGCCCTCGACCGCCGCGTACAGGGTCGCGCCCACCGCCCACACGTCCGAGGCGGGGCCCGGGTCCTGGCCCTGGGCGCGCTCGGGGGCGAGGAAGTCGAGGGAGCCGACGATCTCGCCGCTGCGGGTGAGGTGGGTCGCGGAGCCGTCGCCGGGGTCCTCCATCGTGGCGATGCCGAAGTCGGTGAGGACGATCCGGCCCGATCGGTCGAGCAGGATGTTGCCGGGCTTCACGTCCCGGTGGAGGACGCCCACGTCGTGCGCGGCGGCCAGCGCCTCCAGGACGTGGGCGCCGATGCGGGCGGCCTCGGCGGGGTCGATGGTGCCCCGCTCGTCGAGGGCGTCGGCGAGGGAGGGCCCCTCGACGAGCTCCATGACGATGACCGGCCGGCCCTCGTGTTCGGTGACGTCGTGGACGGCCACGACTCCGGGGTGGCGGACCCGGGCGGCGGCGCGCGCCTCGCGGGTCATCCGCAGGCGCAGGTCGGCCAGTTCGGGCGCGGCCGCGTCCGAGTACGTACGGAGCTCCTTGACGGCCACCTCGCGGCCGAGGACCTCGTCGACGGCCCGCCAGACGACGCCCATGCCTCCGCGCCCGAGCTGCCGCACGATTCTGTAGCGGCCCGCGAGCCGCCCGTTCTCCCCCGATGACACCGCTGCCCCGTCCCCCTGTCGATCATGTGAACTCGACAAGAGTACGGGGCAGTTGGCGGGAAAGTGACCGTTTAGCGATCAGTGGTGGCGGTGAGGTCGCCTCGGCGCGGGGCGGCGAAGCGCTCCAGGTCGGCGCGGGTCATGCCGGTGAGGGCGTCGACCTCGGCGGTGTCGAGGGCGCCGCACTGGAGGCCGCGCAGCAGGTAGGAGGAGAGGGCCTTGGCGGTGGCGGGCTCGTCCATGACGTCGCCGCCGACGTGGTTGGCGTAGGCGGAGAGGCGCTTGGCGGCGGTCTCGAAGCCCTCGCGGTAGAAGGCGAAGACGGCGGCGTAGCGGGTGGGGATGTGGCCGGGGTGCATGTCCCAGCCCTGGTAGTAGGCGCGGGCCAGGGCGCGGCGGGTGAGGCCGTAGTGCAGGCGCCAGGCCTCGTGGACGTGCTCGGTGGAGCCGACGGGCAGGACGTTGGTGGAGCCGTCGGAGACGCGGACGCCGGTGCCGGCGGCGGCGACCTGCATGATCGCCTTGGCGTGGTCGGCGGCCGGGTGGTCGCTGGCCTGGTAGGCGGCGGAGACGCCGACGCAGGCGCTGTAGTCGAAGGTGCCGTAGTGCAGTCCGGTGGCACGGCCCTCGGCGGCGCCGATCATGCGGGCGACGGCGGCGGTGCCGTCGGAGGCCAGGATGGACTGGCTGGTCTCGATCTGGATCTCGAAGCCGAGGCGGCCGGCGTCGAGGCCGTGGGCCTTCTCGAAGGCCTCCAGGAGGCGGACGAAGGCGGAGACCTGCTCGGGGTAGGTGACCTTGGGGAGGGTGAGGACGAGGCCGTCGGGGAGGCCGCCGTTCTCCAGGAGGCCCGTGAGGAAGACGTCGGTGGTGCGGATGCCGCGGTCGCGTACGGCGGCCTCCATGCACTTCATCCGGATGCCCATGTACGGGGCGGCGGTGCCGTTCGCGTACGCCTCCGAGATCAGGCGGGCGGCGCGGGCGGCGTCCTGGTCCTCGTCCTGCCCGGCGTAGCCGTCCTCGAAGTCGACGCGGAGGTCCTCGACGGGCTCGCGCTCCAGCTTGGCCCGCACGCGGCCGTAGACGTCCTCGGCGAGCTCGTCGGAGAGGCCGAGGACGGCGGCGAAGGAGGCGGCGTCGGGGGCGTGCTCGTCGAGCGCGGCGAGGGCCTGGTCGCCCCAGGAGCGGATGGTGCCGGCGTCGAAGACGTTGCCGGGGACGTAGACCGTGTGGACGGGCTGGCGGGTGCCGGGGTCCCCCGGGTAGCGCCGGTCGAGCTCGGCGTCCACCGCTGCGAGGGAGGCGCTGATGCCCTCGCTGACCGCGCCCGCGAGGCTCGTCGACACCTTCTCCTGCTGACCCATCCTGCATCCTCCTGTTTTCCGCTGCACGGAATCAACAATCCGTATAGCGAAGTTAGTAGGCGGTCGGGACCTGCGTCAATGGTTGTCCGAAACGGCCGGGGGCCGCACGGCGACAGATCGCCGTGCGGCCCCCGGGACCGACAGAACCGCAGGTCATCAGCCCTTGCGGGACTTGACCTCTTCGGTGAGCTGCGGGACGACGTCGAAGAGGTCGCCCACGACGCCGTAGTCGACGAGGTCGAAGATCGGAGCCTCGGCGTCCTTGTTGATGGCGACGATGGTCTTCGAGGTCTGCATGCCCGCGCGGTGCTGGATCGCGCCGGAGATGCCGGAGGCGATGTACAGCTGCGGCGAGACCGACTTGCCGGTCTGGCCGACCTGGTTGGAGTGCGGGTACCAGCCGGCGTCGACGGCGGCGCGGGAGGCGCCGACGGCGGCACCGAGCGAGTCGGCGAGCGCCTCGATGATCGCGAAGTTCTCGGCGCCGTTGACGCCGCGGCCGCCGGAGACCACGATCGCGGCCTCGGTCAGCTCCGGGCGGCCGGTCGACTCGCGCGGGGTGCGGGCGGTGACCTTGGTGCCGCGGGCCTTCTCCGAGAAGGAGACGGCGAGCGCCTCGACGGCGCCGGCGGCCGGGGCGGCCTCGACGGGGGCCGAGTTCGGCTTGACCGTGATGACCGGGGTGCCCTTGGAGACGCGGGACTTGGTGGTGAAGGAGGCGGCGAACGCGGACTGCGTCGCGACCGGGCCCTCGTCACCGGCCTCCAGGTCCACGGCGTCGGTGATGATGCCGGAGCCGATGCGCACGGCGAGACGGGCGGCGATCTCCTTGCCCTCGGCGGAGGACGGGACGAGCACGGCGGCCGGGGAGACGGCCTCGTACGCGGCCTGGAGGGCATCGACCTTCGGGACGACGAGGTAGTCGGCGAACTCGGGGGCGTCGGCGGTGAGGACCTTCACCGCGCCGTGCTCGGCGAGCGCGGCGGCGGTGTCGGCGGCGCCGTTGCCGAGGGCGACGGCGACCGGGTCGCCGAGGCGGCGGGCGAGGGTCAGCAGCTCCAGGGTGGGCTTGCGGACGGCTCCGTCGACGTGGTCGACGTAGACGAGGATGTCAGCCATGGGACTTCAATCTCCTGCGAACGGAAGGGGCGGTCTGGTGGGCTCTCGGGAGCCTTAGATGAACTTCTGGCTCGCGAGGAACTCGGCCAGCTGCTTGCCGCCCTCGCCCTCGTCCTTGACGATCGTGCCGGCGGTGCGGGCCGGACGCTCGGCGGCGGAGTCGACCGCGGTCCAGGCACCCTCCAGGCCGACCTCCTCCGCCTCGATGTCGAGGTCGGAGAGGTCCAGGGACTCGACCGGCTTCTTCTTGGCGGCCATGATGCCCTTGAAGGACGGGTAGCGGGCCTCGCCCGACTGGTCCGTCACGGAGACGACGGCCGGAAGCGAGGCCTCCAGCTGCTCGGAGGCGGTGTCGCCGTCGCGGCGGCCCGTCACGACGCCGTCCTCGATCTTGACCTCGGAGAGCAGGGTGACCTGCGGGACGCCCAGGCGCTCGGCGAGGATCGCGGGCAGGACGCCCATGGTGCCGTCGGTGGAGGCCATGCCGGCGATGACGACGTCGTAGCCGACCTTCTCGATCGCCTTGGCGAGCACCAGCGAGGTGCCCATGACGTCGCTGCCGTGCAGGTCGTCGTCCTCGACGTGGACGGCCTTGTCGGCGCCCATGGAGAGCGCCTTGCGCAGCGCGTCCTTGGCGTCCTCGGGGCCGACCGTGAGCACGGTGACCTCGGCCTCGTCGGCCTCTTCGGCGATCTGCAGGGCCTGCTCGACGGCGTACTCGTCGAGCTCCGACAGCAGGCCGTCGACGTCGTCGCGGTCGACGGTCAGGTCATCGGCGAAGTGCCGGTCGCCGGTGGCGTCGGGCACGTACTTCACACAGACAACGATCCTCAAGCTCACGCCGGCTCTCCTACTGCATCGGTCATAACTGGGCTGCCTTGTTGCTCGCAGCATAGGCGCCTGAAGGGCGGGTTTCCGGTCGGGGCGCCAGACGCCCCGACCGAAATATTACTCGCCAGTACACCCAGTTCGTTACCGCTGAGCAAGCGCTCAGGCATGTGACCTTGCCAACGCGCGGAGAGCGGCGCGTACGGGAACTCTCAGTCGCGCAGCGCGTTGAAGCGGCCGTGGTGGTAGAGGAGCGGCCGGCCGGCCCCGTCCGGGTCGCCGGCGACGGCCTGCGCGATGACGATCCGGTGGTCCCCGGCGGGCACCCGGGCCACCACGCGGCAGACCAGCCAGGCGAGGACGCCGTCGAGGACGGGCACGCCCTCGGGGCCGACGCTCCAGCGGGTGGCCTCGCCGAAGCGGTCGGCGCCGCTGCGCGCGAAGGTGGCCGCGAGCTCCTGCTGGTGCTCGCCGAGTATGTGCACGCCGATGAACTCGGCCTCGGAGACCACGGGCCAGCTGGAGGAGCCCGTACCCACCCCGAAGGAGATCAGCGGGGGTTCGGCGGCGACGGAGTTGAGCGAGGTGGCGGTGAAGCCGACGGGGCGTTCGCCGTGCGCGGTGATGACCGCGACTCCGGCCGCGTGCCGGCGGAAGACGGAGCGGAGCAGATCGGGGGAGGCCTGCCGGGGTGCGCCGATCGTGGGCACGGTGCTGAGCTGGAGGTCCGGCGTAACCGTCATGGAGTTGTCCTTCTGCGAGGGCGTCATCAAAGGGGTCCTGGGGTGGTCAGACACCCGGACAGCGCGCACTCGCGTTGCGGGCCAGATCCACGTGGGCCCGGCCGTAGAGAAGGAGGTCTATGGGCACCCCGCCAGGGTGACGATCGGTGGCGGGTGCAGTCAAGTGCGTACCGGGATATGGGAGAAGTGTCACGGCGTCAGACCGGTCCCGGACCCCGCGTCAGACGGCGCGCCCCAGGGCGGCGATGACGTCCGCCCTGCGGGGCTGCCCGGCGGCCCGGCGGACGACGCGCCCGGCGGCGTCGAGGACGAGGACGGTGGGGGTGCGGGCGATGCCGAGCTCGCGCACGAGGTCGAGCCGCTCCTCGGCGTCGATCTCCACGTGCCCCACGCCCGGCACCATCGCGGCGACCTCGGCGAGGGTGCGGCGGGTGGCCCGGCAGGGCTGGCAGAAGGCCGTCGAGAACTGGACGAGGGTGGCCCGCTCCCCCAGTGCGGCGCCGAGCGCCTCCGGCCCCAGGACCTCGGTCATGCCTCTCCCCTTCGCTCTCCGTTGCTCCCGGTGCAGCGTCGCACGGCACCGATCGATTCCCGCCACGGCCACCGCGAGTGACGAGAATCTCCCTGTACGAAGCCGTCTGGACTGGTCACGGGGCCCCACATGGGGCACGATCTGCCCAAAGCCGAAAACCTACGGCCGCGTAACTTCGCCGGGAGAAACCGCTCCGGGCACATGAAGAAGAGGTTCCTCTCCGATGGCAGAACTCGTCTATCGACCGGTCATCGGCGCCGCTCTGACCATGTTCAAGGCGCTCGACCTGAAGATCGACACGCAGGGTTCGGAACACATCCCGCGGACCGGCGGCGCGGTGCTCGTGAGCAACCACATCAGCTACCTGGACTTCATCTTCACCGGTCTCGCCGCCCTGCCGCAGAAGCGCCTGGTGCGCTTCATGGCGAAGGACTCGGTCTTCAAGCACAAGATCTCCGGACCGCTCATGCGCGGCATGAAGCACATCCCGGTGGACCGCGCCCAGGGCGAGCACGCCTACCAGCACGCCCTGGAGTCGCTGCGGGCCGGCGAGATCATCGGTGTCTTCCCCGAGGCGACCATCTCCCAGTCCTTCACCCTCAAGAGCTTCAAGACGGGCGCGGCGCGCCTGGCTCAGGAGGCGGGCGTCCCGCTGATCCCGATGGCGCTGTGGGGCACCCAGCGGATCTGGACGAAGGGCCGGCCGCGGAACTTCAAGCGGAGCCACATCCCGGTGACCATCCGCGTCGGCGAGCCGATGGAGGCCCCCACCGACCAGTACGCGGGCGCGATCACCCGGCGCCTGCGCGAGCGCGTGCAGGAGCTCCTGGAGGCCGCGCAGCGCGCCTACCCGGTCCGCCCGAAGGACGCGGGCGACACGTGGTGGGTCCCGGCGCACCTCGGCGGTACGGCTCCGACGCCGGCCCAGGTCAAGGAAGCCGGCTGACGGAACCGCTCCCGCACCGCCCGCCCGGTCAGAGCTCCGTCGGGAGCGTCCGCCAGAGGGCCGGGCGGTCCGGGGCTGCCTTCAGCACGCCCAGGACGACCGGGTGCGGCTCGGCGTACAGCTCCGGATAGTCCACTTCGCCGAGCTCCGGCCGTACGGGGAAGGCCAGCCGCTCCTCCCCCAGCGAGAACCGGGCGTCGATGCCCGGCTTATTCCCCCGCGGGTCCTGGCGGGCCCAGACGCGCTCGCCGGGCAGCAGGACGGCGACGAGGCCGTGGATCGCCGGGTCCGAGCCGTCGTCCTCGGCGAGCCGCTGGTAGCAGAGGGCGGCGGGGATGCCGCGGGCCCGCAGCAGCGCGGCGTACGCGATCGACTTGGCGTAGCAGATGCCGGTGCGCTGCTCCAGGACGTCGGAGGCGCGCCAGGTGACGCGGAGATCGCCGGAGTCCATGGAGTGCGGGATGGTGTCGCGGACGAACGCGAAGGCCGCTTCCGCGTATGAGTATGCGTCGGGGTGTTGGGCGGAGAGCCGGTCCGAGGCCTCCCTGACGAGCGGGTGCTCATGGTCGACGGACTCGCTCGCCGCCAGATAGGCATGGATATCGGGGTTCTGCTGGATGAGTTCCATGCGGGACGACCCTATGAAGACGGCCGGACGGAGTCAATGACTTTCCGTCCGGCCGTATATTCATTCACAAAGAGCTAGCGAGCCAGCTCTTCCTTCAGCGCCTGGAGGAAGGCGTCCACGTCGTCCTCCGTGGTGTCGAAGGCGCACATCCAGCGGACATCGCCGGCGGCCTCGTCCCAGAAGTAGAAGCGGAACCGTTCCTGCAGTCGTCGGCTCACCTCGTGCGGGAGGCGGGCGAAGACCGCGTTGGCCTGCACCGGGTAGAGGATCTCCACCCCGTCCAGCTCGCGCACCCCGGCGGCGAGGCGCTGGGCCATCGCGTTGGCGTGGCGGGCGTTGCGCAGCCACAGGTCCTTCGCGAGGAGGGCCTCCAGCTGCACCGACACGAAGCGCATCTTCGAGGCGAGCTGCATGGACAGCTTGCGCAGGTGCTTCATGTGGCTGACCGCGTCCGGGTTGAGGACGACGACGGCCTCGCCGAAGAGCATGCCGTTCTTCGTCCCGCCGTACGAGATCACGTCCACGCCGACCGCGTTGGTGAAGGCGCGCATCGGCACGTCGAGCGAGGCGGCCGCGTTGGCTATGCGGGCCCCGTCGAGGTGCACCTTCATGCCCTTGGCGTGGGCGTGCTCGACGATCGCGCGGATCTCCTCCACCGTGTAGACGGTGCCGAGCTCCGTGTTCTGGGTGATCGAGACGACCTGGGGCATGGCCCGGTGCTCGTCCTCCCAGCCCCAGGCCTGCCGGTCGATCAGCTCGGGGGTGAGCTTGCCGTCCGGGGTCGGGACGGTGAGCAGCTTGAGGCCGCCCATCCGCTCCGGCGCGCCGCCCTCGTCCACGTTGATGTGGGCGGTCTCGGCGCAGATCACGGCGCCCCAGCGGTCGGTGAGCGCCTGGAGCGCGGTCACGTTCGCCCCGGTCCCGTTGAAGACCGGGAAGGCTTCGGCGGTGGGGCCGAAGTGGCTGTGCATGATCCGCTGGAGGTGATCGGTGTACTGGTCCTCGCCGTAGGCGACCTGGTGGCCTTCGTTGGCGAGGGCGAGGGCCGCGAGGACCTCGGGGTGGGCGCCGGCGTAGTTGTCGCTGGCGAAGCCCCGGACCGACGGGTCGTGGTGACGACGTGCGTCGGTCCTGGGGCCGAGTGCCGCGGTCACGGCTTGGGGGTCAGCCACAGACGCTGTCCATTCACTTCCTGGGCGGGCTTGTCCCAGAGACCCGCGATCTCGTTCGCCAGGTCCTTGACGTCGGTGAAGCCCGCGAACTTCGCGTTGGGGCGCTCGGCGCGCATCGCGTCGTGCACCAATGCCTTGATCACCAGGATGGCAGCCGCCGCCTGCGGGCCGTCGTCGCCCCCCAGCTTGCGGAAGGAGTCCGCCATGGCCAGGGTCCAGGCCTCGGCGGCCGCCTTGCCGGCGTTGTACGCGGCGTTGTTGGCGACCGGCTTGTGGGCGCCGGACTGGCTGATCAGGGCGTACCGGCCGCGCCCGCCGGCGCGCAGCAGCCCGTCGTGGAAGGCGAGCGAGGTGTGCTGGACCGTGCGGATCAGGAGCTTCTCCAGGAAGTCCCAGTCCTTGAGGTCGGTCTCCGGGAAGGAGGGGGCGCCGCGCCAGCCGCCGACGAGGTGGACCAGGCCGTCGATCCGGCCGAACTCCTTCTCGGTCTTCGCGGCCCAGTCGCGCGTGGCGTCCAGGTCGAGGAGGTCGACGGTGTCGCCGACGACCTTGGCGCCGCCGTGGGCGTAGCGGGCGGCGTCGACGGCCTCCGCGAGGCGCGCCGGGTCGGCGTCGGAGGCGACGACCGTGGCGCCGGCCTCGGCGAGACGCAGCAGCGTCGCGCGGCCCGCCGGGCCGGCCGCGCCGGCGACCGCGATGACGGCGCCGTCGAGCGGTCCGCCGTTTCCGTTGGAGATCATGGGCGACGCCTCCTCGGTGTTCTCGGTGAGGTCGCTCACGCGGCGGCCCGCACGGTGCTCGGGACGTCGGCGGCGGTGATCCCCTTGGTGTCGGCGATCACGCCCTTCAGCTTCTTGGCGAGGGCCTCAAAGAACATGCTGAGCGGAAACTCGTCCGGAAGCACGTCGTCGACCAGCTTGCGCGGCGGGAGGGACAGGTCGAGGGCGTCGGGGCCCTTGGCCCACTTCGATCCCGGGTGCGGGGCGAGGTAGGTGGAGACGAACTCGTACGCCTTGAACCAGTGGACCAGCTTCGGGCGGTCGATGCCCTCGCGGTACAGGGTCTCGATCTCGGAGCAGAGGCGGTTGGTGACCTCGGGGGCGCGGTCCCAGTCGATGGTGAGGACGTTGTCCGTCCAGCGCACCACGTCGTTCTTGTGGAGGTACGCGAAGAGGAGCTGGCCGCCGAGACCGTCGTAGTTGCGGTTGCGGTCGCCGGTGAGCGGGAAGCGGAACATCCGGTCGAAGAGGACCGCGTACTGCACGTCGCGGCCGTGCCCGTTGCCCTCGGCCTCCAGCTTCACGGCCTCCTTGAAGGCGGTGAGGTCGCAGCGGAGCTCCTCCAGGCCGTACATCCAGAAGGGCTGGCGCTGCTTGATCATGAAGGGGTCGAAGGGCAGGTCGCCGCGGCTGTGGGCGCGGTCGTGGACCAGGTCCCAGAGCGCGAAGGCCTGCTCGCAGCGCTTCTGGTCGCCGAGCATGACGGCGATGTCCTCGGGGAGCTTGACGCCGAGGGTGTCGACGGCGGCCTCGGTGACCTTGCGGAAGCGCGCGGCCTCGCGGTCGCAGAAGATGCCGCCCCAGGTGAAGCGCTCGGGGACCTCGCGGACGGCGACGGTCTCCGGGAAGAGGACGGCCGAGTTGGTGTCGTACCCGGCGGTGAAGTCCTCGAAGGTGATGCCGCAGAAGCCCGGGTTGTCGTAGCGGGTGCGCTCCAGCTCGGAGAGCCACTCCGGCCAGACCATGCGGAGCACGACGGCCTCGAAGTTGCGGTCAAGGTTGCCGTTCTGCGTGTACATCGGGAAGAGCACGAGGTGCTGGAGCCCGTCGGCGCGGCCGGCGGCCGGGTGGAACTCCATGAGGGAGTCCAGGAAGTCCGGCACGGTGAAGCCGCTCTCGACCCACTTGCGCAGGTCCGCGACGAGGGCGCGGTGGTAGGCGCCGTCGTGCGGGACGAGCGGGGAGAGCTGCTCGACGGCCGCGACCAGGCGGTCCACGGTCAGCTCGACGAGCGCGCGGGCGGGGGCGCCCTCGGCCTCGAAGTCGATGGAGCCGTCCTTGGACTGCCAGGGGCGGATCTCCTCCACGGCATTCTTGAGCTCGGCCCAGGCCGGGTGGTCGATCACGCGGGCGTCGGTGGTTATCCCCCCACCGGTCACGTCCTGCACAAGAATTTCCGTCATGCCTCTTCCTCCACAGGAGAACCTTGCGTCAAGAAACCGTATCCATGCACGGCTCCTCCCCGCAAGAGGAGACGGAAGAAATTATCCTGCACGACCCCCCTGGCGACAGAAATTTTTCCTGTCAGCCAGGGTTGAGGCCGTCCTTCCGACGTAAGAGGACCGTCCGGCTCAGCCCAGCGGCTTGATCAGCAGCTCGAACTCCAGGTCGTCGCGCTGGGGCAGCCCGAAGCGCTCGTCGCCGTACGGGAACGGGGTCGTCCGGCCCGTCCGCCGGTAGCCGCGCCGCTCGTACCAGGCGATCAGCTCCTCGCGCACGGAGATCACCGTCATGTGCATCTCGCGGACGTCCCACAGCTCGCGCACGCGGCGCTCGGCCTCCGCGATGATCCGCTTGCCCAGACCCGCGCCCTGGAGCTCGGGGCGGACCGCGAACATGCCGAAGTAGGCGGCCTCGCCCCGGTGCTCCAGCTGGCAGCAGGCGACGAGCTCGCCGTCGCGCTCGACGACCAGGAGCCGGCTGCCGGGGGCGGTGATGACCGCGGCCACGCCCTCGGGGTCGGTGCGCTGCCCCTGGAGGATGTCCGCCTCCGTGGTCCAGCCGGCCCGGCTGGCGTCGCCCCGGTAGGCCGACTCGACGAGCGGGACGAGGACCGGGACGTCGTCCAGGACCGCGTCGCGGTAGCTGATCCGGCCGGTCTCCTGGGACGTGGCGGTGTCCATGTATCGGGGCTCCCCTCGGGCGCTGACGATCGGCGTGCGCGATCGTCCCGAGCCTAACGCGCGCGCCTTCCGCTCCCCTCGTACACCCGTGCGCGCCCCTGCGCCCGCGTGCGGGGCCCGGGAGACGGGCATTCCTCCCTGGACAGGCCATGGGGGGAGGTGTGCCGTGCACGGACCGGCCCTGTCGGGGTGGTTGCTGGTCGCGCTGTGCGCGGCGACGGGCGTGTACTGCCTGCTGCGGATGCGCGCCTGCGCCGGTGCGGAGCGCAGGGCCGCGGGCGGCGAGGCGGTGATGGGCTTCGGGATGGCCTTCATGGCGCTGCCCGCCGCCGTCCTGCCCCCGCCGGGGTGGGTCCTGCCGGTGTACGCGGCGGTGTTCGGCGCGGCGGCGCTGCACGGTCTCCTCGCGGTGCGGCGGGGCGGGCACCATCTGCACCACCTGGTGGGCTCGCTCGCCATGGTCTACATGGCGGTGGCGATGGCGGTGCCCGGCGCGGCGGGGGCGCAGACGGGGCACGCGGGGCACACGGCGGGGAGCGCGGTGGCCGGCATACCCGTGCTCACGGGCGGGCTCCTCCTCTACTACACGGCGTACGTGCTCCGCTCGGGGGCGCGGCTCGTCCCGGTGACGGCGACCGCCGGCGGCCCGGGGCCCTCCTGGACGGTCCCGCCCGAGCCCCCGGGGCCCGCCTGGGCGACCCGGCCGGAACTGGCGCTCGCCTGCCGCCTCTCGATGGCGCTCGCCATGCTCGCGATGCTGGTGACCCTGTGAGGCCGGTGCCGCGCCCGGGAGTCCTCCCGGGACCCGGCCCGGCGAGAGCACGTTCCGCCCAACCAAACCGTGGCGTACGTCACTTGCCGTACGAGCCCATACCCCCGGCGAGTACCGCGCTCATAGGCTGACGCCCATGTGGGTCTCCCTCGCGCTGTTCCTGCTCGGCCTCCTGACCGCCCTCGTGGCCCCCCGGCTGCTGTCCCGGGCCGACTGGGCGGAGCGAGAACCCGTGGTGGCCCTGTGGGTGTGGCAGTGCGTGGTGGCCGCCGTGCTGCTGAGCTTCGCGCTCTCCATGACGTTCAGCGCGTCCGCGGCCTGGCAGGCCGTGCGCGGGCAGGTCTTCGCGGGCGCGCCGCGCGCGGTCGTCGACGCGTACGAACTCGGCACGTCCGGGCCCTGGTCCGCGGTGCTCGCGGTGGCGCTGGCGGCCGGCGGGCTCTGGTCCGGGGCGATGCTGGGACGCGAGATCGGCCGGGCCCGCGCCCGGCGCAGACAGCGCCGCGGCGATCTGCTCGTCCGCGCGCCCCTGCTGCCCGGGGAGCGGCCGGGCAGCGAGCGGCTCGTCGTCCTGGAGGGCGAGCGGGCGGACGCCTGGTGGATGGCGGGCCCGACGCCCCGGCTGGTCGTCACGACGGCGGCGCTGCGGCGGTTGAAGGGGCGTCAGCTGGACGCGCTCCTCGCGCACGAGCAGGGCCACGCCCGGGCCCGGCACGACTGGCTGCTGCACTGCTCGGGGGCGCTGGCCGCCGGGTTCCCGGGGATCCCGGTCTTCGCGGCCTTCCGCGAGGAGATGCACCGCCTGGTGGAGCTGGCCGCCGACGACGTGGCCTCACGCCGCTTCGGACGTCTGACGATCGCGCTCGCGCTGGTCGAACTGAACGAGGACCGGGGCGTGTTCGGCCCCGGTCCGGCCCCCGCCGCCGATCTGCCGCAGCGGGTGAACCGGCTGCTGACCGCGACGCCCCGCCTCACCGCCGGCCGCCGGCTCCGGCTGACGGCGGCCGCCTCCCTGGTACCCGTGATCCCCGTACTCGTGGCCTTCGTACCGGCGCTCCGCGCGCTGGGATGACCTGCGGATGACGGCACACACGGCGGACGCGGACCGGGCGGCGGACGCGGCCGGCAGCGCGGGGGCAGCCGGGACCACGAAGGCGGTCGGGAGCGCGGCGGCGGTCGGCATCGCCGGGGAGGGGCGCAGCGCGCGTACGGCCGACGCCGATCGGGCGGCGCCGCGCGCCGTCGGCGAGGAGGGCGGCGCGGGGCGGCCCGTCGGGCAGGATCGGCGCATGCGCACCTCCGCCCTGGTCTCCGGGGTCCTGGCCCTGATTCTGCTCGTGCTCGTCGCCGTGGGGTGGCCACCGCTGCTCTCCTTCGACCGCTCGGTCGCCGAGGCCCTCCACCGCAGTGCCCTCGCCCACCCCGGCTTCACCCACGTCAACCGCGTCCTCACCGACTGGGTGTGGGACCCGTGGACGATGCGTGCCCTGGCCGCCGTCGCCGCGGCGCTGCTGTGGTGGCGGCGGGAGCGGCGGGCGGCGCTGTGGGTGGCCGGGACGAGCCTGCTGGCCGTCGGGCTCCAGCAGGCCCTGAAGGCGCTGGTGGGGCGGGAGCGGCCGCAGTGGACCGACCCGGTGGACTCGGCGCACTACGCCGCCTTCCCCTCGGGACACGCGATGACGGCCACGGTCACCTGCGGGCTGCTGCTGTGGGTGCTCGCCCTGCACTGGCGGGAGGAGTGGCGCGGCTGGGGCACCCTGGCGGGCGTCGCCGTCGTCTCGGTGCTCGGGGTGGGCTGGACGCGGGTCTACCTGGGCGTGCACTGGCCCTCGGACGTCGTGGAGGGCTGGCTGCTCGGCTGGTTCTGCGTGGCCGTGGCGGTGCTCACGTACCGGAGCAGAATGGGAGGAAGACGATGAAGCCGTCTGTTCTGGACGATCCCCCGTGTCGCCCAGAACAGACGGCATCCCCGGCGGTCCGCCACACGGGCAGCCCGACGGGATGCGCCGAGTATATTGGCCGGCAGCCAGTCAACGCAGGAGTCCAGCATGTCCCCGCGTAGCCCATCGGTCAATGAAGAGCTTCGGCGCCGGTCCCGGGAGCGGATCCTGCAGGCCACCGCGGACCTGGTCGACACCCACGGCTACGAGGCGACCACGCTCGGCGACATAGCGGAACGGGCGGGTACGGCGCGGGGGCTGATCTCGTACTACTTCCCCGGCAAGCGGCAGCTGCTCCAGGCGGCGGTGCACCGGCTGATGCACCTGACCCTGGAGGAGGCGCTGGAGCGGGAGCCGCGCACGGAGGACGGCCACGAGCGGATGGCCCGCGCGATCGACGCGGTCCTGGGGCTCGCGGTGCGGCGGCCCACCCTGATGCGGACGCACATGGCGGGCATCCTGCAGGCCGACGGGTTCGTGCAGTGCGAGGAGCAGCAGCGGCTGGCCTTCCTGCTGCGGGACACGGTCGTCCGGTACGGCTCCACCGACGTGGACACGGACTATCCGCTGCTGCGCGCCCTGCTGATGGGCGCGGTGGTGGCGGTGCTGCTGCCGGGGGCCCCGCTGCCGCTGGAGCGCCTGCGGTCGGAGCTGTTCCACCGGTACGGGCTCGACTGGGAGGCGGGCGTGCCGCCGGACGGGGGTCCGCCCGGTGGCACGCCGGCGCTCGGCAAGCGGTGATCAGCCCTCGAAGGCGATGCGGTCCTTGAGGGTGATCAGTCCTCGAAGTCGAAGTAGTCCGGCTGGGTCTGGACGTTGAGCTCGTCCATCCGGATCTTCTTCGCCGGGTCCGTACGGCGGTCGGAGAGCTTCAGGACGTCGAAGCCCTTCGCGATGTCGTTCGAGTAGATGTAGCCGTTGTAGTAGTACGCGGACCACGAGCCGCCGACCGAGAGCGTGGTCGCGGAGAGCGGGCCGCGCTCGAAGTAGGCGATCTCCTTCGGGGCGTCGGAGTCGGTGAAGTCCCAGACGGAGACACCGCCCTGGTACCAGGCCTGGACCATGAGGTCCTTGCCCTTGACCGGGATCAGCGAGCCGTTGTGGGCGACGCAGTTCTCGGTGTCGGCCTGGTGGCGCGGGATCTTGAAGTAGCTGCGGAAGACGAGCTTGCGCTTGTCGCCCTTGCCGACGATGTCGTAGATGCCGTCGGCGCCCCGGTTCGGGCCGACCGCGGCGTTGCAGGTGGCGCCGCCGCCACCGCCGAGCTCGTCGGTGAAGACGACCTTGTTCGCCTTCTGGTTGAAGGTCGCGGAGTGCCAGAACGCGAAGTTGACGTTGTCCTCGACCTGGTCGATCACGCGCGGGTGCTCGGGGTCCTCGATGTCGAAGAGGATGCCGTCACCCATGCAGGCGCCGGCCGCGAGGTCCTTCTCGGGCAGCACGGTGATGTCGTGGCAGCCGGTGGTCTTGGAGACGCCGGGGTTGGTGGGCGCGCCCGGGTTGCCGCCGCCGTCCGGGCCCTCGCCCGGGAAGAGGACGGGGAAGTTGACGACCCGCGCCTGCTCGGGCGCCTTGCGGGGCACCTTGATGACCGAGATGCCGTCGTGCGGGGGCTGGCAGTCGGGGAAGGCGACGTTGGGCGAGTAGGAGGCGACGTAGATGTACACGTTCTTGCCCTTGGGCAGGATCGTGTGCGTGTGGGAACCGCAGTTGGTCTCGACGGCGGCGACGTACCTCGGGTTGGCGATGTCGCTGATGTCGAAGATCTTCATGCCCTCCCAGGATTCCTTCACCGAGGCGGGCTGCGTCGTGCTGGCGCACGAGTTGTCGCTCCGGGAGGAGTCGGTGGAGAGGAAGAGGAGGTTCCCGGAGACGGAGACGTCGTTCTGGGAGCCCGGGCAGAGGACCTGGGCGACGGTCTTCGGGGCCTTCGGGTCGCTGATGTCGTAGATGCGGAAGCCGTCGTAGTTGCCGGCGAAGGCGTACTTGCCCTGGAAGGCGAGGTCCGTGTTGAGGCTCTTGAGGGCGTCCTTGGGGACGTTCGCGAGGTGCTCGATGTTCTGGCTGTGGACGATCTCGTCCACGCCGGGTATCTCGCCGCTCTGGATCGCGGAGCGCGCCTCGGCGGCCTGCCGCGAGGAGACCGTCTCCCGCGCGGGGGCGGCGTCTCCGGGGTCGGGGGTGGCGGCCGCGGGGACTGCCGCGAGCAGTGCGGCCAGCAGCCCTGCGGCGGCGGATGCCGCGCCCAGGCGTCTGAACCGGGCACGCGGGTCACGCGTGTCGGACGTGGTACGCGGGGTACGCAACGAAGTCACTCCGTCCTCCCTGGTATCCGTTCGGCTGTGAACGGGTGTTGGACCCCGGCAGTATCGAACGTGCCATGCGCATCTCAACAGATGGCAACACAGACGTAATGAAGGTTTTTGATCGGTCATCCCGAGAAAGGTGCTAGGAACGGTCACTGTCCCGCAAGAACACCTGGAGGTCGTGTTGTTGATCCGCCGTCAGCGTGCCGTCGCCGCCGTCCTGGCCGCCGTCGCCGTCCTCGCCCTGGGCGCCTGCGAGTCGGACGCCGGCAAGGACGCGCCGCAGGCCGGGGCGTCGAGCGGCCCCTCGGTGGTGGCTCCGGGGAAGCCCGGCGAGCCGGCCCGGCGGATATCCCCCGAGGAGGCGGCCCGGCTGCTCCCCGACGAGAGTCCGAACGGCGCGGACTTCCGGTACGTGCAGATGATGATCGCCCACCACGAGCAGGCGTTGACGATGACGGAGCTGGTCCCGGGACGGGCCTCCTCCCCGCAGGTGAAGCGGGTGGCGGAGCGGATCACGGCAGCGCAGCGGCCGGAGATCGACGCGATGGAAGGTTGGCTGGAAAACAACGGCGGTCCGCGCGCACAGGGCGCCCACGACCATCACTCGATGCCGGGGATGGCGACCGAGGAGCAGTTGAAGGAGTTGCGGGGCGCGAAGGGCAAGGCCTTCGACACGCTCTTCCTGAAGCTCATGATCGCGCACCACGAGGGGGCCGTGACGATGGCCGCCGAGGTGCTGAGCCAGGGCAACAACGGACTCGTGGAGGAGATGGCGAACGACGTGATCGCCCAGCAGACCTCGGAGATCGACCGGATGCGCTCGCTGTAGGGGCGGGCGCGTCCGGCCGGACGTCCGCCGTCAGTCCGCGTCTCCCCCGCGCCCGGCCTGGGCGCCGGCGGCGGCGAGGACGGAGTCGAGGAGGCCGGGGAAGAGGGCGTCGAGGTCGTCCCTGCGCAGGAGGTTGTACTTGGCCGTGCCCCGGTACACCTGCCGGATGACGCCGCTCTCGCGGAGCACCCGGAAGTGGTGCGTGGTCGTGGACTTGGTCACCGGGAGGTCGAAGTACGAGCAGCTGAGTTCGGTGTCCTCGCGCGCCATCTCCCGCACGATCCGCAGGCGTACGGCGTCGGAGAGGGCGTGCAGCACCTCTTCGAGGCGGATCTGATCGCGCGTGGGGTGCTCCAGGACGCGCGGGCTGGTGGTGGTCGTCATGGCGGCGGCTCCACTTCCTCCGGGATGCCGACCATTGTACGAGAACCCTCGTAGTTTGACATTCGCCGTACTACGACGAGTATCGTACGAGCACCTTCGAGGCATCCCGAAACGGAGTCCGTCATGAGCGTCGCCCTGTTCGAGCCCTACACCCTGCGGTCGCTGACCGTGCCCAACCGGGTCTGGATGGCACCCATGTGCCAGTACTCGGCGGAGACGAGCGGACCGAACGCGGGCGTCCCCCACGACTGGCACTTCGCCCATTACGCGGCCCGCGCCACCGGCGGCGCCGGACTGATCCTCGTCGAGGCGACCGCCGTCTCCCCCGAGGGCCGCATCAGCCCGGCGGACCTCGGCCTCTGGAACGACACCCAGGTCGAGGCGATGCGGCGGATCACCGGCTTCCTCAAGGAGCACGGCACCGTGCCCGGCATCCAGATCGGCCATGCCGGACGCAAGGCCTCCACCAAGCGCCCCTGGCACGGGCGCGGCCCGGCCGACGCCTCCGAGGGCTGGCAGCCCTTCGCCCCCAGCCCGGTCGCGTTCGCCGAGGGCCACCCCGTCCCGACCGAGCTGACCGTGGAGCAGATCCAGGAGGTCACCGGCCAGTTCGCGGCCGCGGCCCGGCGCGCCCTGGAGGCCGGTTTCGAGGTCCTGGAGGTGCACGGCGCGCACGGCTACCTCATCGGCGAGTTCCTCTCCCCGCACAGCAACCACCGCACGGACGCGTACGGCGGCTCCTTCGAGAACCGCACCCGCCTCGCCCTGGAGGTCGTCGACGCCGTGCGGGCCGTCTGGCCCGAGGAACTGCCCCTCTTCTTCCGGATCTCCGCCACCGACTGGCTGGAGGAGCGGGGCTGGACGGTCGACGAGACCGTGCGGCTCGCCGCCCTCCTGCGCGAGCACGGCGTCGACCTCCTCGACGTCTCCAGCGGCGGCAACGGCGGACCGGCCGAGATCCCGGTCGGCCCCGGCTACCAGGTGCCCTTCGCGGCCCGCGTCAGGGCGGAGGCCGGACTGCCCGTCGCCGCCGTCGGCATGATCACCGAGAGCCGGCAGGCCGAGAAGATCCTCGCCAACGGCGAGGCCGACGCGATCCTCCTCGGCCGCGAGCTGCTCCGCGACGCCTCCTGGCCGCGCCGCGCCGCCCGCGAACTGGGCGCGACGGTCTCCGCGCCCTCGCAGTACGCCTGGGCGATCTGACCCCGGGCCGGGGCAGGGCCGGGGTGCCGCCAAGGCCGTGGGCGGTGCCGGCGCCGTGGCCGGTGCCGTGGGAGTGGCCGGCGCCGTGGGAGTGGCCGGGGGCAGTGCCGTGGCCGTGGCCGGCGCCGTGGGAGTGACCGGGGGCAGTGCCGTGGGAGTGGCCGGCGCCGTGGGAGTGGCCGGGGGCAGTGCCGTGGCCGTGGCCGGCGCCGGGGTGTCCTCGGGGGCCGTTGTCAGTGGCCGGGTACAGACTGGCCCGTATCAGTGACAACGGCGTCCTGGAGGTGGCAGCCATGCCCGACGTACTCCTCACCGTGGGCACCCGCAAGGGTCTCTTCATCGGCCGACGACACGACGGGCGGTGGGAGTTCGACGATCCCGCCTTCCCCGCGCAGGCGGTGTACTCCGTCGCCATCGACACCCGGCGGCCGAGCCCGCGGCTGCTCGTCGGCGGGGACAGCGCCCACTGGGGCCCCTCCGTCTTCCACTCCGACGACCTCGGCAGGAGCTGGACCGAACCGGCCCGGCCGGCGGTGAGGTTCCCCGAGGACACCGGGGCCTCCCTGGAGCGCGTCTGGCAGCTGCACCCGGCACCGGAGCACTCCCCCGACGTCGTGTACGCGGGGACCGAGCCGGCCGCGCTCTTCCGGTCGGCGGACGGCGGCGAGTCCTTCGCGCTCGTCCGCCCGCTCTGGGAGCACCCCACGCGCTCCCGGTGGGTGCCCGGCGGAGGCGGCGAGGCCGTGCACACCGTCGTCACCGACCCGCGCGACCCGGACGCCCTGACGGTCGCGGTGTCGACCGCCGGGGTGTTCCGCTCGCGGGACGGCGGGGTCGCGTGGGCCCCCTCCAACCAGGGGGTGTCCGCAGTCTTCCTGCCCGACCCGAACCCCGAGTTCGGGCAGTGCGTCCACAAGATCGCCCAGGACGCGGGCGACAAGGACCGGCTCTACCTCCAGAACCACTGGGGCGTCTTCCGCAGCGACGACGCGGGCGCGAGCTGGTCCGACATCGGCGCGGGGCTCCCCTCCGACTTCGGCTTCGCGGTCGCCGCGCACCCGCACCGCCCCGGCACCGCCTACGTCTTCCCGATCACCGCCGACTCCGACCGCGTCCCGGCGGACCGCCGCTGCCGCGTCTACCGCACGACGGACGCGGGCGGGACCTGGGAGCCCCTGAGCCGGGGACTGCCCGGGGGCGACCACTACGGCACGGTGCTGCGGGACGCCCTGTGCACGGACGACGCCGACCCGGCGGGCGTCTACTTCGGCAACCGCAACGGCGAGGTGTACGCGAGCGCCGACGACGGGGACACCTGGCAACTGCTCGCGGAGCACCTGCCCGACGTGCTGTGCGTGCGGGCGGCGGTGATCTGAGCGCCCGGGGCCTGTCCGACCGTTCCCGTCGGGCGGGCCCTAGGGCAGGCGCCAGTCCACCGGCTGGGCGCCCATGCCGACGAGCATCTCGTTCGCCCGGCTGAACGGGCGGGAGCCGAAGAAGCCGCGGTCCGCCGACATCGGGGACGGGTGCGCGGACTCGATCACCGGCAGGTTCCCGAGGAGCGGGCGGGCCCTGCGCGCGTCGGCGCCCCAGAGGATCGACACCAGGGGCTTGCCCCGGGCGGCCAGCGCGCGGATGGCCTGCTCGGTCACCTCTTCCCAGCCCTTGCCCCGGTGGGCGCCCGCCTTGCGCGGGGCCGTGGTCAGCGCCCTGTTGAGCAGCAGGACGCCCTGCCGGGTCCACGGCGTCAGATCGCCGTTCGACGGCCGGGGCAGACCGAGGTCGGTGTGCAGCTCCCGGAAGATGTTCTCCAGGCTGGGCGGCAGCGAACGGACCTCGGGCGCGACCGAGAAGCTGAGCCCCATCGGCATCCCCGGCGTGTGATAGGGGTCCTGACCCACGATCAGGACCCGCACCTCGTCGAAGGGCTGCTGGAAGGCCCGCAGCACGTTCGGCCCGGAGGGCAGGTACGTCCGGCCCGCCGCGATCTCCGCCCGCAGGAAGTCACCCATCGCGGCGACACGCCCCGCGACGGGACTCAGGGCCTCCGCCCAGCCGGGCTCCACCAGTTCGTTCAAGGGTCGCGCTGTCACGGTCCGTCACTCTACCGGCCTACAGTGACAACGGGGTCCGGCCCGGACCTCCGCCCGCTCCTCCCCCCTCATCGAGGATGGTGCACCGTGGTTTCCGTGAACGAACCCTCCGAAGGCCTGGTCGTCGGTGTCGACTCCGGTGGCTCGGGGCTCCGGATCGCCCTGGCCGAGGCCGTGGGCGGGACGGTGCTCGACGGCCGTGCGTCACGTGAACCGGTGCGGACGGGGCCCGGTGGGATCTCGGCCGGGCACCTGCTGGAGCAGGTCCTGCCCGCCGTCGCCGAGCTGCGGGAGCGGGCCGGGGGACGGCCGGTGGTCGCCGTGGCCGTGGGGGCCGCGGGGATGGCGACGCTCGGGGGCGAGCTGCGGACCGAACTGCCGGGGGCCTTCGCGGAGGCGTGGGGGGTGCGCCGACTCGCTCTCGCGGCCGACGCGGTCACCGCGTACGCGGGGGCGCTCGGGCAGCGGCCGGGGGTCGTCGTGGCGGGCGGGACGGGGATGATCGCGCTCGGCACGGATCTGACGCGCTGGCGGCGGGCCGACGGATGGGGGCATCTGCTCGGTGACTGCGGCAGCGGCGCGTGGATCGGGCGTGCGGGTCTGGAGGCGGCGATGCGCGCGCACGACGGGCGGCGCGGGGGTTCGGCGGCGCTCCTGGAGCGGGCCGAGAAGCTCTTCGGGCCGGCGGCCGGGCTGCCGGGCGTGCTCTACCCGCGGACGGACCGGCCCGCGGTGCTCGCCTCCTTCGCCCCCGAGGTGGGGCGGTGCGCCGCGGCGGATCCCGTGGCGGCCGGCATCCTCGCGCGGGCCGGGGCGCACATCGCCGAGGCCGCCGAGGCCGCGTGCCCGGCGGAGCCCGGTGCCCCGGTGGCGCTCACCGGCGGGCTCTTCAGGATGGGCGAGCCCCTGCTCGTACCGCTGCGCGCCGCGCTCGGGGAGCTCGTCCCCGGGGCCCGGACGGTGGAGCCGGCGGGGGATCCGCTCGCCGGGGCGGTCGCGCTGGCCTCCGCGCTCGCCACCGGCACCCTGCGTCTGCCGGAAGACCCGGCGCTGCTCCGTCTGTTCGACTCCAAGGCCGCGTAGGCGGGGGCGTCCCCGCAGGTGGGAAGCGGTGCGCCGGGGCGGAAGCGGTCCCGGAACGGGCGGAGAAGGAAGGGAAACGGAAGGCAAACGGAACGGAAGTCGGGGCGGAGAGCGGACATAGAGGGGCAGAAGGCGCGTGACCGCACCTCAGCCGACGGCGCCGCAGGCGAAACCAGTAGCATACGGCGCCATGAGCTCCCCCACTGGGCCTGCTTCCGGCCTGCCTGTACGAATGCCTCGACCCCGCCAGTCCGGGCGGCACCGTCGCCCCGAACCCGCGGCGGCGCCCGAGGGCGCTCCCGCACTGGTTCTCGCCGTGCCCGGCGAGCCTTCCGCCGCCATACGCTCGCTGGCCGAAGAGCTCGTGAGCATCGCCCGTTCCGAGCTGCCCGGCCTGGAGGCCGCGATCGGCTTCCTGGAGGGCGACGACACCGAGTACCCCTCCCTCCCGGCCGTCCTCACGGCCGCCGAGACGCTGCGCACCGAGCGGTACGAGCTGGCCCTCGCCGCCGGCCGCGAGGCCACCGCCCCGACGGGTCCGGCCGCGGTCGTCGTCCCGCTGCTCGCGGGGCCGGACAGCGCCCAGATGCGCCAGGTGCGCCAGGGCCTCATGGACGCCGGCAACACCGCCGAGCTGACCGATGTCCTCGGCCCGCACCCGCTGCTCGCCGAGGCGCTGCACGTGCGTCTCTCCGAGGCCGGTCTGGCCCGCGCCGACCGGGCGCGGCTGTTCACGGTCGCGACGGCCGCCGACGGCATCATCCTGGCCACGGTCGGTGGCGAGGAGGCCGTGCAGGCCGCCGGGATCACCGGCATGCTGCTCGCCGCGCGCCTCGCCGTCCCGGTGATGGCCGCCGCGCTCGACCAGGAGGGTTCCATCGCCTCCGTGGCCGAGCAGCTGCGCGCCGCCGGTGCGGAGCAGCTGGCCCTCGCCCCGTACCTGATCGGCCCCGAGCTGGCCGAGGGTCTCCTCGACGAGGCGTCGAAGGAGGCCGGGTGCGCCGCCGCCGAACCGCTGGGCGCCTACCCGGCCATCGGCAAGCTGGTGCTCTCGCAGTACACGGCCGCGCTGGGTCTTCCGCAGCAGCCGCAGGCCGCGCCCTCGCTCTGAGGCCGCGCCCTCCTGTCGTACGGAAGGGCCCGTTCCGGAATCGTCCGGTGCGGGCCCTTCGTCGTGTCCGGGGGACGGCCCCGGCGGTTCAGCCGAAGACCACGCAGGAGGCGGCCGGGGCTTCGACCGAGCCCGCGCGCGCGGGGACGCCCGTGGCCGGGTCGAGGGTGAACCAGGTGACGTCGCCGGAGCGCTCGTTCGCCGCGTACAGGCGCCGTCCGGAGGGGTCGAGGGTCAGGTCGCGGGGCCAGGTGCCGCCGCAGGGCACGGTGGCGACGAGGCGGGCCCCGGCGCCGTCCGCGTCGAGGGCGAGGACGGCGAGGGTGTCGTCGCCGCGCACGGCGGCCCAGAGGAAGCGGCCGTCGGGGGCGACGACCACCTCGGAGGGGTAGCTGGGGCCGGTGGTGCCCTCGGGGACGACGGGGGTCTCGGCGAGCGGTTCGAGCACGCCCTTCGCGGGGTCCCAGCGGCAGACGGTGAGGGTGGGCTCCAGCTCGTTCAGGACGTACGCGTGCGTGCCGGCCGGGTGGAAGGCGAGGTGGCGCGGTCCGGTGCCGGGGCGCAGCGCGGTCTCGCCGTGGAGGGTGAGGTGTCCGGTCGCGGGGTCGAGGGCGCAGATCCGTACGGAGTCGGTGCCGAGGTCCACGCTGACGACCCAGTTCCCGCTGGGGTCGGGGAGCACCTGGTGGGCGTGCGGGCCGCTCTGGCGGTCGGCGACGGGGCCGCCGCCCTCGTGCCGCAGGACCGTGGTGGCGGGGCGGGCGGTGCCGTCCCCGGCGAGGGGGAGGGCGGTGACGCTGCCGGAGGTGTAGTTGGCGGTGAGGAGGTGTCCGGCGGCGAGCGCGAGGTGGGTGGGGCCCGCGCCGCCGACGGGGACGGGGGCACCGAGGGGCCGGGGTGCGGGCCCGGTGACGTCGAAGGCGGCCACGGCGCCCGTGTCGGTCTCGGAGACGGCGTGGAGGACGGGGCCGGCGAGGGCGAGGAAGGAGGGGTCGGCGACGGCGTCGCTGCCGCCGGTGACGGTGAGCGCGCCGGTCTCCTCGTCCACCTCGGCGGTGAGGACGCCGCGTCCGCCCGCCGAGGTGAAGGAGCCGATGTACGCCCGCGTTCCGCTCCGGCCCTGTTCCGTCCCCGTGCCGCCCACGGCGCCTCCCCTGTCCCCGGGCCGGTCGCGGTCGACCGGCCGTCTTCTCGTGGCGCCGACGGTAGCAGGGGGTCTAGACCAAACGGCGGTGCCCGGCGCGTCCGAGCGGACGAGCCGGGCACCTGGGGCTACGGAGTCCCGTCAGGAACGGACCGCCCATGCGCCGGGCGGAGTCCGCAGCGGAGCGTCCAGCTCCGTGAGCACGCGCGCCAGTCCCCTGGCGTGGGCGAGAGCCGGCGCACCCGCGTGAGGGACGTCGTTCTCGGGCCGGAGGTGTCCCTCCAGCTCCATCGCGCCCCCTTCGCCGGAAGTGAGGGCTTCCACGGCGGCCTCGACCCGCCAGCAGGCCGCGGCCAGGCGGGCGTCGTGGCTGGCGTCCGGGTCGGCGGCCACGGCGACCAGTCCGCGTACCTCTCCGGCCGCCTCGTCGAGGAGTCCGAGGACCCGGCGGGCTCGCTGCTTCCTGCCCCGGAAGGGGTTCAGCGGGTGCACCAGCGGGGCCAGCGCGAGCCGCACGCGCCCGAGGAGCGCCTCCAGCTCGGCGGCGTGCGGCGTCGGGTCGGCGGCGTCGTCGCCCGCGAGACGGCGAACGGACGCCGAGGTGGCGGACCGGACGCAGAGGAGCGCGCGCTGGATCCACGCGTCGTTCGTCGTGTGCGTCCGGACGGGAAGGACCAGCGTCACGGCGAGACCGGCGCACAGGGCCCCGACGCCGGTCTCGGCCACGCGCAGGAGCAGCAGGGCGCCGTCCAGGACCCCGAGGAGGCCGTAGAGCAGGCTGGCCATCACGGTGACCGCGAGGATCATCCAGCTGTACGACACGGGGGCGGCGTAGAAGATCCCGAAGACGCACGCGGCGACGAGCAGCGCGGTGACGACGGGCTCACCGCCCAGGGGGACGGCGACGAGGAATCCGGCGACGATGCCGGTGACGGTGCCGAGGACGCGGCGGAAGCCCCGTACGAGCGTCTCGCCGCGCGAGGAGGTGTTGACGAAGATCCACCAGACGGTGCCGACGGCCCAGTACCAGCGCGCCTCCGAGAGGAGCTGCCCGATGACGAGGGCGGCCCCCGAGGCGACGGCGACCTGGACGGCCTGGCGGGTGGTGGCCCGGGCGAGCCCCGTGCCGGGCAGGGCGGCGGGCACGGCCGGCGGCGGGACCCGGCGCTCGATGGGCCACAGCACGAAGCGCACGGTCGCGGCCGCGCCCAGGGCGACGAGGGTGGCCGCGTACAGCTCGGGGAGCTGGGCGGGGACGGCGTGCAGGAACTGGGTCACGAAGAACTGCATGAAGGCGAAGATGCCGAGCGCGTGGCCGCGCGGTCCCCAGCGGCGCGCGTACACACCGGCGAAGATCACCAGCAGCCAGGCCGCGTCGCGCAGGAGCGGCGCGCCGTGCAGGAGCGCCGCGAGGGCGAGCACGGGGAAGCCGACCGCAGGCAGCAGGACGGTGGTGACGGCCTGGCGGCGCACCGTGGGGTCGCCGACCGTGAAGAGGGCGAGGAGCGCGGCGAGGCCGGCGGTGATGGAGGCGACGAGGGACAGACCCAGCAGCTCGGCCAGGGCGACCGCGAGCCCGACGCCCAGGACCGCGCGGAGCGAGACCCTGAGCCGGACGAGCCCCGGATCCGGGGCCATGAAGTACTTCTGCACGGCGGCCAATCCCGCCCCCCTTGATCTGTTCCTCGACGCGCGCGGAGTTCCCCTGGGGTGGTGGGGGCTCGGACACGACGAAGGCACCGCGGGCCGGTCCGGCCTCGTCGCCGGACGGCGCTGCGCGGCGCCGAAGGTATGTGATGGCTACAAGGATAGCCAGAAGGGGGTACGGCGGCTCAACTCACCGACGAAAGGGTGGGCCATTGGTCCAGCGGAACAACGGGGCGAGTGACCAGACGGAGCCAATGGACCAGCCGTACGGCTCCGGAAACCTCGTTGCTCCCCGGAGCCCCCCGCCTGGATCATGCGGCCATGGGAAGACGAGCAGGCGTGGAGACCACCGGAGTGCCCGCGGCCGCGGGTGTGCGCATGGACTGGTGGGCCGTTCCCTCCGGCGTGCGAAGCAGGGTCGAGGCGTCCCTCGGATCCCCCGTGGACCATGCCGCCACCCAGGCAGGCGGCTTCTCGCCGGGCGTCGCCGCGCGCATGCGCCTCGCCGACGGCCGGCGGGTCTTCGTGAAGGCGGTGGGGCCCGAACCCAACCCCGACACCCCCGGCCTCCACCGGGCGGAGGCCCGGATCACCGCGGCCCTGCCGGCCACCGCCCCCGTGCCCTCGCTGCTCATGGCCCTGGACCTCGACGGCTGGGTCGTCCTGGTCCTCGAGGACGTGGACGGCAGGACTCCGGCCCAGCCCTGGCGGCCGGACGAGCTCCGGCGCGTCCTCGCGGCGACGGCGGAGCTGTCCGCCCTGCTCGACCCCGCGCCGGTCGAGGCGCCGACGGTCGTCGACCGCTTCGGCGGGAAGTTCCGGGGCTGGCGCCGGCTCGCCGCCGCTTCCGCGCGGGGGGCGGACGACCTGGCGTGGCTCGACCCGTGGGCGCGCCGCCATCTCGTACGCCTCGCCGAGCGGGAAGCCGGCTGGACCGCCGCCGCGGCCGGCAGCGCCCTGGTCCACGGCGATCTGCGCGCGGACAACGTCCTGCTGACCGGCGGCCGCGTCGTGGTCGTCGACTGGCCGTGGGCCTCGGTCGGCGCTCCGTGGTTCGACGTCGTCGCGATGGGCCCGAGCGTGATCATGCAGGGCGCCCCGGACGCCGTGGGCCTCCTCGACGGGCACCTCCGCGCCCGCGGTGCCGACGCCGAGGACGTGACCACCGTGCTCGTCGCCCTGGCCGGCTACTTCCTCCACCAGTCCGTCCAGCCCCCGCCGCCGGGACTGCCGACCCTGCGGGGCTTCCAGCGCGCCCAGGGCGAAGCCGCCCTGGACTGGGCGCGGGAGCGGACCCGCCTGCCCTAGCGGACCTGCGGACCTCCGGGCCTGCGGATCTCCGGACCTGGATAGAGTCGGAAACCGGACGAGCCGGGGCGAAGGAGGCCGACGGTCATGGCGGTGGACGAACTCGACACGCGGATCCTGCGGCTGCTCATCGAGCAGCCGAGGACGAGCGTGCGCGAGTACGCGCGGATCCTGGGGGTGGCGCGGGGCACCGTGCAGGCGAGGATCGACCGGATGGAGCGCGACGGGGTGATCACGGCGACCGGGCCGGTCCTCTCCCCCGCCGCCCTCGGGCACCCGGTGCTCGCCTTCGTGCACGTCGAGGTGACCCAGGGGCATCTGGACGAGGTCGGGGACGCCCTCGCGCGCGTGCCCGAGATCGTGGAGGCCTTCTCCATCACCGGCGGCGGCGATCTCCTGACCCGGGTCGTGGCCCGCGACGCCGGGCACCTGGAGGACGTCATCCAGCGGCTGATCCAGCTGCCCGGCGTGGTCCGTACCCGGACCGAGATCGCGCTGCGCGAGCGGGTCGCGCACCGGCTGCTGCCCCTGGTCGAGGCGGTCGGCCGCCGCTCGGGGACGCCCTGAGCCGCCCCTGGTGGGTTCGTCCAAGGGGGCTGGCAGATGCCATGAGGCATCCCTTGATCCCTTGCAGATGAGATCTCGTACGACCTAACGTGGCCGACATGCAGTCCTACACCATCGGTCAGGCGGCACGCCTGCTCGGCGTCAGTCCCGACACGGCACGCCGCTGGGCCGACGCGGGCCGGGTCGCGACCCACCGCGACGAGAACGGCCGGCGCCTCATCGACGGCCGCGATCTGGCCGCCTTCTCCATCGAGGTCGGGCAGAGCGCCCCCGGGGAGGAGGAGGGCTCGTACACCTCGGCCCGCAACGCGTTCCCCGGGATCGTGACCGCCGTCAAGCTCGGCGACGTCGCCGCCCAGGTCGAGATCCAGGCCGGGCCGCACCGGCTCGTCTCGCTGCTCACCCGCGAGGCCGTGGAGGAGCTGGGCCTGGAGGTCGGCATGCAGGCCACCGCCCGGGTGAAGTCGACCAGCGTGCACATCGACCGGGCCTGATCCACTCCGGGCCCACGGCCGCCGGAAGCGGACTTCCGGCGGCCGTGGGCCCGGAGTGGCCCGTGGGGGCTGTCCGTGTCCGGGGGGACGGACAGCCCCCGCCTCGCTTCCCCGAGCACTCCTCCTCAGCACACCCCTGGAACCCACGATGAAACGCCTTCAGGGCCGGGCCGCCGGACGCGGGCCGCGCACCCCGCTCCTCCTCGCCGTGCCCGCGCTGCTCGCCGTCGCGTTCCTGCTGCTGCCGCTCGTCGGGGTCCTGGTCCGCACCGAGTGGGGCTCCTTCGGCGCGCATCTGACGAGCCCCGGGACCGTCGAGGCCCTCAGGCTGTCCCTGCTCGTCTCCTTCTGGGCGCTCGGCCTGTCGCTGCTGCTCGGCGTGCCGCTCGCCTGGCTGCTCGCCCGCGTGCCGTTCAGGGGCAAGGCGATCGTCCGCTCGCTGGTCCTGCTGCCCATGGTGCTGCCGCCGACGGTCGGCGGCGTGGCCCTGCTGCTGGCGTTCGGGCGGCGCGGCGTCGTCGGCCCCTGGCTGGAGAGCGCCTTCGGACTGACCCTGCCCTTCCACACCTCCGGCGCGGTGGTCGCCGCGACGTTCGTGGCCATGCCGTTCCTGGTCATCAGCCTGGAGGGCGCGCTGGCCGGGCTGCGTCCCCGGTACGAGGAGACGGCCGCGTCCCTGGGCGCCTCGCCGGTGCGGGTGTTCTTCACCGTCACGCTGCCGATGGTCGCCCCCGGGCTGCTCGCCGGAGCCGCGCTCACCTGGGCTCGGGCGCTCGGCGAGTTCGGCGCCACCATCACCTTCGCCGGGAACCTGCCCGGCGCCACCCAGACCCTTCCGCTCCAGGTCTATCTGCTGCTCCAGGACGAGCCGGAGGCGGCGACCTCCGTGTCGCTGCTGCTGCTCGCCATCGCGATGGCGGTCCTGGTCGCCCTGCGCGGCCGCTGGACGGGCACCCCCTCCCCGGGCCGGACCCGGGCGGTGTCCGGGGCGCCGGCCGAGGACCCCGCCGCGGCCACCGCCCCCGAAGACCTCCCCGCGGCGGAGGACCCCGACACCGGGCGCTGGGCGCTGCGCGCCGAGGTCACCGGCTTCAACGACCTGACCCTCGACGCCGGACCGGGCACCACCATCGCCGTCGTCGGCCCCAACGGCGCCGGCAAGACCACCCTGCTCCGGGCCCTCCTCGGCCTCACGCCCCGCGCCCACGCCTCGCTGCGGCTCGGCGACACCGACGTCACCGAGCTGCCCCCGCACCGGCGCCGGGTGGCGTGGGTCCCGCAGGACGGCGCCCTCTTCCCCCATCTGTCGGCGCTCGCCAACACCGCGTACGGCCTCCGGGCGCGCGGGGTGCCGCGCGCCGAGGCCCGGCGGGAGGCGCGGGCCTGGCTCGACCGGCTCGCCGTCGGCCACCTCGCCCACCGCCGCCCGGCCGAGCTGTCCGGCGGCCAGGCCCAGCGCGTCGCCCTCGCCCGCGCACTCGCCGCCCGGCCCCGGCTGCTGCTGCTCGACGAGCCGCTCGCGGCCCTCGACCAGACCACCCGGGCCCATGTCCGGCACACCCTGCGCAGCCACCTCGCCGGCTTCGGCGGTGTCTGCCTCATCGTCACCCACGACCCCGTCGAGGCCGTCTCGCTCGCCGACCGGGTGCTCGTCCTCCAGGACGGGCGCACCCTCCAGGACGCCTCTCCGGCCGAGGTCTCGCGGCACCCCCGCTCCCCCTGGGTGGCCCGGATGCTCGGCCGGAACGCCTGGCCCGGCACCGCCTCCGCCGAAGGCCTCGCCCTGGACGGGGGCGGCACCCTGATCACCGCCGAGCAGCCGCCCGCCGGCACCCCGGCCCTGGCCATCATCGCGCCCGAGGCGGTGGCCGTGCACCGCGAGAGGCCCGGCGGCAGCCCCCGTAACGTCTGGCCCGGAACCGTACGGGAGATCACCGCGAGCGGCAGCCGGCTGCGGGTCCTCGTCACCTCGGACTCCGCGCCCTCGCTCGTCGCCGAGATCACCCCGCAGGCCGCCGCCGAACTGGGCCTCGCGGACGGGGTGCCGGTCTGGACGGGCGTCAAGGCGACCGAGGTGACCGTCGTACCGCTGTGAGGGCCCGCCGGCTCCCCTGAGGTCCGGAGATCCGGTCAACAGCCCGGCGCGGGACGGAAATCGGCGGGCGGCGCGGCCGGTCGCTGTGGCAGGGTACGACCGCCCTGTCCCCGCGTGATCCGGAGTGTCCCGTGTCCCTGCCCGAGCGGCTCGTCCCCCTCCTCGACCAGTTCGACTTCGCCCGGAAGCGGCTCGCCGACCGGATGGCGGGGCCGGTGATGGACAGCGGCAACGGCACGGACGTCGAGGTCGGTCCGATGACCGACGCGGAGTACCTCTGGGAGCCGGGGCCCGGCTGCTGGTCCGTACGGCGCCACGCCGACGGCCCGGGGCCGGGCGCGACGCTCCTCGTGGGCGCCGGCGACTGGGGCCGGGACACGACGCCTCCGCCGCACCCCGTGCCGCCGCCGTTCACGACGATCGCCTGGCGGCTGAGCCACCTCTCCGAGATGCTCGCGCTGCGCGCCGACCACACGAACGGAAGCCGCAGCCTGACCCGCGACGACTACCGGGTCGCCGGGGACGCCGCCACCGCCCTGGCCGCCTTCGACACCGCCGCCGACGCCTGGCGCGAGGCTCTGCTGTCCGTCGACGACAAGGCGCTCGACACGGTCGGCCACTGCACCTACCCGCACGGCAGCGACGCGGAGAACCCCTTCCTGGAGATCGTCTGGTGGGTGAACCAGGAGCTCCTGCACCACGGGGCGGAGATCGCCCTGCTCCGCGACCTCCACCGGCTCCGCGCATAGCGCGGTTCAGCGGATGGTGCGGGCGAGGAGCATCGCCACGTCGTCCTGGGCGGAGCCCGCGAGGAGCCGTCCGATGACCTCGTCGCACAGCGTGTCCAGGGGCCGGTCGAGCGGCCGCAGGGCCTCGGCCAGCTGCCGCATGCCCTGGTCGAGGTCCCGGTCGCGGGCCTCGATGAGGCCGTCCGTGTAGAGGACGAGGAGTCCGCCCCCGGGCAGGACGACCTCCTCCGTGCCGAAGTCGTGGGCTCCGGTGCCGAGCGGCGTCCCGGGCGGCCCGTCGAGGAAGGTGATGGCGCCGTCCGGGGTGGCGACGGCCGGCGGCGGATGACCGGCGCGGGCGATGACCCAGCCGCCGGTGGCCGGGTCGTGGACCGCGTAGACGCAGGTCGCCATCTCGTCCTCGCCGAGGTCGGCCACGACGGCGTCCAGGGAGCGGAGCATGTGGGCCGGTGCGATGTCGTGGCGGGCCAGGGTCCTCACGGCGGTGCGGAGTTGGCCCATGACGGCCGCCGCGTGGATGCCGTGCCCCATGACGTCGCCGATGACGAGTCCCGTCCGGCCGCCGGGCAGGGCGATGACGTCGAACCAGTCGCCGCCGACGTCGTGGGAGCTCGCGGGGAGGTAGCGGCCGGTGAGTTCGAGGCCGGTGACGTCGGGGAGTTCGTTGTTGGTGAGGCTGCGCTGCAGGGTGAGGGCGGCCTCCCGCTGGGTGGTGTAGAGCCGGGCGTTGTCGATGTTGAGGGCGGCGCGGGCGACGACCTCGTCGATGAGGACGCAGTCCTGCGCGTCGAAGGGCTCGCGGGTCTTCAGCCGGGTCACCGTGACCGCCCCGAGCACCTGGCCCCGGGCCACCAGGGGGACGAGCCGCGCCGAGCCGATGCGGGCGGCGAGATACGTCTGGAGCGCCTCGGTGCGCGGATCGGTGAAGAGCTCCGGGATGTCGGTCGTGCAGAGGTTCGTGGGCAGTCCGCGGACGACGGCCCGCTCGTACACGGAGTCGAGGGGGATCTGGAAGGTCTGCCCCGGGGCGAGGAAGGCCGTGGGCGCGGTCGGGTCGGGGAAGCGGGCGGCGAGCCGCCGCAGCAGGCCCCGGGTGGAGGCGATCGGGTCGTCGGGTTCGAGGACGGACTCCAGCATCTGCACGTCGGCCGAGTCGGCGAGCTGGGGCACGAGGAAGCGCACGGCCTCCTCCGCCGTCTGCTTCAGGTCCAGGGTGGTGCCGATCCGGGCGCCGGCCTCGGCGAGCAGGGCGAAGCGGTGCCGGGCCCGCTCGACCTCGATGTGCGCCTCCTGGCTCTCGGTGATGTCGACGAGGGAGGCGATGAGGCCGAGCGGCCGGGGTTCGGTGCGGTCGACGAGCGGGGCGTACGAGCAGGACCAGATGTGGTCCCGGTCGGGGTCTGCGGGGGTGCGGCCGACCCGGCGGGCGTCCACCACGGCCGTACCGCTCTCCAGGACCTGGCGCATGAGGGATTCGAGCGAGGCGGCGTTGACGCCGGGCACGACCTCGGTGAGCCGGCGGCCCACGTGCCGGGCGGCCGAGACGCCGTTCATCCGCGCCAGGGCGTCGTTGACGCGCAGGAAGCGCAGATCGGGGCCGAGCAGGGCGAGCCCTATGGGCGACTGGGCGAAGAGGCTGTCCATCGCCGCCAGGTTCTCCCGCATCCGCAGGACCTCGGAGGTCTCCACCGCGATGAGCATCGCCCCCGGGCGCCCCTGCGGGTCGGCCGCCGGGACGATCCACATCTCCATGGCGACGGTGTGGCCGTCGCGGTGGCGGACGGGCAGCGTGCCCATGATGGTCTCGCCCGCCTGGACGCGGTCGGTGAGCCCGTCGGCGAGCTCGCGGTTCGCGTCGGGGACCAGGAGCGGGGTCGCGAGCCTGCCGAGGACGTGCTCGGGGCGGTGGCCGAGGAGGTCCTGCGCGGCGAGCGACCACTCGACGATGCGGCCCTCGGCGTCCTCCCGCCAGAGCGCGATCGGAAGCAGCTCGCGGAGCACGCCCGCGTCCCCGACGGCCGCCCGGGGCGGCTGCGGAACCCTGCTCGACGACTGGTGCGTCTCCAAAGCATCGACCTACGCATCGGCCCGGCCCCACGGGGGGCAATCCCTACCGAATCACCCTAGCCGAGGAGGGGACGGCGGGCGCTGCGCAGTACGGCCGATCGGTACGGCACGGGGGGGCGCCGGCGGGGGTGCGGGTTCCGTGGTTCTACGGATGTGCGGGGCGGCCCGGGGGTGCGAGAGTCGGTCCGACCCCTGTGGGCCCGCCGCGCCCCGGGGAGCAGGGTGTGACCCGAGTACAGGGGTGTGTGTGAGCAGAGTGATCGACGACCGCTTCGAGCTCGTGGAGCGGCTGGGCGGCGGCGGGATGGGCACGGTGTGGCGCGCCCGCGACCTGGCGCTCCACCGTGACGTGGCGGTCAAGGAGGTGCGCCCGCCGGACCCCGCGACGGCCGAGCACGACGTCGAGGGCGCCAGGACCCTCCGGGCGCGCGTGCTGCGCGAGGCCCGCGCCCTGGCCAGGATCGACCACCCCAACGTGGTGACGATCCATCACATCGTGGACGCGGGCGAGGGGACCTACCCGTGGCTCGTGATGGAGCTGGTCACCGGCGGCTCCCTCCAGGACCGGCTGGACCGGGGCACGCTGAGCCCGCCCGAGGCCGCCGCGCTCGGGCGCGGGCTGCTGTCCGCCCTGCGCGCCGCCCACGACCGGGACATCGAGCACCGCGACGTGAAACCCGCCAACGTCCTGCTGCGGCCGGACGGGCGACCGGTGCTCACCGACTTCGGCATCGCGGCCATCCGCGAGTCCACCGTCCTGACGGCCTCGGGTTCGATCATCGGCTCGCCGGACTACATGGCGCCCGAGCGGATCCGGGGCGGCCCGGGCACGAGCGGCCCGGCCGCCGACCTCTGGTCGCTGGCCATGCTCCTTTACGTGGCGGTGGAGGGCCACCACCCGCTGCGCCGCGAGAACACCCTGGCCACCCTCGCCGCCGTCCTCTCCGACGACGTGCCCGCTCCCCTGCGGGCCGGTGCGCTGACCGACGTACTGGTACGTCTGCTCGTACGGGATCCGGCCGCCCGGCCCGACGCGGACGAGCTCGACCGCGCGCTCGCGGCGGCGGCCCCGGAGAGCGTTCCGGAGGCCGCTCCGGAGCCCGAGGGGGCGGCCGCTCCGGCCGCCGGGGAGGACGGGACGACCTCGTTCCGGCTGGCGCCGCCGGCCACCGCCCCGGGGGAGGCCGCGCCGGTGGAGGCCGCCCCGGGGGAGACCGCGCCGGAGCCCGTCGCCGGGCGGCGGCGGTGGGGGCGGCGCGTCGGCCGGTTCCTGGGGTCGACGACCGTGGTCGTGCTCGCCCTCGGGGTTCCCGTGGCCGCGATGAACGGGGAGTGGCGGCCGGCCGACCCGGGGAGCGGGCGGAGCACCGCTCCTCCCGCGCGGGGGCCCGCGAAGGGGACGGCGGCTCCGGAGAAGCCGAACCTGCTGACCGCCGAGGGGATCCGGACCGCCGTGGCCGCCGTCAAGGCGGCCTCGGGCGGGGCGAAGGTCACCGGTTTCGTCGTGTACGCGGACTACGCGGTGGCCGAGTCGCTGGTCAAGGGCAGCACGCAGCGGTACGACCGGTACGTGTACCGGGGCGGGGACGTGGCCGTCCGGGAGGGGCCCGGCGGCACCGCCTTCCCGGGCACCGTCCCGGCCGACCTGGACGCCTTCGCGTGGGACGCGCTCCCGGCGCTCATGAAGCGCGCCGACAGGGAGCTGGGCGTCGACGAGCCGACGAGCCGCTACCTCGTCCTCACCCCGGGTTCGACCTTCCTCGGGAGCAAGGCGCGGGCGGGGCTGAGCGTCTATCTGTCCGACACCTACGGCGTGGCCTATCTGACGGCCGACGCGAAGGGCCGGGTGACCGCCGCCTATCCCCGCAGGGACTGACCTCCCACCACCTCGTCCCTGACCACCAGCGAGGCCAGCGCGGCCCGGGTCTCCACCCCCGTCTTGCGGTAGACCCGGGCGACATGGCTCTCGACCGTGCGGGGGCTCAGACAGAGCCGGTCGGCCACGGCCCGGTTGGTGAGCCCCTCCGCCACGAGGGCCGATATCTCCCGCTCGCGCGGGGTGAGGACGGCGAGGGGCGCGCGGTCGACGCGCCCCTGGTCCGCGAAGGTGTCCACGTCCGTCCCCCTGTCCCGCCGTCTCCCCCGTCCTCAGTTGTACGGCACGCCGCCGACAGCGGTCAGCCGGTGGCGAGGTCCTTGAAGGCGCGGGTCTGTTCCGTGACGGCCCGCTCGGTGGGGAGGCGTTCGATCGACGAGGCCCCGAAGAAGCCGACGACGCCGGTGGTGTGCTCCAGAACGTACCGGGCGTCCTCGGGTTCGGCGATGGGTCCGCCGTGGCAGAGCACGAGGACGTCGGGGTTCACCCGCTTGGCGGCGTCGTGCATCTCCTGGACGGCGGCGGCGGCCTGGTCGAGCGTCAGGGCCGTGCCCGCGCCGACGGCCCCCTTGGTGGTGAGGCCGACGTGCGGCACCAGGACGTCGGCGCCGGCCGCGGCCATGTCGGCGGCCTGCCGCGGGTCGAAGACGTACGGGGCGGTGAGCAGGTCGCGCTCGTGGGCGGCGCGGACCATGTCGACCTCCAGGCCGTATCCCATGCCTGTCTCCTCCAGGTTGACCCGGAAGGTGCCGTCGTACAGGCCGACCGTGGGGAAGTTCTGCACGCCGGCGAAGCCCATGGCCTTGAGCTCGTCGAGGAAGAGGTCCATGCGGCGGAAGGGGTCGGTGCCGCAGACGCCGGCGAGGACGGGGGTGTGGCGGACCACGGGCAGCACCTCGCGGGCCATGTCCTGGACGATGGCGTTGGCGTCCCCGTACGGCAGGAGGCCGGCGAGCGAGCCGCGTCCGGCCATCCGGTAGCGGCCGGAGTTGTAGATGATCAGGAGGTCGGCACCGCCGGCCTCGGCGCACTTGGCGGACAGGCCGGTTCCCGCGCCCGCACCGACGATCGGGCGGCCCGCGGCGACCTGGGCGCGGAGCCGGTCGAGCACGTCCTGACGGCTGGTGGTGGTCGTCCGGGTGGTCACAGGGGTCACTCCTCGGTGGATCGGCGGGCGGCGGCGCGGGCCTTCTCGGTGATCAGCTGGTGGAGGCGGTCGGCCATGGCGACCGCGAAGGAGGGGTCGTTGACGTGGGCGTCGAGTTCGTGGACCCGGACCTCGCCGCCCACGACGGCGGCGCGCAGCGCGTCGAGCCCGGCGCGGTCCGCCTCGGGGTCCTCGAAGGGGCCGCCGGCGGTGTCCACGGCGGAGACGCCGCGCAGGGGCCAGAAGACCTCGGCGGGGCCGCGCGCGGCGCGGAGCTTGCGGCCGATCCCGGTGCCGAGTTCGGCCATCTCGCGCGCGGTGGTGCGCATCAGGGTGACCGTGGCGTTGTGGATGAGCAGCCGGCGTTCGGCGAAGCGCTCGGGGACGGTCGCGGCGGGCCCGAAGTTGACCATGTCGAGCGCTCCGGGGGCGACGACCTGGGGGATGCCGACGGCTCCGGCGGCGGTGAGCCGGGACGGGCCGGCGCCGAGCACGCCGCCGACGAGTTCGTCGGCGAGTTCGGTGGTGGTCAGGTCGAGGACGCCGTCGAGCATGCCGTCCCTGGCGAGCTTCTCGACGGCCCGGCCGCCGGCGCCGGTGGCGTGGAAGACGAGGACCTCGTAGCCGAGTTCGGCGAGCCGGGCGCGGGCCGTGTCGACGGCCGGGGTGGTCACGCCGAACATGGTGGCCGCGACGACCGGCCGTCCCCGGCCGGCGGGCTCGTCGTGGTTGCGCTCGTGGCGGCGGGCCATGCCGGCGGCGGCCGCCGCCGCGTTGCCGAGGACCTGGCGGGACACGGAGTTGAGCCCGGAGATGTCGACGACGCTGTACATCATGGTGAGGTCGCTGCTGTCGACGTACGGGGAGACGTCCCCGCCGGCCATGGTGCTGACGAGCACCTTCGGGACGCCGATGGGCAGCGCCCGCATGGCCTGGGCGGCGATCGCGGAGCCGCCGCTGCCGGCCGCGGCGAGCACGGCGTGCAGCTTTCCCTTGCGGTAGAGGTCGACGACGATCCTGGCGAGGCCCTGCGCCATGGCGGTGACGGCCGCGCCGCGGTCGCCGGCGGCGCGGAGCCGCGCCAGGTCGTGGCCCCCGGCCCGCGCGACGACGTCGGCGGGGATGTCGGCCGCCGGTGCCTGGGCGGGCGGGGGCATGACCCCGGTGTCGACGAGGAGGACCTCGCTGCCGTACTCCCTGAGCCGCTCGCGCAGCCAGGCGTACTCCTCCCCCTTGGTGTCCAGTGTGCCGACCAGCACGACGGTCGCCATGCCCTCACCCTTCTCCCGGTCCCGTACCCGTGTCCGGTCCCTGTCCGGTCCCGCCGGGGTCGATCCTCCGTCGGGTGACCTGCGGCGACAACGACCAGTCGGGGCGGATTGGCCTGCGTCGCGGAGAGCGCCGGGCGGGAGTCGTACGGCGGGACGAGCGGCTGCCGTGCAGCAAGATGGGTGCCATGGCCAGGATTGCTTCGACCCGTCTGTCCCGACTCCTCACCGGCTGGTCGTCGGAGGGGGCGGGACCGCTGCCACGGCGGCTCGCGGACGCGCTGCGGGAGCTGGCCGAGCGCGGGGACGTGCCCGGCGGGAGCGCGCTGCCCTCGCAGCGCGAACTGGCCGTGGTGCTCGGGGTGAGCCGGTCGACCGTGACGGCCGCGTACGGGCTCCTGGAGGGCGAGGGGTGGCTGGAGAGCGTGCGGGGCAGCGGCTCCCGGCTGCGGGGGTCGAGCGCGCTCGACCGGTACGTCGCCGAGGGACGGCTCGTGAGCTTCAACGCCCGGTCGGGAGGCCCCGGCACCGCCGACCTGTCGAGCGGCGCGCTGCCCGGACTCGGCGCCGTCGGCGAGGCCGTCGGGGCGCTCACCCACGAGGACCTGGGCACCCTGCTCGGGGACGACGGCTACCACCCGTACGGGATCCCCGCGTTGCGCGAGGGCATCGCCGCGTACTACCGGGCGGCGGGGGTGGCGACGGAGGCGGAACAGATCCTGGTGACCTCGGGCTCGCAGCAGGCGGTGTGGCTGGTGGCGCAGGCGCTGGTCGACCCGGGCGACACGGTGGTCGTGGAGAACCCCACCTACCGGGGAGCCCTGGAGGCCCTGCGGGCGCGGGGCGCCCGACTGGTCCCGGTCGGCGGGGACGGGCCGGACGGCGGCGCGGGCGGGAGCGGTCCGGCGGAGCTGCGGCGGCTCTGCGCCCACGGGCGGCCCCGGCTCGTGTACCTCCAGCCGACCGTCCACAACCCGACCGGGCGTACGCTCGGCGGCGCGGCGCGCCGGGAGTGGCGGCGGGTCCTCGCGGAGCGGGAGCTGTTCACGGTCGAGGACACGGCCTGCGCCGAACTCTCCCTGGGCGGCGGGGCCTCCGGGGACGACGAGGCCCCGGTGCCGCTCGTGGCCGGTCTGCCGATGGCCTCGACGGTGACCGTCGGGACCCTCTCGAAGCTGTTCTGGGGCGGGCTGCGGGTGGGCTGGGTCCGCTCCTCGCCGCAGGTGGTGGCCCGGCTCGCGAAGATCAAGACCTCGGTGGACCTGGCCTGCTCGGTGGTGGACCAGCTCGTCGCCGTCCGCCTGCTCGACCGGCTGCCCGAGGCCCGCGCCCGGCGCAGGGCCGAACTGCGCGGGCAGCGGGACGCGGCCGAGGCCCTGGTGCGCGCGGCGGCCCCGCACTGGGAGTGGAGCCGGCCGGCGGGCGGCCCCGCGCTGTGGGTGCGGATCCCCGGCGCCGACACGGAGGCCCTGGCCCAGCTGGCGCGGCGCCACGGGGTGTCGGTCGTCCCGGGGGCGGCGTTCTCGCCGGTGGACGGCTTCCGTGACCGGCTCAGGCTGCCGTACGCGCACGGGACGGAGGCGCTGGCCGCCGCGCTCCCCACGCTCCTGGAGTGCGCGGAACGCGCGGCCGGTTGACGCTGCTCAGGGGTGCATCCGGGCCCCCTTGAGCACCTTGTCGACCGCGTTGCGCGGCCCGTACACGGCGATCCCCGCCAGGTCGAGCCGTCCCGCGCCCACGGCCCGTACGGCGGCGCGGTTGTCCCGGTCGTTGCCGGTGGCGAAGAGGTCGGAGGTGAACACCGCCCGGGGCAGCCCGCGGGAGAGGGCGCGGCCGTGCGCGGCGGTCAGCGTCTCCTTGGTCCCCTCGAAGACCAGGACGGGCTGCCGGAACATCGGCAGGTACGGGGTGTCGTCGGCGTCGCGGTACCGCTCGCCGATCACCTCGGGGAGCTCCGTGCCGAGGCCGCTGACCAGGAAGGCCGTCACGTTCAGCCGCTGCCAGGTCTCCAGGTCCTCGCGGAGCAGCACGGCGATCTTGGTGTCGAAGCGTACGGGCGTGTCGTCGGGCGTGACGCCGGTGGTGGTGTCGGTGGTGTTCATGATCCGAGACTGCCGCCGGCCCCGCCGCGCGGTCTTGTACATTCCTTGCATGGTGGCCCGCACGGTGACCCGGCAGGAGGTCTCGGCGTGGCGCCCGCGCGTGCCGGGTGTCGTGGAGGTGTTCCACGCCCGCTTCACCGAGCACGCGTATCCGATGCACGTGCACGACGTGTGGACGCTGCTCATCGTCGACGACGGCGCGGTCCGGTACGACCTCGACCGGCACGAGCGCGGCACCCCCGGCGACACGGTCTCCCTGCTCCCGCCGGGCGTCCCGCACAACGGCTCGCCCGCCACCTCCGGCGGCTTCCGCAAGCGGGTGCTGTACCTGGACCTGACGCAGCTGGACGAGAGCCTCGTCGGTCCGGCGGTCGACGCGCCCGATCTGGTCGACCCGCTGCTGCGGCGGCGCGTGGGGCAGCTGCACACCGCGCTGGCGGAGCCCGGGGACGAGCTGGAGGCGCAGAGCCGTCTCGCCCTCATCGGCGAGCGGCTGCGCGGCCATCTGCGGCCGAGGCTCGTCACGCCCGCGCGTGGAGCCGATCCGGGCGTGGCGCACGATCTGCGGGAGCTCCTGGACGCGCGCGTGGTCGAGGGCGTGACGCTGGACGAGGCCGCCTCTCTGCTCCACGCCCATCCCGCGCATCTCGTACGGGCGTTCAGCGGCGCCTTCGGCATCGCACCGCACCAGTACCTGACGGCCCGCCGGATCGACCGGGCGCGCGGTCTGCTGCTCGACGGCCGGCCGCCGGTCGAGGTGGCGGCCGCGACCGGCTTCTACGACCAGTCGCATCTGAACCGCTCGTTCAAGCGGATCGTGGGCACCACGCCCGGGCGCTTCCCCCGGAGGCGGGGCGGACCGTCACCGCTGTCGTGAACTGGCCACCGGTCGGGGGGCGCGCATCCGCTCAAGGGGCGGAACGACGGAGCCCGACACCCCGCGGCGCGGCCTCCGAAGCATGGCGATCCGGCCAGGCACCCCCTCACCGACCCTTGCGGACGACCGAATTCCGCCGTCGCCATCCAAACGGACAAGATGATGCACAGGTAGTCATACCTCCCGGTCGCGGTGATTCCAGCGCCCCGCCGCACGCCCTGTCGAAGCCGATCTTCCGGTCGCACCCTGATCAGCGGGAAGAGCGAGCGGAGAGCGGGTGACCGGGTGGACGGGGACGTGGGCGTGGACGTGTGCGTCGTCGGGGCGGGGCCGGTCGGCCTGACGCTCGCGATCGGCCTGCGCCGGCTGGGACTGCGGGTACGGATCGTCGACAGGGCGCCGGCCGCCAAGCGCGAGGCCCGGGCCCTGGTGCTCTGGGCGCGGGCACGGGAGGCGCTCGACGCCCTGGGGGTCGGCGAGGTCCTCCGGCGCCACGGGGTGGAGCTGGACTCGGTGACGATCCACGCCCGCGACCGCTTCCTCGGCGAGCTCACCACCGGCTGGGCGCTCTCCGCCCACGCCCGCCCGCTCAACATCGAGCAGCACGACATCGAACGTCTCCTCTGCGAGGAACTCGCCCGGCTCGGCACCCGCGTCGAGTGGAACACCGAGCTGACCGACGTCCATCTCCGCGAGGACCGGGCCGAGTTCACCCTGCGCCACGCGGACGGCACGGAGGAGTTCGCCACCGCTCCGTGGATCGTCGGCTGCGAGGGCACCGCCGGCGTGGTCAGGGAGCGGCTCGGCATCCCCTTCGAGGGCCGCCGCCGCACCGGCCTCCAGGTCGTGCAGGGCAACGCCCGCCCCACCTGGCCGCTCGGCGAGCGGCCGGGCCGCGGACACATCTTCCTGGCCCCGCACCGCTCGCTGCTCGTCTTCCCGCTGCCCGGCGGCGGTTTCCGCTTCTTCTGCTTCCGCGACGACCCCGACCCGGCGCTGACCGCCGCCCCCACCGTCGGCGAACTGCGCGACCTGGTCGCGGACACCACCCGGATCCCGGGGCTCCGGCTCGAAACGACGGAGCCGCTCTGGCTGAACCGGGCCCGGTTCAGCGACCGGGTCGCCGCCCGGCTCCGCCACGGACGCGGGCTGCTCGCCGGGGACGCGGCGCATGCCTGGGCCCCGGTCGGCGGCCACGGCATGAACGTCGGCATCCTCGGCGCCCACAACCTCGCCTGGAAGCTGGCCGCCGTGCACCGGGGGCAGGCGGGCGAGACGCTCCTGGACACGTACTGCCACGAGCAGCGGCGGATGGCCGTGCGGTACATCCGCGAGATGCGGTTCAACTTCATGGAGCTGCCGCTGCCCCCGCTGGGCCACCGGGCGTTCACGGCCACGGTGCCCGGCGCCCTCGCCCGGCGCGGCTTCCAGCGCCGGCTCGACCTGCGCCTGAGCGACCTGCGCCGCGGCCACCGGGGCAGCGCGCTGTCCTGGCACCGGCCCGCCCCGCACCGCCGTTCCGGTCCGCGCGCGGGCGACCGCATGCCCGACGTCCGGGTCACCGCCGGCGCGGGCCCCGTCGCCCGTCGGCTGCACACCCTGCTCGCGTACGAGCGGTGGACGCTGGTCCTGCACGCCGCGCGGGCCGAGCCCGGGGTCCTCGACGCGCTGCGCGCGACGTGCGCCCGGTTCCCCGTCCCGGTCCGGATCCTGCCCGTGACACCCCGGGACGCCGTCGAGGCCGGGCGGCTCCCCCACCCCGACGACCTCTGCCTGGTCCGGCCCGACGGCTACGTGGGCCTCGTCGCCCCCCTCACCCGCCCCGCCCTGCTCCACGACTACCTCGCGGCCCTCGCCCCCACCGGCCCGAGAGCCATCCGGAGCCCCCGGAAGCCTTGGAGGTCCCGGAGGTCCTGGAAGCCCCGCAGCTCCTGGAAGCCCTGGAAGCCCTGGAGGTCCCGGAAGCCCAGGGAACCCCAGAAGCCCTGGGAACCCTGGGCGCCCCAGAAGCCCTGGCAAGTCCGAGAGGCCCGAAAGCCTTGGAGACCCTGGGCGCCCCGGCAGCCCCGAGAGCCCCAAGGCCCCTGGGAACCACGGGCGTCCCGGAAATCCCAGGAGCCCCGGGCATCCCGGAAGTCCCGGGAACCCCGAGGCCCCCGCAAGTCCCGGCAGACCCGCCCGCGTCATGGGCACTGAACCGATCGGGAGTCGGAGCGTCATGGAGACCACCACCGCCGTGGAGGCCCGTCGGCTGCTGCGCGCCCGGCGGCGCACCCGTGCCAACAGCACGGTCACCGTCGTCGGCGCGGGGATGGCCGGCCTGGTCGCCGCCTACGAGCTGGAGCGGCTCGGGTTCCGGACCGAGGTGCTCGAAGGGAGCCGCAGGCTCGGGGGCCGTGTCCTCACCCATCGCTTCGGCCCGGCCGAGGGCGCCCCGTTCGTGGAGCTCGGCGCGATGCGCATCCCGACCGGGCACCGCCGGACGATGCACTATGTGGACCACCTCGGCCTGGGCGACCAGGTCCGGCCGTTCACCACGCTGCTCTCCGAGGAGAACGCGTACCTGGCGACGAGCACCGGACACGTGCGGCTCCGGGACGCGCCCCGGGCGCTGATCGCCGACGTCCGGGCCGCGCTGCCGGGTCACCGCTACCGCGAGGAGACCGTGGTGTTCGGCGCGTGCGCGAGCGACTGCGGTCACGGACACGGACGCCGCGTCACTCGCCCGGCGGGAGGCTCCGGTCCGCGTGCTTCGCGAGCAGGGCGTGGTACTCCGCCGGCCGCGACTCGAAGTCCACCCAGGCGGCCAGCCCCGCGGAATCGATGTCCGGCCCGCGCAGCAGATCGACCGACGCCTGCGCGAACCGCTCGGCGAGGCCTTCCCGTTCGGCGCCGTCCAGCAGTCGGCGCAGTCCGGCCACGGCGACCGCCGCGCGCCGGCGCCGTTCCGGCCCCGACCGCAGCATGGGCCAGTAACCGGCCGCCGGCGCCGCGTCGGCGAGCAGCACGTCGAGGCGCTTCGCCAGGGCCGCGCCCCGCTCCGCCGCGCCCTTCGCCCCGGGGCCGGCCTCGACCAGCACCCGCAGGGCGGCGAGCACCGCCGTGGTGCGCGGCTCCGGCCGGTCCGCGTCGATCCGCACCACCACGGTCTTGCTGCGCTCCTGGGCGATCCGCCGCGCGGCGTCGACCGCCAGTCCCGCGGTACGCCGTGCCACGCCGGAGTGTTCGAGGCCCCACTCCTGGGCGTCGAGCACGTCCCGTACGGTGTGGACGCCGTGCTCGGTCAACTCGCTCGCGGAGAAGGCCCTTCCGGCCGTCCGCCTGAGGCGTGCGACCGGGATCCGGTCCAGTTCCTCGTCCACCAGCGCCCGGTGCGACGGGGCCCATGCCCTGCGGACGTCGTCGACCGCTCGCCGGTAGTCCAGGGCCACCAGCTCTGCTGCGCCCTTCAGCTCGGCCGCCCGGCGGACGGTCCGCCGCTCCACGCCGCCCAGGCGGAACAGGCTGCCGACGGTGTGGCGTTCCGGGCCGCTCGCGCGGAACACACCGCGCGCCGGGCGCCCGCGCGCGCCGCCCGAGCGGGACAGGCGGCGGACGATCCCGCCGACGACGCCGACGAGCGTGGCGAACGCGCCGCCCAGGGCCAGGGCGTCGACGAGTCCCGTGGCCCCGTCGAAGGCCTCGTCGTCCTGCCCGAGTGCGTACAGGTTCCCGATGTCCGGGCCCTCGGCGAGGAGGAAACCGGAGTCGTAGCCGTAGCGGAAGCCCGCCTTGCGGTCCCTCGCCTTCAGGGAAGGGTCCCGCTGCGGGTCGCACTGGTACGGCCCCTCCCGCCAGCGGTCCCTGAAGGGGTCGGTCCACTCGACCCTGCACGTCCCGTCGGCCTGCTCCTCCCACACCATCAGGTCGACCTGCCGCAGCTCGGGAAGGTCCGGCACGGCCACCGCGAACAGACCCGTCGCGCAGCCGATCAGGACCAGACCGAGCGTGGCCACCCGTCGGAAGAAAGGCACATGTCTCATCCGGAGCCCCCTGCCTCTCATCGAGGACGCGTGCGCCCTCAGCTTCCGCCCCGGGGAGGCGGGACCTCAAGGGCGCGGCCGGGCAGCCGCGCCGCCCCGAGCCTTCCTGTCCCCGGCAACGGCGGGCGGACCGGCGGGCGCCGACAGCGGATCGCCCCCCGACCCGCCCCGCCTCAGGCGCGCTCCCCGCCCCCGGCCTCCCGCTCTCCCTCCGGCGGCCACAGCCGCAGGCGTTCGCGCAGGGCCGGGGCGAGAGGGCTGCCGCCGGCCTCGTGGATCTCGGCGGCCCGGTCCAGCCGGCCGGGTACGTCGTCGCGGCGGAGCCCGGTGCGTTCGGCGATGTCCGCGAGCGCGACGAGCGCCTGGGCCTCGTAGTGGGTGGCCCGTTCGGCCCGCAGCGCGTCGGCGGCGTCCTCCAGGGCGCGTACGCCCTCCTCGGTGTCGCCGAGGTGGTCGAGCGCGATCCCGAGGGCGGCCGTGGCCCTGGCCGCCATGCGCGGGTCCCGGCGCTCCGTCAGCATCCGGTGGGCGGTGCGCAGGGTGGTCGGCGCGGTGGCGTGCTCACCGGCGGCGTCCTGGGCGCAGCCGAGGAAGTACGTCGCGATCGCCGCGCCGGGGCGTGGCGCGTTCCGTTCGCTCCACGGGAGAGCCGAGGGGCTGGGCGGGGGGCCTCAGCGGGCGGACGGGGCCGTGAAGGTGACGTCGGCGGCCGCGACGGTGGTCTCGGCGTCGCTCCCGAGGGCGTACGCCGCGACGCGGGAGACCGTCGCCGCCGGCACGGCCTCGCTGATGCCCGGGGCGGCCGGGATGTCCTGGGTGGCGTGGGCGTCGTACGGGACGACGACCCGGTAGCCGAGCGCCAGGGCCGTACGGGCGGTGGCCTGGACGCACATCTCCGACATCACCCCGCAGACGGCGACGGCCCGCACCCCCGCGTCGCCGAGCACCCTGCCGAGGGAGGTCTCCTCGAAGCCGTCGTCGTGCGGCTTGCGGATCACGACCTCGGCGGGTCCCGGCTCCACGCGGTGGTGGAGTTCCCAGCCGGGCGTGTGCGGTTCGTCCTCCGCGCCGGGCGGCCCGTCGTTCTGCAGGTGCGCGACGAACGCCCCGTCCCGCCGGGCCCGGGCGATCAGGTCCGCCGTCCGGTCGACGAGCCGGCCGGCGGCGGGCACGGCCCCTTCACCGGTGACGAAGGCCGACTGCACATCGACGACGATCAGGGCATCAACGGGCTGCGCGCGCTGGGTCATCCGCCCATCATCACTCCCACGGGCCCCACCCGCCACGGAGTTTCGCCCCGCCGGAAAGACCCTCCGGAGAGGGCGGCCGGAGAGGGCGGCCGGCCGGTCCCTGGCCGAACACCTCGCGGTGCCCTTCCGCTTCGGGAGCCCGGACACCCCGGACGACGAGGCCCCGCGCCGGCGTCCGTGAGCCGCCGGACCGTCCCCTAGCGTCGCGCGGCCCGGGTGAGCAGCAGGCGGCCCGAGACGCCCGTGACGAGGAGGCCGGCCACCAGGGCGGCGAGGGCGGCGCCGGGTCCCGAGGCCCAGTCGACCGCGGAGGCGTGGGCGGCGAGGAGCACGGCGAGGGCCAGGGCCACCGCCGGGACGGCCGTGAGGGCGGGGCGGAGGCGGGCCAGGTCGTCCTCCACGAGGGAGGCGAGGACGCCGACGCCGAGCGCGAGCGCCCACACACCGAGGCCCTGCGCGTCGGCGCGGTTCACCGTCCACGGGAGCAGGGCGCCCCAGAAGGCGGGGAAGAACAGCAGGCCGGCGCCGGTGCCGAGCCATCCCGAGCCGAGCACGGCGAGCGGCGGTTTCGACCAGGCGGGCAGCGGGGCGACCGGGCGGCGGCTCCCCGCCGCCGTGCCGCTGCGGCGTCCGCGGTACTGCGCCGCCAGGCAGCCCACCGCGGCGACGGCGAGGACACCGAGGGTGGCGACCCAGCCGAGGCTGAACAGGGCGAGGAACAGCGGACCGCCCCGTACGGCCTGGAGGGTTCCGGCGTTGAGCAGGGACACCGCGAAGAGGCCGACGAGGACGATCGCGAGCGGCAGCACCAGGGACCGGACCTCCTCCCAGACGCGGGCCCGGCCGACCGTGAACAGCGCGGGCGCCACGCCCGCCATGGCCGCCCCGACCAGGCCGGGGCTCAGCGCCTCGGGCGACACCCAGGCTCCCGCCGCGTGCCCGGTCAGGCTCGCCACGGCGAGCAGGGTGCCCACGGTGGCGCTGATGCCTCCGACAACGCCGCTCAGGACCACGACGGCGGGCGAGAGCGCCCGGCCGCCGGGGGTTCCGGCGCTCATCCCCGGCCTCCTTCCAGGGCTGCCCCGGCCTTCGCCGGAGCCGCCGGAAGATCCGTGGACTCCCGCTGCCTCCTGAGGACTTCGCGGGCGTACAGGATCCGCAGGCTCACCGCCGTGACGGCCGCGTAGGCGAGCATTCCGCAGCCGATGCCGACGCCCGCGACGAGGGCCGTGAGCCGGTCGAGGTCCAGGGTCCGTTCGAGCACGGGCACGGTCACCGCCGAGAAGGCGGGGGCCAGACACAGGGCGGTGAGGTGCAGCGACCACTCCTCGCGCGGCCAGGCGGCGCTCCGTGCCGCCCGGACGGCGATGACGGCGTACGTCACGGCGTACGGGACGAGGTACGCGAGGAGCAGCCGGCGTCCGGCGGTCCCCTCGTCGAGGAACGCCGCCGTGATCCACACCAGGCCGGCGGCGCCCGCGAGGTGGGCGGCGATCCGCACCGGGAGCGGGCTCCACGTGCCGGTCAGGCCGGGGACGGTGGCGCGCCGGTCGAGGGCGCGGGAGGCGAGGAGCGCCCCGGAGGAGACGAGCGCGCCGAGGTGCATCAGCGCGACGCGGTTGATGTCGAACAGGTCGAGCCCCGGGTAGAGGGAGGGCAGCAGGCCCCATTCGAGCCGCAGCAGCGGAGCGGTCATCAGGAAGCCGTAGCAGAGCAGCAGCCAGCGCTGGTGGAGGTCCGGGAAGCCGCGGACGGCGGCGAGGACGCCGAAGGTCACGCTGCCGACGGTGCCGGCCAGGACCGTGGCGAGGACGATCCAGAACGCGGCCCCGCTGAACGCCTCCGCCGGCGGGGTGCGCACCAGGTAGAGGGCGGCGCCCGCCATCGACACGTACACCGTGACGGCGAAGACGGTCCCGGTGGTCCGGTGCAGGCGGACGCGGCGCCGGACGGCGGAGAGCAGCTGGACGGGGCCGAGGAGCATGAGGAGGCCGCCCAGGACCGAGTGCGCGATCAGCGGGACCAGGCTGCGCCCGTACGGTCCCGCCCGGTCGCGCACGGCCTCGGCCACGAACTCCGGGGAGACGGACCGGCCGAGGAGCCACTCGCCGGGGGCGGGGGCGCCCGGCCGCGCGTACGGCCAGAGTTCGGTCATGGCGATCGGCGCGTACGCCAGGCAGACCACGGTCACCGCGAGGGCGGCCGCCCTCCCCCACCTCCCTCGTGCACCCGCCGTGCGTCGCATGGAGGTTCCCCCCTTCGCCGATAGTCCTGTCTGGACTATGGAGGAAGGTAGGGCGAGGGGCGACCGGGGTCAACCGGTCGGTAACAAAATGCCGTTGGACGGACTCAGGGCTCGCGCCCCTCCACCCACTGCCAGAAATCGACCATCATCCGCTCGTACCGGATGCCGAACTCCAGCGCCTCGCGCTGGCCGCGCGTCAGCAGCTCGCCGACGTCGTGCGCGAGCACCTCGTACTCGTCCAGGGTCCGGCGGTGCTCCTCGATCTGGACCGGGGCGTGGACGCGCGGGCTGGCGCCGAACCACAGCTTGAGGATGCCCCGCTCGCGGGCCTCGACCGGGACGAAGGAGGGGTCGGAGAGCCAGTCGCGCAGCGCCGCCGCCCCCTCCTCCGTGAGGCTCATCAGGCGCCGGTTGCGCCCGCCCGGCTGCCGCACCTCCGACAGCAGCCCCGCCTCCAGGAGCCGGTCGCACTGCGCGTACACCTGCGCGTGCGGCATGGACCAGAACGGGGCCACCGTCCGCGCGGCCTCCACCTTCACGTCGTACGGGCTGGCCTCGCCCAGCTTGTCGATGATGCCGAGCACGAGGAAGGAGGGCGTGGTCAACCGGACTTCAGACATGCGGCGACCGTATCGCGGCGGAGAGGCGGGGCGGCCCCCGGAGGCGACCCTGGAGGCGGCCCTGGGAGGCGGCTCCTGGAGGCGGCTCCTCACTCCGTCCGCAGTGCCCGCGCCGTCGCCGTACGGGCCGCCCAGCCCGCCGGGAGCAGCGCGCCGGCCGTCGCGATCACGACGCCCGCCGTCGCGAGGAGCGCGAGGAGGGGCGTGCCGTACACGTCGATGTCGGCGGGCGGGATCGTGGTGCCGACCGCGCGGCCCATCGCCGGCATCACCCGGCCGTGGAGGACCACGCCGAGCGGTACGCCGACCGCGCCCGACACCAGGCCGATGGCGCCGACGGAGGTGAGGACCTGCGCGACCGTCTGCCGCGGGGTCATCCCCAGGGCCTTGAAGACGCCCAGGTCGCGGACGCGGTCGCGGGTGTCGAGGACGACCGTGTTCAGCACCCCGAGGCAGGCGACGACGACCAGCATCAGGGTGAGCGCGACGATCAGGGCCTGCATCGCACGGATGACGCCCGACCTGCTTCCCTCGGTGAGGGCGGCCTCCGCCCCGAGCGGGGCCACGGCGGCGTCGAGGCGCTCCGCGTAGCGGGCCGCGTCCGTGCCCGCGGTGACGGTCACGGTGAAGTCCGTGGGCTGGTAGCGGGCGTGCAGCGCGGCCACGGACGCCGCCCCGGTGCGCAGGGTCATGCCGTCGTCGCCGAGGTCGAAGACCTCGCCGACGATCCGGACCCGGGCCGTGCGGCCCTGTTCGGAGAGGATGGCGGTGTCCCCGACGCGGAGGCCGGTGGTGCGCAGGAACCGGGTCGGGGCGACGGCCTCCCCGGTGGCCCCGAACCAGCGGCCGGAGACCATCGTGCGGGGGCTGCCGGCCGTGTCCCCCTCGTACGCGACGACGGGCGTGCCGCCCTTGAGCCCGGCCACGTCCAGCTGGGTGCGGGCCGTCCGGTAGACGGAGCCGGTCCCGGGGAGCGCGGCGATCGCCGCCGCGACGGCGGCCGGATCGGCCTGCCGGGGCATCTCCCCGCCCGGCGCTCCGGGGCCCCCGTGGGGCGGGGCGATCGTGTGGACGGTGACGTCGCCGCCCCGGTCCGGGTCTCCGTCGGCCTTGATGGCGACGAGCGTGCTGCCGAGACCCACGGCGAAGGTCACCGCGAGGGCTCCGAAGGTCACCGCCGCGGCCGTGCTCGCCGCCCGCGCGGGGCGGGCGAAGGGCGCGGCGAGGCCCAGGGTGACCGGCCGGGGCAGCGGGAGGCGCCCGAGCAGGCCGAGGAGCGCGCGCCCCCGGCCGCCGCCGGTGGCGGGGCCCATGCGGAGGACCGTCGCGGCCGGCAGCCGGGCCGCGCGCAGGGCGGGCCCGAAGGCGGTGGCGGCCACGAGGGCGAGCCCGCCGGCCGGTACGGCGAGGTCGACCCACACGGGGATGAGGGTCTCGGTCGTCCCGTACACCTCGGAGACCTCCGCCATGAGGGGCACGGCGAGCACGTTCCCGAGGGCGACGCCGAGTACGGCCCCGACGGTGCCCGGGATCAGCGCCTGCGCCATGTACGCGCGTCCCACCTGGAACGGGGTGAAACCGAGGGACTTGAGGATCCCGATCCGCCGGGTCGCGGCGCCGACGGCTCCGCTCACCACGACGCCGATCACCAGGACCGACAGCGCGAGCCCGAGGAACGCGAAGGCGGTGACGAAGGGCACGAAGGCGGCCGTGGCCGCACGCGCGGTCTCCCGCACGTCGAGGTACGAGCGGGCGCCGGTGACCGCCCCGGCCGGTACGGCGGCGGTGACGGCCTTCCGCCCGGCCGCCACCTCGGCGGCGGTGTCCGCCGCGGTGAGCCGGTAGAGCATCTGGAGCGCGGGCGGCCGCCCTCCCGCGAGCGCCGTGAGCTGCTCGGGTACGACCCAGGCGTCGGCGCTCTCGCCGACCGACTCGGCGATGCCCACCACGGTGAGGGTGACGTCGCCGGTGGTCACCCGGACTCCCGGGCCGGTTCCCGGAGGTTCGGATCCCCGCTCCAGGACGATCTCGCCGGGAGCCGTGGCCCACCGGCCCTCCACCACGGTCACCGCGTCCACGGGCCCGGCGGCGGGGGCCCGGCCGACGACCGTCAGCGGGGGCGGTGCGAAGCCGGGCGGAACCGCCCGGTCCGCCGCGCGCAGGCGCAGGGAGGTGACGGCGAACGGGCCCGCGGCGGCGGCCACTCCGGACGCGTGGGCGGTGGCGGCGAGCCGCTCCGGGGTGACGGCCGATCCGTCGAACCGCACGGTCAGGTGGGCGCCGTGCTGCCGCGCGAAGGCCCGGTCGAAGGGCGCGCCGGACGCGACGAGGAGGCCGAGCGCGAGGACGGCGGAGGCGACGGAGAGCAGAGTCGTCAGGACCATGACGGCGGTCTGCGTGCGGCGGCGCCCGACCCCGGCCCGTACGACGCGGCCGAGGGCGCCTCCGGTGGTGGCGTCCGCGCTCATCGGGCCACCGCCGGGACGTCGCGGGCGATGCGGCCGTCGACGAGTTCGATGGTGCGCGTCGCGCAGCCCTCGGCGAGCGCGAGGTCGTGGGTGACGAGGACGATCGTCTGCCCGTCGGCGTTCAGTTCGCGCAGGAGGTCGCGGACGTCCGCGCCGGACGCGGTGTCCAGGGCTCCGGTCGGCTCGTCGGCGAGGAGCAGCGGGGGACGGTTCATCAGGGCGCGGGCGACGGCGACGCGCTGCCGCTCGCCGCCGGAGAGGCGGCCGGGACGCATGCGCGCGTGGCGGGCGACGCCGAGCTGTTCGAGCAGTTCGGCGGCGCGCGCCGCCGCCCGGCCGCGCGCCGCGCCGGCGAGCTGGGCGGGGAGCAGCACGTTGTCGAGGACGGTGAGGTCGTCGAGGAGGTGGAAGAACTGGAAGACCATGCCGACGCGGTCGCGCCGGTAGCGGGCGGAGGCCGCCTCGCTCAGCGCGTCGACGCGCAGCCCGTCGACGGTCACGCGGCCGGTGCTCGGCCGGTCGAGGCCGGCGAGGAGGTTGAGCAGGGTCGACTTGCCGCTGCCGGAGGGGCCGAGGACGGCGAGCGACTCCCCCCGCGCCACCCGCAGGTTCAGCCCGGCGAGGGCGGCCGGCCCCTCGTCGTACGTCCTGCCGACCTCGCTCAGGTCGATGATCGGCTCGGATGGGGATGGGGTCACGGGGCCCTCCGGGGCTCGGGGTCGGGTGGGTTCGCACCGACGCTAGGAGCGGCCCGCCCCCGGCCGCGTCGGCCGCGGTGGCGAAGCTCCGTACCGCGTGCGGCGGATGCGCGGGCGGGTCGTCCGCGCGATGTACATCGCGGGGACGGCGCCCTGGTCCCCCGGGCCGATTCGCCCCGGCGGCCCCGCTTGGCACACTGCACCGGTGAGCAGGTACGAGGAACTCCTGGGCCGGATACGCGGATCGCGGACCATCGGCGCCCCGCCCCCGCTGTCCCGCTGGGCGTGGCTGGCCGACGGACTGCTCGCCCTGTCGCTCGCCGTGGCCACGCTCGTCGGGAACATGAACCGCAGCTACGTCGAGCTCCGGCCCGCCCCCGCCGTGAGCGGGACGCCGGTGCCGGGGCGGTTCCCGGCTCCGCCCGCGCTCCCGGACGTACCGGGGGTTCCGGAGGATCCGCGCCCCTTGCATGCGGTGGAGCACGTGCTGCCGCCGGTGGAGGCCTGGGAGATCGTGGCGGCGCTGCTGACCGCGCTGCCGCTGCTGCTGCGGCGGCGCTTCCCGCTGGCCGTGTTCTGGGTGGTGACGGTCGCGTCGGTGGTGCTGCACCTCGGGGACGCGGCCGACGACGCCACGCGGACCACCTTCGCCGCGGGGCTCGTCGCGGCGTACAGCGCGGCGATGCACAGCCCGCACCGCAGGTCGGTGCTGGCCTCGCTCCTTGCCGGTGCCCTGCTCTACGCGGTCTTCCCGCTGGTCCCGAAGGTCGACAGCGACCTGGTGCCCCTGCTCGTCCTCCTTCCGCTCGCCCTGGCCTCGCACGGCGTCCACCTGTGGCGGCAGCGGGAGCGGGTGCTGCGAACGGAGCAGGAGGCGGCGCTGCGCCGGGCGGTGGAGGCGGAGCGGTCGCGGATCGCCCGGGAGCTGCACGACGTGGTGACCCACAACGTGAGCATGATGACGATCCAGGCCGGTGCGGCGCGCACGGTCCTCGCCACCTCGCCCGAGCAGGCCCGGGAGGCGATGCTCGCGGTGGAGGCGGCCGGGCGGACGGCGATGTCGGAACTGCGGCACGTGATGGGGCTGCTGACGATGAGTACGGACGGCCCCGACCCGGCGGTCGACGTGGCGCTCGCCCCGCAGCCGGGTCTGGACGCGCTGGCGGAGCTGACGGACCGGGTGCGCGCCTCGGGGGTGCCGGTGGAGGTGGCGGTGCGGGGCGTCCCCGTGGAGCTGCCGGCCGGTGTGGACCTCGCCGCCTACCGGGTGGTGCAGGAGGCACTGACGAACGCGGTGAGGCACGCGGCGGGCGCGCGGGTGTCGGTGGAGGTCGAGTACGGGGCGGACCGGCTGCGGGTGGAGGTGTGCGACACGGGCGGGCACCGGCTGCGGACCGCGGAACCGGGCGGCGGCCACGGGCTGTTGGGCTTGCGGGAACGGCTCGCGGTGTACGGCGGTACGCTCGACGCGGGCAGCCGCCCGCACGGCGGGTACCGGGTCCGTGCGGTGATTCCGTGGGAGGTTCCGTGACCGTGGCCGATGTTCCGCGCGTGGTGATCGTCGACGACCAGGCGCTGGTGCGGACCGGTTTCCGGATGATCCTCGCCGCCGACGGCATCGACGTGGTCGCGGAGGCCGCCGACGGCGACGCGGCGGTGGCTGCGGTCCGGCGGACCCGGCCGGACGTGGTCCTGATGGACATCCGGATGCCGGGGACGGACGGCCTGGAGGCCACGCGCCGCATCCTCGCGGACGAGGCGGCGCCGCCGAGGATCGTCGTCCTCACCACCTACGACCTCGACCGGTACGTGTACGCGGCGCTCGCGGCGGGCGCCAGCGGCTTCCTGCTCAAGGACGTCACCCCCGAGCACCTGACGGCGGCGGTCCGGCTCGTCCGCTCCGGGGACGCCCTGCTCGCCCCGGCGATCACCCGCCGCCTGGTGGAGCGCTTCGCCGCGCCCTCCTCCGGACCTTCCGCCGCCCCGCACCGCGAGCTGGCCACGCTCACCCCGCGCGAGCTGGAGGTCCTGGAGGCCCTGGCGCGCGGTCACACGAACGCCGAACTGGCGGCGCGGTTCAGGCTGAGCGAGGCGACGGTGAAGACGCACGTCGCCCGCATCCTCCAGAAGCTCCGGCTGCGCGACCGGGCCCAGGCGGTGATCGCCGCCTATGAGACGGGCCTCGTCACCCCGGGCTCGGCCGGGAGCGGAAGCAGCGCGCCCGGGTCGGACTGATCGGGGGCGTCCGGCGGTCCGCACTCGGGGCGGAGGACGTCGCCCAGCGCGGCCAGCCGGATGAGCCGCAGGATCCACGGCTGGTCGCAGACCAGCCGCCAGCGCGCCCCGCGCCGGTGCATGCGCCCGGCGCAGTGGGCGAGGAGTCCGAGCCCGGTGGCGTCGCAGAAGGTGAGGCGCCGGATGTCGACGGTCAGGGCGTCGGACTCCCGCACCAGGGCGTCGAGCTCGGGCCGCAGGTGCCGCACCAGGACGAGGTCGAGCTCGCCCCGGAGGGCGACGACCGTACGGCCGCCGGTCGAGCGGACGGCGAGGTACGGGTCATGACGGGGGATCAGCTGCATCGGACGCTCCACAGGGTGGCTCCATGTGTCACGTCGAGCGTGGCCGCCCCGCCGCGGGGAGGGACGTTTCACCTCGGCCGCTCTCACCTGGATAGGTGAAGACTCGATCGTCTTTCCCTCGTTCGGGCAAGCGCGGGTCGGACGGGTGCGCGGTGAGCGCCGCCAGCGGGACGCGGCGGAACTCCACCGTCTCGTACGGGCTCCGCGCCCCGGTCTCGTACAGGAGGCCGACCGTCGTCGCGTCCAGCGGCACCAGGTCCGAGTAGGCGGCCTTCCGCCGGTCCACCGTCAGCGCCTTCGTGAAGGTCCGTCCGCCGTCCCGGCTGGCCCAGACGGCCTCCTCCGCGCGGGCGTCCGGCACCGAGGGGGCCGAGAACAGCAGGACCCCGTCACGGCCGCCCACGTACAGCAGGCTGCCCTGCACCACGGGCACGCCGTCCAGGGTGCGCTGGGGCGCGAAGGGGCGGTCGAGGCTCGCGCCGCCGTCGCGGGAGAAGGCGTCCGCGCGGTTGCCGGGGCTCGTCCCCAGCTGGTCGCGGGAGTTGAAGTACAGGCGCCCGTCCGGGAGTTGGGCCACCGTCGACTCGCTGGTGTTGACGAATCCGTCGTAGGTGCCGTCCACCAGGCCGAGGGACCAGGACCGGCCGCCGTCGTCGCTGTAGAGGGCATGCGCCCCGTAGTGGCGGGGCTCCTCGCCGGTGTCCGTGGAGCCCTCGGGCGGCGCCTCCGAGTGGTTGGCGGGCACGACGAGCCGACCCGCGTGCGGGCCGCGCGTCAGGGCGAGGGCGTGGCCCGGCCCGGTGGCGTACCAGCGCCAGCCGGGCTTCTTCACGCGCGCGGTGATCTCGCGCGGCGCGGAGAACGTCCGCCCGTCGTCGGAGCTGCGCTGGACGAACACCCGGCGGCCGCGCGCGGCGGGGACCTCGCCGCGCAGGATCCGCCGCTCCGTCGCCTCCGCCCCGTTGTACGAGCTGAGCAGCACGATGTCGCCCGAGCGCGGATCGACGACCGGCGCGGGGTTGCCGCGCGTGTCGCCGTTCCCGTCGGCGACGACCCGCGCCGGCCCCCAGGTGCAGCCGCCGTCCTCCGACCGCCGCACCACGATGTCGATGTCACCGCTGTCCCCGGCCCCGCCGACCCGCCCCTCGGCGAAAGCGAGGACGGTCCCGGCGCGGGTCCGCACGGCGGCCGGGACGCGGTGGTTCGCGTAGCCGCCGGCCCCGGCCGCGTACGGCACGGACACCTCGCACCGGGCCGCCGCTCCGGTCGGTCCGGGCTCCCCGGCGGATCCCGCCACAACCGGACCCGGGACGACCGGACCCGTCACGCCCGGACCCGTCACGCACAGGCCACCGAACAGCAGACCGAACAGGCCGAACAGGCCGAACAGGCCGAACAGGCCGAACAGGCCGAAGCTCCGCACCGTCACACGCCCCATCCGCCCCACGATCCCCGCCCGACCCGACGACGGGCCGAACTCCGGGACGACGCGGGGGGCCGTCCGCGCGAATTCACGCGGACGGCCCCGGGCGGCACGGCGGAGGCTCAGCCGGCGAACCGCGCCATCCACGCCTCGACCTCGTCCGAGGAGCGCGGCAGACCGGCCGACAGGTTCTCGTTGCCCTCCTCGGTGACGACCAGGTCGTCCTCGATGCGGACGCCGATGCCGCGCCACTCCTCGGGCACGGTCAGGTCGTCCGGCTGGAAGTACAGGCCGGGCTCGACCGTGAGCACCATGCCCGGTTCGAGGACGCCGTCGACGTACTCCTCCGTGCGGGCCTGCGCGCAGTCGTGGACGTCCAGGCCGAGCATGTGACCGGTGCCGGCCATGGTGAACCGGCGCTGGAGACCGAGCTCGTACGCGCGGTCGACGGGACCCTCGATGAAGCCCCACTCGACGAGGCGGGCCGTCAGGTGGCGCTGGGAGGCCTCGTGGAAGTCGCGGTACGGGGCGCCCGGCTTCACCGCGGCGAAGCCCGCCTCCTGGGCCTCGTACACCGCGTCGTACACCTGGCGCTGGACCGGGGTGAAGGTGCCGCTGATGGGGAGGGTGCGGGTGACGTCGGCGGTGTACAGGGAGTGCGTCTCGACGCCGGCGTCGAGGAGGAGCAGCTCGCCGGGGCGGACCGGGCCGTCGTTCTGCGTCCAGTGCATGATCGTGGCGTGGTCGCCGGCGGCGCAGATCGAGCCGTAGCCGACGTGGTTGCCCTCCAGGCGGGCCCGGCGGAAGAAGGTGCCCTCGATCCACCGCTCGGAGGAGGCGACCGCCCGGGAGAGTTCGGCGACGCAGTCGGTGAAGCCGCGCACGGTGGAGTCCACCGCCTTGCGCATCTCGCCGATCTCCCACTCGTCCTTGACGAGGCGGAGGTCGCTGAGCGCCCCCTCCAGCTCGGCGTCGCGCTCCTCGTCGGTGGTGACGGCGGCTTCGAGGGCCGGGTCGACGCCGCGGACGATCCGGGTCGGCACGTCGCCGCCGGCGGCGAGGTCCCCGGTGAGCCCGCGGACGTCGCGACAGGCCATGCCGAGGACGGTCTCGGCCTCGGCGAGGGAGCGGCGGCGGCCCATCCACAGCTCGGCCGTGTAGCCGATCCAGAACTCGTCGTTGTCGCGGCTGTCGCGGGGCAGCTGGTAGCAGTGGGCGTCGTGGCCGCCGTCGGCGCGGGGTTCGAGGACGAGCGCGCAGTCGCGGGCCTGGTCGCCGGTCATGTGCACGTAGCCGGAGTACGGGCGGAACGGGTAGGTGTCGTCGTTGGAGCGGGTCTTGAGGTTGCCCGAGGGGACGACCAGGCGCTCGCCGGGGAACAGCGCGGAGAGCGCGGCGCGGCGGGCGGCCGCGTACGGGGCCTGCTCGGCCGGTTCGAGGTCGTGCCGCTCGGTGTCCGCCCACCCCGTCCTCATCAAGGCGGAGAGCTCCTCGGAGACGCCGTTGTAGAGGCCGTTCTTGCGACCCTTCGCCACGTCCTGCACCTTCTTCCGGGTTGCGTTCTCGGCCGCCGTCCGTCGGCGGCATCCGGGACGGTACCCCCGCGCAGGCCCGGCGGGTGCCCGGATCGGACAGTGGCACGGATCGGCCACACCCGGGCGGCGGGGGCGGCCGGGGCGGGTCGATAATGCGGTCCATGGCGAACGCGAAGCTCAGTGAGGCGCTCCGGCTTCTGGGGATCGGCGAGGAGGCCCGCCGGGTCTACGTCCGGCTCCTGGACCTCGGTCCCGCGCCGCTCGACGCCATCGGCTCCGCGGCCGGTCTCGACGGCGCGGAGCTGTCGGCGGCGTACGGGGAGCTGGTCGACGCGGGCCTGGCGAGTCCGGCGGTGCGGGGCCCTGATCTGGTGGCGCCGGTGCCTCCGGCCGCGGGCCTGGAGATCCTGGGGCGGCACCGGGCGGCCGAGCTCGACGAGTCGCGGATCACCGTCGGCGGCGCGTTCGAGTCGTTCCGGCGGCAGCGGCTGGCCGCGTACAACGACGATCTCGTGGAGGTCGTCACCGGCGACGCCATCGGCCCCCGGAGCCGGCAGGCCTGGGCCAGTGCCCGCACGCAGATCCGGCAGTTCGAATCGCCCCCGTACACGCCCATCGCGGGCGCCACCGAGGACGCGCTGGCCACGCTCGCCCGGGGAGTGACGCAGCGCGTCATCTACACGCAGGCGTCGCTGGAGCACCCCGACACCATGCGGACGGTCATCGAGCCGTGCGTCGAGGCCGGCGAGCAGGCCAGGGTGCTGCCGTCGCTCCCGGTCAAGCTCCTGATCATCGACGAGGCGTACGCGCTCGTGTCGCTGTCGATCAGGGAGGCCGACGTGCACAACACGATGCTGGTCGTGCAGCCCTGCGGGCTCCTCTCCGCGCTCATCGCCCTGTTCGAGCAGACCTGGCAGACCGCCCTGCCGTTCCACGGCCGCACGGCCCGCCCGGCGGGCGTGCTGCCCGCCGGGCTGCTGCCCACCGACCGCCGGCTGCTCTGGCTGCTCGCGGGCGGCGCGAGCGACGACGTCATCGCCCGGGAGATCGGGGTCAGCCGCCGTACGCTCTTCCGCCGGATCCAGGTCCTCATGGCCCGGCTCGGCGCCACGAGCCGCTTCCAGATGGCGCTCCAGGCGCAGCGCCAGGGCTGGCTGTAGAAGGCCCCCTCAGGCCGGCCCCCTCAGGCCGGCCCCCTCAAACCAGGCCCCCCTCAAACCAGGCCCCCCTCAAACCAGGCCCCCCTCAAGTCAGGCCCCTCAGGTCGGCCCCCTCAGGTCAGGTGCTTCCGCAGGAAGGTGTGCACGAGGGCGCTGTTGTGGGCGGCCTGTTCGTTGTCCCCGGCGCCCGCGTGCCCGCCGCCGGTGTTCTCGTGGAAGAGCACCGGATGGCCGAGCTCCCGCAGCCGCGCCGCCGCCTTGCGGGCGTGGCCCGGGTGGACGCGGTCGTCGCGGGTGGAGGTCATCAGGAGCACCGGCGGATAGGTCCGGTCGGCCGCGAGGCGGTGGTACGGGGAGAGTTCGCGCAGGTGGGCGAGGTCGGCCGGGTCGTCGGGGTCGCCGTACTCGGCGATCCAGGAGGCGCCCGCGAGGAGCTTGTGGAAGCGGGTCATGTCGAGCAGCGGGACCTGCGCGACGATCGCGCCGAACAGCTCCGGGTGGCGGGTGAGCATCGCGCCCATGAGCAGGCCGCCGTTGCTGCCGCCGGAGGCGCCCAGCTGTGCCGGGGTGGTGATGCCGCGGTCGACCAGGTCCCGGGCGACGGCCGCGAAGTCCTCGAAGGCCCGCGGCCGCTCCGCGCCGAGCGCGGCCTGGTGCCAGTCCGGTCCGTACTCGCCGCCGCCCCGGATGTTCGCGATGACGTACGTGCCGCCGCCCTCCAGCCACGCCCGGCCGGTGACGGCGCCGTAGTAGGGGGTGAGGGAGACCTCGAAGCCGCCGTAGCCGTAGAGCAGGGTGGGGCCCGGGCCGGTGGCGGTGTGGTCGGGGCCGATGACGAAGTACGGCACGCGGGTGCCGTCGGCGGAGGTCGCGAAGTGCTGCGCGACCGAGAGTCCGGCGGTGTCGAAGCGGTCGGGGGCCCGCTTGAGGACCTCCGTGTCGCCGCCGATGTGCCCGCGGTGGAGGCTGGAGGGCTGGAGGAAGCCCGACACGTCGAGGAAGTACTCGTCGGAGACGTCCGGGTCCGTGTCCACGACGCCGACGGCGGACAGCGCCGGGACGCCGACGAGCGGGGTGCGCGTCCACCCGGCACCGTCGCCGCCCGGGGTGAGGACCTCGATGTGGGCGCTGACGTCCCGCATCGTCTCCAGGATCAGGTGGTGGCGGGTCCAGCAGTGCCCGGCGAGGGCCGTCCGGGCGTCCGGGGTGAACAGCGCCTCGTGGGTGCGGTCGCCCGCGAGGAAGGCCTCGAAGTCGAAGGCGAGGAGGGAGCCGGTGGGCCGGCCGAGCCACTCGGACTTCAGGGTGACGAGCAGGTGCCGGCGGTGGACGTCGACGACGGCGTCCTCGGGGACGTCGACGCGCACGGTCGTGCCGTCGGGCTCCAGGAGGTACGTCTCGCTGCGGAAGAAGTCCAGCGAGCGGCCGACGAAGTCCCGTTCGAAGCCGGGGGTGTCGTCGCGGTATCCCCAGGCCGACACGTCCGTGTCCTCGGCCTCGTAGACGAGCTCGGACTCCTCGATCGGCGTGCCGCGCCGCCAGCGGCGGACCGTGCGCGGATAGCCGGAGCCGGTCAGCGAGCCCGGCCCGGTGTCCGTGCCGACGAAGACGGTGTCGTCGTCGATCCAGCCGATCCGCGTCTTCGCCTCCGGCACCTCGAAGCCGTCCGCGACGAACTCCCGCGTCCCGAGGTCGAACTCGCGGACCACGACGGCGTCGCCGCCGTCCCGTGACAGGCGCACCAGGGCCCGGTCGTACGCGGGACGGCGCACCCGCGCCCCGTCCCACACCCACTTCTCGTCCTCGGCGGCGGCCAGCGCGTCGACGTCGAGGAGGACCTCCCACTCGGGCTCGTCCTTGCGGTACCGCTCCAGGGTCGTGCGCCGCCACACCCCGCGCACGTGCTCGGCGTCGCGCCAGAAGTTGTAGAGGTACGCGCCGCGCCGGGCGGTGTACGGGATGCGGTCGGAGGCGTCGAGCACCTCCCGCACGCGCGCCTTCAGCGGGGCGAACCCGGCGTCGGCGACCAGCGCGTCCGCCGTCTCGGCGTTCCGCTCGGCCACCCACGCGAGGGCGTCATCGCCGGAGATCTCTTCCAGCCACAGGTACGGGTCGTCATCGCTCACCCCCGTATTGTGCGGGACCGGGTCAGCCCCTGTCGGCGCGGTGGAGCCGTACCGCCAGGTGGTGCTGGAGCGGGCGGCCGACGGCGGCGAGGTCGTGGACGAAGTCGAGGACGTCCTCGCCGGTGAGGGTGTAGCGGCGGCGGGTGGCGTCGACCTGCTTGGCGGTGGGGGCGAGCGCGACCTCGTGGGTGGTGAGGTCGACGGTGGTGCCGTCCGCGTGGCCGACGGCGATCTCCGCGATGCCGGTGGGCTGGGTGATCAGCGCCTCGACCCGGCCCTCGGGCTGGAGCCGCCACCAGCCGCTCTCCCGGGCGGAGGGCCGCAGCGGGGTGCCGTCCTCGTCGATCAGCCAGGCCCGCGCCTCGTAGTGCAGGAAGGGGCGCCCGTCGTGGCTGAAGGTGACCTCCTGCTCGTACGCGAACTCCTCGGCGAGCGAGGGATAGCCGCCCCGTCCGCGTCCGGTCCAGGTCCCGAGCAGTCCGGTCACCGGGGCGAGCAGCGCGTGCGGCGCGGGCGCCTCGTCCGCCCGGAAGGCGTCGGGGTACGGGTGCTGCCGGTCGCGGTCGTTCATGGGGTGCGCTCCTGGGTCGGGACCTGTGCCGTGGGGCAGCTTAGGGCGTGCGGTGATCACGTACGGGGCACGGCCGTGCCCCGGCCCGGCGGGCGCGGGCCGCGCGTCCACCGTCCGAGACACCGTTGACCCGGGGCGCGGTGACCGCTACCTTCGCGCCATGTTGCGTACAGCCCTGCTCACCACGCGCGGTCACATCGACCTGCTGCGGGTGGCCTCCGCCGCGTGTCGCCGCGGCCGCTGACGCCCTTTCACCTTTCTCACCTCCCTGAGGCCCTGATCGCCGTGCGCGCGTGTCCGCTCCGCGCCCGCGGTCGCTGACGCGTACCTTCGCCTCCCTCTCCCCCGGAGTCCGTCATGACGGTCGACCACGCCCCTCCTTCACACCACTCCCCGCCCGACATATCGCCTTTGCCGGATGTCGAGTCCCTGACTCCCGCCCGGGAACCGGGGCGCGGCCCGTCCGTTCCGCGCTGGCTGCGCCGGACCGCGGGCCCGGTGCTGCTGCTCGTCCTCTGGCAGGCGAGCAGTACGGCGGGGGTGCTTCCGGCGGACGTGCTGGCCTCGCCGGGGACCATCGCCCGGGCCGCCGGCGAGCTGGTCGGGGACGGGACGCTGCCGACCGCGATGGGCGTCTCGCTGCGCCGGGTCGCCGCGGGGCTGCTGCTCGGCGGGGTGGTGGGGATCGCGCTCGCCCTGGTGTCCGGGCTCTCGCGGCTCGGCGAGGACCTCGTCGACGCCCCCGTGCAGATGCTGCGGACGGTGCCGTGGGTCGGGCTGATCCCGCTGTTCATCATCTGGCTGGGGATCGGGGAGGCGCCCAAGGTGGCGCTGATCGCGCTCGGCGTCGCCTTCCACCTCTATCTGAACGTGTACGCCGGGATCCGGGGCGTCGACGCGGGGCTCGTCGAGGCGGGCGAGTCCCTGGGGCTCGGCCGGTGGGGCCTGATCCGGCACGTCGTCCTGCCGGGCGCGCTGCCCGGGGCGATGACCGGCCTCCGGTACTCGCTGGCCACGGCCTGGCTCGCGCTGGTCTTCGGCGAGTCGATCAACGCCGACGCCGGGATCGGCTTCCTCATGAACCAGGCGCGGGAGTTCTTCCGCACGGACGTGATCGTCGTCTGCCTGGTCGTCTACGCCTTCCTCGGCCTGCTCGCCGACGCCCTCGTCCGCACTCTCGAAAGGCTGCTGCTGCAATGGCGACCGACCTTCACAGGGCAGTGACCGTCCAGGGTCTCACCCGCTCCTTCGACGGGCGCCCCGTCGTCGACGGGCTCGATCTGACCCTGCGCGCCGGGCAGTTCACCGCCCTCCTCGGACACAGCGGCTGCGGCAAGTCGACGCTGCTGCGGATCCTCGCGGGGCTCGACCGGGAGGTCTCCGGCACGGTCCTGGTGCCGCGCCGCCGCGCGGTCGCCTTCCAGGCGCCGCGCCTCATGCCCTGGAAGAAGGTCTGGCGGAACGTGCTGCTCGGGCTGCCGGGGAAGCCGGACCGGGCGCTGGCGGAGCGGGCGCTCGCCGAGGTGGGGCTCGGCCACCGCTCGGGGGCGTGGCCGAAGACCCTGTCCGGCGGTGAGGCCCAACGCGCCTCGCTCGCCCGGGCGTTGGTACGGGATCCGGATCTGCTGCTGCTCGACGAGCCGTTCGGCGCGCTCGACGCGCTGACCCGGATCAAGGCCCAGCGGCTGGTGGCCGAGCTGTGGCGGCGGCGCGGTCCTGCTCGTCACGCACGACGTCGACGAGGCGCTGCTGCTCGCGGACCGGGCGCTGGTGATGCGGGACGGCGTGATCGCGTACGACACCGCCGTCGACCTCGACCGCCCCCGCTCCCCCGGCGATCCGGCACTGGCCGCGCTCCGCGGCCGCCTGCTCGCCGAACTCGGCGTCACGGACGGCGAGTTCGCCGACACCGTCACGGCCTGACCGAACCCTCCCAGGAGACATCGATGAAGTCCTTCCGCCTGTCCGCCGCCGCGGCGCTGCTCGTGCCGCTCGCCCTGCTCGCCTCCGCCTGCTCCGGCGCCTCCGCCGCCGACAACACCTCGAACTCCGACGGCAAGGGCTCCCTGGTCCTGAACGTCGGCGACCAGAAGGGCGGCTCCGAGGCCCTGCTGCGCGCCGCCGGTGAGCTCGACGACCTCCCCTACCGGGTGAAGTGGTCGACGTTCCCCTCCGGACCGCCACTGCTCGAAGCGGTGAACGCCAAGGCCGTCGACATCGGCTCCGTCGGCAACACCCCGCCCGTCTTCGCCGCCGGGGCCGGCTCGAAGATCACCGTGGTCGCCGCGACGCACGGCGACTCCGCGGGCGAGGCGATCCTCGTCCCGAAGGACTCGCCGCTGCGCACCGCGCGGGACCTGAAGGGGAAGAGGGTCGCCGTCGCCCAGGGCAGCTCCGCCCACTTCCAGCTGATCGCCTCGCTCCGCGAGGCCGGCCTGCGACTGTCCGACGTCCAGGTCAGCCTGCTGCAGCCGGCCGACGCCCTGGCCGCGTTCACCAGCGGCAAGGTCGACGCCTGGGCGGTCTGGGACCCGTACACCTCGCAGGTCCTGCTGAGCGGCAAGGGCCGGGTGCTGACCGACGGGCGCGGCCTCGTCAACGGCCTCGGCTTCCAGGTCGCCGCCCCCTCGGCCCTGGCCGACAAGGAGAAGGCGAAGGCGATCGGCGACTTCGTCGAACGCCTCCGCCGCGCCCAGGGCTGGGTGTTCGCCCACCCCGAGGAGTGGGCGAGGGCCTGGGCGAAGGAGACCGGGCTGCCGTACGAGGTGGCACTGGCCGCCGTGAAGCGCAGCAACGGCACCCGCGTCCCCGTCGCCCTCGACGACGCGGCCATCGCCTCCGAGCAGAAGCTCGCCGACACCTTCGCCGGACTGGGGCTGATCCCCCGCACGTTCCGCTTCGCCGACTACGTCGACACCCGCTTCAACAAGGACCTGCCGCCGTCCACCACCCCGGCGCGCAGCTACGGAAAGGCCTCCTGATGACCGTCCACCTGCACTGGTTCCTGCCGACCGGCGGCGACGGCCGGACCCTCGTCGACCGGCACGCCTACACGGACGGCGGGATCACCCGGAACCGGACCGTGTCCGGGGTCCGCGCCCCCGACATCGACTATCTGGTCCAGATCGCCAAGGCGGCCGAGCAGCTGGGCTTCGAGGCCGTGCTGACCCCGACCGGCACGTGGTGCGAGGACGCCTGGCTGACGACGGTCGCGCTGGCCCAGCACACCGAACGGCTCAAGTTCCTGGTGGCGTTCCGGCCGGGGGTGATCTCGCCGGTGCTCGCGGCCCAGATGGCGTCGACGTACCAGCGGATCACCCGGGGCCGGCTGCTGCTCAACGTCGTGACCGGCGGCGACTCGGCCGAGCAGCGCCGCTTCGGCGACCACCTCGACCACGACCGGCGGTACGCGCGGACGGCCGAGTTCCTCTCGGTGGTGCGCGGCGCCTGGGGCGGGCGGCCGTTCGACTTCGAGGGCGAGCACTTCCGGATCAAGGGCGGGCTGACCGCGCTGCCGCCGGACCCGCTGCCCGAGATCTTCTTCGGCGGCTCGTCCGCGGCCGCGGGCCCGGTCGCGGCGGAGCACGCGGACGTGTACCTGACCTGGGGCGAGCCGCCCTGGCAGGTGAAGGAGAAGATCGACTGGATCCGTAGGCTCGCGGAGGAGCGCGGCCGGACGGTCCGCTTCGGGATCCGGCTGCACACGATCTCCCGGGACTCGGCGCGCGAGGCCTGGGCGACGGCCGACCGGCTGCTCTCCGATCTCGACGCGGAGACCGTCGCGGCGGCGCAGGAGCTCCTCGGGCGGAGCGAGTCGGTGGGCCAGCAGCGGATGCTGGCGCTGCACCAGGGGGGCTCGCTCGACCGCGACCGCCTGGAGATCTCGCCGAACCTGTGGGCGGGCGTCGGTCTGGTACGGGGCGGGGCCGGCACCGCGCTCGTGGGCAGCCACGCGGACGTCGCGGACCGGATCGAGGAGTACCACGACCTGGGCATCGAGCACTTCGTCCTGTCCGGCTACCCGCACCTGGAGGAGGCGTACTGGTTCGGCGAGGGCGTGACGCCCGAGCTCGCGGCGCGCGGGCTGCTGCCGTCGGCGCCCGCCTCGCCGCTGCTCGGCGTCCCGGCGGCGAACGGCCGTCCGGCCTCGGCCCCGGGCGGCGCGCCGCTGCTGGTGCCGGGCGGCCGGTAGGAAGCCGCCCCTCGCCCGGCGCCCCGGGCCACCGGACCTTGCGCGATCGTGCCGCTCGACAGCCGGACGACCGCGCAGGATCCGGTTAGGCTAGCCTTTCCTGACATGGAGATCGCGCTCACGGCCGGAGCCCTGTACGTCATCGTCCTGCTTCGCGCCGGAGGGACGTTCGCCGTCGGATGGCTCGCCGGCGCCGGTGCCCGGCGCAGCAGGTTCTCCGGGCGGATCTCCTCGGCGAGGTTCCGGCGCGCCGAGCGGGCGATCCAGCGGTGGGGCGCGCCGGTGGTGGCCGTCTCCTTCCTGACCGTCGGCTTCCAGACCGCCGCCAACTTCCTCGCGGGCAGCATGCGCATGCCGCTGTCGCGCTACCTGCCCGCCCTGTTCGTGGGCGGAGGGGCCTGGGCGCTGATCTACGGGGCCGCGGGGGTCGGCGCGCTCCACGTGCTGGGAAGGCTCTTCGCCGAGCGGACGGCCCTCGGGGTGTCCGCCGTGGCCGCCCTTCTCCTCGTGGTGTGCGGGGTGGCGGTGTACCGCAGGAGAAGGGCGGCCCCGTCCTCCGGCGACACCGCGCCCGACGCGTCCTGAGCCCGCCCCCCGCGAGGGCTGCCCCGCCCGGACCACCGACCGGCGCGGGAAGAACCGCACCCCCGCCCCGGTTGGTGGAAGCGTGAACGATTTCGGGTTCGAAGAGGTCAGGACGGTGGACGTCCTCGTCATCGGCGCCGGGCAGGCGGGGCTCTCGGCCGCCTTCCACCTGCGGCGCACCGGCCTGGAGCCGGACCGGGACTTCGTCGTCCTGGACCACGCCCCGCATCCGGGCGGCGCCTGGCAGTTCCGCTGGCCGTCGCTCACGTACGGCAAGGTCCACGGGATGCATGCGCTGCCCGGCATGGAGCTGACCGGGGCCGACCCCGCGCGCCCCTCCTCGGAGGTGATCGGCGCGTACTTCGACACGTACGAGCGGACCTTCGGCCTGCGGGTCCACCGGCCCGTCGACGTCACGGCCGTCCGGGAGGGCGAGGGCGGCCGGCTCCGGGTCGAGACCTCGGAGGGCGTCTACGCGACGCGGGCCCTGGTCAACGCGACCGGCACCTGGGACCGTCCGTTCTGGCCTCGCTACCCGGGGCAGGAGACCTTCCGGGGCCGCCAGCTGCACACCGCCCAGTACCCGGGCCCCGAGGCGTTCGCCGGGAAGCGGGTGCTGGTCGTGGGCGGCGGCGCCTCCGGCACCCAGCACCTCATGGAGATCGCCGAGGTCGCCGCCGGGACGACGTGGGTGACCCGGCGCGAGCCCGTCTACCGCGAGGGCTCCTTCGGGGAGGCGGAGGGACGGGCCGCCGTCGCCCTGGTCGAGGACCGGGTACGGCGCGGGCTGCCGCCGCAGAGCGTCGTCTCGGTCACCGGGCTCCCCCTCAACGACGCGATCCGCGCGGCACGCGCGCGCGGGATCCTGGACCGGCTCCCGATGTTCGACCGGATCACCCCGACCGGGGTGGCCTGGGACGACGGCCGGACCGCCGACGTGGACGTCATCCTGTGGGCGACCGGCTTCCGGGCGGCGATCGACCATCTGGCGCCGCTGCGGCTGCGGGAGCCGGGCGGCGGCATCCAGGTCGAGGGCACGCGCGCGGTACGGGACGAGCGCGTCCACCTCGTCGGCTACGGCCCCTCGGCCTCGACGATCGGCGCCAACCGGGCCGGCCGCGCGGCCGTCTCCGACATCCGCCGCCTCCTGGACCGCGAACCGGTGGCCGCGCCGACCGCCTGACCCGCCCCGTCAGTGCCGCGCGGCGGCCCGACGGGCGTTGAACTCGGCCACGTTCGCCCGGTGGGTCGCGTAGTCGGCGGTGAAGCGGGTGTCCCCCGGGGCGACCGTGACGAAGTACAGCCAGTCGCCGTCGGCGGGCCGGATCACCGCGTCCACGGCCTCGTCCCCCGGGTTGTCGATCGGCGTCGGCGGCAGGCCCTTCCGCGCGTAGGTGTTGTACGGGCTCCGGGACTCCGTGTCCCCGAGGCTCGTGTCGACGCCGTCGCGCCGGAGCCCGTAATGGAGGGTCGAGTCCATCTGGAGCGCCATGCCCCGGGCGAGCCGGTTGAGCACGACGCGGGCCACCTTCGCCATGTCCTCGGGGTTGTCGGCCTCGGCCTGCACGATGCTGGCCGCGACGACCGTCTCGTACACGCTGAGCCCGTGCGCCCGCGCGCCCTCGGCGATCCGCCCGGCGCCGTAGCGTTTCGCCGCGGTGCCCACCATGGAGCGCAGCAGTGCCTGCGGGGTGGTGGCCGAGACCACCGGGTACGTCGCGGGGAAGAGATAGCCCTCGGGGTTGCCGCCGGCCGCGGCGGGCAGCGGGAGGACTCCCGGGGTGGTCGCGGTCCTCCGCGCGGTCCCCTCGGGCAGGTGGAGCGCCCGGTCCACGGCCGCGTAGACCTGGCCCGCCCGCCAGCCCTCCGGGACGAGGAGCGTGCGGGGCTGTTCGACGGCCGGACCGTCCCGGCCGAGCAGCACCGGGACGGTGACGGCGGCGGCCACGACGAGGACGGCTCCGAGGAGCAGCGTCAGGCGGCCGCGCCGGGTGAGACGGGCGCGGCGGTACGTCATGGCCGCACGCTAACCCGGTCCGTGCGCGAATCCGGGGAACCGCGCACACGGCGGCGCCGCCGGCCCCCTGGGACGGGGGACCGGCGGCGCCGGGTGCTGCGAGCGTCAGATGAGCCAGCCCAGGAAGTGGAAGACGCCGGCGAGCAGGTTGGTGATGACGTTCATGGTGGTGCTTCTCCTCGTACAGGTACATCAGTGGGACGTGTGCGGTCGCGGTCTGCAGCCCGTCGCTCGCACTCCGTAATCATCCGATGGGCCGAGAGGGTGAAGCAACGAATCCCGGCACGATCACACGTTCTGGGGAACAACCGCTCCCACGTTCGCCTGTTCGGTGCGGGCGTCCCTGCGGACCAGGGCCGCGTACCGCCCGTCCCGGGCGAGCAGCTCCTCGTGCGTCCCGCGCTCGGCGATCCTGCCCGCCTCCAGGACGACGATCTGGTCGGCGTCGCGGACGGTGGAGAGCCGGTGGGCGATGGTGATCGTGGTGCGGCCGGCCGACAGGGCGTCGATGGCGCGCTGCACCGCGTGCTCGGTCCGGGTGTCGAGGGCGCTGGTCGCCTCGTCGAGGATCAGCACCGGCGGATCGCGCAGGATGGTGCGCGCGATGGCGAGGCGCTGCTTCTCGCCGCCCGAGAAGCGGTAGCCGCGCTCGCCGACGAGGGTGTCGTACCCCTCGGGGAGCGAGGCGATGTGCTCGTGGATCTGGGCGGCGCGCGCGGCGGCCTCGATCTCCTCGTCGGTGGCGTCCGGCTTGGCGAAGCGCAGGTTGTCGGCGACGGAGGCGTGGAAGAGGTACGTCTCCTGGGAGACGACGCCGACCGCGCGGGCGAGGGTGTCGAAGTCCAGGTCGCGCACGTCGACCCCGTCGAGGGTGACGCGGCCGCCGGTGACGTCGTACAGCCGGGGCACCAGATAGCTGAGGGTGGACTTGCCGGAGCCGGTGGGGCCGACGACGGCCAGGCTGCCGCCGGCGGGGACGGTCAGGTCGATGCCGTCCAGGGTCGGGCGGCCCCTGCCCTCGGGGTCGTAGTGGAACCCGACCTTCTCGAAGGAGACCTCTCCGCGGATCTCCGGCAGCCGGACCGGCTCCTCGGGCTCGGTGATGTCGACGGGCAGGTCGAGGTACTCGAAGATGCGCTGGAAGAGCGCGAGGGAGGTCTGCATCTGCACGCCGGTGGAGAGCAGGCTGACGGCGGGCCGGAAGAGGCCCTGCTGGAGGGAGACGAAGGCGACGAGCGTGCCGAGCGAGATCTGCGGGCCGCCCGAGCCGAGGGCGATGCCGGCGGCCCAGTAGATCAGGGCGGGCATCGCGGCCATGACGATGCCGATGGTGGACATCCGCCACCGCCCGGCCATGGAGGAGCGCACCTCCAGGTCGACGAGGCGCTCGGACTCCTCGGCGAAGGACCTGGTCAGCGAGTCGGAGCGGCCCATGGTGCGACCGAGCAGGATGCCGCTGACCGAGAGGGACTCGGTGACGGTCGCGGCCATGGCGGCCATCTGCTTCTGGCGCTGGGTGGTGATCTTCTTGCGCTCGCGGCCGACGCGCCGGCTGATCCAGACGAAGACCGGCAGCAGGAGCAGCGAGACGAGGGTGAGGCGCCAGTCGAGGGCGAGCATGGCGACGACGGTCGCGACGACGGCCGTCAGGTTCGAGACGAGGGAGGTGGCCGTGGAGGTCACGGTCGCCTGCATGCCGCCGATGTCGTTGGCGATGCGGGACTGGACCTCGCCCGTACGCGTGCGCGTGAAGAAGGCGAGCGGCATCCGCTGGAGCTGCTCGTAGACCCCGGTGCGCAGGTCGTGCATGACGCGCTGGCCGACGGTGGTCGAGATGAGGGTCTGGAGCACGCCGAAGACGCTGGTCAGGACGGCGGTGGCGATCATGCCGAGGGCGAGCAGGCTGAGCAGCCCGGTGCGGCCCTGGGGGATCGCGACGTCCAGGATCTCCCGGAGGAGGAACGGCGAGGCGACCGAGACGAGCGAGGCGGCGCCGACCAGGAGGCCGACGAGCGCGAGGCGCGCGCGGTAGGGGCGGAAGAGCCGCAGGATCCGCCGCACCTGGGCGGGCTCCTTGGGGCGGCCGGGTTCCCGGGGCGGGGGTGTCCAGTCGGACTGGTCGTGGGGGCGCATGGGCTCCTTCGAGAGATTCGGCGGTCGATTGAAGACCATAGCTCATTGTTACCTATGCTCACAATGAACATGGTCCTGATATTGTTCCCGCATGAGCACCTCCGACCCGCTGGCCAGGGCCGACACCGACGGACTCCTCGCCGAGCAGCTGCTCCGGCTCACCCGGCGACTGCACCGCATCCAGAAGCGCCACCTGGAGCCGGTCGGCATCACGCCCGCGCAGTCCCGGCTGCTGCGCATGGTCGCGCACTTCGGCGAGCCGCCCCGGATGGCCGACCTCGCGGCCCGCCTGGAGGTCGTCCCGAGGGCCGTGACCAGTCTCGTCGACGGCCTGGAGGCGAGCGACCGGGTGCGCCGGGTGCCCGACCCCGACAACCGCCGGGTGGTGCGGATCGAGCTCACCGACGCCGGCCGCGCCACGCTGCGCGAGCTGCGCAGCGCGCGCAGGGCCGCCGCAGAGGACATCCTTGCTCCATTGACCGTCGATCAGCGCGAGGTGCTCGAAGGTCTGCTGTCCGCCCTGGTCGACCCCGGCCCGGAGCGCGGCTGCTGACCCCCCGGGCGCGGGGCCGCGCCGAAAGGGGAGCCGTCACATGCCGCTGTTCGAGCCGAACCCGCAGGCCCTCCGCCCCGGCACGGAGCGGACCCCCGCCCCGGACCGCGTGCCGGAGCTCCAGTCCCGGGGCACGCCGCGGCGGCTGCGCGAGGAGCTCACCGAGCTCCTCGGGCCGGGCAAGGTCCTGTCGGACATCTCCGACCTGGTGCGCTACGCCTCGGACGCCAGCCCGTACCGCTTCGTCCCCCAGGTCGTCGTGGTCGCCGAGGACATCGACGACATCTCCGCCGTCCTGTCGTACGCCCACGGCAAGGGCCGCGAGGTGGTCTTCCGGGCCGCCGGGACCAGCCTCAACGGACAGGCGCAGGGCGAGGACGTCCTCGTCGACGTGCGCCGCCACTGGGCGGGCGTCGAGGTCCTGGACGGCGGGGCCCGGGCCAGGATCCGGCCCGGCACCACCGTGGTGCGGGCCAATGCCGCGCTCGCCCCGCACGGGCGGGTCCTCGGACCCGATCCGGCCAGCGCGGTCGCCTGCACGATCGGCGGGGTCGTCGCCAACAACGCCTCGGGGATGACCGCCGGCACCACCCGGAACTCGTACCGGACCGTCGCCTCCCTCACCGTCGTGCTGCCGAGCGGGACCGTGGTCGACACGGCGGACCCGGACGCCGACGAGGAGCTCGCGCGCGCCGAGCCGAGGCTCTGCGCGGAGCTCCTGGCGCTGAAGGCGGAGATCGAGGCGGACGCCGAACTGACCGCCCGGATCCGCGCCAAGCACACCCTCAAGAACACCAACGGCTACCGGCTCGACGCCTTCCTCGACGGCGACACCCCGGTGCGGATCCTGCGCGGTCTGATGGTCGGCTCCGAGGGCACCCTCGGCTTCATCTCCGAGGTCGTCTTCGACACCCTGCCGCTGGACCGCGCGGTCTCCACGGCCCTGCTCTTCTTCCCCTCGCTGCCGGCCGCCGCCGCGGCCGTGCCCCTGTTCAACGAGGCCGGGGCGCTCGCCGTCGAGCTGATGGACGGCAACACGCTGCGGGCCTCGGTGAGCGTGGCGGGCGTGCCGGCCGACTGGGCGGAGCTGCCGAAGGAGACGGCGGCGCTCCTGGTCGAGTTCCGGGCCCCGGACACGGCGGCCCTGGAGGCGTACGAGCGGGCGGCGGAGCGCGTGCTCGCCGGTCTCCGGCCGGTCGCCCCGGTGGCCTCCGCGGAGAACGCCTTCACCCGGGACCCGAAGCGGATCTCCGGCTACTGGAAGGCCCGCAAGGCCTTCGTGACGGCCGTCGGCGGCTCCCGCCCCTCCGGTACGACCCTGATCACCGAGGACTTCGCGGTGCCGCCGGAGCGGCTCGCGGAGGCCTGCGCCGCGCTGCTCGACCTCCAGGCCCGGCACGGCTTCGACGCGGCCGTGGCCGGCCACGCGGCCCACGGCAACCTCCACTTCCTGCTCGCCTTCGACGCGGCCGACCCCTCCGACGTCGAGCGGTACGCGGCCTTCATGGACGAGTTCTGCAAGCTGACCGTGGAGCGCTTCGACGGCTCGCTGAAGGCGGAGCACGCCACCGGCCGCAACATCGCGCCCTTCCTGGAGCTGGAGTGGGGGGCGAAGGCGACCGATCTGATGTGGCGGGTCAAGGAGGCCGTCGACCCGGCCGGCGTGCTCGCCCCCCGGATCGTCCTGGACCGCGATCCGCAGGCCCATCTGCGCGGCCTGAAGACGATCCCGGCCGTGGAGCGGATCGCCGACCCCTGCATCGAGTGCGGCTTCTGCGAACCGACCTGCCCCAGCCACGACCTGACGACCACTCCGCGCCAGCGGATCGTGCTGCGCCGGGAGATGATGCGCCAGTCCGACGGCTCCCCCGTCGAGACCCGGCTCCTGGAGTCGTACGGCTACGACGCCGTCGACACCTGCGCCGGGGACTCCACCTGCAAGCTGGCCTGCCCGGTCGGGATCGACACGGGGGCGCTGATGAAGGAGTTCCGGCACGAGCGGCACTCGCCGCGCGAGGAGCGGATCGCCGCCCTCGCCGCGCGGAACTTCCGTGCCGTGGAGGCCTCCGCGCGGCTCGCGGTCGCGGCGGCGGACCGGATCGGCGACCGGGTCCTGGAGTCGGTGACGGGCCTCGCCCGCAGGGCCGTCCGCCCCGACCTCGTACCGGAGTGGCTGCCGGAGATGCCGGGCGCGGCGGCGCGGCGGCTGCCCCGCACCCACCGCCCGGCGGCGGCCGCCGTCTACTACCCGGCCTGTGTGAACCGCATCTTCGGCGATCCGGAGGGCGAGCGCGGGCCCTCGCTGCCGGAGGCCGTCGTCGCGGTGTCCGCGCGGGCCGGGCGGCCGGTGTGGATCCCGGACGACGTGGCCGGGACGTGCTGCGCGACGATCTGGCACTCCAAGGGGTACGAGCGGGGCAACGAGGTGATGGCGAACCGGATCGTCGAGGCCGCCTGGGGCTGGACGGCCGGCGGGAGGCTGCCGCTGGTGGTGGACGCCTCCTCCTGCACCCTCGGGATCGCGGACGAGGTGGTGCCGTACCTGACGGAGGACAACCGGGAGCTGCATGCCGAACTGACCGTGGTGGACTCGCTGGTGTGGGCGGCGGACGAGCTGCTCCCCCGGCTCGACGTGCGGCGCCGCGTCGCCTCGGCCGTGGTCCATCCGACCTGCTCGATGCGGCACCTGGGCGACGAGGACAAGCTCACCGCGCTCGCCGGGGCCTGCGCGGAGGAGGTCGTCGTCCCCGCCGACGCGGGCTGCTGCGCCTTCGCCGGCGACCGGGGCATGCTGCATCCGGAGCTGACGGCCTCGGCGACGGCCCGCGAGGCGGCGGAGGTGACGGCCCGTCCGTTCGACGCGCACCTCTCGGCGAACCGGATGTGCGAGATCGGCATGGACCGGGCGACGGGCCGGAGCTACCGGTCGGTGCTGCTCGCCCTGGAGCGCGCCACCCGCCCCTGACCGTCCGGGTCTTCGGACGAAGGGCCTCTCACCCCGAGCGGTGAGGGGCCCTTCGTATGTTCGAGTGATCATGGGCGATGGGTACGGCCCCGCCCGAGCGGCGGACTTGTACAGTCCAACCACCCGTCAGCAGGGAGGTTCCATGGACGACCGCACACCACGCCCCCCGAGTCGTCGCACGGTCCTCAGGACCACCGCCGGGGCGGCCGGGGCCGGGCTCGGCATCGCCGCCGCGAGCGGACAGCCCGCCCGGGCGGCCACCGGACCCGTTCCCGCCCTCGCCCCGGAGACCCCCGCCGTGCCGCAGCGCCGGGGCGCCACCATGGCGGGGGTCCCGTTCGAGGGCCGTTCCACCGTCCGGGTCGGCATCGTCGGGTACGGCAACCGCGGCGCCGGCATGATCGGCAACTTCCTCGCCCTCCCCTGGGTCCGGGTGGTCGCCGTCTGCGATCCGGTGCGCGAGAAGGCCGAGCGGGCCGCCGCGGCCGTCGTCGCCGCCGGACAGCCGGCCCCCGCCCTGTACACCCACGGCGCGGACGACTACGAGAACCTCTGCACCCGCACCGACCTCGACTTCGTGTACGTGGCGACCCCCTGGGAGACCCACTTCCCGGTCGCCCGGGCGGCGATGCTGGGCGGCAAGCACGTCGGCGTGGAGTGCCCGGTCGCGATGGAGCTCACCGAGCTGTGGGAGCTCGTCGACCTGTCGGAGCAGACCCGCCGCCACTGCATGCAGCTGGAGAACTGCTGCTACGGGCGGAACGAGATGCGGGTCCTGCGGATGGCGCACGCCGGGAGGTTCGGGGAGCTGCTGCACGGCGCGGGGGCGTACAACCACGACCTGCGCGAACTGCTGTTCTCGCCGACGTACTACGAGGGGCCCTGGCGCCGGACGTGGCACACGAAGCTGCGCGGGGACCTCTACCCGAACCACGGCTTCGGTCCGGTCGCCAACTACATGGACGTCAACCGGGGCGACCGGGCGGTGAGCATCAGCAGCTTCGGCACCCCGGCGCTCGGACTCGCCGAGTACCGCGCGGCGCACATGCCGGCCGGCGACCCGAGCTGGAAGGAGACGTACGTCGAGAGCGACCGGACGGTCAGCATGGTCACGACGGCCAAGGGCCGGCTGATCCGCCTGGAGCACGACGTCTCCACCCCGCATCCGTACAGCAGGATCAACAGCCTGGGCGGCACGCGGGGCGTCTTCGAGGACTACCCGGCCCGGATCTATCTGGAGCCTGACCACAAGGACGACGCGTGGGGCGACTTCTCGGCGTACGCGGCCGAGTTCGACCACTGGCTGTGGAAGGAGCACGCCAATCCGCCGGGCGGCCACGGCGGCATGGACTACATCATGGTCTACCGCCTGATGCAGTGCCTCCAGCTGGGCCTTCCGCCGGACTTCGACGTGTACGACGCCGCCACCTGGACGGCTCCGGTGCCGCTGAGCCACGCCTCCATCAAGGCGGGCGGGGCCCCGCAGGAGATTCCCGACTTCACGCGCGGCGCCTGGCAGAAGGCCCGCCCGGGCGTGGACTCGGCGAAGCCGGCCTGACGGTGCCGTACCGCCCGGCCCCTCGGCGCGAGGGGCCGGGCGGCCGTGCGTCTCAGCAGCGCCGCAGGTCCTCGGTGACCGTGCCCTGGACGGTCGTCAGGCTGCGGTCGTAGCAGCCTGCGGAGCCGTACAGCCGGTAGCGCTCGGTGCTGGTGCCGACCGCGTGCCGCTGGTCGCGCGGGACGCCGAGGGTGAAGGAGGCGTCGCCGGTGTAGGTGTCGTCCAGGCGGGACCAGGACAGCCGCTTCTCTCCCCGGACTACGTCGACGGCGGCGCGGTCGCCGACGGTGAGGACGGTCCGCAGGCGGTTCGCGCCGTCGACGGAGATCTCGCCGTCCATCGTGTACGTGCGCCGGGTGCGGGTCGCGGTCCGGCCGACGGTGACGGTCTCGTCGTCGGTCCAGCGGGCGGTGAGCGCGTCCGGGTTCTCGTCGGCGCCCCAGCGGTGCGTGGAGCGGTGGTCGACGGTGCGGGTGACGGTGGTGGCGACCCGGCCGTGCGAGGTGTTCAGGTGCCCGGCGACGGTGAGCGTGTCGCCGCCCGTGGTCTCCAGGACGTCGGGCGAACCGGCCGTGTACACGGCGGAGTTGCGCGGGGTGCCGAACTCGTGCCGGTCCAGGGCGCCGGTGACGACCTCGCTGCCCTCGTCCTGCCAGAGGAGCACGTTGGCGGGGACGCTCCAGCCGGACTGCCCGGCGGGCACTCCGGCGACGGAGACCTCCACGCGATGGGCCCCGCCGTCGTTGAACAGGGCCGCGAACGGCGTGAGGTCGTAGGTGATCGGCTGCACGTCGAAGGCGCGCGGCGCGGGGGTCACGTACCAGAGGAAGGGGTTGGACCAGCCGCCGGTCCACACGTGCGGGAAGGGGGCGGCGATGCCGGCGAGCTTCCCGTCGACGGAGATCCGCACCTCCCGGTAGGGCCCGTCGGCGGCCTTGCAGGAGTAGGGGGCGGCGTCGGGGACGGTGAGGTACCAGAACTCCTCGCAGCCGCCGCCGGAGCCGGTGGCGTACACCTCGGCGAGGACGCGCTCGGTGTTGCGCGGGGTGGTGAGGGTGGCGCCGGTGAGCGGGACGACCCGGTCGGGGGTGCCGGCGGCGGGCTTCACGCGGCCCTCGGCGGTGTGGAAGGTGAGGGTGACGCGGACGTCGATGACACCGGTGTACGTGTCGTTGACGACGTTGCCGATGAGCATCTCGACGGGCCCCGGGCGGCTGAGGGTGTCGCGGTAGCGGGTGACGTCCTTCTCGACGGACCAGCTGATGCCCTCGGGCGAGGGCTCGGGGGTGGAGGTGCGGAGGAGCTCGACGCCGCCGAGGGAGAGGTGGCCCAGACGGTCGTACTGGCGGCCCTTGACCTGTCCGTCGAGGCGCAGGACGACCTTGTTCCAGCGGGTGCTCGGGCCGCACTCCTTCGGCGGGGTGTAGCTCCCCTGGTACGGGGTGAAGTCGCGGAACCGCGCGGCGGCGAGGGTGACCTCGCAGCTGCGGGTCCCGGGGGTCCCGACGGGCGGGGCGGCGGTGACCGGGTCGTGCCAGTCGGTGGTGAACTCGGCGGGCGGCGTCGGGCCGTTCGGACCGTCGGCGGCGGCCGGGTGGGCGGCGAACAGCGCTCCGGCGGCGAGCACCAGACCGCCGATCACGCTCGTGATCTTGAGTGATCTCATGGGCCGGAAGTGAAGCGCGGTCGCGCGGCGCGGTCCAGAGGACGATGAGCCGACATGGCGCGATCTGTCCCCTCGTGTTCCGCGGAGGGCTAGAGGAAGCCGAGCGCCGAGGCCCCTCCGACGCCGCCCAGGAGCATGAAGGCGGGCATCAGGACCTTGAGCTCGACCCAGCTGCCGGCCCGGAAGCGCATGCCCTTGGGCGGGCCGAGCGGGTACCAGCGCTTGCGGCCGACGGGGATGGGCCACAGGATCGGGCAGCCGGAGACGGTCAGGGCGTCGCCGATGTCGTGCACGAGGGCGCCCAGGACGATGGGCAGGCCCAGCCACAGGTACTCCTGGCCGGGGCCGGTGAAGAACCAGTTCGCGCCGTTGCCGGGCTGGTCGAGGACGCCCGCGAGGATCCAGGCGCCGGCGGCGCCGAGCAGCCAGACGAGGACGTCGCTGGACATCCGGGCGGCCCGCCACAGCAGGCCTTCCACGGCGAGGACCAGGTGGACGAAGAGGATCGCGAGGACGGCCCAGCGGCCCCCGGTGACCGCCGCGACGGAGGCCCCGGCGCCGATCAGGACCGCCCAGAGCCAGGTGTGGGTGAGGGTCCGGTGCCCGCCGGACCTGCGGGGGTCGGAGGAGGAGCGGGTCGCCTTGTAGACGGCGTACGACAGCTTGTCGACGACCTCGCAGAGGCCCCGGGAGACCGGCCCGAAGGCGCGGGAGATGGTCGCCGACTTGTGGTCGAGGTCGGGCGCGAGGGCGGCGCCCGCGCAGATGAGCGCGCCGGCGACGAGAACCGGCCAGGGCATCGGGTGGTCGAAGGCGGCCGCGGCCGCTCCGACGCCCAGCCAGGCCGCCGCTCCGGACAGCGAGTGCGCCGGTCCCATCATGGTTGGCCCGCCCCGTTTCTCCCCTGCCGGCGCCCAGTTGACGCCCGGTCGACGGACGAGCCTACCGTCCGTGATCAAGCCTGATGACGGCCGGTTCCCTCATCCGAGCGGAATGCGGGCAAGATGGGGGCGTGACCCTTATCGATCAGCTGCCGCCGACCGCCGACCCCGACGCCCTCTTCGAGGCCTTCTCCTCCTGGGCCGAGGACCGGGGCATCACGCTCTACCCGGCCCAGGAAGAGGCGCTGATCGAGGTCGTCTCCGGGGCCAACGTGATCTTGTCCACGCCCACCGGATCGGGAAAGTCGCTGGTCGCGGCGGGTGCGCACTTCACGGCGCTCGCGAACGACCAGGTGACCTTCTACACCGCGCCGATCAAGGCGCTGGTGTCGGAGAAGTTCTTCGACCTGTGCAAGCTCTTCGGCACCGAGAACGTCGGCATGCTGACCGGCGACGCCTCCGTGAACGCGGACGCCCCGGTGATCTGCTGCACGGCGGAGGTGCTCGCCTCGATCGCGCTGCGGGACGGCAAGTACGCCGACATCGGCCAGGTCGTCATGGACGAGTTCCACTTCTACGCCGAGCAGGACCGCGGCTGGGCCTGGCAGATCCCGCTCCTGGAACTCCCCCAGGCGCAGTTCGTCCTCATGTCGGCCACGCTCGGCGACGTGTCGATGTTCGAGAAGGACCTGACCCGGCGGACCGGGCGTCCGACCTCGGTGGTCCGCTCGGCGACCCGGCCGGTCCCGCTGTCGTACGAGTACCGCCTCACGCCCATCACGGACACCCTGACGGAGCTCCTGGAGACCAAGCAGGCGCCCGTCTACATCGTGCACTTCACGCAGGCGCAGGCCGTCGAGCGCGCGCAGTCGCTGATGAGCATCAACATGTGCACGCGCGAGGAGAAGGACCAGATCGCCGAGCTGATCGGCAACTTCCGCTTCACCACCAAGTTCGGCCAGAACCTCTCGCGGTACGTCCGCCACGGCATCGGCGTGCACCACGCGGGCATGCTGCCGAAGTACCGGAGGCTCGTGGAGAAGCTCGCCCAGGCGGGCCTGCTGAAGGTGATCTGCGGGACGGACACCCTGGGCGTCGGCGTGAACGTGCCGATCCGCACGGTGCTCTTCACGGCCCTCACCAAGTACGACGGCAACCGGGTGCGGACCCTGCGCGCCCGTGAGTTCCACCAGATCGCGGGCCGCGCCGGCCGGGCCGGCTTCGACACGGCCGGTTTCGTGGTGGCGCAGGCGCCCGAGCACGTCATCGAGAACGAGAAGGCGCTCGCGAAGGCCGGCGACGACCCGAAGAAGCGCCGCAAGGTGGTCCGCAAGAAGGCCCCCGAGGGCTTCGTCGCCTGGAGCGAGGCCACCTTCGAGAAGCTGATCGAGGCCGAGCCGGAGCCGCTGACCTCCCGCTTCAAGGTCACCAACATCATGCTGCTGTCGGTGATCGCCCGTCCGGGCAACGCCTTCGAGGCGATGCGCAAGCTCCTGGAGGACAACCACGAGCCGCGCAAGGCGCAGCTGCGGCACATCCGCCGGGCCATCGCGATCTACCGCTCGCTGCTCGACGGCGGTGTGGTGGAGCAGCTGGACGAGCCGGACGCCGAGGGCCGCACGATCCGGCTGACGGTCGACCTCCAGCAGGACTTCGCGCTCAACCAGCCGCTGTCGACGTTCGCGCTCGCCGCCTTCGACCTGCTCGACCCGGAGTCCCCCTCGTACGCGCTCGACATGGTCTCGGTCGTCGAGTCGACCCTCGACGACCCGCGCCAGATCCTCGCCGCCATGCAGAACAAGGCGCGCGGAGAGGCCGTGGGGCGGATGAAGGCGGACGGCGTCGAGTACGAGGAGCGGATGGAGCGGCTCCAGGAGATCTCGTACCCGAAGCCGCTGGAGGAGCTGCTCTGGCACGCGTACAACGTCTACCGGAAGTCGCACCCGTGGGTCGGCGACCACCCGGTGTCGCCGAAGTCGGTCATCCGTGACATGTACGAGCGGGCGCTGACGTTCACCGAGTTCACCTCCTGGTACGAGCTGGCGCGGACCGAGGGCATCGTCCTGCGGTACCTGGCGTCCGCGTACAAGGCGCTCGACCACACCATCCCGGACGACCTGAAGACCGAGGACCTGGAGGACCTGATCGCCTGGCTGGGCGAGATGGTGCGCCAGGTGGACTCCTCGCTGCTCGACGAGTGGGAGCAGCTGGCGAACCCGGAGGTCCAGACGGCCGAGGAGGCCCAGGAGAAGGCCGACCAGGTCAAGCCGGTCACGGCGAACGCCCGCGCCTTCCGGGTCCTGGTGCGCAACGCGATGTTCCGCCGGGTGGAGCTGGCCGCCCTCGACAACGTGGACGCGCTGGGCGAGCTGGACGCGGAGTCCGGCTGGGACGCGGACGCGTGGGGCGAGGCGATGGACGCGTACTGGGACGAGTACGACGACCTGGGTACGGGTCCGGACGCGCGCGGCCCGAAGCTGCTCGCGATCGAGGAGGACGCGGCGCACGGGCTGTGGCGCGTCCGGCAGACCTTCGCCGACCCGAACGGCGACCATGACTGGGGCATCAGCGCGGAGGTGGATCTCGCGGCCTCCGACGAGGAGGGCCGTGCGGTGGTGCGCGTGACGTCCGTCGGACAGCTGTAGGAGGAGAACCGGGATGACGAACCCCGCCGAGAGGCTCGTGGACCTGCTCGACCTGGAGCAGATCGAGGTGAACATCTTCCGTGGGCGCAGCCCGCAGGAGTCGCTGCAGCGGGTCTTCGGCGGGCAGGTCGCCGGGCAGGCCCTGGTGGCGGCCGGCCGCACCACGGAGGGCGACCGGCCGGTGCACTCGCTGCATGCCTACTTCCTGCGGCCGGGCCGCCCCGGAGTGCCGATCGTGTACCAGGTGGAGCGGGTGCGCGACGGGCGCTCGTTCACGACCCGCCGGGTCACGGCCATCCAGGAGGGCCGGACGATCTTCAACCTCACGGCCTCCTTCCACAAGCCGGAGGAGGGCGCCTTCGAGCACCAGCTGCCGCCGCGCCACCTGACGGACCCGGAGAGCCTCCCGAACCTCGCCGACGAGATCCGGGAGCACCTGGGCGCGCTGCCGGAGGCCCTGGAGCGCATGGCCCGCCGCCAGCCCTTCGACATCCGCTACGTGGACCGGCTGCGCTGGACCCCGGACGAGGTCAAGGGCGCGGACCCGCGCAGCGCGGTGTGGATGCGTGCGGTGGGCCCGCTGGGCGACGACCCCCTCGTCCACACCTGCGCGCTGACGTACGCCTCGGACATGACGCTCCTGGACGCGGTCCGGATCCCGGTGGAACCCCTCTGGGGCCCGCGCGGCTTCGACATGGCGTCGCTGGACCACGCGATGTGGTTCCACCGGCCGTTCCGGGCGGACGAGTGGTTCCTGTACGACCAGGAGTCCCCCATCGCCACGGGCGGCCGGGGCCTGGCCCGCGGCCGCATCTACGACCGCGAGGGCAGGCTGCTGGTGTCGGTGGTCCAGGAAGGCCTGTTCCGGAAGCTCTGACCCCGGCCCGGGTCACTCGAACTCGGTGCCGCCCTTGCGGGTCAGGTAGGCCGGGCTGACCGCCTTGGCGATGGCCCGGCCGCCGGTGACCGGGCTGTACCGCTCGGTCGCGGGCCGGATGACGACGCCCTCCCGCAGGTGCGTCTCCCGTCCGGAGACGGTCTCGCGGCCGCTCGCGTGCGCGAGGACGGTGCCGAGGTCGTACGGCCCCGAGTACAGCCTCGGTACGAGGGGGACCTCGCCGCTCTCCAGCACCTCCTCCGGGTCCAGCCACCGCACCTGTCCGTCGATCTCGGCGGACACGTCGAAGAGCGCGTACCCGACGGTCTCGGAACGGGCGTCGGCACCGTAGGCCAGGTCCTGCACCCCGGATCCGTACACCTCGCCGAAGAGCCCCACCCGGCGGGCGCCGAGCCGCTCCGCGAGCCGCGCGGCGACACCGGCGAGCCCGTGCCCGTGGACGGCCCGCCAGTACAGGTTGCGCGGGTCCTCCCGGAGGGCGAGCCCCTTCCCGCCGAACCCCTTGGAGGAGACCTGCGCGCGCCCCTCCTCGGCGTGGAAGGTCAGCAGGCAGGCGGTGCCGTGGACCTTCTCCGTCAGGACGACGGGCTCGCCGGGCTCGAACACGTCCGGGTAGCGCTGGAGGTTCTCGATGTCGACCCAGGGCAGCAGATCGGGGGCCGGCTCGACGTCCCCGCTCATCGTCGGCGGTATCGGCGGCACCCACTTGGTGATCCCGAGCACCTCCGCGAAGTCGGTCCCCTCGGCCGCGGCCCGCGCCAGGTCGATGCCGGCCAGCGCGGCGGGCCGGCACACGATCCCCTGCGACAGCTCCCCGCGCAGCCGCACCGCCTTCACCCGGTCCGCCCTCCCTCCGGCGAGCCGCCCGGTCAGCCCCAGCTCCTCGACGAGCGCGAGGGGCAGCACGGCCTGCTCGGGGATGTAGACGGCGGTGTCACCCGTCTTGTACGCCCCCTTGGCGACGACGGCCCGGTAGAGCCCTACCTGGGCGAGCTCCAGGGCGTCGGCGTCGGGATGCGGGTGGACGGTGAGGACTTCGGCGGTGACGCGCAGGGTGGACATGGTTCAGGACTCCGTGGGCTCGGGTTTCGGTCTCATCGCGGCCCACCCTCGCGGTCAGGAAACCGCTGGCCCACCGTTTTTGACGGCTGGTAACGTCGCTTTCTTCGCCCGGCGCTCCGCGTCGGCGGAGTCCCGTCAGGACCACGCCGTGACCTCTCCCGCGCTGACCGCCGCGCTCCATCGCATCGACGCCGTCTTCGGCGGCATGACCGCACCCGCCGAGGGCTGTCTCCACTGTTACGGCGCCGACGAGCTGGCGCTGTTGGCGGTACCGAGGACGCCCTTGGGTGACGAACTGCTACTGAGGTTCTTCCACAAGGTTCCGGACCACTTCACCGATCACGCGGCCACCGTGCGGCGTCTGCTGCCCGAGCTCTTCGCCCTGCTCGCGAGCGGCCGCCGTTCCGGCGTCGCCGCGCCCACCGGTCTCGGACGCACCGCGTGGCGTTCCTGGCCACGTGAGCAGGTCGCGGCGATCGAGGGCTTCCTCGACGTGTGGTGGCGGGAGACGCTCGCCGATCCGGAGCCGCCGTACGGGGTCGGTGCGGTGTGGGAGCTGTGTGTGGACATGCACCGCTCTCTGGCGCCCGTGCACGACGTCTGGGCCGCCACTCCCCGGGGCGGCACCGAGGACCGGCACCTCGGCGACTGGGTGGCGTACCGGATCGACGAACTGCTCCAGGACGATCCGTTCGTCCTGCCCTGGAACATGGACGGCGAGGCGCTCCTGCCCGGGCTCCGGTCCTGGCTCGTCGAGCACGCCGTGCCCCGGCTGGCCGGCCATCCCGATCCGCTGCTCGCCCGGAAGGTCGCGCTGCTCGCGCTCGCTCCGGAGGAGCGGTGGCCGGCCTACGCCGAGCTGATCGCCTCAGCCGGCTGACGGGTCCATCCCCGGCAGGGTGTCCTGCTCCACCTCGTGGCGCCGGGTGCGGATGTCCGGGGGCGCCGGGTGGAGTTTGGCGTCGCAGGTGGGGCCCAGGCCCGTGCGGCGGGAGTCCGCGCCGGTCAGGGGGCGGCCGCAGAGGCGGCAGTGGACCCGGCGCGGTCCTTCCTGCGGCGCGGAATCGATCGCGATTGCCAGTGGTTCGTCTCCCATGCTGAGATCAAACCCTATTCCGACGAGGAGCAGCACATGAGCCTGTACGACATCCCCCTGAAGACCCTGACCGGCGAGCCGGTCTCCCTGGCCGACTACCGCGACCGGGCCGTGCTGGTGGTGAACGTGGCCTCGAAGTGCGGGCTCACCCCGCAGTACGCGGGTCTGGAGCGGCTGCAGAAGGAGTACGGGGAGCGCGGCTTCACCGTGCTCGGCGTGCCCTGCAACCAGTTCGCCGGGCAGGAGCCGGGCAGCGCCGAGGAGATCGCGACGTTCTGTTCGGCGACGTACGGGGTGTCCTTCCCGCTCCTGGAGAAGACGGACGTGAACGGTGACGGACGCCACCCGCTCTATTCCGAGCTGGTGAAGGTCGCCGACGCCGAGGGTGAGGCCGGTGACGTGCAGTGGAACTTCGAGAAGTTCCTGATCGGCCGTGACGGCGCGGTGACCCGTTTCCGTCCGCGCACCGAGCCGGAGGCCCCCGAGGTCGTGGCGGCGATCGAGGCGCAGCTTGTCTGACCTGGGGGTCGTCGAACGGCTGCGGGCCGCCGGGTGCGTCTTCGCCGAGGAGGAGGCGGAGATGCTCCTCGCGACCGCCCCCGGGCCCGCCGAGCTCGACCTGATGGTCGAGCGGCGGGCCTCCGGCCTGCCCCTGGAGCACGTCGTGGGCTGGGCCGGGTTCGCCGGGCTGCGGATCGAGGTCGACGGCGGGGTCTTCGTGCCCCGGCGGCGTACGGAGTTCCTCGTCGGGCAGGCGGTGGAGCTGGCCCGGCCCGGCGCCGTCTGCGTCGACCTGTGCTGCGGCTCCGGCGCGGCGGGCGCGGTGCTGCTCGCCCGGGTCGAGGGCGCGGAGGTGCATGCCTCGGACATCGAGCCGGCGGCGGTGCGCTGCGCCCGGCGGAACGTCGAGCCGCGCGGCGGCCGGGTGTACGAGGGGGACCTCTTCGCCCCGCTGCCGGAGGGGCTGCGGGGCCGCGTCGAGGTGCTGGTCGCGAACGTGCCGTACGTGCCGACCGAGGAGATCGGGCTGCTGCCCCCCGAGGCCCGCGACCACGAGCCGCACGTGACGCTCGACGGCGGGACGGACGGGCTCGACGTCATGCGGCGGGTCGCCGCCGGGGCGCCGGAGTGGCTGGCGCCGGGCGGGCACCTGCTGGTGGAGACGAGCGAACGGCAGGCGGAGACGGCCCTCGCGGTGATGTCCGCGGCCGGTCTGGTGCCGCGGGTCGTCACCTCCGAGGAGTGGTGGGCGACGGTCGTCGTCGCGACCAGGCCGTAGGGGGAGGGACGGGAGCGGCCCCGCGTCGGGTCGCTCCCGCCTCTCTCAGCGCGGCAGCAGGCGGCAGCGGGCCGGGCCCGTCGCGTAGAGCGTGATCGCGGAGCCGACGGGGATCTCGGTGTCGACGGCTTCGAGGCCGTACTTCTGGAGGAGCATCGCCAGGGCGATCACCGACTCCAGCATCGAGAAGTGCTGGCCTATGCAGGCGCGCGGGCCGCCGCCGAAGGGGTACCAGGCGTACCGGGGGCGGGCCGCCTCCGCCTCGGGCGTGAAGCGGTCGGGGTCGAAGCGCTCCGGGTCCTCCCAGTAGGCGGGGTGCCGGTGGGTGACCCAGGAGGCGACGACGACGTCCGCCCCGGCCGGGACGGCGACGCCGTCGATCACGGTGGCTTCGACGGCGCGGCGGCCGATGGCCGGGGCCGCGGGGAAGAGACGCATGGTCTCTTTGAGGACGCGGGTGACGTAGGGCAGCGCGTCGAGGTCGGCGGCGCCGGGAGTGCGGCCGCCGAGGACCCGGTCGACCTCCTCGTGGGCCCGCTTCAGCACCTCCGGGTGCTTGGCGAGGAGGTGGAGGGCGAAGCCGAGGGAGGTGGCGGTGGTCTCGTGCCCGGCGAGCAGGAAGACGAGGACCTGCTCGCGCAGCTCGGTGGCGTCGAAGCTGCCGTCCTCGGCGCTCTCGGCCTCGACGAGCAGGGTGAGGAGGTCGTCGCCCTCGACGGAGGCCCGGCCGGCGGCGCGCCGCTCGGCGATGATCCGGTCGCAGACCTCGTACAGCGCCCGGTGGACGGACGCGGCCTTGCGGTTGCCGGGGGTGGGCCAGTCGCGCGGGACCTTGAGCGGGGCGTAGCCACGGCTCAGCACATAGGCGTTGAGCTCGGGGAAGCTGCGCTCGACGATCTCGACGGCCGTGTCGACGTCGGTGCCGAAGAGGATGCGGGCGACCGCGCGCAGGGCGAAGCGGGTCATCTCGTGGAGGACGTCGACGGTCTCGGCGCCGGCGTCCTGCCACTCGCCGGTGAGGGTGGCGACCTCGGCGGCGACGGCCGCGGCGTAGCTGTCGACGCGGCGCTTGGTGAAGAGGGGCTGGACGAGCCGGCGCTGGCGGAGGTAGTCCTCGTCCTGGCTGGTGAGCAGGCCGTTGCCGAAGGACTCGCGGATCTCCTGGTAGAAGGCGTTGTCCTTGCGGAAGTTGGCCGACTCGCCGGCGAGGACCTGCTGGGCGCCCTCGGCGGAGAAGACTCCGTAGAGGGTGGCGCGGATCCCGGGCGGGCCCGCGGTGATCTTCACGACGTCGCCGTGCTCGCGCTGGGCGCGCAGGAAGGTGCCCAGCGAGTCGTTCTTGAGGTCGAACATGGAGCCGAGCAGCGGAACTCCCGCGAGTTCGGGCGCCTCGGTCCGGGTGGTGGTCATGATCGCTTCCCCCTTGATCGTCACCGACCTGGTGATTCTTCCTCAGGAAGTAACGCACAGGCGAGCACGGACCGAACAACCGACCGGATCCGGCCTGTTGGCTCGAACCGCTCGGCCCCCGTCGTTGTCAGTGGCGTCTGCGAGGCTCCCCGTCATGGAACGACCCGAGCTGACGCTGCAACTGACCATCGACTGCGCCGACCCCCAGCGCCTGGTGCCCTTCTGGCTGGACGCCCTGCGGTACGTCCCCGATCCGCCGCCCGCCGGGCACGCCACCTGGCGGGCGTACTGGGAGGCGATCGGCGTGCCCGAGGACGAGCTGGGCGAGGGCGCCGGGGAGCTCCCGGAGTCCATCGTCGACCCGAGGGGGGTGGGCCCCCGGGTCTGGTTCCAGCAGGTCCGCGAGCCCAAGACCGCCAAGAACCGCGTCCACCTGGACCTCAAGGTCGGCGGCGGCCGCGAGGTCCCGCTCGCCGTCCGGCGCGAGCGCGTGGACGGCGAGGTGGCCCGGCTGACGGCGCTCGGCGCGACCGTCCTCTACTCGATGGACGAGCCGAACGGCATGGACTACTACGCGGTGGTCCTCCAGGACCCGGAGGGCAACGAGTTCTGCGTCGTGTGAAGCACCGGCTACTTCGCGAGCGCGCGGCTGATGACCATGCGCTGGATCTCGCTGGTGCCCTCGAAGATGGTGTAGATGGCCGCGTCGCGGTGCATGCGCTCCACCGGGTACTCGCGGGTGTAGCCGTTGCCGCCGAGGATCTGGATGGCCTGGGCGGTGACCTTCTTGGCGACCTCGCTCGCGTACAGCTTGGACATGGAGCCCTCGGCGGCGGTGAAGGGCTTGCCGGCGGTGGCCATCCAGGAGGCGCGCCAGACGAGGAGGCGGGCGGCGTCGATCTGGGTGGCCATGTCGGCGAGCTGGAAGGCGACGCCCTGGTTCTCGATGATCGGGCGGCCGAACTGGACGCGGGTCTTCGCGTAGTCGAGGGCGACCTCGTACGCGGCGCGGGCGGTGCCGACGGCCATGGCGCCGACGGCCGGGCGGGAGGCCTCGAAGGTGGCCATGGCGGCGTTCTTCACGCGCTCGCCGCCCGCCTTGGCCTTCTCCCGGGCGCGGGCGAGGCGCTCGTCCAGCTTGTCCTTGCCGCCGAGGAGGCAGTGGCCGGGGATCCGGACGTCCTCCAGGACGACCTCGGCGGTGTGGGAGGCGCGGATGCCGTGCTTCTGGAACTTCTGGCCCTGGGAGAGGCCGGGGGTGTTCGGCGGCACGATGAAGGAGGCGTGGCCCTTGGAGCCGAGCTCGGCGTCGACGACGGCGACGACGACGTGGACGTTGGCTATGCCGCCGTTGGTCGCCCAGGTCTTGGTGCCGTTGAGGACCCACTCGTCCTTGGCCTCGTCGTACACGGCGCGGGTGCGCATGGAGGCGACGTCCGAGCCGGCGTCGGGCTCGGAGGAGCAGAAGGCGGCGACCTTGACGTCGTTCGCGTCGCCGTACATCTGCGGGACCCAGGTGCCGATCTGCTCCTCGGTGCCGTTGGCGAGGACGCCGACGGCGGCGAGGCCGGTGCCGACGATGGAGAGGGCGATGCCGGCGTCGCCCCAGAAGAGCTCCTCCATCGCCATCGGGATGCCGAGGCCGGTCGGGTCGAAGAACTGCTGGGCGTAGAAGTCGAGGGAGTAGATGCCGAGCTTGGCCGCTTCCTGGATGATCGGCCAGGGGGTCTCCTCACGCTCGTCCCACTCGGCGGCCGCGGGGCGCATCACATCGGCGGCGAAGCCGTGGAGCCAGTCGCGGACCTGCTTCTGGTCCTCGTTGAGTTCGAGCGTGAACTCGCCCATGTTCCCTCCCAGCATGACGTTACTTGCGGTAACAGCAGTCTGTTACCGGTGGGTAGAGGCTGTCAACCTGCGGTGGAGCGGTTCGGCCCGACCGGCACCGGATCCCGGCCGGGTGTTACGTTGCGACAGCCTCACGAATCGCACGGGCGGGGAGACACGCACATGGACATCGCACACCGGGCCACCGACCAGCAGACGTCCGCCGAGCAGCGGCGCCGCGAGCTGCTGGAGGCGGCGGACCGGGTGGTGCTCCGGGACGGCCCCAAGGCCTCCATGAACGCGATCGCGGCCGAGGCGGGCATCACCAAGCCGATCCTCTACCGCCACTTCGGCGACAAGGGCGGCCTCTACCGCGCCCTCGCCACCCGGCACACGGACGCGCTCCTCGCCTCGCTCCGGGCCTCGCTCGACGCGCCCGCCGACCGGCGCCGCCGCGTCGAGGCCACCCTCGACACCTACCTGGCGTCCATCGAGGCGATGCCCCAGGTCTACCGCTTCCTCATGCACCCGGCGGAGGAGCCGCACCAGACCGAGCAGGGCTTCGACGTCGGCCGCCACTCGGCCCCGCTGCTCCGGCGCATGGGCGAGGAGCTCGGCCAGGTCATCGCCGAGCGCGTCGACCTGGGACCGGCCGCCGAGGCCCAGGCCCGGATCTGGGGGCACGGCATCGTCGGCATGATGCATGCGGCCGGCGACTGGTGGCTCGGCGAACGCCCCTGCTCCCGCGCGGACCTCGTCAAGAGCCTGGCGGACCTGCTGTGGGGCCGCCTCGCGGAGGCCGACGACCTCCCGGGCGGGCCCGGCTTCTGAGGGATCGCGCTAGGCGATCCGGTCCGCCCCGCTCCCCCACGGCTGCTTGCGGATCGCGCGCAGGAGACGTGACTTGCGCCACCCCGTGACGTGGTCCGCGTAGACCCCGCCCTCCAGGTGGTCCGTCTCGTGCTGGAGGCAGCGGGCGAAGAAACCCGTGCCCTCGATCCGTATCGGAGTGCCGTCGAGGCGGACGCCCTCCACCACCGCGCGGTCGAAGCGGGGCGTCGGCGCCTCCAGGCCCGGCAGGGAGAGACAGCCCTCGGGGCCCCGGATCTCGTCGCCGTCCGCCTCCACCAGGCTCGGGTTCACCACATGGCCCAGGTGGCGGTTCTCCTCGTCGTCGGGGCAGTCGAACACGAAGACCCGCAGGCCCACGCCGACCTGGTTCGCCGCCAGGCCCACACCGTGCGCCGCGTACATCGTGGCGAACATGTCCTCGACGAGCCGGGCCAGTTCGGGACCGAAGTCGGTGACGGACTCACAGGGCGTGTGCAGTACGGGGTCGCCGAGGAGCGTCATGGCTCGGACGAGGCCGGAACTGCCGGGGATGGGGCGGTTTCGCATGGCCGTAAGGGTACGGTCCACCCTGACCTCCCCGTTTCGCGCGGCCGCTCGACGGTGCCGCTGTTCGGGCTCCTGGCCGGATCTCGATAGGCTGAGCCCGGACCGACGCAAGGAGGAACAAGAACGATGTCTGGACACCCCGGTAATCCAGAGCCGCTGACGCCGCGCGCCAAGCTGGCCGTGACGGCGGGCAAGGCCGCGGCCGCGGTGTCGCGCGCGGCGGGACGCGGCAGCGGGTCGGTGATCGGCGGCCGGGTGGCGCTGAAGCTCGACCCCGACCTGCTCGGACGGCTCGCGCAGCATCTGGACGTCGTCCTGGTGTCGGCGACCAACGGCAAGACGACGACGACCCGGCTCATCGCGGAGGCACTGCGCGCCGCCGGGCCCGTGGTCTCCAACGCCCTGGGCGCCAACATGCCCGCCGGCATCACCTCGGCGCTGGCCGGCGGCACGGACTCGAAGTACGGCGTGATCGAGGTCGACGAGAAGTACCTCGCCGGTGTCGCCCGTGACACCACGCCCAAGGTGATCGCGCTGCTCAACCTCTCGCGCGACCAGCTCGACCGCGCGGCCGAGACCCGGATGCTCGCCGAGAAGTGGCGCGAGGGCCTCAACGGCACGAAGGCCGTGGTCGTCGCCAACGCCGACGACCCGCTGATCGTGTGGGCCGCCTCCTCCTCGCCGAACGTGGTGTGGGTCGCGGCCGGCCAGGAGTGGAAGGACGACGCCTGGTCGTGCCCCGCCTGCGGCGGTGTCATGCAGCGTCCGGGCGACGACTGGTTCTGCGGCGAGTGCGGCTTCCGCCGCCCCGCGCCGAGCTGGGCGCTCAGCGGCGACCACGTGCTCGACCCGCACGGTTCGGCCTGGCCGATCCGGCTCCAGCTGCCCGGCCGCGCCAACAAGGCGAACGCCGCCACCTCGGCCGCCGTCGCCGCCGTCTTCGGGGTGCCGCCGCAGGTGGCCCTGGAGCGCATGTACCAGGTGCAGGCCGTCGCCGGCCGCTACGACGTGGTCTCCTTCCAGAACCGCGACCTGCGTCTGCTCCTCGCGAAGAACCCGGCCGGCTGGCTCGAAACGTTTTCCCTCATCGACGGCCCGCCCGCCCCGGTGATCCTCTCGGTCAACGCGCGTGGCGCCGACGGCACCGACACCTCCTGGCTGTGGGACGTGGACTACGGCCGGCTCGCCGGCCACCCGATCATGGTGATCGGCGACCGGAAGCTGGACCTCGCGGTCCGCCTGGAGGTCTCGGGCGTGGACTTCCGCGTCTGCGAGAGCCTGGACGAGGCCGTCGCGATGGCCCCGCCCGGGCAGATCGAGCTGATCGCCAACTACACCGCCTTCCAGGACGTCCGCCGCCGCGTCGGCAACTGACCCGTAGAGGACTTGCAGCATGAGTGACAGCAGCCTGCGCCTGGTCTGGGTCTACCCGGACCTGCTCAGCACCTACGGCGACCAGGGCAACGTCCTCGTCGTCCAGCGCCGCGCCGAACAGCGCGGTCTCAGCGTCGAGCGCGTCGACGTCCGCAGCGACCAGCCGGTCCCCACCTCGGGCGACATCTACCTGATCGGCGGCGGCGAGGACCGTCCGCAGCGGCTCGCGGCCGAGCGGCTGCGGCGGGACGGCGGCCTGAGCCGGGCCGCCTCCAACGGCGCGATCATCTTCTCGGTCTGCGCCGGGTACCAGATCCTGGGCCACGAGTTCATCAACGACCTCGGCGAGCGCGAGCCCGGCCTCGGGCTCATCGACGTGATCTCGACCCGCGGCGAGGGCGCCCGCTGCGTCGGCGACGTCCTCGCGGACATCGACCCGCGCCTGGGCCTCCCCCAGCTGACCGGGTTCGAGAACCACCAGGGCATCACCCATCTCGGCCCGACGGCCCGGCCGTTCGCCCGGACCGTCTACGGCAACGGCAACGGGACCGGCGACGGCACCGAGGGCGCGTACAACGACACCGTCTTCGGCACGTACATGCACGGCCCCGTCATGGCGCGCAACCCGCAGATCGCGGACCTGCTCCTGAAGCTGGCCCTCGACGTGAACGCGCTGCCGCCGACCGACGACCGCTGGTACGAGGCGCTGCGCGCCGAGCGCATCGCGGCGGCGAGCCAGCCCGCCTGAGTCAGCCCCGGGGCCTTTGTTGGCCCCTCGTACGAACGTACGTTGTCCACTGTGCGGACATCCGGTTCGGCCCCGCCACCCTGCGGCGATAGGGTGGCGGGGATCCAGCCGGACGACGTGGTCCGGGAGTCGGCCCACGTTGCAAAGGTTTTTGGGCTATGCGCATTGGCGTGCTCACCTCCGGCGGAGACTGCCCCGGTCTGAACGCTGTCATCCGTTCCGTCGTGCACCGCGCCGTCGTCGATCACGGCGACGAGGTCATCGGCTTCCACGACGGGTGGAAGGGCCTCCTGGAGTGCGACTACCGGAAGCTCGACCTCGACGCGGTGGGCGGCATCCTGGCCCGCGGCGGCACCATCCTCGGCTCCTCGCGGGTCCAGCCCGCGCACCTCGTCGGCGGCGTCGAGCGGGCCAAGGGCCACGTCGCCGACCTCGGCCTCGACGCGATCATCCCGATCGGCGGCGAGGGCACCCTCAAGGCGGCGAACCTGCTCTCCGAGGCGGGGCTCCCGATCGTCGGCGTCCCGAAGACGATCGACAACGACATCGCCTCCACCGACGTCACCTTCGGCTTCGACACGGCCGTCACCGTCGCCACCGAGGCCCTCGACCGGCTGAAGACCACCGCCGAGTCGCACCAGCGCGTCCTGGTCGTCGAGGTCATGGGCCGTCACACCGGCTGGATAGCGCTGCACTCCGGCATGGCCGCCGGCGCGCACGCGGTGGTCGTCCCCGAGCGCCCCTTCGACATCGACGAGCTGACCTCCCGGGTCGGCGAGCGCTTCGAGGCCGGCAAGCGGTTCGCGATCGTGGTCGTCGCCGAGGGCGCCAAGCCGCGCGAGGGCTCGATGGACTTCAAGACCGCCGGCACCGACATCTACGGCCACGAGCGCTTCACCGGCATCGCCAACCAGCTCTCCGTCGAGCTGGAGCGGCGCCTCGGCAAGGAGGCCCGCCCGGTCATCCTCGGCCACGTCCAGCGCGGCGGCACCCCCACCGCGTACGACCGCGTCCTCGCGACCCGCTTCGGCTGGCACGCCGTCGAGGCGGCGCACCGCGGCGAGTTCGGCATGCTGACGGCGCTGCGCGGCACGGAGATCACGATGGTGCCGCTGGCCCGGGCCGTGGAGACCCTCAAGACGGTCCCGTCCGACCGGTACGACGAGGCGGAGTGCGTGCTCTGACGACTCCCGTACGTCACCACCGCCCCCGGTCGCAGTCGCGGCCGGGGGCGGTTCTAGTCTGGTGCGGACAACAAGCGCGAATCGGGCTCCAGGAGTGTACGGATGGATCACAGCGGGCACGGCATGACGATGGATCTGCCGCCGTTCACGCTGGGGCGGGGCCTCGAGTTCTCTCCCGACCTCTTCTTCCTGATCGGATGCCTGACGGCACTCGGTCTGTACGGGTGGGGCGTGGCGCGGCTGCGGCGGCGCGGTGACGCGTGGCCGGTCAGCCGGACGGTGTTCTTCACGGTCGGCGTGCTGACGGTCGCCCTGGTGATGTGCACCAAGCTCAACGACTACGGCATGGTCATGTTCAGCGTGCACATGGTGCAGCACATGGTGATCTCCATGCTGTCGCCGATCCTGCTGCTGCTCGGCGCGCCGGTGACCCTCGCGCTGCGGGCGCTGCCGGTGGCGGGTCGGGGCTCGACGGGGCCGCGCGAGCTGCTCCTGAAGCTGCTGCACAGCCGGTACATGAAGGTGATCACGCACCCGGCGTTCACCATCTCCATGTTCATCGCGAGCCTGTACGCGCTGTACTTCTCCCCGCTCTTCGACTTCCTGATGGGGTCCAAGGCCGGGCACATCGGCATGATGGTGCACTTCCTCATGGTGGGCCTGGTCTTCTTCTGGCCGATCATGGGCGTGGACCCGGGCCCGCACCGGCCGGGGTACGTGATGCGGATGCTGGAGCTGTTCGCGGGCATGCCGTTCCACGCGTTCTTCGGCATCGCGATGATGATGGCGACCCAGCCGCTGGTGGAGTCGTACAAGAACCCGCCGGCCTCGCTCGGGATCGACGCCCTCGCCGACCAGAACGCCGCGGGCGGCATCGCCTGGGCGTTCAGCGAGATCCCGTCCGTGCTCGTCCTGATCGCGCTGGTCTACCAGTGGTACCACTCCGAGCAGCGGCAGGCCGTCCGCAAGGACCGGGCCGCCGACCGGGACGGCGACAAGGAGCTGGAGGCGTACAACGCGTATCTGGCGAGTCTGCAGACGCGGAGTCGCTGACCTTCGGATCCAACATCCAGGATCCAGAATCCGAATTCAGAATCTTGGATCCGAATCCAGGATTTTGGATCCACGGTCCCCCTTTCGGGCCCGGTGCCGCCTGCGGCGCCGGGCCCGTCCGCGTTCCGGCGCACGCCGGAGCGTCCGGGGAGTAGCGCGCGCCCCTCTCGCGGGGCCACGATGGGACGGGCGGCTTCCGCGTCCCCGGTCGGGAGGAGGGCGGGCCGATGTCCGGTCCCACGAAGACGATGACGGTGCTCACCTGCGCGGCGCTGTTGCTGACGACGGCCTACACGGTGGCGCTCGGCAGCAGCGGCTGGCTCTGGTTCGGCCTGGTGGTGCTGGTCGTGGCGACGATCGGGATGGCGGCGGCGGACAGCACCGTGCCGCCCGCTCCCCGGCCCCGCCCGCCGGGTCCCACGGCGCCCTGAGGACCTGGCGCGGGACCAGGACGATCCAGACCTAGCGCGGGGCCAGGACGATCCAGACCTGGCCCGGTGCGAAGGGCAGGGGTGCTCCGCCGGGGGTGGTGAAGGTGGTGCCGGAGGAGGGCGAGGGGCGGGACCAGCGGGCCTCGTGGGCGCGGCCGTCGCGCAGGACGAGCGCGGTGCCGCTGCCGACGGTCTCGCTGTACGGGGAGACCGAACCGAACCGGTCGTGGAACCGGGAGGGGCGGATGGTCACGCGCTGGACGACGACCGTCTCCGGGGTGAGCGGGCCCGTGTCGGTGGCGCGGGCCTCGCGGCCGTCCATGGCCACCCGCCAGGCCCGGTCGGCGGCGGACCAGGTGAAGGTGTAGCGGGCGGCCGGGTAGCGGACGGTCGAGGTCGTGACGGGGGTGCCGCCGGCCGGGTCGGGGCCGAAGCGGAAGCCGATGTCCCGGGGTTCGCCGGCGCCCGGGGCGGCGGCGAGGGCGCGGCCGGGCCGCAGGTAGAGGTTGTGCGGGGCGGGTCGGTCCGGTGAGCGCAGGAAGGCCCGGGGCGCGCTGCTCTCGGTGAGGAGGTGGAGCGGCGCGGCCCGGAGGAGCGGGGTCAGGGCGGTCTGGGCGCCGGAGTAGGCGAGGGCGGGGCGGCCGAAGTCGCCGAGGAGGGCGATGTCGGACTCGCGGGCGCTGCGGACGGGGCCGGTGAGGTCGGGGAGGCGGGAGGAGTAGACGGCCATGAGCCGGGTGACTCCGCCCTCGACCTGTTCGACGTAGACGAGGTCGGCCCTGCCGAGTCCGGTGTGGGGGCGGGCCGCGGGCACGTTGTCGAGCTTGACGGCCAGGACGGGGGCGGGCTTCGCGGGCAGCCCGGTGAAGGGCGAGGTGCCGGTGGGCGGGGTGGCGGGCGCGGTCGTCGGCGCGGTCGTCGGCGTCGGCGTGGGGCTCGGCTCCGAGGGGCCCGAGCCGGAGCAGCCGTAGAGCCCGGCCGCCGTCAGCGCGCACAGCAGCGCGGTGAGGACGCGGCCGGGGCGCCTGGAGGATGCCTTGACCCCGTGCTCGCCCGTCATGTGACGCTCCCCCACCAGTGGACCACGGGCCCGCGCGGGGATACAACGGGGCGTGACGGACGAAGAACGGGGGTCAGGGTGTTCTACCGGCTGATGAAGTACGTCCTGATAGGACCGCTCCTCAGGCTGCTGTTCCGGCCGCGGATCGAGGGGCTGGAGCACGTCCCGGAGGAGGGGGCCGCGATCGTCGCGGGCAATCACCTCTCCTTCTCCGACCATTTCCTGATGCCGGCGGTCCTGGACCGGCGCATCACCTTCCTCGCGAAGCAGGAGTACTTCACGGGCCCGGGTCTCAAGGGCCGGCTCACGGCCGCCTTCTTCCGGGCCGCCGGGCAGATCCCGGTGGACCGGTCGGGGAAGGAGGCCGGGCAGGCGGCGATCCGGGAGGGGCTCGGTGTCCTCGGCCGCGGGGAGCTCCTGGGGATCTATCCCGAGGGGACGCGTTCGCACGACGGGCGGCTGTACAAGGGCAAGGTGGGGGTGGCGGTGATGGCGCTGACCGCCGGGGTCCCGGTGGTGCCGTGCGCGATGGTGGGGACCTTCGAGATCCAGCCGCCGGGGAAGGTCGTACCGAGGATCCGCCGGGTCACCATCCGCTTCGGGGAGCCGCTGGACTTCTCCCGGTTCGCGGGGGCGGCGGGCGAGAGGGCCGTGGTCCGCGCGGTGACGGACGAGATCATGTACGAGATCCTGCGCCTGTCGGGCCAGGAGTACGTGGACGAGTACGCGGCGGTGGTCAAGGCAGCGGGTGCGGACGCAGGACCATGAGCGGGCCCTCCGGGGTCGCCACCATGGCGAAGGGGAAGCGGTCGACCTCCAGGCAGAGCGCGACGTCGTCGGGGTGGACTCCCTCGCGCACCCCCTGCGCCAGCTCGGCGGCGGCGCGCGAACCGGCGGCGCGGCGGAGGAACCCGGCGGCGTCCGTCCCGGCCCCGCCGGCCCTCCCGGCGATGTACTGGGCGCATGCCAGGTCCTCGTCGGCCCGCCCGTCCTCGCCGGTGACCACGAACGTGACGGCGTCGCTCCCGCGGGTCCGCAGGAGCCGGGCCGTGGCCTCCGCCACCACGAAGCCGGCGCACAGCACCAGCGACGCGTCCTTGACCGCGAGGGCGCCGACCGTGCCCGCCGTGGTCTTCTGCACGACGGTCCGTCCGGCGAGGTCGGCGGAGCGGAGCATGCCCGGCGAGTTGACCAGGTCGAACCCGGGCGCGGGCGGGCCGTCCTTGAGGGCCGCCCAGTCCGGGTGGCGGGCCTTGAGCTCCAGGGCCTCGTCGAGCGACTCGGCGAGGACGATCTTCTCGGCCCCCCGGGCGAAGGCCCAGGCGGCCACGGTGTACGCGCGCATGACGTCGACGACGACGGCCACGGACGGGGTCTCGGTCAGTTCGCTGATGGCGAGGAATCGGGCGTCCATGCCGTTCATGATCACGCGTGCCCGGCCCGGGCGCGGGAGAGTGCGCCGAGAGCGGATCCGCGCAGGGCGCAATCCCCTGGGCCGCCACTCAACTCGCCTCTAGCGTCGCCCACATGACCAAGGGAAACGCGTTCGTGCTGGGTGCGACGGGACAGGTGGGGCGGGCGGCCGTGCGGGCGCTCGTCGCGGACGGCTGGGAGGTGACGGCCGCCTCGCGGGGCGGTGCCAGGGACGAGGAGTGGCCGGAGGAGGTCCGGTCGGTGGGGCTCGACCGGAACGAGGAGGGCGCGCTGGCCTCGGCGCTCGGCGAGGGCACCGACGTCCTGGTGGACATGGCGGCGTACGACGCCGGGCACGCCGCCCAGCTGACCGGGCTCGCGGACCGGATCGGCTCGGCGGTGGTGATCTCCAGCGGTGCGGTGTACGAGGACGAGCAGGGCCGCAGCTTCGACACCCAGGACCGGCCGGACGGCTTCCCGCGCTATCCGGTGCCGATCCCGGAGTCGCTGGCGACGGTGGCCCCGGGCCCGGAGACGTACGGCACCCGGAAGGTCGCCCTGGAGCGGGCGCTGACGGCGGCCGGGGAGCCGCTGCCGACGACGCTGCTGCGCGCGGGCGCGATCCACGGCCCGCACTGCCGGTCGCCGCGCGAGCTGTTCTTCGTGAAGCGGGCGCTCGACCGGCGGCCGGTGCGGGTGCTCGCGTACGGCGGCCTGTCGCAGTTCCATCCGTCGCACGTGGACAACCTGGCCGAGCTGATCCGGCTGGCGGCGGCGAATCCGGGCACGCGGGTGCTGAACGCCGCCGATCCCGAGGTGCCGACGGTCGCGGAGATCTCCGCGGCGGTGGACGCGGTCGTGGGCGTGGAGAGCGAGCTGGTGCTCGTGGACGGGCCGCCGCCGGTGGGCGTCGTGGGCGAGACGCCGTGGGGCCTGGACGCGCCGATCGTGTACGACATGACGGCGGCGGAGCGGGAGTTGGGCTACCGGCCGGTGGTGCGGTACGCGGAGTCGCTGCCGGCGACGGTGGAGTGGCTGGCGGGGCGGCTCGCGGGCCGGGGATGGCTGGAGGCGTTCCCGAACCTCGCCAAGTACGGGCAGGACTGGTTCGACTACGCGGCCGAGGACGCCTGGCTCGCCTCGCGCTGACGCACGGAGGGGCGGCCGCCCGATGGCGACCGCCCCTCTTCGACGTGGTGCGGGTGTTACGGCTTGGGCGTGGCGTGCGGCTCGCACGTCACGTCCTGGCTGTCCACCTCACCGGTGAGCAGGTACGTCTCGACCTTCGGGTTGATGCAGGGGTTCACCAGACCGGTGACGCCGTGCGAACCCGCGTTCTTCTCGGTGATGAGACGCGAGCCCTTGAAGCGCTTGTGCAGCTCGACCGCGCCGGCGTACGGCGTCGCCGCGTCACGCTCGGACTGGACGATGAGCACCGGCGGCAGGCCCTTGCCGGTCTTGACCTGGGTCGGCTTCTGCTGCGGCGCGGACCAGGTGGCGCACGGCAGGTTCATCCAGGCGTTCGACCAGGTCATGAACGGGTACTTCTCGTGCAGGGCCGAGTTGTCCCGGTCCCACCGGTTCCAGTTCGTCGGCCACGCCGAGTCGGCGCACTCGACGGCGGTGTAGACGGCGTTGCCGTTCTCCGACGCGATGTTGCCGGCGGTGTCCGTGAGGTCCGCGGCGGCACCGTCGATCAGCGGCTGCGGGTCACCCGCGGCGTAGGCGCTCCAGGCCTGGGCGACCGGGGCCCACGAGGAGTCGTAGTACGGCGCGCTCTGGAAGAAGCCGATGAGCTCGGCCGGACCGACCTTGCCGCCCAGGGGCGCCTTCTTGGCCGCGGCGCGCAGGGTCACCCACTGCTGCTGGACCTTCTCCAGGGTGTCGCCAAGGTGGTAGGTGGCGTCGTTCTGGGCGACCCAGTTCATCCAGTCCTTGAGGCGACCCTCGAAGGCGATGTCCTGCTCCAGGTTGGCCTGGTACCAGATGTTGCTCTTCGCCGGGTTGACCACGCTGTCGACGATCATGCGGCGCACGTGGTTCGGGTACAGCGTGCCGTAGACGGCGCCCAGGTAGGTGCCGTAGGAGACGCCGATGAAGTTGAGCTTCTTCTCGCCGAGGGCGGCCCGGATGACGTCGAGGTCACGGGCGGTGTTGCGCGTCGTCATGTAGGGCAGCATGTCGCCGCTCTTCTCGGCGCAGCCCTTGGCGTAGTCGGCCGCCAGCTTGCGCTGGGCGAGCTTGTCCGCCTCGGTGTCCGGGACCGGGTCGAGCTTCGGGCCCTTGACGAAGTCGGTCGGGTCGACGCAGGAGATGGGCGCCGAGTGGCCGACACCGCGCGGGTCGAAGCCCACGAAGTCGTACGCCTTCGCGGTGTTCACCCAGAGCGGGTTCTTGGTGGTGACCCGGCGCGGGAAGCGCAGGCCGGAGCCGCCGGGGCCGCCCGGGTTGTAGAGCAGCGCGCCCTGGCGCTCGGCGGGCGTGCCGGTGGACACGGCGCGGTCCACCGCGAGCTTGATCTTCTTGCCGTAGGGCTTGGCGTAGTCGACCGGGACGGTGACCCAGCCGCACTGGATGGGCTTGGCGAAGCCCCAGTCGGCCGGGCAGTCCTGCCAGTCGATGCCGGCCTTCGCGGCCTCGGCGGCGGCGATGGTCGCGCCGCGCGCCTCGTCGTCACGGTCCTGACCGGTGACGGCACCGGCCGTAGGCGCCGCGAGCGCGGTCGCCATGAGCGTGCCCGCTATCAGAGTGCCGGCCGAGCCGAGCACTGCTGTGCGTCTCAATGGTCCTCCCCCAGAAGGAGTCTGTGTGTCCGGGGGATCCTTTCGTTTCCGGAGCTCAGAACGAAAGGTCGTACACGTGTTTCTTTACCTAACCAATAACCGGTGACAGGTGTACCGCTGAGCGGTGAACGATCGGAGACGGTCAGAACAGGGCGAATGCGGACAGGGCTTCGTCGAGGAGCCGGCGCAGCGCGAGCGCGTCGGGGGCGACGGCGGTGACGAGGGCGGCGGGCCCGGCGAGCGGACTCACCACGGCGTTCTCCCCGTACAGCCGCGCTTCCACCGGCTCCTTCCCGAAGGCCGGGTCGACGACGAGGAGTTGCCCGGTGGCCCGGTGACCGCCGAGGACCGCGCCGCCGTCCCAGCCGCCGGGCGCGCCGGGTCCGAGGGCCAGCTCCTGGTCGAGCAGGGGGCGGCCGGCGCGGCGGACGGTGAGGCGGGTGGTGAGGGTGCCGGGCCCCTCGCCGTGCCGGCCGAGCACCTGCTCCTCGCGGAGGACGAGCCGTGCCGTGGGCGCGAGGTCGACGGTGGTGCGCATCCGCAGGTGCGAGCCGGCGGCGGAGACGAGCTGCTCGGGCAGCCAGTGGAGCACCCCGTCCTCGCCGACGGAGATCCGCACGTCGTACGCGGCGGGTTCGGCGCTCCGGCCGGGGAGGGCCAGGGTGGCGGCGGCCGAGTCGACCAGGAGCCGGGCCCCGTCCCGTACCTCGGTCTCGATCGCGAGCCGGTCGCCGCCGAGCGGGGCGCTCATCGCCCCGACGACGGTGACCCGGGTGTACGGTCCGGCGGCCCGGGTGCGGCGCAGGGCGAGGGGGCCGTCGCTCACCAGGAGCGGCAGTCCGCCGTCGGCGTCGGCCGCGATCCGGGCGGTGGCGCGCAGGCTCACGCGGTCCACGCCGCGAGCTGCGCCCGGACCCAGTCGGCGACGGGCGCGACGCCGTTCTCGCCGCGCAGGGAGGTGAAGGCGACGGGCAGTTCGCCGCGCTGCTCCTTGGCGTCGCGGGCCATCCGCTCCAGGTCGGAGCCGACGTGCGGGGCGAGGTCGGTCTTGTTGACGACGAGGAGGTCGGCGGTGGTGACGCCGGGGCCGCCCTTGCGGGGGATGTCGTCGCCGCCGGCGACGTCGATGACGAAGATCTGGGCGTCGACGAGCCCCTTGGAGAAGGTGGCGGTGAGGTTGTCGCCGCCGGACTCGACGAGGATCAGGTCGAGCGGCCCGACGCTGTCCTCGAGCTCTTCGACGGCTTCGAGGTTGGCGGAGATGTCGTCGCGGATGGCGGTGTGCGGGCAGGCGCCGGTCTCCACGGCCTGGATGCGCTCGGGCGGCAGGACGGCGTTGCGGAGGAGGAACTCGGCGTCCTCACGGGTGTAGATGTCGTTGGTGACGACGGCGAGGGAGAGGGTGTCGCGCAGCTCGCGGCAGAGGGCGGCGACGGTGGCGGTCTTGCCGGAGCCGACCGGTCCGCCGAGTCCGATGCGCAGGGCGCGGCGGGTGCCGTCGGGGCGGTGGGCGTCGGCGGAGACGGCGCCGTGGTGGGTGTGGGCGTGGTCGAGGTGCATGGGGGACTCCACGTTGTTCAGGAGGCGAAGAGGCGGACGGGCCAGGCCGCGTGCTGCTCGGCGGTGAGGTCGAGCAGCGGGGCGGAGGCGGCGGGCAGGGCGTCGACGCCCTGCCGGGCGGCCTCGGCGGCACGCTCGGCGACCCGGTCCATCTCGGGGGCGAGGCGGGCGAGGACGGCGGTGGCCTGGTAGGGGTCGAGGCTGAGGAGGCGTACGGCCGCGGTCGCCGGGCCGCCGACCGTCTCGTACGCGACGCAGTGCGCCGCGTCCTCGGGGCCGAGTCCGGCGGCGCGGGCGGCGGTGCCGAGGACGACGGGCTGGTGGGCGCCGCGCGGGAACGCGGCGGCGAGCGCGTCGAGTTCGGGGCTCGGCCAGGTGGCGCGGGCGGCCCGCATCAGCTGGCGGCCGAGCTTGCGGGCGGCGGCGCGCAGGGCCTCGGAGGGGGTGCGGGCGTCGGCCGCCGCGTCGAGCTCGTACGGGTCGAGTCCGTGCGCGGCCCCGGCGGCGAGCGCCGCCGAGGTGAGGCCCGTGGTGTGCAGGCGGCCCCGGCAGAAGGCCTCCAGGCCGGCGGCGTCCTTGATGCGGCCGGCCTTGACGGCGGCCTCGGCGCCGCCGGAGTGGGCGTGCCCGCCGGCGGGGAAGCGCCCGTCGGCGAGCACGAGGAGGGCTGAGCGCGACATCAGAAGAGGAAGTAGCGCTGGGCCATGGGCAGTTCGGCGGCGGGGGCCGGTTCGACCGTCTCGCCGTCGATGGTCACCGAGAAGGTGTCGGCGTCGACCTCGACCCGGGGCAGGGCGTCGTTCTCGCGCATGTCGGCCTTGGTGACCCGCCGGGTGGAGCCGATGGCGGCGAACTCCTTGTGCAGGCCGAGCTTCCGGGGCAGGTCGTCCTCGATCGCCGCCTGGGCGACGAAGTTGACCGAACCGGCCGCGGCGGCACGGCCGAGCGCGCCGAACATCGGGCGGGGCAGTACCGGCTGGGGCGTGGGGATGGAGGCGTTGGCGTCGCCCATCTGCGCGTACGCGATCTGGCCGCCCTTGACGACGACGAGCGGCTTCACGCCGAAGAAGGCGGGCTCCCAGAGGACCAGGTCGGCGAGCTTGCCGGGCTCGACCGAGCCGATGAGGTGGCCCATGCCCTGGGCGACGGCCGGGTTGATCGTGTACTTGGCGACGTAGCGGCGGGCCCGGTGGTTGTCGGCGGCCCCGTCGCCGGGCAGGGCGCCGCGTCGCTTCTTCATGACGTGGGCGGTCTGCCAGGTCCGCATGATCACCTCGCCGATGCGGCCCATGGCCTGGGAGTCGGAGGAGATGATCGAGATGGCGCCCAGGTCGTGGAGGACGTCCTCGGCGGCGATGGTGGAGGGCCGGATGCGGGACTCCGCGAAGGCGAGGTCCTCGGGGACGGCCGGGTTGAGGTGGTGGCAGACCATCAGCATGTCGAGGTGTTCCTCGATGGTGTTGACGGTGTGCGGCCGGGTCGGGTTGGTGGAGCTGGGCAGGACGTACGGCTCGGAGACCACCGTGATGATGTCGGGGGCGTGCCCGCCTCCGGCGCCTTCCGTGTGGTACGCGTGGATGGTGCGTCCGGCGATGGCGGCGAGGGTGTCGCCGACGAAGCCCGCCTCGTTCAGGGTGTCGGTGTGGATGGCGAGCTGGGCGCCCGTCTCCTCGCACACGCTCAGGCAGGCGTCGATGACGGCGGGGGTGGCTCCCCAGTCCTCGTGGATCTTGAAGCCGAGCGCGCCGCCGCGCAGCTGGGAGTGCATCGCCTCCCGGGACATCGTGTTGCCCTTGCCGAGCAGGCCGATGTTGACCGGGAAGGTGTCCAGGGCCTCGAACATCCGGGCCATGTGCCAGGGGCCGGGCGTGATCGTGGTCGCCTTGGTGCCCTCGGCCGGCCCGGTGCCGCCGCCGACGAGGGTGGTGACGCCGGTGGCGAGGGCCTGCTCGACGACGGTCGGCGAGATGAAGTGGACGTGGGTGTCGACGGCGCCGGCGGTGACGATGCGGCCGTTGCCGACGATGATCTCGGTCTCGGGGCCGATGACGAGGTCGGGGTGGACGCCGTCCATGGTGTCGGGGTTGCCGGCCTTGCCGAGGGCGGTGATGCGGCCGTCCCGGATGCCGATGTCGGCCTTGACGACGCCCCAGTGGTCGATGACGACGGCGCCGGTGATGACGGTGTCGGGGGCGCCCTCGGCGCGGGTGGTGCGGGCCTGCCCCATGGACTCGCGGACGACCTTGCCGCCGCCGAAGACGGCTTCCTCGCCGGCGCGGCCGGGGCCGCCGCAGCGGTCCTCCTCGATCTCGACGAGGAGGTCGGTGTCGGCGAGGCGGATGCGGTCGCCGGTGGTCGGGCCGAAGAGGTCGGCGTAGACGGCGCGGTGGAGGTCAGGCACGGTCGCCGTCCTTCGTCTCTGCGGTGTCGAGGGGGCCGGCGGTCTCGCCGCGCAGGCCGGGCACGACGCGGCGGCCGGCGATCGGCACGAGTTCGACCTCGACGGGGATGCCGGGCTCGAAGCGGACGGCGGTGCCGGCGGCGATGTGCAGCCGCTTGCCGCGCGCGGCGGCACGGTCGAAGTCCAGGCCGGGGTTGACCTCGGCGAAGTGGTAGTGGGAGCCGACCTGGACGGGCCGGTCGGCGGCGTTGAGGACGGTCAGGCGGGTGACGGGGCGCCCCTCGTTGAGGGCGACGGGGCCGTCCGCGTACAGGATCTCTCCGGGAATCATCGGCGGCCGCCCGTCAGATGATGGGGTCGTGGACGGTGACGAGCTTGGTGCCGTCCGGGAAGGTGGCCTCGACCTGGACGTCGTGGATCATCTCCGGGATGCCGTCCATGACCTCCTCGCGGGTGAGCACCTTGCGCCCGGAGGCCATCAGCTCGGCGACGGTACGGCCGTCCCGGGCGCCTTCCAGGATGTGGGACGTGATGAGCGCGACGGCCTCGGGGTGGTTGAGCCGCACACCGCGGGCCCGGCGCTTCTCGGCCACGTCGGCCGCCACATGGATGAGCAGGCGCTCCTGCTCGTGCGGGCTCAGTTGCACTCTTCCACCTCACAGTCGTCGACCGGGACGGGACCCGGACAGCTGCGGACCCTACCGACCGTCAACACTCTGTTGAACTGCGGAAATGTGTCGAGCGGCCAGACATTGCACGTTAGGGCGGAAGTTTTTCCGGCTCGTTAACTACGGCTTTGCGATCTCATGATCATCGGATCGGGTCGGTGTTTCCGGACGCGGACATCGACATCAAGCCACGCAGACCGTCCTCCAGGACCTCGGCGGACACGTCCCCGAAGAGCGCCTGCTGGGCGATGAAGCCCTGGGCGGTGGCGATGAGGGTGCGTGCCACATGGTCGGAAGGGACGTCGGCGCGCAGGAGGCCGTTCTCGCGGTAGGCGGTGACCAGTTCCGTCCAGACGGCCCGCATCCCCTGGTAGCCCTCTTCGAGGGTCTCGGCGAGCCGCTCGTTGCGGAGCGTCTCCGTCCAGACCTGGATGATCAGACGCGCGAAGGCCTGCCGGTCGGCGCCTTCGATCCGCTCCTCCAGGAAGAGTCGGAGCACCGCGCCGAGGAGGACGTCGGGGGCGGGCGGCGGAGTGGTGCGGGCGGCCTCCTCGAAGGCGCCCCGGATCGAGGTGAAGGCCTCGGTCGCGATGGCCCCGATCAGCTCCTCCTTGCCGCGGAAGTAGCGGTAGACCGCACCCGCGGACAGCCCCGCCTCGGCGAGCACGTCCTGCATGGAGGTGGCGTGGAAGCCGTTGCGGGCGAAGCAGCGCGCGGCGCCGTCCAGGATCTGGCGGCGGCGGGCGTCGAGGTGTTCCTGGGAGACGCGTGCCATGACCAGAACCTAAAACGAATATTCATTCTTGACAACTTCGGGAGGGCGGCGCACGCTGGGGCCGAACGCAAAACGAACGATCCTTCTCTTTGAATCGAGGCCGCCATGCCCGCCGCCACCGGCCCCTCGGCCGCCCCCTCGGCCGCCGCGGGGCGCAGCATCCTCGCGGTGCTCCTCCTGATACCGGTCGTCGCCGCCCTCGCCCTCGCGGTCTTCGCCTGGCCCGCCGCGCGGATCGCGCCGCGCGAGCTGCCGATCGGCGTGGCCGGGCCCGCCGCCGCGGCCGACGCGGTCGAGCGGGGGCTCGGACGGCACGAGGGGGCCTTCGAGATCCACCGCTACGCGGACGCCGGCGCCGCCCGGGCCGCGATCGAGGAGCGCGAGGTGTACGGAGCCGTGGTCGCCGGCCCGAGCGGTACGGAACTCCTCACCGCCTCCGCCGGGAGCCCCGTCGTGGCCGGGCTGCTGCGCGAGGCGGTGACCGCGGGGGCCCCGGCGGGGGCGCCCGTCACGGTCACGGACGTCGTCGCCGCGCCCGCCGGCGACCCGCGCGGCGCGGTGCTCGGCGCGAGCCTGCTCCCCCTGGCCCTCGTCGGTGCGGCCGCGGGGGTCGTCACCGTCCTGCTCGGCCTGCGCGGAGCCCGGGCGGTCGCGGCCCTGGTGGGCGCGTCGGCGCTCGCGGGGCTCGTGGCCACGGCGCTCGCCGACAGCTGGCTCGGCGCCCTGACCGGCGACTGGTGGGCCGAGGCCGGGGTCCTCGGGCTGGCCGTCCTGGCGATCGGCTCCGCCTTCGCGGGGCTCGCCACGCTCCTCGGCAAGCCCGGCTTCGGGCTCGGCGCCGCCCTGACGATCCTGCTCGGCAACGCGTTCTCGGGGATGTCGAGCGCGCCGGAGCTGCTGCCCACCGGAGTGGGCGCGCTCGGCCAGTGGCTGCCGCCGGGCGCCGCGGGCTCGGCCCTCCGCTCGGTCTCCGCCTTCGACGGCGCCGCGGCGGGCGGCCCGCTCCTCGTCCTCGCCCTCTGGGCGGCGGCGGGCCTGACCGCGACCGCGCTGGGCGCGCGGCGGCCCCGGGCCGAAGCGGCTCCCGCGCCGGCCCCGGTGCCGGTGGGCTGAGGCCCGTACCCGAAGACGGCCGCGCACCCCCGCCGTAGCGGACGGGGGTGCGCGGCTTTTCGCTCACACGCGCCCGTCAGGAGGCGCCGGGCTCGCGGTGGTGGGCGGCGATGCCGAAGCGGCGCTGTTCGCCGGGAGCGGAGTCGACCGGGTGAAGGCCGGAGAGGGAGCTGACCACCTGCTCGCCGGCGGGCTTCTCCGCCTCCTCCAATCGTTCCAGGTCGGCGGCGGAGACCAGGGCGACGAGCGGCTTCCCGTGGCGGGTGACGACGACGCGCTCACCGCCGTACACGACGCGGTTGATGAGGTCGGCGAGCTCAGCCCGCGCTTGCGTCACCGGGATCTCGTAGGTCATGCTGCCCATCTTACGGTCTGTACGTCCTGTACATTTTCTACAGACAGCTGCTGGAGGTGCTCAGCCATGGACGCCCGCTACGTTCTGCCCGAGTTCACGGAGCGGACCAGCTTCGGAACCCGGACCCTCGACCCGTACGCGAAGCTCCTCGAATCCCGGATCGTCTTCCTCGGCACACCGATCGACGAGACCTCGGCCAACGACGTCATCGCCCAGTTCCTGCACCTCGACCACGCCTCCCCCGGACAGGACATCGCGCTCTACATCAACTCCCCCGGCGGCTCGATCAGCGCCATGACCGCGATCCACGACACGATGCGGACGCTCTCCTGCGACGTGGAGACCACCTGTCTCGGCCAGGCCGGGTCCACCGCCGCCGTGCTGCTCGCCGCCGGAGCCCCCGGCAAGCGGCTCGTCCTGCCCGGCGCCCGGATCACCCTCCGGCAGCCCGCCATGGACGAACCCCTCCAGGGGCAGCCGAGCGACCTCGACATCCACGCGCGCGAACTCCTCCGGCTGCGCGCCCTGGTGGCCGGGATGCTCACCGAGTACACCGGGCAGGAGCGCGAGCGGATCGACTCCGACATCGACCGCCTCACCGTCCTGGACGCGCCGGCGGCCGTCGCGTACGGGCTCGTGGACCACGTGATCACGAGCCGGCGCGACGCCGGCGCGGCCCGGTGAGCCGGCCGTGGTGCCCGAGCTGCCGCCGCTGCCCGCGCTGACGCGGGCCGAGGGCGAGCTGATCGACGCCTACCTCGAAGTCGTCGACCTCCTTGGGAAGATCAACCCATCCAGGGGTACGCATACCTATGGGGCGCTGCGCGCGGCGCAGGCCCTGGTGGGACGTGCGGAGGCCTTGCGCGAGGCTCTGACGCTCATGCATATGCGGGGTGAGAGCGAGGTGCATGCGGAGACCCTGGCGCGCGCCCTGCGGGTGTTGGACGGGGAGCGGCGCGCCGATCGCGTCACCGTTCCCCGGGCACGGGCGAGTTGACATTCCGGCATGTCGTGTCGAGGTCCGGTCGGCCGACACGGATCGCAGAATCGCTCCCTCGTTCGGCGTAGTCGACGAGTCGACATATGTGCCGGGTGAGTTGCGCAACAGGTGTACGCATTTGGCGGAATGGGGCGTTCCACCCCTGGTGCGGGGCTCGTCGGCCCCACCTCAAGTGATCACGAAAGCACCCTGTCCACCCGATTGGATCAGTCGTGAGGAGCCTCACATATCGCCGTTTCAGCTCGGATTTCGCCCCGGGTGTGGGTCAAGATCCCTGTCGACGACAAGCCCCCGCCATCCGAGGCGGGGCGGTCCGGGCGGACGCCGAGTCCTGCCGCTGTCCCGGACGTCTGGTCGACAGGAGTGGATCGGCAGGAGTGGAGGACCCGAGCAGTACGGGACGTACGCGCTGTTTCTCGCAGCGGGGCCGTCCCTTGGGGTGAAGCCGCAACCGCGGCCGGGCATCTTCGCCAGCCCGAACCCGACAGGTCATCCTTCGCAGGCGGCTGACGAAGGGTTGCGCATGACTGCGCAGATGCACGTCCCGTCCCTGCTGTCCCGGGCCGGAGCCGTCTCGGCTCTCACCCTCGCCGCCGTCGGCGGCACGTTGCTCGCACCAGGTGCGGCACCCGAGGCCCAGGCAGCCACCACATACGCGAACAAGGCACTGAGCGTCGCCGCGTCCAAGAAGGGAGCCCCGTACCGGTACGGGAGCGCCGGACCCACCAGGTTCGACTGCTCCGGTCTGACGCTCTACGCGTACAAGCAGGCGGGCAAGTCGCTGCCCCGCACCGCGCAGCAGCAGTACAACAAGACCCGGCACATCTCCGCGTCCAGCAGACAGAAGGGGGACCTGGTCTTCTTCCACTCCGGCGGGAGCGTCTACCACGTGGGCATCTACGCCGGAAGCGGCAAGATCTGGCACTCGCCCAAGACGGGATCCTGGGTGAAGCTCGACAGGATCTGGACGTCGAAGGTCTACTACGGACGCGTCCGCTGACGCCCACCGGGCACTGAGCCCGCCCCAGGGGTGCGGTGGCGCCGCCGCACCCCTGCGTCGGGTCTTCTATGCGTACGAGGCCGCCGCGGGGGCCCACGGGAGGGTGATCCAGACCGTCTTGCCTCCCTCCTCGGTCGGTGTGACCGAGAGGCGGCCGCCCGCCTCCGCCGCCAGGGAGCGGATGATGACCATGCCCCGGCCGTTGTCCTGCTGGACCGCCGCCGGGAGCCGTCGGGGCCAGCGCGGATGGCTGTCGGTGACGCCGATGTGGAGGCGCTCCTCGCGCTCCAGACGGATGTCGACCGTGAAGGTGGGCGACTGCCCGAAGGTGTGCAGGACGGCGTTGGTGGCGAGTTCCGAGACCATCAGGCGGATCGCGTCCGCCAGGTCCCCGGCGTCGTCGAGGCCCCATCCGTCGAGGACCTCCGCGACGTACCGCCGGGCCGTGGGGACCGACGCGGGATCGCTCGGCAGCGTGACGGATGCTTCCTGGTGGTCTGCCATGGCGACGCTGTCCCTTTCCCGCCGGGGCTCCGGCCCCGGATCGCGCTTCGCGTCAGAGTGCCATCGATCGTGCCGCCCCGGCAGGCGTTCCACCAAGATATGTCCCCATCTGTCGCCCGAAGCGGTGAACTCTGCGGTCCGTGGCCGCCCTTGGGGCTCCGGACGGTCCGTCAGGCCTTCGGCGCGGTCCGCAGGATCGTTTCGACCGCGCATGCGATCTCCGCGTCCGTCAGATCGGCCCGCGCGGTGAGCCGCAGCCGCGAGATGCCGTCGGGGACGGACGGGGGCCGGAAGCAGCCGACCGCCAGTCCCTGTTCGCGGCAGTCCGCCGCCCAGCGCAGCGCCGCCTCCGGGGAGGGCGCGTGCACCGAGACGACGGCCGCGTCGGGCCGGGCCGCGGTGAGTCCGGCGTCCGTGAGCAGCCGGTGCAGGGTGGTGGCGACCGTACGGGCCCGCTCGGCGAGGCCCGGTTCGGCGGCGATCAGGCGCAGGCTGGCGAGCGCGCCGCCCGCGGCGGCCGGGGCGAGGCCGGTGTCGAAGATGAAGGTGCGGGCCGCGTTCACCAGGTGTTCGATCACCCGGGCCGGGCCGAGGACGGCGCCGCCCTGGCTGCCCAGGGACTTGGAGAGCGTGAGGGTGGCGACGACGTCCTCGTCGCCCGCGAGCCCGGCCCCGTGCAGGGCGCCCCGGCCGCCCTCGCCCAGGACGCCGAAGCCGTGGGCGTCGTCGACGACGAGCCCGGCGCCGTGCGCGCGGCAGGCCTCGGCGAGCTCCGGGAGCGGGGCCTTGTCGCCGTCGACGGAGAAGACGGAGTCGCTGACGACCAGGGCCCGCCGCCCCGGGTGCGCGTCCAGGGTCTTGGCGACGGCCTCGGCGTCGCCGTGCGGGACGACGACGGCCTCGGCGCGCGCCAGGCGGCAACCGTCCACGATCGAGGCGTGGTTGGCGGCGTCGGAGACGATCAGGGAGTCCCGGCCGCCGAGCGCGGTGAGCGCGGCGAGGTTCGCGGTGTAGCCGGAGGAGAAGACGAGGGCCGCCTCGAAACCGCAGAAATCGGCGAGTTCGCGCTCCAGGCGGGTGTGCAGCCGGGTGGTGCCGGTGACGAGCCGCGAGCCGGTGGCGCCGGCGCCCCAGCGCCGGGCCGCGTCCGCCGCCGCCTCGGTGACCTCGGGGCGGCGGGTGAGGCCGAGGTAGTCGTTGCCCGCCAGGTCCAGGAGGTCCGACTCGGCCGCCCGGGGCCGCAGCGTCCGGACGAGCCCGGCCTCGGCCCGGCGGCGCGCCTCTGCCTCGGTCCAGTCGAAGGCGGTGCGGCGCGGGCCCGCGGCCCCCACGTCGTCGGCGCTCGGGCCCGTGGCCCGCGCGTCCTCGGCGCCCGCGGCGCGTACGTCCTCGTCCCGTGGCATGCGGCGATCCTTTTGTAGGCAGCGCACAGACCCTAACCGCAGGACGCGGAGGCCGGGGTGTGGTCATCCACACACCTCTATCGGGGCCGTTTGTTCGGATCCTCCTTGGCCCGGGGGCGGGCGGTAGGCAAGGATCAGCGGTTATGGACCTGCTGAACACGCTGGTGGAGAAGGGGCTGCGGCGCGAGCTGCCGACCCGTGAAGAAGCGCTCGCCGTCCTGGCGACCTCCGACGACGAACTGCTCGATGTGGTGGCGGCCGCCGGCAAGGTGCGCCGTCAGTGGTTCGGGCGGCGGGTGAAGCTCAACTACCTGGTCAACCTGAAGTCCGGTCTCTGTCCCGAGGACTGCTCGTACTGCTCGCAGCGGCTCGGCTCGAAGGCCGAGATCCTCAAGTACACCTGGCTGAAGCCGGACGAGGCCTCGCAGGCCGCGGCGGCGGGTGTCGCGGGCGGCGCCAAGCGGGTCTGCCTGGTGGCCAGCGGCCGCGGTCCGACGGACCGGGACGTGGAGCGCGTCGGGAAGACGATCGAGGCGATCAAGGAGCAGAACGAGGGCATCGAGGTGTGCGCCTGCCTCGGTCTGCTCTCCGACGGCCAGGCGGAGCGGCTGCGGGAGGCCGGCGCCGACGCGTACAACCACAACCTGAACACCTCCGAGGCCACGTACGGGGACATCACCAAGACCCACACGTACGCGGACCGCGTGGACACCGTGCAGAAGGCGCACGCCGCCGGTCTGTCGGCCTGCTCGGGTCTGATCGCGGGCATGGGCGAGACCGACGAGGACCTCGTCGACGTCGTGTACGCGCTGCGCGAGCTCGACTCCGACTCGGTGCCGGTCAACTTCCTGATCCCCTTCGAGGGCACCCCGCTCGCCAAGGAGTGGAACCTCACCCCGCAGCGCTGCCTGCGGATCCTCGCGATGGTCCGGTTCGTCTGCCCCGACGTCGAGGTGCGGATCGCGGGCGGCCGCGAGGTGCACCTGCGCTCGATGCAGCCGCTGGCGCTGAACATCGCGAACTCGATCTTCCTCGGCGACTACCTGACCAGCGAGGGCCAGGCCGGCCAGGCCGACCTGGACATGATCGCGGACGCGGGCTTCGAGGTGGAGGGCGCCGGCACGACCACGCTGCCGAAGCACCGCGCGGACGCGCTCGCGGCGGCGGGCGCGACGGGCGGCTGCGGCTCGGCGGCCTCGGCGGGCTGCGGCTCTGAGGCCTCCGCGGAAGGCGCGGGCTGCGGCTCGCACGCGGAGGGCGGCGGCTGCGGCCCCTGCGGCGGCCACGCGGCGCCCGTGCGCACCTCGGACGAGGCCCGCACCGACCTGGTGGCCGTGCGCCGCCGCGGCGCCGGGACGGACCTCGCGCCGAATGCGTAACGACGAACTCCTCGCCCTGGACCGGGCGCACGTCTGGCATCCGTACGGCCCCATGCCGGGCCGTACGGAGCCGCTGGTCATCGAGTCCGCCTCCGGTGTACGTCTCCGGCTGGCCGAACCCGTGCACGGCCAGGCCGAGTTGATCGACGGCATGTCCTCGTGGTGGTCGGCGCTGCACGGCTACAACCACCCCGTGCTCAACGAGGCGGCGCACGACCAGTTGGGCCGGATGAGCCACGTCATGTTCGGCGGGCTCACCCACGAGCCGGCCGTCCGGCTCGCCACCCGGCTGGTCGAGATCACCCCCGAACCGCTCCAGCACGTCTTCCTCAGCGACTCCGGCTCGGTCTCCGTCGAGGTCGCGGCCAAGATGTGCCTGCAGTACTGGCGCTCGGTGGGCAGGCCGGGCAAGCAGCTCCTGATGACCTGGCGCGGCGGCTACCACGGCGACACCTGGCAGCCGATGTCCCTGTGCGACCCCGAGGGCGGGATGCACGAGCTGTGGTCGGGCGTGCTCCAGCGCCAGGTCTTCGTCGACGCGCCGCCGGTCACGTACGAGGAGTCGTACGCCCGGATGCTGCGGGAGCAGATCGCTCTCCACGCGGACGAGGTCGCCGCGGTGATCGTGGAGCCGGTGGTGCAGAACGCGGGCGGGATGCGGTTCCACCCGCCCGAGTACCTGCGCGTCCTCCGCGAGGCGTGCGACGAGCACGGTGTGCTCCTGGTCTTCGACGAGATCGCGACCGGCTTCGGCCGTACGGGCACGCTGTTCGGCGCCGACCAGGCCGGCGTCTCGCCCGACGTGATGTGCGTGGGCAAGGCGCTGACCGGCGGTTACCTGTCGATGGCGGCCACGCTCTGCACGACGGAGATCGCCGAGGGCATCTCGCGCGGCGAGGTTCCCGTCCTGGCGCACGGGCCGACCTTCATGGGCAATCCGCTGGCCTCGGCGGTGGCCTGCGCGTCGATCGACCTGCTGATGTCCCAGGACTGGGCGCTGGAGGTCAAGCGCATCGAGACGGGACTCCGCGACGGGCTCGCCCCCGCCGCGGACCTCCCCGGCGTCCGCGACGTCCGCGTCCTCGGCGCCATCGGCGTCGTCCAGCTCGACCACGACGTCGACATGGCCGCGGCCACGGAGGCGGCGGTCCGGGCGGGCGTGTGGCTGCGCCCGTTCCGCGACCTGATCTACACGATGCCGCCGTACGTGACGGGCGACGAGGACCTGGCCCGCATCTGCGCGGCGGTGAGGGCGGCGGCGCAGGCGGGCTGACGCCGTTGCGGCGGGGCGCTTTCCGTTGTGGGCAATCGTTCCGCGGGGCGGAACGGGTGGGCACAACGGAACGGCGCCCCTGCCGGCGCCAGAGGCTTCCGCGCCCGAACCCGCATCCTGTGCAACCCGCACCGAACAAGGAAGGACGCCCCATGGGCATCATCGTCGTGACCGGCACCGGCACGGAGATCGGCAAGACCATCGTCACCGCGGCCGTGGCGGCCGTCGCCACGGCCGCGGGACGGTCGGTGGCCGTGCTCAAGCCCGCCCAGACCGGCGTCACCCCCGACGAGCAGGGCGACGCCGACGAGGTCGTACGCCTCTCCGGCGCCACGACCTCGGCCGAGCTCGGCCGTTTCCCGGAGCCCCTGGCCCCGGGGACGGCCGCCCGGCGGGCCGGGCTCGCGCCGATCGGGCCCCGGGAGGTCGCCGAGGCCGCCCGGAAGCTCGCCGAGGAGCACGACCTGGTGCTCGTGGAGGGCGCGGGCGGCCTGCTCGTCCGCTTCGACGAGGAGGGCGGCACCCTCGCCGACGCGGCCGCGTTGCTCGGCGCGCCGGTCCTGGTGGTGGTCCCGGCCGGTCTGGGGACGCTCAACCCGACGGCCCTGACGGCCGAGGCACTGCGGGCGCGCGGGATCGAGCAGCTCGGCGTGGTCGTGGGCAGCTGGCCGGACGCGCCGGACCTGGCGGCGCGCTGCAACCTCGCGGACCTGCCGAAGGAGGCGGGCGCCCCGCTGCTCGGGGCCGTACCGGAGGGTTCGGGGGCGCTGGACCCGGCGGCGTTCCGGGCGGCGGCGGGCGGCTGGCTGGCGCCGGAGCTCGGCGGCAGCTGGGACGCCGGGGCCTTCTCGGCGGCGCAGGCGGCACCGCTCCCCGCAGGCTGACGGCGCGCGGGAGGCGGCACGCCCGCATGCACGACCCGCACCGCTCTCCGTACGCTGACCGTATGCGCGCACGAGTTCAGGAGATCGTCTTCGACTGCGCCGCCCCGGCGGCGCTCGTCCGCTTCTGGGCCGGGCTCCTCGGCGGCGAGCCCGTCGACCGGAGCGCCGACTGGTCGTACGTGGATCCGCCGGAGTTCGTACGGATCGCCTTCCAGCGGGTGCCGGAGGGCAAGGCCGTGAAGAACCGGCTGCACCTCGACGTGGAGGTGGCGGATCCGGCGCGGGCGGCCGAGGAGGCGCTGCCGCTCGGGGCGGTCACGGTCGGCGGGCTCGTCACCGACGAGCAGGGCTCCTTCCAGGTCATGCGGGACCCGGAGGGCAACGAGTTCTGCTTCGTGACGGGATGAGGTGACCGACGATGACGCGCCCCGGCTCGTCTCCTCGTGTCCACCACCCCCTGTTCGCCCGCTTCTACGCCCGGTTGAGCGCCTCGGCCGACACGCGGGGCGGGCTCGGTGCCCTGCGGACGGAGCTGCTCGCCGGGCTCTCCGGCCGGGTCGTCGAGATCGGCGCCGGGAACGGCCTGAACTTCGCGTACTACCCGGCCGGGGTCACCGAGGTCGTGGCCGTCGAGCCGGAGGCCCATCTGCGCGGGCTCGCGGAGGAGGCCGCGCGCCGGGCCCCCGTCCCGGTGACCGTGCTGCCGGGGACCGCCGAGGCGCTGCCGGGGCCGGACGGTGCCTTCGACGCGGCGGTGGCCTCGCTGGTGCTGTGCACCGTACGGGACGTGCCGGCGGCCCTCGCCGAGCTGCGGCGGGTGCTGCGTCCCGGCGGCGAGCTGCGGTTCTTCGAGCACGGGGCGGCGGACACGCCGGGGCTCGCGCGGGTGCAGCGGGGTCTGGACCGCACGGTCTGGCCGCTGCTGTTCGGTGGCTGCCACACCTCCCGTGAACCGCTGGCGGCGATCGAGGAGGCCGGTTTCGGCCTCGTCTCGTACCGCTTCTTCGACGTCCCGGAGCGGGGCCCCCGGCTGCCGTCCTCCCCCTGCGTCCTGGGCGCGGCCCGGCGGTAATGCCTGGCGGCGCGGCCGCGCCGCATGGTGTGATCCGGCCATGATCGATGTGAAGATTCGCGCCGCGGTGACCGACGAGGCGGAGGCCGTCCTGGCCTTCTGGCAGGAGTCGGCCGAGGGAACGTCCATCTCGGACGACGTGCGCGGGGTGACCCGGCTCCTGGAACGCGACCCCGAGGCGCTGCTCCTGGCCACGCTGCCCGACGGGCGGATCGTGGGGTCCGTGATCGCGGGCTGGGACGGTTGGCGGGCCTCGCTCTACCGGCTCGCGGTGCTGCCCTCGCACCGCCGGCAGGGCATCTCGACCGCGCTCCTGCGCGCGGCGGAGGATCGTTTCGCCGCGCTCGGCGGGCGCCGTGCGGACGCGATGGTCCTGGTGGCGAACGAGACGGCGCACGCCGCGTGGGGGGCCGCGGGGTACGAGCGGCAGGAGCAGTGGCGCCGCTGGGTGAAGCCCTTCAGCGACTGAGAGCGGGGCGATCATCACGCCGTTTTGCCGATCCTTTACCCTGGTGTCTCATCCCCACGACCGAAAGGTGTGAACGTCCGCCCATGGGCGAGCCCCCCAGTAGCACTGGTTCCGACCGTCGACATCGAGCGATCCCTCTCCCGCTGACTGATCATGGGACGGAGGTGAACCGATGACCGAAGTGCTTCTGCTCGTGGTGGCGCTGCTGCTCGCTCTCGCGTGCGGTGCGTTCGTCGCGGCCGAGTTCTCCCTGACCACGGTCGAGCGCGGCGAGCTCGAAGCCGCCGCCGAGCGCGGCGAGCGGGGGGCCGCGGGCGCGCTCAAGGCCGTCCGCTCGCTCACCTTCCAGCTCTCCGGCGCCCAGTTGGGCATCACGGTGACCAACCTGGTCGTCGGCATGCTCTCCGAGCCCTCGATCGCCAAGCTGATCAGCGGCCCCCTGGAGTCGATCGGGCTCTCGGCCTCGACGGCCTCCTCGGTCGCCCTCGTCCTGGGCACCGCCCTGTCGACCGTCGTCCTGATGGTCGTCGGCGAGCTGGTCCCCAAGAACTGGGCGATCTCCTCGCCGCTCGCCGTCGCGAAGGTGGTGGGCACCCCGCAGCGGGTGTTCACGGCCGCCTTCAAGCCGTTCATCAGCCATCTCAACAACACCGCGAACCGGATCCTGCGCCGTCTCGGCCTGGAGCCGACCGAGGAGCTGGCCTCCGCCCGCTCCCCGCAGGAGCTGGTGGCGCTCGCCCGGCACTCCGCGAAGGAGGGCGCCCTGGAGGCGGACACGGCCGAGCTGTTCGTCCGTACCCTCAACCTGGCGGAGCTGACCGCGGAGAACGTGATGACGCCCCGCGTGCAGGTGACCGCCCTGGAGGTGCAGGCCACCGCCGAGGACGTCGCCAACGCGACCCGCGCGACCGGGCTGTCCCGCTTCCCCGTCTACCGGGGCAGCCTCGACGCCGTCGTCGGCATCGCCCACATCAAGGACGTGCTGGCGATACCGGCCGAGGAGCGGCCCCGCCGCCGGATCGGCGAGATGCTCCGCGAGCCGCTGCTCGTCCCCGAGACGCTCACCGTGGACCGGCTGCTCGACCGGCTGTCCGGCAGGCAGACGATGGCCGTCGTCATCGACGAGTACGGCGGCACGGCCGGCGTCGTCACCCTGGAGGACATCGTCGAGGAGGTCGTCGGCGAGGTGCGCGACGAGCACGACCCGCACGAGACGTCGGACCTGGCGCGGGCGGGCGAGGACGCGGACGGGCGCGAGCTGTGGTCCGCCGACGGCGCCGCCCGTACGGACCAGCTGGCCGCGATCGGCCTGCGGGTGCCGGACGGCCCGTACGAGACGCTCGCGGGCGTCCTCGCGACGGAGCTCGGCCGCATCCCCGCCGCCGGTGACAGCGTGGAGCTGGCCGGCTGGCGGCTCGACGTCGTCGACGCCTCGGGCCGGCGCGCCGCGCGCGTGCTGCTGCACGCCCCGGCGCACCACCACAGCGAGGACGAGGACGGGGAGGCCGGCCGATGATCGCGATCCAGCTGTTGATCGGTCTGCTGACGCTGGTCGTCAACGCCTTCTTCGTCGGCGCCGAGTTCGCCCTGATCTCGGTCCGCCGCAGTCAGATCGAACCCCTGGCCGAGGCCGGGAACCGGCGGGCGCGCAGCGTCATCTGGGGCCTGGAGCACGTCTCCGCGATGCTCGCGGCGGCGCAGCTCGGCATCACGCTCTGCACCCTGGTGCTCGGCATCGTCGCCGAGCCGGCCATCGAGCACCTGCTCGAACCGGTCTTCGACGCGGTCGGCGTGCCGCACGGCGTGGCCGCCACGATCTCGTTCGCGATCGCGCTGGCCCTGGCGACGTATCTGCACATGCTGCTCGGCGAGATGGTGCCGAAGAACATCGCGCTCGCCGAGCCGGCGCGCTCCGCGCTGCTCCTCGGGCCGCCCCTGGTGACGCTCGCGCGGGCGCTGCGGCCGGTGATCTTCGCGATCAACGCCTTCGCCAACACCCTGCTCAGGCTGTTGCGGGTGGAGGTCAAGGACGAGGTCGCGGCGACCTTCTCGGACGACGAGCTGGCCCGGATGGTCACCGACGCGGGTGACGCGGGCCTCCTGGACGACCGGGCCGCCGAGCGGCTGCACGACGCCCTGGAGCTGGGCCGGCGCCCGGTGCGGGACGTCGTGATGCCGGCGGAGAAGGTGGTGTACGCGGAGGTCGGCACCACTCCGGAGGAGCTGGAGGCGCTGGCGGCGCGGACCGGGTTCTCCCGCTTCCCGGTGCTGGACGCCCAGCGCCGCATCCTGGGCTATCTGCACGTCAAGGACGCCCTGGACGCCACGCCGCGCGATCTGCCGTTCCCGGTGTCGGCGCTGCGGCCGATCGCCCGGGTCCGGGCGGCGACGCCGCTCGACGACGTCCTCACCGCGATGCGCCGCAGCCGGACGCACCTGGCGGCCGTGCTCGACGAGGACGGCAAGCCGGCCGGTCTCGTGACGATGGAGGACGTGCTGCGCGAGCTGGTGGGGCGCCCGGCGGGGGCGTGACACCCTGCGAACGGAGGGCCCCGGGTGTGATCCCGGGGCCCTCCGGCGTCTCAGAGCGCGGTGGCGGCGAGCCAGTCGTCGAGCAGGCCCCGGTCGCCGGTGTGCGCGAAGCGCGGGTCGTCGGCGGCGTACCGGCGGTGCAGCAGGAGCAGCAGCTCCCCGGCGTCCGCCGTGACACCGGCGGTCGGCTCCGCGCCTCCGGCGTCGCGGCTCCAGCCGAACCCGCCCCCGCCGAGCGTCAGGGTCCACACGGCGCCGGTGTCACGGGCGGTGAGGCGGAGGACGGCGCCGTCGCGGTCGAGGTGGGCGAGGGGTTCGGCGATCCAGGGGATGTACGGCGCGTCGGTCAGGAAGTGGTCGATCACGTCGGCGGCCGTACGGGGGTCGATCGCCCCGGCGACGCCCCCGAGCGCGAGCTCCGCGTCGGCGAGGTGGACGACCGCCTCGGCGAGCAGCCGCCGCGGGTAGTACCCGGCATGCGGATCCGCCCCCGGCGACCAGACCGGGAGTCCGGGAGCGGCGGTACGCAGCACCGTGAGCGCGCTTCCGGCACCGGCGGTCAGCCACTCGGCGTACCCGGCCGGGTCCGTCGGCAGGTCCAGCGGGATGTCCCGCACCCGGACGCGGACGGCGGCCCGGGTGCGCACGAGGTGCTCGGCCCATCGGTGGACCGCACCGAGGTGCCGGGTCAGGTCCGCGAGGGTCCAGCCGGGACAGGTCGGGACGGGGGTCGCGGGGTCGGCGTCGCGGACGGTCGCGGCGAAGCGCCGGGTGGCCTCCAGGACGGCGTCGCAGGTGGCGGCGTGGGTGTCCTCGGTGAGGCCGAAGCCCTCGGAGACCTTGAGCAGCTCGTCCTGCCAGGGGCCCGCCGGCTGCCGCAGCGCGGCCTCGCGGAAGAGCCCGTCGAGGGTGCGGCGGTCGGCGGGGCCGAGCTCTCCCAGGGTGTACGCGGTGCTCTCCAGCCACTTCAGGGCCGTGTCCGGGTCGAAGTCCTCGTCGGTGGCGGTTCCGACCGCCGTCACCAGCTCCGCCAGCGCCTCGGCCAGCGTGCTCAGGAGCGTGTCGCTCATCGGGTTTCCCCTCCCGGGTTCTCCACGGCACCCCGCGCATACCGCACGGTATGATCGCTCCGCCATGGAGATCAATGCCACGTACAACAGTCTCGTCGCCGTCGGGGACAGCTTCACCGAGGGTATGTCGGACCTGAAGCCCGACGGTTCCTACCGGGGCTGGGCCGACGTCCTCGCGGGCCGGCTCGCGGCCCGCTCCCCCGGCTTCCGCTACGCCAACCTGGCCGTGCGCGGCAAGCTGATCGGCCAGATCGTCGACGAGCAAGTCGACCTGGCCGCAGGGATGGAGGCCGATGTGGTGACCCTGGTCGGCGGGCTCAACGACACCCTCCGGCCGAAGGTCGACATGGTCCGGGTGCGGGACCTGCTCACCGAGGCAGTGGAACGCCTCACACCCTCCTGCGGGCAGCTGGTCCTGATGCGCAGCCCCGGCCGCAACGGCCCGGTGATGGAGCGCTTCCGCCCCCGGATGGAGGAGCTGTTCGCCCACGTCGACGCGCTCGCCGCCCGGCACGGCGCGCTGGTCGTCGACCTGTACGGGGCGCCGTCGCTCGGCGACCCCCGGCTGTGGGACGTGGACCGGCTCCACCTGACGGCCGACGGGCACAGGCGGGTCGCCGAGGCCGTGTGGCAGACGCTCGGCCTGGCGCCCGAGGAGGACTGGCGCGTGCCGCTGCCCCCGGCCGTGCGGCCCGGTTGGGCGAGCCGCCGGATCGCGGACGCCCGCTTCGCCAGGGAGCACCTGGGCCCGTGGATCGGACGGCGTCTGACCGGCCGCTCCTCGGGCGACGGCCGCGCTCCCAAGCGCCCGGAGCTGCTGCCGTACGAGCCCCCGGCCGGTCACCAGGGGGCGGACGTGACCTGGGTCTCGTAGCAAGCTCCACACCGGACCGTGGCGCTGGCCTGCAGAAACCACCAGTAAACTCTGTCCACGTGACTGCTGTGACTGCGAAGCCCCGCATCCCCAACGTTCTGGCCGGCCGCTACGCCTCCGCGGAGCTCGCCGTCCTCTGGTCCCCCGAGCAGAAGGTGAAGCTGGAGCGTCAGCTGTGGCTCGCCGTGCTGCGTGCGCAGAAGGACCTCGGGATCGAGGTTCCGGACGCCGCCATCGCCGACTACGAGCGCGTTCTCGACCAGGTCGACCTCGGCTCCATCGCCGAGCGCGAGAAGGTCACCCGGCACGACGTGAAGGCCCGGATCGAGGAGTTCAACGCCCTCGCCGGCCACGAGCACGTCCACAAGGGCATGACCTCGCGCGACCTCACCGAGAACGTCGAGCAGCTGCAGATCCGGCTCTCCCTGGAGCTGATGCGGGACCGCACGGTCGCCGTCCTCGCCCGTCTCGGCAAGCTGTCCGCCGAGTACGCGGAGCTGGTCATGGCCGGCCGCTCGCACAACGTCGCCGCCCAGGCGACCACCCTCGGCAAGCGTTTCGCGACGGCGGCGGACGAGCTGCTCGTGGCCTACGCCCGCCTGGAGGAGCTGCTCGGCCGCTACCCGCTGCGCGGCATCAAGGGCCCGGTCGGCACCGCGCAGGACATGCTGGACCTGCTCGGCGGCGACGCCGGCAAGCTCGCCGACCTGGAGCAGCGGATCGCCGGTCACCTCGGCTTCGCGCACGCCTTCACCTCGGTCGGCCAGGTCTACCCGCGCTCGCTCGACTACGACGTGGTCACCTCGCTGGTGCAGCTGGCCGCCGCGCCGTCCTCGATCGCCAAGACGATCCGTCTGATGGCGGGCCACGAGCTGGTCACCGAGGGCTTCAAGCCCGGCCAGGTCGGCTCCTCGGCGATGCCGCACAAGATGAACACCCGCTCCTGCGAGCGCGTCAACGGCCTCATGGTCATCCTGCGCGGCTACGCCTCGATGACCGGCGAGCTGGCGGGCGACCAGTGGAACGAGGGCGACGTGTCCTGCTCCGTGGTCCGCCGGGTCGCGCTGCCGGACGCCTTCTTCGCGCTCGACGGCCTCCTGGAGACCTTCCTCACGGTGCTCGACGAGTTCGGCGCCTTCCCGGCCGTCGTCGCCCGCGAGCTCGACCGCTACCTGCCCTTCCTGGCGACCACGAAGGTCCTCATGGGCGCGGTGCGCGCCGGCGTGGGCCGCGAGGTCGCCCACGAGGCCATCAAGGAGAACGCCGTCGCCTCCGCCCTCGCCATGCGCGAGCAGGGCACCGTGGAGAACGAGCTCCTCGACAAGCTGGCCGCCGACGAGCGGATCCCGCTGGACCGCGCGCAGCTCGACGAGCTGATGGCCGACAAGCTGTCCTTCACGGGCGCCGCCGCCGACCAGGTCGCGGTCGTGGTCTCCCGCATCGAGGAGATCCTCAAGCAGCACCCGGAGGCCGCCGCCTACACCCCCGGCGCGATCCTCTGAGCCGGAACCCCCGGTTCACCCAGCAGGAGCTGGAGGCCGCTCGCGACCGCGTCGTCCCCGACGTGGTCGCGGGCGGCCTTTCCGTGCTCTTCTGCGGGATCAACCCGGGTCTGATGACGGCGGCGACGGGCCATCACTTCGCCCGGCCGGGCAACAGGTTCTGGCCGGTGCTGCACCTGTCCGGGTTCACCCCGAGGCAGCTGCGGCCGGACGAGCAGGAGGAACTCCTGGCGTACGGGCTCGGGATCACGAACGTGGTGGCGCGGGCGACCGCGCGGGCCGACGAGCTGAGCCGCGAGGAGTACGTGGAGGGCGGGCGCCTTCTCGTCGAGAAGGTGGAGCGCCTCGCGCCGCGCTGGCTCGCGGTCGTCGGCGTCACGGCGTACCGCACGGCCTTCGGGGAGCCGAAGGCCGTGATCGGGCCGCAGGAGCGGACGATCGGATCCACCCGGATCTGGGCGCTGCCCAACCCGAGCGGTCTCAACGCCCACTGGACGACGGCGACGATGGCCGAGGAGTTCGCCCGGCTGCGGGAGGCCGCGGAGGCGCCCTAGGGCGGGGAGCCCCCGACGGGTCCCCTCCGGGGGCGGCACTCGCCGCGTCCGGGGCCATTGAGTACCATCCGCCGGAGAGGCGCACGAGCTGGGAGGAAACACTGTGGGGCGGCTGACCGGCGGGGATCCGTCTCTGCTGCGGCGGATCAACTCCGCGGTGGTGCTCCATGCCCTGCGCGGCGCCGACGCGCCCACGCTCACGGATCTGACCCGGATCACGGGTCTGTCGCGGCCCACGGTCGAAGGGGTCGTCGAGGGCCTCATGGAGAGCGGGCTCGTCGTCGAGTCGGCGCCCGAGGAGGGCGAGACCCGGCGGCAGGGGCGTCCGGCGCGGAGGTTCCGCTTCCGCGCGGAGGCCGGTTATCTGCTCGGCATCGAGATCGGCCCGCACCGCGTGGCCGCCCTGCTCTCCGGTCTGGACGGGCGCATCATCGGCGCCGGGTCGCGCGAGGTGTCGGAGACGGCGCCCGAGGACGAGCGCCTGGACCGGGTCCGTACGGTCGTCGCGGACGTGCTGCGCAGGGCCGGGGTCCCCCGGTCCAACCTGCGGGCCGTGGGCGTCGGCACGCCCGGCATCGTGGAGGCCGACGGCACCGTGCGCCTCGGCACGGCGCTGCCCGGCTGGACGGGTCTCGCGCTCGGCGAGCGGCTGCGGCGCTCCTTCCGCTGCCCGGTGATCGTGGAGAACGACGCCAACGCGGCGGCGGTCGCCGAGCACTGGAAGGGTGCGGCGACCGACTCCGACGACATCGTCTTCGTGCTGGCCGGGCTCAGCCCCGGCGCCGGTTCGCTGATCGGCGGCCGGCTGCACCGCGGCTTCGGCGGGGCGGCCGGGGAGATCGGCGCCCTGCACCTGCTCGGCCGGGGCGTCACCCCCGAGCACCTGCTGTCGACCACGGACGAACCGCTGCACCCGCTCGACGAGCAGGCGGTCGCGGAGGTCTTCGCGCTGGCCCGCGAGGGCGACGCGCGCGCCCAGGCGGCGGTGGAGCGGTTCATCCAGCGGCTCGTGCACGACGTGGCGGCGCTGGTCCTCGCCATCGACCCCGAGCTGGTGGTCGTGGGCGGCTGGGCGGCCGGTCTCGACGGGGTGCTCCAGCCGCTCCGCGAGGAACTGGCCCGGTTCTGTCTGCGGCCGCCGCGCGTGGTGCTGTCCCTCCTCGGCGAGGCCGCGGTGGGCACGGGCGCCCTGCGGCTCGCCCTCGACCACGTCGAGGAGCAGTTGTTCGCCGTCGAGCGCACGGTGACGGCCCGCCGCTAGGAGTTGCCTCCCGGGTGACGGGCCGGTGCCGGTGGGGCGCGGTGTTACGAGGCCATGACCAGGTCGACCGAGTCGCCGAAGGTGAGGCGGCAGGTGTCGGCGCGGTACGTGGCCACGGAGACGGCGGCGGTGCGCCCGGCCGAGAGGTAGCGGGTCGTCACGACGAGGACGGGCGCGCCCGGCAGCCGGTCGAGCTCCTTGGCGTCGTCGGCGCGGGCGGAGCCGAGCTCCACGGAGCGGTCCTGGCCGTCGAGGGCGAGGTGCTGGAGTTCGCGGAGCACGGCGCGGGCGCGGGCGGGTCCGGCGGGCGCGTCGATGGCGCTGAGGCCCGGGACGGAGCCGGCCGGCACGTACAGCAGCTCGGCGGCGACGGGCTGGCCCTGGCTGATCCGGAGGCGGCGGACGATGTGCACCTGCTCGCCGGCCTCAGTCTCCAGGACGCGGGCGACGGCGGCCGGGGCCACGTCGGCGGCGGAGTCCTGGGGCTGCCAGACCTCGTCGGCGACGCCGGGCCAGACCTGCTGGGTGGTGGAGACGTCGACGCCGACGCGCGGCGGGGCGACCGTGGTGCCGACGCCGCGGCGGCGCTGGAGGCGGCCTTCCAGCTCCAGCTGCTCCAGGGCCTGACGGAGCGTGGCGCGGGCGACGCCGAAGCGGGCCGCGAGCTCGCGCTCGTTGGGGAGGATCTCCCCGACGGCGAAGTCCGAGTCGAGCGCTTCGCCGATCACCGTCTTGAGGTGCTGGTACTTCGGCTCCGGTACCGATGTGAGCTGCGTGGTCCCCACCCTGATCCTCCGCACATTCGCCGTGTCCCGCGGCGTTTTTTCCGCGCCCTTGTTTATTAAAGGTTCCTGCACTAACTCTGCGACCATAAGGCGAGGTACCCCCTTGGTCAAGACCAATCCTCCGTCGAACGCCCCCGAATGTGACCCTCTGACCTAGATCGTTCACAGGACGTTCGCGCCCCCGTGAGCCCCGCGCAGCAAAAGGCCCCGCCTCCCTGGTGGGGGGGCGGGGCGTGGGTCGGTGCGGTCAGAGGCCGGCGAGGTGCCGGAGCTTGTCGGGGTTGCGGATGAGGTGGACGCACTGGACGAGTCCGTCGCGCGCCTCGATCTGGACGACGGTGTCGGGCTTCCCGTCGGCGAGGACGAGGACGGCGGGGGCGCCGTTGAGCTCCGGGAAGCGGATCTCGTACCCGGCCGCGTAGTCCCGGGCGACGGCGAAGAGGAAGCGGCCGACCTTGTCGGCGCTCTCGATGATCCGCAGCGGCGCCTTGGACTTGCCGCCGCTGTCGCCGACGAGCCGCGCGTCCGGGGCGAGGAGCGCGAGGAGTTCGCCGAGGTCGCCGCCGGCCGCGGCGGTCAGGAAGCGCTCGGTGAGGTCGCGGCGCTCGGCCGGGTCGACGTCGTAGCGGGGCCTGCCCTCGTCGACGTGGCGGCGGGCTCGTCCGGCGAGCTGGCGCACGGCCGCCTCGGAGCGGTCGAGGGCGGTGGCGATCTCCCCGTACGGGAAGCCGAAGGCCTCGCGGAGCACGAACACGGCCCGCTCCAGCGGGGAGAGGGATTCGAGCACCACGAGGACCGCGAGCGAGACGGAGTCGGCGAGCACCGCGCGCTCGGCGGTGTCGGGGGCGGCGGGGCCGAAGTCGGTGACGAGGGGTTCGGGGAGCCAGGGGCCGACGTAGGACTCGTGGCGGGCCTGCGCCTGGCGGAGCCGGTCGATGGCGAGCCGCGTGGTGACGCGTACGAGGAAGGCGCGCGGCTCGCGGACGGCGGCCCGGTCCGCGGCGGTCCAGCGCAGCCAGGCCTCCTGGACGACGTCCTCGGCGTCGGCGGCGCGGCCGAGCATCCGGTAGGCGACGCCGAGGAGCGTCGGGCGGTGCTCCACGAAGAGTGCGGTGAGGGTGTCGGTTTCGTCGGCGACGGCCGGGATGTCGGTGGGCACGCGTCCATCCCAGCCCACGCCACCGGCCCTGTCCAGTTTCCTGCCCCTGTCTTGAACTCCTGGCTACCGAACGGTAATTCTTCTCACTGACGGGACGTCGGGAAGGTGGCGCCTGCCGGTGTCCGCGCAGCTGTCCACGACGAACCGAGGAGCCCGCAATGCCCGCACGGATCGCGTTCACGATCGAGACCCCGGCGGGTCCCCGCAGCACGTCCCTGGCGTACGAGCGGCGGGGCGCGGGCGATCCCCTGCTGCTGCTCCACGGCATCGGGCACCACTGGCAGGCCTGGGAGCCCGTCCTGGACGTCCTCGCCACCGAGCGCGAGGTGATCGCCGTCGACCTGCCCGGTTTCGGTTCCTCCGACGGGCTGCCGGAGGGCGTCCCCTACGACCTGTCCACCGTCGTCCCCGTGCTCGGCGCCTTCTGCGAGGCCGTCGGCTTCGAGCGGCCGCACGTGGCGGGGAACTCGCTGGGCGGGCTGCTCGCCCTGGAGCTCGGCCGGGAGAAGCGGGTGCGCTCGGTCACCGCCCTCTCCCCCGCCGGCTTCTGGTCCGAGGGCGAGCGGCGGTACGCCTTCGGGACGCTGCGGGCCATGCGCGGGGCCGCCCTGTCGCTGCCCGTGCCGGTGATCGAGCGCCTCTCCCGCACGGCCGCCGGGCGCACCGTGCTCACCAGCACCATCTACGCCCGGCCCGGCCGCCGGTCACCCGAGGCCGTCGTCGCCGAGACGCTCGCGCTGCGCGGGGCCACCGGCTTCCACCAGACCCTGGCGGCGGGCCGGGGCGCCCTCTTCCGCGACGACGTCCCCTCGGTGCCCGTCACCGTCGCCTGGGGCAGCCGCGACCGGCTGCTGCTGCGCCGTCAGGGCGTCCGCGCCAAGCACATGCTGCCCGGCGCGCGCCTGGTGCGGCTGCCCGGCTGCGGGCACGTGCCGATGAACGACGACCCGGCCCTGGTCGCGCGCGTGATCCTGGACGGCAGCCGCTGAGTCCGGCCGGGGCTTCCGTGTGAACAGGCCGGTGCCCAGGGCGGCGCCGGCGCCCACGAGGAGGCTGCCGGCCGCCTGCGGCAGACCGAAGGCGCCGCCTCCGACCAGTGCGGCGCTCAGGGCGGCGGCGATCGGGATGGCCCCGGTATAGAGAGTGGCCCGCTCCATTCCGACGCGCTGGACGCCCATGTAGAAGAGGACGAATCCGACGACCGTGGCCAGGGCCGCCTGCCAGACCAGCGCCCCCGTCTCCACGGCCGTCGGCATCCGTACGAACCCGGCACCGTCCACGACCAGGCCGACGAGCGCCGCCTCGACCGCGCCGATCCCGCACACGGCGGCCGTCAGCAGCTTCGGTCCGAGCAGCCGCAGCACGGGGACGGCGAGGACGGTGAACCCCACCTCGCCCGCGAGCGCCGCCACCGACCAGCCGATCCCGGCCAGGTCCGTCCGCCCCCAGCCCTGCACGGCGAAGGCGCCGGCGGCGACGAGCAGCGCCCCGTAAAGGACGGCGGGGGCGGGCCTGCGGCCCTCGGTCAGCGGGACGAGGACGGCGACGACGACCGGGGCGCAGCCGACCAGGACGCCGGGGACGGCGGGCTCGGCGGTCCGCTCGGCGGCGAGGACGGCGAGGTTGAAGCCGACCATGCCGACGGCAGCGAGAGCGGCGAGCCGGAGCCAGTGACGGGCGGTCAGGAGCCGCAGCGGGGCGAGCCCGCCACGGCCGAGCAGCGGGAGGAGGAGCAGGCAGGCGGCGGCGTAGCGGAGCGCCTGCCCGCCCGCGTACGGGTAGGCGCCGAGCAGGCTGTTGGCGGTGAAGGAGGCGCCGACGAGGGCGTAGGCGAGGGTCACCAGGAGGACCCCGCGCAGGGCGTTCGCGTTCATGCCTCCGACGCTAGGAGGCCCGGCGGTCCCGGTCGGGGTCCACTTTCCTCACGCCATCGGGGACCACTTCTCGCCGGGTGCGGGGCGGGTCCGGGCGCGGAAGGTGCGGCGGTAGGTGTCCGGGGGGACGCCGACGGTGCGGTTGAAGTGGCGGCGGAGCGTGGTGGCGGTGCCCATGCCGGTGGCCTCCGCGATGGCGTCGACGCTGGCGTCGGTGGCCTCCAGGAGCTCCTGGGCGCGGCGGACGCGCTGGGTGAGCAGCCACCGCAGCGGGGTGGTGCCGGTCGCGGCCCGGAAGTGGCGGGCCAGGTGGCGCGAGCTCATCCGGGCCCGGCGCGCCAGGTCCTCCACGGTCAGCGGCTGGTCGAGCCGGGCGGCCGCCCAGGGCAGCAGTTCGGTGAGCGGGTGGTCGTCCCGGGCGGGCACGGGGGCGGTGACGAACTGGGCCTGGCCGCCGTCCCGGTGCGGGGGCACGACCAGGCGGCGGGCGACGGCGTTGGCTACGGCCGAGCCGTGGTCGAGGCGGACGAGGTGCAGGCAGAGGTCCATCGCGGCGGCCTTGCCGGCGGAGGTGAGCACGGTGCCGTTGTCCACGTAGAGCACGTCCGGATCGACGTCCACGCGCGGGTAGCGCGCGGCCAGGGCCTCGGTGTGCGCCCAGTGGGTGGTGGCGCGGCGGCCGTCGAGGAGGCCGGCGGCGGCCAGGACGAACGCGCCCGTGCACAGGGAGGCCACGCGCGCGCCCGCCTCGTGGGCCGCGCGGACCGCGTCGACCAGCTCGGCGGGCGGTTCCTCGTCGACGTCGGCCCAGCCGGGGACGACCACCGTGTCCGCGTGCGGGAGCCGGTCGAGCCCGTGGTCGGGTTCCATGCGGAACCGCTCGACCCGCGCGGGGCCCGGCCCGCAGAGGGCGACGTCGTACCAGGGGACGTCCACCGCGTCCGGGGCGGAGGCGAACACCTCGTACGCGAGGGAGAGTTCGAAGTGCAACATGCCGTCGGTGACGGCCAGCGCGAGGGTGCCCATGTCCGGAACTGTACGGGGCAGGTCGTTCCGGACACTCGCGGCCGTCCGGAACGACCGCCAGGATGGCAGTAGTTGAAGGTTCGACGACTGGGAATGGCGGGAGAAGTCATGGGATCGGGTCAGCGGGTCGCGGTGTTCGGCGCCTACGGTCACACCGGGCGCTTCGTGGTGGCGGAACTCCTCGGACGGGGCTACGTCCCGGTGCCCTCCGGCCGCGACGCCGGCAGGCTGCGGACGCTCGCCGCCGCCCATGGGGGGCTCGACGCCCGCCCGGCGTCGGTCGACGACCCGGGCTCGCTCGACCGCGCCCTGGCCGGCGCGGCGGCCGTCGTCAACTGCGCCGGACCGTTCGCCCTGACCGGCTCCCCGGTCGTCGAGGCCGCGCTGCGAGCCGGGATCCCGTACGTGGACGTGGCGGCCGAGATCGAGGCCAACGCCGACACCTTCGCCCGCTTCGCGGACCGGGCCCGCGCGGCCGGCACGGCCGTCGTCCCCGCGATGGCCTTCTACGGCGGCCTCGGCGACCTCCTCGCCACCACCGCGATGGGCGACTGGACGACGGCCGACGAGGTGCACGTCGCGTACGGGCTGAGCAGCTGGCACCCCACGGCGGGCACCCTCGCGGCGGGCAGGGTCTCCCGGGAGCGCCGGGGCGGCCGGCACGTCCGCCACACCGGCGGCCGCCTCCAGTACCACGACGACGCGCTCCCGGTCCTGGAGTGGCCCTTCCCGGCTCCCCTGGGCACCCGGCCCGTCATCGGAGAGTTCACGATGGCCGACGTCGTGACCGTCCCCAGCCACCTGCGGGTGCCCGAGGTGCGCACGTACATGACGGTCGACGCGGCCCGGGACCTGTCGGCGCCGGACCCGTCGGCACCGGCCCCGGTCGACGGGCGCGGCCGGTCCGCGCAGACCTTCCTCGTGGACGTCGTCGTCCGCTCCGGGAACGCGGAACGCCGGGCCGTCGCCGCCGGGCAGGACATCTACGCGGTCACCGCGCCGCTCGCCGTGGAGGCCGTCCACCGCGTCCTCACCGGCCGCACCCGGACGACCGGCGTCGCCTCGGCCGGCGAGATGTTCGACGCGCCCGACTTCCTCCGCGCGCTGTCCGCCCACCTTTCCCTGGAGGTGCGGCACTGAGCCGCAGGCGACCTCGGCATCATGGGTCCGACCGGGACGGATCGGTGAACTCCCGGGCCGGGACGGCGAGAAGGGCCATGTGGCATGGGGAGTCAGGGGCGGGCGGCCTGGGAGTTGCTGCTGCCGGCCGCCGCCGCGCCGGCGCGGCGGCGGGGGCGGGCGCTGCAGGAGGCGCTGCGGGAGGCCGTGCGTTCGGGGCGGCTCGCGGCCGGGACGCGGCTGCCGTCGACCCGGGCGCTCGCGGCCGACCTCGGCGTCTCGCGGGGCCTGGTGACCGAGGCGTACGAGCAGCTGACGGCCGAGGGGTACCTGCGCAGCGACCGGGGCGCGGGGACCTGGGTCGGCGGGGCGGCCAGGGCGGCCGTGCGCGGGGCCCCCGACCCGGCCGGCCGGACGCCCGGCGTCCGGGTCGACTTCCGCCCCGGGACCCCCGACCTGTCGCTGTTCCCGAGGAGCGCGTGGGCGGCGGCGCAGCGGTCCGTGCTGACGCGGCTCCCCCACCCGGCGCTCGGCTATCCGGACCCGCGCGGACTGCCCGAGCTGCGCGAGGCGCTGGCCGCGATGCTGGCGCGGCGGCGGGGCGTGGTGGCCGATCCGGAGCGGCTCGTGGTCTGTTCGGGCGTGGCGCAGGCATCGACGCTGATGGGTTTCGTCCTCCACGCGCGCGGGATGCGCCGGATCGGGATCGAGGATCCCGGAAGCCCCGAGCACGGTCGCCTGTTCGCCTCGACCGGCATGGAGACGGTGTGGCTGCCGCTGGACGGGGAGGGGCTGCGTCCGGGGCCGCTCGCCGCCTCCGGGGTGCGGGCAGTGGTCGTCACGCCCTCGCACCAGTTCCCGTCCGGCATCAGCTGGTCGGCGGAGCGCCGGGCCGCGCTCCTCGACTGGGCGCGCGCGGTGGACGGCTACGTCCTGGAGGACGACTACGACGGCGACTTCCGCTACGACCGCGCCCCCGTCGGCGCGCTCCAGGGCCTCGACCCCGAGCGGGTCGCCTACGCGGGTTCCGTCAGCAAGTCGCTGGCTCCCGGGATGCGGCTCGGCTGGATGCTCGTCCCGGAGGCCCTGCTCGGCGAGGTCGTCGAACGCAAGCGGACGATGGACCTCGGCAATCCCGTGCTCGACCAGGCCGTCCTCGCGGAGTTCGTGACGCGGGGCGGGTACGACCGGCAGCTGCGCCGCTGCCAACGCGCCTACCGGGAACGGCGGGACGCCCTGCTCGCCGCCCTCGCCGAGCACCTGCCCGGGACCGGGGTGAGCGGCATCGCGGCCGGACTCCACGTCATCGCGCGCGTACCGGCGCGGTTCGGGCCTCCGGAGCGGTTCCTCGGGCGGGCCGCGGAGGCCGGGGTGGCGCTGCGGCCGCTGGAGGAGTACGGCACCGCCCGGCCGGCCGACGGGGACGTACGGCTCGTCATCGGGTACGCGCACCTGACGCCTTCGGCCGTCGCCACGGGGATCCGACTGGTGGCAGAGGCGTTGGGGCGCGGGTGACTGTTCACGCGGGGTTCGTGTGGGCGCCGCACCCGGTCGCTAGGCATGGGACGGCACGCCGTCCGTGACCGGAACGACCGACCCGGAGGTCCTTCATGTCCCTTCCCCCGTCCGCCTCTTCCCCCTCCCCCGCCCGCCGCGGCGTCCTGCGCGGTTCGCTCGCCGCGTCGGCGGCGCTCGCCCTCGGCGGCACCGGCTTCGCCGCCCCGGCGTTCGCGCTGTCGGGCCGGCCCCGGGCCGAGTGGGGCGTGCAGGCGGGTGACGTCACGACCTCCTCCGGTCTGGTGTGGGTGCGTGCGGACCGGCCGGCGCGGATGCTCGTGGAGACCTCGGCGACCGAGTCCTTCCGGCATGCGCGCCGGCACCTCGGGCCGCTGGTCGGCGCGGACACGGACTTCACCGGGACGACCGCCCTGCGCGGTCTTCCGGCGGGCGAGCAGGTCCACTACCGGGTCACCCTCGTCGACCCGGACGATCCGCGCCGGGCGGGCGAGCCGGTCCTCGGCACCTTCCGCACGGCTCCGGACCGGCGCCGCGACGGGGTCCGCTTCCTGTGGTCCGGGGACGTCGCGGGGCAGGGCTGGGGCATCAACCCGGACATCGGGGGTTTCCGGGCGTACGAGGAGATGCGCCGGCTCGACCCGGACTTCTTCCTGTGCAGCGGCGACACGATCTACGCCGACGGGGTCATCCAGCCGAGCGTGACCCTGCCGGACGGGCGGATCTGGCGGAACGTCACGACGCCGGAGAAGACGAAGGTCGCCGAGACCCTCGACGAGTACCGGGGCAACTTCCGCTACAACCTCCTCGACCACAACGTCCGGGCCTTCAACGCGCAGGTGCCGTCGGTGGTGCAGTGGGACGACCACGAGGTGCGGAACAACTGGTACCCGGGGCAGATCCTGGACGACGCCCGCTACACGGAGAAGGACGTGGACGTCCTCGCGGCCCGGGCCTCGCGCGCGTTCGGCGAGTACTTCCCGGTCTCCACGCTCCACGCGCGCGGTGAGGGGCGCGAGCGGCGGGTGCACCGGGTGGTGCGGTACGGGCCGCTGCTCGACGTGTTCGTGCTCGACATGCGCTCGTACCGGAACGCCAACTCGCCCGGCCGCCAGGCCGACGACACCACCGGCATCCTCGGCGCCGAGCAGCTGGCCTGGCTGAAGCGGGAGCTGGCCGCGTCCCGGGCGGTGTGGAAGGTGCTCGCGGCCGACATGCCGATCGGCCTGGTCGTCACGGACGGCCCCGCGAACTTCGAGGCGATCGCGCAGGGCGACCCGGGCGCGCCGCTGGGCCGGGAGCTCCAGATCGCGGAGCTGCTGCGGTTCGTGAAGCACCGGCGGATCACCGGCACGGTGTGGCTGACGGCGGACGTCCACCACACCTCGGCGCAGCACTACGCGCCGGAGCGCGCGGCCTTCCAGGACTTCGCCCCCTTCTGGGAGTTCGTGTCCGGCCCGCTGGCGGCGGGCGGCTTCCCGGCGAACGCCCTGGACGCGACCTTCGGTCCGGAGCGGGTGTTCGTGCGGGCACCGGAGCGGGCGAACCTGTCGCCGATGGAGAGCCCGCAGTACTTCGGCGAGGTCGACATCGACGGCGGGAGCGGAGAGCTGACGGTACGGCTGCGCGCCGAGGGCGGGACGGTGCTGTTCAGCAAGGTCCTCCAGCCGGGGCTGGTCGGGCAGTAACCCCTGGCGGGAGGGCGGGCCCGGCGGATTGTCAGTGGCGGGACCTAACGTCGTTTCCCATGGAGAGCGGGGCGGGGAAGGGTGTGGGGACCGTGAGGGGTGACGACGTGGCGGCCGGTGCCGGTGACGGCGGCGAGGAGGAGTCCGGCGTCGGGAAGCTGCTCGCGGCGGTGCGTGCCGGTGAGTCCGGTCGTGTGCCGGCGCTCCTGGAGCCGCTGGACTCCGCCGCGCGCGAGCTCGCGCTCGTCCGGCTGAAGGCGCTGCGCGCCGAGGTGCGCGCCGGGAAGTGGGCGACGCCTCCGTACGTGCCGGACCGCATCCGCAGCGCGCTGTACGTGGCGGGCGCGGGCTGCCTCCCGACGCCCGCGGCGGCCGCGAGCTGGCTCGGCGCGCGCGACCTCCAGGTGCGGGAGGAGGACAAGTCCCTGGCCCTCGCGGCGATCGGCGACCGGGACCCGGAGTGGGCGGCGGACCTGGCGGGGCGCCTGGCCGGGCGCCGGACCGTGGCGGAGAACAGTTACCCGCTGCTCCACGGGCTGATCGTCCGCGCCGGGCACACCGTTCCCCCGACCGACGGCTATGTCACCGGCTGGGCCCGGCACCTCACCGGCGACCGGCTCGTGGAGCGGCTCCGGGAGGACCCGCGGACGCCGGTCCTGGTGGCGCACGCGCTCGCGATGGCCGAGGCCCCCGAGCGGCTGACCCGGCCGCTCGGCCGCCGGCCGGAGGGGCACTGGCCCTCGGCGCTGCGGACCCTCGTCGGGGAAGGGGTCCTGGACCGGGCGCGGGTCCTGGACGTGTGCGTCTCGCGGCTGCTGCGCGGCGGCCCGATCCGGAGCCTGCGCCTCCCGCTGGAGGTGGTGCGGCTGCTCGCGCCGGACGCGGAGGAGCTGCGGGCCCGCATCCCGGACTGGATCGGGATCGCGGCGGACGCGCCGTCGCCGGCCGCCGGGTACGCCCAGGACGTCCTGGTGGAAGCGGCCTCGGCGGGGGCGCTGCCGGTCGGCGCGCTGGCCGAGATGACGGCCGGGGTTCTCCTCCGTACCGAGAAGAAGCTCGTACGGGCCCAGTTGGCGCTGGTCGGCAAGGTGCTGGCGCGGGAACCGGAAGCGGCCGGGGAGCTGCTGCCCGTGGTGACGGAGGCCTTCGGGAACGAGGACACCGAGATCCAGGAGCGGGCCCTCAAGTTGGTCGGCCGTCATCTGCCGGACGTGGACGCGCGGACGCGGCGCGAGCTGGCCGGGGCCGCCGGGCTGCTGAGCCCGACGCACCGGCGGGCCGCCGAGGCGCTGTTCGGCGCGGACCTGGGGCGGGAGGCGGCCCTTCCGTACGAGGAGATCCTGCCGCCGGTGCCCGAGGCGCAGCTGGTCGCGCCCCCGGCGACGACCGTCGAGGCGCTGGTCGCGGAGCTGGTGGTGAAGCGGCTCCCGGAGGACCCCGTGGCGTTCGAGCGGGCGCTCGACGGCCTGGTGCGGCATGCGCACCGGGACCGGGCGGCTGTCGCGGAGGCGGTCCGGGAGGCCTTCCCCTCGCCCCCGTGGGGGCAGGAGGCCCACTGCTTCGCCCATGAGACCCATGGCGTCCACGTGGTGCTCGCGGGGCTGCTCGGCCTGCTGGACCCGGCGCTCGTCGACTTCCGCCGCGGCAAGGGGCACGGCTCGGACATCTGCCTCCACCAGGCCCTGTCGGGGGTCCTCGACGCCCGGCTGTGGGAGGCCGCCGCCCTGGTCGGCACGGACGCGCTGCCGTTCCTCCTGGCCGCGCCGACCCGGCACACCGGGGCGATCGATCCGCTGGTCCTGGTCGAGCGGCTGCGGGAGTACGGGGAGGCGGGCGTCGAGCCCGCTCCGGCCGATCTCGCGCAGGCCCTGCTCCGGGTGGAGCGGGCCGACCCTTCGGCGGGGCGTGCGGCCGAGGAGGCGGCGGCGCTCGGCACCCCGGCCGGCCGGCGGCTCGCCGCCTGGCTGCGGGAGGACGCACCCGTCGGGGCGACCGTGCGGTTCCTCCGGCGGGACGAGGACAGGGCCCTGCGGAGGTACCACCCGTTCGACCGGGCCGTGGTGGACCTCGGCGAGCACCCGGCGGTGCGGGCGGAGTTCCCGCCCGCTTTCCAGTGGCTCGGGGGCACCCTGGAGGCGGCCCCCCGCCGCTGCTCCCACCGGGAGGAGGGCCGGGCGCAGTGGGCCCCGGTGCTGCCGGCCGACCGCGAGCTGCTCGCCGCCTGTCTCCTGCCGGCGATCGCGCAATCCGCCGAGGCGGACGCGCGCGGCGCGACCGAGCCGCTGACCGCGCTGGCCGAGGCCGACGGCCCGGTGGGCCGGGCGGTCCTGCTGGCGCTGGCGTTCGGTCTCGGCTGTGTGGACGCGGACGACCGGCTGCGCGCGGTGGACGCCGTGCTCGTCCTGGCCTCGCGCGGCGACCTGGACGCCCGGGGGCTCGGCTCGGAGCTGGCGTGGCTGGTCGCGGAGGGCTCGGTCAAGCCGAACCGGCTGGCGGACGCGGCCCGGACGGCGGCGGCCACGGGGGCGTACGGGACGGTCTGGGCGGTCCTCGCGGCGATGCTTCCCGGGCTGCTGGAGCAGGCGACAACGGCGAAGCCGGTCCACGGGCTCGGCGAGGTCCTCGCGGTCGCCGCCGACTGCGTGGAGCGGTGCGGGGCCGGCGGCGAGCTCGCCGGGCTCGAAGCGCTCGCCTCGGGGCGGGGCTCCTCGCAGCTGCTGGCGCAGGCCAGACGGCTCCTGGACGCACTCCGCCAGGGGGCCGATCAGGTTCTGACAGAAACGGGCTGAATCGACCTTTAAGGCACCAGATCGGCGCTTTAACCCGTCAGTCACAAAGCGTTCGTGATCACGCAACACCACTGGGTCACAGTGAAGCCATGACCGATGTGACGTCTTCGAAGAGCACCCGCCGCCCGCACCACTGGCGGCACGACCTGATCGAGCTCGCCGCCATGTTCACCGCCGTGGTGGTGGCCGACACGATCGCCAAGACCATCGCCAAGGGTCCCGACGGACCCTACCTCCTGGTCTTCTCGGCGATCGCGCTGGTCGCCACCGCCACGTTCCACACCTGGTGGGCGCGGCGGCACAGCCATGCCCCGCCCGCCGACGACACCGGCGGGCACCCCACCCCCGAGCGGAGGGAGGAGGAGTCCGGGGCTCCCGCCGAGACGACGCTGTGGCGTATGCGGACCACCGTCGCGGACACCCCGGGCACCCTCGCCGCGCTGTGCACGGCCCTCGCCCGCCTGGGCGTGGACATCCTCACCCTCCAGACCCACCCGCTCGCCGACGGCACGGTCGACGAGTTCCTGCTGCGCGCTCCCGCCGGCCTCTCCGCGCGGACCCTCGCCCACGAGACGGCGGCCGCCGGCGGCCGCGACACCTGGACCGAGCGGGCCGACGCGCACGACCTGGTGGACACCCCCACCCGGGTCCTCGGCCTCGCCACCCGTACCGCGCTCGACGCGGCCGAACTGCCGCTCGCGCTGCGCCAGCTGCTGGGCCGCTGCACGATCCACTCCGTGCCGGCCGTCTCGCTCACCGGCCGCCCGACCGGCGAACAGGCCCCGGTCGAAGGCGTCCTGGAGCGGACCGTGATGCGGCTCCGCGACCCGCACGGCGGCACCCTCATCATCGAGCGGCCCCATCTGCCCTTCACCCCGACCGAGTTCGCCCGGGCCCGCGCCCTCGTCGAGCTCGACGCCCGGCTCGGCCCGCGCGTCCCGCGCAGCCAGGACGTGCTGACCCTCCCCGAGGGCAACGAGATCACCGTCCGCCGCGCCGACCAGCGCGACCTGGCCGCCGCGCGCGCCATGCACGACCGCTGCTCCGCCCGCACCCTGGGCCTGCGCTACCACGGCCCGATCGGTGACGCCGACCGCTACCTCGACCACCTGCTCAGCCCCCGCTTCGGCCGCACCCTCGCCGTCCAGACCGCCTCCGGCCGCCTCGTCGCCCTCGGCCACCTGCTGTGGGACGGCGACGAGACGGAGGTCGCCCTCCTCGTCGAGGACGACTGGCAGCGGCGCGGCATCGGCTCCGAGCTCCTCGGCCGCCTGGTGGCGATGGCCGAGGAGACCGGCTGCGACAGCGTGTACGCCGTGACGCAGTCCTCCAACACGGGGATGGTGGCCGCGATGCGGGCACTGAACCTCCCCCTCGACTACCAGATCGAGGAGGGCACCCTGGTGATCACCGCCCGCCTGGCCCCGGCACCGCGGCCGGCCGCCCGGACGCAGCAGGCGCAGCCGCACGAAGGGGCGTGGCGGGCGGAGCGCTGAGCGCCCGGCTCAGGTCGCGCCACAGGTCCTCGACGTCCTCCAGGCCGACCGACATCCGCAGGAGCCGGTCGCTGACACCGGCCGAGCGCCGGTCTCCCTCGGCCACGATCCGGTGGCTGATGGAGGCCGGGTGCTGGATGAGGGTGTCGACGCTGCCGAGGCTGACCGCCGGGGTGATCAGGCGCACCCCGGCGATGACGTCGTGCGGGTCCCCGTACACCTCGAAGGCGATCATCGCGCCGCCGATCCGCGGGTAGTGGACGCGGGCGATCCGGGGGTCGGTGGCGAGCCGCCGGACGAGCTCCGCCGCCGAGGAGGACGCCGCCCTGACCCGTACCGGGAGGGTGGAGAGACCGCGGAGCAGCAGGTATCCGGCGAGCGGGTGGAGCACCCCGCCGGTGGCGAAGCGGACCTGGCGGAGCGTACGGGCGAACTCCTCGTCGCAGGCGACGGCCCCGCCCATGACGTCGCCGTGGCCGCCCAGGTACTTGGTGGCGCTGTGCAGCACGACGCGGGCGCCCTGCCCGGCGGGGCGCTGGAGCACCGGCGTGGCGAAGGTGTTGTCGACGAGCAGCGGGACGGAGCCGCAGGAGTGGGCGACGGCCCGGATGTCGGCCTCGGCGAGGGTGGGGTTGGCGGGCGACTCGACCATGACGAGGCCGGTGTCGGGCCGTAGCGCGTCGGCGATGCCCGCCGGGTCGGTCCAGGTCACCTCGGTGCCGAGCAGCCCGGTGTCCAGGAGGTGGTCGCTGCACCCGTACAGCGGGCGGACCGCGACGACGTGCCGCAGGCCCCGGCTCGCCCGGGCGAGGAGCACGGCGGTGAGGGCGGCCATGCCGCTGGCGAAGGCGACGGCGGCCTCGGTGCCCTCCAGGCGGGCGAGGGCCTCCTCGAAGCGGGCCACGGTCGGGTTGTCGAGCCGGGCGTAGACGGGCGGGCCGTCGAGCCGGGCGCCCGTGGTGGCGAACTCGTCGATCCGGGCGGCCTCGGCCCGGGCGTCGTACGAGGGGTAGGTGGTGGACAGGTCGAGCGGCGGGGCATGCAGCCCGAGTCCGGCGAGGTCTTCGCGGCCGGCGTGCACGGCTTCGGTGGCGAGGGCCCTCGGGGTGACCGAGAGGCCGCGATCCATGGCGTCCATGGCGTGCACTGTGAACGGATACCGGGAAGTAGCGGGAATTCGCCGTGCTACGTTCGCCAGATGGCCGATTCCGTCGTACTGGACACGGTCGATCTGCACATTCTTCGCCTCCTGCAGAACGACGCCCGGACCACCTACCGCGAACTCGCCGCCGAGGTCGGAGTCGCACCTTCCACCTGCCTGGACCGGGTGGCGCGGCTGCGCCGCACCGGAGTGATCCTCGGACACCAGCTACGACTGGATCCGGCCAAACTCGGGCGCGGGCTCGAAGCGCTGCTTCTCGTCCAGGTCCGGCCCCATCGGCGTGAACTGATCGGTCCGTTCGTCGAACGGATCCGGGCCCTGCCGGAGTCCCGGGCGCTGTTCCACCTCACCGGGCCCGACGACTACCTGGTGCACGTGGCCGTCGCGGACCCCGCCGACCTGCAGCGTCTCGTCCTCGACGAGTTCACCTCGCGCCGCGAGGTGGCCCGCGTCGAGACCCGGCTGATCTTCCAGCAGTGGGAGTGCGGCCCCCTCCTGCCGTATTCCTCCGGCCCTTCCTTGTCAGCCGACTGAGGCCGGACGAGGGTGACGCGGGCCCGCCGGAGGCGCCAGGATGACCCCCATGCCAGACACTTCCAGCAGCCTGCTGCCCCGCCAGGTCGCCGACGACTACGTCGACGCACTCATCGCCCTCGACCCGATCACCGGTACGTTCCTGGGAGTCAAGGAGAGCGCCGGACGGCTGCCGGACTTCTCGCCCGCCTGGCAGCGGGCGACGGCCGACCTCGCCCGCCGCACCCTCGCCCGACTCGACGAGGCCGAGCGGGCCCCGGGCGCGGACACCGACGCCGAGCGGCGCTGCGCCCGGCTGCTGCGGGAGCGGCTGACGGCGGAACTCGCCATCTACGAGGCCGAGGAGAGCCTCTGCGCGGTCAGCAACATGCGCTCGCCCGCGCACAGCGTCCGCATGGTCTTCACCGTGATGCCGACGGGGACCGAGGAGGACTGGACGGCGGTCGCCGCCCGGCTGCGCGCGGTCCCCGCCGCGTTCGACGGCTACCGCACCTCGCTCGCGCTCGGCCTGGAGCGCAAGCTCTTCGCCGGGCCGCGTCCCACCGCCACCTTCGTCGAGCAGCTCACGGAGTGGGCGGGCGGCGACAGCGGCAGGCCGGGCTGGTTCGAGGAGTTCGCCGCCGCCGGCCCCGCCACGCTCCCCGCGGAGCTGAGGGCCGAACTCGCGGCGGCCGCGCGGGGCGCCACCGCGGCCGTCGTGGTCCTGCGGGACTGGATGCGGGACGTGTACGCCCCCGCAGTCGCCGACGCGCCGAACACCGTGGGCCGCGAGCGCTACCAGCGCTGGACCCGCTTCTTCAACGGCACCGACCTGGACCTCGACCAGGCGTACGCGTACGGCTGGACCGAGTACCACCGGCTCCTCGGCGAGATGCGGACCGAGGCCGAGCGGATCCTGCCGGGAGCGGGCCCCTGGGAGGCGCTCGCCCACCTCGACGAGCACGGCACCCACATCGAGGGCGTCGAGGAGGTCCGGGTCTGGCTCCAGGACCTCATGGACGAGGCCATCGAGGCGCTCGACGGCCACCACTTCGAACTCGCCGAGCGCGTACGGCGGGTGGAGTCCCGCATCGCCCCGCCGGGCGGCGCCGCGGCCCCGTACTACACCGGCCCGTCCGAGGACTTCTCGCGCCCCGGCCGCACCTGGCTGCCGGTGGACGGCACGACCCGCTTCCCGGTGTACGACCTGGTGTCGACCTGGTACCACGAGGGCGTGCCCGGCCACCACCTCCAGCTCGCGCAGTGGGTGCACGTCGCGGACCGGCTCTCGCGCTACCAGGCGACCATCGGCAAGGTCAGCGCGAACTCGGAGGGCTGGGCGCTGTACGCGGAGCGCCTCATGGACGAACTCGGCTTCCTGCCCGACGCGGAGCGCCGCCTCGGCTACCTCGACGGCCAGATGATGCGCGCGTGCCGGGTGATCGTGGACATCGGCATGCACCTCGGTCTGGAGATCCCCGCGGAGTCCCCCTTCCACCCGGGCGAGCGGTGGACGCCGGAGCTCGCGCAGGAGTTCTTCCAGCTGCACAGCAGCCGCCCGCCGTCGTTCGTGGAGAGCGAGATGACCCGCTACCTGTCGATGCCGGGCCAGGCGATCGGCTACAAGCTGGGCGAGCGCGCCTGGCTGCTCGGCCGCGCCAACGCGCGGGCCGCGCACGGCGAGGCCTTCGACGCGAAGGCCTGGCACATGGCGGCGCTCTCCCTGGGCCCGCTGGGTCTGGACGACCTGGTGGACGAGATCTCCCGCCTCTGAGGGCCCTCACCACGGGAATCCCCGGTCGTTCGCTTGATCGACCGGGGATTCCCGCTGCAAGCTCTCCCCCATGAGTACCGATTACACGCCCGACGCCACCGACTGGCGGATCCTCGAAGCCCTCCAGTCCGAGGGCCGCGCCAGCTTCGCCGAGCTCGCCCGCACGGTGTCGATGTCGCCGTCCGCGGTGACCGAGCGGGTGCGGCGCCTGGAGGACGCCGGGGTGATCACCGGGTACGCGGCGATCGTCGACCAGGACCGGCTCGGCCTGCCGATCCTCGCCTTCGTGCGACTGCGCTATCCGCACGGCAACTACAAGCCGTTCCACGACCTCCTCGACACCACGCCCGAGGTCCTCGAAGCCCACCACGTCACGGGCGACGACTGCTTCGTCCTCAAGGTCGCCGCCCGTTCCATGAAGCACCTGGAGGGGATCACCGGGAAGATCGGCACGCTCGGGGCCGTGACCACCAGCATCGTCTACTCCTCGCCCCTCCCCCGCCGGTCCCTCAGCCGCTGAGCGCGTCCCCTCCGGTGCGCAGCCGGACCGCCGAGCCCTGCCGTGCCTTGACGACCTCCAGCTGGGCCGGGATCCGGCGGCGGAGGTCGCCGACGTGGCTGACGATGCCGACGCTGCGGTCCCGCTCGCGCAGCGAGTCGAGGACGTCGAGGACCTCGTCGAGGGTCTGCTCGTCGAGGCTGCCGAAGCCCTCGTCGATGAAGAGGGTGTCGAGCCGGACCCCGCCGGCCTCGTCGGTGACGACGTCGGCGAGGCCGAGGGCGAGGGCGAGCGAGGCGAAGAAGGTCTCCCCGCCGGAGAGCGTGGCCGTGTCGCGCTCGCTGCCGGTCCAGGCGTCGACGACGTGCAGGCCGAGCCCGGACCGCTTGCCGCCGGAGCGGGCGTCGGAGTGGACGAGGGTGTAGCGGCCCGAGGACATGCGCTGGAGGCGGGCGCTCGCCGCGGCGGCGACCTGTTCGAGGCGGGCGGCGAGGACGTACGACTCCAGGCGCATCCGGCGCTCGTTCTCGGCGGAGGTGCCGGCGGTGAGGGCGGCGAGGCGGGCCACCCGGTCGTACTCCTCGCGCAGCGGCCCGAGGCGGCGGACCTCGGCGGCGGCCTGCCGGGAGAGTCCGGCGAGCTCCGTGGCCCGCTCGCGGGCGGCGGCCAGGGCGGAGTCGGCCTCGCGGAGCGCGCGTTCCGCCGCCGTGTGCGCGGCCCCGGCCCCGGCGGGGTCGGCGGGCGGCAGGGCGGCGGCCTCGGCCGTGCCGGGCTCGGCGAGCCGGTCCGCGACGGCGGCGGCCTCCGCCTGCCAGGCGTCCACGCGCTGCTGGAGGGCGCGGCGTTCGCCCTCGTCGAGGAGTGCGCCGGCGGCCTCGGCCGGGGTGGCGAAGCCCGCCCGGTAGGCGGCGTCGGCGAGCCGGTCGTCTGCCTCCTTGAGGCGCTGGGCGGCGAGTTCGGCGGCGCGTACGGTGCCGGCGGCGTCGACGAGGAGGGCGATGCGCCGCTCCAGGAGGGTGGCGTGTTCGGCCACGGTGGCGAACGCGCCGCGTCCCCGGGCGAGTTCCTCGTCGAGCGCGGCCTGCTCCCGCTCCAGGGCCTCCCGGCGCGAGGTCCGGGCGGCGACCCGCCGCTCGGCCTCCCGCTGCGCGGCGACCCGCTCCTCGTGCTCCCGCTCGGCCCGCGCGAGCGCCTCCCGCGCGCTGTGGGTCTGCCCGGCGAGGGCATGCGCCTCGGCGTGGAGGCGGGCCAACCCGTCTGCTTCGTCGGCGAGTTCGGCGACGGTGGGCTCCGGGGAACCGGGCCCTGCCTGAACCTCCTCGCGCGCGGCGGACCAGGCCTCGCGGGTGACGGCGAGGTCGCGATCGGCGGCCGTGCGGGTCTCCTCGGCGCGGGTGTAGGAGGCGTAGGCGGCGTCCTCCGTCGCGCGGTCGACGTGGTCGGCGGTGGTGCGGGCGGGGGCCGGGTGGGCGGTGGAGCCGCAGACCTGGCAGGGGTCGCCCGGGGCGAGGGTGACGGCGAGTTCGGCGGCGATGCCCTCCAGGCGGCGGGACTTGACGTCGAGCCAGCTCTCGTGGGCGCTGTTGCGCCGCTCGCGGGCCTCGGCGAGCCGTGCCTCGGCCGCCCTGGTGCCCTCGGCGAGCGCGTCGCGGCGGCGGGCCGCGGCGAGCCGGCGGCGGGCGGGCTCCAGGCGACCGGCGAGGTGCTCGGCGCGGGCGGCGGCGTCGCGGGCGGCCTCGACGCGCTCGGCGAGGGCCGCGCGGCGCGGTTCCCAGCCGGCGAGCCAGTCGGCCGCGTCCCGGAGGGCGTCCTCGTCGGCGCGCGCCTCCCGGGCGAGTACGGCGCGCTCCTCGGTGACGGCGGCCGCGCGGCGCTCGGCGCGGCGGGCCGCGTCGAGTCCGCCGAGTTCCTCGCGCAGCCGGTGTTCGAGGGCGGAGAGCTGTTCGGCGCCGGCCTCGGCGAGGTCGGGGGGCAGCTGGGCGCGGGCCCGTTCCCGGGCGGTGTGCGCGGCGGCGTGCTCGCGGTCGGCGTCCCGGCGCAGTCCGAGCGCGGGGGCCACCCGGTCCGCCCTGAGGCTCCGGTCCAGGGACTCCTGGTGGCGCTCGCGCTCGGGGGCCTGCTCGGTGAGCCGCTCGCGGCGCCGGAGGGCGTCGGCGTGCCGGGCCTGCCGGGCGGCGAGGTCGTTCTCGGCGTCGAGGGCGGCGCGCGCGGCGGCCTGCCCCTCCTCGGCGGCGGCGAGGCGCACGCCCGCGATGTCGAGGGCCTCGCGGGCCTCGGTGCGGGCGACGGCGGCCCAGGTGAGGACGGCCTCGGCGAGCCCGGGGTCGCCGGGCCTGCCCTCGACGGGCGTGCGGGCGGCGGCGAGGCCGCCGGCGGCCTGGGTCATGCGGTGGGCGAGGGCGAGCAGCCGGGCGTCCCCGTCCTCGACCTGCTCCCTGGCGGCCTTGCGCAGTTCGGCGAGGCGTTCCTCGACGGCGGCGAAGCGGCGGGTGTCGAAGAGGCGGCCGAGGAGCCTGGCCCGCTTCTCGGCGTCGGCGCGCAGGAACGCGGCGAAGTCGCCCTGCGGGAGGAGGACGACCTGGCAGAACTGCTCGCGGCTCATGCCGACGAGCTGGGTGATCTCCTCCCCGATCTCCTGGTGGGAGCGGCTGAGGCCGGCCCACTCGCCGGTGGTGGGGTCGTACTCGCGCAGCCAGGTCTGGGCCTTCTCGGTGGTGAAGCCGCCGCCGCGTTTCTTGGGCCGCTGCTGGGCGGGGCGGCGGGTGATCTCCAACCGCCGGTCGCCCACGGTCAGTTCGAGGAGGACCTCGGTGTACGTGCCGGCGGGGGCGTGGTCGCTGCGCAGGGAGGTGCCCGGGTTCTGGCGGACGCCGGGCACGCTTCCGTACAGGGCGAAGCAGACGGCGTCGAGGACGGAGGTCTTGCCGGCGCCGGTCGGCCCGTGGAGGAGGAAGAGCCCGGCGGCGGACAGGGCGTCGAAGTCGACCTTCTGCGTGGCGCCGAACGGCCCGAACGCGGTGATCTCCAGGCGGTGCAGCCTCACCGGCCCACCTCGCGCTCGGCCGTGTCGACGCGGACGTCGTCGAAGGCGCCGTACAGGACGGCCCGTTCGGCGCCGTCGAGGGCGGCGCCGCCGCGTACGTGGGCCACGAAGTCCTCCGCGATCTGCTGGTCGCTGCGGTCCCGCAGCCGCTGGGCATAGGAGGCACCGGGGTCGTCCCCGGTCCGCTCGGGGTCGAAGACCAGGTTGAGGGTGCCCGGGAAGCGTGCGGTGAGCCGGGCCATGGGCTCGGCGGGCCGCACGGGGTCGGTGAGGGTGGCCTCCACCCAGGACTGCTCGTGCGGGGTGAGCGCCGGGTCGGCGAGGAGGTCGTCGAGGCGTCCCCGGATGCGGGCGAGGGGGCGCGGGACGGGGCAGTCGAGGCGCACGTCGCCGGTGATCTCCCCGTCCGCGCCGAGGTCGATCAGCCACATCGTCTTGCGGTGGTCGGTCTCGGAGAAGGAGTACGCGAGGGGGGAGCCGGAGTAGCGGACGCGCGGGGTGAGGGTCTGGCTGCCGTGGAGGTGGCCGAGGGCGACGTAGTCGACGCCGTCGAAGACGCCGGTGGGGACGGCGGCGACGCCGCCGACGGTGATGTCCCGCTCGCTGTCGCTGGGCGCGCCGCCCGCGACGAAGGCGTGGGCGAGGACGACGGAGCGGGTGCCGGCGGGCCGCCGGGCGAGGTCGGCGCGGACCCGGTCCATGGCGGCGGCGAGGACGGCCTCGTGGCCGGTCCTCTCGGCGCCGAGGCGCTCGCGGACGAGCGCGGGTTCGAGGTAGGGAAGGCCGTAGAGGGCGACCTCGCCGTGGGCGTCGGAGAGGACGACGGGGGTGCCGATGCCGTCGGGGTCGGTACGGAGGTGGATGCCGGCCCGCTCGATGAGTCCGGCGCCGACGCCGAGCCGGCGGGCCGAGTCGTGGTTGCCGGAGATCATGACGGTGGGCACCCCGGCCTCGGCGAGGCGGTGCAGCGCGGCGTCGAAGAGCTCGACGGCGGGCAGCGGGGGCACGGCCCGGTCGTAGACGTCCCCGGCGACGAGGACGGCGTCGACGTCGTGCGCGTGGACGGTCGCCACGAGGTGGTCGAGGAAGGCGGCCTGGGCGTCGAGGAGGCCGACGCGGTGGAAGGACCGGCCGAGATGCCAGTCCGAGGTGTGCAGGAGCCTCATGCCGCCGTCCCACCCCGCATGTGACCCGCTCCTCGCCGCTGGTTGCCGTTCGTGTGCGCGCACCACGCTATCCCGAGCGGGAGGGTGGGCGGGGCCGGTCCGCGTGTGCGCACGGGGGCCGGCCCGGTGCGCACGTCACGTGTGACGCGTCACGCGTCCCCGTACGCCTCGCCGCCGAGTTCGAAGGAGGCCGTGCCCGCCGTGGCGTCGGCGAGCCAGCCGCGGAAGGCGGGGACGTCCGCGTCCGGGAGGCCGATCTCGATCGTGACGGCGTCGGCGTACCGCACGTCGCGGACGGCGCGGCCGGTGGCCCGCAGGTCGTTCTCCAGCTTGCCCGCGCGCTGGTGGTCGACGGTGACGGTGGCGAGCCGGAAGCGCTGCCGGGTGACGGTGCCGAGCGCGTCGAGCGCCTCGCCGACCACCCCTCCGTACGCGCGGATCAGACCGCCCGCGCCGAGCTTCACCCCGCCGTAGTAGCGGGTCACGACGGCGGCGACGTACCGCATCTCGCGGCGCAGCAGCATCTGGAGCATGGGGACGCCGGCGGTGCCGCCGGGTTCGCCGTCGTCGCTCGCCTTCTGCACGGAGGCGTCGGCGCCGAGGACGTACGCGAAGCAGTTGTGCGTGGCGGTCGGGTGCTCCCTGCGGATCCGGGCGACGAACTCCTGCGCCTCCCGCTCGTCGGCGACGGGCGCGAGCGCGCAGAGGAAGCGCGAGCGGTTGATCTCGGTCTCGTGCACGCCCTCGCGGGCCAATGTGCGGTACTGCTCCTGCATCCGACCAGCCTACGGGCCGTCCGGCCCCGCCCGGTCCGTCGGCCCGTAGGGGACATCTCAGGGGCGCTTCGCCGGACGTACGGGAATCACGGCCCGGCGCGGCTCGTTCCTCTCGTAGACCGGGCCGCGCCGAGGAGAGGCAGCAGAAGCGATGAGCGCAGACACGACGACCACGGACCCCGCCGCGTACTCCGCGTCGGAGACGGTGCGGCGGATCCTGACGTCCACGGGCGACACCTGGGCGGTGGTCGGCCTCTCCTCGAACCGGGCCCGCGCCGCGTACGGGGTGGCGGCGGTCCTGCAGCGCTTCGGCAAGCGGATCGTGCCGGTGCACCCGAAGGCGGAGACGGTGCACGGGGAGCAGGGGTACGCGTCGCTGGCCGACATCCCGTTCCCGGTCGACGTCGTCGACGTCTTCGTGAACAGCGAGCTGGCGGGCGCCGTCGCCGACGAGGCCGTCGCGATCGGCGCCAAGGCGGTCTGGTTCCAGCTGGACGTGATCGACGACGAGGCGTTCGCCCGTACGCGCGCGGCGGGCCTCGACATGGTCATGGACCGCTGCCCCGCGATCGAGATACCGCGCCTGGGCTGAGCGCCCGGGAGGTTCAGCCGGCGGGGACGCCGAGGCCCTCCAGGACGACGGCGCCGGGGAGTTGGGCGAAGGCCTTGCCGGGGACGATGGGCTTGCCGCGGCGACGGCCGCTGCCGACGAGGACCCACTCGGTGTCGACGACGGCGGCGTCGACGAGGAGGGCCCAGTCGGCCGGGAGGCCGATGGGGGTGATCCCGCCGTACTCCATGCCGGTCTCGCCGGTCGCGGTGTCCATCGGGGCGAACGAGGCCTTGCGGGCGCCGAGGTGCTTGCGGACGACGCCGTTGACGTCGACGCGGGTCGCCGACTTCACGAGGCACGCGGCGAGGGTCGTCGTCTCGCCGCGCCTGCCCGCGACGACCACGCAGTTGGCGGACGCGTCGAGGAGCTCGGGCCCGTGGTGCTCCACGAAGACGGCCGTGTCGGCGATGGCCGGGTCCGTGTCCACGTACAGCAGCCGGTCGGCCGGGACGGGGCCCGTCCAGGCGCGGACGGCCGCCGCGACGGGGCCGGTCAGCAGGTCGAGGCAGTCGGGGGCGGGCCGGGCGTCGTCGAAGTCTCCGATGGGTGCGCGCATGGGCCTCACGCTAACAACCGCGGGAGGACGGACAGGGGCCCGTCTCAGCGTGCGGGCGCCGGCGGACGGGTCAGCAGGCCCGCGTCAGCGGACGGGCGGGATGGAGACGGCCATCGTCATCTCGGCCGGTTCGTCGCCGTCGTTGCGGTAGGTGTGCGCGACGTTGGCCTCGAAGACGGCGGAGGTGCCGGCGGGCAGCAGGTGCTCCGCGTCGTCCACGACCAGGGTGAGCGTCCCGGCGGTGACGTGCAGCAGCTCGACCGTGCCGTCCGGGTGCGGGTCGGAGGCGCTGCCGTCGCCCGGCATCAGGGTCCAGGACCAGAGCTCCAGCGGGCCGCGGGCCTCGGTGCCGACCAGGAGGGTGGTGTTGCTGCCGGTGGAGGTGGACCACATGCGGACGGCCTGGCCGGGTGGGACGAGCCGGACCTGGGGGCCCTGCTCGTAGTCGAGGAGGGTGGTGATGGAGACGCCGAGGGCGTCGGCCAGCTTCACGGTGGTGCCGACGCTGGGGTTGGTCCGGGCCTGCTCGATCTGGATGATCATTCCGCGGCTGACGCCCGCCCGTGCGGCGAGGGCGTCCAGGGTGAATCCCCGCTCCTTGCGCCAGCGCTTCAGGTTCCGGGCGAGCGACTGCGTGAGCTGGTCGAGGTCCGACACATTCCGTCCAATATTCTGGATGACAGAGTTCAATGAACTGAACTACGGTGGGGTGCACCCGATGGTTCACTGCACTGTACTGCCGCACGCCCCTGCGAGGATCCATGACCGCCCTGTTCGCCCTGGCCACCAGCCTTCTGTGGGGCCTCGCCGACTTCGGGGGCGGGCTCCTCACCCGGCGGATCCCAGCCCTCACCGTCGTGGTGGTCTCCCAGACCCTCGCGGTCCTCGTGCTCGGCACGATCGTCCTCGCGACGGGCGCCTGGACCGAGGCGGGGCCCCAGCTCTGGTACGCGGTCGGCGCGGGCGTCGTCGGCCCGGCCGCCATGCTCGCCTTCTACAAGGCGCTCGCGCTCGGTCCGATGGGCGTCGTCTCCCCACTCGGCTCCCTCGGGGTCGTCGTCCCCGTCTCCGTCGGCCTCCTCGTCGGCGACCGGCCGGGACTGCTCCAGTTCACCGGGATCGCGGTGGCGGTCCTCGGCGTGGTGCTGGCGGGCGGACCGGAGCTGCGCGGGGCGCCGGTCCAGCGCCAGGCGGTCCTCCTGACCCTGGTCGCGGCCTTCGGGTTCGGCTCGGTGATGACGCTCATCGCCGAGGCGTCCACGACCGTCACGGGCCTGTTCCTCGCCCTGTTCGTGCAGCGCGTCACCAATGTCCTGGTGGGCGGCGGAGCCCTGTACGCCTCGGTGCGGCGCGGCGGCCGCGCGCTCCCCGAGGACGGCCCCCCGGTCGTCCGCGCCGCGCTCCCGGCCCTCGCCTTCGTGGGCCTCGCGGACGTCGCCGCCAACGGCACGTACGCGATCGCCGCCCAGCAGGGCCCGGTCACGGTCGCCGCCGTCCTCGCCAGCCTCTACCCGGTCGTCACGGCCCTGGCCGCGCGCGGCGTCCTCAAGGAGCGCCTCCGCGCCGTCCAGGCGGCGGGCGCGGGCCTGGCCCTGGTGGGCACGGTCCTCCTCGCGACGGGCTGACCGCGCCACGGGACGGCCGTGGCACGGGCCGGCCGCCCGGGTCACGACGGGACGGACTCCGAGCTGCCCGCCCGCTGCGCCTCCCACACCGCGAGCGCCGCCAGCTGCTCCGGGGTGACGTGTTCCGGGATCGGGACGGGGGCGGGGGTGCGGAGCGGGGGCTGCCAGCCGGTCTCCGGGGTCCAGCTGCGGACGACCTTCGCCGGGGCGCCCGCCACCACCGAGTGGTCCGGCACCTCGCCACGCACCACCGCGCCCGCCGCGACGACCACGTTCCGGCCGAGGCGGGCGCCGGGGAGGACCACCGCGCCCGTGCCCAGCCAGCAGCCGGGGCCGATGGAGACCGGTTCGGAGCGGGGCCACTGGCGGCCGACGGGTTCGTCGGGGTCGTCGTAACTGTGGTTGGTCGAGGTGATGTAGACGTACGGGCCGCAGTACGTGTCCGAGCCGATCGTCACCTTCGCGTCGGCGATGACGTGGCTGCCCCGGCCGAGGACGACGCCGTCGCCGAGGGTCAGGATCGTGTCCGTGCCGAGGTCGAGGTCCGGCAGCATCCCCGCCGTCAGCGTGACCTGCTCGGCGATGATGCAGCACTCGCCGATCTCGATCCACGGCTCGCCGAAGACCGTGCCCTGCGGGAAGGCGAGCCGGGTGCCCGCGCCGAGGCGGCGGAACCGCAGCTTCCCCGGGTGCTCGGCGGTGACGGAGCCGGCCTGCTGCACCCAGCGCCAGCCGCCCTGCACGGCACGGGCGAGGACCCGGCGCCGCCAGGCGGCGAGGGATGAGAACGTGTTTCTGTTCCTGGGCACCCGGCCACCGTAGTCGGCGCCGTCGTGCCTGATCAGTGCGGTGCGCTGTGATGTCCGTCATGGGCACGGCATAGGCTGCGCCCGGGGGCACCCCCGGGCGTGGCACGACGGCTGACGATCCCAGGATCCGACCATCAGGAGCGAACCATGACAGAGGCGTTGATCAAGGCAGTGGGCGGCAAGGAGCCGCGGATCGACCCGACCGCCTTCACCGCCCCGACCTCCGTGGTGCTCGGCGAGGTCACGCTCGGCGCCCGCGCCAGCGTCTGGTACCACGCGGTGCTGCGGGCGGACTGCGGTCCGATCGCGATCGGCGAGGACTCCAACATCCAGGACAACTGCACCGTCCACGTCGACCCCGGCTTCCCCGTCTCCATCGGCGACCGGGTGACCGTCGGCCACAACGCGACCGTGCACGGCTGCGTCATCGAGGACGACGTCCTCGTCGGCATGGGCGCGACGGTGCTCAACGGGGCCCGGATCGGCGCTGGCTCGCTCGTCGCCGCCCAGGCACTCGTCCCGCAGGGCATGGAGGTCCCGCCGGGCTCCCTGGTCGCCGGCGTCCCCGCCAAGGTGCGCCGCCCGCTGACCGAGGAGGAGAAGGCGGGCATCCAGCTGAACGCCGAGATGTACCTGCTGCTCGCCAAGGGCCACGCCGAGGCCTTCGAGGAGTAAGCCGTACGGGCTTGCACGCGAAGGAGGGCGGCTCCCGTTCCCGGGTGCCGCCCTCCGCTCCGTACGCGTACGGTCCGTGCTCAGTCCGCCGCCGGGACCGGCTCCCGCTCCGTGGCCTCGGCCCGCTGCGCCGCCTTCTTGGCGCGGTTCTTGACCACCAGCATCGAGACGACGCCGATCAGCACGGCGAGGACGAGGCCCAGCCAGGAGAAGCGCTTGAGCCAGGCCTCGGCGACGACGCCGACCGTGTAGATGACGGCCGTGGTGCCGCCGGCCCACACGATGCCGCCGAGGACGTTGGCGATGAGGAACTTCCAGTACGGCATCCGCAGCACGCCCGCGAGCGGCCCCGCGAAGATGCGGAGGAGGGCGATGAAGCGGCCGAAGAAGACCGCCCACATGCCCCACTTCTGGAAGGAGTTCTCGGCGAGCCCGATGTTGGCCTCGCTGAAGTGCTTGGGGAATCTCCGGCCCAGCTTGGCGAGGAGCGGACGTCCACCCTTGCGGCCGATCGCGTAGCCGATCGAGTCGCCGACGATCGCGCCGGCGGTGGCGCAGGCGCCGAGGACGTACGGATCGATGTGGCCGTGCTGCGAGGCGAGCAGCGCCGAGCTGACGAGCACGATCTCGCCGGGGAGCGGGATGCCCAGGCTCTCCACCCCGATCACCACCGCCACGAGGACGTAGACGGCGACCGCGGGGATCGTCTCCAGCCATTCCTGCACGTGCAACGCGGCACCTCCCGTGACGACCCGACCAGGTGTGCACCGCGTCGGGCACACCCGGGCAGCGTACCGGCTCGGACGTGCCCGACCTCGACGCGCCGGTGTGAGGGCATTGTCACCCGCCCGGGAGGCAACCCGGGGGCGAGCCGGCGGGTCGGGCGCGGGGCGCACCCCCCGGACGCCGACGACATAAATGCTGGTTAAGATCCCGCCGAGCCGTGAACGGCTCGCCAACTCACAAGGGGGAAGCACCAGATGCTCAAGCAGATCACGCGCGCGGTCGCCGCGCTGGCGATCACGGCGGCCGCCACGGTCACGGCGGCGGGCCAGGCCGAAGCCCGCAGCGAACCCACGGGAACCTTCTGCTACCAGGCGCACGTGCAGAACATCGGCTGGCAGGACTGGCGCTGCGACGGGGAGTGGGCCGGGACCACCGGCCGCTCCCTCGCCGTCGAGGCCGTCCGTTTCCACGTGCAGCCGGGCAGCTCCATCCGGTTCTGCGCCATGGCCCACCGCGCGAACTACGGCTGGGACGACCGCCAGGTCTGCGTGAACGGCTCGCACACGACCGACCAGATCGGCATCGACGGGGTGAACGTCGCGATGGAGGCGATCATGTTCGCCAGCTCGCCCACGATGAACTCCGACGCCCACGTCAGCAACATCGGCTGGCAGAACGGCGCGGCCTACCTCGGCTCGAGCGAGTTCAACACGCTGCCCAACTACATGATCGGCACCACGGGCCGCGGCCTGCCGATCGAGGCCTTCTGGTTCCACACCGCGTGACGCGTGTGGCCCCCGCTCCGGCGGGGGCCACGGCACGCACGGTGCGGCGGACTACGCCTTGCCGTTGGGGCGCAGGGTCCAGACGACGGTCATCTCGCCGGTCACGGCGCCGTCCTCGCGGGTGATGTCGATCCGCACCGGGAACTCCGGCCGCTGTCCGGCGTCGAGTTCGGCGACGACCTCGGCGGCGGGGCGGCCGAGGGTGGCGGTGGCGGTGACGACGCCCATGGCGAGCTTCTTGTAGCCGATCTCGGCGCTGACGGCGAGCGGCACCGCGCGGCCCAGCTGGTCGCCGAAGGCGGCGAGCACGATGGCGCCGCTGGCGGACTCGGCCAGGGTGAACATCGCTCCGGCGTGCGGGCCGCCGACGTGGTTGTGGTAGGCGGGCTGGTCCGGGAGGCGCACGACGGCGCGCTCGGCGGTGGTCTCCAGGAACTCCAGGTTGAGGGTTCCGGCCATGGGGACCGTGGCGGCGAGCATCTCGCCGACGGACATCTGGTCTGCGCTCATGGACCGTGATGTTACCCACGAGTAGCAGCCTTGGCCATCCCTTGCCCGCCCCGGGCCGGGGGCGGGCGTGGCCGAGGGGCCCCCGCACCTCTATGGTTACTGGCCATGTGGCCAGGACAGCAGCCGCCCGGGGGCGAGCAGAACCCGCAGGACCAGAGTCAGAACCCGTACCAGCAGTCGGGGTACCAGCAGCCCAACCCGTATCAGCAGCCGCCGGCCCAGCCCGGGTACCCGCAGCCGCCGACACAGCCCGGCTATCCGCAGCAGCAGCCCGCGCAGCCCGGTTATCCGCAGCAGCCGGGATACCCGCAGCAGGGGTACGGGCAGCAGCCGGGCTACCCGAACCCGTACCAGCAGCCGACCGTGCCGCAGCAGTACGCGGTGCCGGGCGGCCCCGGACAGCCCGGACAGCCCGGCGGCGGGAAGAAGCGGACGACGGTCGTGGCGATCGTCGCCGCTGCGGCCGTGGTCGTCGCGGCCGGAGTCACCGCGTTCCTCGTGCTCGGCAAGGACGACGACAAGAAGGACGTCGCCGACAACAAGCCGTCCGCACCGGCCACCGCCTCCGCGGACCCCTCCTCCGCCCCGGCGCCCGACCCGAGCCAGTCCTCCGGGATCGCCAACCCGCGCGACGGCGCGGCCCAGCAGCCGACGATCCCCGGCTGGAAGGTCGTCTACAACCCCAAGTACGGCACCCTCTTCGACGTACCGCCGGAGTGGGAGGTGGAGAAGCCCGGGTCGATCTACTTCTTCGAGGACGAGAAGAAGCACGACGGCACCCCGCTGGTGACGATGTCCGGCCCCACGCGCTACAAGAGCAACTGGTGCTCGTACGACACCGACAAGAACGGCTCCGCCGAGACCTGGGACCTGGCCGCCGCCGGCACCAAGGGCGGCCAGGGCGCCAAGGACACCGCGTCCGCCGCGCGCGGCGAGGCCGGCACCTGGGTGTGGGGCGGCTACGCCCAGCACATGCCGCAGAGCACCATCAAGATCACCAAGTCGGTGCCGTACACGACGAAGTCCGGTCTCACCGGCAGCCTGGCGACCGCCACGGCGCCGGGCGTCAAGAAGCGCAACAAGTGCGAGTCGGACGGCAAGTCCTACGCCTTCACCTTCAAGAACGCCGCCGGCGACTTCTCGACCTGGGTGCTCTACGGGGCCGACGGCGTCAAGGACGAGCTGCCCGACGCGACGATCCGGCAGATCCTCTCCACGGTCCGGCTCGCCCCCTCCGCCTGACCCCTCCCCCTCCACCGGGCCCGGCACCGCCGGACCCGGTGGACGGGCTCCCCAGCGGCACCCCTCACACCGACGCGCCGTCCGAATATCGGTTGTCGGTACGGGCAGGAGCCGGGGATAGTCCCGGGAGTGACCTCACCCGCCTCCCCCCGCCGAGGAACAGCCCGCTCCCGCCGCCCCGAGTGGGCCGGCCGCAACTACCTCCTGCTCACCGCCGCCACGATCGTGACCAACCTCGGCACGCACGGCGCGCTGATCGCCACCACCTGGGCGGTCTTCGACTCCGGGGGCGACGCGGGCGACGTGGGTCTCGTGGCCATGGCGCGGTTCGCGCCGCTGGTCCTCTTCCTGCTCATCGGCGGCGCGGTGGCCGACCGGGTGCCCCGGCACCGGGTCATGGTCGCGGCCAACGCCCTCAACTGCGTCTCGCAGGCCGCCTTCGCCGCCCTCGTGCTCTCCGGCGAGGCCCGCGTCTGGCAGATGATGGTGCTCACCGCGCTCTGCGGCACCGGCCAGGCCTTCTTCAACCCGGCGGCCGAGGGCATGCTCATGTCCAGCGTCAGCGGGGAGCAGGCCGGCCGCGCCTTCGCCGTCTTCCGGATGGCGATGCACGGCGCCGCCATCGGCGGTGCCGCGCTCGGCGGCGCGCTCGTCGCCTTCGTCGGACCGGGCTGGGTCCTGGCGATCGACGCGGTCGCCTTCGCCGTCGCGGGCGGCCTGCGGGCCTTCCTCGACGTGAGCGGCATCCCGGACCGCGCTCCCGGCGGCGGGCTCTTCGCCGATCTGCGGGAGGGCTGGCGGGAGTTCTCCGGCCGGCCCTGGCTGTGGTCGATCGTCGCCCAGTTCTCGGTGGTCGTGGGACTGATCGGCGCGGTCGAGTCGGTGTACGGACCGCTGGTCGCCCGGGACGTGCTGGGCGGCTCGCGCCCCTGGGGCATCGCGCTGGCCGCGTACGGGGCGGGGACGGTCGCGGGTGCCGTCCTGATGACCCGGTGGAAACCGCGCCGGATGCTGTTCGTCGGGACCCTGTGCGTCTTCCCGGTCGCGCTGCCCTCGGCGGCGCTCGCGGTGCCGCTGGACGCGGCCGGCCTGACGGCGGCGATGTTCGTCAGCGGGGTGGCGATCGAGGTCTTCGGCGTCTCGTGGATGACGACGATGCACCAGGAGATCCCGGAGGAGAAGCTGTCCCGGGTCTCCGCCTACGACTGGTTCGGCTCGACGGCGCTGCTGCCGCTGTCCACGGCCCTCGCCGGCCCGGCGGAGAGCGCCTTCGGCCGGAGCGAGGCGCTGTGGGGCTCGGCGGTGCTGACCGTGCTGGTCACCGCCCTCGTCCTCTTCGTGCCGGACGTACGGAACCTGACGCGGCGCCCGCACACGAAGGAGGTCGCGGGCGCCCCCGCCCAGGAGACCTCAGCCGATGCCGAAGGCGCCCTCCGGGGGAACGGGTGACGGTACGGCCCCGGCGTCGAGGACCGGTTCCGCGCCGCCGGTGAACCGGCTGAGCGTCTCCCCGTGCTCCACGCGCGCGGGGAAGGCGTCGGCCGCGGCCCGCCGCGCGAGGCGGGCGATGTCGATCTCGCGTGCGGAGGCGACCAGGACGGCGTTCCCGAAGCGCCGGCCGCGCAGCACGGCGGGCTCGGCGACGAGCGCCAGCTCCGGGAAGACGGCGGCGAAGGTGGCGAGCTGGGAGCGGAGGAACGGGAAGGGCGCCCCGTCGGCCAGGTTCGCGGCGTACAGCCCGCCGGGCCGCAGCACGCGCCGTACCTCCCGCGCGTACTCCACGGAGGTGAGGTGCGCGGGCACGCGCGAGCCGCCGAAGACGTCCCCCACGATCAGATCGGCCGAGTCGTCCGGCGCCGCCTCCAGCCAGGCCCGGGCGTCCGCCCCGTGCACGGTGGTCCCCGAGCCCTCGGGCAGCGGCAGGTACTCCTCCACGAGGGCGAGCAGCCCCCGGTCCGCCTCGACGACCTCCTGCCGCGAGCCGGGCCGGGTCACGGCCACGTACCGGGGCAGCGAGAGCGCCCCGCCGCCCAGGTGCACCACGTCCAGGGCCGCGCCGGGCTCGGCGGCACCGTCGACGACATGCGCCAGGCGCCGCGCGTACTCGAACTCCAGATACGCCGGATCGTCCAGGTCCACGTACGACTGGGGCGCCCCGTCGACCGTCAGCAGCCAGGCCCGCTCCCGGTCGACGTCGGGCATGAGCCGCGCGGTGCCGTGGTCGACTTCGCGGATGACGGGGATGCTCTCGTTCACCCGTTCATTGTGCCGCCATCACTGGCGTGGCCCCGCACTGCTGTGGGCAATCGTTCCGCAGGGCGGAACGGGTGGGCACAGCCCCACGGTGCCGGGTTCCGGCCCCGTTCACGGCGCCCACGAGGGCTTGCCCGGACGTCAGCCCGTCCAGACCGCGGCGACCGCCTCGGCACGGGAAGCGGCCTGGGCGCGCCCCGCACGGGCCGCAGCCGCCCGGTGCGCGGGGTCGAGCGCGTTGCGTCCCATCGCCTTGCGCGACGCCGCGTCCGGCGTGATCACCTCCACCGCCGCCCCGCCCGCCGCCAGGTCCGCCCCCTGCCGCGCCGGCGAGAGCACGGCCTTGCTCCCCTGCGCGCTGGGGGCGACGACGACGATCCGGTCGTAGCCGGCGGCGAGGTGGGCGTTGGCGGTGGAGTGGATGCCGCCGTCGATCCAGCGCCGGCCGCCGATGGTCGCCGGGGGCCACACGCCGGGTATGGCGCAGCTCGCGGTGACGGCGTCGGTCAGCGGGACCCCGCTGTCCTCGTCGTAGGCGGTGAGTTCGCCGGTGACCGCGTCGACCGCGGTGACGAGCAGCGGCCGCGCGGGCCAGTCGGTGACCCGGCCGAGGCGCCGGGCGACGGCCGCGCGCCGGTCCGCCTCGGGGACGGTGGTCGCGGCGAGGGCGAGCCGGCCGAGCCTGCGCCCGTACTCCTCGGGGGTGCGGGACCGGAGGACGGCGACGGCGTACCGGAGGATCGTCGGGACCCCGAGCCGCACGGCGGGCTCGGTGGCCTCGCCGTCGAGCTGCTGCTCGTACAGGGCGCGGAGCCCGCCCTGCCCGGCGGCGAGCTGCGCCCCCACGACCGCTCCCACGGAGCTTCCGACGATCAGGTCGGCACCGGTCAGGTCGGTTCCGGCGGCGAGGAGCCCGCGCAGCACCCCGATCTCCCACGCGCCTCCGACGAGCCCTCCGGAGCCCAGCACCAGAGCCGTCCGCTTCCCCGTCCGCTTCTCCATCTGCGTCATGGACGCAGTCTGGCGCAGGAGTTGACCCGGGCGGCGGCGGGGGTGGGGTCAGAGGTTCTTGAGGGCCTCGCGGACGGAGAGCGGGGAGAGGCGGGAGCCGTGGGCGGCGACGAAGGCGCGGACTTCGGCGGGGGCCGTCTTGCCGTACTCGCGCAGGCTCCAGCCGATGGCCTTGCGGACGAAGAAGTCCGGGTGGGCCGAGCGGCGCAGGCAGTACGCGAAGAGCCGGTCGGCGTCGGTGGCGTCCTTGAAGCGGAGTTGGTGGAGGAGGGCGGTGCGGGCGACCCACAGGTCCTCGTCGTCGATCCACGCGTCCATCTCGCCGGCGAGCGCGGGGTCGGCCGCCACGAGCCCGCCGACCACGTGGGCGGCGAGGTGGTCGACCGTGTCCCACCAGGAGGTGGTGGTGACGAGCCGGCGGGCGACCGGCAGGAAGCCGGAGGAGCAGCGCTTCACGTGCCGGCGCAGGTAGTCGACGGCGAAGTAGTGGTACTCGCGCTCGGGGAGGGCGAAGCAGCGCAGGGTGATCGCCGCGCAGTCGGTCTCGTCGGGGCGCGGGGTGCCGTCGAGGACCGTACGGGACAGGGCGCGGCGCTCGGGCGTGCGGATGCCGAGGAAGGGCGCCACGCCCTTCATGTACGCGACCATCTCCTGGGCCCGGAAGGGGTTCCCCGCGGCGGGGTAGACCGTGGTGAGCCGTTCCAGGACGGTGTCGGCGAGGGCGCTCGCGGGCGGCGCGGTCTCGGTCATGGGGCCCTCTCGGTCACGGCGCGCCCCGGGAGCGCGCCCGGACGTGCGTGACGCGCGCCCCGGGCGGACATGACGCACATTACGGCGATCATACGGACGCGTCCGTTACTCTCCCCGAATGCTCGCTCCCGTGCCCCGGCCGCCGGGCTCCCTCGCCGTCCGCTGCTCCCGGGCCCTGCTCTCCCCCCGCTCGCGGCTCTCGCTGCTCGCTCTGCTGCTGCTCACGGCGGCCGCCCTCGTGGTGCTGTACGAGCCGCAGCGGATGTTCACCTCGGGCTGGCCGCCGCACACGAGCGGCGCCGGGGCGGTGCTGCTGTTCGCCCTCGCGTACGGGGCGTGCGCGGCGGCGTTCGTCCCGCGGCCGGTGCTCAATCTGGCGGCGGGCGCGCTCTTCGGTTCCGCGGCGGGTCTGACGGGGGCGCTCGCGGGGACGGTGCTCGGGGCGGGGATCGCGTTCACCCTCGGCCGGTTCCTGGGGCAGGACGCGCTGCGGCCGTTCGTGCGGGGCCGCTGGCTGACGGCGGCGGACGGGCAGCTGAGCCGGCACGGTTTCCGTTCGATGCTGGCGATCCGGCTGTTCCCGGGGGTGCCGTTCGCGGCGGCCAACTACTGCGCGGCCGTCTCCCGGATGGGGTACGTGCCGTTCCTCCTGGCGACGGCGCTGGGTTCGCTGCCGAACACGGCGGCGTACGTGGTGGCGGGCGCCCAGGCCGGTTCGCCGGGCTCGCCGGCGTTCCTGTTCTCCTCGGGGTTCATCGTCCTGTCGGGCCTCGGCGGGGCGGTGGTGGCCTGGCGCAAGCGGCACCGCCTGCGGGCCGCCGTCCCGGCTCCCCGGCCGGAGCGGGAGCCGGTCCTCAAGTAGCGGCCACGGGCCTCGCCGTAGGCTTGTCATCTTGTACCTGTACGCTGCGCACGACCTTCTGACCGCACACGTACAAACGGGACGGCCCTAGCCCCATGAGTTGGTTCGAATCGTTCATCCTCGGACTCGTCCAGGGGCTGACGGAGTTCCTTCCCATCTCCTCCAGCGCGCACCTCCGTCTCACCGCGGCCTTCGCCGGCTGGAACGACCCGGGTGCGGCCTTCACGGCGATCACGCAGATCGGCACGGAGACCGCGGTCCTGATCTACTTCCGCAAGGACATCGCCCGGATCGTCTCGGCCTGGTTCCGCTCGCTGACGAACAAGGCGATGCGCTCCGACCACGACGCCCAGATGGGCTGGCTGGTGATCGTCGGCTCGATCCCGATCGGTGTCCTGGGCGTCACGCTCAAGGACCAGATCGAGGGCCCGTTCCGTGATCTGCGGCTCACCGCCACCACGCTGATCGTCATGGGCGTCGTCCTCGGCATCGCCGACCGGCTCGCCGCCCGCGACGAGGTCGGCGGCCGGCACCGGGCCGCGCGCGAGCGCAAGACGCTCAAGGACCTCGGCGTGCGGGACGGCCTGATCTACGGCGTCTGCCAGGCGATGGCGCTCGTCCCCGGGGTCTCCCGGTCCGGCGCGACCATCTCCGGCGGTCTACTCATGGGCTACACCCGCGAGGCCGCCGCCCGGTACTCCTTCCTGCTCGCCATTCCGGCGGTGCTCGCCTCCGGCGGGATGGAGCTGAAGGACGCGGCCGCGGACGGCGGCGTCTCCTGGGGTCCGACGATCTTCGCCACGATCGTCGCCTTCGCCGTGGGCTACGCGGTGATCGCGTGGTTCATGAAGTTCATCACCACGAAGTCCTTCATGCCGTTCGTGATCTACCGGATCGCGCTGGGCATCCTGCTGTTCGTCCTGGTCGGCGCGGACGTCCTGAGCCCGCACGCGGGCGAGTCCGCCGGCTGACGTGACGACGGGAAAGGGCCCGCACGGCTGTGACCGTGCGGGCCCTTCCGCGTCGTGCGGCGACCCATGGGTCCGCACGCCTTCTCATCCGCCTCGCGGCGCGAATACCATGGCCCTGCGTTCCGGTCCGCTCGCCGTGTGTGACGCAGGGGGTGCTGTTCGTCCGGGTGGCCGGTCTCGCGATTTCGTCATCGGATCCGTGACTCATGGAATTGGGTGACCCATGCCTCCTCGGCTCGTCGGCCATCAGGGCTCTCTGGCGGGACAGCAGTTTCCGATCGGCGCCACACCGCTCACCCTGGGTCGCAACGGCGACAACAGCGTGGTGATAACGGTGGGGAACGTCTCGCGCTTTCACGCCGAGGTGCGTCGCGAACGCCACGGATTCATCCTCTACGACAGCGGCAGCAGCAATGGGACACGCGTCAACGGGACGCGTGTCACCTCGCACGAACTGCAGCCCGGAGACCTCATCGAGATCGGCACCGAGACGTTCCGCTTCGAAGCCGCCGACGCGATGGAGACCATCCTCGACCTCTCCGTGCTCGGGCCGGTCACCCCGTCCGAGGCCACCCTCGCGGCGGGGCCGGTCCTGGAGGTCACGGTGACCGGCGGCGGCCCCGTCGGTCTGGGCTTCGCCCTCCTCCTGGAAAGCCTCATGGGCCCCCGCGTGGCGATCACCGTGTACGACGGCCGGTGGGTGCGGGACGGGGCGAAGGTCGTCTGGAAGAGCGAGGGACAGGGCAACGTCAGGCGGCAGCAGGTCGTCACGGTCCAGAGCCGCCAGTACCTGAACCTTCCCGAAGAGGTGCAGGCCCGGCTTTTCCGCGGCGACGCGTACTCCGAGATGTGGCCGGTCGGCCCCGATTCGCTCCGTGGCCGCAAACCGAGGAACCTCCGCATCGCCTACATCGAGGACACCCTCCTCGAACTGGCCAACGAGAAACCGGAGCGGATCCGGCTGGTTCCCGAGGTCTTCGACCCGGCCGAGTACCACAGGGCGGAGAACCGGGGGCACGTACTCGCCGTCTGCGAGGGGAGCCGCTCCCGGACGCGCGAGTATTTCACCGACAAGTTCGGCAACGCCGACAAGTCCATCTACTCGCTCTCCGGTGAGCACGTTCAGGACGTGGTCCTGGGCCTGCGCGTCAAATCGACCCTGACGGACCCCATGACGGTCCTGCTGACCGTGGCCCAGAACCGCTTCCTCCTCAACGCCCTGCGCGGCGAGGGTTTCCTGAACATGCGGCTCACCGACGCCGAGGCCGCGGAAGTGGTCGGCATCGACCCGGTCCGGCACGTCTTCGAGGAGTGCATCGCCTCACGCCCGTGCGTCATGGGACGGGACGGCCACGGCGACTTCCAGTGCTCGACGCACAGCACCCTCTTCCTGCCCGCCATGGTCAGGGGTTCGGCCCTGTGGAGGCGGGTGAAGGAGGGGCTGGCGCTGTTCGGCGTCGCCGAACGGGACCTGAGCGCCGTCACCGCCTTCCGGCTCGACATGGTGCAGCGGCCCCGGTTCACCACCCGGCTGCTCCCGGCCACGTCGACCACCCCGGGGACGTACGGCTTCCTCCTCGGCGACGCCGCCAACGCGATCCACTTCTGGCCCGGCCGCGGACTCAACAGCGGTCTGGGCTCGGCCATCTCCCTGGCCCGTTCCCTCAACGGCGGCTGGACCGGCCGGGCGTTCCGGGACGCCGACTTCGCCCGCCACGAAGCGGCCATGTCCATGCTCCAGTACCGGCACAAGAGCCGTGCCTGGAACACGATGATCACCACCGACGAGAACGGCGTCAGCCGCGCGATCAAGGAGAAGATCGCCCAGAGCATCGAGGAGGCGGAGGGGAAGGACCTGGAGAGGGACGCGGACATCGACGCGCTCATGGAACGGCTGCGGGGAATCCGCGACCGGCTGGCACCGCGCGTTCCCGGCATGCCCGACGACGCGACCCTCCGGAACCACCTGGAGACGCTCGGCTCCTCCACCCTGCGGACCCTGTGGGAGAGCGGAGCCTGGGACACCCTGATGGTCGGCGGCGAAGAGGTGGACATCGACATCTTCTACCAGCAGGCCGTGCCGGCCGCGCCCGACCCCGCCAGGGCCCCCGCCCCGAACTGATCGCGCGAGCCCCCGGCGGCGCCCGTCCGTCCCGCCCGGCCGCGGCCCGGGTCCGAAGCGGGAGGCCCGCTCGTCCGACGCCGGGGGCACCGCCGCATCCGCGCGCACCCGCCGGGGCGAAGAACCGGCGTAGGGCGTGTACGCCAACGCGATCGGCGAAACGGATCAGCGCATGAACACTCCAAGCCCGGCCGGAGGCGCCCGCTGCCTGGTCACCGGCGCGACCGGCTACATCGGGGGCCGCCTGGTACCGGAGCTCCTCGACGGCGGTCACCGCGTGCGCTGCCTCGCCCGGCACCCGGACAGGCTCCGTGACTTCCCCTGGGTGGACCGGGTGGAGGCGGTGCGCGGTGACGTCACCGACGCCGTGAGCCTCCGCGGGGCGCTCGACGGCGTCGACGTCGCCTACTACCTCGTCCACTCCATGAGCTCTACGGCGGAGTTCGAGGACAAGGACCGCCGGGCCGCCCGTGTCTTCGCCGCGGAGGCCCGTTCCGCCGGCGTGCGGCGGATCGTCTACCTGGGCGGCCTCACCCCGCCCGGAGTGCCGGAGGACGAGCTCTCGCCGCACCTGCGCTCCCGCGCCGAGGTGGGCCGCATCCTCCTCGGCTCGGGCGTCCCCACCACGGTGCTGCGGGCCGCCGTCGTCATCGGTTCCGGATCGGCCTCCTTCGAGATGCTGCGGTACCTGACGGAACGGCTGCCCGTCATGGTCACGCCCAGCTGGGTCGGCAGCAGGGTCCAGCCCATCGCCGTGCGCGACGTCCTGCGGTATCTGGTGGGGAGCGCCGACATGCCCGCCGACGTCAACCGGACCTTCGACATCGGCGGACCCGACGTGCTCAGCTACCGGGAGATGATGGTGCGGTACGCCGAGGTCGCCGGTCTCCGCAAGCGCCTCATCGTCCCCGTGCCCGTCCTCACCCCACGGCTGTCGAGCCACTGGATCGGTCTCGTCACACCGGTCCCGGCCTCCCTGGCCAAGCCCCTCACCGAGTCGCTCCGGCACGAGGTGGTGTGCGGCGAGCACGACATCGCCCGGTACGTTCCCGACGGACCCGGGCGGCCCGTCCCCTTCGAGGAGTCCCTCCGCCTCGCCCTCCGCCGGGTGCGGGACGCGCGGGTCACGACCCGCTGGTCGTCCGCCTCGCCGCCCGGCGCGCCGAGCGACCCGCTGCCCACCGACCCGGACTGGGCGGGCGGCAGCCTCTACACGGACGAACGGTCACGCGCCGTCGACGCCGACCCGGACGCACTGTGGAGGGTCGTCGAAGGCGTGGGAGGGGAGAACGGCTGGTACTCCTTCCCGCTGGCCTGGGCCGTCCGGGGCTGGGCCGACCGGCTCGTCGGCGGCGTGGGACTGCGGCGCGGCCGCAGGGACGCGACGCGTCTCCGGGTCGGCGACGCCCTGGACTTCTGGCGCGTGGAGGAGATCGACCGCGGCCGGCTGCTCCGTCTCCGGGCCGAGATGCGCCTGCCCGGCCTCGCGTGGCTGGAGATGATCGTCGAACGGGACGAGGCGGGCCGTACGTCCTACCGGCAGCGGGCGCTCTTCCATCCGAAGGGCCTCGCGGGCCAGGCGTACTGGTGGAGCGTCTCCCCCTTCCACGCCGTGGTCTTCGGCGGCATGGCCCGGAACATCGCCCGGACCGCAGAGACGGAGAGCGGGCGGCGGGACGGGCGGTGACCACCTCCGCTCCGCATGCGTCCGGGTCCCGCGAAAGGCCCGCTCCGCGCGCACCGGCACGAGGAGACCGCGGCGATGAGCCGTTCACGGGACCTCCGGGGACGTACCTCGGTCGTCACGGGCACCGTCCGAGGCCCGGGAGCGGGCCTTGCGCCCGGGGGGGGCGGTCCCGCCCGTCACCGGCCCTGACCCGAGGTGCTGGTGGCCGTCCGGCCGGGCGGCCGGGGCATCACCCAGCGGATCAACGCGGTGACGACGAGGCCGCCCCGCCGCGCGAAGGGCAGGAGCAGCCGGATGCTCACCGGCAGGGGGAGCAACTCCCTGGCCCAGGAGGGCAGGAGGTCCACCGCGGCGGCCGCGAGGAGGGCGTACGGAAGGCGCACCGGCCACGGCAGCGGCGGCGCGGCCAGCAGGTAGTGGGCCGTGGCCGCCGACTCCTCCGTGGCCGCCAGCTCGGGGCGCCGCCGGTCCAGCGCCTCGACGAGAGCGGCCTCGGTCACGGGTGGCCGGGGAACGCCCAGCCGGCGGGCGACCGACGCCATGTCCTCGACGTAGGCGTCCCGCCGGGCCCCGGTGAGCGGGGCCCGGCCGTACTCCTGGTACGCCCGCAGGAAGCAGGCGGTCTCGGCGATGTGCACCCAGGCGAGCAGTGCCGGGTCCGAGGCCCGGTAGGGCACCCCGCCGGGCGTCGTCCCGGTGACCCGGGCATGCACCCCGCGCACCCGCGCGACCGCCCGCTCGGCGTCCTCCGCCGGCCCGAACGTCGTCTCCGCCAGGAAGGTGCTGGTGCGCTGGAGGCGCCCCCAGGGGTCACCGCGGAACCCCGAGTGCGCCCATACGGCGGCCATGGCCACCGGATGGAGGGACTGCAGGAGGAGCGCCGCGAGCCCTCCGACGTACATCGAGGCGTCCGCGTGCACGACCCGGATCGGCCGGTCCGGAGCGAACCAGCGGGGGCCCGGCGTGCCGTGGATCCGGGCGCGCTTCCGATGGGCCGTGGGTCCGGCCACTCGCAGCAGCAGCGCTTCCCCGGCCCTTCCACGCAGCCTGTCGATCAGCACCAGGGACACGGGAATCGCCTCCTGCCTCACTTACCCGCCGCGCGGCACACCCATGCGGCACGGCCCCTGCCCGGGACGCGGGGCCACCGGTGTTCTCCGGCCCGGCGAAGGCGGCCGCCCCCGCGCGCATCCGGCATGCGGGGCGGCGCGGAACCGTGGGGGTGGGACATCCATACGCCGGCGGCGCGCTCGCGACCGGCGGCCGAGCAGGGAGGACGCGATGACCGTCGCCGTCGTTCTGTACACCTCCGACCTCCGGGTGCACGATCACCCGCCGCTGAGGGCCGCGCTCGACGGGGCGCAGGAGGTGGTGCCGCTGTTCGTGCGTGATCCGGCCGTGGACCGGGCGGGCTTCGCGGCCGCCAACCGGCTGGCCTTCCTCGCGGACTGTCTGGTGGACCTCGACCGGGCGCTGGGGGAGCGGGGCGGCCGACTCGTGGTGCGGAAGGGGGACACGGTCTCCGAGGTGAGGGCGCTGGTGCGGCAGACCGAGGCCGACGAGGTGCACCTGGCCGGCGGTGTGACGGCCTTCGCCCGGGCGAGGGAGGAACGCCTGCGCAAGGTGCTGGAGGAGGACGGCTGCCGGCTGTACGTGCACGACGGCGTGGTGGACGTCGTGCCGCCCGGCGACGTCACCCCGCAGGGATCGGACCACTTCGCGGTCTTCACGCCGTACTACCGGCGCTGGGCGGGCGAACCCCTGCGCGCACCGCTGTCCGCCCCGAGGGCGGTGCGCGTGCCGACGGGGGTGCGGTCGGAGCGGATGCCCCGGCGCTCGGACATCGCCGACGTGTCGCCGGGGCTCGCCGCGGGAGGGGAGGGCGAGGGGCGCAAGCGGCTCGCCTCCTGGCTGACGGCGCACGGTGACGCGTACGAGCAGCGCCACGACGACCTGGCGGGGGACGCCACGTCGCGTCTCTCGCCGTACCTCCACTTCGGGGCCGTCTCCGCCCTGGAGGCCGTGCAGCGGGCCAGGAGGCGCGGCGGTGCCGGGGCGGAGGCCTTCGTGCGCCAGCTGTGCTGGCGCGACTTCCACCGCCAGGTGCTCGCCGCCCGGCCCCGGGCGGCGGGCGCGGACTACCGTCCTCGTCACGACCGCTGGCGCCGGGGTGCCGGGGCCGAGGCGGACCTGGCGGCGTGGCGCGAGGGGCGGACCGGCTATCCCGTCGTCGACGCGGCGATGCGGCAGCTCGCCCACGAGGGCTGGATGCACAACCGCGGGCGGCTGCTCGCCGCTTCCTTCCTCACCAAGACGCTGTACATCGACTGGCGGGAGGGCGCCCGGCACTTCCTCGATCTGCTGGTGGACGGCGACGTGGCGAACAATCAGCTCAACTGGCAGTGGGTGGCCGGCACGGGGACGGACAGCCGTCCCCACCGCGTCCTCAACCCCGTGCTCCAGGGCAAGCGGTACGACCCGGACGGCGCCTACGTCCGGCGCTGGGTGCCGGAGCTCGCCGGCCTCGGCGCGCCGGCCGTCCACGAGCCCTGGCGGCTCTCCGGCCTCGATCGGGCCGCCTACGACTACCCGGACCCGCTGATCGGGCTCTCCGAGGGGCTGGAGCGCTTCCGCCGGGGCCGGGGGGCCTCCTGAGCGGAGCCGCGTCTCCCGGCGCGGACGGGTGGATCGATGCGCACCGCTTGCGTTTCGATGCGGAAACGATGCGAGTTGAGGGGCAGGGGGTTCCCGCCGGAACGTGAGGACACGGAATCGACGAGGTTCCGCCGTACCGCCGCTCCGAGACCGGCGGTCGCACGTCCCGGTGGTCACCCGCGCCGCCGCCGCCCGGAGGAGGAACCGTCATGACCGCGCACCGGACGACCGGCCGCCCCGCCACCTCGACGGAGCCCCGCGCCCAGCGCGTGAGGTGCGACACGGCGGCCGACGACCGGATCGCCCGAGGGCTGGTCCAGGGGGACGAGCGCTGCCTGGACGCGGCGTACCAGCGCTGGGGACGACTCGTGCACACGCTCGCGGCCCGTGCCCTGGGCGACCACCGCGAGGCGGAGGACGTCACCCAGCAGGTGTTCGTCGCCGCCTGGCGGGGCCGCGCGAACTTCCGCCCCGACCGGGGAACCCTGTCGGCCTGGCTCACCGGCATCACCCGCCGGAAGATCGCCGACGCGCTGACCGCCCGCACCCGGCGCGCCGAACTCACCGCGGCCCTCGGCGCCGCCCTGGAGCACACCGGCGGCTCCCGCGAAGGCCCCGAGCGGATCATCGACCGGCTCGTCGTCACCGAGGAACTGGCCAGGCTCCCCCGCGTCCAGCGCGACGTCCTGGAGCTCGCCTACTTCGCCGACCTGACCCAGACGCAGATCGCCCACCGCACCGGCCTGCCGCTCGGCACGGTCAAGAGCCACGCCCGTCGCGGCCTCCAGCGGATGCGCCACAGCCTCGCCCCCGCCGCGACCGGCGGGTGAGAGGCGGCCTCACTCCTTCGCGCCCGCGGCCGGTTCCCCGTACAACCGGGAGATCACGCCGATGGCCTCGGGCAGCCCGGTGGGACGCACCATGCCGGGGGCGGGGGGCCGGCCGAGCCAGCCGGGGCCCGCGAGCAGGACCACGGGGGTCCTGCGTGCTCCCCGTACTCCGAACGCCGTCCCCGCAACGTGCCGGGCCAGGGCGTGGTGCGCGGTGGACCTCGTCTGGGACCAGAGGGCGACGGCGGCCGGACCCGAACGTCGCACCGCCGCGTCGAGGGCCTCCGCGGGGACCGCCGCGCCGAACATCCTGGTCGGCAGGCCCCGCTCGGCCAGTCCCGCCGCGAGTGCCTCCAGGGGCAGCGAGTGCTGCTCCCCGGGGACGCATGCCAGCACGACCGGAGCGGCCGGGGACGCCGTCGCCGGACCGGTCACGGCGGCCCGGCGCAGGGCGGTGGAGATGTGCCAGGAGAGCAGGTGCTCCACCTCGACGTAGCGGTCTTCGGACGACTCCCACTTGCGGCCCACGGCGTGCAGCGTCGGGACCATGATCTCCTGCCACGCGGTGACCAGGCCGTGTTCGGCCAGCGCCTCCTGGAGCAGCCCTTCCACGGCGGGGCCGTCGAGGCGTACGGCGGCGCGGGCGAGCCCGCGGGCCTCCTGCCGTACGTCGCCCAGCGGCAGACCGCCGCCGGGTCCGGGCCGACGGGGCCTCGCGGGGGCCACGGGGGCGTCGGGGGTGGCGTCGGGAACGGTCGGCTCCGCCGAGGTCCGCGCCCGCCGGGCGGCCCTCGCGGCCTCGGCGGGCGGGACGCCCGAGGCCGTGAGGCGGCACATCTCGTCGAGCATCGCGATGTCCGCCGGGCTCCACCGCCTGTGCCGTCCGTCCGCGCGCACGGCCGGGCCGATGCCGTACCGCTGGTCCCAGGAACGCACCGTGGTGGGAGAGACGCCCAGACGCCGCGCCACGGCGCCGGTCGTGATCCCGTGAGCCGTATCGGACATGTCAGCCACCCTACGAGGTCAGGACGATGCGGAAACGACGCGAGGAGGGGAGGTCCGCGCGGGCCGGGGCCCTCAGCCCCGGTAGGGCACCCTGGCGATCTCCTCGATGCCGCCCAGGGTGCCCCACTCGTTCTTGCCGAGCCGGGTCAGCGGGCGCATCAGGGTCATCTCGGGGTGGCCGTCGACCATGACCGACCCGTCGACCGCCGCGTGCACGACCCGGCCGAACACGACCGTCGAGTCGCCGATCCGCAGCGTGCTGTGCAGCTCGCACTCCAGGGCCACCGGCGACTGGGCGACCCGCGGCGCCTTCACCCGCAGGCTCGGCTCCCGCTCGATGCCGCATGCGTCGAACTCGCTCACCCCGCGCGGGAAGTCCGTCGCCGTGGCGTTGATCCGCTCGAAGAGGCCCTCGGGGGCGAGGTTCACCACGAACTCCCCCGTCTCCTCCACGTTGCGCAGCGAGTCCTTGCGTCCGACCGAGGTGAACTGCACGACCGGCGGGGCGACCGAGGAGATGGTGAAGAAGGAGTGCGGGGCGAGGTTGTCCGTCCCGTCGGCCGAGACCGTGGACACCCAGGCGATGGGCCGGGGCACGACGGTGGCGGTGAGGAGGCGGTAGAAGGAGGTGCGGTCGGTCAGTCCGGGATCGATGTTCACGCGCATGGCGGCCAGTATGACCGGCGCGCCGACCGTCATCGCACACCTGCACGACCCTTGGCCTCCGGCCTCCGCTCCCCGACACTGAGCCGATGACGCAGCGCGTGGACCTCGCGACCGTGATGGACCGATTCGCCCTCGACGACCTGGTCACCGGCTATGCGGCGGCCGTGGACGAGGGCGACTGGAACGCCTACCGGGGCCTGTTCGCCCCGGACGGCAGGGCCGACTACCGGGGCTCGGGCGGCATCGAGGGGCCCGCCGCGGAGGTCGCCGAGTGGCTGGCCGAGACGCTCCCCCTCTTTCCCGTACGCCAGCACCTCATCGTGAACCGGCGGGTGCGGTTCTCGGAGCCGGGCGGCTACCCGGAGACCGGGGACCGGGCGGACGTCGCCGCCGACTACGTGAACCCGATGCGGTTCGCCTCCGGCGAGGACTTCGTCTGCGGCGGACGCTACGCCTTCGCGGCCCGCCGCACCGCCGACGGCTGGCGGCTGACCTCGGTCGTCGTCGACGAACGCTGGCGCCGCCACGGCTGACCCCGGACACGGCCCGGGCGTCACGGAGACTTGAGGCATCGACGGGAGGCACGTCATGCGTGGTCCGTTCGTGGTCCGCCGCCCCGGAGGCCGGGCCGACCGCTCCCCCGCTCCCCGACGCGGCGGGGGCGGGGCGGCGCGCTCCCTGCTCGCCGTCTGCTGCGGGGCCCTGCCCGTGCTCGCCTTCCCGGCTCCCGGGCTCTGGTGGTGGGCCTGGCTGGCGCTCGTCCCGTGGCTGTTGCTGATCCGTACGGCGCCGGGGGCCCGCCGGGCCGGTCTCGACGGCTGGTCCGGCGGGTTCGGCTTCATGCTGGCGATGCACCACTGGCTGCTGCCGAGCCTGCATGTGTTCCTGCTTCCGCTGGCCGCGCTGCTCGGTCTGCTGTGGCTGCCCTGGGGGTGGCTGGTCAGGGGACTGCTCGGCGGCACCCCCTCACCGCTGCGGGCGGGCGCGGCGCTGCTCGCGGTGCCCTCGGGCTGGCTGCTGGTCGAGCTGGCCCGGTCCTGGGAGGGGCTCGGCGGACCGTGGGGGCTGCTGGGGGCGAGCCAGTGGCAGGTCCCGGCGGCGCTGCGGCTCGCCTCGGTCGGCGGGGTGTGGCTGGTGAGCCTCCTCGTGGTGGCGGTGAACACGGCCGTGGTCCTGCTCGTGACGGTGCCGGGGCGGCGTTCCGTCGGGGTGGTGGGGCTCGTGGCCTGCGCCCTGGTGGCGGGGACGGCCGCCTGGGGCGTTCCGGCCCCGCGGGAGAGCGGGTCGGTACGGGTGGGCCTCGTGCAGCCGGGGGTGTTCGGCGGCCCCGACGGGCCCGCGCTGCGTCTCGCGCGGGCCGAGGCGCTGACCCGCTCCCTCGCCGGGCAGCGCCTTGACCTGGTCGTGTGGGGCGAGAGCGGGGTGGGCGCCGATCCGGCGGGCGACCCGGCGCTCGCGGCCCGGCTGGCCGCGCTGTCGCGGGCGGTGGGCGCGCCGCTCCTGGTGAACGTGGACGCACGGGCCGCCGGCCGTCCCGGCATCTACAAGAGCGCCGTCCTGGTCGGCCCGGCGGGTCTCACGGGCGAGCGCTACGACAAGATGCGGCTCGTCCCGTTCGGCGAGTACATCCCGGCGCGCCCGCTCCTGGGCTGGGTGACCTCCGCCGGCCGCGCCGCGGAGGAGGACCGGCGGCGCGGCACCGAGCCGGTGGTGATGGCCCTGCCCGCCCGTGCGGCCGGCGCGTCCCCGCTCCGGGTCGGGCCGCTGATCTGCTTCGAGTCCGCGTTCCCCGACATGAGCCGGCGGCTCGCCCGCGACGGGGCGGACCTCCTGGTCGTGCAGTCGTCGACCAGTACCTTCCAGGACAGTTGGGCGCCCGCCCAGCATGCCTCGCTCGCGGCGCTGCGCGCGGCCGAGACGGGACGGCCCGTCGTCCACGCGACGCTCACCGGGATCAGTGCCGCGTACGGTCCCGACGGACGGCGGATCGGTCCGGTGCTCGGCACGGACGCGAGCGCCGCCGTCGTGCGCGAGCTGCCGCTCTCGGGGACGACGACGGCCTATGTCCGGTGGGGCGACTGGCCCTTGTACGGGGCGCTCGCGGTGGTCGGCGCGGTGTGCGCCGCCGAGGGCGCGGGCGCGCTCAGGACGCCTGGGTCAGCGCCTCGCGGACGACGCGCTCGCACAGCTCGTGGGTGAGCAGGGCGTCGCGGGCGCTGAGCAGGCGGCCCTCCCGTACCGAGTCGAGGAAGGCGAGGGCCGCCTGCTCGATGCCGCGCTGCCGGGCGACGGGCACCCAGTCGCCGCGCCGGCGCACGGTCGGCTGCCCCTTGTGGTCGACGACCTCGGCGAGGTTGAGGACCTGGCGCTTGGTGTCCTGTCCCGACACCTCCAGGACCTCCTCGGTGGAGCCGTTCATCCGGTTCATCATGCCGATGGCGGTGAAGCCGTCGCCGGAGAGCTGGAGCACCACGTGGTGCATGAGCCCCTCGCGGATCCGGGCCCGCACGTCGATGTGCTCGATCTCGCCGGGGACCAGGAAGCGCAGGGTGTCGACGACGTGGATGAAGTCGTCGAGGACGAGGGTGCGGGGGTCCTCGGGCAGGCCGACGCGGTTCTTCTGGAGGAGGATCAGCTCGCGCGGGTGCTCCAGGCACTGGGCGTAGCCGGGGGCGAGGCGCCGGTTGAAGCCGACGGCGAGACTGACCGAGCGCTTCTCGGCGAGTTCCACGATCCGCTCGGATTCGGCGTACTCGTACGCGAGGGGCTTGTCGACGTACGTGGGGACGCCGGCGTCCAGGAGCCGGGCGGCGATCTCGGGGTGGGCGGCGGTGGAGGCGTGGACGAAGGCCGCGTCGAGCCCTGCGGAGATCAGGGAGTCGAGGTCGTGGTGGCGGCGCTCGGCGGGCAGGTGCAGGGTGTCGGCCACTCGCTCCAGGGTCGCCGGGGTGCGGGTCTGGAGGTGCAGTTCGACCCCGGGGAGGGTGCCGAGGACGGGAAGGTAGGCCTTCTGCGCGATGTCGCCGAGTCCGATGCAGCCAACCTTCACGGGGTCTCCCTTGTCGTCGTCCGCCGGCCCCTGCCCGTGGGGGCCGTTCGCGCAGGTCAGCTTACGCGGGGCGGGCCCCGTGGGAAGGGGCGTCGACCGGCGGGCGCCAGTCGCAGATGCCGTCGAAGCCGCGCAGGGCGAGGCCGGGGCCGAAGCGGGAGACGGCGCTGACGGCCGCGGAGCGCAGGGCGACGGCGGGACGGGCGGCGAGCAGGGTGAGCGCGCCGGTGCGGGCGGCCTTGCGGACGATGGCGGTGGTGCGGGGCAGCCGGTCGGCGGTGTACGCGGCGAGGGCGCGGCCCGGCGCGAAGCCGGCGGCGGCGCCCGCGTGGTGGGCGAGGACGACGGCGTCCTCGACGGCCTGGTTCCCGCCCTGGCCGAGGCTCGGCATCATCGCGTGCGCGGCGTCGCCGAGGAGGGCCACCCTGCCCCGGTGGAAGGCGGGCAGCGGGTCGGGCAGGTGGTGGACGTCGTGCCGCAGGATCCGGTCGGGCTCGACGCCCGCGAGGAGTTCGGGGACGGGGTGGTGCCAGTCCCCGAAGAGCCGGAGCAGTTCGGCCTTCTCGTCGTCGGGCGCGTGGGCGCCGGCGGGGGCCGTGGCCATGGCGTACGCGTAGACCCGGCCGTCCTTGAGGGGCTGGCTGCCCCACAGCCGGCCCGCGCCCCAGGTCTCGTGCGGGGCGAAGGGGCGCCCGGGGGCGGGGACGACGACGCGCCAGGTCGTGGCGCCGGAGTAGCGGGGCCCGGGGTGGTCGGGGAAGAGCGCCCCGCGGGTCGCCGAGCGGATGCCGTCGGCGCCGAGGACGAGCTCGGCCTCCAGCTCGCCCGGGGCCGCGCTCCCGGGGCCGGTGACCGTGAGGCGGGCGGGGCGGTGCTCGTCGCCGGGGTCGGTGACGGCGGCGGTCACGCCGGTGCGGACGACGCCCTCGGGGAGGGCGGAGGTGAGGATCTCGACGAGGGTGGCGCGGTGGAGGAGGACGAGGGGCCCGCCGAAGCGCTCGGCGGCGGCCTTGGCGTCGGTGCGGGCGAGCCAGCGGCCGCCGGGGGTGCGCATGCCGCCGTCGCCCTGCCAGGCGGAGAGGGCACGGACGCGGTCGCCGAGGCCGATGACGTCGAGGGCGCGCTGCGCGTTGGGGGCGAGGGCGATGCCGGCGCCGACGGGGGTGAGGTCGGCGGCGCGTTCGAGGACGGTGACCCGCCAGCCGCGCCGGTGCAGGGCGACGGCGGCGGTGAGTCCGCCGATGCCGGCTCCGACGACGACGGCACGGTGCTGTTCCATGGCTGCTCCTCGGATCGGGGCGGGACGAGAGGACGGAGGGGCCGACGCTCACTACAGGTGTAGTGAGCTCGACACCGTGACCGTACTACAGCTGTAGTCGCGCCGGTAGTAGGTTGTCCCCATGACCTCAGCCACCGCCGGGACCCCCGCCCCGGAGTCGCCCCCCTCCCGCGCCGAGCGGATCGGCGACGCCGCCCTCGCCCTCCTGGTCGAACGGGGGATGCGGGGCCTGACCCACCGCGCCGTGGACGAGCGGGCGGGGCTGCCGCAGGGATCGACGTCCAACCACGCCCGCACCCGCCAGGCCCTCCTGGAGACGGCCGTACGGCGCCAGGTCCAGCGGGAGTCCGAGGTCCTCACCCCGCACGAGCTGCCGGACCCCCGCAGCGGCGGCGACGCGCTCCTCGACGCGCTCGCGCTCGCCCTGCACCGCTACCTCACCGACCACCGCTCCCTGCTGGTCTCCCGCTACGAACTGGCCCTGGAGGCCACCCGCCGCCCCGAGCTCCGGAGCTTCTTCGACACCGCCGGGGCGACCTTCCACACCCCGCTGATCGCGATGATGACGGCGGCCGGCTCGCCGGAGCCCGAACGGCACGCGCTCTCCCTGATCGCCTGGTGCGAGGGGCTGATGTTCTCCTGCGCGGCGGGCTCCTTCCACGCTGCGGTACCGAGCCGCGCGGAACTGCGCACCGGATTCGGCGAGTTGCTGCACGGGATGCTCGGGGACCGGGACTGACGCATGCGCCCGGAAGCCGGCGGGAACCCCTGGCGCCGCCGGTGATCATGGGAGACGATGCCGCCCATGACCACCGAACACACCGAGACCGTCCCGCGCGTCGACCCGGCCACCACCACGGGCGAGCGCGAGGCGCTGGAGCAATGGCTCGACTTCCACCGCGCGACCCTCGCGAAGAAGTGCGAGGGACTCGACGACGCCCAGCTGCGCACCCCGTCCGCCCCGCCCTCGGACCTCAACCTCCTCGGCCTGGTCCGCCACATGGCCGAGGTCGAGCGCGGCTGGTTCCGCCGCGTCCTGGCCGGCGAGGAGGCGCCGTGGATCTACTCGACGCAGGAGGACCGCGACCGGGACATCCACGCCACCGACGAGGACACCTACGAGGAGGCCCACGCCACCTGGCAGGCCGAGATCGCCCGCGCGCGCGAGCTGGCCGCCGGCCGTGACCTCGACGACCTGGGCACGGGCGAGCACCGCAGCGGCGAGACCTTCAACCTCCGGTGGATCTACCTCCACATGATCGAGGAGTACGCCCGCCACAACGGCCACGCGGACCTCATCCGCGAGCGGATCGACGGCGCGACCGGCGACTGACCCCGCTCCGGGGCCGGCCCCGGGCACCGGTCCCCGGCACCGGCTCCGGGCAGGTCAAGACCGGGCCCCGCACGGCTCACCCGTGCGGGGCATTCCCCGCCGGTAGGGGCGCGAAGATCACGTACGGACCAGCAGAGTGGCGCGGGTGCATGGAACCCGAACCACAGTGAAGATCCTGGTCGGGGCGGCGGTCGCCGCCCTCGCCGGCTGCGTCTCGGTGGACGCCCCGCCGACGGCGCCCGCCCCGGCCCCCGCCCCCGCGGCCGACACCGTACGCCCCGCCCAGGACGTGGCACCGCAGATCGTCGACGGCCCGGCCCGCGAGGCGCTCGAAGCGGCGCTCCCCGCTCCCCCGCCGTCCGCCGCGCCCCGCGCGACGCATCCGGCGGAGCCGCACCGGCGGACGGCGGCACCTCCCCGGCCGGCGGCCCCGCACCCCGACCCCGTACCGGAGCGGCGCGAGCGTCCGCGCCCGGCGGCCCGGCCGGACCTTCCCGAACTGCCGGAGCTCAGGGGGCTGCCGGTGGAGCCGCCGGTCTCCCGGGCGGACGTCTGCGACCTGGGCGAGCGGTACGGGGGCTGGGTCCCCGGCAGCGGTCAGGCCGGGATCTGCCACGGCGCGTACGGCCGGTGAGGCTCCCCCGGAGAGGCCGTCACACGCCCCTGAGCCGCAGCTCCAGGCGCTCGATCGCGGCCCGCACCCCGTTCCCGTAGCCGTCGTCGTCGAGGTGGTCCGAGGCCGCGCGGGCCCGGTCCAGATGGACCCGCGCGGCGTCGGGCCGCTGGAGCTTGACGTAGTCGGCGGCCAGGTTGAGGTGGAGCGAGGGGTAGAGGGCCCGGAGCGCGGCCGCCGAATCGTGCGCGGCGAGCCGCTCCTCGGCGAGGCCCTCGGCCGCGCTCAGCGCCCGCAGGTCCCAGGCCAGCTCGGTGTCGGGATCGTCCTGGGCGTCCGCCATGTAGTGCGCGAGGGTGCAGCGGTGCAGGGGGTCGCCGTCCGGCCCGATCTGCTGCCACAGGAGGCCGAAGCGGTTGCGGGCCTCCTCGCGGTCGCCGCCGTGGAGCAGCATCATGGCCTGCCCGATCCTGGTCATGACCCCGTCGTCCGACACCTGGTGCTGCTCGGTCACCGCGACCTCCACCCGCTCACCCACTGGGACTGAAACGCTAGCCGCAGCCGGCCCGGATCGGGCCGAGGCTCAGCCGAGGTCCGGGATGCGCCAGTCGATCGGCTCGTGCCCCTGGGCCGCGACGGCCTCGTTGATCTGGGTGAAGGGGCGGGACCCGAAGAACTTCTTCGCCGACAGCGGCGAGGGGTGGGCGCCCTTCACCACGGCGTGCCGCTCCTCGTCGATGAGCGGGAGCTTCTTCTGAGCGTAGTTGCCCCACAGGACGAAGACGGCGGGGTCGGGGCGGGAGGCGACGGCGCTGATCACCGCGTCGGTGAACTTCTCCCAGCCCTTGTTCTTGTGCGAGTTCGCCTCGCCGGAGCGGACCGTCAGCACGGCGTTGAGCAGGAGGACGCCCTGCTCGGCCCACGGCATCAGATAGCCGTTGTCCGGGATGGGGAGGCCGAGATCCGCCTGCATCTCCTTGTAGATGTTCCGCAGGGAGGGCGGGATCTTCACGCCGGGGCGGACGGAGAAGCAGAGACCGTGGCCCTGTCCCTCGCCGTGGTACGGGTCCTGACCGAGGATCAGGACCTTCACCTTGTCGTACGGGGTGGCGTCGAGGGCGGCGAAGACCTCGTCCTTCGGCGGGAAGACCGGTCCCTTGGCGCGCTCCTCCTCGACGAACTCGGTGAGCTGGGCGAAGTACGGCTTCTGCAGCTCCTCGCCGAGGACACCCCGCCAGGACTCGGGCAGCATGCTGGTGTCGGTCACGGTCACAACCTCCGGTGGACGTTCCTGTTTCTCCACCGAGAACCTATCGGGGGCCACTGACAGTGGCCCCCTCAGGCCCGGAGCGGGTCCCGCTACCAGCTGGCCCGGCGGCTCAGCTCCCACATCTGCATGACCGTCTGCGGGTCGAGGGCGCGCTCGCCGCCGCCGATGTCCTCGCCGGCCGCGATGTACAGCTTGCCCTGCCACAGGGGCAGCAGCCGGACGTCCTGGACCATGATCTCCTGGGCCTCCACGAACTCGTCCGTGACGGTCCCGCGGTCGCTCTGGCGGCGGGACTTCGGGAGCAGTTCGCCGGTGATCCGGGGGCTCTCGTACGGCGTGCCGAGGACGTTCTCCTTGCCCACGAAGGGGGCGACGAAGTTGTCCGGGTCCGGGAAGTCGGGGAACCAGCCGCGGCCGAAGACCGGGTACTCGCCCTTCTGGTAGCCCGCCTGGAACTCCTTCCAGGGCTTGCCGTGCAGGGTGACCTTGAAGAGGCCGGACTCCTCCAGCTGCCGCTTGAGTTCGGCGAACTCGGCGGCCGTCGAGGAGCCGTACCGGTCGGTGGCGTACCAGAAGTCCAGCGCGACGGGCTCGGTGATGCCGGCGTTGCGGAGGATCTTCTTCGCCTTGTCCTTGCTCGGCGCGCCGTAGCGGTCGAAGAACTTGGTGGTGTGGGCGGCGATTCCCTTGGGCACCATCGAGTACAGGGGCTCGGCGGTGCCCTGGTAGACCTTGTTGACCAGTTCGTCGCGGTCGACGAGCTGGGCGATGGCCTTGCGGACGGGGAGCTTGGCGACGGACTCGTCCTGGGTGTTGAAGACCAGGTAGCGGATGTCGGCGCCGGTCGACTCGATGAGCTGGAGCTGCTTGTTCTCCGGCTTGTCCTCCTGGAGGTTGACGACCTCCTCGGCGGTGAGACCGCGGTAGGTGGCGTCGATCTCGTTCTTCCGGAGGGCGGCGACCATGGCGTCGGAGTCGTCGAAGTACTTGATCGTGACGCCGCCGTTCTTCCGGTCGGCGAAGCCCTTGTAGAAGGGGTTCTTCGTCAGCTCGGCCGTCTTGCGCTCGGTGTACGAGTCGAGGACGTACGGTCCCGAGCCCATGATCTTGCCGTCCTTGCGGAGCTGGTCCGCCGGGTACTCGGCCGGGTCCACCAGCGACATCGCGGGGGTGGCGAGGATGAACGGGAAGGTCGCGTCCGACTTGTTGAGCCGGAAGACGACGGTGCGGTCGCCGACGGTCTCGATCTTGTCGAGCGAGCCGAGCATCCCGTTGGGGCCGCCCTTGACGTTGATCGTGCGGATGCGCTCGATCGAGTACCGCACGGCCTCGGCGTCCAGCTTGTGCCCGTTGGAGAACGTGAGGCCCTCCACGAGCTTGCACTCGAAGACCCGGCTGGAGGTGTCGGTGAACTTGCAGTCGGCGGCGTCCGGCTGCGGCGTGGTGCTGCCCGTCGGGAATGCGACCAGGGTCTGGAAGACATTCCGGAAGAGCTCCCAGGAATTGTCCCAGGCGGCGGCTGGATCAAGCGTGGAGGGAGAACTCATCGTACCGACGACGATTCTCTGATCCCCGGCGGATTCGCTGTCCGAGAAGACACCGCATCCGGTTACCAGGGATATGGACACAAGGGCTGCAGCGGCCTGCAGACTGGTCCGGTTGAACACGTGCACGCTCCTCGTTCAGCCAGGGGTCGGCCGACCATACCGCAGCACCCCGCCAGGTCAATCTTCGAGCCCGGCGGGGCACTTGAGGCATTCGACGTATAACCGTGCTCAATCCGGACAGGGGATCCCGGAAAGTGTCCGGTTATCGGTCACCCGACTCCGGCGTTCAGGAAAAGGCCGCCGTCGAGGACGAGCGTCTGACCGGTGATCCACTCCGACTGGGACGAGGTCAGGAAGGCCGCCGCGCCTCCGATGTCCTCGGGCTCGCCGAGCCGGCCGAGCGGATAGGAGGCGGCGGCCTCCGCCTCACGGCCCTCGTAGAGCGGCTGCGCGAATTTCGTCTTCACGACGGCCGGGGCGATCGCGTTGACCCGCACGAGCGGCGCGTATTCGTGCGCCAGCTGGAGGGTCAGATTGATCATCGCGGCCTTGCTCATGCCGTAAGCGCCGATGAAGGGCGAGGCGGAGACGCCGGCGATCGAGGCGATGTTCACGATCGCCCCGCCGTGCTCCTTCTGCCAGGCGTGCCAGCTCCGCTGCGCGAGGCCGAGCGCGGAGATCACGTTCGTCTCGAAGACCTTGCGGGCCACCCCGAGATCCAGGTCCGCGAGGGGCCCGAAGACGGGATTCGTACCGGCGTTGTTGACCAGGAAGTCCAGACGGCCGAAGCCGTCCATCGCCGCCTCGACGGCGGCGGCCTGGTGGGCCTCGTCGTGCGCCTTGCCGGGGACCCCGATGGCGCGGTCGGCCCCGAGCCGCTCGACGGCCTCCTTGAGGGCCTCCTCGCCGCGCCCGGTGATGACGACCCGGTCGCCGCGGGCGACCAGGGCCTCGGCGACGCCGTAGCCGATGCCCCGGCTGGCGCCGGTGACGAGGGCGACCTTGCCGGACAGCTCCGGCCTCTCCTGCGTGCTCATGCCTGCCTCCTCCTGTCGCCGCCGGCCGTCAGTTGAGCGGTCCGCCGGCCACGTACATGACCTGGCCGGAGACGAAGCCGGCGTCGTCGCCCGTGAAGAAGGCGATCGCGTTGGCGACGTCCTCGGGGCGGCCGACCCGCTGGACCGGGATCATGGAGGCGGCGGCCGCCTGGAAGTCCTCGAAGCCCATGCCGACGCGCTCGGCGGTCTGCGCGGTCATCTCGGTGACGATGAAGCCCGGGGCGACGGCGTTGGCGGTGATGCCGAACTTGCCGAGCTCCTTGGCGAGGGTCTTGGTGAAGCCCTGCAGACCCGCCTTGACCGCCGAGTAGTTGGCCTGGCCGCGGTTGCCGAGCGCCGAGGAGGAGGAGAGGGAGACGATCCGGCCGAAGCCCGCGTCCACCATGTGCTTCTGGACGGCCTTGGCCATCAGGAAGGCGCCCTTGAGGTGGACGTTCATGACGAGGTCCCAGTCGTCCTCGGACATCTTGAAGAGCAGGTTGTCGCGGAGCACGCCCGCGTTGTTGACGAGGATCGTCGGCGCGCCGAGCTCGGCGGCGATCCGCGCGACGGCGGCCTCCACCTGGGCGCTGTCCGAGACGTCGCAGCCGACCGCGAGGGCGGTGCCGCCCGCGGCGGTGATCTTCTCGACGGTGTCCTTGCAGGCCGCCTCGTCGAGGTCGAGTACGGCGACGGCGCGGCCCTCGGCCGCCAGGCGGAGCGCGGTGGCGGCGCCGATGCCCCGTGCGGCACCCGTGACGACGGCTACGCGCTGCTCGGTGGTGGACATGCTTGGTTCTCCTCGCCCTTGGATCGTCCCTGGTCGCGGTCGGACCGGTGGCCGCTCCTGCGTCCCGCACATGAGCGACCGCTTAGTATCCGTCCGCAGGACGAGACGCTAGAAGCCCTGGCACCCGGTGTCAACGGCCCACCGGGTGCACCAGGTCACTCCTCGGTCACTCAGCGCACGAGCAGATCGAGCAGCCGTTCCACCTCGGCCTCGGGGTCGACGGTCAGCCCCGTGTGGACGGGCCCCGGCTGCACGACCGTCGAGCGCGGCGCGATCAGCCAGCGGAAGCGCCGCCCCGCGTCGTCGCGCGCGGCCTGGCCCGCCGCCTCGCCGCCCAGGCAGACCCCCTCGACGGCGCGCAGCGCGGCCCGTACGCCGGTCACGTCGGCGGCCGGGTCGAGCGCCGTCAGCTTGGCCTCGTCCAGATGCGTGCGGGCGGCCACGAAGGACCGGGCGCGGCAGTAGACGACCACTCCCGCGTTGAAGCACTCACCGCGCTCCACCCGCGGCACGACGCGCAGCAGCGCGTACTCGAAGACATCGCGGTCGGTCACGTCGTGCTGTCCTTCTCGGTGGTGGGCTTCCGGGGCGCGAGGCGCTCGGCGAGCCAGCCGGGCGGCTGCTGCGGCCGGTTCTCGGTGCGGGGCCCGAGCGTGATCCGCTCGTGGATGGTGGCGGCGCGGGGCAGCAGGGCCGAGACGTACGCGGCGCGCACCTCGTCCGTGCTGTCGAAGCCGGGCTCGTCGACGAGCCACTCGTCGGGGACGTCTGCGGCGACCTCCTCCAGGAGCTCGCGGGTGACGAGCGGGGCGAGCTCGGCGGCCGCGGCGGCGATGTCCGGGGCGAAGGGGGCGAGCGCGTGGTCGGAGGCGTCGTACGGCTTCGCGGCGGAGGCCTGGGCGCCCGGCCAGTTGTGGTGCCAGATCATGGTGGCGCCGTGGTCGATGAGCCACAGGTCGCCGTGCCAGACCAGCATGTTCGGATTGCGCCAGGACCGGTCGACGTTGTTGATCACCGCGTCGAACCAGACGACCTTCCCGGCCTCCTTCGGGTCGACCTCGTACGCGAGCGGGTCGAAGCCCAGCGAGCCGGGCAGGAAGTCCATGCCCAGGTTGAGCCCGCCGCTCGCCTTGAGCAGCTCCTGCACCTCCTGGTCGGGTTCGGAGAGCCCGATGACCGGGTCGAGCTGGATGGTGACGAGCTCCGGCACCCGCAGACCGAGCCTGCGGGCGAGCTGCCCGCAGACGACCTCGGCGACCAGGGTCTTGCGGCCCTGTCCGGCGCCCGTGAATTTCATGACGTATGTCCCGTAGTCGTCGGCCTCGACGATTCCGGGGAGCGAACCGCCCTCGCGCAGGGGCGTGACATAGCGGGTCGCTGTCACCTCTGTAAGCATTCGCCCAGGGTATCGGCGGGGTGACCCTCAGGGGCCGGGAGTCCGCCCGGCGCTCTCCCCGGCGGGAGGGGCGTCCGCCGGACGGTCCGCGCGGGCGGCGGACGCGGCCAGGATGCGGTCGAGGAGTGCGTCGAGGCCGTCCGTCAGCTCCTGGTAGCCGCCCTTCTCGGCGAGGGCGGGCGCGGTCTCGCGCAGCCGGGGGAGCTCGCGGGCCGGCATCAGGTGCAGGCCGAGGCGGAAGGCCGGATCGGGCTCGTCGGGGTTGTCGACCATGGCCCGCAGGTCGCTGAAGATGTAGCCGAGCACCCAGGCGGTGACCGCCCGGTAGGCCGTCACGACGCCCTGCGCGTCGAGCCCGGCGCGGTCGAGGAGGGCCAGCACCCGCTCGTGGGCCTGGAGCACCGCGAGGGGGCGCCGGGCCAGCGGGACGGCGAGCAGCCGCGTGGCGAGCAGCGGCACGACGTGCGGGTGGGCGAGGGAGATCCGGTACAGGGCGCAGGCGCCGCGGCGGAGCTCGGCGCGCCATTCGGGCAGGTCGGACGCCTGACCGAGGGGGGCGGGCTCCTCGCGGGCGAGGTCCTCGTCCAGTTCGGTGTAGAGCTGCTCGACCAGTCCGTCGAGGAGCGCGTCCTTGCTGGGCGCGTAGCGGTACAGCGCCATCGCCTCGACGTCGAGTTCGGCGGCGACCCGCCGCATGCTCAGGGCCGACAGGCCCTCGTGGTCCACCACGTCGAGGGCCGCGGCGAGCACGCGTTCACGGCTCAGCCGGCGGCGGCCCCGGCGGCGCTCGGTGGCGTGGCCGATGTCCACCTTCCTGCGGTCCGGCTGGGTGCTGCTGGCCATGGGGCGCCTCCGGGCTCGACGTCGCGACGCGACTGCTCCCGACTATATCCGAATGCCCCTAAAGAATACGTTTACACCATAAGTGGACATTTATTGACAGGCATGACATAGCGGCGCAATATGTATGTTTAAAACGTAGACGTACGGCGACAGCCCCCCGCACGGTCGCCGCTGGAGGCCGCTGACATGGACGGCAACCCCACTCCCCGCACCGAGTGCTCCGAGCTGAACGACCCGCGTCCGCGCGTTCGACCCCGTCTGACCCTCGTCGTCCCGACGCGCAACGAGCGGGAATCCGTCCCGCTGCTGCTGCGCGCCCTGGAACCGGCCTTCGACGGGCTGCCCGCCGAGATCCTGTTCGTCGACGACAGCGACGACGACACCCCGGAGACGGCCGCGCTGCACGCCCCGGGCTGTCGGCTGCCGGTCCGCATGCTCCACCGGGAGAAGGGGGCCCGCGAGGGCGGCCTGGCGGGTGCCGTCCTCGCGGGCGCGCGCCATGCCCGGGGCGAATGGGCCCTGGTCATGGACGCCGACCTCCAGCACCCGCCGGAGGCCGCCGCCGCGCTGGCCCGTACGGCTCTGGGACACGGCGTCGACATCGTGGTCGGCACCCGCTACGCCGGGTCCGGATCGACCGGTGACGGGCTCGACGGCCCCGCCCGCCGGCTCGTCTCCCTCGGCAGCACCGTGCTCGCCAAGGCGGTCTTCCCCCGCCGGCTCGCCGGCGTCAGCGACCCGATGAGCGGGCTCTTCGCCTTCCGCATCGCCGCGACCGACCTGGACCGGCTCAGCCCCCTCGGCTTCAAGGTGCTCCTCGAAGTGCTCGTCAGGCACCCGGGCGCACGCGTCGCCGAGGTCTCCTACCGCTTCGCGCCCCGCGCGGCCGGCACCTCCAAGGCCTCGCTCCGCGAGGGGCTGCGGTTCCTGCGGCACCTGGCCCGGCTGCGCCGGCCCGCCCCCGGCGCGGGCCACGACGGCGGCACGGGCCGCCACGCGGCGCCCGACCGCCCCGGCCTCGGCACCACCTCGCGGTTCCTGGCCTTCGGACTCGTCGGCCTCAGCGGCATCGCCGTCAACACCGCGGCCCTGTGGTTCTTCCACTCCGCCGTGGGACTCCACCAGCTCCTCGGCGCCACGCTCGCCACCCAGGTGTCCTCCCTGTGGAACTGGGCCCTCCTGGAGACGCTGGTCTACCGGGGCGGAGGCCAGGGCGGCAGGCGCGCGGCCCTGGGCCGCGGCATCGCCTTCCTCGCCCTGAACAACCTCCTGCTGCTCGGCCGCCTGCCCCTCCTGGAGCTGTTCGTCCTCGCCGGGGTCGGACTGCTCACCGCCAACGTCCTCAGCCTCGTCGTGCTCTTCGTGGTCCGGTTCCTCTTCAGCGACCTGCTGATCTACCGTCGCCGCCACGAGGCCTCGGCCCGCCGCGACCCGGTGCGCGTCCTCGTCGCCCCGGGCGCCGAGGTCCCCGGCTCCGCGCCCCCCTCCCCCGCCGCCACCACGCCCTCCACGGCGCACCCCAAGCGCCCCCGGTACCTGACCTACCGTTACGACATCGCCGGCACCGTCACCATCGGCTCCCAGATCCGCCTGCCCGAGCTGGAGTTCTTCCGCGCCCAGTGGGTGCCGCCGGACGCCTGCGACATCACCGTCCGCGTCGGCGACGTGGGCCGCCGGCGCCCCCGCCACCGCGCGGTGATGACCGAGATCCCCGGTCGCGGCGCACCGCAGCCCACCACCGTGCAGTACGAGGAGCAGCTCGGCCGCCTCGGCGCCAACTTCCGGGTCGACATCGGCGACCCCATCGACGTCCTCGTCAGCCCGCTCCTCGCCCGCTCCCCGCACGTCGTCTACACGAACGTCCTGGAGGCGCTGCTGCGCTTCGTGCTCGTCTCCCGCGACCGGATGCTCCTGCACTCCGCCTGCGTCGAACTGGGCGGCACGGGCGTGATGCTCTCCGCGCTCACCGACACCGGCAAGACGTCCACCGTCCTGCGGCTGCTGAGCGAGCACGACGGGCGGTTCCTCTCCGACGACATGACCGTCGTCGACGCCGACGGCAACGCCCTCTGCTTCCCCAAGCCGCTCACCATCAGCGCGCACACCCTGCATGCCGTGCGCTCCGACGACCTGACCCCGCACGAGTGGCACCGGCTGCAGCGGCAGAGCCGCCTGCACTCCAAGGAGGGCCGCTCCTTCGCCTTCACCCTCGCCCGCCACAACCTGCCCATCATGGGCATCAACGCGGTCACGCAGATCCTGGTGCCCCCGCCGAAGTACGCCGTCGACCGGCTCGTGGACTGCCGGCTGAGCAGCGCGGTCAAGGTGACCGAACTGTTCGTCATCGAGCGCGGCGAGCCCCGCCTGAGCGACCTCGGCCACGAGGAGACCGTCAGCCGACTGCTCGTCAACACCGAGGACGCCTACGGCTTCCCGCCGTTCCGGTACTTCGCCCCCGCCATCACCGTCGACGGGCTCGACCACGCCCGACTGCGCGGTCGCGAGCGGGACATCCTGTCCGGCTTCCTCTCCGGCGTGCGCACCCGCGTCCTGGCCTCCGACCGGTTCGGCTGGGCCGACGAGATACCGCGGCTCCTCGCCGCGGACCGGCCCGCGGTCAACGGCCACCCGGTTCCCCGGGTCGACGGGCACCCGTGGCCGCACTGGGTGCCGGAGACGGCGAAGAGCGCACCGCCCCTGCCCGTGAGCTCCGGGATCCTGCCCCTCCACCACGCCGTTCCGGCCGACTCCGGCGCCTCCCGTCCGGAGGACCCCGGCGGGAGGACGCCATGACCCGCCCCGCGTACTCCGCCTCGGACACGGCGGCCGCCCCCGGCACGGGAGTCGGCTCCGGCGGCCCCCCGGGGCCTGTCGAAGCCACCGCCGTCCGCCCCACCGCCCGCCCGCGCCGCCGCCCCACCGCCTCCTGGGCACTGCGCAGCGCCCTGCCGCTCACCGCCGTCCTGGCCCTGGCCGCCTTCCTGCGGTTCTGGCAGCTCACCGCGATCGGCCTCAACAGCGACGAGGCCGTCTACACCGGCACCGCCGCCTCCCTGGCCGGCGACCCGACCATGCAGACGGTGTTCCCCGTCTTCCGCGCCCACCCCGTGCTGTTCGCGAGCATCCTGTCGCTCTTCCTGCGCGGCGGCGCCGACGAGTTCACCGCCCGCGCGGTCGCGGCCGTCATCGGCGTCCTGACCGTCGCCGTCACGTATCTGCTGGCCCGGAGGCTCTACGGCCGCGCCGCGGGGCTCGCCGCCGCGCTGCTGCTCGCCGTCATGCCGTACCACGTGGTGGTGACCCGGCAGGTGCTGCTCGACGGGCTGATGACGCTGTGCGCCACGGTCGCGCTGTACTGCGTCGTGCGGTACGTACAGGCCGACCGCGACGGACTGCCCTGGCTGCTGGGCGCCGCGGGGGCGCTGGGCGCCGCGGCGCTCGCCAAGGAGACGGCGCTGGTCCTCGTCTGCGGTCTGTACGTCTTCTTCGTCCTCAGTCGCTCGGTGCGGATGCGGTGGCGGCACGCCGTCCTCGCCACCGGCGTCCTCGCCCTCGTCTTCGCCGCGTTCCCGCTCGCGCTGTGGCTGGCGGGCCGCGGCGGCACCGGGCAGAACTACCTGCAGTGGCAGCTGTTCCGGCGCGCCAACCATCCGATGGGGTTCTACGCCACGACGGTGCCGCAGGCCCTCGGCTGGGCCGTGCTCGCGGCCGCCGTGATCGGACTGGTGTGGCTGCGGCGGCGCAACGGCTGGCGCGAGGGCCTGCTGCTGTGCTGGATCGCCGCACCCGTCCTGTTCTTCACCCTGTGGCCCGTCAAGGGATTCCCCTATCTGCTGCCGATCGCACCACCGGTCGCCGTGCTCGCCGGCCGCACCCTGGGCGCCCTCGCCGGGCTCCGGCTGCGGACCGGCCGGCTGCGGGTGCCGGCCCGACGGCTGTCCGCCGCCGGCGCCGTCCTCGTCGCACTCGCCGTCGCGCTGTCCCTCGCCCTCCCGTCCGCCGCCCGGATCACCGCCCCCCCGAAGGGCTCGTTCCTGGCCGGTTCCGGCGGCCTGCCGGGCGGCCGCGAGGCGGGCCAGTGGGTGCGCGACCACGTGCCCGACGGGGCACGGCTGCTCGCCGCCGGGCCCTCGGTCGCCAACGTGCTCCAGTTCTACGGAGGCAAACCGGTCTCGGCGCTGTCGGTGAGCGTCAACCGGCTCTACCGCAACCCCTCGTACACGCCCGTGCCCAACCCCGACCGCTCGCTGCGCGACGGCGAGTTCCAGTACCTCGTCTGGGACTCCTACACCGCCCACCGCGCCCCCTTCTACGGCGCGAAGATCAGGCAGCTGGTCGACAAGTACCACGGCGCGACCGTCTACACCTCCGCCGTGCGGGTTCCCGCGTCCGCCACCGACCCGACGCCCGCTCCGGTCATCGTCATCTATCAGGTGCGTGCGTCATGAAGCCGCTGACCGCCCGTCTGCTGACCGCCCTGGCCGGCGCGACGCTGCTCCTCGGCCCCGCTTCGGCCGCGGTCTCCGCCGGCACCGACCCGGGTGGCGGGACCGCCGCCGAGCACCGCGCGGCCACCCCCGTCCAGCACTTCATCTACGTGATGCAGGGCCCCCGGACCTTCGACAACTACTTCGGCACGTACCCCGGGGCCGACGGCGTTCCCGCCGGCGCCTGCCAGCCGCGCACCGTCGGCGGCCCCGCCTCCGACTGCGTGCGGCCCTACGCCCTGCACGCCAAGGCCCCCGCCCCGCTCTCCCCGAGCCGGAGCATCATCGCCCAGCAGATCAACGGCGGGCGCATGGACGGCTTCGTCTCCGCGTACACCCGGCAGGGCAGGGACGGCACGACCGTCATGGGCCACTACGACGCCAGGGACCTGCCGTTCGACTGGGCCGCCGCCGACCGGTACGTGCTCTTCGACAAGTTCTTCTCCGCCGTCCCCTACGGCACCGCCACCGAACGCTCCTACTGGGTCTCGGGGGCCGCCCCGACGGCGACGGGCGACCGCCCCACCATCTTCGACCGGCTCCAGCAGGCGGGGGTCAGCTGGAAGTTCTACGTCGAGAACTACCGGCCCGCCGAGAACTACCGGGCCCCCGGCGCCACCCAGCCGGTCCGCGCCCCCCTGCTCGGGTACGCCCGCTTCGTCGACGACCCCGCCCTCGCCTCCCACATCGTGGACCTGGACCAGTACTACCGCGACCTCGACGACGGCACCCTGCCGTCGGTGGCCTACATCGCCAGCTCCGGCTCCTCCGAGCGCTCCGCGCGGGCCATCCCGCCCGGCCAGAAGCTCATCCGCTCGCTGGCCACGCAGCTGGCCCTCAGCCCGTACTGGGACAGCTCGGCCCTGCTGTGGAGCCACGACGGCTCCGGCGGCTGGTACGACCACGTGGCCCCGCCGCCCGCCGCCGACGGTCCGCGCGGCCTGCGCGTACCGGCCGTCCTGATCAGCGCCTACGCGCCGGCCGGCCACATCGACCACCGGGTGCTCGACTCGTCCTCGGCGCTGCGGTTCATCGAGGACAACTGGAACCTGGCACCGCTCGGCGGGCGGGACACCACCGCCGCCGGTCTCGCCGCCGCCCTCGACTTCTCCGCCGCCCCCCGGCCCCCCGAAGTGCTCGCCGCCCCCACCGGGCGGCCCGCCGTACGGCCCGTCGACCCGGCGCTCGTGTACGGGGTCTACGGCGGGATACTCGGCGGAGCCGCGCTGCTCGTCACCGGCGCCGCCCTGCGCACCGCCCGCAGGCGCTCCGCGGGCCCGGCGGAGCCGTCCCCCGTGCCGGAAGGGAGCCGGCCGTGAACCGCCGTACCGCCCGCCGCCCCGCCGTCGCCCTCCTCGCCCTGCTCACGGCCCTGCTGCTGGCCCTCGCCGGACCGGCCGCCGCAGCCCACCGCTCCGCCGGCCCCCACCACGCCGCCCCGCCGGTCACCGTCACCTTCCGCACGGTCCCGGCGGTGCCCGGGGTCCGGCTGGTCTTCGCCGGCGCCTCCCTCGTCACGGGCGCCGACGGCACCGCCTCGTACACCGGCGCCCGCACCGCCGACCGCGCGTCGCTCCAGCTGCTCGACACCTCGGTCAGCACCCCGGACGCCCGCTACCGCTTCACCCGCTGGGCCGGGCAGCGCGACCCGGACCAGACGTTCCGGCCCCGCGTCGACGGGCTGCCGCTGCGCGCCGACTACACCATCACGGCCGGGTTCGCCGTGCAGTACCCGGTGACCGTCTCCTTCACCGACCAGCACGGCACGCCCCTGGACCCGTCCCTGGTCTCGGCGGTGAAGGTCAAGGGATCCGACGCCCGCACCACCGACCTGTCCGTGTCCGGCACCACCTGGCTGGACGGGATCGTGCCCGTCTTCCGCAACAGCCGCCTGACACCCGTCCCGGTCGACTACACCCTGCGGAGCCTCGTCTACGACGGCGTCCAGCTCGCCGACGCCGGACGGCAGGGCTTCCGGCCCGGCACCGACCGGCACCTGACGTTCACCGGCGCCTTCCACGACCTGACCGTCACCGCCCACGACGCGCTGTTCGGCTCCGCCACCGGCGACCGGGCCACCGTCACCGCCCCGAGCGGACGGGCCACGACGGTGGCGCTCGGCCCGGACCACACCGCCGTCCTCACCCACCTGCCGCGCGGCCGGTACACCATCGAGGTCAAGGCCCCCGGCGGCACCGCGAGCCCGCGCGAGGTGCAGCTGTCCCAGGCGGTCACGGCCGACGTGACCGTGGTCAGCCTGACCGACGTCCTCGTCCTCCTCGGTGCCGGCCTGCTGGTCGTCGGGGTACCGGTCGCGATCAGGATCCGGCGCCGGACCCGCCGCACCGCCGCGGGCCCGGCACCGGCCGACGGGGCGGAACCGGGAGCCGCCGCACCGCGTGAGCCCGTACCGCCGGAAGAACCGGAGTCACCACCGGAAGAACCGGAGTCACCACCGGAAGAGCCGGAGTCACCACCGGAAGAGCCGGTGTCCGAGCGGCCCGAGGGGGAGGAGGAGGCGACCCGCTCCTCGCGCCCCGGGGCGGCGGCCCGATGAGGCGGCTGTGGGCGCTCCTCGCCGCGCTCCTCACCGCGCTCGTCCTGTGCCGGCCGGGCCCGAGCTCCGCGTCGCCCGGCCCCCCGCCCACCGCGTCCACCGCCGCGCCCGCCTCCCGGCCGCCGCTGCTGGCCTACTACTACCAGTGGTTCAGCCCCGGGTCCTGGCAGCGGGCCAAGACCGACCTGCCGCTCGCCGGCCCGTACTCCAGCGACGACACCCAGGTGATCGACCGGCAGATCGCCGAGGCGAAGTCCGCGGGGATCGACGGGTTCGTCGTCGGGTGGAAACACGGCACCGTGAACGACCGGCGGCTGCGCAAGCTCGTCGACGCCGCCGAGGCGGGCCACTTCAAGCTCGCCATGATCTACCAGAGCCTGGACTTCCACCGCCGCCCGCTGCCCGTCGCCCGGGTCGCCGCCGACTTCCGGTACTTCCGCGACCACTTCGCCGACAGCCCCGCCATGCTGCGCCTCTCCGGCCGCCCGCTGACCGTCTGGAGCGGCACCTGGGAGTACTCCCACGCCGACGTCGCCCGCGTCACCTCGGCCGTCCGGGGCCGACTCCAGGTACTGGCCAGCGAGAAGAACGTCGCCGGCTACCAGCGGATCGCCGACGTCACCGACGGCGACGCCTACTACTGGTCCTCCGCCGTGCCCGGGACCACCCCCGGATACGCGGAGAAGCTCCAGGAGATGGCGCGGGCCGTGCATGCCGACCACAAGATCTGGGTGGCTCCCTGCGCGCCCGGCTTCGACGCGCGGCTCGTCGGAGGCACCCAGGCGGTCCCCCGCGACGACGGTGCGACGCTGAGGGCCGAGTACGCCGCGGCGCTCGGCTCCTCACCGGACGCCATCGGCCTGATCAGCTGGAACGAGTACTCCGAGAACACCCACGTGGAGCCCTCCCGCGACCACGGCGACTTCTTCCTGGGGGTGCTGCGGCAGCTGCGCGGCGTCCCCGCGGGCGCCCCCTCCGTACAGAGCCCGAGCGGCTCCGCCCGGCCGGTCGCCCGGCCGGACCCCTCCCGCGGCTACTGGGCGTTCCTCGGCATGGCCGCCCCCGTGCTGCTGGTCACCCCGCTCGCGGTGCGCCGCCTGCGCGCCTCCCGGCGCGGGCCCGCCCCGGTCGCGGAGGAGCGGACGGGCCCGGATCGAACGGTCAGCAGGTCACCGGGGTCGACGTCCCCGCCGTGTTCCCGGCCAGATCGCGTGCCCTGACCTCGTAGGTGTACGAGGCCGGGCACACGGCCGTCTTGTCGCTGAAGGTGAGCACCTCCCGCGGGACCGTGGCCATGTACGTGCCGTCGCGGTAGACGTCGTAGGTCGCGAGCTGGGTGTCGTCGGTGGCCGCGCCCCACGTCAGCTGCATGGTGGTGGAGGCGGTGCGGGTCACCGTCAGGGGGGAGGGCGCGGTGGGCGCGGTGCCGTCGGCGGCCAGGTTGTAGCTCTGCACGTCGAAGGTGTTGCCGAGGGAGTCCGTCGGGGTCACCGTCAGCGTCGAGCCGTTGACCGAGACCAGCAGGAAGTGGTGCACGTTGGCGTCGGCGGCGGGGACCGGGACCGTGGAGGGGCAGCGCTTGCCGACGTTGGAGCTGTAGGACCAGCCGAGGCCGTACGCGTCCGTCGGGTGGCAGCCGTGGCCGCCGATCGAGCTGAGCTTGGCGCCGGCGCCGCCGGTCACGTAGCTGGGCACGCCCCCGGGCGGGGCGACGTTGCGCTGGTAGATGTGGGAGTGGCCGTTGAAGACCAGGCCCACGCCGTTGTCGTGCAGCAGCTGCTCCAGGGTGTTGCTGCTGCCGGGGTTGTTCTTCAGGTACTCGTCGTCCGGCTCGGTCGGGTCGTCGGAGCGCAGCGGGAAGTGGAAGGCGGCCACCTTGACGCCGCCCGGGTGCGCGGCGAGGTCCTGCTGGAGCCACTGGTACTCGGCCGAGGTGGTCGCCCAGTGGGCGGCCGCGTCGACCTGGTAGATGGCGCAGTGGTCGGTGCCCTCGCAGTTGTTCCCGTCGGCGGTGCCGACGTTGCTGTCGCTCCAGGACGCGTCGAGCACGTAGAACCGGACTCCGCCGCTGGTGAAGGCGTAGTACGTCGTCGGGTAGCTCGCCGGGGTGCTGCCGAAGAACGACGGGTAGCTGACCTGGGAGTAGACGCCGTTCGAGGCGGCGGCGACGGCGGTCTCCGGCCAGGTCGGCAGGAGGGTGGTGTTGCGGCCGTGGTTGCCGTTGGTGGCGAACATCGGCAGGACCTGGCCGGGCGCCGCGTAGTACTCGGGTGCGAAGACGCCGCTGATGTTGACGCCGGACTGCTGGAGGTCGCCGTAGTTGGTCTGGCTGCCGCTGGGGTAGGCAACGTCGCCGGTGGACAGCGCGAAGCGGGCGCCGCTGGCGGCCAGCCGGGACATCACGTTGGCCTGGTCCTGGTTGACGGCCCCGCTGTTGACCCCGTTGCTGGTGGTGTCGCCCCAGTCGCCGAAGACCGCGAACGTGAAGGGCGTCGGGGAGGCGCCCGGCACCATCGTGGTGAACGAGGGCGAGGGGTTGGTGCCGAGCAGGTCGACGGGGGTGGCGTCGCCGGTGAAGACCCGGTAGCAGTACGGGGTGTCGGGGCTGAGGTTCGGCACGGTCACCGAGTTGTTGTACTCGGTGACCCCGTTGACGGTGATGGTGGTGCCGAGGGTGGCGGAGGTGACCGAGTTGGCCGTGCAGTTGCCGATCGGGCCGTACTTCACGGTCTGCCGGCTGCGGGTGGTGGTCGCCCACGTGACCCGGATGGAGGTGGGGGTCAGGTCCGTCAGATAGGGGGCCCGGGTGAGGACCGGGGAGGCGCCCGGCAGGTCGGCCAGGGCGGGGGTGGGCGCGGCGAGGGCCGCCGACAGGGCACCGAGCGCCACGGCGGCGCCGGCGAGGTGGAGGCCTCGGCGGCGTCCGACGGATGCGAACACAGGCATGTCATGGGTCCTTTCAGCCTCCGCTGCGGCCTGTCTGGGGCGTTCGGCCGGGCGACGGGGACGGAGGCACCCCCGGGAACGTAAGCGCGGCCGGGGGCCGGGACGGACCGGCGCGGCCGGGCCGGGGGCCGCGAACCGCCGCATTCACCCGGTCGGGGGCCGTCGCGTGGGCCGGTCGGGCGACTCGGCGTGTCCTTCGGTCTCGCCTCCCGTCCGGTGCGGGAAGAAGGGACAGGACCCATGCGCTCCCGCGCCCTGCCCCTTGGAGGCCCCCCGTGTCGGCATGCGACTCGCAGGAAGCCGTCCGCCGTCGGCCCTTCGGCCGGCTCCGCGCGGCTCTGGCCGTCGCGGTCGTCACCGCGTCGACGGCCGTCGCGCCCGTCGTGCCCGCGGCGGCGACGCCGCGGCCGCAGGAGGACACGCCGGCGTCCGACCGCGCCTACGTGGCCAACACCACGGCCAGGACGTTGTCGTTCCTCGACACCGACGACCGGACCGTCACCCACACGGTGGCCGTGCCGTCCGGCGCGGCCGACGTGGGGGTCTCCTGGCGCGTGCACCGCGCCTACGTGACCGGTGGCAGCGGCTCGCACACCGTCAGCGTCGTCGACACCGAACGGGCCAGGGTCGTCGGCACGATCCGGGTCGGCGACCGGCCCGAGGGCATCGCCGTCAGCCGTGACGGCCGGCGCGCCTACGTCGCCAACGCGGACTCCGGCACCGTGTCCGTGATCGACACCGGCCGGAACCGGGTCCTGCGCACGGTGCGGGTCGGCGCGTTCCCCCGGGGCGTGGCGGTCTCCCCCGACGGGAAGCACGTCTACGTCGCCAACCTGCTGTCCGGCAGCGTGTCGGTGATCGCCGCCGCCCCCGGCCGGGTCGTGGCGACGGTGCCGCTGGGCACCGGAACCGCGGCCTACGACGTGGCCGTCAGCCCGGACGGCAGGCTGGCGTACGTGAGCACGGGCAACGGGACGGAGTACGTGTCGGTCATCGACACCCGCGCGGCCACCGTCCTCGACGCCGTGCCGGTCGAGGCGGGCGCGGAGTCGCTGGCCGTGTCGCCCGACGGAGGGTCGGTGTACGTGAGCTCCGGCTTCGGGAACGACGAGGTGTCGGTCATCGACACCGAGGTCGGCACCGTCGCCCGCAGCTTCCGCGTCCCCGGCGGCGCGGAGGGGCTCGCGCTGGGCTACGAGGGGCGGCAGATGTACGTCGCCACGGGGCTCGGCTCGCGCTCCGCGGTCTACGTCGACACCGAGACCGACCGGGTCATGGGCACCACGACGGTCGGCACCGGGCCGATGAGCGTGGCCGCCGAGTCCGAGCCGGAGCCGGTGGACACGCGGGCCGGTACCGGCCGGCGGATCCACTGGAAGACGGGCCAGAAGCCGGCGGCCGCGCGCTGACGGTCCCGTGCGCACGACGATCCTCACGACCGGGGCCTCCGACTGGTGGTCACCCGACTACTGGATCTCCACCTTCGGCCTGATCGGCATCCTGGTCATCGTCTTCGCCGAGTCGGGGCTCTTCGCCTTCCTCCCGGGTGACTCGCTGCTCTTCACCGCGGGCCTGCTCGTGGCCGACGGCCGGTACATCCACCAGCCGTTGTGGCTGGTGATCGTCCTGCTCGTGGTGGCGGCCGTGCTCGGCGACCAGGTGGGCTATCTGGTCGGCACGTACGTGGGGCCGAAACTCTTCAACCGGCCGGACTCCAGGTTCTTCCGGCGGGAGAACCTGGACAGGGCGCACGAGTTCCTGGAGAAGTACGGGCCGAAGGCGATCGTGCTGGCCCGTTTCGTGCCGATCGTGCGGACCTTCGCGCCGATCGTGGCGGGCGCCGGGCGCATGAGGTACCGCACGTTCGTCACGTACAACGTGGTCGGCGCGGTCGGCTGGGCCGCGGGCGTCACGCTCGCCGGCTACTGGCTCGGCCGGATCGGCTTCGTCAAGGACCACGTGGAGCTCATCCTCGTCTCGATCGTCCTGCTCTCCCTGGTCCCGGTGGTCGTCGAGGCCGTCCGGGCCCGCCGCAGGGCGAAGGACGCCGACGCGGCGGGCCCGCCTCGGGACGAACCCTGACGGGTCACGGCGTGCCGGGCGTCCCGGTGGGCGCCGCCGGGGCCGGGCAGGCGACCGTGCCGGGCCGTACGGAGAGCGAGAGCTTCGGGGTGGTGAGGAGGCCGGGGATCTGGAAGTCCTGGGCGGTGCCGGTGATCCGGTCGAACTTGGCGTAGCGCGCCTGGATGCCGAAGCGGTGCTGCGGGCTGTCGAGCGGGTTGGGGACGTACGCGCCGGTGGCGTCCTTGACGGTCTTCACGTCGGCGCCGTTGACGTTGAGGTCGACGATGCCGTCCATGTCGAGGACCCCGGTGGCGTTGCGCAGGTCGAGGACGGTGTTCTTCGTCCTGATCTCCCAGGAGCCCGGGTTGTCGTCGCCGAGGGTGAGCAGCAGGGTGTACGTGGCTCCCGCGATCTGCTGGCGCTGGCTCAGGCAGAGGCCGTTGATGACGCCGTCGGCGAAGCCCATGCGCAGGACGCGTTCGCTGCCGGTGGAGCCGTCGGGCCGTACGACGGCCTGGTCGACGACGGCGGCGCCGTACTGCGTCCCGTACAGGCTGCTGGTGGTGAAGTCGACGGGCCGGTCCTGGATCCGGAGGCCGACGGCGAGCGCCCCGCTCGCCATGGCGGTGCCGAGGCCGCCCGCGGCGAGGAGCGCGGGCACGGCGACGGCGAGGGAGCGGCGCCAGTGGGTGCGGCCTTCCTGACGGCTGTTCATGGCGTGGTCACCGAGATGGTTCCGGGGAGGTGGACGGGGTTGTCGGTGGAGTCGAGGGCCGCGTGGTCGTCGACCGTCCGGATCGCGTAGATGTCGCCGGTGAAGTCCTCGGCCCCGGCGGTGAGCGGGATGAGGGAGCCGAAGAAGTCGAGCAGTCCCTGCACTCCGCAGATCTTGACGAGGACGCGGACGCAGACGTTGGTGATGTTCCCCCACATCGTCGTCGTCTCGGCCCTGCCCGCGCTGTCGTAGCCGCCGAGCGAGCCCTCCGCGGGCACGTCGATGGTGACGGTGTGCCCGGCCGCCTTCTGGACCACGTTCATGTGGGAGCGGATCTGGAGCTTGGTGAAGGTGTACTTGGTGGTGGTGCGCGTGGAGCCGTCGGAGAGGCGGATGGTGACGTTCTTCTCGACCGTCATGGAGACCGCGACCATGCTGGCGATGGTGACGTGCAGCGGGTCCGGGGAGGGCAGGAAGGGCACGCCGAGGGGATCGACCGCGGCGGTCTCGCCAGAGGCGCTGCTCGGCTGCCCGGACCAGACGGCCGTGACGACGGCGAGGAGCAGGGCCGCCGCCACCGAGCACGCCTTGCGTCGCGCCGTCACCCTTCCACCGCCCTGCCGCGCGGGCGTTTGACGCCCCAGCCGACCATCATGGAGCCGCCGAGCACGCCGAGCGCCATGCCGAGCAGGAAGCCTCCCAGGTTGGAGACGACGAGGGAGACGACGGCGAGGACCGCGCCGATGAGCCCGAAGGTGTAGCGCTGGGCGGGCAGCGCGAGCGGGATGAGGCCGCAGAGGATCATCCCGCCGCCGACGAGGTAGCCGGCCACCCCGCCGAAGCCGGTGCTCACGATCAACTGCAGGGAGCTGAGGGAGAACTTGAGGACGGTCCAGCCGCCGGCGACCAGCCACACCCCGCCCCAGAACGGGCGGGTGCGGCGGAACGCGCGGAACCAGGCGTACGCGGTCCTCGCCCGGCTCAGCACGTGCTCGCCGTTCCCGCGACGACCCTGATCTTCAGGTTGGGCAGCACGAGCGCCCCGGCCATCTCGGCGTCGTACGCGCTGGCGTTCAGCCCGTGCAGGGCGATGGAGCTGCCGCCCTCGCCGCCGGCCGAGCCGAGTCCGAAGCCGCCGGGCAGGGCGCCGGTGAGAGGTTTGCCGGCGACGGTGACCTGGTCGGCGGACTGGCCGAGCACCGCGTTCTGGAGGGTGGTGGGCCCGTACGCCTGGAGTTCGGTGGCCTGGATGTAGAGGTTCGAGGCGTCGATGTCGGTGGTGAAGGCGGCGGGCGCGGTCGCCGTCACCGTCTGGCCGCCCGTCAGGAGCAGCGAGTACGGGAGTCCGGCGATCGTCTGGTGGACGATGCCGCAGAGTCCGGCGAGATGGGCGCTGGCGAAGCCGACGCGCGCCATCGCGGTGGTGGTGGTCGAGGTGCCGTCGGGGCGCGCGACGGCCGGGGTGTTGACGATGGCGCCGAAGCCGCTGCCCTCGACCCCGTTGGAGGTCAGGGTGAAGGGCTGCCCGGTGACGCTGAAGTTGGCGGCGAGGGCGCCCTGCGCGAGGGCGGTGCCGAGGAAGCCGATGGCGAGCGCGGAGGGAACGAGGGCGAACGCGCCGCGCCCCCAGCGGGTGCCGCGGCGGGTGCCGTCGGCGGCCTGGGCGAGCATCCGGTCGTTCCAGTCGGCGGCGGCGCTCCGGGCCCCGGAGAGGAGGTTGCTCATGCGGATCCGCTCCCCAGGGCCGTGGGGGTGGTACGGCGCGGGAAGCGCCGCTTGGCCGGCTTCTCGGGGAGCCAGGCGAAGGCCATGCAGCCGCCGAGGACGGAGAGGAACATCCCGACGAACAGGCCGCCGAGGTTGGAGAGGGGGAAGGAGGCGACTCCCGCGATCACCGCGATGACGCCGGCGGTGTGCCGCTGTCCGGGCAGCAGCAGGATGAGCAGGGCCATCGCCATCAACAGGACGCCGCCGGCCATGCCCGCGATGCCTCCGACGCCGACCTGGAGGATCTTGCCGAGCGGCGCCATCGGCAGGAAGAAGATGACGAAGCCGCCGAGTGCGGTCCAGAGGGCGGCCCAGAACGGCCGGGTGCGGCGCCAGCGGCGGAAGGCGAGACGCGCGCGGCGCGGCCCGCCGGGGGTGGGCGCTTCGGTCGGCTCGGTCGGCGGATCGGTGGTCATGGGGGCCTCGCAGCGGTGGGTCGGGGTGGGAGGGCCGGGGCCCCGCGCCGTACGGAGGACGCGGAGCCCCGGGGTGGGGCGTGCGGTCAGGCGCCGCAGGTCTTGTCGCCTTGGGCGATCCCGATCGCGAGGTCCGGCAGGGTGATCGCGCCGGCGATCGTGGCCCCGTTGGCGTCGGCGTTGAGGTTGGCGATGTCGGTCCGGCCGCCGGTGGCGTCGAGACCGAACTGGCCGGGGGTGCCGTCGTTGATGCCGGTGCCCTTGATCGCGGCGCCGTCGGCGGCCGCGCCGATGACGTTCGGGGTGGTGTCGCTCGCGTTGAGCGTGGCCTTGGCCGCCTTGAGCGCCTGCGCGTCGAGGACGAGCTTGTTCGCCTGGAGTCCGGCACCGGCGACGAGCTGGTCGCTGGTGAGCGGGGTCGCTGCGGCGGGCGAGGAGATGTTGAGCGACCAGGTGCCGAGGCTGCCGATCACCGGGAGGTTGACCGACTGCGTGGCGTGGACGCAGATGCCGTCCAGGCCCGCCTTGGCGATGCCGACCTCGGCGGCGCCCTTGGCCCCGCCGGCGTCGATGGTGTGCATGACCGCGCCGATGCCCTGCGGTGCGGCGACCGTCTTGGAGCTGAGGGTGAAGGGGACGCTGGTGAGCGAGAGGTTCGCGGCGAGCGCGCCCTGCACCATGGCCGTGGCCATGGCGGCGATGGCCGCCGTCGCGGGCACGGCGAGGAACGCCGATCTGCGCCAGCGGGTGACGCCTCTGGTCTCGTGCTGCATGGGATCTCCAACCTTCGTGCCGCACCGGTCGAATGACACTTCGCGGCTGCCTGTTCGAGGATTGGACACTCTCCGAATAAGTGTCAACACTTCTGACAATCCTGGGGACTTTTCCGCCTGGACTAGGCTTGGCCGATGCCACGGTTCAGGGAGACGGTCCGGACACTGCTGCGGGAGCGGCTGCTGGACGCCGCGTACGAGGCGGTCGCGGACCGCGGCTTCGACAAGCTGCGCATGGCGCACCTGGCGAGCGCGGTCGGCGTCAGCCGGCAGACGCTGTACTCGGAGTTCCCCTCCAAGGAGGCGGTCGGCGAGGCCCTGTTCCAGCGCGAGCTGGAGCGCTGCCTCGTCGGCATCCAGCAGGGCCTGGACGCGCACCCGGACGACCTGCGCGCGGCCGTGGAGGCCGCCGTCGGCTTCACGCTCACGCTGGCCGGCCGGAACCCGCTGATCAAGGCCATGCTGACCAGCACCGGCGAGGACGGACTCCTCTCGTACCTCACGACCCGGTCCGCGGCGGCCTTCGACCTGGCGACGGAGATGTGCGACGCGTACGTCACGGACGCCTGGCCCGCGATCGATCCGGTGGCGCGCGAACTGGCCGTGGACGCCGCGGTCCGGCTGACCGCCAGTCACATCGTCCAGGCCGGCCCCTCGCCCGAGGAGTCGGCCCGCCGCGTCGCGGACACCGTGGTCCGGGTCGCCCTGAGCACGGGCCGGGAGCGGCTCCCCGAGCAGGCCTCAGAGGTCGGCCCCTGACGTCCTCAGGGGCCGGTCCCGGAGGACGTCAGGGCCCGGTGCCCGCACCGGCGTCAGGGACCCGGCCCCCGGTACTCCTCCAGGACGGGCCGGTTGCCGATCCCCGGTGACGCCGAGACGGGGAAGACCCGTACGCCGACCCGGCCCTCGATCCGGTCGAGCGCCCCCCAGCCGTACGTCCGCGAGTCGTCCGACAGGTCGGGGTTGTCGCCCAGGTAGAAGAAGGCGCCCTCGGGCACGGTCACCAGGGCGGGCCGCGCCGACCGGGTCCCGTCGGGCCCGCAGCAGGCGCCCGTGCGGTGGACCCGCGCCGTCCACTGGGGCGCCACCACCCGGCGCACGGGGCCCTTCCCCCGCTCCTGGAGGAGGACTTGGAAGGGCTCGTCCGGTGTGGAAGCGATCCCGACCCGGTCGCCGGGCAGCGCGATCACCCGCTTGACCAGCAGGGAGTCCCTCCCGGTGGCCCGCAGGAGCACGACGTCGAACCGGCGCGCCTGGCCCGCCGAGTCCGGGGCGACGAGGATCCGGTCTCCCTGGTGGAGGGTGGGGGTCATGCTGGTGCCGTCGACCCGGACGCCGAGGGCCGTGACGGCGACCCCGGCGATCAGGCAGAGCAGGACGGCGGTCCCGAGGACGGCGCCGGCCGCCCGGCGCGGGTTCATCGGCGTCGGATGGGGTCCGGCGGCCGCTCGGCGCCGGACCGGTCGATTTCGGTCATGGCGGGAAGGTAGGCCGGGCGGCGGGCGGCGGCTGTGACCGTACCGCTCAGGGTTGTTGACCGCGCGTCTGATAAGAGCGGGGCGTCTCGCCGGTCCACCGCCGGAACGCCCGGTGGAACGCGCTCGGTTCGGAGAAGCCCAGCTCCCGGGAGAGCCGCTCGATCGACACCCGTCCGCCGGCCAGCTCGGCGATGGCCCGGTCGCGCCGCACCTGGTCGCGGAGCCGCTGGTACGTGGTCCCCTCGGCGGCCAGTTGGCGCCGCAGGGTCTGCGGGCTGACGGACAGCCGGTCGGCGAGCTGCTCGGGCGTCGGCACCGGCCCGGCGGGCAGCGCCCGTCCGATCAGGTGCCGCACCCGGCCGGTCACCGTACTGTCCTGGTCGGCGCAGACCAGCACGTCGACCGGGGCGCGGCGGAGGAAGGCCTTCAGCGCCTCCCCGTCCCGCAGGACGGGTTCGTCGAGGTCCGCGCGGTCGAAGACGGCCGCCGTCCGCCCGGCGCCGAAGACGCAGGGCGCGCCGAAGAGGAGGACGTACTCGCGGGCGTGCGGGGGCTCGGGGTGGACGAACTCGACCCTTCGCAGGCCGATCCGGCGGCGCACGAGCCAGCCGGCGAAGCGGTGCGCCACCAGGACGGTGGACTCGGCGGCGAAGTGGAGGGGGTCGTCGTACCCGGAGACGTCGAACTCCAGCCGCGCCTCGTCGGGTCCCCCGGTCCCGCCGCTCCCGTCCGCGCCGGGCTCGACGAGCCGGAAGCGCGGCCCCGCCGGGAAGAGGGAGTAGAAGGTCCGGGCGCGCCGGAGCGCCTCGCGCAGGTCCCGGCTGCCGTGGACCACGACGTGGGCCATCATCGCGAAGGTCCCGACCTTGCTGGGCGCGCCGCCGAAGCCGATCAGCTCGTCGTCCAGCGTGGCCCAGGCCGTCCTGACCAGCTGCGAGAACTGCTCCGCCGGGATCCTGGCCCGGGACTCCTCCAGGAGCGCGGAGGGCAGTCCGGCGCGGGCGAGGAGCGGGCCCGGGTCCACCCCGCGCCGTTCCGCGCCGAGCAGCACGGCCCGGACGTGATGAGTACTGACCGACGAGTTCACGGAAGCTAGACACTTTCATCGAAGGATGTCCAGGTTCCGACACTCTACTCAGAACTGTAAGGGCCCCGAAGCGCGCATCCTGTGAACGGGACACAGCTCACAGCCGTACCGTCACCCATGCAACAGGCAGACCGAGCGAAGAGGGGCAGTACATGAGCGGAGTGGCACGCCGGACGGTGGTCGCGGCGGCGGGCGGCGCGGGCCTGACGGCAGCACTCGCCGCCTGCGGGAGCGGCGCGGACGACAAGAGCGCGGCGCCCGGAGGCGCGGCACCCGAAAGCGCGGCTCTCGCGCGGACCGGGGACATCCCGGTGGGCGGCGGGAAGATCCTCGCCGACAAGGGCCTGGTCATCACCCAGCCGAAGGCCGGCGAGTTCAAGGCCTTCTCCTCGAAGTGCACCCACCAGGGCTGCGCCGTGAGCAGCATCAAGGACGGCGTCATCGTCTGCCCCTGCCACCAGAGCCAGTTCGACATCACGGACGGCAGCGTGAAGTCCGGCCCGGCGACCGCACCGCTGCCGCCGGAGCCGATCCAGGTGGTGGGCGAGGAGATCAGCCCCGGCTGACGGCGCCTCCGGAACTCCCCGAGCCTCTGGGGAGAACGAGCTTTCCCAAGCTCGCATCCGTGCCGGTCAAGGGCCTGCGGACAGCTGGCCACGCCAGTCGGCAACAGGCCCTTGACCGGCACGTTCACAGCCGGTCACTGCGCGCCGGACTCTCCACCGGACGCAGTCGGCCGCACTGATGACCCGGTGGGAAAAGGCCCCCTGGGTGACGCGCCGAGGTGCCGGACGCCAAGGGCGGGCAGGAGTCGAGTCAGCGGTCGGCCAACCGTGGACGCGGGGCCTCACCCGTGGATTCCGCGTCGGTGTCGTCGGTGCCGACCGGGCCGCGGGGAAGCGTCCGGTCCAGCCACTTCGGCAGCCACCAGTTGGTCCGGCCGAGGAGTGTCATGGTCGCCGGTACCAGCACCATGCGTACGACCGTGGCGTCGATGAGGATCGCGGTGGCCAGGCCGAGCCCGAACATCTTGGTGGAGGGGTCGTCGGCGACGGCGAAGGACAGGAAGACCGCCACCATGATGAGGGCGGCCGAGGTGATGATCCGGGCGGTGCCCGAGACGCCCTCGACGATCGCCGTGCCGTTGTCGCCGGTGCGCAGGTACTCCTCGCGTACGCGGGAGAGGAGGAACACCTCGTAGTCCATCGACAGGCCGAACAGGATGGCGAAGAGGAACATCGGGATGAACGACACGATCGGAACCGTCGCTTCCAGCCCGATGAGTGCGCCTCCCCAGCCCCACTGGAAGACCGCGACCATGATGCCGTAGGCCGCGCCGATGCTCAGCAGGTTCAGCAGTACCGCCTTGAGCGGTACGAGTACCGAGCGGAAGACCAGCATCAGCAGCAGGAACGACATCCCCAGCACGGCGGCGACGAGCACCGGCAGGCGTTCGCTGGTGCGTCGCCCCACGTCGGACAGGCTCGCGGCGGCGCCGCCGACGTGGGCCCTGGCCGGGCCGTGCCCGATCGCCGTGGGCAGGACGTCGGTGCGCAGCCGGGCGATGGTGTCGGCCGTGGCCTTGTCCTGAGGGCTGGTGGTCGGGAACACCACGAGGGTCGCGATGCCGGTGGCCCGGTCGATGTGCGTCGGCGCGACGGATGCGATGCCCGGATCCGCCGCGACCGCCCCGACGAGTCGGCCCAGCACGCCCGGATCACCGGCGGGGTCCGCGGCGATGACGAGGGGACCGTTGGTGCCCGGGCCGAATCCCTCGGCGACGAGGTCGTAGGCCCGGCGCTCGGTCCGGCTGGGGGGCAGTGAGCCGTCGTCGGGCAGGCCGACGCGCAGGCCGAGCACGGGCAGCGTCGCGGTCAGCAGCAGCGCCGCGGCGCCGACCGCGTACGGCACCGGGTGCCGGCTGACGTGCCCGATCCAGCGACGCCAACCGGCGGCGCGGGCGGCGCCTGCCGCCGGGTCCCGCCGTGCGAGTCGGCCCGGCTTCCTGGTCCGCAGAACCCGGCCGACCCGGCCGACCCGGGCCAGGCGCGGGCCCGCCGCGCCGAGGAAGGCCGGCAGCAGCGTCACCGACGCGAGCACCATCGTCAGGACGACGATCGAGACGGCAACCCCGCCCACCGTCATGAACGGCACGTTCGCGACCGCCAGGCCGAGGATCGACACGACGACGGTGCCGCCGGCGAAGACCACCGGCCTCCCCGCCGTGGCCACCGCCCGTCCGGCCGCCGCCTGCGGGTCGAGCCCGCGCGCGAGGTACTCCCGGTGCCTGGCGAGCACGAACAGCGCGTAGTCGATGCCCACTCCGAGCCCGACCATGCTGCCCAGGACCGGTGCGAAGGTGGGGACCTCCGTCACCCCCGCCAGTACCGTCATCGTGGCGACCCCGACGGTCAGCCCGAAGACCGCCATGCCGATCGGCAGCGCGGCGGCGACGAGCGAACCGAACGCCAGGAACAGGATCGCGGCCGCGGCGAGGAGGCCGATCAACTCGCTCGCGCCGCCGTCGGGGTCGGAGAAGGCGTAGAAGAGGTTCCCGCCCATCTCGATGCGCAGGGGCAGTTCGGGGCGCAGCCGGTCACCGAGTTCGACGAGGGCGTCGAGGTCTTCCGCCGACAGCCGGCTCTGGTCGGGGTACTGCACCCGGACGACCGCGATCCGCCCGTCGGCCGAGACGAGGCCGCCGCGCACGGCGGTGTCCCCGCCCGCGTCGAGCGCCCCCGCCGGGTCGCTCGTGCCGAGCACGTGCGGCAGCCGCTCCACCTCGGTCCGCAGTCGCGTGAGAGCGGTGCGCGCGCCGTCGTCGTCGTCGTCGAAGAACGTCGCACCGTCGTCGAGGGGGGTGACGACGACTTGGGCGGTCATCCCCTCCTGTCCGGTGCCGGCCCGCTCGATCAGTTCCGCGGCCCGTTGCGAGTCCAGTCCCGGAGCGGTCATCGAGTCCGCGGTCCGTCCGCCGAAGGCGACGGCGGCGAGGACGGCGAGCGTGGCGGCGATCAGCCATGCCGCGATCACCCGCCAGGGATGGCGGGCGGCGCTTGCGCCCAGGCGCAACAGGGCTTTCGAGAGCATCGGGTCCTCCAACCACCTCGTCGGCCGTCCTTGTACGGCCGCCGGTACCGAGGCTCGTCGCCACGGCGCTCCGCGACATCGGCCCGCGGGCCGCGGATCCGTCGGCCCCGGGGCGGAGTGACGACCCGTCCTTTCGGCCGATGCGCGGCACGCCGCGGTCCCTAGGCTGAGAACCATGCTCCGAGACGACCTGCGAACCCTGTGGACCGAACCCCGGCCGCCCGACGCGCCCGCCCGGGTGTGGCGTGACTGGGCGCTGCTCGCCGCGGGCCTTGCCGGTGTGGCGCTGGAGGCCACCCTGCGCCAGGACGTCGTGTGGCGGCCGGTGGCCGTGGTGCTCGCCGTATGGCTGTGCCTGCTGCCCCTGTGGCGCCGGACCCGCCCGCTGGCGATGGTGACGCTGGCGTTCGGCTCGGTGGTCCTGCTTCCGGTGGCCTCGCTCGTCGGCGCACCGCGCGAGCCCGTCGGCCTGTACACCGGGGCGGTCGTGCTCGTGCTGGTGTACGCGCTGCCCCGGTGGGGATCGGGGCGCGAGACCGTGCTGGGCGGCGCGGTGATCCTCGCGGCCGGCACGCTGTGTTCCGTCACGGACGAGACCCCGGTCCTCGAGAACGTCGTGGGCCTCGCCTTCCTGCTCACGCCCGGCGTGATCGGGGCTGCCGTGCGGTTCCGGGTGACCGCTCGCGAGCGGCAGTTGGACCAGGTGCGCTCCCGCGAGCGCGAGCAGCTCGCCCGGGAACTGCACGACACGGTGGCCCACCACGTGTCGGCCATGGTGATCATCGCCCAGGCGGGCCGGGTGCTCGCGGGCGCCGACCCGTCCGCCGCCGTCGAGGCGCTGGAGGGGGTCGAGGAGGAAGGGGCGCGCACGCTGGAGGAAATGCGCGCCATGGTCGCCACGCTGCGCGACCGCGGGGTCGGCGCCGAGCTGGCGCCCCCTGCAGGAGTCGCGGATCTGGAGCGCCTGGTGCGCACCCCGGGTGGTCGCCTCAGGGTCGACCTGGGGCTCGACGGCGAGCTGGACGCGCTGCCCCCGGCCGTGGACGCGGCCGTCTACCGGATCGTGCAGGAGTCGGTGACCAACGCGCTGCGCCATGCGGTCGACGCGACCGAGCTCGTCGTCCGGGTCGCCGCGGAACGGCACGTGGTGCGGGTGAGCGTGCGCGACGACGGCCGGCGCACCGGCCGGGGTCGCGACGGATACGGACTTACCGGATTGCGCGAGCGCGCGACGCTGCTCGGCGGCACACTACGAGCCGGCCCGGGTACCGACCGGGGCTGGCACGTGGAAGCCGAACTGCCGAGGACGAGGAGCGAGAGCGGTGTCCATTCGCGTCCTCGTCGCTGACGACCAGACGATCATCCGCACCGGGTTGCGGATCATGCTGAACGCCCAGCCCGGCATCGAGGTGGTCGGCGAGGCCGCCGACGGGCGGGAGGCGGTACGCCTGGCCCGCGAACTGCGCCCCGACGTCTGTCTGTTCGACATCCGTATGCCCGTACTCGACGGGCTCGAGGCCACCCGGCTGATCGCCGGCCCGGGCGTCGCCGACCCGCTGGCCGTGGTCGTCATCACCACGTTCGACCTCGACGAGTACGTCTACGGCTCACTGCGTGCCGGCGCCCGCGGATTCCTCCTCAAGGACACGGGACCGGACCTTCTGGCGCAGGCCGTACGGTCGGCGTCCGACGGCGAGGCGCTCATCGCGCCCAGCGTCACCGTCCGTCTGCTCCAGGCGTTCGCGGACCTGCCCGCCGGGCGGCCCGTGGCCCAGCCGGTCTCCCCCGTCACCGCCCGCGAGGAGCAGGTGCTCCTCGCCGTCGCCCGCGGGCTGACCAACACCGAGATCGCCGATGCACTGCACATCAGCCTCAGCACGGTGAAGACGCACCTGGCCAGCCTGATGGCCAAACTCGGCGCCCGCAACCGGGTCGAGATCGCGATGTGGGCCTACGAAACGCGCCGCATCCTCCCCGGAACCTGAACCGGGTGCCGGGCCACGTCCCATGAGTCCCCGCCCGGACATCAGCGCACCGATCGGCTCACGTCGGCTCCACGCGCCTCACCCGCCCCGGAGCGTGACGTACCAGGAGGCCGAAGCCGGGACGGTGAGACACCCGGTACGACGAACTCGCCGTCCGCTGCGAAGCGACCGCGCTGACCGCAGTCATCAACGAGTGGCTATGACCAGCACTTTCACGACAGACCCCAGTCGCGGTCAGTGTCACGGCGGTCCTGCTGGGGGCGCCGGCCGTCCGGCCCGGCGACCGCGCCGCTGCCGCCGGAGCCGATCCGGGTGGTGGCGAGGAGATCAGCCCCGGCTGACGGCGCCTCCGGAACTCCCGGGGCGCCTGGGGGCCTTCCAGCACCCCAGCACCTCGTCGGTCGTGGTGATCGTGGCGACGAGCGCGAGGGTGTGACGGATCATCGCGGGGGTGTAGTCGGCCGGCACCCCCGCGATGGCGTCCCCGGGAACGACGACCGTGTAGCCGAGGTTCACGGCGTCGAAGACCGCGTTGGGCACGGCCACGTTGGCGGAGACCCCCGTGACGATCAGGGTGCGGCAGCCGAGGTTGCGCAGCAGCGCGTCGACGTCGGTGCCGGCGAGCGGCGAGAGCCCGTGCAGGCGCCGGACCACGAGGTCCTCGTCGGCGACCTCGATCGGTTCGGCGATCCGTACGGCGGCGCTGCCGCTGTGCTGCTGCACGGGCAGCCGGGCGGCGGCCCGGAAGAGCCGCGCGTTGCTGTTGGCGCCCCGGCCGTCGGGGCGCCGCTCGGCGACGGCGTGGATCACCTGGACGTCCGCCGCGTGCGCGGCGGCGACGAGCCGGGCGACGTTCCGCAGGGCGCCCGACCTGCGGGCGGCGGCGGCCAGTTCGGGCAGGGCACTGTCGGGACCGACGACCCCCCGCTGGCACTCGACGGTGAGCAGCACGACTCCGCCGTCCGGACGGATGCGTTCCCCGAGCCGTTCCCTCGGACTCTGACCCATGGTCCCCCCTTGCACACGCGTGAATGGCCCTCCATGCTTTCTGACGTCACGTCAGAAAGCCAGAAGGGTGCGGATGATGACCGTCGCACAGCGCCGTGGACGCCGGATCATGATGACCCCGGCCGAGCTCGACTCGTTCCTCGCCGAGCAGCGCACCTGCCGGGTCGCGACCGTCTCCGCCGACGGCCGCCCGCACGTGAGCGCGCTCTGGTTCGCCTGGGACGGCTCCTCGCTGTGGCTGTACTCGATCACCCGCAGCCGCCGCTGGGCGGAGCTGCGCGCCGATCCGAGGATCGCGGTCGTGGTGGACGACGGCGAGGAGTACGGGGAGCTGCGCGGGGTGGAGCTGTCGGGGACGGCCGTCTTCGTGGGCGAGGCGCCGCGCACCGGCGAGCCGCACCCCGAACTCGACGCGCCCGAGCGGCTCTTCGCCGCCAAGAACTTCGGCCTGGACGCCATGCCGCACGACGGCCGGCACGCCTGGCTGCGGCTGACCCCGGAGAAGATCACCTCCTGGGACTTCCGCAAGCTCGCCACGCCCTGAGCGTCAGCTCCCCAGCGGCTCCGCCGCCGCCCGCAGCGCCGCGACGACCGCCCGCACGGAGGGGCGGCGGCCCGCGTCGGCGCGCCAGGTGGCGTAGATGTGGCGCCGCACCTTCTGCCGTACGGGCACGAAGGCGACCCCGTCGGGCACGGGACGCCCGAGCCGGGGCGTGACGCACACCCCGAGCCCGGCCGCGACCAGGGCCAGCTGGGTGTGGTGCTCCCCCGCCAGGTGCGAGATGCGCGGCTCGATGCCCTGCGAGCGGAGCGTGAACATCAGCCAGTCGTGGCAGAACTCGCCCTCGGGCCAGGAGACCCACTCCTCCTCGGCGAAGTCCACCAGGTCCACCGCCTCCCGCCCGGCCAGCGGGTGCCCGGCGGGCAGGGCGACGTCGGCGGAGTCGTCGAGGAGGTGGGCGCGCTCCAGACCGCCGGGGACGGGCGCCCGCTTGTTGCTCCAGTCCAGGACGATCGCCAGGTCCGCGTCGCCGCGCAGGACGGCCCGCACCCCCGGCTCCGGCTCCAGTTCCGTCGTACGGACGCGGAGCTCGGGGTGGCCGGCGCGCAGGGCGGCGAGCGCGGCCGGGAACAGTCCGCGCGCCGCCGTCGGGAAGGCCGCGAGCCGTACCTCGCCCACCACCCTCCCCCGCTGGGCCTCGATGTCGGCCTGGGCCATCTGGACCTGGGACAGGATCCGGGCCGCGTGCTCGGCGAGCAGCAGCCCGGCGTCGGTGAGCCGCACGCCCCGGCCGTTCTTGGCGAGCAGCTGCTGCCCGACCTCGCGCTCCAGCTTGGACAGCTGCTGGGAGACGGCCGAGGTGGTGACGTGCAGGCCGTCGGCGGCGCCGCTGACCGAGCCGTGCCGGGCGACGGCGTCGAGGGTGCGGAGGCGCTCCAGGTTCAACATGTAAGGAATACTAAGGGGAGGGGTCGAGGAATTCTCGCTTGTTCTAAGACGTCGTTCCGGTCACCCTGAGTGCATGAGCCCCGCAGCCCCGCCCTCCCCGTCCTCCGCCCCCGCCTCCCGCCTCCTGGACTGGCGCGTCCGGTTCGGCGCCCTGGCCCTCATCTGGGGCTTCAGCTTCCTCTTCATCAAGGTCGGCACGGAGGGCTTCGCACCCTTCCAGGTCACCTTCGGCCGGCTGCTGTTCGGCACGGTGGTGCTCGCCGTCGCGATCGTCGTGAAGCGGGACCGGCTGCCGCGCGGGGCCCGCGTGTGGGGGCACCTGGCGGTCGCGGCCTTCCTCCTCAACGCGCTGCCGTTCTCCCTCTTCGCGTACGCGGAGCTGACGATCCCCTCGACCCTGGCGGGCATCTGCAACGCGACGACCCCGCTCTGGGGCATGCTGCTGTCGCTCGTGGCGCTCTCGGAGGACCGTCCGACCCGGGTCCGCGCGGCCGGCCTGGGCATCGGCTTCGTCGGCGTGCTCACCGTGCTCGGCGCCTGGCAGGGCTTCTCCGGCCTCGACGTGACCGGCACGGCGCTGGCCCTGCTGGCCTCGTTCAGCTACGCGGTCGGCTGGATCTACGTCCGCAGGACCCTGAGCGGCGCCGGCGTCTCGAACCTCTCGCTCGCCGGCTCCCAGGTCGGGCTCGCGACGCTGCAACTGGCGTTGGTCACTCCCCTGTTCACCTCGCTCCCGACCTCTTTCGAGCTCGCCCCGCTGCTGTCCGTGATCGCGCTCGGCGCGCTCGGCACGGGGTACGCGATGCTGCTCCAGTACGGCGTCGTCGCGGAGGTCGGCCCGACGACGGCCTCCATGGTCACGTACTTCATCCCGGTGATCGCCACGGCGGCGGGCGTCGCCCTCCTGGACGAGCAGCTCACCTGGAACACCCCGGTGGGCGCGGTCGTGGTCCTGGCGGGCGCGGCGCTCACCCAGACCCGCGCCTCCACCCGGACGGCGGGCGTGCGCGCCTCGGGCGGGCGCCTCTCCCTCTCCCGCACCACTCTCCGTGACCCCCGCGGGGACAAGATCGTTCCCCGGGCATGAACCCCACCGCACTCCCCCGGACCCTTCTCGCCGCCCTCGCCGTGACGGGCGCCCTCCTCGGCTTCGCCGGTACGGCGCAGGCCGCCTCCGCCACCGCCGGCGCCGTGTCGGCCGTCGCCCCCGTGGACGGCCCGGAGCCCGTCGAGCTCGACGAGCTGGGCCTCCCCGACCTGCTGGAGGACTGACGGCGACAGCACAGCGGGGCACGGGGAACGGCCGGACACCACGAGGGCGGTGTCCGGCCGTTCCGTATGCGCCGGGTGTCAGTCGCCACCCCGGCGCGGCCCGCCGAAGAGGGCCTGGAGGGCATCGACGGCGCTGCCGTCGTGATCGCTGCCCGCCGTGCCGCTGCTGCCGTACTGGACGTTGGCCGCCCGGTCGACCTCCACGACGGAGTCGGCATGCGAGTTGTCGATGACGGTCACCAGGCTGCCGCCGGCCGCGGCCGGCGCGGCGCCCGCGGCGAGGAGGACCGCGGCCAGGCCGAGCGCCCGCAGCGGAGTCCTGGGCGGAAGCCCGGCCCCCACCGTCTGGCGCGGGATCGCCGGGCTCATGCGCCCACCCGCTCGGGCACGGTCTGGTGGCGGGAGATGTTCCGCTCCAGGAGGCGGGTCGAGGCGGCGACCCCGACGCCGGACTCGGGGTCGAAGGACGGCAGCCTGCCGTTGGCCCGCTTCAGTTCGACGAGGGCCGAATCCATCGCCTCGTGCGCCGCGAAGAGACAGGGCGTGCTGTAGATCGCCACGTCCACGCCCAGTTCGGAGAGTTCGTCGAGCGAGAGGCGCGGCGACTTGCCGCCGGCGATCTGGTTGAAGAGCAGCGGCTTGCCGCCGACCACCTCGCGGATCCGCCGGATCCACTCGACGCTGCGCACGCCGTCGACGAGGACCACGTCGGCTTCGGTGGCGGCCAGGCACTCCGCCCGCCGGAGGATGTCGGCCTCGTCGGTGGCGTCCGTCCTGGCCACGACGACCATGTCCCGGCGGGTGGCCAGGACCATCTCCAGCTTGGCGAGGTACTCGTCCAGCGGCAGCACCTGCTTGCCGTCCGCGTGGCCGCACCGGCGCGGCCGCTTCTGGTCCTCCAGGATCACGCCCGAGGCGCCGATGCGCTCCAGGCCCTCCACCACGTGGCAGGCCACCTCGGGGTCGACGTAGCCGTCGTCGATGTCCACGAGCAGGTGGTGGCGGGGGAACGCGCCGCGCAGCCGCTGCACGAACGCCACCATGTCCGGCCAGGCGATGAAGCCGATGTCGGGGAGCCCGTAGTACGAGGCGGCGAAGCCGAAGCCGGAGACGAACATCCCGTCGTAGTGGTCGGCGGCGACGGAGGCCGAGTACATGTCGTACACGCCGATCAGCGGGGTCGTCCCCGGCGCCGCGACGGCCTCGCGCAGACTGCTTCCGTAACTCAACGCATGACTCCTGGTCAGTTCGGGAAAACACGGCATCGGTGAGGAACCGCCGCAACACGGCGGCCCTTTACCAAAACCTGATGATTTCCTGAACCAAGCGCGAACATCGCCATACCAGCCCTTGACTCACTCTCCAGGCGTAGCGCATTCACCGGAGAAACGTCACTTGCGCGAGGAGCGGGCGTGACCCGCAGGGCGGATGGGGAGACGGCGGCCCCTACCCGTAACTCCGCGCGGGCGCGGGTCCGGCGGCCCCGGCGACGGCGTCGGCCAGCGCCTCCACGTCCGCGACGGCGAGGCCGGAGACGGTGAGCCGGACGGCCGGCCCCGTGTCCATCCGGAAGCGGGCGCCCGGCGCGACCGCCCAGCCCGCGGCGAGGAGTCGGGCCACCGCGCCGGTCTCGTCGGACACCGGCACCCAGACGTTCATGCCGCCGCGCCCGTGGGCCTCGACTCCGCGCCGGGCCAGGGCCCGCACGAGCCCGTCGCGCCGCCTGCCGTAGGAGCGCGCGACGGCGGCCGGGTCCACCGCCCCCGTGGCCCAGAGGTGGGCGACGGTCCGCTGGAGCAGCCTGCTGACCCAGCCGGGGCCGAGCCGCTGCCGCCCGAGGACCCGGTCGACGGTCTCGGCGTCCCCGGTGAAGGCGGCGATCCGCAGGTCGGGGCCGTACGCCTTGGCGACCGAACGGACCAGGACCCAGCGGTCGGTGACGCCGGCCAGCGGGTGGAGGGGCTGCGCGACGATGCCGTGCCCGTGGTCGTCCTCGACGAGCAGGACGCCGGGGTGTCCGGCGAGGACCCGCCGCAGCTCCCGGGCGCGGGCCTCGGTCACGCAGGCGCCGGTGGGGTTCTGCGCCCGGTCGGTGACGATCACCGCCCGCGCTCCGTCCTGCCGGACCGCGCGCTCGACCGCCTCCGGGAGCGGGCCCTCGTCGTCGACGGCGACCGGCACCGGGCGCAGTCCGAGCGCGGGCACGAGGTCGAGGAGGCTGCCCCAGCCCGGGTCCTCGACGGCGACGGCGTCGCCGGGCCTGAGGTGGACGGCGAGCACGCGCTCGATGGCGTCGAGGGAGCCCGAGGCGACGCCGACCGGTCCGGCGGGCACGCCGTCCGCGTCGAAGGCGGCGCGCGCGAGGCGCCCGAACTCCTCGTCGACGGGGGCCTCGCCGTACATGCCGGGCCGTTCGTCGTACCGCCGGGCGACCTCCGCGAAGGCCTCGACGAGGGAGGGGAGCAGGGCGGGGTCGGGGCTGCCGTTGCTCACGTCCCGGACCCCGGCGGGCGCCTCCACCCGGATCGATCCGCGCGCGGTCGTGGCGGGGCGCGGCCGCACCCGGCTGCCGCGCCGCCCGTCCGTCTCGATGACCCCGCGCTCGCGCAGGGTGCGGTAGGCGGCGGCGACGGTGTTCGGGTTCACGCCCAGAGTGAGCGCCAATTCCCGCATGGGCGGCAGCAGTTGGCCGGGCTCCAGCGCACCCGCGCCCACTCCCCGCTCGACGCTGGCGGCGATGTCCGATGCGCGACGGCCTTCGATCCGGTAATCTCCTAGCACAAACACGAGTATGCACTAGTGCAATGGAGTACGCAATGAGCGCCGCCGACACGAGCACCGCCACCGGGACGTCCGCGCGGGACGAGGCCTACGCGCCGACCGACCGGACCGTGCCCACGCGCAACCGCGGCCGCGCCTCGTACGACAAGGCGCTCGTCCACGCGATACTCGACGAGGCCTACGTCTGCCACCTCGGCTTCGTCCGCGACGGCGCCCCGGTCGTCCTCCCGACGCTCTTCGGCCGGGTCGGCGAGCGCCTGTACGTCCACGGCTCCACCGGCTCGCGGCCGCTGCGCGCGGCCGGCGACGGCGTGGCGGCCCCGGGCCTGCCGGTCTGCCTGACCGTGACGCACCTCGACGGCCTCGTGCTCGCCCGCTCCGCCTTCCACCACTCGCTCAACTACCGCTCGGTCGTCGTCCACGGCACCGCCCACCAGGTCACCGACCCGGAGGAGCTGCGCGTCGCCCTCGACGCCCTCGTCGACCAGGTCGTCCCCGGCCGCTCCGCCGAGTCGCGCCCCGCGAACGCCAAGGAGCTCGCCGCCACCGCCGTGATCCGGCTCGACCTGGACGAGGTCTCGGCGAAGGTCCGCTCCGGCGGCCCCAACGACGACGCCGAGGACCTCTCCCTGCCGTACTGGGCCGGCGTGGTCCCCGTCCGGGGCGGCTACGGCGCGCCGGTCCCGTCCGACGACCTCGACCCGTCCGTCGCCCTGCCCGCCCACCTCGCCGCGCTCTGAGACCGAGCCCTGAGACCGAGCCCTGAGACCGAGCTCCGCAACCACGCTCCGACCGAGGAAGGACGGACCGACGATGCTGATCCACCCCTGGGACGCCGCCCGCGACGAGGCCGAGTGGCGGGACTGGCTCTCCCGGCACGACTTCGGCCAGCTCGCCGTCAACGGCCTGCCCGGCGAGCCGCCGTGGGTGCAGCCGACGCACTTCCGGTACGACCCCGAGCCCGGCCCGTACGGCAGGGCCCTGGCCCATCTCGCCCGGCCCAACCCGCTCTGGCGCGCGATCGAGGCGAACCCGACGGTGCTCCTGAGCGTGGTCGACGACTACGTCTACGTACCGGGGCACTGGACGGCCCCCGAGGGCGCGCCGTCCGAGCACGGCACCCCGACCTCGTACTACGCGGCCGTCCAGCTGCGCTGCACCGCGCGCGTGGTCGACGATCCGGAGGAGAAGGCGGCGCTCCTGAACCGTCAGGTCGCCCACTTCCAGCCGGAGGGCGGCACGGCGACCGTCGCCCCGGGCGAGGCCCCGTTCGGCCGTCTGCTGTCGGGTATCCGGGTGCTGAGCCTGGAGGTGACCGACGTACGGGCAAAGTTCAAGTACGCGGGGAACAAGCCGCAGGAGGTCCAGGACCGGGTCTCGGAGCGGCTCGCCGAGCGGGCGGGCCCCGGCGACCTGAACGCCAGGGCCCACCAGCGGCGCCGCCGTACGGACGGCTGACCCCGGTGGGGCGGGCCGCGAGAGCCCGCCCCACCGGAGGCTCGTGCCGGGGGCGGGGCCGCACAGGCTCCACCCCGCCCCCGGCGGCGACCCCCTACACCGCCACCGGCTCCCGCCTGCGCACCTCCGCCGCCGTCCGCGCCTCCGCGAACGCGAGGCCCGTCACGGCGGCGAGCAGCAGCAGGGTGCCGAGCACGATCGCGACGGTGAGCCGCTCGCCGAGCAGCGAGACCGCGATCAGGGCCGCGCTCACCGGCTCCAGGAGCATGATCACGGAGACGGTGGCGGCCCGGACGACGGCCGCCCCGGCGAAGTACAGCGCGTAGGCGAGCGCGGTCGGCACCGCCGCCACGTAGACGAGCAGCAGCACCACGCTCACCGGCGCGTCGGTGTGCGGGACGAGGCCTTCCGCGAGCGCCGCCGGCAGCAGGCCGACGGCCCCGATCGCGAAGGCCCAGGTGGTCGTCGACAGGGCGTCCGCGCCGCCGCCGTCCCGGCCGAGCCACCGGGTGAGCAGGGTGATCGCCGCGTATCCGGCCGCCGAGACCACCGCGAGGACGACGCCGAGGGGCCGTACCTCCGTGGCCCCGCCGCCCAGGACGAGGACGAAGAGTCCGGCGAGCGCCCCGGCGACGGCGGCGATCCCGCCGCGGCCGAGCCGCTCCCCCATGGTGAGCCGGGCGCCGATCGCGATGAGGACGGGTCCCGCGCCCAGGGTGACGACGGTGGCGACGGCGAGGCCGGTGGCCTCGACGGCGGCGAAGTAGGCGCTCTGGAAGACGGTGAGGCCGATGCCCGTGCCGAGGATGCGGGCCGTCCGCCGGCCGCGCGTCTCGACAGTAGCGCGGGCGGCGGGGCGCCGGGGCCGCAGCGCCAGCGCGCCGAGGAGCAGGGCGAGGCCGCCGACGCAGCGCCAGAAGGAGAGGGCCAGCGGGCCCATGTCGCTGACGCGGAAGATCAGCGAGGCGGCGGCGCCGGCCGTGCCCCAGGCGATCCCGGCGACGATCAGATAGAGGAGGCTCCGCCCGACGGACAGGGCGGATCCCGAGGAGTTCGACACGTGAGTTCTCCGTGGAAGACGGGAGGGAAGGGTGGTCGCTGGGCTCCGCGCGCGGGCAGCGACGAGCCGCCCGGCGGCGAGGAGTCGCCCGCCCGGGCCCGGTCTTCGTCAGGGAGAGCCTCCGCGCGCTAGGCGGCGGGAGGCGGAAGCACGGTCGAATGCATGGTCGGAACCCTACGAGGCGTTCCGGCCGGCCGACAACTCCCCGTCCCGCTCCGTGGACTCCCGCTCACCGGCCGCCGGACCGGAACCGGCCACCGGCCCGCTCGCGGGCGCCTTCGGCGTCGAGGACTGGGCGATGAAGGCCCCGACCAGGACCACCGCGCCGCCGATGATCTGCGGCGCGCCCAGGTGCTCGCCGAGCAGCACCCAGGCCAGGACGGTGGCGATGACCGCCTCCAGGCAGGCCACGACGCCCGCCACCTGCGGGGAGAGCCTGCGCACCGAGATGACGCCGGTGACGTACGCGAGGACGGTGGCGATCAGCACGATCCAGCCGAGCAGCAGCCACGCGGGCACGCCGGTCCCGTTCATGTCGGCGCGCCCGCCGAGCACGCCCCAGTCCATGCCCCAGGGCCGGGCCACGACGGTGAGGACGAGGGCGCCGATGAGCAGTCCGTACGCGATCACGCCCAGCGGATCCGCCTGTTCGGCCTCGTCGGCGCCCTGGTCGGAGAGGACGAAGTAGCCGACCTGGCAGCAGGCGGCGGCGAGGGCCAGGAGCAGGCCGAGGACGTCGAAGCCCAGTCCGGACCAGACCTGCACGACGCAGGCGAGGCCGCCGGCGGCGAGGACGACGCCGAGGGCGGCGGCGCGGGTGACGGGTCGGCGCTGGACGAAGCGGACCCAGCCGAGGACGAGGGCCGGGGCGAGGTACTCGATGAGGAGGGCGACGCCGACGGGTATGCGGGAGAGCGAGGCGAAGTAGAAGGCCTGGACTCCGGCGACGGCGAGCAGACCGAAGCCCACGAGGAGGGCGGGTTTGCGGCGCAGGAGGTCCCGGTGGCGCCAGGCCACCGGCAGCATGACGAGCGCGGCGCCGGCGACCCGGAGCCACACCACGTGGAGCGGGTCGAGTCCCGCCTCGATGAGCGGCTTGGCCGCCACTCCTGAACCACCGAACGCGAAGGCCGAGGCCAGGGCGAGTCCCAGGCCGGCGCTTCTCCCCTGAGACGCATGCATCGGGCCATCATGGCAGGACACCGTCAGGGCCGTAACCCCCGTTACACCTGTTGAGACGGCTCCTCGTCGAGGGCGGCCAGGAGGGCGGTGACCCGGGCGGTCAGCGCGGCCGGATCGACCCCCGCGCGGCGCAGCACCTCGACGGCCCGGCTCTCGGGATCGGCGGCGACGGCGGCGAGCAGGTCGAGGCCGCGGGCCTGGGGCTCGCCGCGCTCGACGGCCCGCCGGAAGGCGCCCTCCAGGGCGGCGGCCGCGGCCGGCGACCAGGGGGAGGGGCGGGCGCCCGGGGCCTCGGCACCGCGCGCGGCGGGCAGCAGCCGCCGGGCCGCGGACTCCTCCTCCACCCGCTGCCACCGCAGCCCGTAGCCGATGGACCGCTGGACGAGGTAGCCGAGGACGCGGGCGAGCTGATGGCCGCCGTCGAAGGCGGCACCGGCCTCGGGGTCGGACTCGATCAGCGAGTGCAGGAGGTGGGCGGTGTCGATCTGGCGGTCGCCGTCCCTGAGCGCCCTGCGGCGCGCGCCCGACACGACCGCCGCGAGCGAGGGCGTCAGGAAGGACGCGAGCTCCGCGCGCGGGGCGACGGAGGACGGGAGGGGCTGGGGGCGCGGGACGGGATGGTGCACCCTCCCACCTCATCAGGCCGGGGCGGCCGGAGCATCACCGGGGAGAAGCATGTCCGCATCCCACCGGAGTTGGGCACGGGCGCGCGGTTGCTCCTCCTTACGGATGAGATCGCGCGCGTTGACCCCGAGAGGCGCGCGCCGCCTTGCTTTGCGCCCCCCTTGCAACCATGAACCCTCCTCCGCTCGTCCTCCGGTCGTGTTCTGGATGGTGGCTCTGCTCGCACGCGACGGGCGGCAGTACGTGTACCGGGTGTACGCACCCCGGGAGGCGCTGCCGGCCGATCTGTTCTGGGCGGCCTTCCACCGCCACGAGGAGGACGGGGCGCCGCGGGCCTCGGACAGCTTCGACGCGGCCGAGATCTGGTGGATCGGCGACGGCACGGGACCGACGACCGCAGAACTGACGGTTCATCAGTATTGAATGTTCACGGCCGCCCCGCTACGTTCCGCGACACCGAACCCAGTTGGCACGCGTGAAGGGGTGGTCTCATGGCCGAAGTCAGCGCGGAGGCACGGATCGAGGCGCCGGCCGGAAAGGTCTGGGCGCGGCTCACGGACTTCTCCTCGTACGGCGAGTGGAACGCCACCCACACCGGCTTCCCGAACGGCGGTCCGGCCGCCCTGGAGGCGGGCGCCACCTTCACGGAGAACATGAAGCTGATGGGCTTCCCCGCCGAGGTGCTGTGGACGGTGGAGGAGCTGGAGTCCGAGCGGGCGTTCGCCATCCGGGGCAAGGGCCCGATGGGGGTCGTCGTCGGCACGCGCTACTCGCTGACGGCGGACGGGGACGCGACGACCGTACGGATCGACGGGGAGTTCACCGGTGCGGCGGTCTCCCTGATGGCGGGCAAGCTCAAGGACTCGGCGACGGCGGCGCTGACCGAGTCCCTGCGCAAGCTCGCGGGCCTGGTGGCCTGAGCCGTACCACCGGGAAAGGCCGGGGCCCCGCGACGGTCGTCGCGGGGCCCCGGCCGTCGTTCGTCAGTCCTCGTCGGCGAGGATCAGGTACAGCTTCTTGCGGGCCTCGTTGATCACGGTGACCGCCTTCTGCCGCTGCTCGGGGCTGCCAGTCTTCCAGACCTGCCCGAACGCCTCCATCAGACCGAAGCCGGCCTGCCGGATCTCGTTCACGGCGTCCCAGTCGACTCCGCGCCCGGCCTCCTCCCACGGCGCGTCGGGGCCCTCGTCGGCCTCGGCGCGCCCCGTGTCGGTGAGCGTGAACAGCTTCTTGCCGCCCTCGCTCTCGCTGGCGATCAGCCCCTCGTCCTCCAGCATCTGGAGGGTCGGGTAGACCGAGCCCGGACTGGGCTTCCACGCCCCGTCGCTGCGCTCGCCGATCTCCCGGATCATCTCGTAGCCGTGCATCGGGCGGTCCTTGAGGAGCGCCAGGATCGAGGCGCGCACGTCACCGCGCCGCGCCCGCCCCCGGCCGCCACCGCGACCCCGCCCGCCGAAGGGCCCACCGCCCCACGGCCCGCCGCCGAACCCGGGCCCGAACGGCCCGAACGCGGCACGCCGCCCCTCGAAGTCCCCCCGAGGCCCGGGGCCGCAGCCTCCACGACCGTGTCCGTTTCCGTACTCGTGTCCATGTGAACGCATCGCAACGCTCCTTCCATCGAGATTCCGTCGTCGAACTGTCGCGATGCCTCAACGATATATCGGAACTGTTCGGCGAGCAATACTCGACAGGTCGGTCGCGAGGGCGGCGCTATCCCTGCGGAACGTCCCCGAGGAAGACGAGGCCGTCGCTCGCCGCCAGATGCGCCGGGTCGAACGGGGCGTAGCCGAACCAGGGGGACACGCGCGGCGCGGGCCGCGCGGCGCCGAGGGCGGCGGCGAGGCCTCGGGCGTCGACGACACAGCGGTCCTCGGGGAGCGCGTACAGGAGCCCTTCGACGGTGTCCGGCGGCGGCGCGTCCACGCCCTGGTGCCGGATCGTGCCGAGGGCCGTGGGGACGAAGGCGTACTCCTCACCGAGCTCGGCGCTCACCAGGGCACCCGCGCTCCACCACTCCAGCCGCTGCCCGCCCATCCGCATCGAGCTCTTCTCCCGCTGGAGGTGGGAGTTGTGGGAGTGGACGAACACCGGGCCGCGCTCGGCGAGCGCGAGCAGGTTGAGGGCCATCATCCGGTCCCGCACGGCCACCAGACGGGCCAGGCGGGCCGGCGAGGTGTCGGCCGTCCAGTGGTGGTAGCGCAGCAGGCCGAGTGCGGTGCGCCCGTACAGCCTCGCCCGGTCCCACTCCTCCGGGGAGCTCACCGCGATCAGGTGCGGTCGCTGCTCGTCGAGCAGCTCCACGAGCTCGTCGGCGAGCAGCCGCAGCCGGCCGGCCCCGTCCGAGCGCCCCGCGGACCGGGCCGGGTCCATCATCGCGGCGGGCTCGGTCCACGCCTCGTCGCCGCCGAGCAGTCCGTCGAGCTCGGACCGGACGCAGGGCAGCAGGCCGGCCTCCACCCGGTCCGCGAGGTAGCCGTGCAGCGCGGTGAGGGCCTGGCGGGGGCTCTCGGCTCCGGTGATCTCCAGCGGGCCGTCGAAGCCGGCGAAGCGGAGCCGCTCGGCCGGGGGCCGGTCCTCGTTGTACGCGCGCATCCAGCGCACGAGCTCGCGGTTGGCCGCGGAAGCGCCCCAGCCGTGGCTGAAACCGTGCTCCATCACCTCGTCGAGGGAGCCGGCGCCGGAGGTGACGTGGTCGTCCACGGTCAGGCCCCGCAGACAGTCGGTCTCGATCGCGATCGTCCGGTAGCCCTCCTCGACGAGCTGCCGGAAGAGCTCGTTGCGCAGGTCGAGCAGGGTGTCCTCGCCGTGGGTGGGCTCGCCCAGGGCGAGCAGCCGGGGCCGGGCCGGGAGCAGTCCCAGGACGGAGGCAGCGTCGACGGCATGGGCGGTGTGCTTGATGTCAGTCGCCATGCCTTCCACGCTATCGTTGAACCTTCGGTGGAGACTTTTGCGCGAAGAGCCCGCGATATCGTCGACCGCATGGGGAAGAACCTTCAAAGCACCGATCGTCTGAGGCCGGTCGACCTGGCACGCGGGCACGGTCTGTCCACGCAGGCGATCAGGAACTACGAGGAGGCCGGCATCCTCCCCGCCGCCGCTCGCAGCCCCCACGGCTACCGCACCTACACCCCGCTGCATGCCGGGGCCCTGCGCGCCTTCCTGGCCCTGCTGCCCGGCCACGGCCACCCGACGGCCACGGCGATCATGCGGGCCGTGAACCAGGACGCGGCCGACGAGGCCTTCCGCCTGATCGACGAGAGCCACGCCCAACTCCTCGACGACCGGCGCACCCTCCGGGCCGTGGAGTCCGCCCTCCGCGACCTGGACCCCACCACGACTCCCCCCGAGCCCGGCGGCACCTTCATCGGACCGCTGGCGAGGAAGCTCGGCATCCGTCCCGCGACCCTCCGCAAGTGGGAGGACGCCGGACTCGTCCACCCCCACCGCGACCCCCGGACCGGCTACCGCGTCTACGACGAGGCCGCCGTACGCGACGCCCGCCTCGCCCACCAACTCCGGCGCGGTGGCTACCCGCTGGAGCGGATCGCCCCCCTGATCGCCCACGTCCGCACGGCCGGCGGCCTGGAACCCCTGGAAGCCGCGCTGACCGACTGGCACGACCGGCTCTCCGCCCGCGGGCGCGCGCTGCTCGCCGGGGCGGCGGAGCTGGAGGCGTACCTCCGCGCGCGGAGAGGAGGTTCCGGCGGATCGAGTGCATGACATCGAGTCCCTGACGACGCGTCCGCTCCCGCTCTCGGCCCGGAGCCCGTGGGAGGAACCGGGCTCCAGGCTCTCCCCGGAGCCACCGCCTCCCCGAAACTCCCCACGCCCCGGACTTCTGCGACACTCCTGCGATGACCGGAACAGCCGACACCCCGCTCTTCGCCCAGTTCACCGCCCCCGACGCGCTGCCCGGCGGGCTCCCGGCGGCCCTCGCCGACTGCTGGACCGAGGTGAGCGACGCGGGCGGGGCGGCCGGGTTCCCCTTCCCGCCGGTCGACCCGGCCGCGGTCGCCGCAGCGGTCGACCGCATCGTCACGGGACTCGACCCGGCGAGCAGCCGGCTCCTCGTCGCCACCGTCGACGGTGCCCTCGCGGGCTGGCTGTGCCTGCGCCGCGACCCCCATCCGCTGGTCGCGCACTGGGGCACCCTGCACCACGTCCAGACCCGCCTCGGGGTGCGCGGCCGGGGCATCGGTGCGGGTCTGGTGCGGCGCGCCCGCGTGATCGCCCGCGACGAGATGGGCCTGGAGCAGCTGAGGCTCGCGGCACGCGGCGGCACCGGTCTTGAGGAGTTCTACGGCCGGCTCGGCTGGCGGGAGGTCGGCCGCTGGCCCGGGGCCCTGCGCCTGGCCGCCGACGACGACCGCGACGAGATCCTCATGGTCCTGACCCCGCTGTGATCCCGACGGAGGAAGGGTCCAGTTCTCCGCGATTGGCCTTGGAGCCCGCTTTTCCGACCCCGGTACGGTCAGGGGCATGCGCATCCGAATCGTCGACGCCTTCACCGACCGGCCCTTCTCCGGCAATCCGGCCGGAGTCCTGCTCCTCGACTCCTTCCCCGACGACGCCTGGCTCCAGAAGGTCGCCGCCGAGGTCAACCTCTCCGAGACCGCCTTCGCCCACCCGCTGCCGCCCGGCGGCGAGGCGGACTGGGCCCTGCGCTGGTTCACCCCCACCACCGAGGTCGACATGTGCGGCCACGCCACCCTGGCCACCGCGCACGTCCTGCACACCACCGGCACCGCGAGCGGCACGGTCCGCTTCACGGCCCGCTGCGGCATCCTGATCACCACCGCCGAGGACGACGGCACGATCACGATGGACTTCCCGACCTCCTCCCTCACCCCGGTCCCCGTCCCCGAGGGCCTGGAGAAGGCGCTCGGCGCCGAGATCGTCGCCGTCCACGACACGGCCTCCCACATCGGCGACCTCGTCGTCGAGCTGCGCGACGAGGCGACGGTCCGCTCGCTCACGCCGGACTTCGCCTCCCTGAAGGTCCTCTCCTCGCGCGGTGTCATCGCGACCGCCGCCGCCGAACGCCCGGACAGCGGATACGAGTTCGTCTCGCGCGGCTTCTTCCCCGCCGTCGGCATCGACGAGGACCCGGTGACGGGCAGCGCCCACACCGCGCTCGCCCCGTACTGGTCGGCCAGGTTCGGCCGCGAGGAGCTCACCGGCTTCCAGGGCGGCGCTCGTACGGGCCTCGTCCGCACCCGCCTGCGCGGCGACCGCACCCTCCTGAACGGCCACGCCGTCACGGTCGTCGAGGGCGACCTGCGGGCCTGACGCACGAGAGGGGGTGTGCGGCCCGAGCCGCACACCCCCTCCTTCGTCTCCCCGTCACGCGGTGGGCAGCCAGCCCACCTTCCCGGCGAGCAGCCCGTACCCGACGAAGGCCACGATGTCGAGCAGCGCATGCGCCACGACCAGCGGCCCCACCCGCCCCCAGCGGCGGTAGAGCAGCACGAAGACCACGCCCATCACCATGTTGCCGATGAAGCCGCCGACCCCCTGGTAGAGGTGGTACGAGCCGCGCAGCACCGAACTCGCCACCAGCGCGGCCATCGGCGTCCACCCCAACTGGCCCAGTCTGCGCAGCAGATAGCCGACGACGATGACCTCCTCCAGGACGGAGTTCTGGATCGCCGAGAGGATGAGCACGGGGTACTTCCACCACACGTCGGGCAGCGACTCCGGCACCACCGTCAGGTTGAACCCGGACGCCCGCGCCGCCAGGTAGAAGGCGAGGCCCGCGCTCCCGATCCCCGCCGCGACCAGGGTTCCGCGCCCGAGGTCGGACCACGGCCGGGTCCGGTCGAAGCCGATGACCCGCAGTCCCCGGACCCCCGGCCCCTCCCGCAGCAGCAGATGGGCGACGAGCACGACCGGCACGAGCGCGGTGGCGATGCCGAAGAGCTGCCAGGACAGGTCGAGCCAGGGGCGGCCGGGAGCGTACGAGCCGTTGAGCGTCGCCGCCTGCTCCTTCAGCGCGCCCGGTTTGGTCAGCGAGCCGATGAAGCTGATGAGCGCCGACACCCCGCTCGCCCCGAGCGAGAGGGCGAGCACGATGAGCGTCTCGGAGCGCAGCACGCCGCGCGGCAGGCCGTCGGGGGGCGGGGCTGGGTCCCTCAGTCGTTGCTCCGACACCACACCTGTCTCCACTTCCCCGTCGCGGGCCCACACCGTTCCGGTGGTCCCGGCCGGCCGGGACCACCTGGACATGATCGCCCATGGACGGGGACGAGGAGAGGTCAGCCGATCCCCACCGGCCAGGTGTGCACCGGCTCGCCCGCGAGCATGAGCGTCCGGTACCGCCGGGTGGTCGCCGCGAGGGCGGCCTCCCGGTCGAGGCCCGACTCCAGGGCCCGGTGGAAGGTGTCGGCCTGCCAGGAGGCGCCGTTCACCCGCCGCAGACAGCGCTGCTCGATCACCCCGAGGTAGAAGTCCCGGTCGGCCGGCTCGATGTGCCAGGCGTCGAGCCCCGCCGCGGCGAGCGGCAGCAGCTCGTCCAGGACGAGCCGTACGGCGGGCACGGTGGCGATGCCGCCGGCGCGCCCCGCGCGGGGCCAGCGCAGCTCGGCCTCGATGCCGTGGCGGCAGGCGGTGTCGAAGTTGGCCTCGGCGTCCTGGAAGGCCATCCGCTTCCACACCGGCCGGGGGTCGTCGGCGAGGGAGCGCACGAGCCCGTAGTAGAAGGCCGCGTTCGCGATCACGTCGGTGACGGTCGGCCCCGCCGGCAGGACCCGGTTCTCGACGCGCAGGTGCGGGACCCCGTCGACCCAGCCGTACACCGGCCTGTTCCAGCGGTAGATCGTGCCGTTGTGCAGGATCAGTTCCTGGAGGCGCGGCACCCCGCCCCGGTCGAGGACGAGCAGCGGGTCCTCCTCGTCGCAGAGCGGCAGCAGGGCGGGGAAGTAGCGGAGGTTCTCCTCGAAGAGGTCGTACACGGAGTCCACCCACCGCTCCCCGAACCAGGTGCGCGGCCGCACGCCCTGGGACCGGAGCTCGGGCGGCCGGGTGTCGGTGGCCTGCTGGAAGAGCGGCGGCCGGGACTCGCGCCACAGTTCGCGGCCGAAGACGAAGGGCGCGTTGGCGCCGAGCGCGATCTGGACGCCGGCCACGGCCTGCGCGGCGTTCCACACGGGGGCGAACCTGGCCGGTGTGACCTGGAGGTGGAGCTGCACCGAGGTGCAGGCCGCCTCGGGAACGATCGACTCCGTGGTGCACAGCAGGCGTTCGACGCCGTGGATGTCGAGGGTGAAGTCCTCGCCGCGGGCGGCGAGGATCTGGTCGTTGAGCAGCGTGTAGCGGTCGTTGTCCGAGATGTTCTCGGGGACCAGGTCGTGCTGGGCCAGCGTGGGGAGTATGCCGATCATGACGACGTTCGCGTCGACTTCCGCCGCCTTGCGGTCGGCATATCCCAGGCCGGTTCCGATCTCCTCCGCGAGCCGGTCGAATACGCGCCCGTCGAGCTGGTGGGGCGCGATGTTCACTTCGAGGTTGAACATTCCGAGTTCCGTCTGGAAATCGGGGCTGGCGATCTTTTCGAGGACCGGGCCGTTCAGCATCCGGGGCATCCCGTCGGAGCCGGCGAGATTGAGTTCGATCTCCACGCCCATGAGATTGCGCGGCCGGTCGAACCTCTTCTCCGCCAGCAGCCGCGCGAGCCCCGCGAGACACTGCTGGAGCTTTCTCCGGTACTGCTGCCGGTCGGACGGGCCGAACCCGTCGGCCACGACCTTCTCCCCCATCGAAGCGTCCCTCCCCGAGTGGGCGGCCGCCGGGACGGCAGCGCGTCACGGACGATGATGCCCACCCCGCTGATCCACAACGCCTGCGGAATCGGCCTGTCGGAGGATAGGCTGGACGAAGGACTCCAGCGGCACATCCCGAAGGCAAGGAACGTGCGACATATACCAATGTCGTATTGTCCCGGGAGCCGGGATCGGAATTCAGCCGTCCACCTTCGCGCGGAATACGCAGGTGGGAGCGGTATGGTCCTCGTGATTCCGCTTCAACTCCCCCTGATTACGGCTTGTTGACGTCTTGTCAGGAATATCCGCGAGGTCTAGCGGAAACACTGTGTGAACACGTGTCGTATAAACTCCGCGGACGAGGCAGAGTGTTGGCGCCCGGCCATGGCCTCATGGCCCCTCTCTGGCCCCGCCGCCGACAGCGCCGTCGTACCTGCCCACGCATCACCGTGTCTCCTGAGTGAGAGGCGACCCACCATGCTCCGACCCTCCCCGGCCCCCGCGCCGGCCCTCCGCAGTGTCCTCGCGGCCCTCGGTTCGCCGACCGCCGTCCGCGAGCCGCGAACTCCCGCGCTGCGGGCCGCACAGGGACCACTGAGCCCCGAACGCCCCCTGCCCGTCCACGTCCTGGGCGTCGGCGGGGGCCCGGGACTCGCACCCCGCACCCGGCTCGCCGGCTGGCGATTCCTCATCCGGAACGGGGACCGGGCGATCGCCGCCGCGGACACCATGCTCACCCCGGACGGCTGGGCCTTCTCGCACTTCTTCGAGGGCCCGTACGTCTCCGCCACGGAACGGGCCCTGCTCCAGGCCGAGGCCCTGCCCACCATGTACCAGGCGCGGCTGCTCTCCGTACCGGAGCTCTACATGCTGACCCTGTGGCTGCACGCGGGACCGGAGGCGGACGACACCCCCGTCGCCCCGGCCGCGGCCGATCTGATGGTGCCCCTGGCCCCCGCACCCCCGGGGATCGCGGCCCACCTCCCGTACCAGGTCGCCGAACTCCTGCCCGTGCTCAGCACACGACTCGCGCCGCCGCCCCTTCTGGGTTCGCCGGCGTCCGCCTGATCCTCCGCACGTACGCCGCCGCCCCGTGACCCGGCCGGGTCACGGGGCGCACTCCTGTCCGAGCCGCGCTCCCGAACGCCCCGCCCGAACGGCTCTCCCGTACGGACTAGCCCGCTGGGACCACCCCGAACCACCCGAAGAGACGGTGCAGTTGACCTGAACCGCCCCTGCGGGTGACGCGTCTTCCCAGGAGAGGACGAGCTGTCGCGAAATACCTGCGGAAGACCGTCCATGGGGCAAGACTGGGGACCGGAACCGAACCGACCTACGGGGGCGGCCATGAGCGCACAGAGCCGCAGGACATCCACCACGACGCAGCGAAAGAACCCACCCATGTGCCAGCACCAGCCCGCCTGTCCCACCGCCGACTCCCCCGACAGGGAGGCGGCCCGACTGATGGCACACCACCCGGAGCAGGGCTGGAGCCTGCTGTGCAACGGCGTCCTGCTCTTCGAGGACACCGGTGAACTGCTGCCGGACGGGCAGATCATCGCCCCGCATCGGCCGCTGACGGCGGGACAGGTGACGACCGCCGCCTGAAAGCGGCAGGACACCGTACGAGGGAAACGCCGAGGGCCGGCCCGGAGGAGATCCTCCGGACCGGCCCTCGGCGCGTGCTCAGTTGTCGTACTCGTCCAGCGGCGGGCAGGAGCAGACCAGGTTCCGGTCGCCGAAGGCACCGTCGATGCGGCGCACCGGCGGCCAGTACTTGTCGGCGGCCGAGACACCGGCCGGGAAGACCGCCTCGTCACGGGTGTACGGGTGGTTCCACTCGCCGCCCAGCGCGGCCGCGGTGTGCGGGGCGTTGTGCAGCGGGTTGTCGTCGCCGGGCCACTCGCCGGAGGCGACCTTCTCGATCTCGCCGCGGATCGCGATCATCGTGTCGCAGAAGCGGTCGAGCTCGGTGAGGTCCTCGGACTCGGTGGGCTCGATCATCAGCGTGCCGGCCACCGGGAAGGACATCGTCGGCGCGTGGAAGCCGTAGTCGATGAGGCGCTTGGCGATGTCGTCGACCGTGACGCCCGTCTCCTTCGAGAGCGGACGCAGGTCCACGATGCACTCGTGGGCGACCAGACCGGCCGGGCCGGTGTAGAGCACCGGGAAGTGGGGCTCCAGGCGCTTGGCGATGTAGTTCGCCGCGAGCACGGCGACCTGCGTGGCGCGCTTGAGGCCCTCGCCGCCCATGAGGCGCACGTACGACCAGGAGATCGGCAGGATGCCGGCGGAGCCCCAGGGGGCGGCCGAGATCGGGCCGACGCCGGTCTCCGGGCCCGCGGTGGGCTGGAGCGGGTGGTTCGGCAGGTACGGGGCGAGGTGGGCGCGGACGCCGACCGGGCCGACGCCGGGGCCGCCGCCGCCGTGCGGGATGCAGAAGGTCTTGTGCAGGTTCAGGTGCGAGACGTCGCCGCCGAAGTGACCCGGCTTGGCCAGACCGACCAGCGCGTTCAGGTTGGCGCCGTCGACGTACACCTGGCCGCCGGCCTCGTGGACCTCGGCGCAGATGTCCGCGACGTGCTCCTCGAAGACGCCGTGCGTGGACGGGTAGGTGATCATCAGCACGGACAGCTCGTCGCGGTACTGGGCGATCTTGGCGCGCAGGTCCTCGACGTCGACCTCGCCGTCGTCGGCGGTCTTGACGACGACGACCTTCATGCCAGCCATCACCGCGGAGGCGGCGTTGGTGCCGTGCGCGGAGGACGGGATGAGGCAGACGGTGCGCTGCTCGTCGCCGTTGGCGCGGTGGTAGGCGCGGACGGCGAGCAGACCGGCCAGCTCGCCCTGCGAACCGGCGTTGGGCTGGATCGACACCTTGTCGTAGCCGGTGACCTCGGCGAGGCGCTCCTCCAGCTCGTTGATGAGCGTGAGGTAGCCCTGCGCCTGCTCGACCGGGGCGAACGGGTGCATCTGGCCGAACTCGGGCCAGGTCACCGGCTCCATCTCGGTGGTCGCGTTCAGCTTCATGGTGCAGGAGCCGAGCGGGATCATGCCGCGGTCCAGCGCGTAGTCGCGGTCCGCGAGCTTGCGCAGGTAGCGCAGCATCGAGGTCTCGGAGCGGTGCGCGTGGAAGACCGGGTGGGTCAGGTACGCGTCGGAGCGCAGCAGACCGGCCGGGAGGGTGTCCTCGGTGGCCGCGTCCAGGGCCTCCACGTCGGCGGTGACGCCGAAGGCGCCCCAGACGGCGGCGAGCTGCGCGCGCCCGGTGGTCTCGTCGCAGGAGATCGAGACGAGGTCGGCGTCGACGCGGTGGAGGTTCACCCCGGCCTCGCGGGCGGCGACGACGACCTCGTCGGCCTTGCCGGGCACGCGGACGGTGAGGGTGTCGAAGTACGAGCCGTGCACGACCTCGACGCCACCGGCGGTGAGGCCCGCGGCGAGGATGGCGGCGTAGCGGTGCGTACGCCGCGCGATCTGCTTCAGACCCTCGGGGCCGTGGTAGACGGCGTACATGCCGGCCATGACGGCGAGCAGCACCTGGGCGGTGCAGATGTTGCTGGTGGCCTTCTCGCGGCGGATGTGCTGCTCGCGGGTCTGCAGGGCCAGGCGGTAGGCGCGGTTGCCGTCGGCGTCGACGGACACGCCCACGAGGCGGCCGGGCAGGGAGCGGGCGTGCTTGTCCTGGACGGCCATGTAGCCGGCGTGCGGACCGCCGAAGCCCATCGGGACGCCGAAGCGCTGCGTGGTGCCGACGGCGATGTCGGCGCCCAGCTCGCCGGGCGAGGTGAGCAGGGTGAGCGCGAGCAGGTCGGCGGCGACGGTGACGATCGCGCCGAGCTCGTGGGCGGCGTCGATCAGCGGCTTGATGTCGCGGACGGCACCGGAGGCACCCGGGTACTGGAGGAGGACACCGAAGACACCGCGCTCGGCGACCTCGACCGGGATGCCGGCGGACAGGTCGGCGACGACGACCTCGACACCGGTCGGCTCGGCGCGGGTCTCGATGACGGCGATGGTCTGCGGCAGGGCGTCGGCGTCGACGAGGAAGACGCCGTTCTTGACCTTGCCCACGCGGCGGGAGAGCGCCATGGCCTCGGCGGCGGCGGTGCCCTCGTCCAGGAGGGAGGCGCCGGAGGTGGGCAGACCGGTCAGGTCGGCGACCATGGTCTGGAAGTTGAGCAGGGCCTCCAGGCGGCCCTGGGAGATCTCCGGCTGGTAGGGCGTGTAGGCCGTGTACCAGGCGGGGTTCTCCATCACGTTCCGGAGGATGACCGGCGGGGTGAAGGTCCCGTAGTAACCGAGGCCGATCATCGGGGCGAGGACCTGGTTGCGGTCGGCGAGCATGCGCAGCTCGGCCAGGACCTCGGCCTCGGTGCGCGCGGCCGGCAGGCCCAGCGCCTCGGCGTTCTTGATGACGTCCGGCACCGCGGCGGCCGTGAGCTCGTCGAGCGAGCCGTAACCGACCTGGGCGAGCATCTTGGCCCGCGCCTCGGCGTCGGGGCCGATGTGCCGCTGCTCGAACGGGATGCCCTGTTCGAGCTCGGAGAGCGGAGTGCGGTTGGCGGTCATGTACGGAGGCCTCCTGGTCGTCACGACCTGCGAGGGGCACCACGGCGCGGGTGCCCGGACGGCCTCCCCCTCTGTCATCTCAACCTGAGAGTTTCACCGGCACGCCTCGCGGCCCGCCGGCTTTCACCGTCGGTGAGAGCGGGATGCCGTCGACATCCGCTCTGCTTTCCAGAGTGACCTCGTCCGCGCGGTACAGGGGCCTGAGAGATTCCGGGGAGGATTTGCTCCTTCGGCGCCCACCGGAAGGTTTCTCCGGGGGACTCTCCCGCACGGGGTCGACAGCCACAACCAGCCTACCAGCGAGGTTGCGGCTCCCATCGCTCAAGTGGCCGACATCCCAGATGTGCACTTTCGTAGGGGTGTAGAGCAGTTGCGACCAGTTGGAGGGACCGTGCAGACCGATATCGATCCGCGCAGCCTGATCGGCCGCAAGGCGTTCGACCGGAACGGGCACAAGATCGGAACCGTGGACGAGGTGTACCTGGACGACGCGACCGGCATCCCCGAATGGGCCGCGGTCCGCACGGGCCTGTTCAGCCGGGACGCCTTCGTCCCCCTGGAGCCGAGCGCCCTGCTCGACGACGGCCTCCACATCCCGTACGAGCGGGCCCTCATCAAGGACGCCCCCGACTTCGGAGTGGGCCGCCACCTCTCCCCCGAGCAGGAACTCCAGCTGTACCGCCACTACAGCCTCGCCCTGCCTCCCCCGTCCAGGGACGTCCCGGACACCGACTTCGGCCGCCTGGCGGGCCAGGACGGCGCCTGAGGCCCCTCCCCGAGGACGGACCCACCCGCGCGACGGTGCGGGTGGGCACCCTCACGCCGCCTCGTCCCGCCGGACCAGCGGCAACGGCTCCGACGGTTCGAGCTCCGGGTCGTCCACGGCGAACGTCCGCACCCGCCCCGGCCCGGACCACGGCTCCTCGAACCGCACCGTGACCCGCCCGACCCCGCTCCCCTGGACCCACCCGGCCCCGTGCGCGGCGTGCCGCACGTCGTGCCCGGGCGCCCACACCCGCTCGGCGCTCTCCGCCACGGGGGAAGCCGCCTCCTCCGCCTCCGGGGGCACGGCCTCCTCCGCAGGCCGCTCCGAGACCTCCGCCTCCGCCTGGGCGAACAGGTCCTCCTGCGTGTAGTCCGCGAGCCCGCTCACCCCCACCCCCAGCAGCCGCACGCCCCCGGTCGTGTCCACCGCCTCCAGGAGCCGCCCCGCCGCCTCCCGTACGACACCCGGGTCGTCCGTCGGACCCCGCAGCGTCTCGGACCGGGTGAGCGTCGAGAAGTCGTACCGCCGCACCTTGAGGACGATGGTCCGCCCGGAGTGCCCCGAGGCCCGCAGCCGCGCGACACACCGCTCCGCGAGCCGTTCGACCTCCATCCGGATCCGCACCCGGTCGTGGAGGTCCACGTCGAAGGTGTCCTCGACCGACACCGACTTGGTCTCCCGCTCGGCCACCACGGGCCGGTCGTCGTACCCCTGGGCCATCCGGTGCAGCGAGGTCCCGTGCGCCCGCCCCAGGAGCCGTACGAGCTCGTCCTCGCCCGCCTCCACGAGGTCGGCGACGGTACTCATCCCGGCGCGCCGCAGGTGCTCCCCCGTGGCCGGCCCGACGCCGGGCAGGATCCGTACCGACCGGGGCCCGAGCAGCTCCCGCTCCGTCCCGGGCTCGATGAGGACGAGCCCGTTCGGCTTGGCCTCCTCGGAGGCGATCTTCGCGATCATCTTGGACCCGGCGAGCCCCACGGACCCGCTGAGCCCGGTCGTCGCGAGGATGTCGGCCCGCAGCCGCTCCCCCGCGGCCCGCGCGCTCGCGCTGTCGTCGGCGACGCCACCCGCTTCGAGGTCGACGAAGGCCTCGTCGAGGCTGAGGGGCTCCACGAGCGGTGAGAGCCGCCGCAGCAGCTCCATGACCTGCTCGCTGATCGAGCGGTAGAAGGCGAAGCGCGGCACGAGATAGGCCGCGTTCGGCGCGAGCCGACGCGCCTGCCCCATCGGCATGGCCGAGTGCACCCCGAAGCGACGGGCCTCGTAGGAGGCGGTGGCGACCACACCCCGGGGCCCGAGACCACCGACGATCACGGGCTTTCCGCGCAGGCTGGGCTTCGACGCCTGCTCTGCGGCGGCGAAGAAGGCATCCATGTCGAGATGCAGGATCGTGGGCGCGGCTCTCACACACCCGATGCTGCCCCACGCCACTGACAACGCCCCCAAGGAACACCCGGGCACCCAGACCCGGCCCACCCAGGCCCTTCGGCGCGCCCGCAGCACCCCGGCGCGCTCGATCCCGCGCCCGACCCTGCTCAGGCCCTTCGGCACGCCCCCGCCGCCCGACATGCTCAGGGCCCGGCCCACTCCTCAGCCTCGCTCAGGCCCGCCCGGCCCGCTCAGACCCCCTCAAGGCCCCTCGGGCGCGCCCAAGACCACCCCGGGCGCGGGCCCGGGCACGCCCAGGCCTCCCCGCCGCGCTCAGACCGCCTTGTCGCGTCGCCGGCGTGCCAGCTCGTCGCCCGGGTTGTGCCGGACCAGCGTCTCGCCGGTGTCGACACGCTCCCCGTGGAGCTGCGAGAGCGCCGCCTCGACGTCGCGCCAGACGACCCCGACGGCGATGCCGAAGACGCCCTGCCCGCCTTGGAGGAGGTCGACGACCTCGTCGGGCGAGGAGCACTCGTACACCGTGGCCCCGTCGCTCATGAGCGTCATCCGCTCCAGGTCCCGGAAGCCCCGGGCGCGCAGGTGCTGCACCGCGGCCCGGATGTTCTGAAGGGCCACCCCGGTGTCGAGGAAACGCTTGACGATCTTCAGTACGACGACGTCGCGGAAGCTGTAGAGCCGCTGCGTCCCCGACCCGTACGCGGGCCGCACGCTCGGCTCCACGAGCCCGGTGCGCGCCCAGTAGTCCAGCTGGCGATAGGTGATCCCGGCGGCCGCGCAGGCCGTCGGTCCGCGGTAGCCGACCACCGCGTCGGCGACGCCGACACCGTTGTCCGTCCCGAAGTCGCCCACACTGCCGTGAAGCGGATACGGACCGCTCTCCCCGGACACGCGTCCGAGAGAGCTCCCTGCCGTACCGTCCGCGCTGCTCATCACGCCGACCCTCCGTCCTTGACCTGCCCACACGAAGGTAGGCAGTCACCCGGGGTGCGTCAACGATCGCCACACTCGGCACGCCGAGTGATAATCACCCTGAGAGTGGTTTCGCGTGTCCCTCTCCGGGGAAAGGCTAGTCGAATGCTCTGACGGCACCCCGCGAACGGCCTCCGGCCGCACCGCTCCGTCCTACTGGCTGCTGCTCCCGAAGTCCTCCGGTGAGATCTGGTCGAGGAACTCGCGGAACTTCTCCACCTCGTCCTCCTGCTCGTCCGGAATCGCGATACCGGCGTCGTCCAGCACACCGTCGCTGCCGAAGATCGGCGTCCCGGTCCGAAGGGCGAGCGCTATCGCGTCCGACGGCCGCGCGCTCACCTCGACGCCGCTGGCGAAGACCAGCTCGGCGTAGAAGACCCCGTCGCGCAGATCCGTGATGCGGACCTCGGTGAGCTCCTGTCCCACGGCCTCCAGCACGTCCTTGAACAGGTCGTGCGTCAGCGGCCGCGGCGGGGCCATCCCCTGCTGGGCGAAGGCGATCGCGGTCGCCTCCCCCGGTCCGATCCAGATGGGGAGGTACCGATCGCCTCCCACTTCACGCAGGAGCACGATCGGCTGGTTGGAGGGCATTTCCACCCGGACACCCACAACGTCGAGCTCGTTCACACAGCAACCCTAGGACGTGCCCGACCGGTTTGGATAGTCGGGCCCCCCGAGCGACCCCTACCGGGCCCCTCCCGGGACCCCTTCCCGGGTCACTGGAGCCGGATCCCCAGCGCGGCCTGGACGAGCGCCGCGTGCAGCCGCACCGACTGCGCGGCGAGCTCCTGCGCGGTGGCCTCCGCATGGGCCCTGGTCTGCGGGTTGCGGTGCCGGCGCAGCGGCGCGACCACCTGCTCGATCAGCCCGGCCTCCCGGTCGGCGGCCGCCTTGACGGCCCGCAGGTGCCGGGGTTCCAGACCGAATCGCCCCAGATCCGCGACGAGTCGCGCGACGGTCACGGTCTCGGCGTCGTAGCCGCCGCCCTCCGCCTCGGCGATGAGGCCGTACGACTCCCACTCGGCGAGCTCGGTCTCGGTCACCTCGGCGGCGGCGATCAGCTCGTCCCGGCCGAGCCGCGCGACAGTCGGCGCGTCCGCCTCGTCCTGCTCCCAGGGCCCGTCGAGCAGGTCCCGCCGGCGCCCGGGCGCCGGGAGCTTGATCGGCTCGCCCCGTTCGAGGGCGTCGAGGTGCTCGCGGATGACCTTCAGCGGAAGGTAGTGGTCCCGCTGCATCCGCAGGATGCGGGCGAGCCGCTCCACGTCCTGCGGGCTGAACTTCCGGTATCCGGAGGCCGTCCGCCGGGGCTCGACCAGCCCCTCGGCCTCCAGGAACCGGATCTTGGAGATCGTCACTTCGGGAAATTCGTCGCGCAGCTGGCTCAGCACCGTGCCGATGCTGACCAGCCGGTCGCCCGCGGTGGCGGTGCCGGATCCGGCACCGCCCGTCGGTGTTCGCAGCATGAACCTTCCCTGAAGGGGCTTCCCCGAGGCGTCACACGCCTCGCTGGCTCGAGTAGAAGACCAGCCGGTACTTGCCGATCTGCACCTCGTCGCCGTTGGACAGGACGACCGAGTCGATCGGCTCACGGTTGACGTACGTGCCGTTGAGGCTGCCGACGTCAGCGACAGTGAAGCTGCCGTCCTGCCCCCGCCGGAACTCGACATGCCGCCGGGAGACCGTGAAGTCGTCCAGGAAGATGTCGCTCTGCGGGTGACGGCCGGCCGTCGTCAGCTCGCCGTCGAGCAGGAAGCGGCTGCCCGAGTTCGGTCCCCGGCGCACCACGAGGAGCGCGGAGCCCAGCGGCAGCGCCTCCACGGCGGCCAGCGCCTCGGGAGACAGCGACGGGAGGGCGGTCTGGCCGGTGACCTCCGCGTCGTACGCCTCAAGACCCGAGATGGAGATCGTCGACGTCGTCTCCGACGCGCGCTCGGGAGCGACCCCGCCCCGCAGCGGCGTACCGCAGTGGGAGCAGAAGCGGCTGTCAGCGGTGTTGCGGTGACCGCACCTCGTGCACACCGGCATGGACGCATCCTCCTGCCGCGGCTGCCCCGCGGAGGTCTGTGTCGCGTACGGGTCGGACGTAAACCCTCCACCCGTACTTGAGGTTGATGGTTCTCCGAAACCTATGCGGGGGGCACCGGCGGGGTCAACAGAAGACGCGCCCTGCGTGCCCGGAATGTCACCGCCCCGGCCGGCGACCTCGTCGCGGAAGAGCGGGCGCTCGCCGCCCTGCTCCTCGCTCTGGGCGTGGCGCGACGCGGCGTGCTTGGCGCTGCCGCCGTCCTCGCGTCCGCTCTTGCCGAACAACTTCGCAAAAAAACTCACGGGCGATTCCCCTTGACCGAAACAGACCCGCCCGTGGGGCAGGACGAACCGAAATCCTTCACACCTGCCGACCCGGACACCTTCACAACGTCCGTATCCTCCGGACAGTTTCCACCACGCACCACCGTTGTGATGCGTCGACCCCCCGCAACGTCTTGCCCTTGTCGCGGGACCCCCCTCGTCCCCCTCTCACTGGGAGGACGACTGAGCGTAGTCAGGCCGCTTCGCGGGTCGCAAGGCGTCGACGACGATCTTCGCCGCCCGCTCCACCGTGGCCGTGGCCTGCTCCTTCTCCAGGGTCTGCACGACACCGCCGGGGATGTTGAGCGCGGGCTCGAGATCTTCCGGCTTGCCGATGACCTTGAAGACGTACGGAGCGGCCACCTTCGTTCCATCGATCCGCATGTCATCACCGCTACCGGTGAAATAACTGTCCGCCACCACCCGGACCCCGTTCACCTGGATCGCCTCGGCGCCCGCCGCGCGCAGCTCCTGGATGGCGTCGAGCAGCATGTCCGACTCGACCGCCCCGGTGGGGTCCCCGACGGTGAGGGTGATGCCCGGCCCCTCGGCCGCGACGGAGCCGGCCAGGATGCCGAGCTGCCGCTCCTTCTCCTGGGTCTGCTTGCGCGCCTCCTCGGCCTGGTCCGAGCTGGACTCCAGCTCGGAACGCTGCTTCTCCAGGCGGGCCTTCTCGTCCTCCAGGCGCTGGGTGCGGTCGTCGAGCTCGTCGAGGATCCGCACGAGGTCCTCCTGCCGGGCCCCGCGCAGCGCGCTGTTCTCGCTCGTCGAGGAGACCTGGATGGCCAGTCCCAGACCGAGGACGAACAGCAGCAGCGCGACGACGAGTTGGGCCCGGGTCACCCGCGGCGGCCACAGGGCCGAGACGAGCCTCCGCCGCCCACTCGGCTCGACGGCGGCCGGGGCCGGAGCCGGGGACACGACGGGCGCCTCGGGCACCCGTACGTCCTCGACCCGCTCCCCGGGCCCGGCGGCCTCGGGCTTCACGACCTCGGGCTTCACGACCTCGGGAACTTCGGCCTCGGCGGCCTTGCCGGCCGCGACGGGCTCGGCGGGCTCGACCTCGCCGCCGCCGGCCCCGACCCGCTCCGGGTCCTCGGGGTTCTCAGGGTTCTGCGGGTTCTCGCTCATCGGCCTCACGCCCGGAAGACGTGACGCCGGATGGCGGCCGCGTTGGAGAAGATGCGGATGCCGAGCACGACGACCACACCGGTCGACAGCTGCGCGCCCACGCCCAGCTTGTCGCCGAGGAAGACGATCAGCGCGGCCACGACCACGTTGGACAGGAACGAGACCACGAAGACCTTGTCGACGAAGATCCCGTCGAGCATGGCCCGCAGGCCGCCGAAGACCGCGTCGAGGGCGGCGACCACGGCGATCGGAAGATAGGGCTCGACCACCGCCGGAACCTCGGGGCGGACCAACAGTCCGACCACGACTCCGACGATCAGGCCCAGTACGGCGATCACGATGTGCCCTTCCCTGTGTCGGCCGTGGCCCGACCGGAGGGCGTCGCCGCCCCGGCCCCCCTCGGCTCTGCGGTACGTACGGTCAGGCTGGGCGCGGCCGGCAGGCGCACGTCGCCCTCGGCCGAGATCCTGCTCCTGATCCCGAAGTTCTCCACCAGCGCGTGCAGGTACTGCCCGTCCGCGCTGTCCTGGAACGCGGTGCTCAGCCGCTTCCCGTCCCCGATCGCGAGGACGGTGTACGGCGGCACCAGCGGCTTGTTGTCGACCAGTATCGCGTCACCGGCGGCGCGGATCGCGGACAGCGACGTCAGCCGCTGCCCGTTGATCGCGACGGCCTCGGCGCCCGACTCCCACAGCCCGTTGACCACCCGCTGCATGTCCCGGTCGCGGACCCGGCCCGTGTCGGAGAAGCCGCTGCTCTCCCGCGGCCCGCCGCCCCCGGTGTCGGTGCCCTTGGCGTCGTCGACGACGAGCTTCACGCCGGTGCCGTGCACGGGCGTCGCCCCCGACAGGAGCGCGACGAGCTCGGCCTGGTCGCCGCCGTGCTGCTGGAGGGCCTGCCGCTGGCGGTCCCCGACCTCGGTCCGGATCCGCTCGACGTCCGCCTCCAGCCGGTCGGCGGTCGACGTCTCCTTGTCGATCCGGTCGATCAGGTCCTGCCGCTCCTTGGCGACGACCGGCGCGGAGATCCGCGCCTCGGCCGCACCGACGGTCACGACGACGGCGGCGAGCAGAAGGCCCGCGGCGACACCCAGTTTGGCCCGCAGGTTACGGGGCAGCCCGCCGCCCTCGGCCGCGCGCCGCGCAGTCGCCTCGGCGTAGCCGTCGTCGAGCGCGTGGTCGATCACGTTGTTCAGCAGCGACATGGACGCGTCCGGACGCGGCGGCGGTGATCCGGTGCTCCGAACGGGGGGCTGCTGCGACATGCCGCACATCGTCGCACGTCGCACGGCCTACCGCCGAATGGCCCCTCCCCGGGGACGGGAGGCACCCCTCGGGCACCTCCCGTCCTCACCGGCCCGGACCGTCAGCGACCTGCGCTGTCGACCACCTCGGCCCACTCGTCGAGCAGGGCCTGGGCGGAGGCGTCGTCGGGGCCCTCCGCCCACAGATGGGTGACGGCCTCGGCGGGGTCGGGCAGCACCATCACCCACCGCCCGTCGGCCTCGACCACCCGGACTCCGTCGGTGGTGTCCACGAAGCGGCTGCCCGCCGCCTCCACCACCCGGCGCATGACGAGCCCCTTCACGGCCCATGGGGTCGCGATGTCCTTCTTCAGGACGTGCGCCCGCGGGATCCGGGCGTCGATCTGGCTGAGCGTGAGCTGCGTCCGCGCCACGAGCCCGATCAGCCGCACGAAGGCGGCGGCCCCGTCGAAGACACTGCTGAACTCGGGCACGATGAACCCGCCGCGCCCGTCACCGCCGAAGATCGTCGACTCCTCGCGTCCGACCCTCGTGAGGTCGTCGGGCGAGGTGGTCGTCCATTCGACCTGGGTGCCGTGGTACGCGGCGACCTGCTCGGCGATACGGGTCGTGGTGACGGGCAGCGCCACCCGCCCGGAGCGCCGCTCGGCCGCCACCAGGTCGAGCATCACCAGGAGCGCCCGGTCGTCCTCGATGATCCGCCCCCGCTCGTCCACGAGCGAGAGCCGCTCGCCGACGGGGTCGAACCGCACGCCGAACGCGGCCCGCGCCGAGGCCACGATCTCCCCGAGCCGTACGAGCCCGGCCCGCCGGCTCTCGGCCGACTCGGTGGGGCGGGACTCGTCGAGCCCGGGGTTGATGGTCAGCGAGTCGACCTGGAGCCGCCCGAGCAGGCTGGGCAGAACGAGCCCCGCGCTGCCGTTGGAGGCGTCCACGACGACCTTCAGCCCCGCCTCGGCGATCCCCGTGGTGTCGACGTTCCGCAGCAGCGAGCCGGTGTACGAGTCGAAGACGCTCGCGGGGAAGGAGAGGTCGCCGATCTCACCGGGGAAGGCCCGCCGGTACTCCTGGCGCGCGAACACCCGGTCGAGCTTCCGCTGCCCGCCCTGCGAGAGGTCGGCCCCGCGCTCGTCGAAGAACATGATGTCCACCGAATCGGGCACCCCGGGCGAGGTCCGCACCATGATCCCGCCGGCACTTCCGCGCGCGGTCTGCTGCCGCGCCACGGGCAGCGGTACGTTCTCCAGGTCCCGTACGTCGATGGCGCTGGCCTGGAGCGCGGAGATCACCGCCCGTTTCAGCGCCCGGGCGCCCCGGGAGTGATCGCGCGCGGTGGTGACGGTCGCGCCCTTCTTCAGGGTCGTCGCGTACGCCCCCGCCAGCCGTACGGCCAGCTCGGGGGTGATCTCCACGTTCAGGATGCCGGAGACCCCGCGCGCCCCGAAGAGATGGGCCTGTCCCCGGGACTCCCAGATGACCGAGGTGTTGACGAAGGCGCCGGCCTCGATCGTCTTGAAGGGGTAGACGCGTACGTTCCCCTGCACGATCGATTCTTCCCCGACGAGGCACTCGTCCCCGATGACGGCTCCGTCCTCGATCCGGGCGGCCCGCATGATGTCGGTGTTCTTCCCGATCACGCAGCCCCGCAGATTGCTCTGCTGCCCGATGTAGACGTTGTCGTGGACAACGGCCTTGTGCAGGAAGGCACCGCTCTTCACGACCACGTTCGAGCCGATGACGGTGTGCTCGCGGATCTCCGCACCGGCCTCGACCTTGGCGTAGTCCCCGATGTAGAGCGGCCCGCGCAGCTCCGCGTCGGGGTGCACCTCGGCCCCCTCTGCGACCCACACCCCGGGCGAGATCTCGAAGCCGTCGATGTCGACCTGGACCTTGCCCTCCAGGACGTCCGCCTGGGCCTTCACATAGCTCTCGTGGGTGCCGACGTCCTCCCAGTAGCCCTCGGCGACATAGCCGAAGATCGGCTTGCCCTCCTTCATGAGCTTCGGGAAGACGTCACCCGACCAGTCGACGGACACGTCCGCTTCGACGTAGTCGAAGACCTCGGGCTCCATCACGTAGATGCCCGTGTTCACGGTGTCCGAGAACACCTGCCCCCAGGTGGGTTTCTCCAGGAAGCGCTCGACCTTGCCCTCTTCGTCGACGATCGTGATCCCGAATTCCAGCGGATTGGGCACCCGGGTCAGACAGACCGTGACGAGGGCGCCCTTCTCCTTGTGGAAGGCGATGAGGTCGGAGAGGTCGAAATCGGTGAGCGCATCCCCGGAGATGACGAGAAAAGCGTCGTCCTTCAACGCTTCCTCGGCGTTCTTCACACTCCCCGCTGTACCGAGTGGCTTTTCCTCGTTGGCATACGTGAGCTCCATCCCGAGCTCTTCTCCGTCGCCGAAGTAGTTCCTGACGAGAGAGGCGAGAAACTGCACGGTGACGACGGTCTCGTTGAGACCGTGCCTCTTGAGCAGTCGTAGGACGTGCTCCATGATCGGCCGGTTCACCACCGGCAGAAGAGGCTTGGGCATGCTCGAGGTCATGGGGCGAAGGCGGGTTCCTTCGCCACCGGCCATCACGACGGCCTTCATGTCGGAAGCGTCCTCCTTGAAGAGACGACGGTCCTGCCGACTTCACCTGTCCGTTCAGGGACCCTCGGACGTCCTCGTTGTTGCCGGCGACGCTGCTCGACACAGGACAGACGGGCTCAATCGGCCGCGGTATCCGCCTTCACGAGTCGACGGACCTGGACCACGTAGAGGATCCCTGCCCACCAATACAGAGTTGTACCCCATCCGGCGAAGGCCCACCCGAAAACTTCAGCGAGTGACGAAAGCCAGCCCGTTCCGTCACTGAGAAGCAGCAACGGGAACGCGTACATCAAGTTGAAAGTCGCAGCTTTCCCGAGGAAGTTCACCTGCGGCGGCGGGTACCCGTGCCGGCGGAGGATTCCCACCATCACGAGCAACATCAACTCGCGGGCGAAAAGGGCGGCGGTCAGCCAGATCGGCAGAATCTCGCGCCAGGTCAGTCCGATGAGCGTGGAAACGATGTAGAGCCGGTCGGCGGCCGGGTCGAGGAGCCGGCCGAGGCTGCTGATCTGGTTCCAGCGCCGCGCGAGCTTCCCGTCGAGATAGTCGCTGACGCCGCTGAGCATCAGCACGAGCAGGGCCCAGCCATCACTGTTGGGACCGCCGAACACGGGCCGGAGGATCAGCCACAGGAAGAGCGGCACACCCACCAGGCGAGCCATGCTCAGAACATTGGGGATGGTGAGGACCCGGTCGGTCTGAACGCGAGTCTCCTGGACCTCCACCCGGGGGCCTCCTGCTGGGAACGTACGGACGATGCCCCCTGACCTTACCCTCAGCCACCACCCCCAGACGCACAGGGTCCCCTCCGACTCCTGAACGCAAAAATGCCTCAACCCCCGGACAAGGTCCGGGGGTTGAGGATAAAAATTGTTCGGCGGCGTCCTACTCTCCCACAGGGTCCCCCCTGCAGTACCATCGGCGCTGAAAGGCTTAGCTTCCGGGTTCGGAATGTAACCGGGCGTTTCCCTAACGCTATGACCACCGAAACTCTATGAAGTTACGAACCGCCGCACCCCGCAGGGGGCGTGTTCGTTGCTTCAGAACTAACACAGTGGACGCGAGCAACTGAGGACAAGCCCTCGGCCTATTAGTACCGGTCAGCTCCACCCCTTACAGGGCTT